>JBCDKS010000013.1:0-116612 GCA_038746275.1 Pseudomonadota bacterium | reverse complement strand
TATCTTCCCCGAAGACCGAGGATTCCTTGTGGCTGACCGGTATGGCTGTGAAGTGGTGCGAGAGACAGATGCAGAACCGGTGAGTGCTGCACGGCGTAAGGATGTGCATTTGCGTTTTGCGCGGCAGGCGGCCCAGAGGCTGCGGCGGGCGGAACAATACGGTTTGGAGACTGGCTCGTGACTGGCGCGTGACTGGCTCGTGACTGGCCTGTCGCTGGCCTGTGGCTGGTTCGTCACGGGACCGAGTTTTGACACCCGATCAGGTCAGCTGATGGTTTTGATTGACCGAATGGCGCTCTTTCCCATTCCGCCCTTTTTTATTGCGCTCTTCTCCAGCACGCGGGCGACACGGTGAGAACCGGGTGCAAAGAGAATGACCAAACCACGCTTGGACCGCCTGACATGACCAATCATCTGTTTGATGGATTGATGCGCTTTGCTCACGACCATGCGCAGTTTGCCAAAATTCCGTCTCCGGCAGAAGGCAAGCCCGATCGGTATTACAGCTACGGCCATGTGAGAGACGTGTCGGCACGGTTTGCGAACCGCTTGGTGGCACTGGGCGTGAAGCCGGGGGACCGCGTGGCGGTGCAGGTGCCAAAGAGCCTTGAAGCGATCATGCTTTACTTGGGCACCGTGCGGGCGGGGGCGATCTTCCTGCCGCTCAACACGTCCTACACGGAAACTGAAGTGCGGTACTTTTTGGAAGACGCGGCGCCTGCACTTTTCGTGTGCGATCCCAAAGACGAGATAGACTACCAACCCATGACCGAAGCGCTGGGCGTTGCGCTTGAAACCATGGGGGTTTGGACAGATCCCGACACGCCGGCCGGCAGCATGACGGATCTGTCCAATGATCCGGGCATCGAATTTGAAGATGTGCCCCGGGGACCGGATGATCTGGCGGCGATCCTTTATACGTCCGGCACCACCGGGCGCTCCAAGGGCGCAATGTTGAGTCACGACAACTTACTGTCGAATTCGATTTCGCTGAAAGACTGCTGGCACTGGTCGAGCGATGATGTGCTTCTGCACGCATTGCCGATTTTTCACACCCACGGCCTGTTTGTCGCCACCAATGTGACACTGCTTGCCGGCGCATCGCTGATCTTCTTGCCCGGCTTAAGCGTCGACACCCTGTTGCAGCACATGCCGGACGCGACAGCGTTGATGGGGGTGCCGACCTTCTACACCCGACTGTTGGACGATGATCGTTTCACACACGAAAGCGCCGCCCATATGCGGCTTTTCGTTTCCGGCAGCGCACCCTTGCTGGCCGAAACTCACGTTCAGTTCGAGCGGCGCACCGGCAAGCGCATTCTGGAACGCTACGGCATGACCGAAACGAACATGAACACGTCCAATCCCTATGACGGCGAACGCCGTGCGGGAACTGTGGGCTTTCCCCTACCGGGTGTCAGCCTGCGCGTGGCCGACCCGGAGACCGGGGCCACGCTGCCGGACGGCGCCATTGGCGTGATCGAAGTGAAGGGCGACAACGTGTTTTCGGGCTATTGGAACATGCCTGAAAGGACGGCTGAGGAATTTCGTGACGACGGTTTCTTTATCACGGGCGATCTGGGTCTTGTGGACGCCGATGGCTATGTGACAATCGTGGGCCGCTCCAAGGATCTGATCATCTGCGGCGGTTACAACATCTATCCCAAAGAGGTGGAGTTGTTGCTGGATGAGCAAGAGGGTGTGTTGGAATCTGCCGTGGTTGGCGTGCCGCACCGCGACTTTGGTGAAGGCGTGGTGGGTGTCATCGTGCCCTCCACCGACGCGTTCGATCCGCTCAAAACGCTGGACGCGATTAAGCCGCTCATGGCCCGTTTTAAGCAACCTAAGCTGCTGCATGTCGTAGACGCGCTCCCCCGCAACACGATGGGGAAGGTGCAAAAAAACGTGTTGCGGGAGATGCTCAAGGACGTGTTTGCGGACGTTTGAGCGCGCCGGAGATGAACGTTTGAGCGCGCCGGAGCGCGGGGCGCAGCTTACGCCGCGCCTTGCTTGATGAACGTGCCGTTTTGCAGATCGCGAACGGCGGTGATCAGTTCTTCGCGTGTGTTCATAACGATAGGCCCGTGCCAAGCGACCGGCTCTTTAATGGGTTTGCCGGAAACCAGCAGGAACCGAATGCCCTCCGGCCCGGCCTGCACGGTTACTTCATCGCCCGTTCCAAACCGCACGAGAGTGCGGTTGCCAGACATATCGCGGATGTTCAATTCTTCGCCCATGAACTCCTTTTCCACCTTCACACCAACAGGGTTGGAGGCATCGCGAAACGTGCCAGACCCTGCAAAAATATAGGCGAACGTACTGGAATAGGTGTCCACCGGGAGCACTTTGCGGGTGTTGGGAGCCACGGATACGTCGAGGTAAAGCGGGTCTGCGGCGATACCATCCACCGGCCCGGACTTGCCCCAAAAATTGCCGGTGATGACCTTCACGCGTGTGCCATCATCGTCGATGATTTCAGGAATATCGCTGCCGGCAATGTCCTGATACCGCGGGTCGGTCATTTTCAGGCTGGATGGCAAATTGGCCCAGAGCTGAAACCCGTGCATCTGGCCGGACGCGTTTCCGCGCGGCATTTCCTGATGCATGATGCCGGAGCCCGCCGTCATCCACTGCACCGACCCTGCGCCCAGCACACCGCGATTGCCAAGTGAATCGCCGTGTTCCACCTCGCCCTCCAAGACATAGGTGATGGTCTCGATGCCGCGATGGGGGTGCCACGGGAAACCCGCCTGATATTTGGCCGGATCATCATTGCGGAAATCATCCATCATTAAAAACGGATCGCACGGGTTCGTCTCGTCAAACCCGAAGACGCGATGCAGATGCACGCCAGCACCTTCCATGGCGGGTATGGCTTGGCTTTCAGAAATTACAGGTCGGAAAGTCATCGGTCTTGTCCTTTCGGTGGGATGATCATGATCCCGGTCTCGATGGGTGGTCAAACCGGATGTGGCTCAAAAGATCACTCTGAACGCCGCGACGTATCGGTTTTTCTACAGCGAGACGTGTTGCGAAACCGGTCGTTTTTCAACTGCGCAGGTGTGCATGTTTGGTCTGCACTTGTGCGGAGACGACGTTCGGCTTGACCTCGCGCCCATTCGAATTCTTGACAAGCTGTCACGGTTCCTGTCCCCTCTCCGCCCGGCCTGCGGGGGAGACAAGCGGACCGTGACCGAGTTCTGGGAGGGACGGTTGGCAGCTATCAGCGCATTCTTGAGCGTGATCACACGCATCAACACGACATTGCTGGCGCTTGGGCGCACAATGGGATGGATCGCCATGATGGCCATGGTGGCGATTATTTTGGCGCAGGTGTTTTTTCGCTATGCGCTTAACAATGCCCTACCCTGGCCCGAAGAAGCGGCGCGGGCCCTTATGATTTGGATGATGGCGCTGGTGGCACCCTCGGCGTATCGATGGGGCGGGTTCGTTTCGATTGACTTGCTGGCGGATGCCTTGCCGCGTATGGCGCGCAATCTACTGTTGCTGGCCATCTTCATTCTGTCTCTGGTCGTGCTGATCATCATGCTGGGACACGCGTGGACGCATTACTCCTCGCCCATCCTGTTCAACTCCTCTGGCCTTAATCGGTTGTTGCAGGACACCGGCATCAATCAGGCCTTTGGCACCAATTTCGAATTTCGTACGTCCTACATTTATTTGGCCATGTCGGTTTGTCTGGCGCTGATGATCAGCGTGTCAGCAGAACTGATCCTGCGCCTGCTGGGTCGCATCGCGGCGGGGGAAGACGCCTTCCCGACGCCGGATATGCCAGCTGCGATGGGGAGCGAATAGATCATGCTGACCCTGTTTTTACCTGTCTTTCTCGTTCTGCTTCTGATCGGCGTCCCGGTCTTTTTCGCGATGCTGTTCGCCCCGGGCGTGATGCTATGGCTAAACGGGCAAGAGCGGGACATTGCGCTCATGTACCGCAACATTTTCAACGGCATCGACAACGGCGTTTTGCTGGCGATTCCATTTTTCATGCTGGCCGGCGAATTGATGAACAAAGGCGGGATCACCGAACGGTTGGTAACGTTCTCCCAAGCCATTATCGGCTCCGTACGGGGCGGGCTGGCCCAAGTGAATATCCTCTCTTCCATGTTGTTTGCCGGAATGTCCGGATCTGCCGTTGCAGACACGTCCGCACTGGGTTCCATGCTGATCCCGGCCATGGAGAAAGAAGGCTATACCCGCCGGTTTGCGGCAGCGATCACGGCTGCGTCCTCCGTCATAGGGCCGATCATTCCGCCCTCCGGCATTATGATTATCTACGCCTATGTGATGGAAGTCTCCGTTGCAGCGCTGTTTGCTGGCGGCATTATTCCCGGTTTGCTGGTGGGTGTGGGGCTGATGGTGGTGACCCGCGCCATGGCCAACAGATACGACTTCCCGCCCGCCAAGCGGGTCATCAATACAGGCCTTTCGATCGACTTTAGCGAAAACTGGATGGCCCGCATCATCGCACGGCTGTTGGTGTTTGCGCTGCTGTGGGCCTCGCTGCGCTCCTTCCTGCCGGTGGATGGCGAGGGATCACTGACCGTTATCGGCTGGGCGGGAATCGTCGCACTCATCGCAGTGACCGAAGGCATTTTTACAGCGTTGCGCATGGCCATGTCGGACGAGTTTCGTATCGTCTCCAAGCGCGCCGTGCTTCCACTGCTCACACCTTTGATCATTTTGGGCGGAATCTTGGGGGGCGTCGCCACGCCGACGGAAGCCTCCGCACTGGCGGTTGCCTACGCCTTGCTGCTCGGCTTGTTTGTTTTGGGCACGCTCAAGACCCGCGAATTGCCTGCGATCTTCACCAAAGCGGCCATCACATCATCTGTGGTTTTGCTGCTCGTTGGTGCGGCCATGGCATTCAAGACGGTTGTGAGCCTGTCTTATGCGGCGGAAAATCTGGCGGCGTGGATCCTCACACTCACATCCGACCCCCTGATGCTGCTTTTGCTCATCAATCTGCTGTTGTTCATTGTGGGCATGTTTTTGGATGCCGGTCCGGCCATCATCATTTTAGGGCCGATCCTTGCGCCCATCTTCATCAATATGGGCATTGATCCGGTGCATTTTGCCATGATCATGTCGGTCAACCTGACCGTTGGCCTGGCCACGCCGCCCATGGGGCTCGTGCTGTTCGTGGCGTCTTCCGTCTCGGGCGTGAAGGTGGAGACGATCTCCAAAACCATCTTGCCGTTCTTGGCGGTGGAAGTGTTTGTGATCTTTTTGATCACGTATTTTCCGGCCATTTCGTTGGCGATCCCGTCATGGCTCGGCTTCGTCCAAGATGCCGATCTGCTCGGGCCGATTTTGCGTCCGTTTTTCGGGTGAACAAATTGACGCAGACCGCTTGCGTGATAGGGTTTGCTTCAAGGGGTGCGGAAAACCGTGCTCTTGAACTTGGGAGGAACTCACAATGAAAAAAGCGCTCAAAACGCTTGGCGCTGCCGCGCTTGGCCTGGGCTTGATGGCGGGCGGCATTTCGCAAGCCATGGCAGCAGACTTCACTCTGCGCGCCACTGCAAACTCAAACGAAAATGACGAAGACTATGACGGCCTTGTGGTTTTCAAGAACTTCGTTGAAGCCGCATCCAACGGCAAAATCGCCGTTGAACTGTTTATCGGTACGCAGCTTTGCTCAAAGGGCGCGGAATGCTTGCAGGGCGTGGCCGACGGTTCGATTGACGTCTACATCTCCACATCCGGTGGTGCTGCCGGTGCGTTTCCTTACGTGCAGGTTCTCGATCTGCCCTACCTAATGCGTGATGACCGCGTTGCGGAAACTGTGATGCAGTCCGATTTCGTGCGCACCATCCGCGACATGGCGCTGGCCGACTCCGGCGACAAAATCCGTCTCATGACCATTGGCAACACCGGCGGTTGGCGCAACTTTGCCGACACCAAACGGGTGGTGCAAAAGCCCGAAGACATGCAGGGCCTGAAGATCCGCACCGTTGTGGCTGATCTGCCTCAAGAGCTTGTGAAAGCGCTGGGCGCTTCTCCAACGCCAATCCCATGGCCGGAGCTCTTCACCTCGTTCCAGACCGGCGTTGTGGAAGGCTCCAAAAACGGCATCACCGACATTATGGGTATGAAGTTCCCCGATGCCGGTTTGAAATATGTCACGCTTGACGGTCACGCCTACATGGGCGCGCTGTGGTGGATGAACAACGACAAGTTCAAGTCCATGCCAGAGGACATGCGCCGCGTTGTTGTTGATGGTTTCTACGCCCTGCAACAGGCCACATTTGCTTCGCCAAAACGCAAGTCGATCAAAGCTTATGAAGACTTTGTGGCGGGTGGCGGTAGCCTTTATGTGCCGACCCCGGCAGAAAAGGCCGCGTTCAAAGTCGCTGCTTCACCCGTTTATGACTGGTTCAAAGCCAACGTGAAAAACGGTCCGGCCGCTTTTGACGCTCTGGTTGCCGCGTCTGACGCCGCTGCCGCAGCCATTGATGCTGCCGGTGCAAAAGACTTGAACTAAGCTACCGCTGATCGCTGATATAGAGCGCCGCCCGGTCCGTCCGGGCGGCGTTTTTTGTTTTGCCGCCCATGGTTGCGTGCCCTCCAGTAGCGCTGCGCGCAGTTCGCTTGCCAACTGCCTGTCACACGCCTTTCATTTGGGCGGCTCACCGCATAGCTCAGGCTTTTGAACCGTGGGGATTGAGTCGTTGTCTTTCAGCACACCAGACACCCTCAATTTTCGTACGATCTTCATTTCCGATCTGCATCTGGGCACCAAACGGGCGCAAGCGGAAATGGTGTTGGAATTCCTAAAGCACACCGAAGCTGAGAAGATCTATTTGGTTGGCGACATCGTCGACAACTGGGCATTGCGGCGTAAATGGTTTTGGTCCCAATTCCACAATGACGTGATCCAAAAGCTGCTGCGCAAGGCGCGTAAGGGTAGCGAAGTCATATATATTCCGGGCAATCACGACGAGCAGTTTCGCGATTTCGTTGACCAATCCTTTGGACGCGTACGCGTGGCGCTGCAGGATTTGCACAAGACGGCGGACGGAAAAACCTATCTCATTCTGCACGGGGATGAGTTTGATGGCGTGGTGATGCATCACAAGTGGCTGGCCCATTTGGGAGATCAGGCCTACGAGTTTGCCGTCAACATGAACTTCTGGTTCAACCGGGTCCGCCGCCTGCTGCGTCTGCCCTATTGGTCGCTATCTGCCTATCTCAAACAACGGGTCAAACGGGCAGTCGAGTTCATCGGCAATTTCGAAACCGTAGTTGTGCGCGAAGCGCTCAAGCGCGGGGCGGACGGTGTGGTGTGCGGGCACATTCACAGCGCTGAAATGCGGATGATTGACGGCATTCACTACTGCAATGACGGGGATTGGGTGGAGAGTTGCACCGCATTGGTGGAGCACCATGACGGCCGTATGGAGTTGCTGGATTGGGCCGCTATCCGCGAAACCTTGAAGGATACGGCCGATGCGCCTGTTGATCGCGACCGACGCTTGGTACCCGCAGGTTAACGGCGTTGTTCGCACGCTGAGCGAGACCGCTGACTGCCTGCGCGCAAACGGGGTGACAGTGGAGTTTATCACGCCGGCAAAACACCGCACATTTGGCCTGCCGTCTTATCCCGAGATAAGGCTCGCTTTTCCAACTCAACGCTCCGTCCAAGCGGTCGTTGATGGCTTCAATCCCGACTCAATCCACATCGCCACGGAAGGTCCCATCGGGCGCGCCGTTCGCAAATACTGCCTGAAGCACAACCTTCCGTTCACCAGCAGTTATCACACGCGGTTTCCCGAATATGTTGCAGCCCGACTGCCCTTCCAGGGAGTAAAGGCGCTCGCTTATCGCGTCATGCGGGCGTTCCACGCACCCAGCCGTTGTGTGCTAGCGCCCACGCAGGCGATCACGGATGACCTTGTGCGACACGGATTCAACAACGTCAAAACATGGACGCGGGGTGTGGACCATGCGCGGTTTACGCCCCTCCGCTGTGATGGCGGCAAGGCGTACCCGCGCCCTGTGATGGTGCATGTTGGGCGCCTGGCGGTCGAAAAAGGCGTTGAAGACTTTTTGAAAGCCGATGTGCCCGGCACAAAATTGGTGGTGGGAGACGGACCACAACGGGCAGAGCTTGAGCGCAAGTATCCCAAAGCAATCTTCACGGGTTATCTGTTCAAAGATGATCTGGTGCAGGCCTTATGCAATGGTGATGTGTTTGTGTTTCCCAGCCGAACGGACACATTCGGGCTGGTCATGGTGGAAGCCATGGCCTGCGGCTTGCCCGTCGCGGCCTATCCAGTGCCCGGTCCGATTGATGTCGTGGAACATGCAGTCTCCGGCTGGCTGGACGAAAACCTGTCGGTGGCCATCACAAGGGCTCAGCGTCTGCCACGAGACGCTGCCATCGCCCGGGCGCCTCAATTCACGTGGGAAGAAACTGCCCAGCAAATGCAAAAGGCTCTGGTGACGTTTGACCGGACCGTCCCCGCCGCGGCATCAAAGAAAAGCTCCGAAAGGCTGATCAACGAAACGGGTACATCCACGGGCGGTAGTCGTTGATCAGATCTTGCGCTTCGGCAATCTCTTCTTGCGTCATGCGCTGCTCCAGCGACGCCAACGAATCGGGCGCGTCCACATCGCCACCAATCGCGGAAAGCGCGTACCAAAGGTAGGCGCGCACCTTGTCCGGCGCAGGCAAGCCACGACCCACCTCATAATACCAACCGATGCCGGACTGCGCGCCGGGGTGACCCTTCATCGAAGAACGCATGTACCATTCAAACGCCCGCCGGTCGTCTCGCGGCACACCAAGTCCCATGGCGTACATCACGCCGATCAGTTCTTCGGCGTCTGCGTTGCCGGACCGTGCAAGTGGCAGCAGCGCTTTTCGGGCAGCCTGAAATTTATTGGCCTCCATCAAGTCGCGTGCTTTTTCCAAGGATGAGTTGGCCTGGGCCAGACCTGACGCAGCAAGCGACAAACCGGCGACAAACAACAAAGTGCAAACTACCTGCAAAACAGGTGATCCAAAAGGCGACCGCCCGCTTGCCGGATGTGCAAATTTCTCCAAAACTGTCATAATGAAGCAGTCAGCCAGAAAGGCTTTGCGGGTCAAGAAAAAATCCCGCGAGGCAGGCCGACGGGAGGGATTGTGCCGATGCTATTTGACCGTCTGGTTGTGGCTTTGCCGATAGTTGCGCGTTGGCGGATTTTGGTCTGCGGGCTTGTTGTTGCCGCCTTTGGCTTTAATCCAGCCGTGTCGTTGGCCATGGACGGGAAAAAGACGCTTCCCGCGCCCATCGCATCCAACGATTATCTGCCGTTTGACGAAAACCGCGCCGCCCTTGGGCGATTGTTGTTTTACGACAAAGTTCTGTCCGGCAACCAAAACATTTCCTGCGGCACCTGCCACAGCCATGACCATGCCACCGGCGATAGGCTGTCGCTGGGCGTTGGCGAAGGCGGGGTTGGCCTTGGGCCAAAGCGGCAGTTCGGAAAGGGCCGCGCCTTCCCCAAAAAGCGGGTGCCGCGCAACGCCAATGCCCTGTTCAACTTGGGCCACAAAGACTTTCGCATTCTGTTCCACGACGGACGGGCGTCCATCGACAATGCCTATGGCAACCGGTTCAACACGCCAGCCGAAGAATGGTTGCCGGAGGGCCTCACCAGCCTTGCCGCCACACAGGCGCTGTTTCCCGTAACGTCCAGAACGGAAATGGCGGGGGATCCGGAAGAAAACGAAATCGCAGCCTCCCGGCGCGAGCGCATTGACCATGTCTGGCCCAAAATTGCCAAACGTGTGTCTGCTATCGGCAGCTACTGGCCGCTGTTTCAGACGGCCTATCCGGAACTCACATCTGCGGGGCAGATCACCATGGTGCAAATCGGCAATGCGATTGGCGATTTCATCAACTCGGAATTTCGATCCAACACCGCGCCGTTTGACCGGTATTTGATGGGAAAAACATCTGCTCTTTCAGGGCCTCAACGCGAAGGCCTGGACCTGTTTTACGGAAAGGCCGGATGCGGGACCTGCCACACCGGAGCTTTGCTGACAGATCAAAAGTTTCACGCCCTTGCGCTGCCGCCCTTCGGCCCCGGTCGTACGCGGGTGTTTGATCCCATGCCTCGGGATACCGGGCGTATGGGGGAAACCGACAGGCTGGAGGACGCATACCGTTTTCGCACGCCATCACTGCGCAACGTCGCCAAGACCGGGCCTTGGGGTCACAACGGTGCCTACGCCACTCTAGAAGGGATTGTGCGCCATCATCTTGACCCGTTGACCGCCCTGGACACTTGGGACCGAACGCAAGTGATCATGCCCAGAGCAGAGGCTTTTGCGGCAACAGATTTTGCCATCTGGGAGGACAAGCGCGAGATGGCGCGGGTTCGTCGTTTCGTGGATATCAAGCCGGTGCAACTGAATGACAAAGAAATTGACAAGTTGATCGCGTTTCTTCACGCCCTCACCGACGAACAAGCGTTGGCCGGACGGCTTGGCAAACCCAAAACAGTGCCCTCTGGACTGCCGATAGACTGACCGCGAGCGGATTTTACCGCCGAACCCGGCTCAGCCAAGGGCCGAGCTTACTCACCACTCATCCTCGCCAACTAAGCAACATCAAGGCTGCGATATGACCCTCTCCCTGACGCCCGGCAAATTGCAAGGCATGCGCCGGATGGCGGACTCCAATGGCATTTTCAAAATGACGGCAGTGGACCAGCGCCCTCCGATCAAAAATCCGATCGCCGCCCATCACGGTGTCGACCAAGCGCCTTGGGATGAAGTGGCCAAGTTTAAGACGATGTTGGTGGAGCATCTCAACGCGGACAGCACAGCCATGCTGCTCGATCCGCATTATGCAATCCCCAACGGCTTCCACACCATGCCTCCCCACAAGGGGTTAGTTGTGACGCTGGAAGACTCGCTGTTTAAGGAAACCGATCAGGGTCGTTTGTCGTCCCAGATCGATGATTGGAGCGTCAACAAGATCAAGCGCATGGGCGGCGATGCGGTAAAAGTCTTGGCTTGGTATCGCCCGGACGCCGGGGAGACCGTCAATCAAAAGCAAAAGGACTTTGTCAAACAAATCGGCGAAGACTGCGCCCGCTACGACATTCCGTTCCTGTTTGAATTGTTGGTGTATCCGCTGCCACAAGACGCCCATCAGACCACCGACTACGTGGAGATGAAGGGCAAGAAAGGCGATGATGTACTGGCTTCCGTCGAGGAGTTTGCCAAGCCGGACTATGGCGTTGACGTCTTCAAACTGGAAAGCCCGGTCAACGCGCAGGACGCGGACGGATCGGCTGAGGTCCAAGCCCTGTTTGACGAGATGGGTCGTCTTGCTGGACGGCCATGGGTGATGCTGTCGGCCGGTGCCGACCAGACCGCATTCAAAGCCATTTTGGATCACGCCTTTAAGGCTGGCGCGTCAGGTTTTCTGGCCGGTCGCGCGATCTGGCTGGAAGCATTCCAAGCCTATCCCGATTGGAACGTCATTGAAGCCGGCCTGAAAGACGGTGCAGCCTCCTATCTGCGCGAGATCGGAGCCATGGCAGACGCAACCGCACTGCCTTGGAACACCCACGCAGCCTATGGCGCGACAGGCTCCACCTTCCAGCCCAATGATGCAAGCTTCCGCCATTCTTATGGGGCCATGTAACAATGGCGACGACCGAGAAACAGCCAAATCAAAAGGTTGAGCAACGCGTTGGATTGCTGGCCCTTGGACGCGCAACCTTTGATGTTGCCTTTGCCGAAGAAAGATTCGCCACCGTGCTTTCGGCCTTGGACGCAGCACCCATTTCCCTGGTGGGACCGCGTGAACTTTTATTTGACGGCGATGCTGCCCGCACCGCCATCGAAGAGTTGAAGGCGCAGACCATAGACCGGCTGTTGATCGCGCAGATCACCTTTACCGATGCTGCAGTGACCGTGGAAGCGGCCAAGGCATTGGGGGTTCCGATCTCCATTTGGGCCGTGCCGGAACCGCGACGGGGCAGCCGTTTGAGGCTGAATGCGTTTTGTGGATTAAACCTTGCCAGCCATGCGTTGGGCATCAACCGGACCGCGTTTTCTTGGGCCTATGGCGATGCGCCTGATGTCGATGTGATGCATCTGCTCAGCGACCGAGGCCGCACAACAAAGCGGTTCGGCACAGCACCCACTCTTGATGCAAATGATGAGGCCGAAGCAGAAGCAAGTGCGATCACCGAACGGCTGCGCGCCAAGCGGATTGCGCGCTTGGGACCTCACCCGGACGGGTTCGACACCTGTCGTTATGGCCCTGCAGCACTGGATGCGCTGGCCGGTGTGAGTGTGGATGAATACGAAATCAGCGATCTTTTTGATCGGGCAAATGCTCTGCCAGAGACAGCCGAAGCTCCGCTGAAAGCACAGTTGGACAGTGGCGTGGGCGCGTTGGACAGTGTTGATGGGGATGAATTGGCGCGGTCTTTGCGGCTCAAACTGGCGCTGGACGCGATGCGATCCGATCATGGTTATGATGCCTTTGCGATCCGCTGTTGGCCCGAAACGTTCACCGAGTATGGCGGCGCGGTATGTGGACCGGTTTCGCTAATGGGAGGCGCACGGGTACCCTGCGCCTGCGAGGCGGACATTTACGGCGCACTGACACAGTTAATCCTGCAGGACGTGGCAGACGCACCGGTCTTTCTGGCAGACATGGTGGACGTGGACACCAACGATAACAGCGTAGTCGTCTGGCATTGCGGGCAGGCGCCGCTCGACATGGCCGCGCCAAACAACGATGTGACAGCGACCATTCACACCAACCGCAAGATGCCATTGCTAATGGAATTCACGCTCAAACCGGGGCGCGTGACCCTGATGCGGATTTCGCAGGCCCATGGCCAAACGCAGATGATCCTGTCGAGCGGCACCGTGCTGGACCGACCCATGAGCTTTACCGGCACGTCCGGCGTGATCACGTTTGATACCGATGCTCAGGCGTGGATGGAAGGCGTTTTTGATAGCGGATTGGAACACCACATGGCACTCGCTTACGGTGATCACCGCGATGCTTTGATGCGGGTGGCCGCTGCGCTCGATCTTCGCGTGTTGGAACTCTAAGCCATGACGAATTATGCAATCATCGGCTCCGGCATGATGGGCCAAGAGCACATGCGCAATATCGCACTTTTGCCCGATGCCCGCGTGTCAGCCTTGGCAGACCCCAACAAAGCGATGCGTCAGAGCGCAGCGCAAACTGCCAGCGATTTGTTTGGCACTGAACCGGCCACTTTCGACACCTATCAAGACCTGTTGCGCGGAACCGATGTGGACGCGCTTGTCGTCGTCTCCCCCAACCACACGCACCACGCGATCATGGCGGACCTCATGAAAACAGGTCTGCCGATCCTGTGCGAAAAACCGGTTGGTATCAGTGAGGCGGAATGCGCGGACATGCTGCGCTGGCAAGCCTCCAGCCAATCGGCGGTCTGGGTGGCGATGGAATACCGCTACATGCCGCCGATGGACAAACTTGTGCATGATGTCACCGAAGGTCGTATCGGCCAGCCGGTGCAAGTGTCGATCCGCGAGCACCGGTTCCCGTTTCTTGAGAAGGTTGACGATTGGAACCGCTTCAACGCCAAGACAGGCGGCACGCTGGTTGAGAAATGCTGCCACTTCTTCGACCTCATGCGCCTGATCACAAAATCAGACCCCGTCCGGCTTTATGCCAGTGGCGGCGTCGACGTGAACTTTCTCGATGAAAGCTATGGCGGAAAAAAGCCTGACATTCTGGACAATGCATTTGTGATCGTAGACTTTGAAAACGGTATGCGAGGGTCGCTTGATCTGTGCATGTTCAACGAAGCTTCGCATTGGCAAGAGATCGTGACAGTGACCGGTTCAAAGGCGAGCTTGGCCGCCGTTATTCCGGGGCCATCGCGGTTTTCCGTTGATGGCAAAGAGCGGTTGTCTGAAGTGCGCTACAGCGACCGCACGTCCAAGCAGGAAACCCGCGAAGTGATCGACGTGGATCACGCGATCCTGGCGGCGGGCGACCATCACGGTTCCACTTTTTTTCAGCACCAGAAGTTCCAGCGCATGGTGTTCGGGCAACAGGATGTGGAAGTAACCCTGCTGGATGGGGCTATTTCAGTGGCCATGGGCGCCGCTGCGGAAGAATCCGCGCGCAGCGGACAGGCTGTTGGTTTGACGGATCGGATCGCACGACTGCGGGATATCACCGGTTAACGCTTGGTCCTTGGCACAATACCGGTGCGCCGGTTTCAAACCGTGCGGCGTCGACGCGTCCCGGCTGCGGGCGGCGTTTCGGGACCTCCGGCAAAACACTGAGCGTTTTGCATCCACGCCTCAGCCACCGATCCTTCAACATATAAGGCCGTGTCGGCGATGTTGCGGGTTTGGGTCACCACTTGGCAAAACTCCTTGGCTGACCCTGAAATGCGGTCCGTGTCACTCCCACCGTAGGACCAGATGTCACCATCCGGTGCGGTGAGGCTGAGGTGCGGCATCGCACCGGGCGCTTGTTGTTCCCGCACCGCGAAGGTCCAGCCGAATGTGTTGACGCCCAGCACGACGATATTTTTCAGGCGGGCTGCGTCCTGCCGCTCTTTGCCCAAAAGATCATAAATCGCTTGCCCATGAGCCCAGTGTTCCATCTGCCGGGCGGTCATGGAGGAACGGGCCGACATGTCCGGCCCCACCCAAGGCAAGCGGCGCTTGGGGTCGAGATCGACCCAGCGTGCTTCCATATCCAACACCAGTTCAATCCAAGCCGTCACCAGTGCGTCGCCGGTTTCTGGAACGCTTTCGCGCTCCACCACACGCATGGAACCGGCTGCATCGATGCGGGCTTTCAAAAGCGTAAGCGCATCGGGTTGGACCGCCGAAAAGTCCGCAGCCTGGTTCCATAAGTGAAGGTGACGGACAATGTCTTCGGTTGTCCACGCTTTGAAACCGGTTGGTTCCGAACGCTGGTTATCATCCATACCGGCCAGCAAAGCGTGCAAATCACGGGCTTCATCGGCAAAATCGATGGCCTGCTGCAATCGGGGAGCCTCCATCAAAGTGGTGCTATTTGGCATCGCGCTCGACAATCCACTCGTGGTCCGGGTGGTTTTCAAAACGCCATTTGCGGATCGGGCCAGCCATGACGTTGAGATAATACATGTCATAGCCATAGGGCGCGCCGCAGGGGTGGTGGCCCTTGGGCACCAAAACCACTTCACCATCGCTCACCGCCATGGTCTCATCCAGCGACCGATCATCGGTGAACACACGTTGGAAGCCGAACCCCTGCGCCGGATCGAGACGGTGGTAGTAGGTTTCTTCCAGATAAGTCATGCGCGGGAAATCATCTTCATCGTGCCGGTGGGGCGGATAGGACGACCAATTGCCCTGCGGGGTGAACACTTCCGTTACCAAAAGACTGTCCGCGATGTCTTTTTCTTCCATGGCGATGGGGTGAATGTGGCGCGTGTTGGCCCCCGTGCCCCGGGTTTCATTACCGATGTCATCAGGCCCAATGAGGCGGACGGGATGACCGCCTTTGCCGGGGGCGGAGCAGACGGCGAGCGTGCAATCTGTCTCAGCCACGGCAGACCAATCAGAACCATTGGGCACGTAGAGGCATGTCGGCTTGCTGCGTTCGAACACGCTCATACGGTCACCACAGACACCAAAGACCTCACCGCCCGCAGACAAACTCACTCTCCCTTCGACGATCACCAGGATCACTTCGCGGTCACCGGTTTGCTCTTGAACAGTCTCACCCGCTGTCAACTTGTGCAGCGCGAAACCGACATAGTTCCAAGCCGGAGACAGGGGTGTCTTGGCACTTTCGGGCGTGATGTCGATGACTTTGCCGGTGGCCGCGGACGGTTTTACCAAAAGATGGGACATGGCGAGTTCCTGAAAATGTTTGCGGTGTCAGGTGCGGTCGAGGCCAACCTGTTTGGCCATCGCTTTGAGCGTTGTCAGGCCGAGCGACTGGTATTCAAAAGGGTTGCGAACGTCCGGGTCCTGCTCGGCTTCGATTACCAACCAGCCCTCATAGTTTTGGTCGGCCAAAATCTTCAAACTCGGCTCAAACGTCACTACGCCTTCTTTATCGCCGGGAACGGTGAACACACCTGCGCGCACCCCGTCCAGAAAACTCATATTGTCGTTCACGACCCTGTCGCGCACGTCGGCACGCACATTCTTGGCATGCATGTGTTTGATCCGCGCTGCGTGGCGGGTGGCCACAGCCTCCGGGTCGCCGCCCGCAAACCAGACATGGCCGGTGTCCAAAAGAAGATGCGTATTCGGTCCGGTGCCCGCCATCAAGCGGTCGATCTCATCCTCCGTCTGGCAGATGGTGCCGATATGGGGATGGTAGACGAGCGTAATGCCATGCTGTGCACAATGGGCTGCAACCGCCTCTACTCCCTCACAGAAACTCACCCATTGATCCTCAGTCAACGTATGACGATCATTGACCGCGATGTCCGGACTGCCGTGCACCGTGTTGGACGTTTCGCACACGATCATGACACTGCAGCCCAACGCCTTCAGCAATTCCAAATCCGCCTGAGCGTCCGCAATCTCTTGCTCAATGGTGTTTTCCAGCAGATTGAGCGAATGCCAACCGGAGACATATTTCAGACCGTGCGCGCCCAGTGTGGCTTCCAATGCAACCGCACCCGTGGGGAACTTGTTGCCCTTTTCGATGCCGTCAAACCCAATCCGAGCGGTTTCGCTCAGGCATTGATCAAGCGTGATGTGCCCGCCCAAGGACGGGTCGTCGTCGTTGGACCAGGCAATGGGGTTGGTTCCGTAGAGGATCATTTTGCGATCTGGTCCTTCCGACCTTCTTCATAGGCGGCGCGGGCCGCGTTCACACCGGGTTGGTCAGATACCGCAGGCACGGCCACATCCCACCAGGACCCGCCCGCCTCGGTGCTGGGTCCCGGATCGGTATCGATGACCAAAACCCGCACCTCCGTGGAGCCACGCGCGGCGACCAGCGCCTCTTCCAATTCCGCAATGGAAGCCACTTTCGTGGCCTTGGCCCCCAGTGAGGCTGCGTGGGCGGCAAAATCGATTTGGCTTTCCATTACGTGGTGGGCGTCCTGCAACAGGTTGTTGAAGGCCACATTGCCTGTGCCTGCCTGCAAACGATTGATGCAGCCGAACCCCCGGTTGTCGGTGATCACCACGGTGAAAGCCACGCCCATGGTGACGGCGGAGGCCAGTTCAGAGTTCATCATCAGGTACGAGCCATCCCCCGCCATGACCACGATGTCACGGTCCGGGGCGGCCAGTTTTGCGCCCAAAGCACCGGCGATTTCATAGCCCATGCAGGAGAAACCGTATTCCATGTGGTAGGATCCGGGGCGCGGCGCACGGAACAGTTTGTGCATTTCCCCGGGCATGGTGCCCGCCGCGCCAAAGATCATCGTGTCGTGTGTGGAGGCACGCTGCACCGCCCCCACAACCTGCATGTCGGTGGGCAGCCGGTTTTCGGCGTCCTGCGGCGCGTCGGTTACCGCATCAATGGCTTGGTTCCAATCGGCGATGGACGCTGCGTAGTCACCACCATAACGGGTGTCGCCCAAGCCCTTCGTCAGGTGGTGCAGGCCCACCAACGCGTCACAGACTAAGGGCAGAGCCGCGCGCTTGCCCGCATCGTAGCCGCCGATATTCAACGCGATCAATCTACCATTGGGATTCTTGAACAAAGACCAGGAACCGGTGGTGAAATCCTGCAGGCGTGTGCCAATCGCCAGCACACAATCGGCAGCATTGGCGGCCTCGTTGGCGGCTGTACCGCCGGTCACGCCGATGGGGCCAAGATTGAGCGGATGGTCCCACCGCAGGGCAGACTTACCGGCTTGAGTTTCTGCCACCGGGATATTGTGCGCGTCACAGAACGCCGCCAGAGCTTCACAGGCCCCGGCATAGTGGACGCCACCGCCAGCTATGATCATGGGAGACTTGGCCGATTTCAAGGTCGCGAGAGCCGCTTGCAGCTCATCAGTATCCGGTTGCGGGCGACGGATCGTGAGTGTTCTTGGCGTGAAGAAATCGGCTGGGAAATCGAACGCTTCCGCCTGAACGTCCTGACAAAACGCCAGTGTAACGGGGCCACACTCCACAGGGTCTGTCATCACGCGAAACGCGCGGGGCAGAGCCAAAATCAATTGCTCGGGCCGGGTGATACGGTCAAAATATCGGGACACGGGACGGAAGCAATCATTGGCGCTCACAGTGCCGTCGCCGAAGCTTTCAACCTGCTGCAACACAGGGTCGGGGGCGCGGTTTGCAAACACGTCGCCTGGCACCAAAAGGACGGGCAGCCGGTTTACATGGGCAAGGGCTGCCGCCGTCACAAGATTGGTGGCTCCCGGGCCGATGGACGTGGTTACCATCATGGCGCGACGGCGCTGAGAGGCTTTGGCATAGGCGATGGCCGCATGGGCCATGCCTTGCTCGTTATGGCCGCGATAGGTCGGCAATCCCTCACGATGGGCGTAAAGCGCCTCCCCCAGCGCTGCGACGTTGCCGTGGCCAAAAATCGCCCAGCACCCGGCCATAAAGGGCACACGCTCGCCGTCGATTTCGATCATCTGGGCAGCACAATACCGCACCAGCGCTTGAGCCGCCGTAAGGCGTATCGTCTTGCTCATGTGTCGTCCTTTTCCGTGGGTGGCTTGGGTGGCACAGGTTCACGGGGCTCCAATGCGCCGCGACACCACGGGTCCCGTGACCGGATGGTGCTCACATCTATCTCAGGCTCAATCCACCAGTCCGGCGTAATGCCCTGTTCCAACAGCGATATAACGTCGTTTCCGAGCACCACATCCAAGGCTATTTCCAAACCAGCCGAACGCGCCGCGTGAAACGCGCGACGGGTCGTCTCGTCATCATCCCCTTCGATCACCAGCGTCTGATCAACCGGCCAGTCCGCGATGAGACTGCCTATGTCCTGTTCTTCATCCATGTCCAAACGCCGACCGACCCAAAGACCGGAGCCCGTGGCGGCAAACAAAGCCTGGCGCGCGTTATTGCTTACGATCACGCCGGTTGATCCATCTGGTCCACCGGCCTCAGCCACGGCCAGCACGCGCTGCGTCTGTTGCTCAGGGGCATGGTCGCTTAAATCGACGACATTAATCCGTTCCGGCATGTCACGGCGATTGGTCGCCCAGTGGATGTGTTCAAGCTTAGTGTCATAGCGCAGAGCGCGCTGCTCTGATCCGTTTTCCAAGAACCATTGCAACTCCTCCCAACTGGGATAGGCAGGCGCGCAGCCGTGGCGCGAGACCGCAAACGCGCCGCACGCATTCGCCCATGTGAGTGCCGTCTCCCACGCTTCGCCCCGCAGCCAGCCGCGCAACAGGCCGGACATAAAACCGTCCCCGGCCCCCAAGACGTTGAACACTTCGATGGGGAAACCGGGGCCAGACACGCCGTCGTCAAGGGTCGGACCGATGTTGCCTTCGAACGCGACCGCGCCCATGGGGCCACGTTTGCAGACCAGCGTGGCCTTGCTGATCGTGCGGACCGCACGCAACGCCTCCATCGTGTCGGTGGAACCGCCGGCGATGTGAAACTCTTCTTCGGTGCCCACAATCAGATCAAACAAGGGTAGGGTTTTTTGCAACCGTTCTGTCACCGCCGCCGATTCAATGAAGCGTTCCTCTCCCGCGCCGTGGCCTGCCAAACCCCACAGGTTTGGACGGTAGTCGATATCAAGCGCGGTGCGCGCGCCGTTTTCACGGGCCAACCGGAGGGCCTTGAGCACAGCCGCCTCTGTACTGGGGTGTGAGAGATGCGTGCCCGTTGCGGTGACACATCCAGCCCGTGCGATGAAGGCCGCATCGATATCGTCTTCGCAAATCGCCATGTCGGCGCAGTTCTCGCGATAAAATATCAACGGGAACTGTTGGTCATCGCGGATACCCAAAAGAACCAAAGCCGTCAGCCGATCAGGGTCGGTCTTTACCGCCGTGACGTCCACCCCTTCGCGCTCCAACTGTTCGCGGATGAAGCGGCCCATATGCTCATCCCCCACACGGGTGATAACGGCGGATTTTAGACCCAATCGCGCGGAGCCGGCAGCAATATTGGTGGGCGAACCGCCGATGTATTTTTTGAAGCCGGCCATGTCTTCCAGCCGCCCACCCACTTGCGCGCCATACAGATCAACCGATGATCGGCCGATCGTGATTACATCCAGCATCGGTTCAGCAGCCACTTAAGACACCTCAGCGACCGCAACACGACGGCGTTCTGCAATGGACAGATAAGCCGCTTCCGCCAGCAACAGCGCCGCCAAACCGTCCGCGCCGGATGGGGACGGTGTGCCATCTGCGGCGGCTCTCGCCACGAATTGACCGATGATCCGCGAGAACGCCTCGACATACCGCGTCATGAAGAAGTCTTCGATGGGCGCAAGCGTGGTTCCACGGCCGTCCAAGACTTCAGCATTGTGTTCACGCATGTTTTTGGCATGGGCCATACCGCCGGAACCATGCACCTCAATGCGCTGATCGTAGCCGTATGTGGTGCGGCGCGAATTGGTGATGACGGCCTGTTTTCCGCTCGCGGTTTCTAGAATAATTGTCGCCGTGTCGATGTCGCCAATCTCTTCCACCCCTTGACCCGTGATGGCGGAAGCGTGAGCCGATACGCTCTCCACTTCCTCCCCCAGCAGGTGACGGGCGATGTCAAAATCGTGGATCGTCATATCACGCAACATGCCCCCCGCCCGCTCGCCATAGCTGCGCGGCGGGGCCTCCGGATCACGGCTGGTGATCTGCACCAATTCCACATCGCCCACCGATCCATCATCAATCGCGTTGCGCACGGCGGCAAAGCTTGGATCGAACCGACGGTTGAAACCGATCATCAGGAAGGCCCCGGTGTCCTCCACCACTTTGAGGCAGGCCCGGACCCTATCGACGGATAGATCGACCGGCTTTTCGCAAAAAATTTTCTTTCCCGCATTTGCAAATCGTTCGATGTAATCGGCGTGGGTGTCCGTTGGCGTGCAGATGATGACGCCATCGATGGCCGTGTCCTCTTCTATATCTTCCACGGACCGGACGGGACAGACGTGAAGCGCGGCCAATGTGTCAGCTGCCTCTGCCATGGGATCAAAAATGGCCACGAGTTTGGCTTGTGGGTTGCCTGCAATCGCCTTGGCGTGAACTGTACCGATGCGGCCCGCGCCGATGAGCGCAAGTTGAAACGTCATTGGAGCCATCCTCCCACAGCTGCTCCCGAAGAGTTGCGCCAGTCTTAAGAAATTTGTGCGCCAATGCCACACGAAACTTCATACCTGCAGTGCTTAATTTTGCGCGGCCGGATCGGGACTATCCGATCATGGTGCGACACTGCACTTAGCTCTATAAAAACCGCGCAGAAAGCATCACTCCGTTGACCGCGTTCCCGACGCCAAGACATGGCGCGAAACACAAGAGGACAGAGGTATGACCTCAGGCACATCGCCCATTTTGCCCCCCATACTCCCGCAAGAAATCGTGCGCAAAAAGCGCGACGGAGGCACGCTGGACACGCACGAGATAGAGCAATTCGTGCGCGGGATCAGCGACGGGTCGATCACGGAAGGTCAGATTTCCGCGTTGGCGATGGCGGTGTTTTTCAAAGGCATGTCACCGGAAGAGATCGTGGCGTTGACGCTATCAATGCGGGATTCCGGAACAGTTTTGACGTGGCCTGACATGGATGGTCCGGTCTTGGACAAACATTCCACCGGCGGGGTGGGCGACAACGTCTCTTTGATGTTGGCACCCGCCGTGGCGGCCTGTGGCGGCTATGTACCCATGATATCCGGACGTGGCCTTGGCCACACCGGCGGCACTTTGGACAAATTGGATTCCATCGCTGGATACACCACGCAGCCGGACGAGGCGTTGTTTCGAAAAGTGACCAAAGATGTTGGTTGCGCGATCATTGGCCAGACGGCTGATCTGGCGCCGGCGGATAAACGGTTTTATGGCATACGTGATGTGACAGCCACGGTGGAATCCGTGCCCCTGATCACAGCCTCTATCCTGTCCAAAAAACTGGCGGCTGGATTGGATGGACTGGCGCTCGACGTCAAATGCGGCAACGGTGCCTTTATGGCCTCGCAACAAGAAGCTGTGACACTGGCCAAGTCACTGGTCCGAGTTTCCAATCTGGCGGGCGTGACCACCAGCGCGATCCTGACGGACATGAGCCAGCCGCTGGCCTCGGCAGCGGGCAACGCCGTGGAAGTCACCAACGCCATCGAATTTTTAACCGGCCGCTCCATTGAACCGCGCCTGTGGGATGTCACGGTGGCCCTTGGGGCAGACATGTTGGTGAGCGGCGGCTTGGCCGAAAACACAAACGAGGCCCGCACCAAGATAGAAAACGCGTTCTCGTCCGGACGGGCGGCGGAGGTGTTTGCCAGAATGGTGGTGGCTCTCGGTGGACCGGCGGACATTCTCGATCAGGCGTACCGGTCCATGCCCGCAGCGCCAATCGTGCAACCTGTTTTTGCAGATCAGCAAGGTTTCGTTGTTAAGGTGGAAACGCGGGACGTTGGAGTTGCGGTGGTGGCGCTGGGTGGCGGTCGCATGCGCGCAGCAGACCCTGTGGACCACGCCGTTGGCTTGAGCGAGCTTGTGGCTGTTGGCGACCGGGTGGATGGCGAACGCCCTCTTGCCATGATGCATGCGCGGGACGAAGCTGCCGCAGCGCAAGCGTCGGTCGCTGTGCGCGCAGCGTATCAGTTGGGCGACATCGCCGACATTGCGGACACACCGACACTGATGGAACGGATAACAGCTTGAAGCACCGGCACTATACGCCCGGCGAGTGCAAGAAGTTTCCGGGGATCGACTACCTTCACCCGCAACCCTTTCGCGACTGGAAGTCACCCATCTTAACGGCAGCCATCGGTGGCTGGCTGCAACAAAACCCGCCGCACTTGGAACTGGCCACTTTGGCGCTTCACGAGTTGCAGGGGCGCGGGGACGATCTCAACGGAAGCATGAAGTTCGTCAAGGCCGATCTGCATCCGATCCCCTGGTTGGTCACAGCGCGCGACGCCGTGCGGGCGGTCTTCCCCGCAACTCTCATCGAAGACCAGATGAGCGGGCAGCGCAGAGCCAATGTCTATGTAATGCTGCGCGGGGGGTATACGGATCAAAACCAGTGGTATGGCTGTTATGTCGGCTCCACCAAAAAATCACCCACAGCCAGATGCCTGGAACATCGCAAGGGCGTCCGCTCCGGGCGCGGCCTGCCGCGATACGGAATAGAACCACTATGGTCGCTGTTTGATTTTATGAACCCGGTCCCCACGGCCAAAGCGGCGCGGATGGAATGGGAAACCCGCTTGCACGAAGCCCTCGCGCCCATTGTGCCCAAGGTTACGGGGGATGTTGCCTTCTAGAGATGATCACTGCTTCTTTGAAGCGCTGGTCACCTCTAGCTTGTTGTTTTGACGCAGTTCTTTGCGTAAACGGCCTATCGCATCGCTTCGATGACCTTGAAGCCGCCACGGTCTTCCACGGGCACCACTTTGCGGAACCTCGATTTGAGCAGATCCTCATAGGGCAATTGCCGGTTTGCCACCATGAGCAGCCGACCGCCCGACGGCAGACATTTTGCGGCGGCTTCAATGAACGTTCGGCCGATGCGAGGCTCTGCCGCCCGTCCTTTGTGACCGCCATCGTGAAAAGGCGGATTCATGATCACCCAATCAAACGGGCCTTTCGGGGCTTCGTTCGCCACATCGCACCAATGAAATTGCGCACGGGCGTCGGGCACGTTTTCGCGTGCTGCAACCAACGCGTGATGGTCTGCCTCGAACAGATCCACGCTGGTGATGTCCGGTGCTGCCACCAGCGCCTTTGCCGAAAGGTAACCCCAGCCGCTGCCGAGATCAGCAACCTTTCCGCGCATGCGCGTGGAAAAATGCGCGGCCAACAGAGCCGATCCAGCGTCTGGACCATCGGCGGAAAAAGTGCCGGGGGCGGTGTGCCATAACGCTGCATTTAAAAGCCCGCCCTCGCCTTCGCCCCCGCTTTGGGGAGATGAGGGCCATTGCGGAAGACCGCAAACCGGCGCCGCCGGAAACCAGAAGACTACAGCGTGGTTTTTGGAAAGCGCTTCAACCGTGCTGCCCGCTTGCTCGGCCAAACCGGTTGCCCATTTACGCAATCCGCCCACGCCGCTTGCCTTGTCGCCACAGACCACGATTGGTGCACCCGCTTTGACCAGTCGTACAGCGTCCGCAACCGCAAGCCGATTTCTTGACTGCGATTTCCCGGCTAACACCAGTGCGCCATCGAAGGAAGTGGCGGACGCATCTACGATCCCATCACTGGCGGCGTGCGCCCTATAACCAGCCAGTTGAAGCGCATTAAACTGGGGACGGAACGGTTGTATGGCTGTGACCACTGACTGCCAATCCGAAGCGTTTTCCGTGCTTCCAGAGGGCTCTAACGGTTCCAACGGCGTAGCATTGAAGAACAGCCAATTTTCGCCCCTGTTTATGGCGATGTTGCCCCGTTCGAAAGGCATTGTAAGCGTGTGGCGCGCGTCTTTTTGTTTTTTCACGAATTGGCCAGCGTTCAATTTTGAAATTGTCGACTTCCAAGTATAGCAATACCGCATCAGGCGGACAGACATTTACAGGAACTGCATGGGGCTCATGTTTGGGCGTCCGCGTTAAGATCTAAAAACTCCTCCAACAGACCGTAGCGAGCCACATGCTCCCGCAGCCATGGCAAAGGCCCGTGACCCCAACGGTGGTGCGCCCCCCAACGGCCCACGTTTTCATGCAACAAATCGAACGGTTTTGGACCGGCGTAAAATATGACCACCCGCGCATCTGATGGATAGGGGTAACGACGCTGAAGCTTTCCAAGCGGGTCGCGCCATACCGCCGTATGAAGAAAGCCAACGCAATCTCGCGGATTAAAATACCCAACCCGATGTCCCAGATCCGTCGCATAGAAGTCGTCTGCCGCATACTGGTTGGTGTGCTCTACCCGAAAACCGTCCCACAAGTGAGCCTGAGTGGCTGGACGCCAGACATAAACAGATGTTCCTCCGCCAAGGGGTTTGCGAAAACGAGAAGGGATCATTCTGGATAAAAACGGCTGTCGTCTAGGAATGAGAACAAGATCAGTTTGAGCGTCTAACCGCTGAAACAGCGGCGCAAGCTCACCCATTACCAGCACATCAAGGTCCAGGAACATAACCTCATCAAAATCACCGACCGTGATTTGATTGAAGAGTGAGACTTTTGGCCATTGGCCCGGTGTCCAGCGTTCCCGTGGAACTTTGGCAAACCTGAATGGCCTTACGTCAATCCCCCGATCCAAGCCCTCTGGCGAATCTGTGACACACACAAACGCGTGCGCCAATCCAAGCTGCGCTTGGACCGACCTGAACAACAGATTGACATAGTGCGGCCCATAAGCGGTGCCCCACTTAAGACAAACGACTGCGCGCTTCATTCAATATTCTCGGATTTAGAGCTGGTTCCGTTCAAACAGAATCGTTTGAGCAACAAAAACCATATCTACACGGCACGCCACATGTCTTCACTCTCGTCATGGTTATTTTTTGCGATTTAAAGGGCCATTTCGCTCAAACACAACCGATTGAAACAAAGACCGTTTTACCGCACCGCGACCCGGTCATATTTTCGCAGCGTTGGTGGAGCGGTCCACCAAAACCCGGGTTTTTGGGCGCTTTGCTCTCCCAGTTCGTAAAGCATGCGCAGGCGTTTTTGGTCAAAGGCGAGCGGGTCAGTCGCCACTGGCACACTGTCTGGAATGGCAGTGATGCGAAACGCAGTACCGGAATTGCGCGCGCGCACATAACCGCGATACACGACCTGCTGGGTGAGTTCGTTCAGCAATCCACTCACCGACATGGAGGCAATATCCTTCAGGTTTGGGGCGACGGCTTGAAATGAGTTTTCCTGCGCCAACGACCCATTGATGATGACGTAGAGTTCACGTCGCTGGGCTGGCCGCTTAAAGATGAAATCTGAAAGCAGAACCGGGGCCTTCACAGCCCCATCCACATGGGCTTGGCGCAGTTGAACGCCGCGTTTGGGCTTGATGTAGACCGGCGGAAAAAGCACCGGAATGGCGGCCGACGCCCGCAGCACTTTTTGGAACAGTTGCAACGCGTTTGTGCGTCCAGGCCCGGCGCCACTGGCGAGAAGGCCCATGTCCCAAACGACCGATTTTGAGGCATCCAGATTGGTGGTGGCCACATAAAGCCGCCTACCAAGTGCGTGTTGTTGGGCAACTTCGGCAAGCACAGCGTGTGTTATGTGCTTTTCGATCTGGCGCTTGAGCGGTGTGTTATCCAGCAAGCTGTCACCAAACACGCCCCCAAGGCCCCGTTTAACGAAAATATCGGAATCTTCCTGACTGATGTAAAGCTGGCGAAGCTTGGCATCGTATTGCGGACCCAAAAACGCAAAAACAGACATAAGCGCGCCGGTGGAAACACCGGTGACGATATCAAATTCAGGGCGTGTGCCGGTCCTCGTCCAGCCGTTGAGAACGCCCACCCCATAAGCGCCGTCCGAACCGCCGCCCGACAAGGCCAAAATCGATAAAGTGCCGGACGCACCCGCACGTTGTCCCGATGCAATGCGTTGGGTCATCGACGCCGGGGTGAGGGACGCATTTTGCAAATCCACCGCCTCGGTGGGCGTGATCGCGCGGATGGCCTTGCTTTCCGGCGGGCGGCTCACACAACCCGTCAGCGCGAGCACAATTGCAAGCACAACAAGCAATCCTGCGTTGCGATATGTCGAAAGAGTACCGGCGTTGATGAACACGTTGGAGATCGAAATAATTTGTGGGACCCGAGTCTATCGCGGTTTTTGGCAGTGGAAAAGGAAACTGGCCGAAGAAATTAACGGATCGTTAACGCTGTTGCTTGGGAAGTCACCAGGGCCAGTCACCGCTTCAAAGAAGCGCTTATTGCCCCTCACTTGTTTTTCTAACGCGGTTCACAATTTGATTGAACCGCTCGGTTGCGCCGCCCCTCCCCCCACCTAGGGTCGCGAAGGCCTCTTGAGGCCGACAGCGTGAGCGCCACAACTGGATCAATTCTATCAACGATAGAAATGGTCTTTCGCGGCTCCTTTCGCTCAAACGGTTCCGTTTGAACAGAAACGGCCCCAGACCAACCGAGTGAATGCCTGACGGATGGACGGATGTAACAAGCAAAAAAGGCGCCCGGAATGATCCGGACGCCCATAATTTTTCTGCGATCAGCCCTTAGGTCGATACGCTTTCCATGACGGCTTAGTCGTCGTCGCCATCATCATCATCGTCCTCGTCGGCAAATTCTTTGCCGGTTTCCTGATCGACGACTTTCATGGACAACCGCACCTTGCCGCGATCATCGAAGCCCATCAGTTTCACCCAGACTTTGTCGCCTTCGTTGACCACATCGGTGGTTTTGCCGACGCGCTCGTCTGCCAGTTGTGAGATGTGAACCAGACCGTCTTTGGCACCGAAGAAGTTCACGAACGCTCCAAAGTCGACCGTCTTCACAACGGTGCCCTCATAGATTTCGCCCACTTCCGGATCGTCCGTGATCGAACGGATCCATTTAACGGCAGCATCGATTTCCTTGGCTGAAGACGATGCGACTTTCACGGTCCCGTCATCTTCGATGTTGACCTTGGCGCCGGTCTTTTCAACGATCTCACGGATCACCTTACCGCCGGACCCGATGACTTCACGGATTTTGTCGGTTGGGATTTTGAAGCTTTCGATGCGTGGCGCAAACTCGCCAAGCTCCGAACGGCCTTCGGTCAGTGCGTTGGCCATTTCGCCCAAGATGTGCTCGCGGCCATCTTTGGCCTGTGCCAATGCGACTTTCATGATCTCCTCGGTAATACCGGTGATCTTGATGTCCATCTGCAGAGAAGTGATGCCCTCGGACGTACCGGCCACTTTAAAGTCCATGTCACCGAGATGATCTTCGTCGCCCAGGATGTCGGAGAGGACTGCGAAGTCATCGCCTTCCTTGATCAGGCCCATGGCGATACCGGCCACAGGGGCTTTCAACGGGACGCCGGCATCCATGAAGGCCAGCGACGTGCCGCAGACGGTTGCCATGGAAGAGGAGCCGTTGGATTCCGTGATTTCGGAGACCGCACGCAGTGTGTACGGAAACTCTTCGCGGGACGGCAGAACTGCGCGCACAGCGCGCCACGCCAGTTTGCCGTGGCCGATTTCGCGGCGTGAGGTAAAGCCGATGCGGCCTGTCTCACCGACCGAGTAGGGCGGGAAGTTGTAGTGCAGGAGGAAGTTTTCTTTGTATGTGCCGGTCAGCGCGTCAATGAACTGCTCATCGTCGGATGTGCCCAAAGTGGCGACCACGATGGCTTGCGTTTCACCGCGGGTGAACAGAGCAGAACCGTGGGTGCGGGGCAGAATGCCAACTTCGGATTCAATGGCGCGCACGGTGGACAGGTCGCGACCGTCGATACGCTTTTTGGTTTTGATGATCGAACCGCGAACGACTTTCGCCTGTACGGATTTGAACACTTCGCCCAGCGTGTTGACTTCGCCTTCGGTGGACTCATCGGTCAGGAACTCTGCCTTGGCTTTCGCTTTAGCCGCGTCGAGGGCGATGTAGCGGTCTTGTTTGTCGGAGATCGTGTAGGCGGCTTCAATGTCGGATCCGACCAGCGCAATGACTTGTTCCTGCAGTTCGGAATTGTCCGGCGCAATGTGTTCACGAGGTTCTTTAGCGCAGAGTTTTGCCAGTTCGATGATCGCATCGATGACGGGCTGGAACTCGGCGTGACCGAACATAACAGCGCCCAGCATTGTGTCTTCGGACAGCACTTTGGCTTCCGATTCCACCATCAAGACGGCGTCGTTGGTGCCGGCCACAACGAGATCGAGATCGCTCTCGTCCATTTCGTCGATATTGGGGTTCAAGACGTACTCGCCATCAATCAGGCCAACGCGAGCACCACCAATGGGGCCCTGGAACGGCACACCGGAAATCGTCAACGCAGCAGATGTTGCCACCATGGCCACGATGTCCGGGTTGTTTTCCAGATCGTGGGACAGAACCGTACAGGTAACCTGCGTGTCGTTCTTATAGCCATCTGCAAACAGTGGACGGATAGGGCGGTCGATCAAACGGCAAACGAGTGTTTCGTTTTCGGAGGGACGGGCTTCACGTTTGAAAAAGCCACCGGGAATTTTACCGGCCGCGTAAGCTTTTTCGATGTAGTTGACGGTGAGCGGAAAAAAATCCAAGCTCGGCTTTGGTGCTTTAGCGGACACAACGTTACACATCACGGTGGTTTCACCGTAGGTAACGATCACAGACCCATCGGCCTGACGGGCAACCTGGCCCGCTTCGAGGGTCAGCGGACGGCCGCCCCATTCAATTTCAATGACGTGTTTTTCAAACATAGACATGCATTTATCTTTCTTGTGCGTTCATCACTTCGAGGGTGATGAACCGGTGGCCGCACGACGCCTATCGCCGGGCAACAAACCACCAACTTCCAGTTTTTCGAGAGGATGCCGCGCGCCAATGGCCGGGCTTTAAGTCTCGCACCGTTGCTGACCGCGTGGGTTCCCACTGGGTCAGGCTTGGTACAATTCGCCTTTTAACGTGCCTGAAGGCATGGCGGCGTCTATTGCTTGGTCCATCAAGGGCAAGACAATGAGGGGCTTGCAAAATAGGGCACCGAGCCCGCAAACCACTGATAATCCTGCCCCTTGTACTTGGGACCCTCTCGAACAAGTTTTGGGAACAGATCAAATCCATCCCCAAAGGCCGCATACCATAGTGCTGCAGCCGAAACAACAAAGGGCGCAGCCTCTGGCTGCGCCCTTTGAAAAGCGTGTTAGCGGCGAATGCCCAAGCGCTTGATCAGATCCTGATAACGCGCTTCGTCCTTGCGGCGTGTATAGTCGAGAAGCGAGCGGCGTGTTGCCACCATCTTCAACAGACCACGACGCGAGTGATTGTCTTTCTTGTTGTCCTTGAAGTGACCGGTGAGGTTGTTGATGCGCTCTGTGAGGATCGCAATCTGCACTTCGGGGGACCCGGTATCACCATCCTTGATGGCATACTCTTTGACGAGCTCGGCTTTTCTTTCCGGCGTAATCGACATCGAATTTTCTCCTAAGGTTCGAGAATGAAAGACGCCCGCGCCGGGATGTCGTCCAGCACGGGCCGCGAGTGCCTGCAACAACAGGCGGGTGGGCTATAGAGCTGGCACAACGCCTTGGCAAGTGCATTGGAAAGGGGGTTGCGATTTGAGCGGCATTCAAGCGTACGACTGAAGCGTTCCACGCACCCTCGCGTCAGCGTTCCATGCACCCTCGCGTCAGCGTTCCACGCAGAGGGCAACGCCCATGCCACCACCGATGCAGAGTGTAGCAAGTCCTTTTTTGACGTCGCGCGCAACCATCTCGTGGAGCAGTGTCACCAGCACCCGCGCCCCTGAAGCGCCAATGGGGTGGCCAATGGCGATGGCCCCGCCATTGACGTTCACTTTGTCGGTGTCCCAACCCATCATCTTGTTGACGGCACAGGCTTGCGCGGCGAAGGCTTCGTTGGCCTCTATCAAATCCAAGTCGGTGGCTTTCCAACCAGCCTTTTCCAGCGCTTTTTGCGAGGCTGGAATTGGGCCGGTGCCCATCAACGCAGGATCAACGCCGGCGGTGGCGCGCGAAGCGATGCGGGCGAGCGGCGTCAGACCGCGCTGTTTCGCTTCGCTGGCGCGCATCAATACCAAAGCGGCAGCGCCGTCGTTGATGCCTGATGCGTTGGCCGCCGTGACCGTTCCATCTTTCTCAAACGCCGGGCGCATGCCGGACACGCTTTCCAGCGTTGCGCCGTCGCGTATATATTCGTCTTCTTCCACAACGATTTGCGACCGACGTGAGGACACGGTCACAGCTGCGATCTGGCTTTTGAAGCGGCCTTCTTTGCGCGCTGCCTCCGCCTTGTTTTGGGATGCGACTGCAAAACCATCCTGCGTCTCGCGGCTGATCTGGAACTCGCGGGCGACGTTTTCTGCCGTCACACCCATGTGGTAGCCGTTAAACGCGTCCCAGAGGCCGTCTTTGATCATGGTATCGATAAGTTCGACATTACCCATGCGATGGCCGGACCTAAGATGCTGGCAATGGGCGGAACCGGACATGCTCTCTTGACCACCTGCGACCACGATACCCGCATCACCGCCTTCGATCATCTGCATGCCTAGGGCGACCGCACGCAAACCTGAGCCGCAGACTTGATTGATACCCCAAGCGCTGGCCTCTTTGGGAATGCCAGCCGCCATAGCGGCTTGGCGGGCCGGATTTTGCCCCTGCCCCGCCGTCAAAACCTGCCCCAAAATGACTTCGTCCACCGCATCAACTTCGACGCAGGCTGCGTCCAATGCGGCGCGGATGGCAGTCTCACCCAGTGTGTGAGCGGGAACGGATGCCAAGGCTCCATTAAAACTGCCTACGGCTGTGCGCATTGCGGAGACGATGACAACATCTTCAACAGACATGGAAAAATCCTTGGGAAACAAACAAAACGTGTTTTGGTTTTTGGGTTTATCACCGCACTGGCACGGAGCAAAAACAATTTGCGGGAGGACGTATGAAAATTGCCAGCCGACGCCGCGCCGATGCCCGCCCGATCCCAAAAAGTGTGTCAAAACGCACTTGTTAAACAGCGCGCCAGCGCTATCGTGCGGCCAAGTGGCACGCAGATCGACATGTGGGTGAGCGTTTCGATGGGGATGAAGCACCGATCACCAAACATAGGTCATGCGCGCTAAAGAATTGAATGGCGGGGCTTTGATCCTTTGGATCTTTCGCAACGAGACGCGTGGTGCTCACACCATTGGGGTCGGCTCACGCAGGGGTTAAGACTTGGCAAAAGCCGACGCACATCTGGACGCAGACCGTCCTCTGGAAAAGAAGCTGCTGCGGTATGTCTGGAGCCACACCCGCTCCGAGCAATTGTGGATTCTCTTCGTCATCATCGCGTCCATGCCCACCTATTTCATGGTGCTGGACCTGCCGGTGCGCATCATCAACCAACCGATCCAAGGCGATGGTTTTGACAGCGTAGGCGCCACCAAAACATTCATGGAAATCGGACTTTCGGCCCCGTCTTTTTTGGGCGGTGGTTCGGTTACATTTTTCCCCGGTGTCGAGTTGGAGCGCTGGCCCTATCTGATCGCGCTTAGCTCGCTGTTTCTGGCGCTCGTCTGCGTCAACGGGCTGTTTAAGTTTTACATCAACACCTACAAGGGCCGACTGGGCGAGCGCATGTTGCGCCGCATGCGTTTCCAGTTGACCGACCGCGTGCTGCGCTTCCCGTTTGGTCATTTCAAACGGGTCAAGGGGTCTGAAATCGCCTCCATGGTGAAAGACGAAGTTGAACCGTTTGGCGAGTTCATCGGCGACGCTTTTGTCCAACCGGTCTATCTGGGTGGTCAGGCGCTGGTGGCCTTTATTTTTATTCTCAATCAAAGCTTCTGGCTCGGCATGATCGCGGTTGTGATCATCGCGTTCCAAGTCACCATCATCCCGTATCTGCGCCGCAGGGTGTTGGAACTGGGCCGTATGCGCCAGCTGACGGCGCGGCTGCTCAGCGGGCGCATTGGCGAGATCGTTGATGGGATCGCCGCCGTGCATGTCAACGACACGTCCAACTATGAGCGGGCTGAGCTTTCCAGTCGCCTCGGGCAGATTTTCTTCATTCGCTACGAGCTTTATCAGCGAAAATTCTTCATCAAATTCTTGAACAACTTTCTGGCTCAACTCACCCCATTTCTGTTTTACGTGGTGGGTGGTTATTTTGCGATCCGCGGCTCGCTAAACGTGGGCCAACTGCTCGGCGTCATCAACGCCTACAAAGACCTACCTGCGCCCATCAACGGTCTGATCATGTGGGACCAAAAGCGCACCGACATCGACATCAAATACGCCCAGATCGTTGAACAGTTTAACGTCAAGGGCATGATGAGTTCCGAAGTGCAGGCTGTGAGCGATGCGCCGGTCGCACCGCTCGAAGGCACATTGCAAAGTGCCAACGTGCAGGTGTTGGATGACTCCGGTTCTGTTTTGGTGGAGGACGCCGATTTCCGTATGGATGTGCGCGACCGCGTAGCCGTTTTAGGTTCCATCGGGTCCGGCTCAGGCGCAATGGCCAACACACTTGCGGGTTTGAACGAACCTTCCAGCGGTCGTTTGACGCTGAACGGGCTCAACTTTCTGGACTTGCCGCAATATGTGCGCGGTCGCCGTTTGGCCTATTTCTCCAGCGATTCCTATCTGCCGCAAACGTCCGTGTTGGACGCGTTGCTATACGTGAACAAACACGTGCCTTTGCGCAAACGCCCGGACACTTTGCCCCCGCTGGACCGTCACCCCAAGCACCGCAGCGAAGTGATCGCGTCCGGCAATATGCTGCTCGATATCTATGACGGGTGGATTGACTACGAGGCGATGGGCGTCAGGAACACGACTGAACTGTTTGAAAAAACCAAGTCCATCCTCGACGTGGTCGAACTGACCGAAACGGTGAACGATCTGGCCATGCGTCAACAGCTTGACCCTGCCACCAACCAGACCCTGTGTGACCAATTGCTGGACATGCGCCTGAAACTGCGGGAACGCATCAACGGCTCTCCAATGGCCAAACTTGTGGAGGTCTGGGACTGGAACACCTACAACAAACAGGCAACGTTGGCTGAAAACCTGCTCTTCGGCACCGCTGTAAACGGCGCGGATCTGGAAGCCGAAAGACTGGTGCAAAATCACTATCTTCGTTCCGTCCTCGCCGAGGATAACCTGGACCGTGCGCTCTTCGATATGGGCGTTGAATTGGCGGAGACGGCCATCGAACTGTTTGCGGATTTGTCTCCCGACAACCCGTTTTTTGAACAGTTGAATTTTATGTCTCCAGAGCAGCTGGAAGCCTACCCACCGATTTTGGCGCGCGCCAAACAAAACGGGTTTGCCGGTGTTACCGATGCCGACAGGGATTTGTTGCTTGTGCTGCCCTTTGGATACATTGAAGAACGCAACCGATTGCGGCTGCTGGATGACGGATTTGCAGATCGCATTCTGGCGGCGCGCCATAGGTTCCACGCCAATCTGCCTGCTGAGATGGCTGAAAACATCAATGTCTACAAACTCGAGCGTTACAACGCGCTGGAATCGATTCAGGATAACATCCTGTACGGGCGTGTGGCTCAAGGCACGTCCAACGCATCGGATCAGGTGCAAACCGCTATTCGCGAACTCTTGGTGGAAGAAGGGCTGTCCGATGCCTTGTTCAAAGTCGGTCTCGATTTTGATATGGGGACCGGCGGAAAGCGGCTCTCCGAGAACCAGCGCCAGCGCATCAATTTGGCGCGTGCACTGATGAAGAACCCAGACCTTATGATCATCAATCGCGGGCTCAATGCACTCGATTCGCGTGCTGAGAAAAGGATCGTTAAAAGGGTTGCAGAACTGGCCAAGGGAACAGAAACGACACCGCCCTTTGGCCTGTTTTGGGTGCTCAGCACCCCTACGCTTGCCACCGAGTTTGACAAAGTTGTGGTTTTCCAACGCCAACGTGTTGTGGAAACGGGAACACCTGACGAACTGGCGGAGGCCGAGGGACCTTACGCCTCACTGGTGAGTTAGTGAGATGCTGATGACTTTACGTAAGGAAATATTTGTTAGACCCGTTCAGGGTCGATGGGGGCAAGGACAAGACCATGGGTAAACTGGACGAAGAGGTTGCACTGCTGCGATCCATTCCGATGCTGGCCAACCTGCCGGCCAATAAGTTGAAGCTTTTGGCGTTCGCATCAGATCAGGTTGCGTATTCCCAAAACGATATTCTGTTTCGTCAGGGCGATGACGCGGACGCCGCCTACATTGTGGTGAATGGGTTTGCGGATGTTCTGGTGGCCACCGGTGCCGGTGGGGGTGAATCGAAAGTGGCGGAGCTGGGACCAAACTCATTTGTTGGCGACATGGCCATTCTTGGAGATATGCCCCGTACGGCGACCGTGCGTGCCAGCACCGATCTTGAAACCTTACGCATTCGCAAAAACCATATGATGGACTTGATGCGCGACACACCCGACCTCGCCATGGAAGTCTTGAAGGAACTCGTGATGCGTCTGGCCAAGACAACCCATGATCTCAGCACAGCGCGCGACGAAGTCGCCCGCTTGCGCACATAGGGACCGCGTCGCTTCGATGTCCCAAAAACCGTTCAAAGTGCGTTTCTGGGGTGCCCGTGGCACCATGGCGTCCAGCACACCGGACACCAACCACTACGGTGGCAACACCGCCTGTGTGGAGATGCGGTGTGGTGAACATGTTCTGGTTTTTGATGCGGGTTCCGGCCTGCGCATGTTGGGCGACAAACTGGTGCGCGAGGCCAAGCGGTTGCGCAATAAAGGCCAAACGCCCGAACCGCTGAACCTGTTTTTCACCCACTGCCATTACGACCACATTTCAGGCCTGCCGTTTTTTGCGCCTTTCTTCGATCCCGGTCTGCACGTGCAGGCTTGGTCCGGTCACTTGGTGGGCGAAAACAAGACGCAACGGATGTTCCGCGAATATATGAAGCCGCCGTTCTTTCCCGTGGGTCCGGAAATCTTTGCCGCCGGTTTGACCTATAAGGATTTTGAACCCGGAGCGACGCTCACCCCCTGCCCCGATGTGACGGTGGAGACGATCGAGTTGCAGCACCACGACCGTTGCGTCGGATATAGGGTCAATTTTGACGGACGCTCCGTGTGTTACATCACCGATACCACCCACATTCCCGGCGAGCCGGACGAGAATATTTTGCGCATCTGCCAGGACACAGATTTGATGATCTATGATGGCACATATACCGACGCGGAGTTTCCGCAGTTTTGGAATTTTGGCCATTCGACGTGGGAAGAGGGTGTGCGTCTTGCGCAAGCAGCCGGTGCCAAGCGCTATTGCATTTTTCATCACCGACCGAGTCGGTCCGACAAGGCGATGGAAAAGATTGAACAAGAGTGCCGCGCACTGTTCCGCAGATCTTGGGCCGCGCGCGAAGGGCTTGTAATCAAAATTTGACGCCCATTTGATCAAACCCGCCACAGGTCATGTCCGCTCATGCAAAAATGGCGCGGGATTGAAGTGACCGTGATGGGCTTTTGGTTCACCCTGCCCGCAACTCTTTTCTCACCCCCGCACTTTCTTTCACAGGAGATCAATCCAGCGCCATGACCATCACGGCTGCCAACAAAGCGGAAACGCCCCGACCGGTATCCGTCTCGGCGTCGGAAACGGGAGGCGCGCTCAATGGTTCGCTGGTGGACCCCGGCTTTTGGACCAAGGTGGTGTCCCGCTTGCGGGTGAGCGTTGGGCTTAGCACAACGCGTGATCCCGCCGTAGATCAGGCGCCTGAACGGGTGAAACACGCTATCAGGGAGAGCGATGACCTGAGCGAAGTCCTGGTCAAGCTGATCCAACTGGCGGTGTTTGCCCTGTGGGGTCTCGCCTATCTTGCCGCGCCCCCGCCGGACCCGTCGACGATATCACAAGTGCCGGTGGTTATCGGAGCCTATATGGTGGTGACGTTTGGGCTGCTGCTTCTGGCTGTCAAACGCTGGACGCCCAGTTGGTTGATTTATCTGTCAATCATCCTCGATACGGCTTTGCTGACCTATCTGATTTTCACGTTCCACGAACAGTACGGCCAGCCCGCCTCGTTTTCGCTCAAGGCGGTTGAAGTGCTGAACTATTTCGTGTTGATCGGCCTGCGCGCTTTACGGTTTGAAGCGCGCTATGTGATCGCCGCCGGTGTGGCCAGCATGACGTTTTGGACCCTGATGGTAATTTACGTGGTCATCAACGACCCGTTGGATCCGATGGTCACGCGGTCATACGTGGCGTATCTGACCAGCAACACTGTGCTGATCGGCGCTGAGATCAGTAAGCTCATTTCCATGGGCATGGTCACGCTGATCTTGGCGCTCGCCGTCAGCCGGGCCCACAATTTCGTGTCCAAAGCAATTGCCGAGACCAATGCGGCGGAGGACCTGTCGCGGTTTTTGCCGATCTCGGTCGCACGCCACATTCGCCGCTCGGAAAAAACAATTTCGGTTGGCACCGGCACTCGCAGGCACGCGGTTATTCTCAACATCGATATCCGCAATTTCACCCGCATCGTGGAGACGTTGCAGCCGCAAACCATGATGGCCCTTTTGGGAGACTATCAACAACGCCTCATCCCCATCATCCATGCCCATGATGGCACGATCGATAAATTTATGGGTGACGGCATTATGGTGACCTTTGGCGCCACAGAAGAGTTGGCCGATTGCGAAGCGGCAGCGCTGCGCTGCATGGACGCCATTTCGAAAGACCTTGCCACTTGGGATGGACCGGCCGGATCGGTGGAGGTCAATATGGCGGCAACTGCTGGTCCGGTTGTTGTGGGGGCGGTGGGCAATGAAAGCCGGTTGGAATTTACCGTGGTTGGACCGGCGGTAAATCAGTCCGCCAAACTGGAGAAACACAATAAGGCACTCCAAAGCCGGGCTTTGTGCACCGCCAGCCTTTTCGATACTGCGATTGAACAGGGCTATGCCGCCAAGGACGGTTTGGAGCGGCTGACCGTAACCGTGGAGGGAACCGCAGAACAGGTTCCCATCGTGGTGTTGGCGTGAGCGAGGCGACGGTAGCGACTGCGGCCAGGGCCTCTTCTTTCAAGGCCTGGTTCAATCCCGGTCTCGTGCGACTGGTGTCCGGCTTTATCCTGCTTTTTTATGTCACAACCCATTTGATGAACCACGCTTTGGGCCTGATATCGCTGGACGCGATGGAGGCTGTGATGGATGTGAGCCGCGCGTTCTGGCGGTTTTTGCCGATGTCGGTTCTGCTTTACGGAGCGCTGGCCGTGCACGTCATCTTGGCGTTGGGCAACGTGCTGCGTAAACGCACACTGGCCATGCCGCTGCGCGAATGGGTGCAATTGATTGCAGGGTTGGCCATTCCGTTTTTACTGGTCGTCCACGTCATGGGCACGCGTTACGCGTCCGCCCGCTACGGTATCAATGACAGCTATGCCTATGTGCTGTTGAGCATTTTCGTCTTTTCCCCGGTCAGCCTTTATCTCAACACCGCCGGCCTCGTGGCCGCTTGGGCACATGGGTGTTTTGGGTTTCACATGTGGGCCCGTCTCAAGCCTTGGTATCGCGGCACTGCGCACGACGCTGCTCTCGCCTTTGCCGGATTTTTGCCCGCTCTGGCCATTGGCGGTTACATGACGGCCGGTCGTGCCCTCGCGCCCCTTGCGCAGGATGGCGAGTATATGGGGGGCTATTATGAACGGCTCGGAGTGAGCGATGATGCCGTTTGGGGACTTCTGGGAGGCGACATCCGCACCGCACAAATTCTGCTGCTGATCGGGCTCGCCTTTTTCATTTTGATCAAGCTGGCGGGGCTGGCAAGAGGGCGACGGGGGGACATGGTGGCCGTTCGCTATAAGGACGGTCCGTTGGTGAGTTTTCCCGTCGGGGCCACTCTCTTGGACATCAGCCGCGCCCGCAAGGTGCCCCATGCCAGTGTGTGTGGCGGGCGGGGTCGTTGCTCCACCTGCCGTGTTCGCATTGTGTCTGGACTGTCCGACCAACCGCCCGCCACCGAAGATGAGAAAAAGGTTTTGCAGCGGGTGCGGTCCGCCCCCGATGTACGCTTGGCGTGCCAATTGCGTCCGCAAGGCGCATTGGAAGTGATCCGCATTTTGCCGCCTGACGCCTCCATCGGCCAAGCGGCGACAGGCGATCCAACAGGAACGCCTTGGGCAACGGGCCGGGAAAAACGCGTCACCATCATGTTTTGTGATCTGCGCAACTTCACCCGCACAGCGGAACAAAAACTCGCCTATGACGTGGTCTATCTCATCAACCAGTTTTCGCGCGAAATGGGACAGGCGGTGGAACAAAACGGCGGCCAAATCGACAAGTTTTTGGGCGATGGTTTTATGGCCATTTTCGGATTGGAGGGCGCGGACCGACGCTTCGATGATGCCGCCGGAGACGGCGCACGGCAGGCGCTGGCTGCATCCACGCAGATGATCGCCAATCTGGAGACCTTGAACCAGCGCCTTGAAGGTGACTTGGAAAACCCGCTTCGCATGGGCATCGGACTGGACACCGGAACAGTTGTCTTGGGCCAAATGGGTTATGGGCGCGCGCGGGGCCTCACCGCCATTGGGGACACTGTGAACACCGCAAGCCGGTTGGAGTCCGCAACTAAAACAGAAGGCTGCACACTGTGCGTTTCTGCACAGACACTGGAAAGTGCCGGCTTGGCTGCATTGCCCGAACAGGCAAAACACATCACCCTAAGGGGCAAGCGCAAACGACTGGACATCGCAGCTATCGATCATCCGGACCAATTACTTGAAACAACACCTGCCGACGGAGACCAACATGCCGATGCTTGATCTATTTGGCCTGTCCCGCACGGGCCGTCCCCATCTTTCTGTCGCCGCCGTCGTCAGCGCGGCTTTGGTTGGTTTCGGTGCAGGATTTTTCCCAGCCACGCCCGCGCAGGCCGCATGTTCCAGCAGTGCCGGACCAGGCGTCGATTGGACGGGCTGCCGCAAGCGGGCGCTGATCGTAAGCGGTGGCGATTTCTCCAACGCGAAACTCAATCGGACTGACTTTACCGGATCGGACCTGCGCGACACCAACCTGACCGGCACCAGCATGGTGAAAGCGACACTGACCCGATCCAGCATTAGCGGTGCTAAACTGCTCAACGCGTCCTTGTCCGGTGTGGAAGGCATCCGCTTAGCCGCAGACAAAGCACAGCTTCAGTCTGTCGATATGACAAAGTCGATGTTCTTTAGGGCCCGTTTCGTGCAAGCCGTTTTGAACGATGTGGATTTCTCCAAAGCCGAATTTAGCCGGTCGGATTTCACCGGCGCGGTCTTGCAAAACACCACGATGGAATCGAGCAACCTGTCACGGGTGATTTTTTTGGCCACCCAGTTCAACAACGTCAACTTGAAGGACGCTTGGACCTATCTGACAGATTTCAGCGGTGTTGATCTGACGGGCACCACTGGGCTGACCCAAAATCAGATCAATCTCGCCTGCGGGGATGCCAACACGAAACTGCCAGCCGGACTGGAGACGCCGTCTACATGGCCTTGTTCCGGCGCCGACAACTAAGGCGTTTCAAAATATGATTGAACCGCTCTACCGAACAAGTTCTTTCATCGCCTCTTCAATGCCGGACAGAGTGAGCGGATACATGCGGTCTTTCATGACCTCTTTGATCATCGCTGTGGACTGGGAATAACGCCAACCCTTTTGCGCCACCGGGTTGAGCCACACGGTGGAAGGCCACTGGTCAGTGGCGCGGCGCAGCCAGGTCTCACCGGATTCCGGGTTCCAGTGTTCCACCGCTCCACCGGGGTAAGCGACTTCATATGGGCTCATGGCCGCATCGCCGACAAAAATACACTTGTAGCCCGAACCATAGGTGCGCAACACGTCCCATGTGGACATTTGCTCCCCATAGCGGCGCATGTTGTCTTTCCATACGCCTTCATAAAGACAGTTGTGAAAGTAAAAATACTCCATGTGTTTAAACTCCGCGCGGGCGGCGGAGAAAAGCTCTTCCACCACGCGGATATGCCCGTCCATGGACCCGCCCACGTCTAAGAACAAAAGCAGTTTTACGGCATTGCGTCGCTCAGGCCGCGTTTTGACGTCGAGATACCCCTGCTCTGCGGTGGAGCGGATCGTGTTGTCGAGATCAAATTCCTCCGCTTCCCCCTCCCGGGCCCAGCGGCGCAAGCGCTTGAGCGCAACTTTGATGTTGCGGGTGCCCAATTCCATAGTGTCATCGAAATTGCGGAACTGGCGCTTGTCCCAAACTTTGACGGCCCTGCGATGGCGACTTTCGTTTTGGCCAATGCGCACGCCTTCGGGGTTGTACCCGTAGGCTCCAAAAGGAGATGTGCCCGCCGTGCCGATCCATTTTGAACCACCCTGATGACGCTTTTCCTGCTCTTCCAAGCGCTGCTTGAGGGTCTCCATCAGCTTTTCCCAGCCACCCAAAGCCTCGATTTGCTGTTTTTCTTCCTCCGAGAGGTGTTTTTCAGCCATGCGCTTTAGCCATTCTTCCGGTATGGCCTGTTCGGCAACTTCCCCAACGCCCGCGACCGCTTCCAACCCTTTGAAGACCTGAGCAAACACCTGATCGAATTTATCGATATTGCGCTCGTCTTTGACCAAGGCGGTGCGGGCCAAAAAGTAAAACTCCTCCACGTCCCACATGGCCAAGCCGCTCTCCATGCCTTCCAGCAAAGTGAGATACTCGCGCAGGGAGACCGGCACTTTGGCCTCTTTGAGCCCGTAGAAAAGATTTGAAAACATGGGGTGTCGCCTCAGGTTAAAGATGCGCAGACAAAAGCACCATCAAAGTGCCAGCGTTCCGCACGCCCCAATTATGCTGGCCCCGTCCCGTCAGGCAAGCACTTGCAGCACACACACGTCGATCATCCGCCTTTGTTACCGATCAAGTTCAGATCAAACGGCGTGGTTTGATAAATCTGGTTGATCCAGTTGCCAAATAAAAGATGGGCATGGCTGCGCCATCGGTTCTGCGGCGTTTGGCTGGGATCGTCATTTGGGTAGTAGCCCGCCGGAACCTGAATGGGCGTCTGGTTGGCGACGTCGCGCTCATACTCTTCGGCCAAAGAGGTGGAGTCGTATTCGATGTGATTGAAAATATAGAGGCGGTTGCCATCTTCTTCAGCAATCAAACACGGGCCGGTCACGTCGCTGTCCATCAAAAGCGTGAGACCGTCCTTGGCCAACACATCGTGTTTGCGCACCTCGGTCCATCGGCTCACCGGGATCTGGAAATCGTCTGAAAAACCGTTGAGATAGGGCGAATTGGGAGCCAAATTCACATGCCGGAAAACGCCGAACGCTTTCTCGTCCAATGTGTATTTGGGGACGCCGTGGAAATGATGGATGGCTGCCATGGCGCCCCAGCACACGTTGAAGCATGAATGTACATGGGTGCGGGTCCATTCAAAGATTTGCTCCATCTCATCCCAATAAGTGACGTCCTGAAACTCCAATTTTTCGATTGGCGCACCGGTGATGATGAAGCCGTCAAACTTCTCGTCACGCACGTCATCCCAGGTTTGATAGTGGTTGATCAGATGCTTTTCGCTGGTGTTGCGGGACTGGTGAGAACCGATGCGCACCAGCGTCAAATCCACCTGGAGAGGCGTCGCGCCGATCAAGCGTGCAATCTGAGTTTCCGTGCGGATTTTATTGGGCATCAGGTTGAGCAAGCCGACCTTGAGCGGACGGATGTCCTGACGGTTGGCTGTGGCCTCGTCCATCACCATCACACCCTCGGCCTCCAGCGTTTTACGGGCGGGCAGTGTTTCTGGAATCCGGATTGGCATGTCTAAAACCTCGTCAGTTACGCAACTGAGCGCCCGCTCATGCCAAGGCGGCAGCCGGACACAAAAAAACCGGTCGCTAGTTGCAACCGGTTCGATCCTGACGCCTCTTTATCGAGGCCCTTATCAGGCGCGGCCCTTTAGCAACTTGTTTAACGTGGCTGCAAGCCGACCGGCCAAATCACCACAATCGGACAAATAGGGTGTGAGGGATGTCACGTCAATTGCCAGGGTTTGAGCGTAACACTTGGTTGGATAAGCCACGTCGCTTGAACTCATCTTGTCAGCGTGAAAAGCTCGGCGTGTTTGGAACCAATGGAGATCGCCCCGTGGAACAATTCGGCTACATGAGCGCCATGCGCAAATATTTCACCTTTTCTGGACGCGCACCGCGTCGGGAATTTTGGATGTTTGTGCTCATCAACGTTATTGGCGCTGTGATCTTGTACTTCGTGGATGCAGCGCTGTTCGGCTACAACACCGACTTTAGCGCGGACACGAGCGGATTTAATGCGTCGGGATCAGTCAACGGTGTTTTTGGCACAATCTGGTCACTTGCACACTTCATTCCCGGCTTGGCCGTCAGTGTTCGGCGTTTGCACGATATTGGTAAATCGGGTTGGTGGGTTCTCATCGCCATCATTCCAATCGTCAATTTCATTGGCATCTTTGTCCTGATCTACTGGTACATTAAAACCGGTGATGAGAACGCCAATGAACACGGCCAAAACCCATACGGACTTGCCGGCGTGAACGATGACGTATTTGCATGAGGACACCCGCATATACACCCGTTTCCCATAACCTCTAGTCTTTAGTCCGAATTTACCAAATCGCGGCATGCTGCCATTAGGGGCATGCTGCGATTGCGCACCACCAACTGTTGAAAAACAGAGTTTGGTGGTAAAAGTGCATCGCGGTTTTTGGAGTAATCGATCGGTGTTTAAGAATTCCCGGAATCCAGGTTTCCGAAAAGCCAGAACTCATGCCAACCGTTCCGAGCGGGTGCCAAGTTCAAAAGCGGCCAGCATCAGCCTTGATGGCCACACAACAGCATTTGACGCCACCATTCGCGATGTGAGCCCGGGCGGTGTCCGGGTCAGCTTCATGGGCCAGATGTCGGTTGGAGAGCAGGTCTTGATTTGCAGCCGCACGGAAAGTCTTTTGGCGCTCGCGCTCGTACGCTGGCGTCGGGGCAATGAGGCTGGACTGCAGTTCGTGCGCAGCGTGACTGCGGACCGCGAGGCTTGGCTGCGGGATGTCCAGTCCAAACACTATGCAGAGATCGGCATGGCACAGCGGCAGATTGCGCAGGAAGCTCAACGCACACCGCCTCCGCCCACCGAAAAGCAGTTATCCGTCCCAGCAGCAGCGCGCATCTTGGGTCTTGTCGCGGTGGACGGATTAGAGGCTGCAACATTGAAAATGGCCTACCGGAAAGCGGCCATGGACGTCCACCCCGACAGAGGTGGCGACGCGCTTGCGTTTCAAAAAGTTAACATGGCCTATGCCGTTTTGGTGGAGCACTATTGCAGCGAACGGCCAGAGGCAGCGCAAGTGCAAGAGGAAATCGTAATTCCTCAGGCTATTTAGGCATAAATTGCTTGGCTACAGAGAACCCCAAGAGCCAATCACCACCTCTTGGGGGCGTCGACTGGCTCTAGATCATTTCTATCTTTGATAGAACCGATCCAGTTGTGGCGCTCACGCTGTCGGCCTCAAGAGGCCTTCGCGACTCTAGGTCGGGGTGGGACGCCGAATAAGCGCCGGGTTGCTCTTCGCAACCGAGCGGTTCAATCAAATTGTGAACCGCTCCACAGTGTTGTTTCCTGGCGGTTTGTTTCGCTCAACGCTTCCGTTTGAACGAAGCCAGCTTTAACGGTTTTGCGAGCGGGCCATGAAGGCCAAACGTTCAAACAGATGCACGTCTTGTTCGTTTTTCAACAAAGCACCATGGAGTTTTGGCAGGGCGTTGGTCGCCTTTTCGCGCAGAGTTTCGGGGTCCACATCGTCGGCGACCAAAAGCCTGATCCAATCCAGCGCCTCAGACGTGGATGGCTTTTTCTTTAAGCCCGGCGTTTCACGGATTTCGTAAAACTGGGTCAGCGCTTCGCGCACCAAACGCTGTTTGATGTCGGGATAGTGTACGTCGATGATTGTCGAGAGAATCTCGGCTTCCGGGAAGGCGATGTAGTGAAAGAAGCAGCGGCGCAGGAACGCGTCCGGAAGCTCTTTTTCGTTATTTGAAGTGATGATGACGATGGGGCGCTGTTTGGCCTTTATGGTGCGATCAAGCTCGTAACAGTAGAATTCCATCTTATCGATTTCCTGCAGGAGATCGTTTGGAAATTCGATATCGGCTTTATCGATCTCGTCGATGAGAAGCACGACTTTCTCGTCCGCCTCAAACGCTTCCCACAATTTGCCGCGTTTGATGTAATTGGCGATGTCCTCAACCTTTTTGTCGCCCAGCTGCGAATCCCGCAGTCGCGAAACGGCGTCATATTCATACAGACCCTGTTGGGCCTTCGTGGTGGACTTAATGTTCCACTCCAACATGCGCAGGCCAAGCGATGCTGAGATTTGTTTGGCCAGTTCGGTTTTACCGGTGCCCGGCTCACCTTTCACCAAAAGCGGGCGTTCCAGCGTAATGGCGGCGTTGACCGCCACTTTAAGATCTTCGCCGGCGACATAATCCTTCGTGCCCTCAAATCTCATACTGTCCCGGTGTCCTTGTCTGGTATCGGTGTCTGATATTGTCTCGTAGTGTCTTCTGGCAGACGCTCGATGGTGTGCATCGGTGCCTCGGCCTTGTTGTAGTGTTGTGTCGGATTGCGCGCAACGCGCTTTTGTGGAGCCGCTGTCTTCCAGAATTTCGAGATAATGCCATTGCGTACGACACAGTGACAATAGCCCAGGCTTCTCGACAATTGCGGCCACCACGCCTGTTCAGGTGCACCCATGCGGTGTACAGGAAGCCGATGGTGCGGTCGTTCGGTCGCACGCAAACGCAAACAAAGGTTACGCTCATGTCCATTCTAAAACGCGGCCTGACAGGCGCGCCTGTCAAACGCTTGCAGGAAAAACTTGGCATCGGTGCCGATGGTATTTTTGGTTCCGGAACAGAAAAAGCTGTCCGTGAGTTCCAGCAGGCAAACGGTCTTGCAGTGGATGGTATCGCCGGTCCCGACACGTTCACCGCCATGGGCATGCCAGAACTGGTGTTGCTGCGCGTTGGTTCCCGCGGTTCCACGGTGAAAGCCATGCAGGAGGCACTCGGCATTGGCGCTGACGGCATTTTTGGTTCCGGCACGAAAAAAGCCGTGATGGCCTTTCAAGAGGCTAATGGCTTGGCCGTGGACGGTATGGCTGGCCCAGCCACTTTGGCTGCCATGGATGGCATGACCGCATTTGACGACAGCGCCATCGCCAAAGCTGAATTGCAGCCCGACGAAGAGCATTTCGACAGCGAGCCGCTCCCCGAATTGAAGGGGGCTGAACCCGTTAAAGGCTCGGCGGAAGACGCGCCTAAGAAATCGCTTTGGGGTAAGGTCAAAGGCTGGTTCAGCTAGTCAAAGCCGAGCTCCAGCGCCTTTAACTGAACCCCCGCTGGTCGCCCGATCGGCGGGGGTTTTTGTTTGGTAAATGCTAAAGACTGCCCGGATTGAAACCAGGAATCTGATCGAGCGGCGGATAGGCGGTGACCGCGTGGGACGCCAGGCGACCACTCATGACGGTGCCTTCAACCGACCCCACATTGAGGCCTGTATAGGCCCAGTCACCCGCGAAAACGAGGTTGGAATAGCCCGTCTCCCAAGCTTTGATACGGCACGCCGTCGAGCCCGGGGGCGATTGGGTGTAGCGCTCGTTCGGGTCAATGTTGGCGCGCCAAAATTGTTGGTCGAAACAAGCGACGCCCTTGGCTTCATCATCTTGCGTGCACACCAAAAGCCCAAAATCCAGAGACATGGGGTCGCCCGGCGCGTCATTGGTGTTGGTGGTTGCCTTTGGCATAAGCGAGCCCATCGTGGCTTCCAGATATTGGATGCACTGGTAACGCACACGATCCCGCGCGCGGCGCGGATAATCGTGATCGGAAAACGGTGGCGGCGTGTCGAGCGACATATCTGTCATCGTGCCGGAAAAATACCACAGGCATTTTGGCATATTGTCTTCGGGAAAGTTCTCCCAGCGGATCAACTCGGAAAAATCCACCTGCCCGTTGATCGGCCCGGCATAAGTTGCACCGATGACCGTGTTGTTGCCCGTCAAACCAAAATCCAAACCCATTTCCTGCCGGGTTTTCGAAAACCAGATTTGCATGGTCTGGGTCTGGCTGGTCGTCACGCCTTCACACATGGCACGCCAATTGGCACCAGTTGGTGTCTGCGCTTCCAGCAATTGCGGCGCAAGGTGCGGGATGGTGGCAACCGGTATTGCGTAGACCGCGATATCAAAGTCTGTGCCCGCTTTCATCGTGCGCTTGCCCACGGCCTGCCACGGTGTCCAATAGCTTTCCAGATTGATGTTTTGAGCTATCAACGCGTCGCCCTCGACCAATTGGTCGTAATTTGGGCATTGCGGCCAGCCCTTCATGACGGTGCCATTCAGCCATGTCGGCTGCGTATCGATCATGGGATCGTAACCGGCCTCGGGATCTTTCAACGTCGCTTGAATGTCGATATCGACTTCAGCAATCGACGTGCCATCGTCGGACATGCGCAGGTCGGTGACCTTGTTGAAAAATTCGAACTTCACGCCCCGCTTTTGAAGCGCCTCATACATGGGGTGAATGACAGATTCGCCCGTTCCCACCTCAAACATATAGGCGAAAGAGCCCATGTAAGCGAAGGAGCGCAACGTCCAGTGGAGATAGGTGCCCGCTGCCATTTCCGGCTTCTGGCTCGTATCGCCGCTGGGGTATTGGTAAGAAAGATTGGGCGTGTTGAGCGCAAGGGGCGATGAAATAGTGATGGGGTGGGCACCATGCTTTGCCAACCATGCGTCAAAGTTCACGTCGTCGAGATGATCGAAACCTTTCACATGCACATCATCGGCGATGGCCCCGCGCATGAGCGCCAAGAAGTAATCGATGGAGATGTAGAGGCGGCGGATCGTATCATTGGCCAAAAGGTCTTTTGATATATGCGACAGCAGAAATTCCCGGACCTTGTCGCACTCGTCCTTAATGTCCGCCCAAAGGCCACTGGCAACATGGCCAAGCAGCGTTTCTGAAGCGCGTGCGAGTTCAGTGCGAATGAGCTTGGCGATGGGATCGCCCTTTTCTCCGGCTTGTTTCAGTTGCGGCTCGAACAGGCTGGTCAGCAAGGCCGACATATCCCTGTAGATCGTCTCAATGGTCTGCAACTCGCCCGGGTCACCGGGTTTGATTTTGTTGGATGGCATCGTCAAAGGCCATTTCACCCAGTTACCGTCGCGAAACTCCCACATAAGGACGAAGTTTTCCGGCTTGAGCGCATCGTCGAAAGTCGCCAACGGGTGGCTCGCCGGACGATCACAGGCCGTGAAAACCCGCTGCATTAAGGGCAACGCATTGTAATACGATCCTAAAAACCCATGAATGCCGTGCTCCTCAATGCGCTGGTTTGGGCCACGGCCTGTGGCGCATTTACCCCCCAACCGCCAACCCAGTTGGTGGATGGTGACGTCATAATGGTTTGACCAATTGGGGGATTCTGTAATTTCAAAAGCGGTGGTGAGGGCTGCAATGCCACCCCCGAAAATTGCGATTTTTTTCTTTTGCGACCCGGAGGGTATTGCAGCGGGTAGTTGCATCACTGATGTCTCTTCTGATTGTGCATCCGCACCCCCGTCAAAGAGTGCCGGACAGAAAGGCAAGCCGCAGCCTGCCGACGAGATTCGCCCCTGAATTCGTCAGAACGCACGTCGACTCAAAATACCGGTACAAAACTCAAACAAGATCGCCGCCCAGCCCATTCAAACCAATGTGGATGAAGCAAGGGACTGCGCACGAAATGATAAGAACCTGCGTAGCGTCCCGAAAAGACGCATTGCGGCCCCACAGCGTCAGATCACTTGGAAATTGTGATGCTCAAAGCGCTTGGCGCAGTGAATCAGCCTTGGTCCCATCCGGCAAGACGAAGGCCGGAAATAAAGCGATCAAAATCCTCTTGGCGGGCAAAAGGATGGCCCGCTTTGAGAGCCGCGGGCGGATAAACCGACAAAAGATGGCTGCTGTCGGCCATGGCCTGTTTGGCCAAATCCAGTTTTCCAGCCTGCGCATAACAGGCGGCTAACAGTGCATAGTTGAAAAACCAATCCGGGCGCTTTGATGCGGCCTCGGCGGCAAACCGAGCGGCGGTGTCATAGTCTTCATCCACGAAGGAGGCGATTGCCAAACTGCGCACCCAAAGCGCCAAATGCGGGTCAGATGGACTGAGATCCATCGCCCACACGGCGGTTTTGCGGGTCTCCTCGGTTTGACCCGAGAAAGCACTGATGCGGGCCACTTCGCCCAGCGCGCCAGCGTTGCTGGGGTTGAGTTCCAGGGCCCGATGTTCAGCCTCCAGAGCCTTGTCCATCTCTCCGATGATCGACAGAGCCGAGCCAAGAGTGAAATAGGCGTTGGAATTTCTGTCGTCTAAGGCGACAGCGTCCTTGGCATATTTTAACGCCAACCCAGCTTGTTTGACCGGATTTTCCGCAAGGCCCATCCAGACAACGCTCATGTGACAAAACGAAAGCTGGGCCAGTACATCGCTGTCTTGTTCGTCCAGTTGGAACGCTTTTTCCGCACACGACAGCGCCGCCAATATCTGTTTTCTCGATCCGCGCCAAAAGTGCCAGCGGGAGCGCATTAAAAGATCCCAGGCATCGACATTTCGAGCGCGACTGCTGGCGGCCAGTTGCGCTTCGTGACGCAGAAATTCCGGCTCGATCATTCCGACGATCCGCGCGGTCATTTCGTCCTGTAGATCAAAAATATTGTCCAACTCACGGTCATATTTGTCGCTCCACACAATCCGTCCATCTGTGCAATCCAACAGATTGGCCGACAAACGAATTTTGCTTCCGGCGATTTGTGCTGATCCGCGTACAAGATATCTTGCACCCAGTTCTTCACCAATCTGCCGGTTGGTGTAGGCGGGATCGGCATAGTGAATGGACGAACGGGCCGAGATAACCCGTAGCCACTGAGACCGCGACAGTCCGTCTGTGAGATCGGCTGCAAACCCTGCCCCAAGATAGGCTTGTTCCGCATCGGGCGGCAAAACATCAAAAGGTAACACCGCGATGGCTCGCCTTGTGCTGTCTTCAGTTTTGCCCTCAAGCGAATCTGCCAACTCTTGCGAGGGCGTTCCCATGGTCTCGCCCTGCTCCCGCACCCGCCAAACGCGCACCGGGGATGAGATGTTTTTCAAGATGCGGAAACCGAGATCGATAAAGGCTGGACTCTGCTCTTCGCCATAACGGTTGATGATCTCGCGATGGGCGTCATCGTCGATATTAATGGAACCCGGTTCAGCCAAGGCTTGGAGACGGGCCGCGATGTTGACCTTGGGACCGGAGATTTGCTCACCCTCTCGCAGGATGTCTCCAAAGGCGAGGCCGCAGCGGAACCGCATGCGCTCCGAAACGGGGCGGTCTATATCAGCTTGCGAAACCGCCAACTGGAAGGCAGCAGCCGTGGAAAGCGCATCTACGACAGACAAAAATTCGGCGAATAACTCGTCACCAGCCTGATCGACCACACGACCTTGGTTGGAGATGATCAATTTTTGGAGCACATCAAAATGCTGGCCAATTTGCTGGCGTGTTTGTTCCGGTGCCCGCTCCACGCGGCTGGAATAGCCAACGGCGTCTATGAACATCGCGCAACCGCGTGTCCATCCATCGCCCTTATAGCGTTGCCCTGTGTCCGTCACTTGGTGAAAGCCCCATAGACCCGGATGCGCACATTGCCGCCAAGGCATTGTTTCGCAAACAACTTGTCCGTGATCACCTTACGTTATCCGGTTACAAACTCCTAGTGCCGCAAGGCAATTGCAGGCTCGCATAATTGGATCTGGCTTGGAGCGGCTTTCACCTGCCCCGATCAAGAAAAAAGGCCTACCAGTTTTCGCCGGTAAGCCTTTTTGATGTTTGTTGTCTTTTGGCAAGCCGGGACGTGATCAGCTTTCGGCGTCGTCGCCACGGCCTTTCAGGGCCGCACCCAAGATATCGCCCAATGATGCGCCGGAATCGGAGGAGCCGTATTGTGCCACAGCTTCCTTCTCTTCCGCGATCTCCAGTGCCTTAACCGATAGATTGACCTTGCGGTTTTTCTTGTCGAACAGCGTTACGCGGGCATCGATCTTCTGGCCAACAGAGAAACGCTCCGGGCGCTGCTCATCACGGTCACGGGACAGATCACCACGGCGGATGAACGCGTCGATTTCCGTATCGGCAATGCGCACTTCCAGGCCACCATCGGTAACCTTCATGACTTCTGCAGTCACGATGGAGTTGCGACGGATTTCGCCAGCGTCGCCACCTTCCATTGGATCAGCACCATCAAGCTGCTTGATGCCAAGGGAGATGCGTTCTTTGTCGACGTCCACATCCAGCACCACGGCCTTGACCATGTCGCCTTTGTTGAAGTCCTCTATGGCTTCTTCGCCGGAACGGCTCCAGTCCAGATCGGACAGGTGCACCATACCGTCGACATCGCCGTCCAAACCGATGAACAGGCCGAATTCGGTCTTGTTCTTGACTTCGCCCTCGACAACTGTGCCGGACGGATACTGGTCGGCAAAAGTGTCCCAAGGGTTGGACAGGTTTTGTTTGAGGCCCAGCGAGATACGGCGCTTGGACGGATCGACCTCCAGCACTACCACTTCGACTTCCTGAGAGGTCGCAACAATTTTGCCCGGGTGGACGTTCTTTTTCGTCCAGGACATTTCGGAGACGTGGATGAGACCTTCGATGCCTGGCTCCAGTTCCACAAACGCACCGTAGTCGGTGATGTTTGTGATGCGGCCTTCGACCTTCGTGCCGTGCGGGTATTTGGCGGAGATCGAATCCCAAGGATCGGATTCCAACTGCTTCATACCAAGCGAGATGCGGTGCGTGTCCTGGTTCACCCGGATGATCTGAACGCGGACGGTCTGACCGATGTTCAGGATCTCGGTTGGATGGTTGACACGGCGCCATGCCATGTCGGTGACGTGCAACAGACCGTCAATACCGCCCAAATCAACAAATGCACCGTAATCGGTGATGTTTTTGACGACACCTTCCACGACCTGACCTTCTTCGAGGTTCTGGACGATTTCGGAACGCTGTTCCGCGCGGCTCTCTTCGAGCACGGTGCGGCGGGAGACAACGATGTTGCCGCGACGACGATCCATTTTCAAAATCTGGAACGGCTGCGGTGTGTTCATCAGCGGTGTGACGTCCCGCACTGGACGGATGTCCACCTGCGAGCGGGGCAAGAAGGCGGTTGCACCATCCAGATCGACGGTGAACCCGCCTTTGACCTGGTTGAAGATGACGCCTTCGACTTTTTCTTCAGCTTCAAACTTCTTCTCAAGTTTGATCCAGCTTTCCTCGCGGCGGGCCTTGTCGCGGGACAGGACAGCTTCGCCAAGGGCGTTTTCAACGCGCTCGAGGTAAACTTCGACGGTATCGCCGACTTTCAGGCCGCCGTCACGGGCGCCCATACCAAATTCTTTCAGTGCGACGCGGCCTTCGACTTTCAGGCCTGCATCGATCACGGCCATGTCTTTTTCGATGGCGGTCACAATACCTTCAACCACTGTGCCTTCCTGAATGGACTGCGCGGCAAAAGATTCGTCGAGGAGGGCTGCAAAGTCCTCCATTGAGGGGTTCATTTCTGACATTTAAGCTCCAAAGGGCCCCAAAACGCGTTGCGAGTTTCTTGATTGCAAACGTGTGGTCGGGGCGGGTGCACCGGGGTTTGTGTTTCACTAAACCGGGGTCCGACACCGCTTTTGTTGCGACACGTGCGTGTCATAACCAAAAGCATCCCGCTTGGGCGGGAGGGTGCAGGGTGTCAGTCCGGCGGGGTTTGATTTGGCTGCGGGTTTATCAACACCCGCTTAACCAAGAATGACCGACCGTTCAGCAGTGAGGCGAGCAAACGCCTTAAATGCCTCCACGATCGTCGTTAGCGTTCAGCGAGCAGCTTTTACGATGGCCACAGCCTCTGCGAACGCCGCTGCTATATCCATTTCACTCGTGTCTAGCAAGTGCGCGTCGCTGGCCGGATGGAGCGGGCTGTCGGCACGGCCCATATCGCGGGCGTCCCGCTCGTTGATATCGTCCAGCATCTGCTCAAACGTAATTGCGGTTCCGTGGGCCTGCACTTCCTTAAACCGGCGCATGGCGCGCTCGTGGGGGGAGGCTGTGATGAACAGTTTTACATTGGCCTGCGGGCAAACCACCGTGCCGATGTCGCGCCCGTCCAGCACCGCGCCGGGGGGCGTGGCGGCAAACGCCCGCTGCAAATCAACCAGAATGCTGCGCACGGAGGGCATGGACGCCACTTTGGAGGCCGCATCCCCGATGGCGTGGACCGCCAATTGATCGCGGTTGAGCGTGCCCAGATCGACCTGCTTGGCAGCGGCCACGGCAACCGCCTCATCATCCAGCGGATCACCGTTTTGCAGCAACTGTCGCCCGACGGCGCGGTAGGTGAGGCCTGTATCCAGATGCCGCAACCCAAATTCCGCCGCCAGACTGCGCGACAGCGTGCCTTTGCCGGACGCGGCGGGGCCATCAATGGCGATGATAAAAGGGGGTGTATCAGCGGTCATAAGGATGTGATGAAATGCGGTGCGTTTGGTCGAACACGTTCATGATGCTGTCATATCAGCGTCGGCAAAATTGGGAAGCGCAAGGCGCTTGATGACACCATCCGTTTTTACACCATCCGTTTTTACACCCACTGTTTTACAGGAGCCAAGCCCCATGGACCAGTTGGACACCACCAAAGAAGCGATGATCGAAGACATGTCGTTTGACGACTACGACGAGATCGTAAACCCCAAACCCGAAGAGAACGATTTTGACGCCGTCGTGGACGCCGCCATTTCGCGGCGCGGTTTTCTGGGCGTGCTCGCCATGGGGTCGGTGGCAGCGCTGGCAGGCACCACAGCGCTGACCGCCCCCGCCGCTGCCGCCAACCGGTTTGGGTTTGATGCCGTGGCCGCCAACACCACGGACACCATCACCGTCCCATCGGGCTATAAATGGCATATGCCGGTGAAATGGGGAGACGCCATGTGGTCGGACTCCGTCGATTTTGATGACGCCACACGGGGCACCGCCGCCACACAGGCCCGCACCGTGGGCGACAACAATGACGGGATGGACATCTTTGCCATCGACAACAAGCAAGTGCTGGTCCTCAACAACGAGTATACCAACCGCTCTATCATCTTCGGCAATCGCGACAGCAGCCTGCCGGAAACCGATGATGACGTGATGAAGGGCAAAAACGCCCAGGGCCTTACCATTGTGGAAATCGAGCCACAGGGCGGCACCTATTCGATTGTCAAAGATTCCCCCTATAACCGCCGCATTACCGCAGACACGCCCATGGAGCTGACCGGCCCGGCCGCCGGGCAAGACCTGCTAAAAACCGCCGCCGACCCGACCGGCACGCGGTCGCTGGGCACATGGAACGATTGCGGCAACGGGCGCACACCGTGGGGCACGTATTTGGCGTGCGAAGAAAACTTCAATGGCTACTTCTCCGCCGCTGACGAAGATCACACAGTCTCCGATGAACTCAAGCGCTATGGCGTCTCTTCAAAGGACTGGGGCTATGGCTTCGCAAAGGTGGACGAGCGCTTTGACGTGTCCAAACATCCCAATGAGCCCAACCGCGCGGGCTATGTGGTGGAAATCGACCCGCTCGATCCGAGTTCCACACCCAAAAAGCGCACCGCCCTTGGCCGGTTCAAACATGAAAACGCGGAAGTGGTTGTGAACGGCGACGGGCGCATCGTGGTCTATATGGGCGATGATGAGCGCGGCGAATTTCTCTACCGCTACGTCTCCACCAATGCCTACACGGAAGGGGGCGATACGGATGATCTGTTGAACAACGGCTCATTGTTCGTGGCCAAGTTCAATGAAGACGGTTTGGGCAAATGGCTGCCGCTCACGCCGGAAACCACGGGCATGGCCAGCCAAGCGGAAATTTCCATCCACACCCGCCAAGCCGCCTCTGCGGTGGGCGCCACCACCATGGACCGTCCCGAATGGGTGGCCTCCAACCCGGTGAAGGCGGAGGTTTATTGCGCGCTCACCAACAACAAGAACCGGGGCAAAAAACCCAATGCGGGCGGCGACCCCACGCCTGCGGGCGGACCCAACCCGCGCGAGGCCAACAAGTTTGGCCAGATCGTGCGCTGGCGTCCGTCCAATGCCGACCATACCTCAGACGTTTTCCAGTGGGACCTGTTTGTGATGGCGGGCAACCCGGCCGTGTTTGACGATGCCAATGATCCAAGAGCGGGCTCCCCCAACCTGAATGCGGGCAATATGTTCAACTCGCCCGACGGCATCACGTTTGACGAAAAAGGCCTGCTGTGGATCCAGACGGACGGAAACTACAAGAACGAGGAAGACTTTGCCGGACAGGGCAACAACCAGATGCTGGTGGCCGACCCCGTGACGGGCGAAATCCGCCGCTTTCTGGTTGGCCCCAACGAGTGTGAAGTCACCGGCATGTGCTGGTCCACAGACCGCCGCACGCTGTTCGTGGGCATCCAACACCCCGGCGAACGTGGCAACAGCCACTTCCCCGGCGGTGGAACATCGGTGCCAAGATCAGGCGTGGTTGCGATCCAACGCGAAGACGGCGGCGTGATCGGGTAAGTTTCAACCATTATCGTGAATGAGGAAGTGGCCCACGCGGCCCCTTTTTTGTTTAGCGACGGACTTTCAAACCAGCATCAATCAGAGGCTGGAGCGCTTTCAAATTAACATCACTCACGCCAGTCCCACTCAAAAAAAGTTCCTGCAAGCCCGTCAGGCCGGACAGGGCAGACAGATCACGCACGCCAGTCCCATCCAAACCAAGCGCCAGCAAACCCGTCAGGCCGGACAGGGCAGACAGATCGACCAGTCTTTTTTCATCATTGAAATTTAACTCTTCAATCCGGGGAACATGCGCAGGATGAGGCGCGATGCCCTTGATCAGGTTTTCCTTGATCTCGTCGAGATCGAATGGGGGTGGGAATGCACCCTGACGCCCATCTGCCTCCTGTGCTTCACGCATCCGTACGGCTAGCTCACGCAAAGCCTCCGCACCATTGCGCATTCCGTTGACGATGCCGGTTCCCGGATCTTTTATCAGTTTCCAGACCGTGGCACCGACGTCTGCCAGGCCATCAACGCCATCTGCCGCGTCTTCGAGTAATTCCGGCAGTTTTTCACGCGAGGGCGTAAGGCTTTCAAGCCAACTCACTCTTGGATCGTGGCGCAGTTCCGCTGTGATCACGCGCTCTACAACGTCCGAAGTGACCAGTGTTGCGATGAGAACATCCAGTTGGTTTTGATCGAGTTGACCGATCAAGCCCTCAGCCTCACTGATCGCAATACCGAGTTTATCACTGATAGCTGTGGCCAGTTCCATCAGTTGATCGGCGGCCAAACGCTCGTCTTCGTTCAGCGTTGCATCCGGCTCATGGGGAAGCTTGGGTGACAGGTCCTGACCACGGGTCAGAAGCTCCAGAGCGGTGGAAATTTCCGTCATCAGACGCTGAATCAATTCATCGATGTAAGTTCCACGCCCGTAGGGCTTCTCGCCCCGCATGGGTATGTGGTCGGCACGGATAGCCCCAAGTCGCCGCTGGGCCTGTTCCAGCGGGGGTTGCAACTCCATGGGCAGCGCTCTGGAAACCCGCATCAGGGCCGACGCGATATCGGTGAGTTGATCGCTGGGAAAATCCGGCGGCAGGTGCTGATTGTCTTTTTTTCCGGTATCATCACGTTCAAAGAACGCGGCCAAACCTCTGGCGGCGCGTTCAACCGCCTCCAGATGATCCTTGACCGTTTCGTCCCATTCGTTCGACATGCAGTGCTGGTTCACCCGACAAATAAGTGTTGGCAGCGTACCTGGCAGTGTGAGTTTAGCACACCCCAAATCACCGCATGGCCATTCTCACTTTGCTCGCCTATATCAGCGGCGGATGAGACCGTGAGTGACTGGTTATGAGCAGCGAGCCCAGCAAGGATAGAAGCACCGCCCCGGAACAAATGCAGACGGCCTATGGGTTTGAGACCGTCGCGCCGGGCGAGAAGCAGGGCAAGGTGAACGCGGTCTTCCACTCCGTGGCCAAGCGCTATGACATCATGAACGACGTGATGTCTGCGGGTGTGCACCGGCTGTGGAAAGACGCCATGGTGACCAAGGCCGCGCCCTCCAAGCGCGGCGAGTGGCGCTCGCTGGACGTGGCCGGCGGCACGGGGGATGTGGCGTTTCGGATTGTCGAAGCATCCCGCCGCAACGCCCATGTGACCGTGCTGGACATTAACGGCTCCATGCTGGACGTGGGCCGCGAGCGGGCGGCCAAGCGCACATTGCTGGACAATCTGGAATTTGTGGAGGCAAACGCCGAAGAGTTGCCGTTTGAGGCCAACACGTTTGACGCCTACACAATCGCCTTTGGCATTCGTAATGTGCCCGATATTCCAAAAGCTATCGGCGAAGCCTACCGGGTGCTCAAGCCCGGCGGGCAGATATTGGTGCTGGAATTTTCCGACGTGGACGTGCCCATGCTCGACCGGTTTTACGATGCATGGTCGTTCAACGCGATACCGCGTATTGGCAAGGCCATCACGGGGGATGCGGAGAGTTATCAATATCTGGTGGAATCGATCCGCAAATTCCCCGATCAAAAGCGCTTTGCCAAAATCATCAGCGACGCGGGTTTTGCGCGGGTGGACTATCGCAACATGACCGGCGGCATCGCGGCGCTGCACACGGGCTGGAAACTGTAACGCTATATGGTCTCTATCCGTCCCTATTTCTCTCTGCTCAGGGCCGTCTACGTGCTCATGCGCGAGGGCGTGATTACGGCGCTGCCCAATGAAGGCGCGCCGCCGCCGGTCGTGGCTGCCAAAAAAGTGGCCAGGCTGGTGGAGCGTCGTAAGGCCAAGACGGTGGAACAGCGCACGAAGCTTGCCAATGCACTGAACCGGTTGGGCCCAAGCTGGGTGAAGCTGGGGCAGTTTTTGGCAACCCGCCCGGACATTGTGGGCGACAGCATCGCACAGGATCTGGAACTGTTGCAGGACCGGATGCAGCCCTTCCCCACCGACGAAGCCAAGGCCACCATCGCGGGCACGCTGGGCAAATCCACCGACGCGCTTTTCGTAGCGTTTGGCGAACCCATTGCCGCAGCCTCCATAGCGCAAGTGCATAAAGCCCGCGTGCGGGACCGGGACGGTACGGAGCGAGACGTGGCCGTGAAGGTGATCCGCCCGGGTGTGCGGGAACGCTTCGCCTATGATCTCGAAACATTCTACACCGCCGCCCACACGCTAAACCGGCTGTTCCCGCCCATCCGTCGTCTCATGCTGGTGCCCAGCGTGGACATGCTGGCCGAATCCGCGCGTTTGGAGATGGAATTGCGGCTGGAAGCGGCTGCGTTTTCCGAGATGGGGGACAACACGAAGGATGATCCCGGCTTCCGTCTGCCCGCCATCGATTGGCAAAGAACGGGCCGCGACTGCATAACCATGTCATGGGTGGACGGAATTAAGCTCAACAATATTCCGGCGCTGCAGGAAGCCGGGCAAGACCTAAAGGCCATCGCATCCAACCTGATCCAGTCGTTTTTACGCCACACGATCCGCGACGGATTTTTCCATGCGGATATGCATCCGGGCAATCTGTTTGTCGCACCGGACGGGGACATTGTGGCCGTTGATCTGGGCATTGCAGGCCGTCTTGGAAAAGCGGAACGGCGCTACCTGGCCGAGATATTGGCGGGCTTCATCCGCCGCGATTATCGCCGTATCGCGGAGGTGCATTTTGAGGCCGGTTATGTACCCGCGACCAAGGACGTGGATTCCTTTTCCCAGGCGCTGCGGGCGGTGGGCGAACCGATCTACGGTCAAACGGCTGAGGAAATTCAGATGGCGGGCCTGCTGAGCCTGCTCTTCGACATTACCGAAGTGTTTGAGATGGAAACCCAGCCGCAATTGCTGTTGCTGCAAAAGACCATGGTTGTGGTGGAAGGGCTGGCCCGCAAGCTCGATCCCAATTTCAACATGTGGCAGACGGCCGGTCCGGTGGTCGTCCCGCAAGCGACCCGTTTGATCGGCCCGCTGGGACGGTTGGACGATGCCCGCGAAGGCTTGCAAGCGGCTGGTCAATTGTTGCGCCAAGCGCCTGATCTGGCCAAACGGGCGCAAGTGCTGTCGGAAGAAATTGACGCCATGGCCCGCGACGGGGTGCGGCTGGATAAAAAAACCATTGATGCTATCGGCAAAGCGGAGGCCCGCCATTCCCGCTCCGGCCGTGTGGCGCTGTGGGTAATCGCCATCTCGCTGGCGGCCATGGCCTGGGCGCAGTTTTAGACCAAGACTGTATCACCGCTCACCCGTTGGTGCGGCCCGGTTAACCCTGTCACAAACGCGTTTCATCTTTCCGGTCTCGCACGGTATGGTGTAGCCATGCTGCGGTTCTGGACTTATTTTTCATGCGTCACACGCTCTCCAATACGTCGATCCTGCTGATCATTTCCGGTGGCATTGCCGCCTATAAATCGCTTGATCTGATCCGCCGTCTGCGGGAGCGCGGAGCACGGGTGCGCTGCGTGATGAGCGAAGCGGCGCAAAGTTTCGTCACCCCCATGACCGTCGGCGCGCTGACCGGAGAGACCGTGTTTACCGATCTTTGGGACCGGGAAGCCGAACAAGACATCGGCCACATACGGCTCGCGCGCGAGGCGGACCTCATCATCCTTGCTCCGGCCACCGCGGACATCATGGCCAAGATGGCAAACGGCCTTGCAACCGATCTTGCCACCACCGTTCTGTTAGCCGCCAGTTCGCCCGTGCTGATCGCACCCGCCATGAACCCGGCCATGTGGAGCCACCCAGCGACGCAACGCAATCTCGATACACTGTCGGGCGACGGCATGCATTTTGTTGGACCCAATGAAGGAGAGATGGCGGAAACGGGAGAAGCTGGCCTTGGCCGCATGGCCGAAGTGATCGAAATCGTGACCGCCGCAGAAGCGCTGCTCGACACATCGCCCAAACCCCTGGCGGGCAAACGGGCGCTGGTCACGTCCGGGCCCACGCGCGAGGACATTGATCCGGTGCGCTACATCTCCAACCACTCCTCCGGCAAACAAGGTCATGCTATTGCCGCCGAACTGGCCCGCGCCGGGGCAGAGGTGATTTTGGTATCCGGGCCTGTTTCGATCGCAGACCCTGCCGATGTGACGGTGGTCAACGTGATTTCCGCCCGCGACATGCAGCAAGCGGTGGAGCGGGCACTCCCGGCGGATATCGCGGTGTTTGTCGCCGCTGTCGCGGACTGGCGCGTGGATCAAGAAGCGGACGAAAAAATAAAGAAAGATGGGAGCGGTGCGATGCCACCGCTGTCCATGGTGGAGAACCCGGACATCTTGAAGGGCGTAGGAACGCTGACCAGCGGACGCCCCGGCCTCGTGATTGGCTTTGCGGCGGAGACCGAAAAACTGGAAGAGCACGCCCGCGCGAAGCTTGTCAAAAAAGGGGCTGACTGGATCGTCGCCAATGATGTGTCTGCAGAAAACAACGTGTTTGGCGGCGATATGAATTCGGTTGTCTTGGTGTCCAAAGGCGGCAGCGAAGCGTTTCCCAAGGCTTCCAAAGAGGCGGTGGCTGAACGGCTGGTGGCCCGCATTGTTGAGCGGTTTGAAACCATCGACATTTGATGGACGGGGAAGAGCGGAATGACCCTGTTTCATAAAGTGGCGGCAGCCCCGCAACCTGTCGGTCCGTTTTGCCACGCGACGGAAAGTGATGGTTGGGTGTTTTTAACCGGGCAAATGCCCACCTGTCCCGAGGACCCGGCCGCGCGCCTGCCGGAGGGCATTGCCGCGCAAACAAAGCGCGTGATCGACAATCTGTCCATTGTGCTGGACGGCATCGGCCTGTCATTGACAGACGTCGTGCAGTGCCGGTGCTACCTCACCGAGTTTGAGCGGGATTTCGATGCGTTCAACACGGTCTACCGGTCGTATTTTGCCGACGACCGGTTGCCTGCCCGTACGACCATCGGTGTCACCGCGCTGGCCGTGGGCGCATTGGTGGAAATCGACATGGTGGCGCGTCGTCCCAACAACGGCTAAGCCGTCAGCGCTATCGCTGCGCCTGCGAGATGGCAGAACGCGGCGACCGTGACAAAGACGTGCCAAATGGTGTTGTGGAAGACGAGGGTCTTTTGCCGGTAAAACAGCACACCGGTCGAGTAGATCAGGCCGCCCGCCCCGATCAAAATGACGGTGACTAAGGGCAGGGATTGCACGATGGGACCGATGGCAATGACGGTCACCCAGCCCAGACCCAGATAAAGCGCAAGCGATAGACGCTCAAAACGACCGGGATAGACGAGCTTGAGCCAGATGCCGGCAATCGCCACGGCCCAAATGATGGTGGTGAGCGGGACCGTCAACTGGCGGCCGTCGACCTGGGACAAAAACACGGTGCAACTGCCCGCGATCAGCAGGTAGATGGCGGCGTGATCGTAGCGCCTCAGCACCCATTTGAACGGCGTCATGGGCCACATGTTGTAGGCTGCTGACAGGCCGAAACTGGCAAAAAACGCCGCCGCATAAATGACCGTGGCCAGCAAATCCAGGCCGGTTCGGTTCATAGCCACGGTCCACAACAGCGCGGAAAAACCGATCACGCCCACCAAGAGCGCCACTGCGTGAACCATGGCGTCGCTGATCTGCTCCGCGCGGGAATAAGCGCGGTGATATGTCTTATAGCTTTCTTCCGTGACGCTCATGCCGCGATCAAGAGGCCGGGTGCGATATGGCGCGCACGCGCATGTGGCTAGTGCGCACCGGACATGTCCCCCAGCACTTCTTTGCTGGCCACGGTGGTGTCCGCGTTAAGTTTGTAGATCATGGGGATGCCGGTTCCCAAGTTCAGTTGGGTTACGCTGTCCGTGTCCATGCGGTCGAGGATCATAACGAGAGAGCGCAGGGAATTTCCATGGGCGGCGACCAAAACGGTGTTGCCGCGTAAGACCTGTGGCAGGACCTGCGTCATATAATAGGGCCAGACGCGCGCGCCGGTGTCTTTGAGGCTTTCACCTTCCTCGCCGGGAGGCGGCGTGTCGTAGGAGCGACGCCAGATGTGGACCTGTTCATCGCCCCATTTTTCGCGGGCGTCGTCTTTGTTCAGGCCAGCCAGGTCGCCGTAATTGCGTTCGTTCAACGCTTGGTCGTGAATGGTGTGCAAATCGCTTTGGCCAACGCCATCGAGGATGTGTTGGCACGTCTTCTCCGCCCTCTGCAAAACTGACGTGAACGCGATGTCGAAAGTCATTTTGCGTTCGCCGAGAACCCGGCCGGCCTCGATGGCTTCAGCCACGCCCTGCTCGGTCAAATCCGGATCTTTCCAGCCGGTGAACAGGTTTTGTTTGTTCCATTCGCTCTGGCCGTGGCGGACGAGGACGAGGGTTCCGGACATTCCTATTTCCTTTCAGATCGGCGCACTGGCCGCTTACGTGTCTTTGGGCAGGCCCAAAACATCAAGCATATCGTAGCGGCCCGGTTTCTTATCGTGAGCCCACAATGCGGCTTTGACAGCACCCCGGGCAAAGAGTTGGCGGTCGGTGGCGCGGTGGGTCAAGTCTATCGTCTCGCCCTCACCGGCAAACAAAACCGAGTGTTCGCCGATCACAGAGCCACCCCGCAGAGTGGCAAAACCAATGGTTCCCTCTTCGCGCGCGCCTGTGATGCCGTCGCGGCTGCGCACGCTGTTGGCTTCCAGATCCATCGCGCGACCCTCTGCTGCGGCTTCCCCCAGCAAAAGCGCGGTGCCGGAGGGGGCATCGATCTTGTGTTTGTGGTGCATTTCGAGAACTTCGATATCGAACTCTGTGCCCAGCGCCTTCGCCGCTTGGCGCACGAGGACGGCGAGCAAGTTGACGCCCAGGCTCATATTGCCGGATTTGACAATACGGGCGTGGCGGGCGGCGGCGTCGAAACGCGCTTCATCGTCAACGCTGCAACCGGTCGTGCCGATCACGTGGACGATGCGGGCCTGTGCCGCCAATTCGCTAAAGGCAACGCTGGCAGCCGGAATGGTGAAATCGACAACGCCATCGGAGGCTGCAAACACGCCCAGCGCGTCGTCGGTAACAGCGATGCCGTTTGGCCCCAAGCCCGCCAGTACGCCGCTATCGGCTCCTATATCGGCGGCGCCTTCGCGTTCAATCGCCCCGGAGAGTGTAATCCCTTCGGTTTCGGCGACCGCACGGATCAGCGTTCGACCCATGCGCCCTGCGGCCCCGACCACAGCCAGTCTCATATCAGGCATTCTGGTTTTTCCCCCAAGACTAAATTCACGCCGGCGTCTGATCGCGCTTTTGATCGGCCACGTCTGGGTCGGTTGAATTCACATCCAATTTCGGACCATCAGACAGAGACGATAACCGGCTGAGATCGGCATAAAGCCCGCCGCTGCGCTTCATCAACTGCGCATGGCTTCCTTGTTCAACCACACGACCGGAATCGATGACGATGATGGTATCGGCTCCCGAAATGGTGGACAGGCGGTGGGCGATCACCAGCGTGGTACGGCCCTCCATCAAGGTTTCCAGCGCCTCCTGCACCAGCGCCTCGGACTGGTTGTCCAAGGCGGAGGTTGCCTCATCCAGCAGCAGGATGGGTGCGTCACGCAGGATCGCCCGTGCGATGGACACCCTTTGGCGCTGACCGCCGGACAGGTTTGCACCGTTTTCCCCCAAGGGCGTGTCGTACCCATCGGGCAGATTGATGATAAAGTCGTGGGCCTGCGCGTCTTTGGCGGCTTGTTCTATCTCGGCGTCCGTTGCCTCCGGTCGTCCAAAGCGCAGGTTCTCGCTCACCGTGCCCTCAAACAACACCGGGTGCTGGGAAACGAAGGCCATTTGCCCGCGTAACTCGCTCACATTGGCCGTTGCGATGTCACGGCCATCGATTGAGATGGTGCCGGAACGGGGATCGTAAAACCGCTGCAGCAGCGCGAGGATTGTCGACTTGCCGCCACCGGATGGCCCCACCAACGCAGTGGTTTTGCCCGCTTCGGCCATAAACGACACCGAGTGCAAAACCGGTGGACCTTCGGGCAGAGCCAGACCCTCGTCCCCGCCTTCATCCCGGTCGCCATTGTCATTCGATTTGGTGCTACCGAGCCGCTTAGTTGAGTTGGCAGAGGTGCGCTTTAAATCGGACCAAACATCATCATCTTCTGGACGCACAGAATCACTGTAGGCGAACGTCACGTCTTTGAATTCCATCACGCCGGTTTGAACCGTGAAGGCCTCACCTGTCTCTTCCTCGCGGCCCCGTATAGGGGTGTCGAGCAGGTGGTAAATCAGGCGGGCATCCACCAAAGTCCGTTCCAGCACCACCCTCAAACGGGCCAGCCGTTTGGCCGGATCGTAGGCAAGAAGCAACGCCGTCATGAAAGATGTCAGATCGCTGGGCTCATAGCCCTGTGTTGCGACCCTGTAACCGCCGTATGCGATGACTGCGCCGATGGCGACGCCGGAAAGGGTCTCCATCAACGGGCTGGTGCGGGCGGTGATGCGGGCAATCTTGTTGGAACGGGCTTCCGCACGCTCGGTCAGTCCGCCAAGTTTTTGGCGCAACTGGTCTTCCATGGTGAAGGCCTTGACCACCTCAATGCCATGGCTGGCCTCTTGCATCGACGTCGTTACCTGCGCGGTGATCTGCACTTCTTCACGGCCAATCTTGCGCACACGCTTGGCATATTGGGCCAGCACATACAAAGCCAAGGGTCCAATAATAAAGACCGCTGCCGCCATGACAGGATCGCGGTAGACCATCACCGCAATCAGCGCCACCACCGTCACAAGGTCCCGGGCATAACCCAGGATCAGGGTATTGAGCATGCTGCGAACAGCAAAAATGTTGGCGTTGATGCGGCTGATCAGCATGACGGAATGCTGTTTGCCAAAATAGCTGACGTCCAAATTCATCAAATGATCAAAGACACGGCGTTGGTACCGGGCGACGATGTTGTTGCCGATCCGGCTTAGGATGACCGTTTGAAAATAGGTGAGAAAGCCCTTGAGAAGGAAAACGGCAATCACGACCCCAGCCAGGAAGAACGCCTGATTGACGTCATTTCCGTAAAACACGTCCTTGACAATCGGCCCCATCAACCAAGCACTGAAGGCGGTGATGCCAGCTGTTATGACCATAAATGTAATCGCGATAATATATTGCGTGCGGTGAACGCGAAAATTCTCCGACAGCATTCTGGTCACAACGCCCATCTCGGCGGGAGACCGGATGAACAGTTTAAGAAGCGATTTTAGAGCCATATTACTCCGGCTGAGGCCTCGTGCGTGCCAGCGTGCCCCAATTGATCGAGAGCACAGCACGCACAGCTACGGGGCAGAAACAGGGTGCACAAACCCGATTTTGGGCTGGCTATACGCCAAGTCGCGCAGTGTGACCATGGCTGGGTTTGCACCGAACCGGGCAAACGAGCCGCAGTGTTGCATCCAAGCCCCAATCGCCAAGGGTCAAGGACCAAGGCCATTAGATGTCCCAAGAGCGATGATCCATGTCCATCAAGAAATCGTCCGGACGTTTGGCCAACTGCGCCAAACCTAACAAAGCGGGCAGTTCGTGCTGAACCAGCCATGTCGGCATGGTGCGCATCAACTCCGTATGGGGTGCTTTATCCTCGAAAGCTTCGCGAAACCCGCTTGTATGCACAAACGGCGCAATCTTTTGGACGATGCCGCCAGCCAGATAGACACCGCCATAGGCCATGCTGGTGACAGCCAAATCTCCCGCCAGGCGACCCAAGACCGTGCAAAACAGGTTTAATGTGCGCGCAGCGATGGAACCTCCATCTTCAAGGGCGGCCGCCGTGATCTGCGGCGCTGTGCGAAACCCAACGTTGGTCTGGCCATCATCGCTCTGGAGAGTTTTTTGCATGGCCTGATGAAGATTTTCCAAGCCATCTCCCGACAGGATCTGCTCGGCTGAAATGCGCCCGCCTATCGTGTTCAAGTGCGGCCAGAGTTTAGCTTCAAAAGGGGTGCGCGGGCCGAGATCGACATGCCCACCCTCTCCGGGTACCGGCACCCATTTGCCCTGTGCCCGTACCATGAAGCCCACACCCAGACCGGTGCCAGGGCCCAAGACGGCTTTGGTGAACGTGTTGCTGTCCTTCATCGGAGTAGCAGTGGGTGCGGACTGCGACCTTCGCCCCAACCGTGAACCCGAACGTGGCCCTGAAATGGCGCACACGTCGCTGGCTGCGAAGAACGGCAGGGCCAAAGCCTGGGCCTCAAAGTCGTTCAACAATTGCAGGCGGCTGAAACCGGTTGTTTCCAAAAACGGGTCAGGCCGTATGACCCATGCACAATTGGTCAGATCTAGCCCCTCATCCGTGATGGGACCGGCCGCCGCCAAGAGCGCCGTTTTCGGGCGCGGAAGATCAGCGCGCTCCAAACAAGCCAATATCGCCGCTTCCGGCCCGTCATAGTCTGCGGTTTTTACGGTGCCCAAACTGCGCGGCGGTGCATCGACGTCACCAATCCATTCAAAGCGGGCATTGGTGCCGCCGATATCGCCGGTGATTACGGGAAACAGGTTGGGCATGTGTCTTACCGATATGGCGTTTGGAGAAAGCGTGCGGTCTTGATTTCAACGTGCATAACCAGCCCGCGCGGGAAGCGAAAGGCTATTTCAAAAGCGGCAGTGACCTGACTGCGCAGATTGCAGGGCCTGTTGAAGTGCTTGCAAAAAGACTGTGCAAGTGGGGCCAAGCGTGCAAGACTTCATGGCAGTTTGGCGCTCTTAGCGTGCTTCACCATCAGGCCCTCCGGAGGCCGTTGAAACGAAGCACAACAAGCGCCAACACCACCACGGGGTTGCCACACTCGGCATGAAAACCTCGAAAGACGTGAACAACAGGCCGGGAACCGGCTTCAGGGAGCTTTCAAAAGGATAGCACGCATGAAAAAAATCATTCTTGGCTTGGCGGCCGCCGTTTTTGCCGGCGCGACCAGCTTGGCAATCACACCGGGCGCGCTCGCAGACGCTCACTCAAAAGTGAAACCTGCTCTCGTCTATGACCTGGGCGGCAAGAACGACAAATCCTTCAACGAGTCCGCGTTTACGGGCGCTGAGCGTTTCAAAACTGAGACCGGCATCGAATACAAGGATTTTGAAATCCAAAACGATGCGCAGCGCGAGCAGGCTATGCGCCGCTTCGCACGCGACGGTCATAACCCCGTCGTGGCCATCGGTTTTTCCCACGCAGCCGCCATGGAGAAAGTGTCTCAGGAATTTCCTGACACGAAATTCGCCATTGTGGACATGGTGGTGGATAAGCCCAACGTGCGCTCTATTTTGTTCACCGAACACGAGGGATCCTACCTGGTGGGCGTGATGGCCGCCAAGGCATCGAAATCCGGCAAAGTGGGTTTCGTGGGTGGTATGGACATTCCGTTGATCCGTAAATTCGCTTGCGGTTACGTGCAGGGCGTGAAGTCCGTGAATGCTGATTACGAGGTGTTCCAGAACATGACCGGCACAACCGGTGCTGCTTGGAACGACCCTGTGAAGGGCGGCGAATTGGCCAAGTCCCAGATCGAGCGCGGCGCGGACGTTGTCTACCACGCTGCTGGCGGCACCGGCATCGGTGTGTTGCAGGCCGCTGCTGACGCTGGCGCACTGGGCATCGGCGTTGATTCGAACCAAAACGGCATGCACCCGGGCAAGGTTCTCACCTCCATGCTCAAGCGCGTGGATAACGCTGTCTACAACGCGTTCATGGACGTGAAGAACGACAAATGGAGCACCGGCTTCAACGTGTTGAACCTCGGCGCTGGCGGTGTTGGTTTTGCGATGGATGAGAACAACGCCCCATTGGTTGATGATGCGATGAAAGCGGAAACATACAAGGCCGCCTTCGAAATCGCGACTGGCGTCGTGAAAGTGCACGACTACATGAGCGACAGCGCCTGCCCCGTCCAATAAGACGCAGACACTCTGCGACATTGAGACAGGCCGCTTCGGAGAACCGAAGCGGCCTTTTTCTTTGCGCTCAGCGACATGAAGCTGTTTAAGCAGGCGGTAAATACAGACAGTCTTGGCGCAGCGCAGGTCGCGTCGCTTATCCGGGTCAAGCCGCTATGGAAATCCAACCCGTTCCCAGCTTTCCAGACATCGAAACCACGCAAACCGCCAAGAACCCAACCTTGGGTGAGTTGCCGGACTGGTTTTATCTGTTGCGGGAAATCTACGACATGTACCGGGCGCTCTCATCCGGGGGCAGTTCAAAAATCCGCAGCCACCAGCGCGGCGTTCGCGCCAACATTTCGCGGGTGATGAAAACCAATGCGCCAGTCGTTTTAGGAGAAACAGCAGAACTGCCGGTAACCGCTCATTTTCAGCGGGCCCTTGATCAGGGCCGTAAGGAACGGCAGGCCAGTGTCGTTCGAGCGGTGGACGCGGTCCGCTCGGGGCTGGCGTGGCGCTATGGCTATGACAAAGTGCCCAGAGGGCTGAAAAACAAATATGCCTATAGCGAGATTTGCGGCCCCACCGGGCCGGTTCTCTCCCCCGATCTGATCTTGGGCCTGGTATTGTTTGCGCCCGGTTGCACCTATCCCGCCCATGCCCATAAGGGCATCACGGAAAGCTATATCTGTTTGTCCGGCGCGGTGTCTGAAAACCATCAGGGCGTCTATGCGCCGGGTTCGATGATTTTCAATCCCCCGGAACAGTTGCACCGCATCACGGTTTCAGACCGCGAGCCGGCGCTGATGGCCTATGCATGGCAGGGCAGCCGTGATGATCTGGCTAACCAGAAAATGGTGTTCAGCCGCTCCCGCGGAAATGGCACTCGCTAATGGGTTCTGATCATGATCGAGGTTTTCTATTCGGCCCATTCCGCCTTCGCCTATATCGGCTCCAAACAGGTGCAGGCCTTGGCCAAGACCCATGGTCTGCCCCTGCGCCATCGTCTCATTCACCTCAGCCCGGTGATGGAGGCGAGCGGCTCAGTGCCTTTCGCTAAGCGGACAGAAGCGCATAAGGAATATTTCTTCGAGACCGAAATGAACCGTTGGGCTGCGCATCGCGGTGTGCCTATCGTCGGTTTTCGCCCGACGCATCACGATGCAGATTACACGATTGCAGGATGCTTGATCCTTGCGACTCAAGAGGCCGGTTTGGATGCGGACAGTCTTTCGCACGGCATTCTGGAAATCCACTGGCGCGATGATGCCGATTTGAGCGATGAAGGCGTTTTAGCAGCCCTTGTATCATCACAAAGTATGGACGCCGATGTGCTGATGGCACAGGCCAAATCGCGCCGCATCCAAGACCTTTACGCGGCCAACACCCTCGAAGCCATTGAGCGGTCCGTGTTTGGCTCGCCCACCTATTTTGTGAGCGGCGAAATGTTTTACGGCCAGGACCGTCTGGAACTGATAGACGGTTTGCTCAGCTCGCCACCAAAATAAGCACGATTGCGCAGGCGATCAGCAACGTCCCGATGACTTCGTGGCGCGAAATGGCCTCGCGAAAAATGAACACCGTGGCAGCATAGGTGAACAGCAGTTCCACCTGACCCAGCGCCCGCACATAGGCCGCGTTTTGCAATGTAAACGCCGTGAACCAGCAGGCTGATGTGAGCATGCCGACCAGACCGATGGGCGCCGCGTGGCGCCACTCCCGCACCACGCTGACCAATTGCGGACGGTCCATCAACACGAACCAAGCCCCCATGATCAGTGTCTGCAAGATCAACGCAACCACCAACGCATAGGCGGCTGCCATCACGAAATCCGGGCCGTCCAGCGCCAGCGCCGCGCCCCGAAAGAACACGGAAGATGCACCCAAGAGAGCAGCGCATAAAAGGCCGATCCACGTTGCTTTTTCGCGCAGGCCGCGCAGCAGGCCGCCGGGGCTCATCTTGGTTTCTTGCAACGACAAAAGCACGATCCCCACGGAACTGAGCGTGATGGCGAAAATCGCAAGTGCCGAGACCGTATCGCCCAGCAAGATTGCACCCAGGACGGCTACCAAGATCACTTCCATCTTGGAAAATGTAGTGCCGACCGCAAAACTGCGGAACGAGAACATCCACAGCAGCACGACCGTAAACAGGATTTGAGAGACGCCGCCCAAAAGGCAGTAAACCAAAAAGGCCAGATTGGGCTTGGGCAAGTCATAGCCAACACCCCAATACAAAACTGCCAGATACGCCAAAGCGAAAGGCCAAGCGTAGAAGAAGCGGGCATAGGCGGCCCCCGCAGTGGAGAGACGGCCTTTGATCGCCTTTTGCAAAACCGAGCGCAGGTTCTGCAAAAACGCAGCCGCAATCGTCACCGGTATCCAAAGCAAAGCCATGCGCCCCTGTGAGCGCTTGGGCAGAGCCGGTCAAGCGCGGGGTGTTTGGTCTTGGTTACGTGGGATGGGGTGGGTCAGCGATGACCTGTCAAAGGATCGTTATTTGGAATGATAAAACGCAAGACATTGAGTTCTGTTTGACCGAGCGGCGAACGTCAGCTCCGAGCCCAAATTAAACGATGCTGAGGATTAAACGAATGTCTGCTAAATTGATGACGCAAAGAAGTTTTAAGGGCTAGAAAGTTGATAAGTTGGAACTCTGAAGATGGATGGCAGTTTGGCATTTTCAGTGCAGTATTAATTGCCGCCGTTATCACATTCACAATCTATCGTAATCGCGTCCGTCGCAAATCACTTCGCAAAAGAGAAGATGGAATGTACGTTTGGGTGGAGTGGCATGGAGGCGAACGAACTTCAAACCAAGGCCCTTTTGAACCAGGCGGAGAGTGGGACAACGACGGAGACGGAGACGGCGGCGACTAAACCAAATAACTGAACTGCGGTCATCCGAAGTCCAGCACTGAAGGGCAAAAATGTCCGCATTGCCGCCATTGACTGTCTTCAAAACACCTCTTCTTGTAGGACATAACCGACGCGGCCGTTGTTGCGTGATGGGCGCTGACAAATCTGCCTTGGAATTGAGTTGACGTGATGTGTGACGGTTCGACGGGTCACACCCGAAAACGAGCCGGGAACGATGAAGTCCGTTTACTCCCCGCCTTCAATTGCCCGCAAAAACGGTTTGCCGCGTTCGTCCTCGCTTGCTTCCGCTTTACTGCCTTCAATACCTTTACTCGCCGCAACGGCTTCAACTGCGGCGTTGCCGAATTCCATTGCTTGAATGCGTTGGCCGTGGCGGGAGAGTTTTTCGGTGGAAATCAGGATTTGATCCACGTCTTTTGCGGTCATTCCAAAATGGCTTTGGAGTTTGCGAACCCGGTCGTCCAGCAGGCGAAGATCGTTGGCAAATTTGCCCACTTCCGCCTGAATCAAATGCGCCTGCTCCCGCATGCGGGCGTCCTTGAGCAAGGCTTGGATCACTTGAACAGAGAGCAGCAAGAGCGAGGGTGAGACGATGACAATCCGCGCCTTGTGCGCCCGCTGCACGATGGCACCGAAACGTTCGTGAATGTCGGCGAAAATCGATTCTGATGGAACAAAAAGAAACGCCGTTTCCTGCGTTTCTCCGGCGATGAGATACTTTTCCGAGATCGCCTTGATGTGGACTTCCATGTCGTTGCGAAACTGTTTGGCGGCGGCTTTCTTAATCGCTTCATCCGTCGCTTCGTGAAAGGTGCTCCACGCTTCCAGCGGGAATTTTGCATCGATCACCAGAGACGGCGCATCATTGGGCATTTTGATGGTGCAGTCGGGGCGGTTGCCATTGCTGAGTGTGGTTTGGAAATCGAACGTGCCCAGAGGCAGGCCGTCCTGCACGATGGCTTCCATGCGGCTTTGGCCGAAAGCACCGCGCGCTTGCTTGTTGTTGAGGATGTTTTGCAGATCGACGACATTTGCGGCCAGCGATGTGATGTTGCCTTGGGCCGTGTCGATGACCGCCAGACGCTCCTGCAGTTTGCCCAAACTCTCCTGCGTGTTTTTGGTGGTCTCCGCCAAAGACTGGGACACACGTCCTGTGACATTGGCCAGACGCTCATCCATCTGGCGCGATAAAGCAGCCTGCGCGTTGCCGGAGGCTTCCTGCATCGCGGCCATGCGACCCGCCAACTCGTTTTGGGTTTGCATCATCTCCATCAACTGCATCTCAGCCATGTGCGCGCGCTGACGCTCCGCCTGACGGACGGCTTCGTCTTCGCGAAATTTGCGGACTTGCCCACGCCACAATGAGATGAGCGCGACGAACGCCACCAGCGCCAAAAGCGAAATGCAAATAAGCAGAACATCGAGGCGAGAAAGGGCGGTCTCGCCCACGGTCAGCAGGGTTTTGTGCAATTGAAGATTTTCCATCGCGCAACGCTATACGATTCGCGGATGGACCAAAACAAGAACGATTTGACTGTACCTCCGAAGGACCTCGAACCATCGTGTTGACCAATCAGGGCGTGCTGACTATCTCACGCCCATGGCTCTACTTCCCCTTATACACCTTCCCGACCCTGTTTTGCGGAGGGTCTCAAAGCCCGTCGAGCGGGTGGATGATGACCTGCGCACATTCCTCGATTCCATGTTGGACACAATGTATGACGCACCAGGCATTGGTCTGGCCGCCGTGCAAGTCGGGGAACCCATCCGCGTGTTTACCGTCGACTGTGCGAAGCGTTCTGACGATGAAGAGGAGGCGGCAGACGGTGCGGTTCAACGCGGTGAAACCGAAGAGGTAGATCGCTCGCCGATCTTTTTGATCAATCCGGAGATTGTCGCTTTTTCCGATGACCGCGCAGTCTATGAGGAAGGATGTTTGTCCATTCCAGACTATTATGCGGACGTGGAGCGGCCTGCCGGATGCACCGTGCAATATCTCGACCGCGACGGCCAAGAGCAAACATTGGAAGCTGACGGCCTGTTGTCCGTTTGCATACAGCATGAGATGGACCACCTCGACGGCAAATTGTTCATCGACCATCTGTCCAAACTCAAGCGCGAAATGGTGGTGCGCAAATTCACCAAGATCGCCAAGCAAAACGGCACCCAGTTTATTGGGTGACTTGCAACAGATGCCGTCTGCCAATCTAAATTCTCTGCGCATCGTTTTCATGGGGACGCCGGATTTTTCTGTGCCGGTTTTGCAGGCGCTGCACGCTGGCGGGCATGAGATTGTGTGTGTGTATTCGCAGCCGCCGCGACCGGCAGGGCGGCGGGGCTTGGAACTTAAACCATCCCCCGTGCACGCGGCTGCCGTGGAACTTGGATTAGAGGTGCGCACCCCGACCGGTCTTAAATCGCAGGAGGAACAGGACGCTTTTTCCGCGCTTAATGCAGATGTTGGGGTTGTTGTGGCCTACGGTCTCTTGCTGCCGAAGGCGGTACTCGATGCGCCGAAACATGGCTGTTACAATGGTCATGCGTCTTTGCTGCCGCGTTGGCGGGGGGCTGCGCCGATACAGCGGGCCATCATGGCGGGGGATGACGAGACCGGCATGATGATCATGAAAATGGATGTGGGTTTAGACACCGGTCCGGTGGCTTTGACGGCCCGCACGCCGATTGATGACAGTACAACAGCGGGCATGTTGCACGACACTCTAAGCGAAATAGGAGCAGAGCTCATGGTGGAGGCCATGGCAATGCTGGCAGAGAGCAATCTGCCGCTGACGTCCCAAAGTGAGCAGGGTGTCACCTATGCCCACAAGATCGAAAAGACAGAGGCACGGATTGACTGGTCGCAACCGGCATACACTGTGCAACGGACCATCATGGGCCTTTCCCCTTTTCCCGGAGCATGGTGCGATCTGCCATTGGGCGGAAAACCGGTGCGGACTAAAGTCTTGTCGGCAACGGTCGCCGACGGTTCAGGTCCGGCAGGAACGGTTCTCGATGACCGCCTGACTATCGCCTGCGGAGACGGCGCGATTGCGCCAACGCTGATGCAAAAGGCGGGCGCAAAACCCATGGCGCTGGACGCATTTCTGGCAGGCAACACTGTGCCTGCGGGCACTCGACTGACCTCGCGATAACATCACAATGACATCACGTTACCGGTTTTTGGTCGAGTATGACGGTGCGCCTTATAAGGGCTGGCAGAGGCAGGACGCCGCGCCCTCCGTCCAAGGTGCGCTGGAACAGGCGCTGGATAAGTTAGGCGAGAACGATCCGATTGTTCAGGGTGCAGGGCGTACGGACGCAGGAGTGCATGCGCTCGGCCAAATCGCCCATGCGGACCTTGAGCGGCCTTGGGCACCGTTTCGGCTGATGGAGGCGATGAACGCCCATTTGCGGCAGGCGGGAGATCCCATCGCGATCAACGCCTGTGATGGGGTGGCGGACAGTTTTCACGCCCGGTTCAGCGCCACGGAAAGGCACTATCTCTATCGTATTATATCGCGCCGTGCGCCACTGACGGTTGAGAAAGGCCGCGCCTGGAACGTGAAAGCGCAGCTTGATGTAGAAGCCATGCACAGCGCAGCTCAAGTGCTGGTGGGAGAACATGATTTTACGACGTTCCGTTCGACAGAATGTCAGGCGCAATCGCCGATCAAAACGCTCACCGCTTTGGACGTGCGAACCGTATCCGCATTCGGCGTGGACATTATCGAGATCACCACCCGAGCCCGGTCATTTTTGCACAGTCAGGTCCGCTCTTTTGCCGGAGCACTTAAGGCTGTTGGAGAAGGCCGCTGGACTTCGCAAGACATGAAAGAAGCCTTGGAGGCGTGCGACCGCACGGCTTGCGCGCCCGTTGCTCCACCGCACGGGCTTTACTTAGTCGCGGTGGGTTATGGCGGAACCAGCCAAGAAACAAGCGAGTGAGACGCACACCCTCTTTGACGGACTGACGCAGTTGGGGCATCGTTTGTCTTTACTCGCGCAGGACCAAGACACGGCTAACGTTGGGTCCCGCGCCCTGCGGCACACTTAATTACCTGAAAGACAGCGATGGCTCGGGCGTTTTTGATTGTCTTGGACTCTGTCGGCACTGGAGGCGCGCCGGACGCAGATGCCTTTGGTGACGTGGGTTCCAATACGCTTGGTCACATCGCGGCTGCGTGCCAATCGGGCGATGGCGACCGCGATGGGCTTCGAAACGGGCCGCTGACACTGCCCAATTTGGAACGTTTGGGACTGGGCTATGCAGCCCGTGCCGCTTGCGGTTCCTTACCAGCCGGATTTTTGTTTGCTGGCGATGCGTTGGGGGGATGGGCCTGCGCGGCAGAAACATCCTCAGGCAAGGACACGCCCTCCGGCCATTGGGAAATTGCCGGTGTGCCTGTCCTGTTCGATTGGACTACATTTCCAGAGACCGAGCCAACGTTTCCGGCGGACCTCACCGACGCCATGATCGCCCAAGGGGACATCCCAGGTATCCTGGGTAACCGCCACGCGTCCGGCACCGAGATCATTGATACTTTGGGCGTGGAGCACATCAAGTCCGGCAAGCCAATCGTCTACACATCAGCCGACTCCGTGGTGCAGATCGCAGCCCATGAGACGTTCTTTGGTCTTGATAGGCTCTATAAACTCTGTGCACTCACACGCACTCTGGTTGACCCCATGAATGTTGGGCGCGTGATCGCGCGACCGTTTGTAGGCAAGGCCGTGGGCCAGTTTGAGCGCACCGGAAATCGGCGGGACTATTCGGTTCCACCGCCACAGCCGACCCTGCTTGACCGAGCCGAAGATGACGGGCGGTCTGTCTTTGCGGTTGGCAAAATCAGCGATATTTTTGCTCATCGCGGCATCACCGATGTGCGCAAGGCCAACGGCAACGAAGCGATGTTTGAAGCCACTTTGCAGGCTATGCAAGACGCGGCGGATGGCGATCTGGTGTTTGCAAATTTCGTGGATTTTGACCAACTTTACGGCCACAGACGGGACGTGCCGGGCTACGCTGCCTGTCTTGAGCATTTCGACAAACGCCTGCCCGAACTGATCGACCACTTGCGCGATGGTGATATGCTGGTGTTGACCGCGGACCATGGCAATGACCCCACATGGCACGGCACAGATCATACCCGCGAACAGGTGCCCGTCTTAATAGTCGGACCGGGCCTGCCCTCAGGCAACCTTGGACAGCGCACCAGTTTTGCAGACATTGGCGCAACCATCGCCACCCATCTGGGCATGAGCCCCGGTCCCCACGGAAAGAGCATGTTATGAGCGATCCCTTTCGGTTCACTGCCCCGATGGACGGGCGGCTGACCCCAGCCATGAAGAGCGCCTATGCTGACGCCGGTGTTCTGGTGCTGGAAAACTATCTGACCAAAGACGAGACCGCCAGAATGCGGAACGCGACGGCAGCGTTGGTCAAAGAATTTGATCCGGAAACCGTCCGCACAGTCTTCAGCACCGAGGATCAAAAACACGCGGCGGACACTTATTTTCGCGAGTCGGGCGACAAAGTCCGGTACTTCTTTGAAGCCGAGGCATTGGACGAAACCGGCACTCTGGTGTGTGGCAAGACCCGTGCTCTCAACAAAATTGGCCACGCGCTGCACGATCTTGATCCGGACTTTGCCGCCCTGTCGCGATTGGAAAAACTGGAGCAGACCGCTCGCGATTGCGGGTTGAGCGATCCCGGTCTCATCCAATCCATGGTAATTTTCAAACAACCGCAGATTGGTGGCGAAGTTGGCATGCATCAGGATTCAACCTTCCTGCACACCGAGCCGCTTTCCTGCACCGGGTTCTGGTTCGCGCTGGAAGACGCCACGCGAGACAATGGATGCCTGTTCGGTCTGCCGGGTTTGAAGGACAGGATGCTGGCAGAACGGTTTCACTATGACGGGGATGATCTGACCATGAGCCCGGTCGCGCCCTCTCCCATGCCCATGGAGGATGCTGTCGCATTGGAAGCGCCGGAGGGCACACTCGTGGTGCTGCACGGACTGTTTCCCCACGCGTCCCACCCCAATCTTTCCAACACATCGCGGCAAGCCTATGCGCTGCACATGATTGACCGCACGACTGCCTGGTCGAAAGACAATTGGCTCAAACGCGCCATGCCGGTCACGGGTTTTGAAGCACGGCCGTCCGCCTAAGCCGCAATGTCCGTTGCCCATATTCCCAAGGCCGAACTGCACTGTCATCTGGAGGGCGCGGCTGATCCGGCGCTCGTGCAGCGCTTGGCGCGAAGCTACAACATCGATGTGTCGCACATTATCAAGGACGGGGCCTATGTCTGGCAGGACTTCACGTCTTTTTTGAAGGCGTATGACGAGGCCTCCTGCGTTTTTCGGGAACCAAAAGACTACCGACTGTTGGCCTATGATACGTTTTCACGATTGGCCGAGCAAAACGCACTTTATGGCGAAGTGTTCGCCTCACCCGATCACGCCGCGCGCATGGGGCTGAGTTATGAAGCCCTGATTGAAGCAATAGTTGATGGGATTGGCGATGCGAACCGCGAGCATGGGATCGAAGGGCGTATCATCGTCACCTGTATTCGTCATCTGGGACCGGAGCGGGCGGAGCGCGTGGCTCAACTGGTAGCGGCCAACCCACACCCCATGGCAACCGGATGGGGCATGGCGGGTGATGAACGCATATTTGCGGCGGAAGACTTTGCAGAGGCTTTCGGCATTGCCGGTGACGCTGGCTTGGGTCTCACCGCCCATGCGGGAGAGTTTGCCGGGCCACAGAGTATTCGAGACACGCTGGACCATCTCATGGTGTCACGGATCGGGCACGGTGTTCGCGCCATCGAGGACCCGGATCTGATAGAGCGTCTGTCGGACGAAGACATGGTGCTGGAACTCTGCCCGGCTTCCAACACTGCGCTTGGCGTTTACAAGAAGGTCGAGGACCATCCCCTGCCTGCCCTTGCTGAGGCTGGACTGCGGCTGACGCTGAACTCTGATGATCCACCGTTTTTCCACACATCATTGGAAAACGAATATGCGTTGGCCGCCTCCATGGGATTGGACGAAGAAGCCCTGTTGGACTGCACCCGCACAGCGCTGGAAGCCGCATTTGTGGATGAAACCACCCGTTCGAAACTGCTGCGAAGACTGGACTTTGAAGGCTAATCGGCGGATCAAAAGACCGGTTGAATATGATGTGCGGTGCTGGCGGCTTTGTATAGCGACATGAGCCAAGCCGTCACGAGTTGAAGGAAAAAGCGTTTTGAAATCTGTCACCGTCGTTGATCATCCGCTCGTGCAGCACAAACTGTCCATCATGCGCAACAAAGACACCTCCACCGGCAGCTTTCGCCGCCTGCTGCGCGAAATTTCACTGCTCCTTTGCTACGAGGTGACGCGCGATCTCGAACTGACGATGGAAAAAACCGAGACGCCGCTGGAGGTAATGGACGCGCCCACACTTAGGGGCAAGAAGCTTGTGTTCGCTTCCATTTTGCGCGCAGGCAACGGTCTTTTGGAAGGGATGCTTGATCTGGTGCCGTCCGCGCGGGTGGCCCATGTGGGGCTCTACCGCGATCCCGAAACGCTGCAACCGGTGGAATATTATTACAAAGCGCCATCCGATCTTTCAGACCGGGTGATCATCGCCGTTGACCCCATGCTGGCCACCGCCAATTCCGCCACAGCGGCCATCGAAAAGCTGCAGGACAGTGGCGCTAAGGACATCCGGTTCCTGTGCCTGTTGGCAGCGCCGGAGGGGATCGAGACCTTCCAAGCCAGATGCCCCGATGTGCCCATTTACACTGCGGCCATCGACAGTCATCTGAACGAAAAGGGTTATATCGTACCCGGTCTTGGCGATGCCGGGGACCGCATGTACGGCACCAAGTAAATTACGACAAGAACAGCCATCGCACCCACACATTGTACATTGGGGGAGGAAACCCATGAGCGCAGTTGCAACCTATCCAAGCCTGCAGGGAAAAACCGTGATCGTCACCGGCGGGGGCAGCGGGATCGGAGAATCCATCGTCACGCACTTCGCCCGCCAGGGCTGCAAAGTGGGTTTTTTGGACATCGCTGATGAACCCTCCAAAGTGCTGGAAGCGAGCCTAAATGCCGAAGGCCATTCGGTAAAATACGTCCATTGCGACCTCACCGATATTACCGCAATGGTGGCTGGTATTGATGCCGTGAGAGATGCGTTTGGCCCCATCGGTGTGTTGGTCAACAACGCGGCACACGACCAGCGCCATGCACTTGAAGACATTACGCCGGACTATTTTGACGATCGGATTGCGGTCAACCTCAAGCACCAAGTGTTTGCATCGCAAGCGGTGGCCGAGGACATGAAAGGCCTGGGCGGTGGTGCGATCATCTGCATGGGTTCGACCTCATGGATGCTCGGCCAAGGCGGCATGGCCTGCTACACCTCCGCAAAATCCGCCGTACTGGGCCTGATGCGCTCGTTGGCACGTGACCTTGGCCCCTACAACATTCGCGTCAATTCGGTTGCCCCGGGTTGGATTATGACTGAACGGCAAAAGACCCTTTGGCTGACACCGGAGGCCGAGGAGGATTTGTTGAAGCGCCAATGCCTCAAGCGCCATCTGGTGCCGGACGACATTGCCCGCGCGGTTCTATTTTTCTGCTCTGATGAAGCCGGAGCCTGTACCAATCAAAGCTACATTGTTGACGGTGGTTGGTACTAATCCATCGGCATTGCTTGCAATTTGACCTTTTGCGTTAGTGCGGTGTTTAGCCTTTGAGGCGAACGCACCCCGCAGTTTAGAATTCCCTCATCGATTTGCCCGATTTTGGTGTTCACCAGTGTGTGGCGGAGTGCGGATCAGTGCAGGAAGTGTTGAAAGTTGCGGCGTTGTTCGGCGTGTTAGCCGTGACGGCCCCCGCCTTTTTGAGCGGTGATGATAAATCAGCCGACAGTGCGCGCTCCGACGACGTTCGGGCCGCAAAACTTGATACCGGTACAAAACCATCCAAGCGTGGCGTGGCCATCGCAAAGCGGGACCGGTCCGGGCACTTCAACTTCAAGGCCCGCATCAACGGCAAATATATCAAAGTGCTGGTGGATACGGGTGCGTCTTCCGTGGCGATCAACCGCTCCACGGCCAAACGCATTGGGCTGAAACTCTCCAACAGCGATTTTCGGTACAACGCCAACACCGCCAATGGCGTCGCTCGTTACGCGAAAGCTGTGTTGAAAGAGGTGAAAATCGGCACCATCCGCGTGCGCAATGTGCAGGCCGCCGTGTTGGACGATATGGCACTCGACACCACCCTTTTGGGCATGTCGTTCTTGAACAAACTCAAGCGATTTGAGTTCAAGGGCAATCAATTGCGCTTGGTGCAGTGATCGAAGCTTTTTTAGAAAAGGGCTCAGTCGCCTTCAGACTGCTTCAATTGGTCCAGTCGCGGCATGGAGACTGTTGAATAGCCGGAGTCTACGAAATGCACTTCGCCGGTCACGCCGGAAGACAAGGGCGACAACAGATAGAGCGCCGAACCGCCCACTTCATCGATTGTGACCGTGCGTTGCAAAGGGGCGTTGCGCTTTTGGAAATTGAACATCAAACGGGCATCCGACACGCCGGAACCCGCCAAAGTGCGCACCGGGCCGGCCGATATCGCGTTGACACGGATATCATCACCACCGAAGTCTGACGCCAGATAGCGCACGCTGGCTTCCAGTGCCGCCTTGGCCACACCCATCACGTTATAGTTTGGCATCACGCGGGTTGCGCCACCATAGGTCAGCGTGATGATGGAACCGCCGTTCGTCATCAGGGCTGCGGCGCGTTTGGCCGTCTCGGTAAAGGAAAAACAGGAGATGACCATGGTGCGCGAAAAGTTATCGCGCGACGTGTCCGCGTAGCGGCCCTTCAACTCGTTCTTGTCGGAAAAGCCCACTGCGTGAACAAAAAAATCAATGGTGCCCCAGCGCTCTTTCAAGGCATCAAACACGGCATCGACCGACGCGATGTCTTCAACGTCGCAGGGCAAAAGGACGTCTGATCCGACCGATTCCGCCAGCGGCTTAACCCGCCGCCCGAAAGCGTCGCCCTGGTACGTAAATGCCAGTTCTGCGCCATGGGCGTGCAGTGTGCGGGCGATGCCCCAGGCGATGGAATGATCGTTGGCCACGCCCATGATCAAACCGCGCTTTCCAGCCATTATATTCGAAGTGAAGTCTGACATGTTCGGTCCTGGCTTGGCTGCGCCCTCGGGGGACGGCGCTTGGCGCAAAGAGAATAGAGAAGCCCCGCGTAAAGAGGCGGAGTGTTAGGCGAGCCGTTGGAAAACGAGCGAGGCGTTGGTGCCGCCAAATCCAAAAGAGTTGGACAGCACGGTGTTCAGTTCCACGCCGTCTTGCCGCTCCCGAACAATTGGGATGTCTGAAAACTCTGGATCAAGTTCCGTGATATGCGCGCTTTCGCAGATGAACCCATTCTTCATCATCAACAGCGAGTAGATCGCTTCCTGCACGCCGGTTGCGCCCAGCGAGTGCCCGGTCAAAGACTTGGTGGCGGAGATCGGCGGGATCGCATCACCAAAGACGGTGCGCATGGCGTCCGTTTCCCGGGAGTCACCCACGCCGGTGGATGTTGCGTGCGGGTTGATATAGTCGACCGGACCATCGACGGTTTCCAGCGCCATGTTCATGCAGCGAATGGCCCCCTCGCCGGACGGGGCCACCATGTCGTAGCCGTCGGACGTTGCGCCGTAACCGACAATCTCGCCGTAGATTTTTGCTCCGCGCGCCTTTGCGTGTTCCAGTTCTTCCAGAACCAGAACGCCCGCTCCGCCGGCAATCACAAACCCGTCACGGGTGACATCAAACGCACGGGATGCTGTTGTGGGCGCGTCATTGTGTTTAGACGACATGGCTCCCATGGCATCAAACAGGTTGGACATGGTCCAATCCAGATCCTCCGATCCACCGGCAAAGATGATGTCCTGCTTGCCCATCTGGATCGTCTCATAAGCATTGCCGATGCAGTGGTTGGACGTCGCACAGGCGGACGAGATGGAATAATTCACGCCTTTGATTTCAAACTGCGTGGCCAGAACGGCGGACGCGGTTGAACTCATGGCCTTTGGGACAGCCGTTGGCCCGATGCGTTTGGGAGATCCAGTGTCGACGGTTTTTTGTGCCGCCTCAACGATGGTGCGGGTGGAAGGACCGCCGGACCCCATTATGATACCGGTGCGCGGATTGATGATTTCAACACCCTCAAGGCCCGCATCGTCAATTGCCTGCTGCATCGCGACATAGTTCCACGCAGTGCCCTTGGACATAAACCGCGCTGTGCGACGGTCGAGGACTTCAAACGGGTCCATATCCGGCTCGCCATGCACCTGACAGCGAAAGCCATGCTGCACAAAATCGGGCGCTTTGGAAATTCCACTTTTGGCCTCGCGCAAAGAAGCCAGCACTTCCTGCGTGCTGTTGCCAATCGATGAGACGATACCCATTCCGGTGACGACAACACGTTTCATGCGCTTTTTCCTTCTGTTGGCAGCCACAAGCACCGGTGACTGAAAGCCTTGCACCCTGTCCACGCCCGCATACGCCGATGGGCTTAGCGCCTAGACCGTCTGGTTTGGTTGTGGATGTTTATAGAGAGTTGAGGTGATTTGCGAGGGTTAAGGGTCTGTTTGGCCGGCAAAACAGACAAAAACTAAGGCGAGAGTGTCTAACCGCTGAGCCAGTTATAAAGTATGACGACGAAGGATGCTGATAGTGCACGCGCAGCCTGGAACTGACCCTTTATTGGAACAGGCCCACGCGCAGATCCTTGACCGTATAGGCCAGTTCGCCATCCGCCTTCATCCAGCCGTCAGCAATGCCCAAGACCAGCCTGCGGCTGATCACGCGCTTAAAATCGATGCCGTATTCAACAAGTTTGGTGTCCGGGGTCACCATGCTGGTGAGTTTCACTTCACCGGCGGAGATCGCACGGCCTTTCCCGGGCTGGCCCATCCAACCCAGAAAGAAGCCGGTCATTTGCCAAAGCGCATCAAGACCCAGACAACCGGGCATAACAGGATCGCCTTCGAAGTGGCATTTGAAGAACCACAGATCATCGTGAATTTTGAAATCGGCGCGCACGAGCCCTTTGTCGTTTTCCCCACCGGTTTCAGAAATCTCGGTGATGCGGTCAAACATCAGCATGGGCGGAAGGGGCAATTGCGCATTTCCGGGGCCGAACATTTCGCCTCGTCCACAAGACAAAATTTCTTCATATGTATAGCTGGACTTCTGTTCCGCCATGTCTTTACCCCACCTTGCGCTCAATGATTGCGCGATCAACCGCTTCAAATGGGTTCGCTTACAGGGCAGCAGTGGGCGGGTCAAATTCAACTGTGTATCTACAGCCGCAGTGTCCCAGCCCCACAGACATCACCCCGGGTCGCTTGCAAAACCCAAAACTGTCACACGTTAGTCTCAGTTTGACGCATAATCGAGTGCTTGCAGGGGGCTTTGGGGTGACCTATTCTCTCGAGGAGCGCCTGAGGATTTAGAGGTCTTTGAGCGCATGGGAGCCAAAAAAGAGTAGTAGAGCACACTATGGCGTCATTTTCCGACGGGACACCCAGCGGCGGGCAGGCCGAAATCTCATCCAGAGAGGTATGCAACACGGTTGGATTGAACAATCGCCTGAGGGACGCAGGCCTGCGCCCCACACGTCAACGCCTGTCGCTCGCACAACTGCTTTATTCCAAAGGCAATCGCCACGTGTCGGCGGAAGGGCTGCACGAAGAGGCGCTTTTGGCCCAAGTTCCGGTGTCATTGGCAACGGTTTACAACACTTTACACCAGTTTACTGAGGCAGGTCTTTTGCGTGCCGTCGCTGTTGAGTCGTCCAAGACTTATTTTGACACCAACACCAGCGACCACCACCACTTCTACAACGAAGATCAAAACACGGTGGAAGACGTGCCAGTATCGCAGATCACGGTTGCGGACCTGCCGGAGCCTCCGGATGGGATGGAAATCACCCGCGTTGATGTCATCGTGCGGCTGCGCCAAAAAACCTAAAAGCCTTACCCGTCGACGTTTTCGCCGGGATACACTCCCCACAATTTGTTTTGCTTCACCCAAAAGCGCGTGCCTTGGGCAGCCAGTTCGCACCAAGCGCCTGTGCAACGGTTGACGCTGGCTTGTAGACCCGCCTCCAGCCGCGCAGCCGTGCTGGAATCGCTGGACGCTGAACGATGGCCCAATAGCATGGAGGCACGAACGACACCGTTTGGCTCCACCTTGCGGTCCCAAGGTGCCACAATCGCGGTCCGCTGACCGGATAGCAGCGTGTGCAGAACCCAGCCCGTCGTACCATCGGAGTCGCGAATACGACGCCACAGCGAAAACTCCTGGATGATTTCAACAGGCAGGCCCGCGCGCTTGTAGCGCCAAGAGATCGGGAATTTTCTACCAGGTCCCACGCGCAGGTTCACCTTATCGGACTTAAGACTGACAAAGCGTGGCAGAGGGCGGCCGGTCTCACGGCCTACGGTCATCGTCTTGCCGGATGCAGCGGCGGCTCTCACCTTAAGGCCGTCCAGTGCGTGGGCCTTTGGCGCTGCAAAACTCAACGCGACACCCAAAGCTACAACACTGCCCAAAAACAAGCGGTTGAAGCCAAGGCCAGATACGAAACTTGGAAAACGCGAAACAAGATGAAGAGCCGTCACTGGGTCAATTTCCTTCAGGACATGCCAAACCGTGCACATGGGCATGGCCGCCATTGCGTTCCGGTTTGCGTCTGGTACAAAAGTCAGCCTTGGCGGGATGTTTTTGGTTCGCAAAAACGCAGCGCCAACACAGTGAACAAACAGTGGCGCATTTGGGTTAAGCCCGGTTCAACAGACAGGGTTAATCAGGTCTAAATGCCGTACCCGCGCGTCACGTCCCGTGGCCGGTAGTGTTGGTTTGTTATCAAGCCGCATTGAGGGCACGTCAAAGGGGTATCAAGCTGCATGAACGGTAAACGTCCGAAGGTTGTGGTGACACGCAAACTGCCCGATGTGGTGGAAACGCGCATGTGCGAGTTGTTTCAGACCACGCTCAATCTGCAAGACAAACCGTTGAGCGAAACCCAACTGATCGATGCTGTTTCGTTGGCAGATGTTTTGGTGCCCACTGTTAGCGACAAGATCAACGAAGCGGTAATTGCCGCCGCCGGGCCGCAACTGAAACTGATCGCAAACTTCGGCAATGGTACGGACAATATCGATATTTCCGCCGCCAACGCCAAAGGTATCACCGTTACCAACACACCGCGCGTGCTGACGGACGATACAGCCGATATGATTATGGCCATGATGCTGGCGGTGCCACGGCGTCTGCTGGAAGGCTCCCGTGTTATGGACGGCGCGGAAGGATGGCCGGGCTGGTCTCCCACTTGGATGCTGGGCAAGCGGGTGACCGGGAAGCGTCTTGGTATTATCGGCATGGGCCGAATCGGGGCAGCCGTCGCCCGCCGCGCAAAAGCGTTCGGTATGGCGATCCACTACCACAACCGTCAGCCGGTCCACACGGCCTTGGAAGATGAATTGGAGGCGACCCATTGGGACAGTCTTGACCAGATGCTGGCCCGTATGGACATCATCAGTGTGAATTGCCCATTCACACCGGCGACGTATCACTTGCTATCAGAACGCCGCTTGAAGCTGATCCAACCGGGTGCCTATGTGGTCAATGCCGCGCGTGGCGAAATTATTCATGAAGAAGCGCTGCTGGATTGCCTCGAAAGCGGCGCCATCGCGGGTGCGGCCTTGGATGTGTTTGAAAACGAGCCCGCCGTCAGCGAGCGGATGCGTAAATTGTCCCAGAGCGGAAAACTGCTGATCTTGCCGCATATGGGCTCGGCCACCGTCGAAGGACGTATGGAGATGGGCGACAAGGTCATCATCAATATCCGAACCGTTTTTGACGGACACCGTCCACCGGACCGTGTTTTACCGGGTCGCGACTGAGGGTTTGGGTTTGTGATTTGGAACCAAGGGCCGCCATTTGGCGTGACAAAACGCACTAAAATTCTTTTATCTATTTGATTTTATTATACATCAAGACTTCATGTGCAATGATGCACATTCTTGGCATGTCTTTCCAGCTAGTGTCTGGTCATCAAAAGGGAACGGATAACCCGCCCTTAAGACCAAGCCCCGGAAAGGGAAACTCCGATGTCTAAAGTCTTTAAAACCACACTTTGCGCCGCTCTTGCTTCCGCGGTTCTGGCCACCACTTTTGTTCCCAGCGCCGAAGCCGGCCGCAAAGACCGTCTGTTCTGGGGTGGCGTCGCAGCCGGTATCGTCGGCACCGCCATCATCGCCAACGAACGTCGCAAACACCGTGAGCGTCGTCGCCACACCCGCCACTACGACCGTTACGATTCCGAATGCTATATCAAGCGTCGGAAGGTCTGGAGCGACTATCATGGCCGCCGCGTCTGGAGAAAAGTGGAAGTCTGCTATTGAGCCGACCGATCCGCACCAGAAAACAAAAAAAGGGCCGCCCAATGGGCGGCCCTTTCTCTATTCACAGCCAGATCACTTAAAGCGTGGCCACCACACGGCCACGGATTTTGCCCTCCACAATATCGTGAGCCGCTCCGATGAGATCATCGAAACCGATTTCGGTGGTCAGGGCGTCGAGCTTTGCAAGATCGAGATCGGCCTCAAGACGGGACCAAGCGGTCTCGCGCAAAGACTTTGGCGCCATCACGCTGTCCACGCCCAGCAGGCTAACACCGCGCAGGATGAACGGCATGACCGTCGCGGGCAAATCAAAACCTTGAGCCAAGCCACAGGCCGCGACCGCGCCGCCGTATTTCGTTTGAGCCAGCACGTTGGCCAGCGTGTGGGACCCAACGGCATCAACACCGCCAGCCCAGCGCTCTTTGCCCATTGGGCGTCCCGCTTCTGATAGTTCGGCACGGTCGATGATTTCAGTTGCGCCCAACGCCTTCAAGAAATCGCTTTCTTCCAGCCGGCCGGTGGAGGCGATGACGTCATATCCGAGCTTGGACAAAAGGGAGATGGCGACCGAACCCACACCACCATTGGCACCGGTGACAACAACAGGACCACGGTCCGGGGTGATTGCATGGGCTTCCAGCGCCATCACGCACAACATGGCGGTGTAACCGGCAGTGCCAATAGACATGGCCTGCTTGGCGGAAATGCCTGCGGGCCGCTTAATCAACCAGTCGCCGTTCACCCGCGCTTTTTCGGCGTACGCACCCCAATGGGTCTCGCCGACACCAAAACCGTTGAGGATGACATCGTCGCCTTCGGCAAAACCTGAATGGCTGGATGAGACAACCTTGCCGGCGAAATCGATGCCCGGGACCATGGGCCAGTGGCGCACAACGGGTGACTTGCCGGATATGGCCAAACCGTCCTTATAGTTCACCGTGGTGGCTTCGACGGCAACCGTTACATCGCCTTCCATCAGGTCGTCTTCGGTGAGTTGGGTGACTTCGACGGACTGTTTTTTGTCTTCGTCGCGGGAAATCAAAATTGCCTTGAAAGCGCTCATGGCGGCTCCTTGCGGTGTGCTGTACAGAAAATTTGTTTGAATTTAGGTCAGGCGGACGGGCCGGGTGCGTCATCTCCGCCCTCAAGCTTGGGTTTGGGCTTGGGTGTGGTCGTGGTTGCCGCACCCTTACGGAGCGAAAACAACTCGTCAATGATTATTGCAACCGCACCGATGGTGATGAAGCTGTCAGCCAGATTGAAAACAGCAAAACTCCACGTTTGGGTATGCACCATCAAGAAATCCACCACATAGCCCAACGTCGCCCGGTCGATGAGGTTGCCGACGGCCCCGGCGATGACGAGCGCAAAGCCGATATGGGCAAGCTGCTGGTCTCGGGGAACCCGTGACCACAGCACCAGCACAAGACAGATGATGATGATGGTCATGATCACAAGGCCGGTCGCACCGAACTCATTCAACATGGAAAATGCGATACCGGTGTTGTGGGTTCGGTAGAGCGAGAAGAAGGGCAAAAGGGAGAGGGGCTGCCCGTAGGGCAACACAGCCTCGACCCAGTGCTTTGATACCTGATCAACCACCACAAGCAGCAGCAAGACGAAAAACAAGATATGGCGCTTACGCATCAGCGCTCCCTCCATCCTTGGGAAGCGCGGACCGACGCGCCTCAAAAAGTACGAGCCCGGTGGCCACGGCCAGATTGAGCGAATCTGCACTGCCCGACATGGCGATGCGCACCAAAGAGGAGCAGGTTTGCGCCAGCGTATCGGTCAGTCCCTGCTGTTCATTGCCCATGACGATGAGCTGCGGCGCAGCGGCATAGTCCAGTGTGCGGTGGTCGACAGATCCGGCCAGATGGGTGCCGACAACCGCACCGCCTTCGGCTTTGAAACGCGTGGCCAGTTTTACAAAACCCGTTTCCGGCAGGCGGATGAGCGGGACATGAAACAAGGAACCCATGGTCGCCCTCACAGTTTCCATCGAGAACGGATCGGTCGTGTCTCCGATCAGGATAATGCCCTTGGCTCCCAAAGCGTCCGTGGTGCGGATGATAGTGCCTAGGTTACCCGGGTCGCGCACACGATCCAGAGCAAGCCATACGCTCCCTTCCGTGGCCAACACCGCATCGGACGCTGACACTTTGGGTTCAATCGCTGCCATCACAGACTGTGCGTTGTCGCGGCGCGTGATAGTGGTGAGCAACTTTGCGGGCACAGTCAGCACATCGCCGCCCCGCGCGCGAACACGAGCCGCCAAACCCTGCAAGCGGTTGGCTTTGTCAGTGCCGGATGATGTGGTGTCAGCCGGTGTTGGATGATCAACAGCCGTCCAGTCCGCCTTGTTGAGCAGCAGCGTTTTGACGCTCCAGCCGGCCTCCAAAGCGTCATGAACCAGCTTTTCACCTTCTGCCAAGAAGAGACCTTCGCGCTCGCGGTTCTTTTTGAGGGCGAGGCCTTTCAAGCTTTTGATGCGCGGGTTCGCCGGAGACGAAATGTCTTCGATGCGTCCAAGACGCGCAGGGCGCGCAGGATGTTCGGGGCGCGCAGCGCCTTTGGTCTTTTCAGCATCAATGGAAGACACCCCGCTCACGCTTGCGGGCCCAGATAGCGGCAAAACATGGATGTGCTCAGGGACCGTCCGCCCGCCGCCTGCCGCAAGACCAGTTCCCCGGATTCCAGCCTGCCGTCCATCCCGGCAAACGCTTCCTGCATCAATTCGTGCAGCGCAATGTGGGAGGCACGAATGGCGTAGGATGTTAAGACGGTCTGGAGAGGATGCTTGGATTGCAGCGCGCGCACCAGATCCAACAGGTGTGGCAAGTGCTCAAACAGATGCCAGACCTCCCCCTTGGCCCCGCGCCCGAAGGCGGGCGGGTCCAGCAGGATGATATCGTAGGTCTGGCCACGCCGCACTTCGCGGGCACAAAATCGCATGGCATCTTCGCAAATCCAGCGGATGGGCTTGTCGTTTAAACCGGCCAGTGTCTGGTTCTCCCGCGCCCATCCAATGGCTTTTTTGGAAGCGTCGACATGGGTCACCTCCGCCCCTGCGCGGGCGGCCACCAAAGACGCAAGGCCGGTATAACCAAACAGGTTGAGCACGCGGACCTTGCGACCTGCGATGGTTGTCGCTTCGATGGCAGCGCGCATGGCGCGCCAGTGGGCAGCCTGTTCAGGAAAAACCCCGGTGTGCCGAAACGATGTGAACCGGCCCAAATACGGCATGCCATCGAAGGCCAAGGGCCAAGTCTCCGCCAGATCGCTCTTTGGGTAGCGCCAGCGCCCCTGCCCTTCTTCGTCCGTATCGCCCGTGAACACGGCGTCCGCAGCGTCCCATTGTTTGGCGTTCAAAGACGGCAACCAGACCGCCTGCCCTTCCGGACGGCGAATAATCAACGAACCGTAGCGCTCCAGTTTTTCACCATTGCCGGTATCGAGCAGCGCGTAGTCTGCATCGGCGGGTGTCTCCAAGATCATGCCAATGCGATCTGGGACACGTGCGCCTTGCCTGCGTTCTCGCTGCGGAAGCTCCTCGCGAACAGCCTGTTTCTGGACCGGTTTCGGGGCCGCTCTTTGGGCTGGCTTTGAATCCGTGGGGAAAGCCGTGCTGACCGTTGGGTTTGCAGACTGGCCGGATGAGCTGGATGAACGGGAGGTCTTGCCACGCCCAGTCTTCGACGCGCCACCTTTGTAGAGTGCCGACTTAAGTGAAGAATGGGGTGCCGCCGATGCGCCTTTCCGAGGGTTTTTCGGACCGGATTTTGGTTTCTCACCGGTGTTCGATTTGGCGCGGGATCGAGGCATAGATTGCGTTTAGCCGCTTAGACTTGCGTCGCAAAGCCCTTGTTGAACAAACAGAGCGCTGATACGTCCAATGGCAAGCGATTGAGGAGGATATGTCCAATGGAAATGAACGGTAGCCACATGATTGATGCGGACCGCGACACAGTCTGGACAGCGCTCAACGACCCAAGTGTTTTGAAAGCCTGCATTCCCGGCTGCAAAGAGTTGGAGAAGACCGAAGACGGGGGTTTCGCCGCGACCGTCGTTGCCAAAGTTGGACCTGTGAAAGCCACATTCAAAGGCGAAGTGGTTTTGGAAAACCTCAATCCACCGGACAGCTACACAATCAGCGGTGAAGGCAAGGGGGGCATTGCAGGTTTTGCCAAAGGCGGTGCCGATGTGCGCCTCAAAGACGTGCCAGCCGGAACGCTGCTGGAATACGACGTGGACGCCAAAATCGGCGGCAAACTGGCACAATTGGGGTCGCGCCTCATAGACTCGACAGCGCGGAAACTCGCCGATGAATTTTTCACCAATTTTTCCGAGCATGTGGGCAACAAAGCCGACGCTTAGAGCCACCAGACTGCATTGCACCTGATGGAGGCAGACGTTACCGTTGGGCCGGAGGCGCTGCGAATTTCTGCGGCCGAGGCAATAGAAAGAGTGAAACCGATGGCAACCGACACTTATCGCGAAAACGCTTGGACTTGTTTCTTCGTAGGCTTAGTCCTGTGCGTTATATTATACGCGATCGGCCATTTCCTGATCGGCTAAACGGTCGAACAAGCGGCTGGTCAATACCAACTAAGCCGCTTTTGACGCATCCGGCGCGGGTAAACCCGTGCGGCTGGCAATGGCCATTACACTGTTGCCGACCTGCTTTTCCAGCTCTTCGGCACGGGTTTTTTGCTTTTCAGCCTCGAAAGCGTTCTTCGTCGCCTCAACCTTGCGGTCGCGGGCGGCCTTGCGGAACCGGCCCTGCTTGAACCAGGTCGCGCAGCTGCCGATCACCATGCCCACCAAAAGGCTGATAAAAATCACGGCAAACAGCGGCAAAGTGAGTGAGAAAAACGGTTCTTCATTGATGTAGGGAGGCATAGACAAGCTGACCGCCTGCCGGTTTGCAACCGCCAGAGCCACAACGATGATACCGATTGGCAAGATGATCAAAAGGGTCGTCAGGCGCTTCATCATGGGTTCAACCGTTTCTCAACTCTGGTGCCACGCAAGCACATACCTCGCTCATTGCGGGGCTGGGCGGAGCGGGCTAAAAATCGCATCGTGTTATTTTGAACCAGCCACACTTAAGCGGCAAGCCGAAGATGGCAATCAGGGTTATTTTCAAAGCAGCGCACAGCCGGGGCCGCAAGAGATTACCCGCTATTGAGGCGATCCCGCAAATCCTTACCGGTCTTGAAAAATGGAACGGCCTTGGCGTCCACGTGCACTGTCTCGCCGGTGCGCGGATTGCGCCCAAGGCGGGCGTCCCGCGATTTTACAGAAAACGCTCCAAAGCCACGCAGTTCTACGCGGTCACCACGGCTCAGTGCTTCCCCAATTTCTTCTAAAATTGCGTTGACGATGTTCTCGACGTCACGCTGGTAAAGGTGGGGGTTCCTATCGGCAATAATCTGCACGAGTTCCGATTTTATCATGCTGATGGTCCGGTCAAAGCGCTTTGAAAGTATCTCACAAGCATTGGTTGAATTTACAGGCCAATGTTAAATTAGCCGGCAGGCTGCCAAAGGGAGAGCAAACCGTCAAGGAAGAGCCCGCCTGTGCCTGTGCTGTTGACGATGTCAGACAGGTCAGGCTGTGCCTGTGCTGGTACGCCAAACTGGGTCAAAACCCAGCGGATGGCGGCGTTGGAAAACAAAAATCCATCTCGCGGACGGGCGGGTTCCCGGGTGACGAGTTTGAGATCCTTTGACAAGCCTTTTTCGTCCACCAACCAGTCCTTTGCGACCTCTTCGCCGCCCAGAGCATCCACCAGTTTGCTCTTTAGGCTCATCTGCCCGGAGTAAACGCGGCCATCGGCGAGGGTCAAAACATCGGGCCGTGAAAGGCTTCTGCGGTCTGCCACCAAATCGACGAACCATGCATAGCTGTCATCGATAAGTTCCTGGAGCGCCTTGTCGGTGCCGGGCGGTGGCACGTTAAAGGGCGACGGCTCCGCCTTAAGCGGCGATGATTTGATGGATTCCATCGACACGCCAATCTTGTCCAACAGGCCTTTGGCCTGTGGGTACTGAAAGATCACACCGATTGATCCCACAATGGAGGAGCGGCGGGCGACAATGTGATCTGATCCAGCTGCAATCATGTAACCGGCAGACGCGGCAAGGGTACCGACACTGGTGGCAACCGGTTTTTTGTCCGCCAGCTTTCGCACCGCATTAAATATCGCCTCTCCACCCACGGTCGTACCGCCCGGGGAATTGATGGCCAGAACAACGCCTTTGACAGCGTCATCGGTTTCCATGGCTTTCAGCATCGATAGCAGGCGGCGGTCTTCTGTGATCATGCCGGTGATGGGCACCCGCGCGATATAAGCGCTGGGCTTGCTGACGCCTTTAAATGCACCGCTGGCCGATAAAAGCGCCACGACGGCAACGGCCGCTGCGATGAGGGTTGCGATGCGCCACACCGTAACGCGGCGGCGCAGACGGCGGCGATCCAGAATAGTGTCTATGTCGAGTGCCATGAAACGATCCAAGCAAAACTGTCTTGGTATTTGCATACGGTCGCGGCTTGCGCGAAACAAGGCACAGGCCCAGTCAGACCATGACTTTCGGTCATCCCAAAGTGCGACTAAAGGGTATGGAACCACACACGTGACTGTGTCGAACGGCTCTCAGACGTCAATGAATCAAGCTCCAACTCCACATCACGTTGAAGAGCGGGACGGAGAACCGCTGTTCTCCACCCTGTTTGATGATCACTACTTTTCGCGCCATGATGGGCTGGCGGAAAGCCGCCACGTGTTTTTGGATGGCAACAGTTTGCCAAACCGCCTCGCTTCTTTGACGGTTGGTACGACGTTTCGGATTGGGGAGCTCGGCTTTGGCACCGGCCTCAATTTTTTGGCAACGTGGGCGCTTTGGCGTGCGTTACGCCATCAAAACACAGCTTTGCATTTCACCAGCGTTGAGGGATTTCCCATCACAGCAATTCAAGCGGCCAAGGCTCACGGGCAATGGCCGGAACTTGAGATGCTTTCTGAAGAATTGATAGCGCGGTGGCAGGACCTACCCGACGGGGTATGGCTGGATCCGCAAACCCATGTGCGGGTTGTTGTGGACGAAGCCCGGCCTGCAATGAGCCAGTTCCAGACCGAGCAGAATGCCTGGTATCTTGATGGCTTTTCACCCGCGAAAAACCCCGATATGTGGAGCCTGCCCTTGATGCAATCTCTGGCTCGAAAATCTGCGCCACAGGCGACACTGGCCAGCTACACGGCAGCCGGTTGGGTTCGACGCAATTTGTGCGATGCTGGTTTTCACATCACCAAACAACAGGGCTTTGGAACCAAACGGGATATGATCGTTGGGCATCTGAATAAAGCTGACTGTGTTTCGGTGGATGGCGCACCATGATCGTCGTGATCGGCGGAGGCATTGTCGGTTTATCGGTTGCTGACCAGCTCTTGCAGCGGGGCAAGGTCGTGACCGTGTTGGAAGCCGACACGCTGGCCTGTGGGGCCAGCGGTGTTGCGACGTCCTATCTTGAGCCGCGTTTGGGCAGCACACCGCTGCGCCTTGTAGAACAAGAAGCGCATCGCAGATGGCCGGACTATGCCCGGCAATTGCAGCAGGACACCGGGATTGATCCGGCGCTCTCAACAACGGGCCAGATCCGAGTGGCGACGGAAGCAAGCCGAGACGCCCTGGTAAAAGACGTTGAAGACCGACGGCAGGCCGGATGGCGCATCAATGCCTTGTCGGGCGAGGAGGCCCGAAAGTGCGAGCCGGCGCTGGGCCCAGGCGTGGTTGCCGCTGCGTATGCACCGGACGTGCTCTGGGTGGACGGCAAGGCTGTCTGCAACGGACTTGCCAAACGCATACGTGCCCAAGGTGGCACTCTTCATGAGCACCACCGCGTCACCGCCACCCTAGACCGCGGTGGCAGCATTGGCGCTGGCACCGAAGTGATCTGCGAGAATGGATCGCAGTTTGATGCTCACAGCGTTCTTGTTTGTTGCGCCATGGGCCATCATGCAATCGAAGGCATGCCGAAGGACATCCCTGACAGCCGACCGGTGCGGGGTGTCAATTTGGTGTTGGACATGGCGTCGATGGACAATCCCATTCGCCATCTCATCAAGCACAAACGCGGGACGCTCTGCCCGCGCCCGGGACGCCAATTGCTTGTAGGTACGACCTATGAGCACGGTGAGGAAGACCTGACGGTTGCACCAGATGTGATCGAATTTTTGCTGGCCAATGCAGAGCCCATCGTGCCGAGCATCCGCGACCTGCCCTTGGTCGCCGCGACGGCTGGGCTGCGCACCAAGGTTGGGGATGGTAATCTGGCCGTTGGGCGGTCCCGCGAAAACACGCGGGTGTTTTACAGTTTGGGCCATGCCGGGTCCGGTTATCTGCGTACACCGGTATTGTCTGCCGCTACCGCAGACTATGTCACCAATGGCGACGGCGGCCGCTTGTTGACGCCCTTACTGCGAAACTAGATGCTTTCTATCTTTGATAGAATCGATCCAGTAGCGGCGCTCACGCTATCGGCCTCAAGAGGCTTTCGCGACCCTAGATGGGGGAAGGGGCGGCGCATAAGTGCCGGGTTGCTCTTCGCAACCCAGCGGTTGCATCAAATTGTGAACCGCTGTCTAGTCTTTGGCGGCCCAATCAGCGACAAGCCTGTTGGCGATGGCGAGTTTGGGCGGCAAGAAGAATTGCGGTGTACCGTCAGGATTAAGCGGGCCACCATCGGCCATCAACTCGCGTATCATCGCCTTATCAAACCACCTGCAATCATCCAACTCGGTCTCGTCCTTGCGGATCGTATCGTCCAGCGCCTGCCCGTAGCATCCGATCATCAGCGTGTGCGGAAACGGCCATGGCTGGGTGGCGTGGTAGGTCACGTCGCCAATGTGAATGCCCGCTTCCTCGTGCGTTTCGCGCCGTACAGCCATTTCGATGGATTCGCCCGGCTCTACAAATCCAGCCAGTGCTGAATACATGCCGGGCGGGAAGTGGTGCGACCGCCCCAGCAGACACCGGTCGCCATGGGTGGTCAGCATGATAACCACCGGGTCTGTGCGGGGAAACTGATCGCGCTGGCAGGATGGGCAATGGCGCTTGGCACCGCCGGCTCGCATCTCCATCGCCGAGCCGCAACGACCACAAAACCGGGCACTGGCGTGCCACGCCAGAACAGCTGCCCCTTGGGCCGCCATGCCCAACCCTTCGGCGTCTAAAATCTGCTGACGCGCCAAGGAACGATAGTCCACCGCCTTGTAGGGCTCCGGGAGGGTAAAATCTTCATCGTCCGGATTGATGGCTAACGGTATGGCGAGACGGGCAGCGCCGTCTTCAAATCCCAGCAACACACCCCGATCGCGATGTGGCGAAAAAGGCTGCAGCGCGTCCAACGTGTGAAGACCGACCGGCGCATCATCTTCAAAAGCGATCAGAACCCGACCGCGGGCGAACGCCATGATGCGTGTATCGGCGCTGGCCAGTGCGGCCTCAACAGCATCGTCAGACCGGTCCTCACTCAGCCGGTCCAACCGGTTGCCGCCAAAGGACAGGTCAGCGCTCGTCTCAACGGGGGTGTAATCAGCGTGCAAAAAAGGGACAGGCATAAAATTTCCGGCGGCATTTCAAACGAACTCTGGCATTCGCTTACACCAGATCGTGCGGGCTCAATAGGGCGCATACGGAAAGACCGAAACGTTCACAGAGCTTTGCGGGCATCCAAAAAAGACCGAATGAAGCTGTGTGCCTCTTCCTCCAAGTACGGCACGGCTGTTTCAAAACCCCAGACCGGCGCTGGCCAGTTGGGGTCTCTTTCGTGGCGCGCCACGATGTGAAGATGAAATTGCCGCACGACATTTCCGATTGTGGCGATGTTGGTTTTGGTCAGGTCCGGCAGGTCTGCTCGATCCATCGCCTTCAAGGATTTGGCCGCCAAAGCCGCTTCCTCAAACAGTGCCTGAAACATGCCCGCGGGTAGATCTTCCAGTTCGCACACATCGGGGATTTTGGGAACGATCATGACCCATGGCCAGCGGGCGTCGTTGACCAGGCGCAGTTCCCACAGGTCGTGCTTGGCCATCAACATCGTGTCGCGGGCCAGACGGTCATCGAGGGCCCAAGTCTTAGTCAAAGTCATCATGGGGGAGCTTTAGCAGGTTTTTTGCGGCTTCATGCTTGCTTTTATGGGCTGTGCCCATGATATGTGAACGTGGGAGGCTGGTGGTGGACGCGCCACTCGCCAACCGGGTCAGATCGGGAACGAAGCAGCCCCAACGAGCCAGGTACGGGTCATTTTTCCAGTCTCCCACCCCGTCCTGCAGATGATCGGTCATGAGCGACATCCCTCCGTTAGACCCACCTGCAGACGCACCGTCTCCACAGAGCACATCCGACAGCGCAGCCGTTCAAACGCCCGGCTTTGACAACACGGCCTTGACCGCAAGCGGCGGCGCTTATCAGGTGTTGGCGCGCAAATACCGGCCAAGCAATTTTGATGATCTGATCGGCCAAGAGCCTATGGTGCAAACGCTGACTAACGCGTTTGAGAGTGGGCGTATTGCTCAAGCTTATATGCTGACGGGCGTGCGCGGTGTGGGCAAAACCACCACCGCCCGCATCCTGGCGCGGGCGCTGAACTATCAGACCGAAACGCTGGACACGCCGACGCTGGACATCGCCACACCGGGCATTCACTGCCAATCGATCATGGATGGCAGCCACCCGGACGTGATCGAGATGGACGCGGCCTCCCACACGGGCATTGGCGATATTCGTGAAATCATCGCGGCGGTGCGCTACAAGCCGGTGTCTGCGCGCTACAAGGTCTATGTGATTGACGAAGTGCACATGCTGTCGACACAGGCCTTTAACGGCTTGCTGAAGACGCTGGAGGAGCCGCCACCGCATGTGAAATTCATCTTCGCGACGACCGAAATTCGCAAGGTTCCGATTACCGTTCTTTCCCGTTGCCAGCGATTCGACCTGCGCCGCATTGATGCTGCGGAGATGGCGACCTTTCTAGGTAAGATCGCCGACGCGGAAGCGATCACCGTTGACGACAGTGCCAAAGCGATGATCGCACGGGCGAGCGAGGGTTCCGTGCGTGATGCGCTGTCCCTGTTGGACCAAGCCATTGCCCACGCCGCCGGGTCCGGCCTTGCGCAAGTGCAGGGTGAAGGGGTGCGGGCTATGCTGGGTCTTGCCGACCGGGCCCGGGTGATCGACCTGTTTGAGCACGTCATGAAGGGCGACATCGCCGCAGCACTGACCGAGCTTAAGGCGCAATATGATGTGGGGGCAGACCCGGCCACTGTACTGACCGATCTTGCGCAGTTCGTGCATTTTGTGACCCGTTTGCGTTACGTGGAAACGGCTCTCAACGACCCGTCCCTGTCAGAAGACGAGAAAACCCGGGGTAAGGATTTTGCCGAACGGTTGAACCCTCGGGTGCTGGGCCGGGCTTGGCAAATGCTGCTCAAAGGCATCCAAGAGGTGCAATTGGCCTCCCGTCCTCTGGCGGCAGCGGACATGGTGCTGGTGCGTCTGACCCACGCGGCAGACCTGCCGACGCCTGACGAGGTGATCAAGCAAATCACGTCAGGCACACTCAGCGCCTCATCTGACGTGTCCAATTCCACTTCGAATGGTGGTGGTCCGTCGGGTCCGTCTCAAGCCGCGGGAGAGGCAACTTCCGGAATTCCCGCGCAGTCCAATTTGGTTAGTGCGCCGGATGGTGCAGACAGCAATCGCATGACCGCATCCGTGCCGTCATCGGCCACAGCAGGTTTGGATCCTTCCGGTGAGAGGGTCTTGCAGCGGGTTGGCAATGGGCCCGCACTGGTGGTCGACAATCCACCGCTGGCCGATCTGGAGGTGACTTCAGCCGTTCCGGCCGAAGCTGCGATTGCGCGACCAAAGCCGGAACTGCGCAGTGTCCAGCCGCAGATCAACAGCTTGCAGGACCTGCTCAATCTGGCCGAACAAAAGCGTGATCTGAAATTCAAACTGATGCTGCGCAACAATTTTAGCGAAATCGCGTTTGAAAACGGGCGGATCGAATTCGCGGCGGTGGGCAACGCACCGCGTGACATGCAGCGCATCCTCCAGGACACATTGCTGGCGTGGACCGGCGAACCTTGGGAGATCATACGGTCCGAACTGGAAGGCCAAGCGACCCTCAAGGCGCAGGCCGAGGCAGAACTGGCCGGTGTGTTGTCGGAGGCAGAGGCGGACCCGTTGGTGGCCAGTATCTTGGCCGCGTTTCCGAAATCCAAGATCAAAGAAGTGCGCTTCCCCAAGAGGGATGCGTTGGACGCATTGGACGAGACGGCAGCCTTGGAGGCCGGACTGGACAACCCCGACGCGGAAGACATCGGAGACGAGATGACTGACGATGGTGGACCCGCGCGGGACAATGCCGGTGATCCCGGTGCGGGCGGTCTGGACGATTACTTCAACTAGCGGGCGCAAGCGCGCGGCAACAGGAGATACACCATGAAAGACATCATGGGCATGATGGGTAAAGTGAAGGAAATGCAGGCCAAGATGGAAGGCTTGCAAGCTGAACTGGAAGAGTTGGAAGCCGAGGGCACGGCCGGTGGCGGATTGGTGACCGTGGTTCTGACCGGCAAGGGCGCCATGAAAAGCGTGACCATCGACCCGTCTTTGTTGAAAGAAGACGAAGGTGAAATCATCGAGGACCTCATCGTCGCCGCCCACGGCGTTGCCAAAGCAAAAGCCGAAGACCTGACCAAAGAAAAAACGGCGGAAATCACGGCCGGCCTTCCAATCCCGCCCGGCTTTAAAATGCCTTTTTAAGAGCCGTTCATTTGAACGCGCGATAGGCCAAGGCGAAACGGCTGACGGTGGTGATCAAAACGATGATCCCAAACACCACCGCAATCACGCTGAACCATGCAGGAAACAGGCACCACAGCACGAAAACGATGATGGTTTCCGTCGCCTCCGCCAGTCCGGTTGTGTAGAGCAGGCTCTTTGAGCCCCGCGCGGTTTCGTCCAAGCCGCGTTTTTCAGCCATCAAAGCATAGGTCAAAAAGCTCGCTCCATTTATGTAAAACGCCAGCAGCACGAAACCACCGGCAAGCGCATTCGCTTGCGGGTCGGCGACGATGAACGCAAACGGGATCATCCCGTAAAACGCAAAATCCAAGACGATATCAAGGAAGCCGCCAAGGTCTGTTTTTTCGCCAGCCCGCGCCACCGCCCCGTCGAGCGCGTCCAGTAGGCGGGACAAAAGCAGAAGGACCAGCCCCAGCGAATAGGCCTGAGCCGCAATCAGTCCGGCGGCAACGACACCCAACACAAAGCCTGCCCAAGTAACCCGGTTGGCGGTGACGCCAGCGGCGTGCAAACGGGCGCCCAGCGCATCGACAGGCGGATCGATTAAACGGCGAATACGGGTGTCGAGCACGAAGCGGGTCCTCAATAGCGGTGCGATAAGCGAAATTGTCAGCCTCGCAAAAACGGATCCGGTCCCGGGTTCAGTTTGCCGGGGCGAATGGCCTTTGGTACATGCAGGTTTGATAGGGGTCCATGGTGCATGCCTCCACTCGCCGGCGTTTGGTGGTCGTGGCAGAGGTGTGATCAAGAATGGGACCCGGCTTAAAGAGTGGTAAGGCGGCAAATGAGCGGACCCAACGAGACAAACGGAGACACCATGGCCTACGAGGCGGTGACGTCTGACATCCGTGTGCGGGTGCAGCCGCATTATCTGGAAGACCAGTCGGACCCCGCCCTGCCACGCTATGTCTGGGCCTATGAAGTCGAGATCACCAATTTGGGCGACAAAACCGTGCAGTTGCGCGAACGCAGTTGGATCATTCTGGACGCCAACGGGAAGAAGGAACACGTGCACGGCCCGGGCGTTGTGGGTGAGCAGCCAATCCTCAATCCTGGCGATACGTTTCGGTATTCCAGCGGTTGTCCGCTTACGACGCCCTCGGGCTTTATGAACGGTGTCTACCATATGGTGGATGAAGCCGGAGACCCATTCGACATCGACGTGCCGCCGTTTTCTTTGGATTTACCCGACGCGTTTGGCGGTGGGCCACCCATGGGAACCGCGCGTGTAACAGGCAAGCGGACCCTCAACTAAGGTGAGCCAACGCGCATCCCCCTCCCTGCCCATCGACGGGATCATTGATCCACGGCCCATCCTTTTGGTGATTGGCGTTTTGGTAGCGATGTTGGGGGGCACCATGATCATCCCCGCGTTGGTGGATTTGGGCATGGGGCAAGACAATTGGCGGGTGTTTGCCACCGCGTCTGCCACCACCGTCACGGTTGGCATGTTGTTGTTTCTGGCGACACGGGGCAGCAGCAAAGGGTTGAGCACTCGGCAGGCTTTCATAATGACCGTGCTGGTCTGGATCAGTCTTTCGGCTTTTGGTGCGCTGCCGTTTTATCTGTCGGGGCATTTTCCGACCTTCACCGACGCGTTTTTCGAATCCATTTCCGGCCTCACGACAACGGGGGCCACGGTGATTGCGGACCTTTCTCAAATGCCGCCGGGCATTTTGTTATGGCGCGGTATCCTGCAATGGCTTGGGGGATTGGGCATCATTGTGATGGCCGTGTCCGTGCTGCCCATGCTGCAAATTGGCGGCATGCAATTGTTTAAGGTCGAGGCATTTGAAACGCCGGAAAAAATCCTGCCCCGAGCGCGGCAGATTTCAGGTTTTATCACGCTCATCTTTTTGAACCTGACCGGTCTTTGCCTGCTGGCCTATCTGTTTGCGGGTATGTCGCTGCTTGATGCCAGCGTACACGCCATGACCACCGTGGCGACGGGTGGCTTCTCCAATCATAACGATTCGCTGGGCCATTTCCAAAGTGGCCGCATCGACTTTATCGCCACCGCATTCATGATCATCGGTTCCCTGCCCTTCCTACTCTATGTTCAAGCGCTGCAGGGTCGGTTGATGCCGCTGTTTCAAGATAGTCAGGTGCGCACGTTTTTGATCCTGCTGGGGTGCTGCATCCTGTTCGCCTGGACCATCGAAGAGGTCTACGGCGTCCGCGCAGGGCCGGAGGCGTTGCGCTTTGCGATGGTCAACGTCACGTCTGTGCTCACAGGCACGGGATACGCCACCACCGCCTATGACGGCTGGGGCGCGGCGGCCGTGGCGTTTTTCTTCTTCATCATGTTCATCGGTGGCTGCGCCGGGTCCACGTCCTGCGGGATCAAGATTTTCCGGTTTCAAGTGCTGTTGCAGAACCTGCGCCAGCACATCGCGCAGGTGCTGTATCCCAACGGCATTTTTACCCAGCGCTATAACAAGCGCCCAATCGAAGAGGGCGTCACAGCGGCGGTGATGAGCTTTTTCTTTTTGTATCTGCTCACCTTTGCGGTGTCCGCGATTGCCCTGTCGCTTGCGGGTGTTGACCCGGTGACCGCACTGTCGGGAGCGGGATCAGCGATCTCCAACGTGGGACCGGGATTGGGCGCTATCATCGGCCCGGCAGGCACGTATGCGCCGCTGGATGCCGTCCCCAAATGGATATTGGCGATCACCATGCTGATCGGTCGTTTGGAAATCTTCACCGTTTTGGTTTTGCTCTCCCCGCGCTTTTGGCGCGTGTAGAGCGGACTTGTTTACTCAGCAGGTTGAATAGCGGTGCCGGTCGCCGGTTTGCTTCGAGCCCGACTGCTTTGACCATAAAGGCTGGTCAGCAACCAGTTGATGTCTCTGCCGATGCCGACGAAAGCTGGAACCAAAAACAACACCAAAACCGTTGCGGACGCCAAACCGAACACCATGGTTGTCGCCATGGGCAGCAGGAATTGCGCTTGCAGGCTTTTTTCAAACATCAGCGGGACCAGACCGCCAATCGTGGTCAACGATGTCAGCAAGACCGCGCGCAAACGGTCTTGGCTGGCCCCGATGGCGGCTTCATCCAGATCATCACCTTCCGTGATGCGTTCATCCAAACGGCTGACCAGGATGATGGAATCGTTGACCAAAATACCGGCGAGACCCAACAGCCCGATGAAAGAAAGGATCGTGAGTTTGAGCCCCAGAAGCCAGTGGCCTAAGACCGCTCCCACTACGCCAAACGGGATGATGAGCATGACCGCAAGCGGGCGCCAGTAGCTTGCAAACACCCAGGCCAGCACGATGTAGATGACGGCCAGCGCGATGATCGCGCCGATCTGAAGATCTGCAAACGCCTCACGCCGCTCCTCATCGCGGCCTGAATAGCGGTAGGTCACGCCGTTGCGCTGCACCACGTCGGCAAGCCCGGAGGCTTCCAAGGTTTCAATAGCTTTGTCTGTTGTGCTGATATTGGTGTCGATGTCGCCGGTGACAGACGCCGTAGCCCGACCGTCGATGCGCTCGATGGCAGCAAAGCCTTGGCGTTCTGTGATTTTGACCACCTGGGACAAAGGCACAAACTCACCCGAGGGGCTTTTTAGTTCCAGATTGCGCAGGGCCGCCGTCCCCGTCTGACGCATGACCTTTGAGACCCGAACGGTGATTTCATCTTCGCCTTGTGCGAAACGGCGGGGGATCGCGCCCTCAAAAGAATTGCGCAACTCACGACCCACCGCATCGATGGTAAAGCCCAAGGCTGCGCCGCGCGGGGTTAGCTCCATCACCAGTTCCGGTTTGCCGAAGGGCAGATCATCGGCCACGCCCGAAATACCTTCGACGGTCTCCACCAGCGGAATAATTGCAGAGGCTGCTTGTTTGAGTTTGGCAGCACTTTCCCCGTGCAATTGTACGTCCACATCCCGACCCGGAGGGCCGCCACGGGATTCAAAAAGAGCAACGCGACGGACACCTGCGATTTTGGGAACAGCGCGACGCCATGCCCGCACGATGTCCGGCGTACGCACAGTGCGCACTTCCGATGTGGTAAGCTGCACGCGGATGTTGGCGAGGTTGTCTCCCGTGGAACGGCCCGCCCTTCCCAAGGTCGCGAAAGAGGCGACGACGAGTTTTTCTTCACCTTCGGTCAAAGACTGTTCCGCGACGCGCAAAGCCGCCTCCACCCGGGTGATCGCCTTGATCGCCTCGGCTTCGGGAATGCCCGCGTTGAAGATAATACGGGCGTTGATGTTTTCCGCCTCTGCCGACGGGAAGAACACGAAGCCAACCTTGCCGCTGGCCATCATGCCATAGACGCCGACCATGACGCAGGAGACGGCCAGCGCGATGGTGACATAACGAAAGCGATAGGATGCGCTCACCATGGCGCGGAAGGGCTTGTCCCGGAACCAGTTGAACCCTGCGTCAAAGGTTTTGCGGAACCGCCCGTCTTCAATGATGGCGTCGGCGTCCTTGCCGCGCTGCGCCCGAATGGCAAAGAAGGCAAACACGGCCTCAATCGCCACGGAGGTTGCGTAGGCCACGATGGCCACGGCGCCAAAAAAGATGGGCAGCCGTGTCGCTGCACGTTGGTCTTGCAAATAGGTGACCAAAGCCTGACCAGCCTCCATCCATCCGCCCACCGGCAGGTAAGCAGCCAAGAAGCCGATGAAAGCGCGATAGAGTGCAACAAACCACCCGCCTTTGCCCGCCTCGGACACTGAGACCACAAAAACACCGATCAGAAGCGCCACAAAAAACTGCCGCCAATAGGACCAACGGCGCGCGCGGCGGGGCTGGAGCGTGTGGGCGAGATGGCCCGGCAGAACAAGAAAGCACTCGATCAGGCTGGCCACGATCACGGCCATGACCACCAAAGGCAGCACACCCATGATCTGGCCGATTGTGCCGCCGATTACCAAGATCGGGGCGAAGGCTGCGACGGTGGTGATCATTGCGGCCGTAACCGGCGTGACCATGCGCCCGGCACCGTTTTCAGCCGCCTCGTAAGGGCCATCTCCGGCGGCAAACCGGGTGGCCGTATGTTCGCCCACCACAATGGCGTCATCCACGATGATGCCCAGTGTCATGATCAGCGCGAAGAGCGAGATCATGTTGATGGTTTGCCCCGTCATCCACATGATGCCCAGCGTCGCCAACATGGCAACGGGAATACCGGCAGCGACCCAAAAGGCGATCCGTGCATTCAAAAACACAAACAAGATGGCGACCACCAAAACAAGTCCGCTCAACCCGTTGGTGACCAAAAGCATGATGCGTTCGGTGAGCGCGTTGGCACGGACGTCGTAGACTTTCAGTTCCAATCCGGCGGGTAATTGGCCTCGCACTTCTTCGAGGTACCGCGACAGGATCGCATTGGTGGCCAAAGTGTCCGCAGTTTCCGCGCGTTGAACCTCAATCTGGATGGCGCGTTGGCCATCAATAAATCCCTGCGGCTGGCTGTCAGCAAACCCGTTTTTGATGGTCGCAATGTCGTCTAAACGCACCTTCTCGCCCGAGCTGAACGACTTCACTTCCAACCCGCCAAGAGCTTCGGGCGTCTCTATGTCGGCCAGCGTGCGCAATTGTTTTTCGATGCTGCCATCCATCTGGCCCGACGGCAGGTCGCGGGAGTTACTGGCGATGATCTGCGAGACGTCTCCGACTGTCATGCCCATACGCCGCAACTCGCGTTCTGGAATATCCACCTGCAACTCGCGGTCGCGCATGCCGGTGAACACGACTTTGTCGATACCGCGTTCGATCAGATCATCGCGGATTTTTTTAGCGTAGATGCGCAAGGCTGTTTCGGATACCGGTCCGGTCACCGCCAGTCTTGCCACACGGTCAAAAAATGCCCGCTGGTTGACTTCGGGGGTTTCGGCATCCTCCGGCAATGTGGTGACGGCCTTCACCGCCGTTTCCACGTCCCGCTGGGCCTCTTTCATGTCACTGCCCTGCTCGTATTCGAGCCCGATGGACGCCACCCCTTCACGGGCGCGGGACGTGACACGATCCACTCCATCGAGGAAGCGCACTTCCGGTTCCAATATTTCCAAAATATTGGCTTCCACATCCTCCGCACTCGCCCCCGGCCAGCTGACCGTGACAGTGACAACAGGGATTTCCGTGGTGGGGAAAAACTGGGTGTTGACCCGCGTGAGGGCAAACAGGCCAAAAATGACCATCAGGATCATCACCAGATTGGCAGCGTTGCGGTGCCGCACAAACAGGCTGACCAGACCGGATGTGCCTTTGAGTTCGCGCGTGGCCATGCTTCGCCTACTCTTTCGCCGCACGCTGCGCAGCGCGCCGGGCGGCTTCTGCGGCCTGCTCTTCGGTGCGCACATTCAAGCCGTCGCTCACCTCGGTGATGCGTGTGACCAGCACCTGTTCGCCTTCTTCAAGACCTGCACTGATAAGGGCCGTTTCACCATCAAACGATGCGACCGTGACTGACCGGCCTTTCAGTTTGCCATCTTCGACAACATAAACCCTATTGCCGTCATAGAGCGCTGTGTCCGGCAGGGCGGCGGTATCTGGGAAAGTGCGGTCGGGTACGCGCACTTCCACAAAGGCACCCGGTCTGATGCCCGCATTGTCGGCAACCGGTTCCAGTTTTGCGATGACTTCTACCCCGCCACGGTCCGACATGATGTCGGCTCCCACTCGATCGATCTGGGCGGCATAGACGGTTTCATTGCCCCCCACCGTCCAGACAACTTCCACAGCACGTCCGATCAAACCGTCTTGAGCGGATTGCAAACGGCCAAAGCGGGCATCGGATAGCGTGAAGCTGACTTCAAGACTGCCGGCTTCATACATGGTCACCACAACATCATTGGCGGTGACATTGCGTCCGGCCTCCGCATTGCTCGACCGCACGATGCCATCGAAAGGCGCGATCAACGCGGTGGACTGGAGATTGCGCTCGGCTTGTTGAACGCCCCATTGCAAGCGATCCAGAGAGGCTTGTAGCTGAGCCAGCCTGGCCTGTTGGACTTTGATCGTATCGCGGGACTGGGCCACGGCCTGATTGCGCTGCGAGACGATGAGTTCGCGCGCCTCCAGTTGTTGTTGTGTGACGGTGTTGCGGCTGCGCAGGTTCCTGGCTCTTGTCAGATCGGCGACCGCCAAATCCAACTGTTCCTGCGCCGATACGAGCTTGCTGCGCTCCAGTTCAATCTGGGCACGATTTTCGGCGATGCGCGCCTCCATCTCGGTTACGTTGGCGCGCGCCTCTGCCAGATTGCCGCGATAGGTAAAGTCGTCGATTTCCACCAACGCATCGCCCTTGGCAACAGCCCCTCCCGCCCGCAATTTGGGGCTGATTTTGACAATTTCGCCACCGACGAGGGAACGCAGCTCGACAGTTCTGGCGGCAATGGTTTGCCCATAAGCAACAAAGGTTGGCTGGTGATCCTTCAGCGCGACTTGCGCCATATCGACCGTGTAGACGGTTTGGAATGGCGGACGGGTGCGCGGTTCCGGTTTGCTGGCGATTAAGCGATTGGTGGCCATGTAGGCCGCAAATAAAATGGCGACCATCAAGATCGCCTGGAAGAGGCCTTTGCCCAGCCCCAAAGCAACTGATCCAACCCGGCTGCGGTTTGGAGCGTGCGCCGGATGGGCCAGCGCGTCGCGGTCCGCATAGGCAATCTCGCCCATGCCCGACTTGGCCACCGGTTCTTTTCCTTCCGGCACGATGAGCGACTTTTCAGGGGTCACTTTGTCAAGCATGGCATCTTCCTGTTCGCCATTTAGATGTGCACCACCGCGCAGACGCGCAAGTTAACAATGCGCAATACAGCGAGGCGCTTGCCTGCAACACGCGACCTCACCGTACCCGCCTTGGCAAGAAGATGCTGCAACGAATTGACCCTTATTGATCCGTTTGCCGCAGCGCATGTTTGAAGAATGGTGGCGCAAAGCATAAGATACGCTGGCACCATGGCAGGCAATGCTCAGTGCGAGAGAGCAGCAGTTCCACCCTCTGCGTTGCTGCCGCCACCTGAATGGTCGAGTTTCGCCTCCACCTGCTGAAAGTCCGTCGGATCAAAGCTGTAATGCTCGCTGCAAAATTGGCAGGTGACGAGGATTTTTCCGTCTTCCACGCTTTCAGCGCGTTCCTGTTCCGTGAGACCTTGCAGCATGGCTCGCACCTTTTCTTGCGAACAGGAGCACTCCTCACGTACCTTGGTGGGGTCAAAAATGCGCACGCCGTGCTCATGGAACAAGCGGAACAGGAGCCGCTCCGGCTCTACGGCGGTGTCGGTCAATTCCACATCATCAATGGTGCCCATCAGCGCCTGCGCTTCGCGCCAAGCATCGTCTTCCTGAAAACCATCATCGTCCAACGCGCCATCACCGCCCGGCAGGTCTTTTTGGCGCATGCGCTCCGTCGAGTCGGGTAAAAATTGCAGCAACACCCCGCCGGCCGTCCAACTGTGGCTGGGGCCTTCGCCTTGCTTGGCAGTTTCATTGCGGGTCAAGACTTCGCCAACGGCCAGCCGGATTTCAGTTGGAATTTGCTCGGACTGCCGGAAATAGCGGCGGGCCACTTCTTCCAGACCAATCCCGTCCAGTTGCACAATGCCCTGATAGCGCTGGGTGTACTCCCCCTGATCGATGGTCATGGCCAGCACACCATGGCCCAAAAGATCGGGCGCGGTGGCTTTACCACTCGTCACGGCGGCGGCCACTTGGTCAGCATCGTACCGGGCATAGGCGCGCACGGAATCCGGCGTTGTAAAATCCGTCACCAAAAGCGGTACCGGACCATCGGTCTTGGTTTGGAGGATGAACTTGCCTTCAAATTTCAACGCCGTGCCAAGCAAGACCGTCAACGTGACGGCTTCCGCCAGCAACCGGCTCACCGCTTCGGGATAAGCGTGACGATCCAAGATCGCGTCCAGCATTGGTCCTAGTTGAACGGCGCGACCCCGCACGTCCAATGGCTCAACCTGAAACGGGATCACCATGTCCTGTCCGGCAAAATCAATGGAAAGGGATGCAGCCTCAAGTGTGCTCATATCGATTGTCCTTTGCGGGCTTGGCGCATCCGCTCGTCGCGTGTTTTGGGCCATGCGCGTCTGCGCGATTTGGCTTCAATTTGCCAAACCAAGATGACACATCTTTCTTGCTCGATTTCAAAAATGCAAAACCGTGGACGCAATTCGCGGTCGACGGGGGAGGACCGGTTTAAGAGCGTGGTTGCGTTTGAAAAACCTGAGGCCTTTGGCCCGTTCTCATTGCACCTAAATGGGTTGGGAAACGGATTGCCGCAAGAGGGCCGCTATCGGCCTTCCAGGCACCACATTAATATACCCTTTTGGGCATGGAGACGATTTTCAGCTTCATCAAACACCACAGACTGCGGGCCATCCATCACAGCATCCGTAACTTCCTCACCGCGGTGCGCGGGTAGACAATGCATGAAGATCGCATCCTTATCGGCCTTAGCCATCACGGCCTCATTGACCTGGTAGGGCGCAAATACGTTGTGACCGCCGCACTCATCTTCTTGGCCCATGGAGGTCCAAGTGTCCGTAACCACGCAGTCGGCGCCGGCCACCGCGCCCGCCGTGTCTTTGGCAAACGTAATGTCAGCGCCTTCCACCCGGGCCCAATTTGTGTAGCGCTCGTTCGGCTCAAAGCCCTGAGGCACAGCAGCGCGCAGCGCAAATCCGAAACGGGCGGACGCTTCCATCATGGAATGCAGTACATTGTTACCGTCGCCCGTCCAGGCAAACGTTTTGCCTTTCGGGCTGCCCTTGTGTTCCTGAAAGGTCATCACGTCTGCCATCAGTTGGCAAGGATGGGTCTCATCCGTAAGGCCGTTGATCACCGGCACGGTTGCATGGTCTGCCAACTCCAAAAGCCGGTCGTGGGCGGTGGTGCGGATCATGATGGCGTCGACATAGCGCGACAAAACACGCGCCGTGTCAGCAACAGTCTCGCCGCGTCCCAACTGGGAAGAGGCTCCATCCAACACAATCGTCTCCCCGCCCAGTTGGCGCATCCCGACGTCAAACGAGACGCGCGTGCGGGTGGACGGCTTGTCAAATATCATGGCCAACACCTTGCCCTCCAGCGGGCGGTCGGCGGTTCCGGCCTTAGTTTTGGCCTTGATACTGTGGGCCGTGTCCAAGATAGCGCTCAACTCCCCGCCGTCGACGGCGGAGAGGTCCAAGAAGTGTTTTGCCATGGTGTCAGCCAGCCCGCTTCATCGTTTGGGTCATCACGTCGAGGGCCATTGTCAGCCGGGCTACAGCCTCTTTTATGTCGTCCTGGGTAACGGTAAGCGGTGGGATAAGACGCACCACATTGTCTCCGGCAGGCACTGCCAGCAAATGTTGGTCACGCATCGCCGCGACCACATCCGTATTCGTCACCTTGCACTTGAGGCCCTGCAAAAGCCCGTCACCACGCACCTCTTCCAGAAGCTGCGGATAGGTATCCACGACCTCGGCCAAGCGCTGGCGCAGGAAGATGGCCTTGTCTTGGACGGCGTCCAAAAAACCGTCTTCCAACACCACGTCCAGCACCGCATTGCCCACCGCCATGGCCAGAGGATTGCCGCCATAGGTCGTGCCGTGGGAGCCGGGTTGCATGCCCTTGGCCGCGTCTTGCGTTGCCAAACACGCACCCACGGGAAACCCGCCACCAATGCCCTTGGCGATGCCCATAATATCGGGTGCCGCACCGTCCACCCACTGATGTGCAAACAGTTTGCCGGTACGTCCAATGCCGCATTGCACTTCATCATAGATTAGCAAAATGCCGTGCTCGTCGCACAACTCCCGCAGGCCGCGCAGGCACTGGTGCGGGACGGGCCGGATGCCACCCTCGCCCTGAACCGGTTCAATCAAAATAGCCGCCGTCGTGTCCGTGATCGCAGCCTTGAGCGCTTCGTGGTCACCGAAAGGCAATTGGATGAAGCCCTGTGTCCTGGGACCGAACCCGGTAAGATATTTTTCATTTCCTCCAGCCGCGATGGCCGCCAGCGTGCGACCGTGAAAAGCGCCCTCAAAGGTGATGATGTCCACGCGCTCGGGATTGCCGTTTTCATAGTGCCAGCGACGCGCGGTCTTAAAGGCACACTCCATAGACTCCGACCCGGAATTGGTGAAAAACACCCGCTCGGCAAAGCTCTCTTCGCAGAGCCGCCGTGCCAGAGACTCCTGTTGAGGGCTCTCATACAGGTTTGAAACGTGCCATAGCTTGGAGGCTTGGTTCGTCAACGCTTCCACCAAATGCGGATGACCGTGGCCCAGGGCGTTGACTGCAATGCCTGCGGCAAAATCGAGAAATTCTTCGCCCGTGTTGGTGAACAGTCGCACGCCCTCACCGCGCTCAAAATGAATCGGCGCTCTTGCAAAAGCGCTAAACAAAGCGGTGTTGGTTTCGGCCTGAGCCATGGAACTGTTCACTTTCTTGAACCTGCGGTGCCGCCCATCTTTGGCGCGTCACCCGTTTGAGATTGGATGCGACGCAAATGCGTGTCGGCACAAACCCGCAGTTGTAGCGGACGCGAAAAGAAAAACCGCCTTGCGGCGGTCGTCACATCCTTAAAGACACCACGTGTCCTGTCAATTGGACACCACTCTCCTACACGCTCACCCCGCAAGGTGCCACGGCAGCACGGTCAAGGAAAAAGAGGGGCTGGAAACGGTTAACAGTGGATTAAGATTCTGTTTGGAACGCTAGGGTCCCGACCCTGATGGAATTCAGATTCTCTGAGTTGGGGACAAAGTGAAAAAATGATTCGTGAGGGCGGAGAGCGGGTTGCGGGTGAGTCAACCACCATTGTAGCTTCTGCCCGAGCAGTCCGGACGATTAAGCCAGGCCTCAAATCCGAATAAGTTCAACGGTGGGATCGACCCATTGTTTTCAAATCTGCCTTCGGCGGACACGGGTTTTTGCGCGCTTTTTTCCGACGGGCCCAACTGTTGCGGCGAGCCTAAGGAGCCATGAATGTCCTGGACGAATGAACGCGTGGAACGATTGTCAAAATTGTGGGCGGAAGGGCTGAGCGCCAGTCAGATTGCTGCTGATCTGGGCGGTGTGACCCGCAATGCTGTGATCGGCAAAGTGCATCGTTTGGGCCTTTCCGGGCGTGCCCGGGCAACGCCGAAGCAGCAGAACCAAGCCCCGCGCCGCAAGGCGACGCCGCGCACGGCCTCATCCGGCTTCAACCGCTCCACCAGCGCCCCGCGCCCATCGTCCGCTCCGCGCAGTGTTGGTAATGCGGCACTTAACGTAGAGTATGAAGAAGAGATAGAAGTCGTCGAAAAGCCCGCCGAAGATGTGGTGGTGCCGATCTCCCGCAAACTCACTCTCATGCAGTTGACGGAAAACAGCTGCAAGTGGCCAACGGGCGACCCCACTATGCCGGGCTTTTCGTTTTGCGGCCACCAAAAGGCCGAAGGCAAACCCTATTGCGAACACCACTCCAAGCTGGCTTTTCAACCAGCTTCAGAACGCCGCCGCCGCCGGTAGGCTTTTGGTCTCACTCAAAACGGCCTGATGAAATGCACAGAACCCGCCCGCAACAGCGTGGCGGGTTTTTTGTTGTCCGGCATCGTGCTGGCCCATCGCTCAATAGGCTCGGTTGACACGGTGAATGCGCTCAAAGATCGTGACGACGAGAGTTTGGCAGGCTGCGCCCATGGCGGCCGGGGAGAGCGTTTTGATTGAAATAGATTTAGGTGGCGAGACCCGCGTGTTCGACCTGGACGACCCAAACCTCCCGGATTGGATTGCGGACAACGCGTTTTCCAGCGGGCGCTACCCTTACGGAAAAAAGCTCAAGCGGTCGGTGTATGAAGACGAGTTATACGCATTGCAATTGGAGATGGTGAAACTCCAAAGCCACCGGATGCAAACCGGTGAGCGCATTTTGCTGGTTTTTGAGGGGCGGGATGCGGCCGGTAAAGGCGGGACCATCGGCACGTTTCGAACATACCAAAAGGCCCGTCACGCCCGCATCGTTGCGCTGAGCGCCCCCACCGAAACCGAACGGGGGCAATGGTATTTCCAGCGTCATATCCAGCACTTTCCAACAACTGGAGGCATGGTTCTGTTTGACCGCTCTTGGTACAATCGTGGCGGTGTGGAGCCTGTGATGGGATTTTGCAGCGAAAAAGAGACCGCGCATTTTTTGACCCAAGTGCCCAGCGTGGAACAAGCCATCGTAGATGACGGCATTCATCTGTTTAAGTTCTGGCTCAATATAGGCCAAGAAATGCAGATCAAGCGGTTTCACGACCGGCGGCACAACCCATTGAAACAATGGAAGCTTTCCCCCATTGACCTAAAAGCGCTGACGCTGTGGGATGCATATACCGGTGCGCGGGACCAGATGTTACAGGCCACCCACAGTGACCTTGCGCCGTGGACCATCATCCGTTCCAACGACAAGCGGCGCGCTCGCCTTAACGCGTTGCGCACCGTGCTCTTGGCGATGGAGTATGAAGGAAAAAACCGAGACAATATCGGTGAGATCGATAGCGAGGTTATTGGCAGGGGACCCGCATTTTTGGCGGAAAAAGAAGGCTAGAAGTGATCGTCGATACAGCTTGCTTCTAGATCATTTCTATCTTTGAAAGAATCGATCCAGTTGTGGCGCTCACACTGTCGGCCTCAAGAGGCCTTCGCGACCCTAGGTGGCGGGAGGGGCGGCGCACAAGCGCCGGGTTGCTCTTCGCAACCGAGCGGTTCAATCAAATTGTGAACCGCTCTACCGATCTATCCGCACACGGATGGTGGAAATATCCACGGCTTTGCCGGTGCCGCCCAGATCGGTGTTGATCGCGAGACGCGCCCGTTCGCCGGAGGGCAAGCGGGTGTCGTTGATGAGGACATCGAAAATGAAGGGCTGCAGGCGTCCATCAATCTGGAAGCGCTTGCGCCCGCAAGTGCCCAGGGCTCCAAACTCGCAATAGATCGAGAATTGCTGCTCGCCATCCACCGCCTGCATGGTGATTTCAAACGTCGCCGCACGCCCGCGCAACTGCTCCATGACACCGGGGGGCATGACGAAGCGAATGCGGTTGTCGACCCCCTGATTGGACGCCAAACGGGCGTAGGTTCGACCGTCAGCGCGCAGCAATTCGGCGCGCCCTTCATTGCCGGTCTCAATGCTTTCAGGATTGCTGTCCGCAGAAAAGACAGAGACCCATCCGGCATTGGCATCCGGATTAAATGAACCGGACTCGATGGTGGGTGGCGGATTGGGCACAGAACCATCCAAGCGCGACCGCAACAGGTCCGGACCGAAGGTTACCATCCACCACAGCGTGACGCCCAAGCCGGTGATGATGATCGCCCAAAACAGCATCTTCGCGTAGGGCTTTTTCTCCCGCAACAGATCGCCGTCATAATCACGCTCACCGTAGGGATGTGGACCGGCAGCCAAGTTGGGCCCCGGCGTTGCAGCAGGATTGGGGACAGACTGGGGTGCTGGCGCTTGTGATGGCGCAGGCGGAGGCGGAGCGGGGGGCGAAGGCGGGGGCGCAACACCAAAATTAAGTGCGCCGCCGGTTGCCGGTGCCGCTTTTTGTTCCGGAGCCGGTTGCGGGACGGGTTGCGGACTTTGCTGTGGTGCTTGTTGTGGTTGTGGCTCCTGAACAGTCTCAACAGCAGCCGTCTTGAATTGCGGGACCGGCTCTGCCGAGGCTGTTCGGCTCATCTCCACCTGTACGATGGCGGCTTCCAGCTTCTGACGTTGCAAGGCGATGGTCTGCGCAGGCATGCCCTCTTTTTGCTGGATCATGCGCTCCAGCGCCTCGCGGGATGAGCGATAGATCACCTGTCTGGTCTCAGCCGACGGATTGTCATGCTTAGCCAATGCAGATCGCAAAAGATCTTCGAATCCCGCCAAGGGTTTGCTCCATCGCCGCCGTTGATTCGGTTTTATCGGGCCTGAGGCGCTTTGCAAAGCAATGAGGCGCTGTCACTGCCTGATCAAACTGCCGCAAGGGAACGACCTGAGCGCACGTCGCGATTAATCGCCGTTGTTTGGGGCGGATAGTGAGTGCCCTTGGATCCTTGCAGACTAACAGAATAATTGACGTATTGGTAAGAGTTTGTAGTGTGCGCAGCAATCCAATCTGACCCCATCAAGGACGCTCCATGGCCGTACCCGCAATCCTTAAGGATGGCTTGCGCCTTCCCGCAATTGCTTCTCCCTTGTTCATCATTTCGCACCCGCCCTTGGTGATTGAACAATGCAAGGCCGGGGTGATCGGGTCTTTTCCGGCGCTCAACGCGCGGCCTGCCGAGCAATTGGACGAATGGCTGGCGGAAATTACGGAGACGCTTGCGGCGCACAACGCCGCCAACCCGGATCAACCGGCGGCACCGTTTGCGGTGAACCAGATCGTCCACAAATCCAACGACCGTTTGGAGCACGATCTGGAGATGTGCGTGAAATACAAAGTGCCCATCGTCATCACGTCGCTTGGGGCCCGTCCGGAACTCAACGAGGCCGTTCATTCCTATGGAGGGATCGTCCTTCACGACATCATCAACAACCGCTTTGCGCATAAGGCCATCGAAAAAGGGGCTGACGGTCTGGTGGCTGTGGCGGCAGGAGCGGGAGGGCACGCCGGCACCCTGTCGCCCTTTGCCCTGATCCAGGAAATTCGCGAGTGGTTTGATGGTCCGCTGCTGCTGTCCGGCTCCATCGCCACGGGGGACGCTGTGCTGGCCGCGCAGGCCATGGGCGCGGATATGGGCTATATCGGGTCAGCCTTCATCGCCACCGAAGAGGCGCGGGCGGTGGATACTTACAAACAGATGATCGCCGACAGCAATGCCGATGACATCGTCTATTCCAACCTGTTTACCGGTGTGCACGGCAACTACCTGCGCGGCTCGATTGAGGCGGCAGGCATGGACCCCAATGATCTGCCGGAATCCGACCCAAGCTCCATGAGCTTCGGTTCCAACACCACCAAAGCGTGGAAAGACATCTGGGGGTCGGGCCAAGGCATTGGCGCGGTCAAAGCCGTCGTTCCCACCCGCGTGCTGGTGGACCGCATGGTGGACGAATACGAGGGTGCAAAGTCCCGCATCGCCGCATAGCGAGACGGGCGTGTGGAGGCATCTTTGTGAAAAGAATAGTCGTGAAATCGGCGTTTCAATCGGTTGAAACGTCCGTTTTCCGCTTCCAAAGCGCTTCGGACGCGGGAAACTGCGATTTTTCACTCTCCACAGGGCGTTGATTCACAAGCGCTTTTTGCATCTTACGTAAACGTAACAGTAACATACGTGCACACGACCAGCGTTCTGACCTAAATCAGCAGCGTCGGTCTGAGGGGCGGGGCGCAAACGTTCGTCGGCTTTGTTCGGTGAACTAGTCTCTTGGACCGACGCCAGACCAAAAGTGCGGCTTTGCAAGTGGCTGTACTAAAAGTCTGGAAAGAAGCACGCATGACCACCATCCCATCCCTCCTTGGTGCGGCGCGTGCAACTTGAACGGTCTCGACGCTGTGGGGGGCAAATCCTCGGTGTCAGATCGACCGTTTAGGGGCGATCGTTGGGCTCGGCTGCAAAGCCGAGCCCAATTTCGTTTTGGGGGGATGGCTCAGAACGCGATGAGCGCATCTTTTAGACTTGTCGCAATGGCATGATAGGCGGGGGTCGTTTCAACGTTGAAGACGGTCAAAGCGTGTTCGATATGGACCAGTCCGGTTTTGCGATGGTGTTCAACACCGGATGCATCGTCCACGGCGTGGCACTTTTCCATGTAGGCACGGTACACACGAGCCAGATTGTTTTGCGTCATCGCCCATTGCAAAGGCACGCGCTCTTGCGTCCACTCCTCCAGCGCCGCGCTATAGGCCTCCACGGCCTCGTTCAGCCGCGCCGTCCCGCTTTCCCGTGCACCAAGGGTTTGAAGCGCAACGCCCAGATTGTTTTGCGTCGCCGCCCAATTCAGCGGCACGCGCTCTTGAGTCCGTTCCTCCAGCGCGGCGCGATAGGCCGCCACGGCCTCGTCCAGCCGCGCTGTCCCGCTTTCGCGTTCACCGAGGGTTCGAAGCGCAATGCCCAGATTGTTTTGCGTCCCCGCCCATTGCAAAGGCACGCGCTCTTGCGTCCACTCCTCCAGCGCCGCGCGGTAGGCCGTCACTGCCTCGTCCAGCCGTTCCGTCCCGCTGTCCCGCTGCCCAAGGGTTGTCAGTGCATTACCCAGATTGTTTTGCGTCATCGCCCAATTCAGCGGCACGCGCTCTTGAGTCCACTCCTCCAGCGCCGCGCGATAGGCAGCCACGGCCTCGTCCAGCCGCTCCGTGCCGCTTTCGCGCTCCCCAAGGGCTTGAAGCGCAGTGCCCAGATTGTTTTGCGTCCTCGCCCAGTCCAGCGGCACGCGCTCTTGCGTCCACTCCTCCAGCGCCGCGCGGTAGGCCGTCACTGCCTCGTCCAGCTGCGCCGCCCCACTTTCGCGTTCACCGAGGATTTGAAGCGCAACGCCCAGATTGTTTTGCGTCGTTGCCCATTGCAAAGGCACGCGCTCTTTCGTGTACTCCTCCAGCGCCGCGCGGTAGGCCGCCACTGCCTCGTCCAGCCACTCCGTGCTGCTTTCTCGTTCACCGAGGGTTACCAACGCATTGCCCAGATTGTTTTGCGTCATCGCCCAGTCCAGAGGCACGCGCTCTTGCGTG
>JBCDKS010000012.1:0-142180 GCA_038746275.1 Pseudomonadota bacterium | reverse complement strand
TTCTTGGCTTGCGCAAATTTGGGGCGCGTGGCGTGCCAAAATCATTATATGTGTGGCGGCTGGTTACACTGTAGCCTGCCGCCACAGAAAGTTACACGGCTTGGGGATGGTTCGAGGAGACCGCCGCACAACTCTCTTTTGAAACTGATGACCACCCGTAGGTCGTCATCAGGTATTGGTGTTTGGCGGGTTAGCCGCGCTCGACAGGCACCGCGACGAAGCGATTGCGATCGTTACGGCGCACTTGCAGCAAGATCGACTTGCGGTTGTCTTCCATCGCAGCGGCAACCGCAGCGCCAACATCATTGACGGAGCCCGTGTCTTGACCGTTGATAGAGACGATGACGTCGCCGGGTTGAATGCCTTTGCTATCGGCAGCCCCACCGGGCATGACATCGGAGACGATCACGCCGTCTTCACCGCGTTCGATGGCCAGTCCGAGCTGGTCGAGGTCGACGGGACGTCCGTCACTGGAACCTTGTTGCGACATGGCCACTTGCGTGGGCGCACCGGGCAATTTGCCAAGAGTAACGGGCACCTCAACACTTTCGCCGCTGCGGAACACCGTGATCTTTGCGGTTTCAGATGGCTCATAAGAGGCAATCAGACGCGCCAATTCTTTAGGCCCTTTGACGTCTTGACCATCAACCTTCTGGATCACATCGCCTGAACGCAGGCCGTCTTTCTCGGCAGGGCTTCCATCTTGGACGCCGGCCACAATCGTTCCTGACGCCTGGGTGAGACCCAGTGATTCCGCGATGTCTTCGGTGACCGGTTGAATTTGAACACCCAACCAACCTCGGGTGACCGAACCGCTTTTGATCAGGTCGGCAATAACCTCTTCGGTCGTCGCCGCAGAGATCGCAAAAGCGATGCCCACATTGCCGCCGGATGGCGAGAAGATGGCCGTGTTTACGCCGATCACCTCACCATTGAGATTGAACGCGGGGCCACCGGAATTGCCCTTGTTCACCGCAGCGTCGATCTGAATGAAATCGTCATACGGACCGGAGCCGATGTCGCGCCCACTGGCCGATACAATTCCGGCCGTCACCGTGCCGCCAAGCCCAAAGGGATTGCCGACAGCCACGACCCATTCGCCAACCCGGCTCTTCTTTTTGGCAAAGGAAACGTATGTGAATTTCTGGCTTTCATCGACCTTCAAAACGGCCAGATCGGTTTTTGGATCGGTGCCAATGAGTTTGGCATCCAATTCCGTGCCGTCGCTTAGAACGACCTGATAAGAGGAGCCGTTTTCCACCACGTGATTGTTGGTGACCACAAATCCGTCTTCGGACACGAAGAAGCCAGAACCTTGGGATGAACCACGGCGGCGCTCGCCGCGACGCTCACCTCTGCGCTCACCAAAACGGCGTGGGCCCCTGTCGCCAAATTGCCGTCCTTCGCCATCAGGACCGAAGAAGCGGCGGAACGGATGGTTGCGGGGGAGATCGTCGAAGCCGCGCATGCCACGGTTGGAAGCCGGGCGAACGGGGGATTTCACGCGCACACTCACAACCGCTGGGGACACCGCTTCCACCACATCAGCAAAACTTGGTGCTTGAGGCGCTTCAACACGTACCGCTTCTGCCAGAACGGTCTGGTTGGGAAACAGCAAACCGCCTGCAAAGAACGCGGCTGCGAATCCGGCGGCAATTGTGGTTCCGAAAAGACGTTTTTTGAGTGTGGAATGCATAGATGTAACCCTCGCCAGTGTGTCGCCGCAAAGCACATGCCGGGCGGCTTTCGAGGGTGATATGGCCAATCAAATGCGCGGGAAAAGGGGCGCGGTGATTAAATCTATTTAATCAGACCAAGCGCGAGACGCATTGACGAAGAAAAGCGAATGTTAAGTCTTCTCTTTGAGCAAAGACTTCAATTCTTGCTCTTCTTGAGCGTTCAAACGGTCATCAATGGCCACAGATCGGCTGGAGAAGCGCCGTATCAGCAACAAAACCGAAAAAAGGAGAAACAAGGCCGGAGCAAGCCAAAGCAGGGCTGTGTGCCAAGACAAGACAGGTTTGAGAAGTATGAACTCTCCGTAACGATCCACCAAAAACGTCTTGATTTGGGAGTCAGTCTTTCCAGCCCCAATCTGTTCCCGAACGATTTCTCGCAGGTCTTTGGCCACGTCGGCATCTGATTCTGCGATAGACTGATTCTGACACACGACGCACCGCAACTCGTTGAACAGCGCCTTGGTGCGGTCATCATCGGCCAGCGCGGTTTGCGGCTGAACCAACAAAACCAAAATAAAGGCGGCAAACCCAACCCAAGAGGCGGGCTGAGACCAAACCCTACTATGATGCGACGCCTTACGCAGCATGAGCGTCGGCCTTTTTTGGTTTGCGAGCTTGTTGCGGCAAACCGATGCGCAAGCGACGATCGCTCAGCGAGTAAAAACCGGCCAACACCATGATGATTGTGCCGAGCCAAATCAGCGTGACCCACGGTTTCCACCAGATGCGCAGTGCAACACTGCCGTCCTGCAATACATCGCCCACCGAAATATACAAATGGGATGGTCCAAACGCATTGATGGCCGCCTCGGTGGTTGGCATCTGGCGTGCGGGATAAAACCGTTTTGACGGCAACGCACGGTCAACCTCAACACCGTTGCGTAAGATCGCAAGGTTAGCGCCCTGCCCGGTAAAGTTTGACCCGTTGGCGGGCACCAAACCGTCAAACCGTACTTCATATGAGTTGATTTGCACGGACTCACCCGGCTTTAACGTAGCGACCGTCTCGGTCTCGTAGGCGGTTACCATCACGATACCCAGCAGCATGACCCCCACACCCAGATGCGCGCCTGCAGTGGACCATGCGGTCTTTGGCAAACCGGCAAGTCGACGAAGGCCGACCGCCAGGCCCGTCTTGGCAAAATTCGCCCGAGTCCAAAGTTCAGCCAGGGAACCCAGGATCAACCATACGGCCAAGCCAATGCCCAGAGGCGCCAAGATCGGGCCGCCTTCGATGAAACCGTAAGCCAATATAATGGCGAGTATAGCGGCGCCCAGAACGAACATCAGGCGTTGAGCCACGCCCAGCAGATCACCGCGTTTCCATGCCAACAGCGGGCCCAGTGGCATGGCCATCAAAAGCGGGATCATCAAAGGGCCGAAGGTCAGGTTGAAGAACGGTGGGCCAACAGAAATCTTCGCACCCTCACCGGTCGGGCTTAGAGCGGACGTGGCCGCCTCATAAAGAACGGGATAGAGTGTGCCCACCAACACTGTGGCAGCAGCGGTGGACAGCAAAATGTTGTTCAGTACCAGCGCGCCTTCGCGGGATACCGGTGCGAACAGGCCGCCCGCCTGCAAGCTGTTTGCCCGCAGCACGAACAAAAACAGTGCGCCTCCCACAAACAGTGCCAAAATGGCCAATATGAAAAGACCGCGAGAGGGGTCGGTTGCAAATGTGTGAACAGATGTCAGCACGCCGGAGCGCACAAGGAACGTGCCCAGCAAGGACAAGGAAAAGGTCAGGATTGCCAGCAAGACTGTCCAAATTTTCAGCGCATCGCGCTTCTCCATCACCAGAGCGGAATGCAGCAACGCGGTTCCCGAGAGCCAAGGCAGCAAGGACGCGTTTTCAACCGGGTCCCAGAACCACCAGCCGCCCCAACCGAGCTCGTAATACGCCCAATAGGATCCCATAGAAATGCCAGCGGTCAGAAACAACCAAGCGGCCAGTGCCCACGGGCGAACCCAGCGCGCCCAAGCAGCGTCCAAGCGCCCTTCCATCAAGGCCGCAATTGCGAATGCAAACGTGATCGAGAAGCCGACATACCCCAGATAAAGCATTGGCGGATGGATCGCTAAGCCAATGTCTTGCAGGATCGGGTTAAGGTCTTGCCCCTCCATCGGTGCAACTTGGCGCAAAAACGGATTGGACGTCAGCAGGATAAACAGGAGGAACGTTGCCAACATCCAACCTTGGACGCCTTGCACGTTTGCGCGCAATTTTTCGGGCAATGACTTGCCGAACACACTTACCGCCGCAGCAAACACGGCAAGGATAAGCACCCATAGAAGCATGGAGCCTTCGTGGTTGCCCCACGTGCCCGTGATTTTAAACAACATAGGTTTGAGTGAGTGAGAGTTTTGCCAAACGTTGACGACGGAAAAATCGGAAGCCGCGTAGGCCCATACGAGTGCTGCAAAACTGATGCCTATAAACAAGCATATGCCAACGCTGCTGACATCACCGGTCGCCATTAGGCGGCTGTCGCCGCGCGCAGCGCCGAGCACCGGTAGAATGCTTTGAGCGATTGCCAGCGCAAACGCCAAGATTAACGCCATATGGCCCAGTTCAACCGTCATTACTTTGCTCCCTCGGCTTGGCACCGTAGGCGCCGGATTGCCCCGCGCTGGCCTCGCCCTTCCAATGGCCGTCTTTTTTCAGTTTTTCCGCCATGCCGGCCGGCATGTAGTTTTCATCGTGTTTGGCGAGCACCGTATCAGCTACAAACGTGCCGTCTGGCCTTAGACTACCCTCTGTGATGATGCCCTGTTCCTCGCGAAACAGGTCGGGCAGGATATCGTTGAAAGTGACTGGAACGGTAACCGCACCATCACCGAGCGTGAAACTGACGTTGAGACCCTCGCCACGCTCAACGGAACCCTGTTGCACCAAACCAAAAAGGCGCACGCGCTGTCCGGGATCCGGAGAGGCTTCGCGCAATTCCGACGGGCTCATGGCAAATGATATACCGGACTGAAACGCGAACAGTGACAGGCCGACGGCAGTGCTGAGCACCACGCCGATCACGCCAATCCACATCAAACGAATGCCTTTGCGGTTCATTGCTTTGCAGCCTCGCTCAAACTGAGTGACTTACCCAAGCGCTCAAGTGACGATAGCGCCTGAGGGTTGGAAGAAAACTGCAGCAGCGCTTTTCCAAAGACACGGGCGGCTTCCTCGCGGTTTTGAAGCACAACGTGAGAGCGGATCAACTGTTCCCAGCCCGGCAAGTCATTGGGCTGTTCCTGCAGTCGATCCGCCAGACCGGCGACCATGCCCTTCACCATCTCGGCGCGATCCGCTTCGCTCATCTGGGAAGCCGCTTGTACATCCTCGGGGCTTGGACCACGGGGCGCATTGCGCAGCGGACCACCCACGGGAGGCGGCACAAGACCAGCGGCTGGCAGCGCTGATGGGTCAATGGCAACGATGCGCGAACGCACCGCCGCTTGCCACCTTTCGTCCTTAGTCCGCAAGGCCAATGCGCGTTGCCAGAGGCCCAGAGCGTCGGACTTTTTGTCTTCCTGCTCCAGGGCAAGTGCAGCATAAAACAACGCCTTAGGCATTTCAGGTTCAACCGCCAAAGCTTCGTTTAGCAAGAGTGAAGCGCGTTCTGGGACGATATTACCGTTGGCGACGGTCAACGCCTCGGCCAGGTCTGCCAAGTGCACAGGCTTGCGCCCATCCAAACGCATTACTTGCTCGGTCACGCGAGCAACATCGGGAGCGCGGCCCAGTCGCTTATAAGTGCCAACCAGAACCGTCCAACCGGCTAAATCGTCCGGATTTGAGGCCAAATGCTTTTCAGCCATGGCCACCATTTCCTGGATCGAGCGGTCTTCAATATCCGGTGCGACGCGGGCAGACAAAGGCTCGTCGCGCAAACCCGGTGACCCCAGAGTCGCGTAGGTAACAAAAGCAATGACGGGCACGAAACAGATGGCGACAATGGACCCCAAACGACGCCCAAGCAACCAACCATCCGATTTGGCTATTTCCGGTGCATCAGCTTTGGCAGCTCGGATCAGGCGACGTGCGATTTCCGTACGCTCTGATTCGAGCGTTGCCCGTTCAGAGGCGGTCAGGTCTTCGGCTCCCAGCCGAGTTTCAACGTCATTCAACTGCGCTTTGAAAAACGCCAGCGATGACGTTTCAAGCGGGTCGGCAGACTGTCGCTTGCGGGCCAGCGGCCACAGCACGCACATCACCGCTAGCGCGATCATAACAAGAGATGAAATCCAAAAAATCATGTTGTTCTAATATGCAATTGCGAGCGCCAATCAATGCGTCGTGTCATCACTTCGGCTCAATAACGATGCAGATAACGGGCCGGATAACGGGGAAGTTATGGAAACCCTCGCGGAAAGTGCGCCCTAACGCACGAGTCTCCAATTTCCGTCGCCCGTTCGACACGCCGTCCCATTTGCAGAAACGGCCTTACCGGCGCGGTTCATTTGATGGGAAAAACGGCGACAGTCCGATTGGCCGACCCGAAAAGGTTGCGAAGCCGTAATGAAGCCCGAGATACCATTTCGATCACTTTGCCACGCAATCTGTTCACCGCTTTTGCCGAAATTCAGGGCACGGGACTCGGCCTCGGTAAGTTGCTTGCGCTCCTTGGCGTTCAAGCCCTCGTTGAACTGCGTATTGGCAGCGAAGGCCAAAGCTATGGTTTGTCCTTCGGTCGGCTGCAGCCCGGCATCCAAGTTTGGATTGGTTGCAGCGGTGGATGAGCATCCCGCCAACAGCCCAATGAGCACCACCGATCCTAGAATGTTCAATCTCAAGTCTGGTCAACTCCCGAACGGCTGTCAGCAATTCTCGACCCGCATCGGCCAGCGGTGTCACTTCGCTACACTATAGCGTCTTTCTCAAGGAGTTGAGGTAAAAAAACGGCCACTTTCAGGCCACCAGACTGCGATTGAGACAGGCTGAGGTCGCCACCATACTCTTCGCAAATGTCCTTCACGATCGAAAGGCCGAGACCGGAACCGGGTTTTGATTCATCGAGACGTTTGCCGCGCTGCAACGCGCTCAGCCGCTGCTGCGGATCGAGACCGGGGCCATCATCGCTGATGGACATCTTCAACAACGGACGGTTACGCTTAGAAAGTCCGCCGAGTTCCAAAGACAAAACGATTTCAGACTTGGCAAAGCGAGACGCATTTTCCAACAGGTTGCCCAGCACCTCTTCCAAATCTTGTTCCTCACCTTGGAAAACCATGCTGTCCGCATGGCCTTGCAACTTGAAGTCGATGTCCGGTGACAGGCGCTTCATCACCCGCAGCAGTCTTTCCACCACAGGCTTTATCGGCGTTCGCGCCGTTACACCGCCGCGCTGCGCTCCAATGCGGGCCCGGTCCAGATAGGTCTGGATCTGCATCTGCATCATCCCGGCCTGCTCGCTGACCGTGTCACGCATGCGCGTTCCCGGATTGCGCATTTCGTTCAGCACGACCGCGAGCGGCGTTTTAAGAGCGTGTGCAAGATTGCCAACCTGGGTGCGGGCGCGGGTCATCACCGCCATATTCGCTTCCACCAAACCATTGATCTCTTGAACCAGTGGAGCGATTTCCACTGGATATTCCCCTTCCAACTGTTCAGCGCTCCCGTTCCGCACCGAAGCCAAGTCGCGCCTTGCCCGTTGAAGGGGGCGTAGACCAAATCGGATTACGAAGTAGTTCGCCAGCACCGAACCAAGGCCGAACAACCCAAAAGCGATTGCAAGGCTGCGGTTGAATGTATTGATGGTTTCAGCAAGGCCCGACCGGTTGCCTGCAACGGTGACCTGAACCAGTTCGTCGCTTTCGCCGACAAACAATTGTGCTTCCAGCCGTTGAACGGATTGTCCGGCCTCATCGGTGACTTGATAGCTGCGCTGGAACTGATCGTTGAAAGGCTGCTCGCTCGTGTCCGGCACGCTCAATTGTTCACCTGTGATGGATTGTGAGTAGAGCAGAGGGGATTGCGGGGCATTGGCCAAAGCCACACTCCAGTACCAGCCGGAAAGAGGCGCTTGAAAACGGGCGTCTCCCAAATTGGGCAAGCCCGACAACTTACCCTCGGCATCACGGTCGATGGCGCCCATAACATTAAAAGTGTGAGCCAAAAGCACGCTTCTAAAATTGTTTTCGGCGTTGACGCGAAACAAAGACGTGAGCACCAAACCGGTGATCAGCAAGGCCGCCGCCGTCCACAGAGCGTTAATGACCAAAAGGCGCATAGCCAGAGAGCGCGGGAGAAGCCGCATCAGATCGCACTCTTGAGTTTAGGCACGGAAACGATCCCGACCGTTACAAAACGCTTAACGCTCACACGCGGTAGCCCATGCCCCGCACGGTCTCAATGACGTCAGAGTGGAGTTTTTTGCGCAGCCGACCGACGAACACTTCAATCGTGTTAGAGTCACGGTCGAAGTCTTGATCATAAAGGTGCTCGATCAGCGTTGTGCGGGACACGACTTCGCCTTTGTGCATGATCAAATATGCCAGCAAACGGTACTCATGGGAGGTGAGTTTGACGGGCTGGTTGTTCATGGTGACACGGGATTGCTTGGTGTCGAGTTTCACGGGGCCGACTTCGATTTCAGAACTCGCATGACCAGCCGCACGTCGGATTAAAGCCCGCAAACGCGCCAACACTTCTTCGGTGTGAAAGGGTTTGGCAACGTAGTCGTCGGCTCCCGCATCTATACCGGCCACTTTGTCGCTCCAACGGTCACGGGCCGTGAGCATCAAGACGGGCATTATGCGCCCGGCGGCGCGCCATTCCTCGAGAACGGTAATGCCGTCTTTTTCCGGTAATCCAATGTCTAGAATGACCGCGTCGTAGCTTTCCGTATCACCAAGGAAGTGGCCTTCTTCGCCATCATGGGCTTTATCGACAACGTATGAGGCGTCTTCCAAGGCGCTGACCAATTGACGATTGAGTTCAACATCATCTTCGACAACCAGAATGCGCATATCGGCTGACCCTTATCTTTGACCGCTCAGTGGCTTTGTCAAAACGATACCATGCACGGCGCAGAAAGTCAGCGACGGACCGTGAAGGTCCTGCGGCGGGGCGGTCCGTTACCGGACTTCACAAGAATTACTATTCGGCAGTTGGCCCCAGCAGCTTGGGCACTCAAGAATTTACCGCCCTTCGATGCAGCTAGGCTGCGCCCCTTTGAAGCGCAGGAACTGGCATGGGCAGACTGCGTCTGCGCGAAAACCAACACCAGCAGGGTGGCCAACGCATATCCAAGTTTTTTCATCATCCAGTCCTTGTTCAATCTGCCCCCAAGCAAATGCAGGGACAATTTCAAAACGTGTGTAGCGGTTCATGGCTGAATGCAACATGAATGGAGCATTGCCAGTTGTTCATGTTGGTGCATCTGGCGCAGCTTCACATAAAGACGTCCAAACCGCGTTGTGTGTTTTCACCTCCCTAATGGTTTCGTCTGTATCACTAAGGCTCCATGCCAGAGGACGAAACGCTTCACACGACAGATCAGTCGCGACGGTACCCGTCGTTTGCGCGCAACCCACCGGCATTATCAAGAGCACGAGCAGCGGCCCGACGCGCTTTGGCAACCGTCGCCAAAAAAACGCGCCGTTTGAGTTTTCTGGCCAGCGCGCGAAAGCGGCGCGTTTGAATGTGCTGCAAGACGGTGCGCAGCACTGCCAAAAACGCAAGCAAGAGCCTGCAAAATGACGCTCTGCGAGCGTGTTCATACTTCATTACTCGATCATAGTGCGTGCGCCGAGGCGGCCGACTATGGCGAAGAGCGAGCCGCCAACGGCGATGGCCTGCAGGACCGCATCGACGAACACAGTCTGGGCCTGCTCGTCAAAATCCACACCCAATCCGGACAGGATCGCGGCGGCAACAGCCACAAGTGAGCCCCAGATGGTTTTGGAAAGATACCAAGGTTTGATCGTATCCATGTCAGTTCTCCATTGTTAAAAGTGTGATGAAACTTGAGATGCCCTGCGGCTGCTACGGATAGACGATGCTGATGACCGTAGGATCGCCAGGTCCGACGCCTTGGGCTATCTGAGAAACGCTGACCGTCAGTACGTCACCCGACGCCAAGCTTAGTTCAGCCAGTTCTGACACCATCAGAGCGAGAAATGGGGCCTGCGTCTCGAAGGACGTTGTCATGCCGTTGGCAGCCAGGGTGATCGCATAGCGTTCCGACGCTTCCGACATCGGAATTTCGCTCACCAACCAATCGTCCGCGTCGATGCGATCGCGTCTGATCCATCGTAACTGTAAGATGGCTGAGCCGGTTCCATCTGCGTCAAATCGAGATGCAAGATGGGCCGGGCTCAACGGTACAAGAGAGCGGTATCCGGGCGTAAAGCTGTTTGACGCGTAGGTCTCTTTGCTTACGCTTTTGCCGTTGGAACCGACCAGCCAATTGAGGGCCAGTCCACGGGGCGCGACAGCTGTCGAGAGCGGCTTGATATTGGTATCCAACACCACAACACGCGCACCCGCCAGTGCGCCCAAAGTGGCTTGCGCTTCGGTGCCCGCCTGCCCTCGCAGCAGATCAGAAAGCGCCCAGACACCGTGTTCCACCAGATTGGCTGTGGCGAACTGCACAACTTCCCAAGTCCCGGACTGGGTTTGAACAGCCAGCGCATTGGTACCCGACAGGACTTGCTCCATCTCAGCCGAACTGAACGACGCGCGCCTGGCCTTCAATCGCAGGGATGCACCGCGCCACCATCTGCCGGACGCTCTCGCGGGCGCCAAGTCGCTCACCAATGTGCCGATGGTTGCAGGCGTTTCGCATAGGGTGCGGTTGGTAAAATCGCTTTGGGTGGCCGATGCCAACACCGCATAGGGGCCCTGCCAAGGTGTTGAAGCTATCGCCACCCAGTTTCCGCTCGTCCCTTGCGTTTGGGGCAGCGTCGGGAGGTCTAGAAACACGGGTAACGGTTTGCCGGACGATACATCCTTTAGCAGCGATTGCGCAGTATCGGGCGCAAGAACAGGGGTTGGCTTTGGCGGGTCGAAAACACTTGCCCCAATCTTGAGGGCATCCGAGGTTTCAATACTGTCTAAACGCCACAGGACATCATTTTGTAGGGTCCCACTGGTCTGCGTGTCGATGGACACAACATCACCGACCGCAAGATCTGCAAACCGCATGGGCAAATGAAAAGTCGCGGTTTGAGACTGGGCCCAGATGGACTTAAGCCGCGCCTCGGCGACGCTTTCCACCACGCTTGGATGCACAGCCAATGGCAGGTCGATCACCTGTTTGGTGTCACTGAGATCATTAATCCGCCGAACACTCGTTTTGGTGGTTTGGTAGGCCCGCACCTGGTCGGCATGCTGCACATCAAGCGAGGAGGGAATGTCAGATCGTTGGCTGCGTTCCAACTGCAGCAGTGGTTCATCGGCCCGTTGCACAGGGTCATTGTTGCCAACAGTTCGGATTGAATCGGTCCCCACCGAGCGAAAAACCAGACGGGCGTCGGTTTCCAAAACGGCAATGTCGTACAGCGTGAGCAGAGCTTCCAACGTCTGACGGGCACTGCTGTTCGACCCAAGCGCAAATCCATCTACCGTGCCGTACACGTGCTCGGTGCTTGCGTCCGAAATACCGGCTTCAAGGCAAAGTTGTTGGATTAGATCAGACAAGGCGAGGCCGCCGATGCGCCCGTTCAACCAATGGCCACGCCACCAATTGGAAGCATCACTCCACACATCGCTGCGCTCTGGAAACGCCGGATAGGGACGCGCATCCCATGCCCATACTTGCGCTTGCGCCATGTCCACCATGGGCGCGTCATACAGCGGCGATAGCGGGTTGTCGGCGGCACTGGACATTGGGTGGCTGACATCAAAACGCCGGGCGTATGCATGCAACAGGGAGCGTTGGATCTGATCGTCCCGCCCGCCGTGAGATCGATGGGGCAAGCGGGATTCCGAGGAGTTGGCATCGAAAAATACGTTGGGCTGACCGGCCCCTTGATCGACCGCCGGCGCTCCATATTCGGTAAAGACAATGGGCTTGGAACGCGGAATCCAAGCGGAAGCGGTGATTGCCTCCACACCGTCCGCACGGTCGAAATGCTGGTTCTCCCACCAAGACCGCAGATCTTTTACCCGATAGACCCATGGCTTCCCCAAACCATCGCTTATCGATGTTCGAAGGCCATTCGCCCGGTCTTCGGCGTTGGCATAATACCAATCAAAACCCTCACCGGATGCGAGGCTTTGGTAAAGGTGATCGCCGTCATGTTGGGCACGGCCATTTGACTGGTGATCGGCGTCTTCGCGCCAGTCACTCATCGGGAAATATGCGTCTATCCCCACCGCATCGATGTTAGCCGATGCCCAAAGCGGATCGAGGTTGTAGACCAAATCCCCGTTGCCGGTTTGCAGACCAAAATACTCGGTCCAGTCCGCGCCATACGTCAGTGTACATCCGTCACCTAAGAGGGGACGTATGTCTGCAGCCAAGGTCGCCAATGCGTCTACAAAAGGAAAGCCGTTCGTGGCCGACCCGGATCCTGTGAGGCCGCGCAGTTCCGATCCCAGCAGGAAGAGATCAACACCGCCCGCGATTTCAGCCAAGCGCGCGAAGTGCAGCACCATGCGCCGGTAACACCAATCATCTGCACCTTGATGCTGAACCTTGTTGTTGGACACCGTCACCGCGTTGACCGGCGTCTGCCCCGCAAAGGCCGACACATTGGCAGCCACATCAACTGCTACACTGGTGGGCCGGCCTGGGTCAGAGTACACAGCGGAAATGCGTCCGCGCCATGGGTTTGCCGGCTGTGAAGTCTCATCATTGAGCCCTGGCAGGGTGTTTTCTTCCGGGATATCCATCAACAGAAATGGGTTCAGGCCAACCCGCAGCCCACGCCGTTTAATCTCTGCAATTGCTCTCAAAACCCCGCCATCGCTTGGCGTTCCACCATAGACGGGTCGCCCGTCTTTCTGGCTCACCAAGCGCGCCTGCCCACGTGACAGGCCAGCGACGGACCACGGCTGGCCGCTTTGCAAATTGCGAAGGGGCGTTTCCACCCTCGGCGCGACGGTGCAGTGGCCAGCGCGCAAATCGTCACCAAACCAAGATACAACCAAAGTGACCTGCTGAAGGTTGGGACAGGATGCTTGCAATTGATCAAGCGACGCGAGCAGATCGCTTTCAGCCTGCAACTGATGGATGTTCAGCGGACGCGTTTCACCGTCATCCACCTGCTCAATGACCGGTTGGGGATCATAGGCAAATTCGCTGGCACCGGGAATCAGGTTGACGCCCCTGATGGTGCTTTCGACGCCGTTTAACGGGCGGATAATTTCAACCGCAATTTGGGGTATACGATTGCCAAAGTCTTCGACGGCAAAATTTTCAAACACCAGATAGGCAAGGCCCCGGTACGCAGGTGCGTTGCCCTCCCCTTGCTTGGCTTCGATCAACGCATCCGGCAATTGGTCGTTGCGTCCCGTGTGGAGCCTAAGCGTGTGTTGGGTCTGGTCCAGCAGCGTTCCATCAACCCATATGTCACCGATGCCACCTATGCGTCCTTCGCACAGTCCGACGGCAAAATTGGCAAAGTAGGTATAGGTGTTGACGGTGGTTTTAGGACCGGACGCCTTGCCTCCTGATGATCGCGATTCGGACGACCGCACCTCCTCCAGTTGCGTGGCCCAGATCACGTCCCCGGCAACGCGGTGGCGTCCATACACTCTGGCAACAGGGTTGCCTTCGCGGGATGATAGAACGCGGGCCGTGTCCAAACGGGGGCCGGACACGGTTTGATCACCGGGTCCAAACAGCTGTTGATCGATCGCGGAGCCCGCGGCTGCGCCAATTGCTTGGCCAATTGCGGCCCCCAGCGGCCCACCGACTGCAGCGCCCACGGCACTGCCAACTGCTTGCAGGACAATTGTTGCCATCGCAGTTATCCTTCGTTTGCTGTTGGTTTGAACTGCCGTTCCGGAAATTCGAAAAGCTGCACGATCCGGTTGCGCCAAAACGCATCGAACGCACTCTCCAAAACACCCGCCGCCTCATAGGCGTGGATGAAGTGAGATGCGCTGGAAACGATACCGACATGCTTGGCAAGGGCTCGGCGTTGCATACGAAAGATCACCACACGGCCCGCAATCAACTTACCGTCTCCACAAGGCACGAGATGTCGCTGGGCTGCATCCAGAAGGGTTTCGCGGCTACCTGTCTCCGCCCAATCGCTGGAATAGGGCGGCGCGATTTCAGGCTCATCACCGGCCAGTTCGCGCCAGACACCGCGCAATAGACCGAGGCAATCACACCCCACGCCCCTGAGCGAGTTTTGGTGGCGATAGGGCGTGCCCATCCAGCCGCGCGCAGCCGTAACCACGCGCGTGGAACCGTTTTTAATATCTGACATTTTTTAGATCACTCTTGGCGAGAGTTGGAGTAGGCGACGGTCCAGATCATTTCTATCGTTGATAGAATTGATCGAGTTGTGGCGCTCACGCTGTCGGCCTCAAGAGGCCTTCGCGACCCTAGGCGGGGGGAGGGGCGGCGCATAAGCGCCGGGTTGCTCTTCGCAACCGAGCGGTTCGATCAAATTGTGAACCGCTCTAGCAGCGAAGCGTTATGGCACGATGGGCGACCCGTCATGCAAGGTGCTGCCGTCCGCATAGCCCATAACAAAGTCATCGCCTGGCATGTGGGGGAACCCGCGAAAATTCAGATGATTGAAGAACTTCGCTTTACAGGTTGTGAAGCGCTTGTCGCACCCGGCTGAAACTGTGGCTGTGTCGCCCACGGCAATTGCATCGGCCATGGGCTCCCACAGGGTGAGCCGGTTCAGCGCTCTGATATCCGATGCGATCTCCATGGTTCGCCCCGTGTTGGCACCGGTCAACCATTTGATTTCACCACCGGCGAACCAGTGTTCCGCAAACCCTTCGAGACCGGAGACATCCAACAGTTTTGATTGCCTCACCCCGCTCACCGTCACGGATGCAGTCAAGTCAGAACTTGTGAGGTCAACGCCACATCTTGCATCTCCCAGCACCGCATCGCAGTGGCGGGTATAACTGCGGCCTGTGTGGGCCGAAAGTTTTGCTGTCAGACCCTGTAACTCCGCTCGGAAGACACCATCGATTTGGCTGATGCGACCAAGATGCGCGCGTCGCAGACGATATTGCTGCGTCGGATCTGCCCAATTGACCAGCCAAACGTCCACTTGCGCGCGATCGAAACGGCCTGCGCGAACATCAGCCTCGTCGATGGCCGCGCCTGATAGAGCGCCCTCAATTTCCTGATCGTCGATGGACATTCCCAGTTGGGACGCGGCTTCCGTGGCACGAAAACCGCTGCCGGGTTCGCAGACGACACCTTCCACGGTGAGAGCATTGTCGTGGTCGGTGAAACCCAGCTGGGTGCCGTCGGACAGTGTGACTGTCCAGGCGGCGCAAACGGTGGTCGCTTGGCCTGCCAGATGATCGCTGAGCGCTTGCGGGAGACGGCTCACAGGAGCACCTCCACGAGGGGAATGGAGGGTATGTCGCCCGCCTCAAACGCCACGAGATTGATGTCCAACTCGTCGCTTTCAAATCGCACCGGCACATCGAACTCAAAACCAGCCGTCACCGCCACGCCAGCCTCAGGAGGTGTTGCTAATTCCAGGTCGCCAGTCCTGGCATCCACCGTAAAACCGTTTGGTTCAACCGGTTGGCCATCCAGCGCTATTACCACCGTGCCGGAAACAGGTTTTTTGATGGGCCGATGATAGGCGGAAGTTTCATCACCGTAGACCTTTGCCAAAGGAAAACGAACGGTTGAGCCATCACCGGTTCCCAGTTGACAGTCGTTTGCTGTGACAGAAGCGGACGGCAGGCAGGATTTGAAATCCAACGGATCGCGAAACCGAAACCCCACCAAAGGTCCACGGCGCGCCTCGTAGAAAGCCAAAACTGCGTGGAGGGCGTCGACGGTGTTCACACCATAGCCCGCGTCGAAGCGACGGCGAGAGTGTTGCCAACGCTGGTTGCGGTGCTCCTTGCCGGAGCCGAGGGTTACGATTTCCGTTCGGCGGCGAGGTCCCCCCGTTGCCCCGAATGCGATAGAAATTGGAAATCGCTCTTCGCTGAAACTGTCCATGGTCACCTGCCTCGTTCACGAAAACACATTGCCGCCACTCCCATCACAACCCGCGCTGACCGCGTGCCACCGTGCGGGCGAGCAAGGTGGAGATTTGCCCTTGTGACTTGCGAAACCCTTCAACGTCCGGGGTGCTGATGTTGAACGTGACATTGGCTCCACCAGCCGCAGCGCCGGTGCGCACGCCCAAACGGCCATCTGCACCACGCGCCAGCGGCATAATTGCCTCAGCACCCGCCTCCCCCATGACAGCGGGTGCGCCGCCTGCCGAAAAGAAAGTTGGCGAAGAGACAACGCCTCCTTTGGCAAAGGGCACGATGGCGCTGCCGCTGCCCGCGCCGGTAAAATACGACGTGAGCCCCGAAACCGCGCTTTGCGCGGCTGAGCCCACTAGGTTCTGAAGCGGCTTGAGCCCGCTGGAGAGCGCCATGTTAGACAATTGCAGAGCCAATCCTTTCAGCGTGTCTTCAAAAGACTTTCCGTCTCTAATTGCCTTGGCCATCGTTCCGGTGAACGTCTCACCGAAGCGCTGCGACTGACGGGCCACATCGCTCATGGCCGCTGAGAATGCGCCAATGTCCGCCTTGACCGGTATGACGATGTCGGTTGTTTGATCATCCATGATCGGCTCCTGTTCTCATGTGCTCGCAAGCGCCGTTTGCGTCCGGGTAGCGTGTTTGCACTTGGTCTAACCAGTTGCGGGATGGCACAGCAGTACCTGTTTCCATCGTGCCCATGGCTGCAGTGAGTTCACGCGGTGTCAGCGACCAAAACTGCTGGGGCGGCAAACGCAGCACTCCCAGGCCGAACGCCATAACATGCGACCAGGGAAAGGGGTCTGGATCCTTCACGCCGCTTGTGATCCCACCGCATCCGTGGGCCCGCCAAAGGTTGCGGCCAAAAGGTCAGATACGATTTTTGCATATCCCAATGCGCCGTCTTCACTCCGGAGGTCGCGCACTTCTTCGTCGCTCAAAACGTGACCCGCACCGCGCAACCCGGCTGCGATCACTCGCTCCATGTCCTTGGCTGAAAGACGACCGGAGCCAAAGCGCTCGGTGAGTGCGGTCAAATCATCGACACCAAAGGTGTGTTCCAGTTCTGCCAATGCGCCAAGGGTCAGACAGAGTGTCCATGCCTTGCCGTCCAACCGCGCTTCGATTTCTCCCCTGTAGCGGTTCACCATTACGCGTCCGCCTCAAACGCAAGCGCACCGGCCGATTCAAGCGCAATATCAAACGCCACCTCGCCGTCATGCTCTCCCGCGTATTCCAAACTGACGATCTGGAACGGGCCGGACACGGTTCCAAAGTCCGGGATGATCAAAGACCACGCGGCAATCGTTGCGTTGAAAAACGTGTCGCGGATCAAAGCGTCCGATTGCGTGTCTTTAAAAATGCCTGCACCGGAAACGGCAGCCCGTTGGACACCGGCACCGCCCAGGAGTTCACGCCAGCGCCCCGCGCTTTGAAAGTCTGTGATATCGACTGTCGCCGCATTAAAGGCGATGCGACGGGAGCGCATACCGGCCACCGTCACAGGCTGGGTTTGCCCCGGAGGGACCATCTTCAAGAGTAAGTCTTTACCTTTTTGGGCTGCCATTTCTTCATCCTTTTGCAGTCTTGTTTGTGTCGTTTCAGGCGAGATTTTCCGATATCAGCCGGCGTTTGAAGATGGAGCGTTGAGGATCAACGCGGCTCGGTCACCCCCCGAAATCTAAGGACCCCCTGTCGGTGTCTCGAATTGCGGCCCCGACGATGTTCGCCCAGTTGAAAGCGCAGATTCACTAGATGATGGTCGGCCATATCGGGAAGCGTCGCACTGAGTATCCGTTTGGTATGGGCCTCGATGCGTGCCAGCTGCGAGCGACCTTTCTCATCTGTCCAAATGTGGACAAAAAACACGATGGCCTCGCCGTCTTCCGTCGCCGTGCTCCAATCACTGGTGAGTTGACGGCCCAACACGATGTATGGAAACGCGGACCGTTCAGGCACCTGATCAAACAGACGGTTGGGCCCCAGTTCAGCCATCAAACCAGCATCGGCTGCCAACGTTTTGAACACGGCTTCGTGCAATTGTCCTGCGGCGGAACTCATCGGGTAGCCTCTTCAATCGGTGGGGGATCGAATTGTCGATGTTGGTCAAACAATGCGTCCGTTTTTTCGGGCAATGGGCGGTCTGTGCGCAGTGTGATTTCAACGACTGTGCCAACAGACTGGACTGCTGTTGTCACCGCATCCCCAGCGGCCTCGGAACGGGTTTGCAGTCGTGCCGCAATCTGGTGGGCTCGCCTGATCAGACGCGCATGGATGGCACCACGCATGGAGAGAGGCTGGACGCTCACAGACCCGTTCAAAGCCCCTGCTCCCGGGTCCGGCAAATCAAATATCCAGCGCGCTCATCGGGGTCCCACACGGTCTCAATCTTGAAAATGCGATTTGCCATGACCAAGCGTTGGCCGCTTGCGACGTCCGCGCGATGACGCAATTTGATGTCGTGCCACGTGTCTTCGATGGACTGCTGCGCGAACTCTTGAGCAAGGTGCCGGACGGGTTTTAGCTCGCACCAGACCGTGGCCACCGTTTCCCACGTCACAAGCAGGCCACCGCTTCCATCGGAGGTTTCCAGCGGCCGTTGCAGTTCCATGCGTTTGGACAGTGCACCGGGGTCGTTCCGCACCGCGCGCATTACAGCCGCACCTCGCAATGTGGTCGTACCAGCGTTTCAAATCCGGGGGGGATCGAAACCGGTTGCTGATCTGCAGGCACAGCCCCGCGAAACTCGTACCAATGGGCAACCAGTAACAGGATAGCGTGACGCAGGCTGCCGGGCACTTCGATGGCGGTATCGGCCATACCGACAACGAGGTCGATTTCAACGCCATTTACGCTTTCCGCTGGGACAACGGTATGCGCAAAAGCGATGCTCGTTTGGTGACGGGTACGGTCGATCCAAGCTTCCTGTCCCGCCAGAACGCGCGGGGTGCCGTCTTGTGCATAAATCGTAACCGCACTGATCGATTGCACCGGCCCAACTCTGGCGCACACCTCACGGCCTGGCGGTAAGTCTGGCTCGTATTGCCGCCATGTCTGGGAGAGCAGTTTTTGACCGGTGACATGTTCGACGTGTTCACGCCCTACCTTGATCAAGTCGGAAATCAGGCTGTCTTCTGCGCTGGTATCAATTCGCATATGGGTCTTGGCGTCAGACAGGGTTACGGGTTCAAGCGCGGGCGGAACCAAGAGTGCGGTTGTCATAGTGTTTCCCTCGAACGGTCTTTGGGTGTCGGATCAAATTTGAAATGCAAACGGCCCCGCCTTTGGGGGGCGGGGCCGCAGTTCGGCGTTGGGACGCGGGTCAGTTTGCCCATCGGAAAGGACGGGCCAATCGCCCGGCGTCCAGGCGATACGAGGGAGGAACTTACGCCGCGCCGAATTTCACGAGTTTGATGGCATCGAAGTCCTGAATGCCGCCGCCCACACGCTTGGTCGTGTAGAAGAGCACGTAGGGTTTTGCGGAGTACGGATCGCGCAAAACGCTCACCCCGGCGCGGTCCACCACCAAGTAACCGCGCGCAAAATCACCGAACGCAATGGACAGCGAACCGGTTGCAATGTCAGGCATGTCTTCGGCTTCCACCACAGGGAAGCCCATCAACATGGCTTGCGCGCCAGCCGTGGCGGGCGCTTGCCAAAGGTAGTTTCCGTCATCGTCCTTGAGCTTGCGCAGCGCGGCTTGAGTTTTGCGGTTCATCACGAAGCGTGCGTTTTGACGATAGCCAGCCTTAAGCGCGTAGATCGCATCCACCATCACATCCGCGCCGGTGGTGCCGTCAAAGTCACCGTCAGCGCCGGTGGCAATGGTGCCCAGATTGCCCCAGGACCAAAGGCTTTCGTCCACCGTTGTAGCGGTCAACAAACCTGAAGGTTTGTTAATGCCGTCGCCGTTGATGAAGGCTGCTGACTCCTGCTCTGCAAATGCGGTTTGGACTTCATCGGCAATCCAGGTTTCCAAATCCACCGCACTGTCATCAAGCAATGCCGATGTGGCGGCAGGCATGGCGTAGAGTTCCATGGTGGGAAACTGCAACTCGGTCAAAGACGGTGTGACCGTTTGCGGGCGGGCTTCGGTCTCCCCAACCCAGCCGACCGCCGGACCAGTCGCCGCGAATGGTTTCTTGTACACCGCGGACGAGACCTGTCGGACAGTTGCGATGGAGCGAATTGGAGACACAGTAGCCAGACGACGACCAATCTCTGTCGATAATTCATCCGGCACCAGATAGCCGCCGTCCTGGTCGGAGCCGATGGACATGGCCTTTCCTTGCAGACCGCGCAGCACTGAATCTGAGCCCGACCGCATATAGGAATGGAACGCATCCTTGTGCTCATGATCCAGCACCGTTGAAGTGGCACCACCGGCCTTGGCCGGGCGGTTTTGCTTCAGCACCAAAGCATCGAGATGACGCTTCTGTTCGTCCATGGAGCGGTTGATGCGCTCCATTTTCTCTTCCGTAATGACGTCGCTGGACATGCGGCGTTCCAACTGGTCAAGCCTGTCGTCATTGGCATCCTTGAACGCTTCGAAAGCGCCCATGAATTCGTCAAAGGCACCGGCAATTTCGCTGGTGCTCGACATTTTTGTTTCCGGTGCGGAACCCGCAGGCCCGTGTTGTGATGGGTTTGTCATGTCAGTCTCCTGTAAGAGGCCCGTCTTGGGCGTCCTGTCGCGAGGGTCGAAACCGCTCGACGCAGAGCTCGCTCCAAACCGGCCTCGGGTTGGTTTGATGTGGTGTGGGTGTCAGCAGCATCCCGCTTGCCAAGCACGGTGTTGAAGCCCTTGGTCATCACCATTCGGGCCTCCATTCGCGTCAGCCCAGCGTCGCGCGTGAGCCAGCGTTCGAATTCTCGTTTGCTGGGCGGCCCAGCTTTTTTGGGCACGCCAGGGGCGGACTTCACCTGTTCCACCCGCGCTTGCGGCAGCATCGGAAATGTGACGACAGAGATTTCCCAAAGATCAGCATCCACGATGGTGCGAATACCGGTTTTGCGATCCAGGTTTGAGCGCCGGGTGCGAAAACCAATTGATAATCCGTTCACCGCGCCATCGCGCATCAGTTCCAAGATTTCTGCGCCGCGTTTGGAAGATTTGGTGATCTGTCCTTTGACGAACAGACCGTGGGCATCCTCGCGGATCACCTGCCAGGTGCCGATGGGGTCCGACGGGTCGTGCTGAAACAACATGCGAATGTCGCCGCGCCCTTTCTCACGCAATGAGCGGGCGAACGCGCCGCGCTGGACCCGATCACGGCCCAAATCAACCTCACCAAACACGCTGGCATAGCCGCTAAAAGAACCGTCTTTAGCCAGTTGATCGAGTGGCATTCGAAGACGTTTGAATTCAAATTGCGGCTCATAGCCGGTGGCACCGCGCGCGCTGGCTTGTCTGATCGCTAACGTCATGGCTTTGCCTCTCCGGTTGATTTCGATGGTGCGGTCGCAAGGTCCGGAAGCGGGTTCCAGCGTTCGTGGATGCGATGCAAAAGGCCGATGGCCCACCAAGCGCAAAGGCTGGCCAGGGTTGAGCCGATCAGTGTGGTTTCAAACACCGTCAGATGTTCCAAAACGCCGAGGGAATCCGCCATTTTCAAGCCCACAGTTGTCCCGAATACGAGACCGGTGATGATGCCCACTGCCAGACGCAGAGCCGCTTCACGGCGGCCGCGCGGCAATATGTAGGCTAAGGAGATGATGGAGCCCGCAATCGAGCCGATCATTTTTGCCCCAAAAATCAGCGGCGTGAGGCCTTCGAAAAAAGACGCCATTTCGGAGGCTGATGTGCGCACCAAGTCTTGCACGCTCATGGCTGCCCCCCTTGGTCAAACGGATCACGATCAGGCGTGGTGCTTGTTTCATCTTGTGAAAGGTCATCGGGCGGATAACCAACCGCCCGGCGTTTTTCTGCGCGGGTCAAAAAGCTTGCTTCGTTGAGGCGACGCCACAGCGCTTCGCGCTCTCCTGACAGACCATCGATCCGATCGTGATCAACGGTGAGTAAGGGGGCATCGTCGTAAAGCGGCGACAACCAGTGGTTTAGGCCGTCCACAATGCGGCTGGCGAGCGGCAGGAGTGTCTGCCGCACGAAGGCGCGGTTGGCCTCTTGGTAGTTGGAGTATGTGTTGTCACCGGGGATGCCGAGCAACATGGGTGGCACGCCAAAAGTCAGCGCGATGTCCCGAGCTGCCGCATTGCGGGCCGAAACAAAATCCATATCCCGGGGGCTGTACCCCATGGCCTTCCAGTCGAGCCCGCCTTCCAGCAGGAGCGGACGTCCGGCCCGTGCAGCGCCCGTGTACCCGTCTTCCAGTTCAGCCCGCAAACGATCGAATTGTTCGCCGGTGAGATTACCGCCCTCTTTGGCCTCATAGACCAAAGCGCCGGACGGTCGCGCGCTGTTGTCCAACAGGCCCTTGTTCCAACGGCTGGCAGCATTGTGTATGTCCAACGCCATGAGAGCGGCTTGCAGTGGCGGGAAGCCGCACACATCGTCAAGCGGGTGAAACTGCGCCAGATGAAACACCGGCATGGACCCCATCTCGTCAGGCTTCAAAACCTCTTTACTGATGCCGGTGGTGTATTCGTATCCGTTCACCCAACCTTCGCGATCCGTCAGAACGCGGACCCGGTCCGGCCGCAGCAGGTGCAACTCGCCAGGCGCTTCCACACCATCAATGCGGCGCAGATACGCGTTTCCCGAAACCAACAAGTGACCAACCATGGTCTCCACCCATTCCCGCCCGCTTTGCATGGGGTTGGGCCGTCGCAAGAGATTGAGTAAGGGGTGTTCAGCGAGTTCATCTCGTTCGTTGGTGAGCACAAGCGGTATCGACGCCGTGTTCTCGGCGATCAAACGCACACAACGATGCACCACCGGGTTTTGCATGAAGCCAACCCGAGCGAGCGAGGCATAGTCCGGTCGCGACCAACGGGCGTATGGAGACGAAGACATAGCAAAGCCGCCCCCTGCCCCGATCATTTTTTGGTTCTTTGGGCCTGTCTCTGCGCAACCCGTCTCGTGACGTGTCGTGTTGGCCACTTCAGGGCGCAGTTTTTCGGTCGCCGGTTGAAACCAGCGCAGTGGATTTTTCATACTGTGTCCTGAATCAATGGCCGTGCGCCGTGCACGACCGGTTTCCAAACGGCTTTCTAAAGAGCGCTCTAAAGAGGGCTCTAAAGAGGTCTGGCCCTTGGGGTGGGCTGGTGAGACTGGCTGAGCCAAAACAGTGCCCAAACCAACGCATCCAGACGGTCCGGCGATTTGCCTGACGGCAGTCCGTCCAGACCGAAATTGCACATCTCGTCTTCGAGAGCCGCAAAAGACCCGACGTGGTTGACGCGGCCAAGTTCGTAGAGGTGTGCCACGGGTTCCGCCCGCACATATTTACCGCGCTTCGCCTTAACCTGTCGCACGGGCACTGTGGCGCGCTCTGCGCGCAAGACGCGTTCAGCCATATCACCGCCCTGATTGGTCTCGATCACCACGCAATCCGCTTCAAACCGGTCAAACGCACCCAAAACCTGGCGAGCCCAACGCTCCGGCGACAAGCCTTGGACGGTCACATCGGCAAGCACGTGGTAGTGTCCTTCTTCACAAGCGCCTGCCACGATGATCCCACAGGCGTCAGACGTCGCTGTTGCTGTCACAGGCGGATCCACCGCAACAACGATGCGCGCCAAATCCGGCGCTGTCTTGCGCCGGTTGCGTTCAATCATCGGGCGTGACCAAAGCGCGTCCGCCCGGTCCTCGATCAGTTCGCCATCCAGTTCCTGCCGGCCCAGCCGGGTCCCTTCAAAGGAGGCAACGATCCGTTGCATGAAGTCGGGAGCCAGATTGTCCGCGTTTTCGCGCGTTTTCATGTGGGAGAGTGCGGTGCGCTCGTCCTTCAATATCTGTTTGAGCAGCGGTACCGGACGCGGCGTGGTGGTGACCACTTGGCGGGGGAAGTCCCCCAGCCGCAGCCCAAACTGCAAATTGTTCCAAGTCTGGTCGCCGCGCTTCCATTTCCCGAGCTCATCGCTCCAGGCCGCTGCAAATTGCGGTCCACGCAGGCCGTCGGGGTCCTCCGCTGAAAACACTTGCCCGATTGCACCATTGGGCCATTCCAAGCGCCGCCGCGACGGGGTCCATTCGGGTCGCTGGTGTGTGGGATGAATGGCAAGCAGACCGGACTCACCTTCCACCATAACCTCTCTGGCATCCGCATAGGTTTCGCCCACCAGCGCGATGCGCCCAGCCAAACCGTTGCAGACCATGCTGCGCACCCACTCAGCACCAGCCCGGGTCTTGCCCGACCCGCGTCCGCCCAAGAGCAACCAAGTCGTCCAATCGCCTCTCGGTGGCAATTGCTTATCTGATCCCAGCAACGGCCACTTAAAGGCCAATTGCTCCAGCGTCTCCGGGTCAAGCGCTTCAAGGCTCGCCTTCAACGTCCCGCTGGTTCCCAAACTTTGCAACCAATTGTGCAAGGCGTCGGTCAAGCTCTTGGCTTCGGGTTTCAGCCAGTCCTTCACTTGTTTCGCGTTGAGACGCGGCGGCATGTCTGTCTTGCGCAACTCGGCTCTCCGTCTCTTGCCGGAATTTTGCTTCCAGATCTGCCAACGACTCAATGGTTTTGGCGAAAGCGGCTAGCGCGCGGGCGCTCTTCTCATCCACCTGCATTTGAGCGCTTTCCGCATCGAAACGATCCAACTGACCCTCCAACGATCGGGACAGTTTCATCAATAAAGCACCTGTGCCCACCGCCCTTTGCCAGCTTTGCTCAACGGCGTCTTCAAACACCCGACGCCCTTTCAGACACCAAGCTTGCTGCAACAGATCCAAGGGCGCGCCCCAGATCTCGTAGAGTTTTCGGATCGCGCTCATACGCACGCTTTTGGCGGTCGGCACCGTCTGCAAGGCGTTATCTACCGGGGCACTCAAGTCATGTTCATGGCGGATGGGCACCTGCTGGCCTACGCGGGACACACAAGATCACGTGTCTCACACAGATCATCTGCAGAGAAACACGTTGCATAAACCCGGCGATGTTTAGGGGGATCGAAGAGAGCATCAAATCCGCTATGCGGCGCTGTGTGTTTGCCCATTTCTTCGATTATGCCTGCAGCATACAGATTGACCGTACCGGCGTCAAGGACTTTTTTCCTAGGAATTTATCTTTTTTCAAATCCCTTATTACTCACTCAACGGGGCAGTTCATTCACCCAATCCACCAGATGGAATTCAAAGTCTTCAGGCGACAGGCCATCTTCGCTCAACGTGCGCCCGCGCACACTGGCTCCGGAGGTGTGGACCGTTTGGGGATCGCCGGAGATCAGCGGGTGCCAGTCAAACAAAGCCTTGCCCTCATGGATCAAACGGTAGGCGCAGCTCGGCGGCAGCCATTTGTAAGACGCAATGTCTTCGGGCTTGAGTTTCACACAGTCCGGCACCGTCGCAAAACGATCATCGTAATCGCTGCAACGGCAGGACGCATCGTCAAACAAAGTGCAGGCTACATTGGTGAAGTGGATTTCGCCGGTGTCCCAGTCTTCCAGTTTGTTGAGACAACACCGCCCACATCCATCGCACAGCGCTTCCCATTCCTGGCTAGTCATCTGTTGGAGCGTCTTAGTCTCCCAAAACCGGGCAGTTTGCTCGCGCGAAGGTGAAGCATCGCTGTTCATCTTAACTGGCTCCCATCCCGTGCGGCTCTTGCTCCCCCGCGGCAAATGGGAGAAAACAGTCACCAGCCCCTTACAGCTTTGTTCGCTTTGAAAACAAGCCGAGACCCCGCCCATGCGCAACCCATTCGCGCCCAAACGTAAATTTTCAGCCTGGACGCAGATGATGCGGATCGACTCCTGGGTCGATGACCGCGTCTACCGCACGCTGTCCGGAGGTGGTGAATTCTGGGAATCTCTGACCGTGTTTTTTCGGCGGTTTCGGGTTTACGGGTTCAAGAAAAGCTTGGTGGAACTGTCATGCGAGGGCCTGACACTGGGCGTGGTTGGTGCCGTCTTGATGCTGGCATTGGCCAAACCGGCCTTTGAGCAGACTGAGAAAGACTGGCGCACGCAGCGACAATACTCGGTGCAGTTTTTAGACCGGTTTGGCAATGAGATCGGCCGTCGAGGGGTGCTGCACAGCGAAGCGGAGCCGATTGAAAAACTGCCGGACCATTTTGTCAAAGCGGTGCTTGCCACGGAAGACAGGCGCTTTTTCGAACACATAGGCATCGATTTCCTCGGCCTCGTTCGCGCGATGATCGAAAACGCGCGGGCCAATTCTGTTGTTCAGGGTGGATCGACCATTACACAGCAACTGGCCAAGAACCTGTTTTTGACCAACGAGCGGACTCTCGACCGCAAGATTAAAGAAGCGTTTCTGGCGCTGTGGCTCGAGTATAACCTCTCCAAAAAGGAAATTCTGAAACTCTATCTGGATCGCGCCTATATGGGCGGCGGTGCTTTTGGTGCGGCGGCGGCTGCCGAGTTTTATTTCAACAAAAACATCAAAGACGTGAGCCTCGCCGAAGGGGCCATGATGGCTGGACTTTACAAAGCGCCCGCCAAGTATGCCCCGCACATCAACCTGCCATCTGCCCGCGCCCGCGCCAATGAGGTGCTAACCAACATGGTGCAGGCGGGCTTCATGACCGAGGGCCAAGTGATTAACGCACGCCGCCAACCGGCCAGTGTGATTGAACGCGAAAAGAAAGCGTCTCCGGACTATTTTCTTGATCATGCATTTGAAGAAGTAAAACGGCTTGCCCTTGGTTTCCCCACCAACACGTTGATCGCCAAAACAACCCTCGACCCCAGCCTGCAAGGTGCAGCTGATGACGCGGTGATTTCGCATTTGCGCCAGTACGGTGATGACTACAATGCCGGTCAGGCAGCCATGGCCGTGATCGAGCGTGGCGGGGCTGTTCGTGCTGTCGTGGGTGGACGCGACTACGGTGAGAGCCAGTACAACCGGGCCACTCGGGCGCGCCGTCAACCGGGCTCAACGTTCAAACCGTTTGTGTACGCCTATGCGATGGAAAACGGCTTCACGCCCAAAACAGTAGTCAATGGCGGCTCCATCACCATTCGCGGCTGGACGCCAAAGAACTATGGTGGTCGCGGATTTGGGCGGGTGAGCATGACCACCGCCCTTGTTCGGTCCATCAACACGGTGCCCGTTAGAGTTGCCGCTCAATTGGGTCGCGGGCCCATCGTCAAATTGGCGGCAGAAATGGGAGTTGAATCGCCCCTTTCAGCCGAACCTGCCATGCCACTGGGCACCAACGAAATGACCGTGATCGAACAGGCCGCGGGTTATGGTGTGTTCATGTCCGGCGGCTTCACCACCAACAAGCACACGATCCTTCAAATTGCCGACACGCAGGGCAACACCCTATACGATTTCAAAAAGGATGGTGAAAAGCCACGCCGTGTCCTGTCGGACAAAGCCACGCGGGCCATGAACGTCATGCTGACCCAGGTGACCGAATGGGGCACCGGCAGGCGTGCGAAGCTGGATGGAATACGCACAGCCGGGAAAACCGGCACCACCCAAGCTTATCGCGATGCTTGGTTTGTGGGCTATACGGGCAACTACTCTGCGGCAGTGTGGTTTGGTAACGACAATTACAGCCCCACAAACCGCCTGACCGGTGGGCGTTTACCAGCGATGACATGGAAAAAATTCATGACATATGCGCACCAGAACACCGAGATTTTTGAACTGCCTTTTGTCGAAGCCGAAACCAACGCTGCACCGAAAAAGCCGAAGGCGCCAACTGACGGCAATGAGGCCGAGACGCCGGTGAATGTGGTTCGCCAAAAGCCACTTCCGTTGGAAACAGCAACAATCCTGCGCGACTTGGAGCGTGCGCTGCGCCGCGCAGTTCCTTTGAAGCCGCAGCCAATCGTGGGCGCACAAGGGCCTGTTGATAAGCCCACGCGCGTCGCCGCTGACGCCAGCCAACCCGCTTCCGACCAGACCCAGTAGATCCGTGCGGGCTTTTTTCGAAGCGCTTTATGTCATCGTCATCGGCTTGGGGCTAGGTGGCAGCTTGTCGATGATTTCCATTCAGGACAATCACGGTTTCGGCGCGCTCAGTCTGGGTAGCTGGACCGCATGGCCCCTGGCAGGAAGCGCAAACGCCGACCCCTATACGCGCGCCAAGGTGGCTGCGAATGCTGAGGTGCCACTGGGCGCTGCTGAGGGCATCGCCTTTCATGCGCGCAGTGATAGCGAAAAACAGCCCTTGCGACGTGAGTGTATGTACAGACTTTCCGGCACCACACCGCCCGGTCGCGTGTGGACCTTAGCGGCCCACGCAGTTAGCGGTGAAGGACTGACCAATGCCATCGCACAACCGGCCAGCCTGGTATCCCGCTCGTTGCTGCGGCGCGTCGATGGCAAGATGGACATTGTCGTAGGACCGCAATCGGTGTCCGGCAATTGGCTGCCCTTGTCAGGTACGGGACCCTTCGTACTGATCTTGCGCCTTTACGACACGCAAATCACGACATCCAGCAGCCTGCTCCAACCGGATATGCCGGTGGTACAAAGGGTAAGCTGCGCGTCATGACCCGCTTGTTTTACCTTACATTGGTTGGCTTGGTCTTGGCCGGAATCGTGCATCTGATGATCATTTTGCTGATCCCCTCCTATGCCACCAAAGACGCTTGGACGCGCCTCGAAAACCGCTCAGGCATTTGGTCGTTTACGCCGGTCGCCAGTCCGGACCTGCCACGTTCCGTATTGCCGCTGGTTGATCCCGCCTTTCGCATGGCGGCCTGTCGCTTTGACCTGCAAGAGGCACCATTGCGTTTGGCCTCCGACGGCCGGGCACCGTTCTGGTCCGTTGCCATCTTTGATCGGCAAGGCCGCAATATTTACAGCTTCAATGATCGCACCGCCATCGAGCGGCGTCTGTCCGCCCTAATCGTCAATCCGGTGCAGATGGCCCGGTTGCGTAAAAACCCGCCACCGGACGCAGAAAGCGCTGTTCTGGTCGAAACAGAGTCGGCGGAAGGGTTTGTCGTCGTGCGTGTTTTACAAAGCGACCCAAGTTGGTCGGAGGAGACGGCGAGCTTCCTCAACAACGCAAAGTGCGAGCGCTACGTTTTACCTTCTGACCCCGATGAGGCGGAGGGTGGTGATGAAACTTCAATCAATGACAGTTCATCACAGACCAATGGACAAGACGTGTCGGGTTCCAAATCCTCCAGCTAGTTTTGGCCCTAAGACCGGGACAGCGGCTCTCTCCCAGTGACACTGCCCTTGGGAATGTTGGTTATGGTTAACGAATAGAAAAGAATTGCTGGCGCATACCAAAGGAACACTTTCAGACGAAAGGTTTCCCGTGGAACTTGCAAACAACATGGCCACGTCCAAAGTGAGTGGCGGGCAGATAACCGCTTCAGCTACCGCTTCCCCTGCGATTGGCACTGGCGCTGGCAGTGGCACTGACACTCGCACTTATGCAGCCAACAAAACGCATCAGCAAAACCGTGAGACGGATGATCTGCTGCTTTTAGCGACGGACCGTTTTTGTGTGCAGGGCAATTACAATCGACTGACCCAAGAACAATATTGCGAGGCATTTGGTCTGCTCTATGAACAGGCGGGCATCGGATCTAAACAGATCATCGCGCGGTCGCTGGCATTTCAGCCCTTTGCCCCACGATCCATCATCTACCGCTTGGCGCTGGAACCCCTTGGGATCAGCCGCGCCGTGCTGCAGGAATCCACTGTTTTAGGACAGTTAGACCTGCTGCGTCTGTTAGAGACACGGGGAACGGAGATTGGACCCGTCATCGCGTCCCGCGCCGGATTGGGGCCAACCCTCGTTCGCCGGTTGCGCGAGTTTCGTGACCAGTGCATTGACGCGGCATTGGCTCAAAACGCCAGTCTTGCCCAGGGCAACGCCTTGGGCGCTGAACCGATTTTCAATCTTGTTGGCGGTGAGAGCGCCGGGGCGGTTACAAAAGCCGAACAGGCAGCAACACCGGTTGAGCCCAGTTTGGAACAAATGACCGCACCGGTTGATACCACTGCGCAGACATGGCTTGCCGGTCTCCAAAGTGAGATTGATCAGGCTCCAACAGACGTGATTGAACCGGAACTGGTGGCAAACCTGTCGACAGAAGACCTTGAAACAGAAAGCGCGCTGCCGGTTTTGTCCGATGCGCAAAAAGCCTTGATGCAGGCGGCTGCCCGCGGCGGCAGGCTCGAACCTGTGCAGGTGGTGGCATCGCCGGGTGCCGATGCTGCTGCAAACGACGGTCCCAAACCCGAAGTCCAACCCGATACCACTGTGCCTGAAAACGTCGCCGCAACAAAAAACGATGCAGAAAGCTTTGCCATCGCTTTGCAAAAAGCGGCCAGTCGCGGCAACCGTCAGGCCATGGTGCAGCTCATTCAAAGCTTTTTCGGCCTGTCTCTAGAGACCTGCCATCAGATTTTTGAAGACGGTGATGGCGATACGCTTTCAGTGCTTCTCAAGAGCGCGGACGTGGATGCGGCAGCTGCCAACCGTATTTCGCTGTTGGTGTTTCCAGCCATCGGCCTGTCGGTACACAACGCATCACGGTCCATCCGTTATTACAGTCAGTTGGAACAGCAAGCCTGCCTGGAAGCCGTGGGGCAGTGGCCCAAGGCTGTTCGCCGTCTCGAAGAAGCAACTGGCAACAAAACACCTCAGCACGCTCCCTATCTGGCGGACACGGACAAAGCCGTGCGTCGCGATCAACGCTCCCGTACTCAGCCCGCTGAACACCAGCCGGCAGACCTACAGCAGACCGGCTAAATCGGCCTGGAAGTGTTTTCAGAGCCCTCAGTCAGCCGCAAGAAATTAGCGGCAGACACCCCTTCCAGTTCAACCACCCAGTGATCCGGGTCGAAACGGGCTTCGCGTTCCAAACGGAGAGCCAGTGCTTGGGAATCGATATCGCTGGCTACAAGATCGTACACTCGGTGATCATTGTCCGTCAGCGGGTCGTCCAACACCTCTGCGGTGGGCGCAGGCATAAACAGGTTTTCGACCGGTCGGCCATCGTCTCGCAAATCCGGCAGTCGTTCAATCACGAGCACCGAACCGGCATGCGCTTCGCCCTTGCGCAACACCATGGCAAAACCTCCGGCTGCACTGACCCGGCGCAGCAGGAGACCCACCCAAACATGGGTCGCCAATCGCATGATCAGTCTCCCAAACGCGACCGCCTAGCGGCCTAGCCCTGACGGTACGCGCCTATTGCCTCGAGCTTTTTCAAGACATTCTGGGACGGTTCGCCGGTGATTTTCATACCGTAGTCCAGTTGGAAACGCTGTATCGCCGTTGCTGTTTGCTGGCCCATTTTCCCATCCACTGCCAGGTTCTCATACCCATAGGCGCGCAAACCGGACTGGATGCGGGCGATCAAACCGTTGGCCGCCTCTTCCTTTGACTTGGTTGTAAGAGACACCGTTTTCACTTTGTTGACCGGAACGCTGACAATCTCAGACGGCTTGGGGACAGGAACTTCCTGCGGGTTGGCAGACGCCGACATCAAAATCTGCGTCAACAAGCGCACGCTCGGCTTACCGGTCTGCGCCATGCTGTGATCGCGCTGAAAACCGGTGATGGCCCGCTTTGTCCGGTTGCCAAAAATACCGTCCACCTTGCCCTTGTAGTAACCGCGCGCGGCCAATGCGCCTTGCACTTCGCGCAGTAGATCGGCCGACGTGTCTGCGGCCAATGCGGCCACTTGCGTGCTGTTTTGTTTGGTCTTCGCCACAACAGGATCAGGTTCAGACGCAAGGGGACGCACCCCATCAACAGTGCGCGTTGCAAACAGGGGAGCGGGATGGGCACCCTCTTGATACCAAACGGCATTGGCGATCACGACCACCATCAAAACCGTGGAGACCAACGCACCGAGAGCCAGAAAACGGTGTTCAACAATGCTGTGCATGATGGGCCCGAAAGCTGAACTTTCCTGCTGATATTGGTTGAAACGCTCAGGCTGATACGCGTGCATGGCGTCGTCCTTCCATGGTTACTGAAGACTGGTTAGGCGATTGAACTTGTGTGCCGGTCTTGGGGGTTTCGGTGTCGGGGCGTTGCGCCCCGGCCGATTGGGCTTTTGCGGCTTTTGGTTGCCGAGACAGGTGCACCAACGAGCGCTCTGCATCGTCTGGAACCGGCTTTGCTTTGTTAGCCGTGAGAGGCAGACGCACTGTCACGGTCGTGCCGAGGCCAAGCTTGCTTTCGAAATCGATCTGACCGCCGTGCAACTCCACCAAGCCGCGCACGACGGACAGGCCCAAACCACTGCCCTGGTGGGCACGGGCAGAGCCGGTTTCAGCCTGCCAGAAGGGTTCGCCCAGCCGCTCGATACAGTCGGCGGCAATGCCGATGCCTTCATCCCTCACGCGGATTTGGAGTGCGCGGCCCAGCCGTTTAACGTCGATCGTCACCCGCCCTTCGGGACGGCTAAATTTGATGGCATTGGACAACAGGTTGATAAGCACCTGCTGGATGGCACCGCGATCTGCAGTCAGCGTAGGCAAATCGGAAGGAAGGCTTAGCTTAATAGCCACCTGCGCATCACGCGCTTGCACGCCCAGCATACGCACGCTGGCTTGGGCAATTTCGGCAAGATCAAACGGCTCGGGGTTTAATTCGTATTTGCCGGCTTCAATCCGTGAAAGATCGAGCAAACCGTTGACCACTTGCAACAAATGCGAACCCGACTGCTGGATGATTTCGACATACTCTTTTTGTTTATCGGGTTTCGGCGCTGCCGAACCCTCCATGGCCAGCATGTCGGAAAAGCCGATTATGGCGTTGAGCGGCGTGCGCAGTTCATGGCTCATCGTCATCAGGAAACGGCGTTGCGCAGCATTGGCTTCAAGCACTTCGGCTTGCGCTGCCCGCGTCTGCTGAGCAGCTTTAACCTCTGCGGTGACGTCACGGCTGGAGACGACGGCTCCGTCCTGCTTTCCATCATGCGTCGCGAAGGGACGGCAGCGCATTTCAACATGCACCCAGTCGGACGCGCCGGAGACACGCGCGCGCATGCGCAACTTGATGCGTGACGCGCGGCCATCATTAACGGCACAAGACACAGCTCGCAAAAACTCCACGCGGTCTTGAAGATGAATTTTTTCAAGCAAGCCGGTGTCGAGCAGATTTTTGGGTGCAAGACCCAGCATTTCCAGGGAAGCTGCGGAAGCAAATAACGTGCGCCCCTGCCCGTTATGACGGGTGATCAGATCGGTTGCATTGTCGGCCATCAAATGGAACCGGTCGCGCTCACGTTGCAAGTTTTCGTCTGCCGTGGAGAAACGGCTCGTCATACGGCTGGCGCTCCACACCGAGAAGGCTGCTCCCAACGCCACCAGCACCCAAGGTGCGGCAGTTAACATCACTTCTGATTGAGACACCGGCAAAGCAAAGAAAACAGCAACAACGCTGGCGCTGGCAGACAGGGCCAGACCGCAAAGCACACCGCCCAGGCCACCACGCAGCCTGCCCTCAAACCCTAATATGCACGAGCAAATCGCTGCGCCCACAATCAGCGCGCTGTGAGTAACCGCAAACATCATGACAGCAGTCGCGGCGGCCAGACCCCACAGAAGCACGGGCAATGCGAGAGATTGAAGATGCGTGATGGAGACGATGCCCACGAGTGCGAGGCAGAGCGCAGTTGCCACCAATGCCGCAGCAGTGCCTTGCGCACCGAGAGTGAGCAAAATGATGGGCAGCGCGGTCAGGCAAGCTATGGCGACCAGCAATTGCCCATCTAAAAACCGGCGGTGCGCGGCATAGCCTTGCGCTTGCTCACCCAGCGATGGCCGCAATACGGTTTGGAAGGGCTGGACGAGCCCAATGAGATTTGCCGAGAGACGCAATACTGATCCTCAACGCGATGATACGCGAAACTGAACAGCAACAGTGACACAGGGCGTTTAACGGAAAACTAAACATGGCCGCTAACCATGCCGGAAAAGACCGTTTGTCGAGCAGAAACCCTGTTGGTTTACGGCCATGGTTAACCGGGGCTTAACACCCGCTCCGCGCTCAACGCCGCATCCACCCAATTTGGCCTTGCAGGTGCCAGGTGAGTGCGCGATGACCGCATTGGAACACTCGAACAAGCCTTGGACCCAAAGCAGTGCAGACCGCTCTGAAATCGAACACGAGCATCGAAGAAATTATTGAGAACTTCTCATTCCTTGAAGAATGGGAAGACCGGTACGGCTATCTCATAGAACTCGGTCGCGACCTGAACGAGTTGCCGGAGGATGCCCGCACCGACACTAACAAAGTTCAGGGCTGCGTCAGCCAAGTGTGGTTGCTGCCCTCGGTGGAAGAAGAGGTGAGCGAAACGCAAAAACGCATTCATTTTCTGGGCGCATCGGACGCGCACATCGTTAGCGGCTTGGTGGCTATCGCGCTTGCACTGTTTTCTAATCGCACGCCTGCCGAGATACTGAGCACAGACGAGCACGAGACGTTTTCCGCAATCGGATTACAAGAGCATCTGACACCACAGCGCTCCAACGGTTTGCGCTCCATGGTGCAGCGCATCAAGGACTTGGCCCAAGCAGCACAATAGGAGTGCTGTTTGGTCCCTGCTCTAATCTGCTGTCAATGTGCGGCGTCGGCCAACACCAGCCCTCGTTCCGTAGTGCTCTGCCAACAGATTGAGCCCTGTGCGCAACATCAGTTTGGCTGACCTTGGCGGCCATCGCCGCTCACGCTCCACGCTTTCCAGCCCTTTCAAAAAACAACACACGTCCAAAAGCACACCGGCTAAATCGGGCCCAACGCGGCCTATTGCTTTTTCCAAACGGACACGGGCGTCCATGGCTTGCTCGGTGATGTTGGTGCGCGGTTGACCCGAACTCGTGGTGATGCCCGTTTCAAAATTCCAGGACGAAGTGGTGCGTTGCATCAAGCGGCCGTGGGTAAAGTCTGCCCGCAAACGCTCCCCGGCCGCAAATGCGGCATCGTCCAACCATGTGCCGCCACCGGGTGCCTTTAGCTTGTGCAGCCGTGTCAGCGGCGATTCCGCATCGTTGGTGAGGACTGTCTGACGGTTCCCATTGATGTTCACCTGCCGCTGGCTGAGTTCCAAGTGCTGAGCCCGAAACGGGTCCACGACAGCCTGATCTGACGCACTCTTTCGGGTCTGCGCACCTGACACCAGCCGCTTGTAGCGCATGCGACCTGTCGGTGTGAGGGTGTATCCATTGTCACACTGCGCAATCACATCCGCCGCCTTGAGGGAGTGCAGAGTGTCGGGCGCGCACAAAAGCGTGGCTCCATTGGCCGCCCGCAGCAGGACACGATTGTCCTTCGTATCTGTGATGGCCATGGCTTGGCACGGTCCTCGCTCGCCCAAAAACGTTAGAAGCCTCAACGCCTGTTTTGCATCAACCTTGGAAGACATCGCGCGCGCCCTCCACCTGTTGACAACGGGCTTCGATGGCGTTGACAGCCTCCCCCAACAACGCCTCCAACTGTGTGATTGTCAGATCGAATGTCTCGTCGTCGCGCTTGTCCTCCACCAGACTGCAAGCGTGGGAAACGGTGGTTCTGTCGCGGCCAAAGGCCAAGCCCACCTCTGTCATGGCCATAGAAAATTGTGTGTGCGCCAAATACATTGCGATCTGACGCGCTAAGGCAATGTCGGCCTTGCAACGGTTCGCGGCTTCCAACTGTTTCAGCGGCACACACAAGGCGAGCGATACCGTGCGCAGACACAATTGGGTGGCAGCGGTTCGATAATCTGTTTCATCACAGGGGTGGCTTGCGTGTTTTGTCCCACGCTCAAAACCAGTTTCCTTGGTGAAGCCACGATGATGGCCGCAATGGACTGAATTATCGGTGTGTCGCGTTTTCGGGACCGCAGAAAATTTGGAGAAGGGGACTATGCTCGCCCCCGAACTCGACGCATCGGACCGGTGGGCCAATTTTTGCGTTCCCTTAGTGGTTGGACGACATCCTTCGCCGCCTTCGCGCTCTATCCCCACGGTGAATGCCCGCTCCATAGTGATCTCCCTTCGAAATATCGTAAAAGGAAATTATTCCTATAGCCAGTGACGGGGATAAGTTTTCGGGCTGAAGGGGCGGTTTGGTTAATCTGTTGGGGAAAACAAAAAAGCCTTCACCAAGCCATGGCTCGGCGAAGGCTTTTTCGTGTGTTTACGACGGTTCGATTGCGGTTCAAATCAACCGCAAAGCTTGATCGACGATCTCGTTAGAGAACAACGAACGGGCTCCGCTAAGCGGCTTTGCGCTTTTGACCGAGGCCCATTTCTTTGGCGAGGCGGGAACGCTGTTCGGCGTAGGCTGGCGCCACCATAGGATAGTCGGCGGGCAGGCCCCATTTCTCGCGATAGGCCTCTGGAGACAGGTTGTAGTGCGTCTTCAAGTGACGCTTGAGCGACTTGAACTTCTTGCCGTCTTCCAGACAAATCAGATAGTCGTGGCCCAACGACTTTCTTACTGAAACGGCTGGCTTTTGCTTTTCAACTTCCGGCTCAACAGCTGCTTCCGAAACGCCACCAAGTGATTGATGGACATCCCGAATAAGGCCTGACAAGTCACCCGCTGCGATAGGGTTTTTTGCTACATATGCTGACACGACCTCAGCCGTGAGTTCCAACAACAGGGTGCTGTCGTGATTATTAGACTGTTCCATACGGAACTCCTTTTTTAATGCGTCTTTTTGCGTCCGGTGCTCTTCGCGCCCTGCGGCAACAACATTCGAGTAACGCCGCAGAGCGACTCGAAGGGTGGCGTGGAAATATTCCTGCAAACGAATAGTGTCAACACACATAGTATTAATTATGCTGGAGCACTGAATATTTCACACCAAAAGCCAGCAACTGTGGCGCACCCAATAAATCAACAGGAGGACAAAGAAAGCCGCAGTGACACTGATGCTGCGTGGGTGGATGAACGCACCGACACTGGTGGACGCAATAAAAAAACTCATGTTGGCAAACGCTGATGCGATATTGAAATCGGTTTGGGGCGCGCTAGATACCGTGTACAAAATCCCAGCTTTTTTGTTTTGGCGAGACTGTCATAGCCCGCGCATTTTTCCTCTTTGTCGCTTTGCTGGCCCTTTGGCTGGTCATGTCGGGCATTTATAAGCCAATCGTGGTCGCCCTGGGCGTGGCGTCGTGCGCCCTCACCGTTGTCATAGTCGCGCGGCTCAAGCTGCTCGATAAGCCCGTTTATAATGACATGCGCGGTTTTGCTCTTATCAACTACGTATTTTGGCTGTTGGTCGAAATTGGCAAGGCCGATTGGGCCATCACAAAAGTCATCTTGGGCAATCCTGATGCGGTACGTCACCGGTTTATCGAAGTGCCCGCAAAACAGCGCACTGACCTTGGCAAGATGTTATTTGCCAATTCCATCACGATCACGCCGGGAACGGTGACCGTTCAAACCGCTGGCGACCGCTTCTATGTGCACGCGCTGACAGACGAGGCAGCCGAACCTGAGGGGCTTGCCGATATGGGCGCACGGGTTTGCAGGCTGGAGCGCAATGACACTGCGGCAGGGGAAGACGCAAAGAATGGCACGAGGGCAACTGCGTGATGTTTGCTTTTGCCACCGCCGCCATTTCTGTTTGCATGGTCCTTTTGATGATCCGGCTTTTTGCCGGACCAACATTGTATGATCGCGTTGCTGCGCTGAACCAATTTGGCACCTGCACTGTTCTGTTCATCGGCGCATGCGGCTTGGCCTTTGGCAGGCCGGACTTTTTGGATATCGCGCTTCTCTACGCGCTCATCAATTTTGTAGGCACAATCGCCGTTTTGAAATTCTTCCGCTACCGCCGTCTCGGCGACGAGCCGGAGGAGATCGAAATGATTGTCGATACCAGCGAAGACGAAGCTGATCCTGACACATCCGAAGGTGTCAAAGCATGAGTTGGGAGCTGTTCATCGACGCCCTCGCGTGGCTGTTTGTCCTGTCAGGATCGTTTTTCCTGTTCATAGGTTCGTTGGGCATGGTGCGGCTCAAGGACTTTTGGGCGCGCATCCATGCAGCTTCCATCATCGATTCCGCAGGAGCGGGCCTGCTGCTGTTCGGTATGATGTTGGGCACAGGATTTTCGCTCATCACCGTCAAACTGGTGTTGATCGTTCTGTTTCTGGCGATCACCGGCCCCACGGCGTCCCATGCGGTGGTCAATGCGGCTTTTTCTATCGGCTCCCGCCCCAAAGATCTGCTGGAAGACGCTACAGAAGGCGTCGTGGAACTGCCCGAATGGATGCAACAGAAATCCGAGAAATCCCCAACGGCTGCCAAGCCCATTCAAGCCGCTAGTACCAAAAAACCGACTGCCCGCAAGCGCAAGTCTGCGAGCCAAAAAGGAACGAAGTGATGGAATTGGCTGCCACGCTCTTTCTGTTCTTTGCGCTTGTCGCGACCGCCATTTCTGTGGCGCTGGTGCGCAGCCTGTTTGCGGTTGTCATGTTGTCCGGTGTGTTCAGTCTTTTAGCTGCGCTCCTTTTTATCGTCATGGACGCGGTGGACGTTGCCTTCACTGAGGCTGCCGTTGGCGCGGGCATTTCATCCGTATTGATGCTGGGCACGATTGCGCTGACCGCGCGCAACGAGAAGAAACCGGAGCGCTATTCCCTCGTGCCGCTGGCCATCGTCACCCTGACCGGTGCCATGCTGATTTACGGCACGTTGGACATGCCTTTGTTTGGGGACCCTTCCGCGCCAGTGCACACCCATGTTGGTGCACAGTTCATCGAGCGCTCCCCTGCAGACATAGACGTGCCCAATCTGGTCACCGCCGTTTTGGGCAGTTATCGCGGTTTTGATACCCTGGGCGAAGTGGTTGTGGTTTTTGCCGCCGGGATCGGCGTTGTTCTCTTGATTGGCGGTTCTGTGACCCGTCGGCGCAGGAGGCGCTAAACCATGGAACATCATCTGATCTTGCGCGTTGTCACGCGCCTGCTGGTCGCGCCGATTTTGCTCTATGGCCTCTACGTGCAATGGCACGGCGATTACGGGCCGGGCGGTGGATTTCAGGCCGGTGTCATCTTCGCTGTGGCCTTCATTTTGTATGGGATCGTTTTCAATCTGCGCACACTGCGCGAGATGATCCCGGACCGTCTGGTCCATGTGCTGCTGGCTTTCGGCGTGCTGCTTTATTCCGGTGTCGGCGTTGTCTCCATGTTCAATGGCGGCACGTTTTTGGACTACGACCCGCTGTTTGCCGACCGTATCGACGGACAGCACTACGGTATTTTGATGATTGAATTTGGCGTGGGCGTCACGGTGTTTGGTGTTATGATGGCGATCTACTATTCCTTCGCCGGTCGCCCTCCCTCTATTGACGACAAGGACTGGTAGAAATGCCGGAAATTTTTACGTCGTTTTTTGCCGAGGGCAGGGTCCTTGGCCTGATGAACTACTGGCTGTTTGTCATCTTGATGATGACCGGCCTGTACATCGTTGTGGCGCGCGGCAACCTGCTTAAAAAAATCGTTGGTTTGAACATTTTCCAGATGGCTGTTTTCTTGCTCTACATATCCATGGGCAAAGTGGCCGGTGGTACTGCCCCGATCCTGGTAAAAGGGCAGGAACTCACCTTCTCCAACCCGCTTCCCCACGTTTTGATTCTGACCGCCATTGTGGTGGGCATCGCCACGACGTCCTTGGGGTTGGCGCTTATCGTGCGCATCAACGAAGCCTATGGCACGATCGAAGAAGACGAGATCCTTGCGCACGACGTTGAAATGATCCGCGACGAAACTGCGGCGTTCGAACAGCCCGCAGACGGCCATGCACAGAGCAAGGCGGCCCAGACCTGATGTTGGACTTTGCCTTGACCCATGCACCGATCCTAACGGTGCTTCTGCCCATGTTGGCGGCCCCCATAATCGTGATTGCGGTGCACCGAACGGCTGCCTTCATCCTTGCGCAACTGGCTTCGCTGGGCTCGTTTGGCCTTGCGCTCTACCTGCTGGCGCTGACCCAAGACGGGACGGTTCTGTCTTACCATTTGGGTGGTTGGGCACCGCCCTTGGGCATCGAATATCGCGTCGATGCCGCCAATGCATTGCTGCTCGTGGTGATCACGCTGCTGGCCAGCATTGTCCTTCCCTATGCGCGCACCAGCATTGAACAGGAAATCGATCCGGGCCAGCACACGCTGTTTTACGCGTGTTTGATGTTGTGCGTTGCCGGTCTGCTCGGCGTCACAATTACAGGCGACGCCTTCAACATCTTTGTCTTTCTGGAAGTGTCCTCGCTTTCGACCTACGTGCTTGTCGCGATGGGCGCGAAGCGCGACCGCAGGGCCTTATCTGCGGCCTATGACTACCTGGTGTTGGGCACGATTGGCGCAACGTTCTTCGTCATTGGCCTCGGCTTTGTCTACATGGCAACCGGCACGCTGAACCTGGCAGACATCGCCCAAAAGATCGCGGAACAGGACACAAACCGAACCTTGCAATCCGGCTTTGCGTTCATCGTGGTCGGCATGGCGCTTAAGTTTGCGATGTTCCCGCTGCACCGCTGGTTGCCCAACGCTTACACATATGCGCCGTCCATCATCACCACGTTCCTGGCGGCTACAGCCACCAAGGTGGCGCTGCTTGTGCTGATGCGGTTTTTGTTTTCCGTCTACTCAACAACATTTGGTTTTGAACGGGACACGGTCGTCTTCGTATTGCTGCCATTGTCCTTATTGGCGATGTTCGTGGCCTCGTTCATGGCGGTCTTCCAGCCCAATTTGAAGCGGCTTCTGGCTTATTCCAGCTTGGCACAAGTTGGTTACATGCTGTTGGGCATCAGCCTGCTCACCACACTTGGCCTCACGTCTACCATGGCTCACATGTTCAACCACGCGATCACCAAAGGCGCGCTGTTCATGGCCGCGGGCGCTATCATCTATCGCACGGGCACCGCGCTGATCCCGGGCATGGCAGGGCTTGGCAAGCAGATGCCGTGGACGTGCGCCGCTTTCGTTATTGCCGGCCTCAGCCTAATCGGCGTGCCCGGAACAGCGGGCTTCGTCTCCAAATTCATCTTGCTACAAGGTGCGTTCGACAAAGGCTGGTGGTTCCTTGCCCTGCTGATCGTCGCTTCCTCGCTCATCGCCGTTGTCTATATCTGGCGCACTTTGGAGGTGCTTTATCTGCAACCTGTGCCGGAAGGACGCGACATCAAAGAAGCGCCTTTTGGTCTGTTGGTTCCGCTCTGGGGCCTTACCCTTGCTTGCATCTGGTTCGGTCTCGACGCTGATCTTGTCACAAGCGCATCCCAAGCCGCTGCCGAGGGTTTGCTGGAGGGCCGGTTCCAGCCGGACGCGACGGTTATCATCGGACCGGAGGGACGGTGATGCTGACACAAACGCTCATACTGCTCATTCTGGGCCTGCCGCTTGCACTTTGCGGCTTCATTTTGCTCACCCGTAACTTGCCAAACATACGCGATGGCATGACTTTCGCCGGTGCGGTTGTGCTGTTCCTGCTGGTGATCACCCTCACGCAACAGTTTTTTGCAGGCGGTACCACAGACGTTGAACTGATCCAGTTCCAAGCAGGGCTTTCAATTTCCTTGCACGTCGAACCGCTGGGTCTTTTGTTTGCGCTTATCGCGTCCGGCCTTTGGACGGTCACCCACATCTATGGCATTGGCTATATGCGCGGGAATAACGAGAAGAACCACGCCCGGTTTTTCGCCTGCTTCGCATTCGCCATTTTTGCCACCATGGGCATCGCGTTCTCCGCTAACCTGCTGACGCTTTTCCTGTTTTACGAAGCGCTGACGATCTCCACCTATCCGCTGGTTGCGCACAAGCAAAACGGTGAGGCCCGTGCCGGCGCGCGCACCTATCTTGGCATTTTGATGGGCACCAGCATTGCCTTCCTGCTGACCGGGGTTGTGTGGACCTATGTGCTCGCGGGCACACTCGATTTTGAGCTGGGCGGTATTTTGGAAGGCAAGGTGAGCGCGAGCCTGATGCCGGTTCTGTTGGCGCTCTTCGCTTTCGGCATCGGTAAAGCGGCGCTCATGCCGTTCCACCGCTGGCTGCCCGCCGCCATGGTGGCGCCCACGCCGGTAAGTGCCCTTCTGCACGCTGTTGCGGTGGTGAAGGCCGGGGTTTTCACGATGCTGAAGGTCGGCGTCTATATTTTCGGCATCGACACATTGGCCAGTACCGGTGCATCCCAATGGCTGATGTGGCTGGCGGCGTTTTCCATCATCGCCGCTTCCACCGTGGCTTTGTCACAAAACAATCTGAAAAAACGGCTGGCCTATTCGACCATCAGCCAGCTGTCCTACATCACACTGGGCATGGCGCTGGCCACATCGATGGGTGTCATCGGGGGCGGTCTTCACATAGCAACCCACGCCTTCGGAAAGATCACGCTGTTCATGTGTGCCGGTGCGATTTACGTGGCGACCCACAAGACCGAGATCAGCGATATGCGCGGCTTGGGTTGGAAAATGCCCTTCACGTTTATCGCTTTCGGTATCGCATCTTTGAGCATTATCGGCCTGCCGCCTCTTGCCGGCTCTTGGAGCAAATGGGCGCTCATGGTGGCCGCCGCCGATACCGGACACCTCATTATCATCGGCGTGTTGATGCTGTCGTCCATGTTGAACGTAGCTTATCTCTTGCCCGTGTTTGCACGCGGGTTCGTGGGCGGTGGTGTGCGCAGCGACACGCGCGAAAAAGGTCTGTTTGGCGGAATTGCCGAAGCGCCGCTGTTTTGTGTTGTTCCGCTCTGCCTCACCGCACTCGGCTGTTTGGTACTTTTTTTCTACGCCGGTTCGGTTGAAGCCTTTTTGACACCGTTGGTGGATGGTTCCGCGGCGACAGCCACAGGGAGTGAGTGATCCGATATGGCCAAGGCTCCGAAAACCAAATCCAACGAAACACAGTCAAGCACCGGCTTTTGGTCCTTCCTCGATCAAGTACGGTTTCAGACCCTTGCTCTTTACGGCCTTGCCGGGATCGCTGTTCTTTTGCTGCTTTTGGAGTTCACCGGGCTGCGCTACGGGTACACCGCTGCCGATGAAATTCCGGCTTTTTACATCCTATATGCCGCTATTGGTGCAGGGCTAATCGGTCTCGCATCCGCCGCCTTGCGGCGCGTGCTGCTCAACAGCCGCAGCTATTACGGCGACCGTTGCGTGCACAGTGAAAAGCATCCCGAACACGATTTGGGCGTAAAGGAGAGCGGCGATGTTTGATGCGATCTCCGCATTCGCCATGACGCCGGTTTGGCCATTTTTACTGGGCGCGTTGGTCGTTGCGCTGGTGCCCAACACACTTGCCCGAGCCGCCGTGTGCGTCGTCGCGCCCTTGGTTGGGCTATGGCTCGTTATAACCGCTGTTGACGGCAGCTACGCCAATGCAACCATAGCGCAACTTGACCTCACCATGATGCGGATGGATGCGTTATCGCGCCTGTTTGCGCTGGCCTTCTGTCTGGCTGGCGGCATGGCCGCACTCTACGCTTGGCATGTGCGCGACACCGGCCAGCAGGTAGCCATTCTACTATATTCCGGCTCTGCTGTGGGGGCGGTTCTGGCTGGCGATTTCATTACACTGTTTGTCTATTGGGAGGTCACGGCCCTAGCATCCGTCTTCCTTATTTGGGCGCGGGCCACAGAAGGCGCGTTCAACACCGGCATGCGCTATTTGGGCTACCAAATTGGCTCCGGTGTTCTCCTGATCGGCGGCATTGCACTTGTCTACCGCGAGACCGGCTCAATCGCTTTCAACCAGATCGCTACGGGCAGCAGCGATGGCTGGTCAGCCGGTGTATGGTTGGTGTTTGTAGGCTTCGGCATCAAAGCCGCGTTTCCATTTCTGCATTCTTGGCTCAAGGACGCCTATCCGGCGGCAACCGTCAGCGGCACAGTCGTGCTTTCGATCTTCACCACCAAGATGGCGATCTACTGTCTGGCGCGGGGCTTTTCCGGTACGGACTTGTTGATCCTGATTGGCGCGGCGATGGCCCTCTTCCCGCTCATTCTGGCGGAGATTGAAGACGATCTTCGGCGCACCCTTTCCTACGCTTTGATCAGCCAGTTGGGCATTATGGTCGTCGGTATCGGCATCGGCTCCGACTTGGCGCTCAACGGTGTGGCTGCGCACGCAACCGCCAGTATCTTTTATCAAGGCCTGTTGTTCATGGCCGTTGGTGCGGTGCTCTATCGTACCGGTACAGCTCAGGCGAGCGCGCTGGGCGGTCTGCACCGCACTATGCCGCTTACCACGCTGTTTTGTTTGGTCGGTTCAGCTTCCATTGCATCGGTGCCGCTGTTTTCCGGCTTCGTCTCCAAGTCTATGATCGTCGACGCAACTGCGCAGAGCGCGCATTTTTGGGCGTGGACGGCTATCTTGCTGGCCTCCGTCGGAGCTTTTATCAATGCTGCGATCAAAGTGCCCTACCGCGCGTTCTTTGGACCCGACAGCGGCAAGCGCCCGGCGGAAGCGCCAACCGGCATGCTGATGGCCATGGGAATCGCGGCACTGGTCTGCTTGGGGATGGGCGTTCTGCCGGGGCTGTTCTACACGCTGTTGCCAACCGATGCGGAATACAAGGCTTTCACAATCAGCCACATGATCTCGCAGGGGCAGATACTGGTCTTGCCGTTGATCGTCTGGATCCTGCTGAACCGCGCTGGTGCGTGGGTCGTCACAAAACCGGGTACAGTGTTGGATTTTGACTGGGTGCTGCGCAGTGTCATCACACCTGTCCTGATGTTCGTCGCCCGCTTCGTCTCAGTGTGCATGGAGGAAGCACGAGACGCTGGACGCTGGACGCTCGGCAAAGTCACCCAGTCTTTGACCTATCTATACGGGCCGGACGGGCCGGCAGCGCGACTGCAACCGACCGGGTCCATGGTGCTGTGGCTGGCCATCATTCTAGCGGTCGCCCTTTCTCTATCATTGATTGATGTACGCTGACGCTTTGCCACGCCGATAAGCGTTGCGTTCGCCTTGCCGAGCGCAATTGTCCGTCCTATTTCAAAAAATCAGGTTTGCGGTAGCTTTTGAAGCTCAAACGTTCCTCAGCCAAGTCAGGAAAAATCATGCCAAAAATCGATAAAACCGAGGCGGAATGGCGCGAGGAATTGACGCCGGAACAATATTATGTGCTGCGCGAAGAAGGTACGGAGCGCGCCTTCACCAGCCCTCTAAACGATGAAAAGCGCGATGGCGTGTTCAACTGCGCAGGATGCGGAAAACCGATTTTCAGCGCCCAGACGAAGTTTGAGTCCGGCACCGGTTGGCCCAGTTTCTATGCGCCTCTGTCTCCAGACTCCGTGACCGAGCATGTAGACCGCAAACTGTTCATGAAGCGCACGGAAGTGCGCTGTGGCAGTTGTGGTGGTCATTTGGGTCACGTGTTCCCGGATGGCCCGGCACCCACAGGTTTGCGCTATTGCCTGAACGGCATCGCACTTGAATTTGACCCCCAAGACGAGGCCTAACTCTTTGTCCTTTACCCTCGACACCTTGCCATCGCCAAGCGCCGAAAAACGCCCGGTGGAAATGACCCATCACGGCATTACCATCACCGACAACTACGCTTGGTTGCGCGCCGACAATTGGCAAGAGGTGATGCGCGACCCGTCAGCCCTGCCTCGGGACATTTGCGCCTATCTTGAAGCGGAGAACGCCTACCAAGAGGCACAACTGGCCGACACTGCCGCCTTGCAGGAGACCCTGTTTGAGGAAATGAAGGGCCGCGTGAAGCAGGACGAATCCTCCGTGCCGACACCGGACGGACCATACGCCTATGGCATGCGCTACGAGGAAGGTGCGGAATATGCTCTGTTCACCCGTGAGCCACGTGACGGCGGCACAGAAACGATCCTATTTGACGGCCCTAAAGAGGCCGAAGGACACGAGTATTTCGCGCTTGGCCACATGGCCCATTCACCGGATCACAGCAAGATCGCATGGTCCGTGGATACCAACGGGTCCGAATACCACCACATGCGCATTCGCGACTTGGAAAGTGGCACCGACCGCGAAGAGATCATCAGCGATGTCGGTAGCGCCGTGTGGGCGGCGGACAGCCAGTCATTGGTCTATGTTGAGGTTGACGAAAATCACCGGCCCAACAAAGCCTTTCATAAAGTTCCGGGCGAAAAGCCGACGCTGATCTATGAGGAAAACGATCCTCGCTTCTATGTCGGCGTGAACGAAAGTTTGGATGGACGGTGGATCATGCTGTCCACCGGGCAAAACGATGAAGACGAAGTGCGGATTCTACGAGCCGACAATCCACTGGCGGAGCCGATCCTAATCGCGCCACGCCGCGCGGGACACGAGTATTCGGTCGATGTGCATGGAGAGATGCTTTACATCACCACCAATGCCGGGGGTGCCGAGAACTTCAAAATCATGACCGTATCCATGGCTGACCCGCAGGAGGCCAATTGGACTGAGCTTCTTCCGCATCGCAGCGACGTGCTGCTGGATTCGGTAATTTTGTTCAGCGGTCACATGGTGCGTCTGGAACGGGAAAATGCACTTCCGCGCATCGTTGTCCGAGACCTGTCCAACCATGAGGAACACACAATCGATTTTGCCGAAGAGGCTTACTCCCTCGGTGTGCGGTCCGGATACGAGTTCGAAACAACCACGTTGCGGTTTTCCTATTCGTCCCCTTCCACACCCAGCCAGGTGTGGGACTACGATCTGGTGACCCGTGAGCGGGTGTTGCGCAAAGAACAGGAAATCCCGTCTGGCCACAACGCGAGCGACTATGTGGTTCGACGGCTTCATGCCCCGTCCACGGATGGTGTCGAAGTGCCGCTGACCGTGCTGTACCACAAAGACACACCACTGGACGGATCCGCGCCCTGCTTGCTCTACGGTTACGGTTCATATGGCATGGGCATGCCCGCTACGTTTTCCACCAACCGGCTGAGCCTTGTAGATCGCGGCTTTATCTATTGCACGGCGCACATTCGCGGTGGTGATGAAAAAGGCCGCCTTTGGTACGAACAAACCAAAAAAGCTGGCAAACCACGCACTTTCCAAGACTTTATTGCGGCGGGAAACCATCTGGCGGCAGAAGGGTTCACATCGCGGGGCAAAATGGTCGCCATGGGCGGGTCGGCAGGCGGGCTGCTGATGGGCGCTGTCGTCAACATGGACCCGGATTTGTTTTGCGGCATCATCGCCCAGGTTCCGTTTGTCGATGTGCTCAACACCATGTTGGACGCATCGTTACCGCTCACGCCGGGCGAGTGGAGCCAGTGGGGCAACCCGATTGAAAGCGCCGAGGAATTCAAGATCATTCAGGGCTATTCGCCCTATGACAATGTCGTGCCACAGGCCTATCCACCGATCTTTGCACTATCCGGTCTCACAGACCCGCGGGTGCAGTATTGGGAACCAAGCAAATGGGTGGCCAAACTGCGCGAAGTGACTGGCGGTGCCTCTGCCATATTACTCAAAACCAATATGGGGTCCGGGCATTTCGGCAAAACCGGACGCTTCGCATATCTGGAAGAAGTTGGGCTGGTCTACGCATTCGCACTCAAATGCGCAGGCAAAGCTTGAACCAGAAACACGAAAGGCGACCCGTTAGGATCGCCTTCGCACCAGGTTCCCTTCCGGGAAACGGGCACATCTCTGCGCCGCAGTTAAGTTAAGCAGTCGCCGCGTCGTACATTTCGGCGACGTATTCCCAGTTCACCATATTGTCCACGAAGGCTTCCAAATACTTGGGACGGGCGTTGCGGTAGTCGATATAGTAGGAGTGTTCCCACACATCGACGCCCAAAATTGGATGTGCTCCGTGGGCGAGCGGGCTTTCACCGTTCGGTGTTTTCATAACTTCCAATTTGCCGTTGTTGACGGCCAACCATGCCCAACCGGAACCAAACTGGGTTTTGCCCGCTTCGATGAAATCGTTGCGCATCTGGTCATAGCCGCCGAGGTCGGACGTAATGGCCGCTTCCAGCTCGGATGGCATGGACTTGCCGCCACCATTTGGCTTCATCCAATTCCAAAAGTGGATGTGGTTGTAGAACTGGCCAGCCTGATTGAAGAGCTTTGGGTCGTCCTTGAAGCTTTTGACCACAATGTCTTCCAAAGACATGGAAGCATAGTCTGTGCCCGCAATCATGTCGTTCATGACGGTGAGGTAGGCGTTGTGGTGCTTGTCGTGGTGAAACTCCAGCGTCTCAGCCGACATGTAAGGCGACAGGGCATCGTAGGCGTAAGGCAGATCGGGAAGCGAAAAAGCCATGGGGCAACTCCTCAAAGTAAAATGATTTTTTTGATCGGCATGAGCCACGCTACCAGACTATTACGCGGCACTACCATTACCTCTCACACATAGGGCGGAATGACAGGCAAACAACGTGACAAAGCCGCCAAACATGAATTTAAGCGGCTGTTGCGTGCGCGTAGTCCCAGTACAGCTTGCGCGCCTTTGTGGCGACCGGACCGGGCTGTAGATCACGGTCTTCAAAACGGGAAATCGGCATGACTTTAGAGTAATTGCCGGTGGCGAAAATTTCGTCGGCTTCCGCAAAATGGTGCGGCTTTAGGGTTGTTTCTTCAACCTTCATACCATCTTCGCGCAGCAGATTGATTACCCGATGACGGGTGATGCCGGACAGGAACGTGCCGTTGGTGGCCGGAGTAAAAACCACACCGTCCTTCACCATGAAAATATTGGAATTGGCGAGTTCGGCAACATTGCCCAACATGTCCAAGACCAGCGCATTATCGAAGCCACGCTTGGCGGCTTCGGTGAAGGCACGGGCATTATTGGGGTAAAGGCAACCAGCCTTAGCGTCCAACGGCATGCACTCTTGGGTGGGACGACGGAACGGTGAAACCGTGATGGCAAACCCTTTCGGCTCCGGCATCGGTGTCTCATAGATGCTGATGATGAATTTCGTCGAGCTTGCCAGGGGCGGGATGCCCAACGGGTGAGCGTCTTCGGCATAGTACATTGGCCTGATGTAAAGCGCGGTATCAGGCGCAAATTTACTGACACCTTCCCGGCACAGGGTTTCAATTTCGTCCGGCGTCTTGGTGGGCTCCATTTCCAACGCCTTGGCGGAATTGTTCAATCGCTTACAATGCAAATCAAGATCCGGCACTACGCCTTCAAAAGAGCGCGCACCGTCAAAGACGCTGGAGCCCAGCCAAAATGCGTGTTCCCTAGCTCCTATGATTGGCACATTACCTTCATGCCAAGCGTCGTTCACATAGGTCCAAGTTTGCGACCAATCTGTCATTTTTTCGTCCGTCAAATTTCCATGTGGAGTTCACCGCGCCACTCAAACCCTTTCAATCGCCAGACGCAATGGGCGCATGGCTGTGCTAAGGTTCGAAAAGGATTTTGGAGGACTATTACATGCATTCGGTTTTTGCTTTTGACGCCTATGGCACCCTGTTTGACGTTCATGCCGCTGTTCGCCGTCATGCGGATGCGGTTGGTCCGGACAGTGCAGCCCTTTCAGACACTTGGCGGCAAAAGCAACTTGAATACTCTTGGATCCACGGACTGATGGGCCGTTATGTGAGCTTTTGGGACCTGACGCAAAACGCTTTGGACTTCGCTTTTGAGAAGTTCCCCAATGCAAACCGGGACACGCGGCAAGCACTTTTGGACGCATATTTCGAGCTTGAATGTTACGGCGAGGTGCCCGCCGTTTTAAAGTCTCTGAAGGATGCTGGTTGTCAAACGGCGATCTTGTCAAACGGCTCCACCGATATGCTGAATGCGGCGGTCCAATCTGCAGGTCTAGGGGACTTGTTGGACAGTGCGCTTTCCATCGATCTGGTACAAAAGTTTAAAACAGATGAGGCCGTCTACCAATTGGTGTTGGACACATTTTCGGTGACACCGGAACAGGTATCGTTCCAGTCATCCAACCGCTGGGACGTTGCTGCCGCCAGTGGATTTGGTTTTCGTACCCTGTGGATCAACCGTACCAACCAACCCGATGAATACAAACATCTCGCGCCCAGCGCCGTGCTGAACGATCTTACCGCATTGATTGGTCCGCAAGGACAGCCGGTATAGCCGAAATGCCACAAAAGTTCCGTTTGAGCGGCAACGGATACTCTAAAAGCCCCGTTTCAAACTGCCAAGAATGCCACGCACCAAAGCACGACCCAATGAACTGGCAATCGTACGTGTGACGGACTTTATCGCCGCTTCTCCTACGGTTTGGCGGCTGGAACGGCGTTTGCGGCCCCGGGCGCGGCTGCCTTTGAGACGTTTCTTTTCTTCCTCTTCGCGGGCGCGTTCGGCTTCTTCGGCTTTGGCTTTTTCTTCCGCCCGTTTGGACAGGATTTCAAAAGCCGATTCGCGGTCTATGTCTTTGTCGTATTGTCCGGCGACGGGGCTGACACCGATCACCTCTTTGCGCTCGCGGTCTGTGATCGGGCCAAGACGCGATTGCGGCGGGCGGATCAGTGTGCGCTGGACGATTGAGGGCACGCCCTTTCTGGCCAGGGTAGACACCAGCGCTTCACCGACACCCAGATTGGTGATCGTATCGACCGCATCAAAGGCTGGGTTGGGACGGAACGTGTCCGCGGCGGTTTTCACCGCCTTCTGCTCACGAGGCGTGTAGGCCCGAAGGGCATGCTGCACGCGGTTGCCCAGTTGCGCCAACACACCGTCGGGAACATCCAGCGGGTTTTGGGTAACAAAATAAACCCCAACGCCCTTGGACCGGATGAGTTTGACCACTTGCTCCACACGGTCGACCAGAATTTTTGGCGCGTCATCGAACAGCAAATGGGCTTCATCAAAAAAGAACACCAAACGCGGTTTTTCCGGGTCGCCGACCTCAGGCAATTCCTCGAACAGTTCCGACAGCAGCCACAGCAAAAACGTTGCGTAGAGACGGGGGGACATCATCAATTTGTCTGCCGCAAGCACGTTCACAGAGCCGCGCCCATCCCGCGTGGTGCGCATCAAATCCGCGATCTCAAGCGCCGGTTCACCAAAAAAGTGCTCCCCGCCCTGCTCTTCCAGCACCAACAAGGAGCGCTGAATGGCCGACACAGATTGCCTTGAGACATTGCCCAAGCGACTTGAAATCTCCTTCGAACGCTCGGCGATGTTGACCAATAGGGCCTGCAGGTCTTTCAGGTCGAGCAACAGCAGGCCTTCCTCGTCCGCGATGCGAAAAGCAATGTTAAGCACACCCTCTTGCGCATCCGTCAGGTCCATCAGGCGGGACAAAAGCAGCGGCCCCATCTCGGAGATGGTTGTGCGTATGGGATGTCCTTTTTCACCAAACAGATCCCAAAAGATCACCGGAAAATCCTGATAAGAGTAGTCATCCAATCCGATGTCTTCGGCACGTTTTTCTAAAAAGTCTTTCGTCTCACCCGCCTTTGCCAAACCGGATAAGTCGCCCTTCACGTCCGCGCAAAACACGGGAACCCCGGCATTGGAAAAACCTTCGGTGAGAATTTGCAACGAAACGGTTTTACCGGTCCCCGTAGCACCCGTGATCAGCCCGTGGCGGTTTGCCAGTTTCAGGTTCAGATATTCCGGCGTGTTAAGGGTATCATCCGGGTTGCGGCTGGTGCCGAGATATATCTTTGCGTCTTCAAACATTGCGTCCGTCTTCCCCGCGCCGCGCGTGCTTTGAATGTGCTCGCTTATAGGCAGGGCGTCTGACGGGTGCAAACCTCCTTGATGAGGTTGTCGGTTCGAGGATGGCACGGTTCCTGCTGCCCTTGCTCAACTGCTGATCGGCTGTCCCGTTTCGGCACATCTCGACTTTGGCGGCACCGTGCGGAGCATTACCACCATGACCAAACTCGCAAGACGAGCCTTTCTGGGACACTTGGGAGCCTGCGCCTCGGGCGCTGTAGCAGGCGGTCTGGCGCTGACCGGACCTGCCCAAGCCGCCAAACCTTTTGCGGCCTCCGGCCTGCGCGGAAGCCTTGATGCGACGCAATTTGGTGTTCGGCCCGATGCCTTTGATGATCAAAGCCGGCTGTTGCAAAAGGTCTTGGACAAAGCAGCACGGGAAGATCGACCGGTTTTTCTTCCTCCCGGCGTTTATGTCGTCTCCAACATTAACTTGCCCGCACGCACGCGGCTGATGGGCATCGCTGGCACATCGCGCATTATCTATGGCGGTGGCGGGGCGTTTCTCACCGGCACGGGCTGCGATCTGATTGAGATGAGCGGCATCACGCTGGACGGTGCCAACCGCCCCATAGGGGAGACCTATGGCGGCTTGCTCTACGCCCGCGCCTGCCCGCGCGTGACGATTGAAAGTTGTGATTTTACGGGCTCCCAGACCAGCGGTTTGTCCTTGGACACCTGTGGCGGGCATGTGGAACGCAGCCAGATGACAGGGGCGGCTGGTCTTGCCGGTCTGTTCAGTGTCAACGCAACGGGACTTGCGATCCGAGACAATGTGGTAAGCAACTGCGCCAATGGCGGCATATTGGTCCACCGCTGGGAGGTGGGCGAAGACCGCACCATCATCAGCGGAAATCGCATTGAAAACATCGCTGCCCGCCAAGGCGGCACCGGCCAACAGGGCAACGGGATCAATCTGTTTCGCACCGATGGCGTGATGGTTTCCAACAACCACGTCAGCGATTGTGCATTTTCCGCGATCCGGGCCAACAGCGCCAGCAACGCGCAAATGGTGGGCAACACCTGCCTCCGGTCCGGCGAGACCGCCGTTTATGCCGAGTTTCAGTTTCAAGGGTCCATGATTGCTAACAACATCATCGATGGCGGCACGATTGGCATTTCTATCGCCAATTTCAATGAGGGTGGGCGTCTGGCCGTTTGCGCCAACAACCTGGTGCGCAATATGAAAACCGATGGCCCCTACCCGGCGGAAGTTGCCGGGTTTGGCATTGGGATATTTGTGGAAGCGGACACCAACGTTGTTGGCAATGTGATCGAAGGCGCTCCCAAATACGGGATCGGGCTTGGTTGGGGGCCGTACTTGCGAAACGTGATGGCGGCCAACAACATCGTTCGGGACGCCGGCAAGGGCATCGCCGTTTCGGTGGTGGACGGGGCGGGCCAAACCGCCATCATCGGAAACATCTTCGACAAAGTGCGCGATGGCGGCGTGATCGGCCATCGTTGGACGGAAGCTGTGACCCGTGAACTGGTGGGCGGCAAGCGCCGGCCCTTCCCGCACCTCACGGTCGAACGCAACTCGGTGGGCTGATCCGGTCAATAAGACCGCAGGCGATCACCACAATATTTACGCATTTGGCGCGATAGTTGCTGTCAATTGTCAGCGGTCCTCTTCCATGCGTTTCTTTCTTCGTTTGCTCACGTTTCTTTTCTTTGTCTTCATCGTACCCGCTCTCTTGCATGCGGGCGTTTGGGCTTTTGCAGATCGCCCGACCAGTTGGCATCAGGCCAATTGGTCCAGCGCAGGCGTGTTGCCCGCACCACGGGTCCAGGATGCATCTATTTATGTGATGGCGGCACGCACCGGAGGTATGAAAGGCGCGTTCGCGACCCACTCTTGGATCGTCATCAAAAAACCGGGGCAAGCCAGATACGATCGCTATGATGTGGTCGGTTGGGGCCGTCCACTTCGCAAAAACGCCTATGATGCGGACGGGCGATGGTATTCCAACCCACCGGAAATTCATCACGCCCTTCACGGTGCCGAGGCTGCCCGTTTGGTGCCTCAGGTTGAAGCGGCCATTGCGCAATATCGCTGGCAGAACAGGGGGGATTATACGCTTTGGCCAGGGCCGAATTCGAACTCGTTCGTGGGTGGCATCCTACGCGCGGTGCCGGACTTAAACACCGCCGCACCAAGCACGGCTGTTGGCCGCGATTACCCGACTGACGGTCGATGGTTTTCCATTGCGGAAGGCACGGTGCGGGCCACCCTTGGGGGGTACATAGGTTTGGTGGCCGGTGCCGGTGAAGGTCTTGAGCTCAATTTTCTTGGACTGGTTGCAGGCATTAATCCCATGCGCGGAGAGATTAAAATCCCCGCTTTTGGAACGTACCGGCTTTGGAAGGCTACTTGATGCGCTCCAGCACCGACACGTAGTTTGCAACTGCCGCACCGCCCATATTGAAAACCCCGCCCAGTGTGGCGTCTTTGATTTGCATGCCTTCGGGCGCAGTGCCCGTCAGTTGCATGGCGGTGAGCGCGTGCATGGAAACGCCGGTTGCGCCAATGGGGTGGCCTTTGGCTTTCAAACCGCCGGATGGATTGACCGGCAGACGTCCGTCTTTTTGCGTCGCACCGTCCATGGCCAAAGCGGCCCCCTCGCCCGGTTTTGCCAGGCCCATGGCTTCATACTCCATCAGTTCGGCGATGGTGAAACAGTCATGGGTCTCAACGAACGACAGATCATCAATGGCCAGTTTGGCGTCCGCCAGCGCCTTGGACCAAGCCGTGGCACAGCCTTCAAATTGCAGAATGTCACGCTTCGACATGGGCAAAAAATCCTGCGCATGGGCCGTGGCGCGGAAGGCAACCGCCTTATCCATCGACAGAGCCTGCGTTGTTTCGCTGAGCACAATGGCGGCCGCCCCGTCAGACACCAGCGAACAGTCTGTGCGCTTCAAAGGACCAGCCACGAACGGGTTTTTTTCACTTTCCGCGCGGCAAAACTCGTAACCCAAATCTGTGCGCATCTGGGCATAAGGGTTTTCAACACCGTTTTTGTGGTTCTTCGCCGCAATGGCTGCCAACGCATCGCTCTGGTCGCCAAAACGCTGGAAATAGGCTTGTGTAATGTTGCCGAAAACACCTGCAAAACCGGCGGGCGTGTCTCCATCTTCCGGCAGATACGAAGCGCGCAACAGGTTCTCACCGACTTGAGGGCCCTTGGTGTCGGTCATTTTTTCCACACCCACCACGAGCACATGTTTGGCAGCACCCGAGCGAATGGCTTTCAAACCTTGATGGACAGCGGCGGACCCGGTGGCGCAGGCATTTTCCACCCGTGTGGCCGGTTTAAAACGGAACGCATCATCCGCCTGAAACACCAAACTGGCGGTGAAGTCCTGACGGGAGAAGCCTGCATTGAAGTGACCCAAATAAATCTCATCGATCTGGCTGGCCTCCAAGCCCGCATTGTCCAACGCCTCGCGCACAACCGAGACGATGAGGCTCTCGACAGTTTCGCCGTCCAGGCGACCAAAAGCGGAGTGGGCCCAGCCCGTAATGCATGCGCTCATGAAAGTGTCCCCTTGCGGCTGTCGTACGGCGTGATGCGTTGTTGTAATGTCATTTAGCCAGCGCAGACCATAAATCCAAGAGGAGTGGGATTCCAATAGCAGTGGCAAGCCCGGCCATCAGGCTTGCTTGTTGATGGGCACGACGACGCTTAACAGTCTTGACGTATCGAACTGCCGTTTACCTTTGCCACCAGAACGCTTAAATCGATTAAAAGATTTGCCGCAGCTTTTTCGAACTCACATTTCCACAGCGCCCCTACAGTGCGCCGACATTCACGTTCCTTTGGGAGAGACCAACCATGACCACGAAAATTGCCATTAACGGGTTTGGCCGCATTGGACGTAACGTGTTGCGCGCGATCTACGAAAGCGGACGCACCGATTTGGATGTGGTTGCGATCAACGATTTAGCACCGGTCGACACCAACGCCCACCTGTTGCGCTATGACAGCGTTCACGGCCGTTTTCCCGGCACAATTACGGTCGATGGCGATACGATTGATTTGGGGCGCGGCCCCATCCGCGTAACAGCCATCCGCGATCCAAAAGAGCTGCCGTGGCAGGACGTGGATATCGCCATGGAGTGCACCGGCATTTTTCGTTCGCAAGAGACCGCAGGCTACCATTTGGCGAACGGCTCCAAGCGGGTGCTGATTTCTGCGCCCGGCGAGCAGTCGGACAAAACCATCGTCTATGGCGTCAACCACGACCTGTTGACGAAGGACGATATCATCGTCTCCAACGCTTCGTGCACGACGAACTGTCTGGCGCCTGTCGCAAAGATTTTGAACGACACGTTCGGGATTGAAAAAGGCTACATGACCACCGTGCACTCCTATACGGGCGATCAACCGGTTCTGGACACGGCCCACAAGGACCTTTACCGCGCTCGCGCGGCTGCCATGTCCATGATCCCCACCTCCACCGGGGCCGCAAAAGCCGTCGGTCTCGTGTTACCGGAACTGGCGGGCAAACTGGATGGGTCGGCCATCCGCGTGCCAACACCGAATGTGTCCTGCATCGATCTGAAATTCATGGCCGGACGCGACTGTACAGTGGACCAGGTGAATGCCGCCATCAAATCTGCCAGCGAGGGCGCGATGGCCGGCGTGCTGGACTACGTGACAGACCCGCTGGTCTCCACCGATATGAACCACGACCCCCATTCCTCCAGCTTTGCGGCAGAGCAAACCCAAGTCACAGGCGGCAACTTCGTGCGCGTGCTCTCCTGGTACGACAACGAATGGGGCTTCTCCAACCGCATGTGCGACACGGCCGTTGTGATGGGTGAGTTGCTTTAGGCACCCCGACTGTTTGTTTGGCCGGTTCTAACGGCTATCCTTTGCGGAGCGGCTTCTTGAGTTTTCCAACTGCTACGGCCACTTGGATTTGATATCTCTGGAAACTCTGCGGTCGCGTTTTTGCGATAGCGCGTATCTCGGCACTCAGCGCGTCAAGAAGTTCACGAGCCTCAGTCCTACTTCTTGCAGAGCCATCATCAGGAAGACGTCGAATAGCACGTGATGTCCGGCCCAATGCACGTGCGGTTTTGCCGACCCCAAATCTTTGAATGCTGGCCGCTCCTGCCGCACGCCGCAGTGTTCGGGCAACGCAATCAGTACGCTCTGTAATGGGCAAGGATGCGCAGTCGGAGGCACCCCGATCTATTACGCGAATAATAGCGCGCGCCTTCGTGCTGTTCTCGATCAGCAGAACCACTGGTTCAGTAATTTCAGCCTTGTCGCCGGGTCGGATGATTCCAGACGAAGCCGGTGTCGCAACGGCAACGCAGAACGTAGCCGCTCCTATGAATACAAACCGAAATTTTTTTTTGGCAGACTCAAATAAACGCACGATTAATCCCCTCCGATTATCCCCCTAAGTACCAAAATACTTACGTTTCAAATTCTTCAAGTCAACTTGATATTTAGCAACCGTGTCATCAGATTGCTGGTAGAGTCTGGAAAACATAGCGATGGCGTTTTCCATATGGTGAACACAATTGTCGTCCCCCAAGGCATCCAACACCTGTGACGCCCCAAGATAAGATTCCGCAAGCTCTAAGTGGTCGCCCAAATAATGCTTTTCAAAAAGTTTTATGGAATTTTTGTAGTGCTGCAAAGCACGCTTTAAATCGTCGCCCTCTTCAAGGAGGTAAGCATAGTTTTGATATGTTTTTGAGACGCCAACCACATGCAAAGCCCCTTCTTGCGTCCAACACTTCAGGGCTCTTTTGAAATTAGTTTCCGCGCTTTTGCTATCACCTTGAGCGAAGTCAATAAGCGCTTGTGTATTGTAAAGACTGCCCAAATGATACTGGATCGGGTTGATGTCTCCATCAGCAAAGTCCATCGCATCTTCAACACACTTACTGGCAGCCTCCATTTGGTCGTTTTGGTAATATGCATGAGCCAAATTTGAAAAGGTCGCCAACTTCGCAGCGTTTTGCTTGGGGGACAAATCGGACTCGAACTCCAATCCAGAAAGAAACATATCAATAGCTTCTTCAGTGCGACCGAGGGCCATCATGCTGTCCCCGGCGTTGGTTCGCACTTGGGCCTCACGCATAGACATTTCGGGTCCACCATTTCGTCCAGCCAAGGCATCAATAAAGTGCTGTCCGGCTTCGGTGTCTTGACCCAGTCGACGAAGACATGTTCCCGCCTCACTCAAAGCAATGAGCCGCATCAAGGCCTTGTCTTCATCCTCCACTCCATAGTCCCTTAAAGCCCTTCGCCAAAAACTGTAAAGATACGAGTATGCACCGCTATCAAACAGTGGTTGACACTTGACTTCGGCCCATTTGGCATCATGGAAGCCAAAACGTTCTTTTTGCAAAATCGTTATACGATGGAAAATACTTTTGTAATCGTCCAATTCCGGTTCTGACGCCGATGCCGATGCCGATGCAATTGTATCAAGATATTGATCTAAAGCGCCAATACAATTATTCTTCAGAAAGTGAATCTCAGCATCATCAATTAATTTAAGGATACCAAAGCGTGTAGGCGCATCAACGAATATGCGCTGCCTTTTTATGTCAACGATATTGATTGCTTCGAGCGCCCTTACGACGCTCGGACTTACACCCAAATGCGCCCGAACGAGCGGGGCATCAAGAAACTGTTGCGACACGCCATCCAAAAACAGCAGATGTTTGATTAAATCAAACTTCCGGCCATCGAGATTTTGAATCCTCTTGCGGGCAATCCTTACCTGCAAATCGTCCCAAATGGACTCCTCATTCTCGCTTAAACTCTCCAAAAACGTGTCTGGCTCGGAAACTAGGCGGTTTGCCAACCAATTTAGTTTTTGAGGATCTACAGTCGCCGGGGCTGAAGCCAATTCCGCGGAACTGATGGACCTTTCAGGCTGATCGTCCGACAGCCTGATCAATTGATCGACCACGCTTTTGCTCAACTTCGTGATGATTTGTGGATGATCATTGGACAATGCGTGTAGTGCCGTCTGCGCGTCTGACTTCGACAATCCTTTGAGTTTAAGCGATGTCAAAGAACCATTTCGCCACTTCCTTTGTTGATCCATCTCAAAGGGTTCACGACTAAAAATACAGATGACGCAGTTTGTGATCCCAAAAACCAACTCATTGAACAGCGACAAGTGACTTGTCTCAATTAAAGAGTGTTCTTTGCTATCGACTGAAAAAATTGCCTCAAGATGATCTGCAAGAATGAGAATGCGCTTCGATTTTTCTTTTTCTTGATGCCTTTTCAAATCGCCCAAAAAAGCAGTTACCAGCAAACCTGCCAATTGATCAGCAGACTTGCGGGTGTGCCCGTCTTTCTCATAAAAAATTTTCATCTCCTCAGAAAGACCTCTGAGCCGATTGATATTCTTTGGATTTATAAACCAACGGCGCCCTTGTTTAAATATGAAACGCGCTAGCGGCAATTCCTCTATGATATCTTTGAGTACATCGCCCTTTAAATACTGAAAACCCTCGTCCGCCAAAGTTTGAGCCGTATCGTCAGCGCCTTCAGCAGCCACGCGTACGAGTGATGAAGAATTGGTCAAAGGAGGCGCCTCATCGCTGTAATTGGCTGCCCAATTCAGCAAAACAGCAAAATCATAAATGGGGAATTCCCAATTGGTGGCCGCGAAACTGTTGCGAAGCCGTTGCAACATACGCTCTGAACTTGAAAGACGACGTGCATCATAGTCTATCGATCCTAGCAGAACCTGATCAAAACCTTCTTCGCCTGACGAGACCTTTCGAGCAATTTCATTTTTAAGAGCCGTCTTCCCAAGCCCAGACTTGCCATGAAATACCAGTAGCTTGGTTTTTTTGTCTTCGTCGTCTGTGAGAGCGTCAGAGACCAAACTCAGTTCGATCGTGCGGTTTGTAAATGGGAGTTGAACCGACAATGGCAGCGTCCAAAACTAGCGAGACTTGCTCGCTACCGTAGCCAAAAAAAATTCAGTTATAACCATAAAAACGCAAACGCTTACTCAGTTGAGAGCAACCCATATCTCCGATATCGGGCGGTCAATATGGCGGATCAGCGAGGTAGATTTGGCTGGGGCGGCAGGATTCGAACCTGCGAATGGCGGCACCAAAAGCCGCTGCCTTACCACTTGGCCACGCCCCAGCACGGGCTCGGGTGTTTGATCACACCAAGAACCGGCACTTCGTATAGGCGAAGGGCACGGGCACCGCAAGGCGACATTTGTGGAGTTTGCCGCTGTTTTTTGCAGCGGATTGGAATGACCAACCGTGGCTTTTGGTTAAGCGGTGTTTTCGCTTTCTTCCGCCACACGGGCTTGCATGTCTTCCACTGCAAATAACACCCGTTCGGGCGTTGCCGGCGCGTCCAGCTTGGCTGGTAATTTGCCGTCTGAAAGCGAGGAGACGGCGTCCCGCAGCGCAAGCCAGACAGAGATGGCCAACATCAAAGGCGGTTCGCCCACGGCCTTTGAGCGGAACACCGTTGGTTCCTTGTTGGGTTGATCGTCCAGCACCTCAACATTGAACACAGGTGGAACGTCGCGGGAGCCGGGGATTTTGTAGGTGGATGGTCCCGTGGTGCGCAACTTGCCTTTATCGTCCCACCACAACTCTTCGCAGGTGAGCCAACCCATGCCCTGCACGAACGCCCCTTCCACCTGGCCCAGATCAAGTGTGGGGTTTAGCGGTTTACCGCAGTCCTGAACCATATCGGCCCGCAGGCAACGGTTCTCCCCGGTCAGGGTGTCGATGACGACTTCGGCGATGGCCGCGCCATAAGTGTAGTAAAAGAAGGGCCGACCGCGCAGGGTGGCTGCATCCCAGTGGATTTTTGGGGTCGCGTAAAAGCCTTCGGCGGAAAGCGATACGCGCTTCGCCCAACACAGATGAGCCACACCGGCAAAAGGCAACTCGTGCCCGTCCGTAACCGCCATGCCGTTTTGAAAGCGGATCACATCTGCTGCGCAACCCCACTCCGCGGCCAGCACCTGCGCCATACGGCCCCGGATTTCCTGCGCCGCGCGGAAAGCGGCTGCCCCGTTGATGTCCGATCCGGATGACGCTGCCGTGGCCGATGTGTTGGGCACCTTGCCGGTTGTTGTTGCCGTGATGCGCACCTCATGAAGGGCAATGCCGAAGACTTCCGCCACAACCTGCGCAACCTTGGTGTGCAGCCCTTGCCCCATCTCCGTGCCGCCGTGATTGAGATGCACGGAACCGTCCGTATACACGTGCACGAGACAGCCAGCTTGGTTCAACGTGGTTAGATTGAACGAAATGCCGAACTTGACCGGCATGAGCGCAAGGCCCTTTTTCAGCACGGTATTTTCGGCGTTGAAAGCGTCGATTTCTTTGCGGCGCTCGGTCCATTCCGCGCTGGTTTTTAGGCGGTCCACAACGTCCAGAATTCGGTTGTCGTCCACCGGCTGGCCATACGGCGTCACTTCGCCGGTGTCAGGGCCATAGTAATTCGCCAAGCGCATGTCGTCGGGCGTTGTGTCCAATTGGCGCGCAATGTCGTCGATAATCGCCTCTGTGATCAACATGCCCTGCGGGCCGCCAAAGCCACGGAATGCCGTGTTGGAAACCGTGTTGGTTTTGGCCGCAAACCCCAGCAGGTCGACATTGGGGAGATGATAACAGTTGTCAATATGCGTCAGTGTGCGGGTCACCACCGGGCCGGACAAATCCGCCACATGGCCTGAATTCGCCAGAGCTTCCACCTTGAGCGCTTGAAATCTGCCATCGGCCTTCACGCCGGCCCGGTAGCGAAACACGTAGCCGTGGCGCTTGCCTGTGGCGGCCATATCGTCATCCCGGCGCAGGCGCATGCGGCATGGCTTGCCCGTCGCACGCGCGGCCAATGCGGCAATAGACGCAATGATTGTGGCTTGGCTTTCCTTGCCGCCGAACGCGCCGCCCATGCGGCGGATTTCAACATCAATGTCGTGGTTGCGGCAGCCCAAGACTTTAGCGATGTGCACCTGCACTTCGGTTGGGTGCTGGGTGGAGGAGTGCACCACCATTTCCGATAATTCGCCGGGGATCGCGTAGGCCACATGGGTTTCGAGATAGAAGTGATCCTGCCCACCCACTTCCAAGCGGCCTTCAAACTGGTGGTCAGCAGCTGCTATCGCCGCATCAAAGTCACCATCTTTCAGGTGTTGTGTGGGATGGGTGTGGTCACCGCGCTCAAACGCCTCTTCCACATCGAAGACAGGTGTCTCTTCTGCGATCTCCACCACAACCAGACGGGCGGCCTCAATTGCGATGGCGAACGTGTCTGCCACCACCGCAGCGATGATTTGGCCGACATGCTCCACCGCGTCTTCGGCCAGCACAGGTTCGTCTTTGAGGATCGGAGCGGCTTCATTTTTGCCGGGGATGTCCTTGGCCGTTAGCACTGCTTTGACCCCCGGCAACGCAAGCGCTTTACTGCCGTCAACACAGGTTATCGTACCCTTGGCCACAGACGACAGAACCGGGGCAACGTGCAGTGTCCCGGGCAGGTCCGCCATATCATCTATATAAACCGCCTCGCCCCGCACGTGGCGGGTGGCGCTGTCATGGGCGTAGCCCTTGCCCACCACCGACCGTTCCATGCGGTTGGACGTGGTCAGTTCCAACGGTTCGATCTCGTCGGTCAGGTCTTGGGGCTTATGGTGGATGTTCACAGCGCCATCACCTCAACTTTTTGCCCCGCCCGCTCAGCCGCAAGCCGTTGCAACAGATTTCCGGCCACTTTGGCCCGGTAGGCCGCGGAGCCCCGCATGTCGCTCATGGGTGTCAGCGTCCCGGCGATAGCAGACCTTGCAGCGGCAACGGCTTTTGCATCCAACGCTTTCCCGATCAGCGCCCGCTCGGCTTCGGGTAGGCGGACCGGCACTGCGGCCATGCCACCAAAGGCAATGTGAGCCTCCGTGATCGTGTCTTGATCCATCGCCAGATGAAACGCGCCACACACGGTGGAAATGTCTTGGTCGTAGCGTTTTGATACTTTGTAGACGCGGAACAGATCGGATGACTTCACCTTAGGAACGGTGACCGACACGATAACCTCATCCGGCAGCAATGCGGTCTTGCGATAGTCCAGGAAATAGTCATGCAACCGCATGGAGCGTTTGCCGTCCGGCCCGGCCAGGCCCAGTGTTGCGTCCAGGGCCAGCAGCGCGGGTGCGCCGTCGCCAATGGGGCTGGCCGTCCCCAGATTTCCACCTAGTGTGCCCATGGACCGAATTTGCGTGGAGCCAAAGCGGCGCACCAGTGTGGCGAAGCTCGGCCAGTAGTGATGCAACAGCGGCAGCATTTCCTGCCACGTCACCGCCGCACCAAAGACCACGGCGTCTGATCCATCTTCGATACCGCGCATCTCCCGCACGTCTTGGGTCAGGATAGCCCTTGGCCAGCGGGAACGCGCGTGTGCAACATCGAGCGACAAATCCGTCCCACCCGCTAGCAACACCGCATCTGGATGCGCCTTGCGAATTTCCATCAAACCTTCCAAGCAATCCGGTCGCATAAACATGCTCTCGTCCGGTCCTGCGAACGTGGAGCGGACGGATGACGGTTTTTCGTCTGCAGTGGCCAAGTTGGGTTTTAGGTCCTTTGCTGCCGCCAGCGCAGCTTCTACAATGGGACGGTATCCCGTGCAGCGGCACAAATTACCGGCCAGCGCGTCATGGACTTCATCAACACTTGGATCGGCGGTTTTTTCCAAAAGGCCAGCCAGTGCCGTGACAATGCCGGGTGTGCAAAACCCACATTGGGAGGAACCGTTTTCCGCCATATGCTGCTGGACGGGGTGACCATCTTTGGCACTGTTTGCCAAGCCCTCGACTGTCATTAAAGCACCGCCATCCACCTGACCCATCAGCAAAATGCAGGCATTGGCGGGCTGCAATGCGCCGTCCTTGCCGGACGGGGCGTAAAGGACCGAACAGGCTCCGCAATCCCCTTCGGCGCAGCCTTCCTTGGTGCCGCGCAATTGGGCTTCACCGCGCAGATATTCCAAAACGGTTGTATCAGCCCGGCAGGGCGTGACGACTGGTTTTCCGTTAAGAGTTAGGTGGATTGGGTGGTTCATGCATCGAGAGTTTGCCTGAGAGGTGCGGGACGTCAAGAGACCCAGTGCTGCAAGGCTGTCGCAGCACGTCAGCAGGCAGGACGTTAGCGCAAAGTCTTATACATTCTCAAAGGGTCTGCACACTTGGCTCTTGCGTCCGGCTCAGTCGTCTGCATAAGTTTGTGTTGATGGTTTCCGAGGCTTCGGCGAGGGCTCGGAATGAAAAGGGAACACGGTGCGGCGTAGCCAGAAGGCACCAAATCCGTGACTGCCCCCGCAACTGTGAGCGGCGAGCAACCTTGAACAAACCACTGAACCAACGGCCTTTGGTCTCGTGTTCGGGAAGGATCAAGGAAGCAGCGACCCGCGAGTCAGGAGACCTGCCATCGAATGATAACTCAGTCTGGACGGGGATGTCCGGTTAAGAGGCTTCGATGATGCTTTTTGCGCGACCCTTATCGGGTAATTTGTCTGGTCTGTTGTCCGCCCCGCCGAACCGCGGAGGGCGGCATGGACCAAACGAACCCAAACACCCGTAGCAACGGGCATCGCATATCTGTGTGCGTGTCCTGCCGGCACACAGGCAGTGCCTGCCGTCCCGGCTTTGCTTTGATCCAAAAGTTGCAGCAAGCCATAACGGACGCCGGCGGTCTTGTGGGTGATGATTTTGAAGTCTCCGGCGTCGCATGCATGGCAGGGTGCGAGCGCCCTTGCACGGTTGCCTATCACGCCTCGAAAAAAGCCACCTATCTGTTTGGCGATATTGATCCGGATGAGGACATCAATGACCTGCTGGCCTTCGCCGAGCAATATGCGGCGCTGGACGATGGTTGGTGCTCAGCCACCACGCGCCCGGCCGGGTTGCGCAACAAGACGCTGGCACGTGTGCCATCTGCGTTGATCAACACGCATGTTGATAAGGACGCAGTTCAGTGATCACGCAAGCCAACGAGATACCCCGTCTGGAGGCTCGAGCGGTCTCCTATGTTTCAAACACCAGTGGGCATCTGCTTGAAGATGTCAGCTTCTCAATTGCCGCCGGAGAAATCGTTGCGCTGGTTGGCCCCAATGGCGCGGGCAAGACGACGCTGATCCGCGTCATGGCCGGGCTTAAGGCGGCCAGCGAAGGCACGATGTTGCTGGACGGCACCGCTATTGACCGTATTGGCTTTGTCGAGCGGTCCAAACAAATCGCCTATGTGGGACAGTCGGATGATGCCGATGGCCGGCTGTCGGTTGCGCAATACATCTCGCTGGGCTTACTGCCCCACCAACGTCTTTTTGCGGGCGATCTCTCCGACACTTTGCCAGCCGAAGCGCTGGAGCGCGTTGGGCTGAGCAGGTTTGCCAACCGGCGCATGGATCAGATCTCCGGCGGTGAACGGCAGAAGGCAAAGATTGCACGTGCCATGTGCCAGCGCCCCAAGCTGCTGGTGCTGGATGAACCCACAAACCATCTCGATCCGCAGGCCCGTGGTGAGTTGTTGGGGCTTGTTGCCGGGATGAACATCACTGTCGTTGCCGCTCTGCATGACCTCACTATGGTGGAAGCATTTGCCCACAAAACCGCGATCATCGAGAGCGGACGCCTGCTCGCGTTTGGGCCGTCGCGAGACGTCTTGTCCAGCACTCAAGTGCGCGATGTATTTGGCGTGGATATGCACCGGTTGGCCCACCCACACGAAGACCGGTTCATGCCAACGCTCGATATTCCGCTTTCGAAGGCAAAACCCGTTGAAAGCAATCCATCCGAACTTCACACAACCAACCAATAGAAAAGGGACATTCCATGACCGGTAAACTCACCAGTCTCGCCTTTATTCTCACAACAGCACTCGCCACTTCCTTGGTGTCACCGTCGGCGTCCGCCGCACCGGTCACCGTGCAAAGCTGCGGCCAGCCGGTCACTTTTGAGACCGTGCCGGAGCGCGTGGTGGTGCACGACATCAACATGTCTGAAATGGCCTTTGCCCTTGGCCTGCAAGACAAGATGGTCGGTGTGACAGGCATCACCGGGTGGTACAAAACCAGCCCGGAGTTTGACGCCAAGCGCGGCGCGATCCCGGAATTGGCGCCGAAATATCCATCCATCGAGAACCTGGTAGCAGCAGCACCCGATCTGTTTGTTGCCGGTTGGTACTACGGCATGAAGCCTGGCGGCGAAGTCACGCCGGACATTTTGGCCAAGCAAAACATCAAAACGCTGGTGCTGAGCGAGAGCTGCATCCACCTCAATAAGAACCGCCCTGTCGCCTCCATGGACCTGCTTTACGATGATATTTTGCGACTGGGCAAAGTGTTCGACAAAGAGGCCAAGGCGCAGCAACTGGTGGCGGGCTGGAAGGCGGAATTGGAAACCATCAAAGCTGCTGTACCGTCCGGCGAGCGCAAGCGCGTGTTTCTGTTTGATTCCGGTGAAGACAAACCCTTCACAGCGGGCAAATTTGCCATCACCAATGCGATGATCGAAGCCGCCGGTGGGACCAATGTCACCGGAACAATGGACACCAGTTGGGGCAGAACGTCTTGGGAAGCGGTGGCTGCGGCGAACCCGGAATTCCTGATCCTTCTCGACTACCAGTCCGGCAGCGGTGCTCAAGGTCTGCTGGAATTTTTGAAGGCTCACCCCGTGATGAAGAACACCGACGCTGTCAAAAACGAGGCGTTTGTCGCGCTGCGTTATGAAGAGCTCACCCCCGGCCCGGCGAACATCTCAGCAATTGGCAAAATAGCTAAGGCCATGAACCCGGAAGCCTTTTAAGCCACGATGCGACCCGCGTATTGGATAATTGCGGGTCTCGTCGCACTTACATGTCTGACACTGGTGGCCATCGGTTTGGGCTCCACGCCCATACCCTTGGCCACAGTTATTGAAGCATTTGCCTTCGAACTTTTTGGGCTGGAACCCGAAGGCGGCCTCAGCCCGCTGTTCAACATCATCATTGATTTGCGCCTGCCACGGGCGCTGCTGGCCCTGCTGGTTGGAGCGGGTTTGGGCGTCGTGGGATGCCTGTTGCAGACGGTCACCCGCAACGATTTGGCGGATCCATTTTTATTTGGTCTGTCATCCGGCGCAGCAACGGGTGCGGTTTTGGTTATCACGGTGACGGGCGATGTGTTGGGTATCTGGACCTTGCCGCTTGCAGCGTTCGTCGGTGGCATACTCGCGTCCATAATTGTGCTCGGCCTTGTCTCGCGGTTGAAAACCGAGGGACCGGCGCGGCTTATTCTGGCTGGGTTGGCGGTCTCCTTTCTGTTCATGGCCGCGACGAACTACATGGTGTTTGCCGGTGACCAGCGGGCCGCCCATTCGGTCTTATTTTGGACGCTGGGCGGTTTGGGCCTGGCTCGGTGGGAACTTTTGCCCATCGCGTTGATCGGCTTTTTGGTTGTCTTTATGTTCGCTCTAAGCCGCTACCGTCAGTTGGATGCGCTGTTGGCGGGGGAAGAAACGGCTCACACTTTGGGTGTTGATGTCGAATGGTTGCGTCGCACTACCTTTCTGGTTTGCGCGTTTGCGACAGCCGCCTTTGTGTCGTTGACCGGAGTGATTGGCTTTGTGGGTTTGATGGTTCCCCACTTGGCGCGCGGCCTCGTGGGGCCACTGCACGGCCGGCTCATCGTCTTGGCGTCTATCATTGGCGCAGCACTTTTGGTGCTCAGCGACATTGCAGCCCGCACGCTTCTTATGCCGCAAGAACTGCCTATCGGTATTGTCACCACATCTTTGGGCGCCCTTTTTGTGCTGGTAGTACTCAGACGGCTGTGACTTGGCGTTTGCTCACCAGCGGCGTCAGCGTATTAAGACAAGCCAGAGCGAACCACACCATACCTGCGCCCAATGCACCTTGATCCCAAGAAACGCTACCTGCTCGCCCGACCGCGCGGAGGTTTCAACGATGCAATGGTGCAACTGGAAAAGTGTCGGCTCTATGCGGTGAAATATGACCGGACGCTGATTTTGGATATGTCACGCAGTGGGTTGAACCAACAACTCGATACATATTTCACCACCCGACAGAATTTTGGGTGTGAGATAATCCATTGGCGGGACCATATGGCCGAAGCCTTTGATGCGGCAGCTTCTGTCAGGCCCGACGCCTTACGTCACCGAATTTCCAGCTATACACCAAAGTATACTCGAAGCAGCAGGATCCGGTGCGACGTGGAAACAGGGACGCCAATCCTGTTTGATCACGGCAAAGATCATCCCGAACACGTTCTTGTATATGAACAGTCTGGCGGCGGGTTCGTCTCCTTCCACCTTCTCCAACGGCTCACGCTTCAACCAGACGTCGCAGAGATCATTTTCAATCGTATTGAGGCCCTGGGCTCAGGCTATGATGCGGTACACACTCGCCATTCGGACTACAAAACACAGTTCTACGAATTCCTGAGTAATCTCAGGTCAGCGCTGAAAAACCGCCGCGTACTGATTTGTTCCGACAGTGCGACGGCCAAGGCCCAAGCTCAACAAATTCTGCATCCCAGCACCACAGTGCTGAGCGTATCTGACACACCAGACACGCAAGGCAAGGCGCTGCATCTTTCATCAATTCTTGATTCTGCGAGTGTAAACACTGATCTGCTGACCGACCTGTTTGCACTGTCCGGCTCAGATACCCTGTTCTTCTCCCGCCTGTCTAAACAACAGCGCAACTCGGTTACCGTTTCAGGCTTTTCGCTTCTCGCAGATCTATTGCACCGTCACCGCGAGGTGGTGAAGGACTTGTTCTCCGCCCTCGACGCCGACCGCGTTGCACGGGTTTTCGATAAAAAGCCCAAAGCACTGTCTTGGCGCAGACGTTACCACCTGTTGATGGTTTACCGGTGGAATTTTGAAGCGAAAAGAAAGGCGGTACAACGAAACTATCATGCGACGATGCGGCGTCCCAAACCGGAAAATCTACCGCCCAAATTTCGGTAGTTGGCACGTGATTGCTATGGTGTGGTTAAGCGCCCTCAATATCCAAGCCAAGCATCCTGCTCGGCCCGCAAGTTAAACAGCACCGTGTCCCGCTTGACGGCTACATTATCCGCCGTCAGCAACGTGCCTTTTGGGGTATCCTTCAGCACTGTCCCACCGTCCAACAGGCCGACCGGCCAAGCGGTTGCAATACGCGCTTCGTCGGCCCGCATGGTCCAAGACCGGTATGACGTCTCGCCGATAAAATCGAGCGTTTCGCCCGCTTTCAGATCGCGCTTGGAGAGGGCGCAAACCTCCGCCACCGGCGTTGGCAAAGGCTTCATATCGCTGGTTTGGTAAAGGGCCGCCCGCGCAGCGGATAGCGGCACTTCCAGACTGGTGAGATGGTAAGGACGGTAAAACGTGTAATAGGGCCCCGGCCCCAGATGCAGATCGTTCATGCGCTCGCGGATGCGGTGATGCGCCATTTCTGCGATCACAAATATGCCCGGCGCAACGCCCTTCCCCACCGTGTAATCCACACAGCCTTCGGCCGATAGCAGACCACCATCCTCAACCGGGCAGAGCGTTGTGCACAAATCATCCAGAGCGCAGTCCGGTCCGTGCATGCCGGGCTTGTCCGGTACGAGGCCTGTTGCATTGGCGATGCAGGCCATTTCCACCATGGTTTTGGACCCGTCCACGAACTCAACCAACATGCGCGGGTTCATGTTGCGGCGCTCCGCTTCGGCGCGATAGTCATCCGGCACCGCATCAATATTAAAAGCGTTATTTTTGCCCTTGCCCGCCGCCACGACCGGATAACCCAGCGCTGTCACGAAGTCATAAAGCTCCATCACGGAACTCGGTTCGTCTCCCGCGCCGACAGTGTACACGACCCCGGCGCGGCGGGCTTTTTCCTGCATGATCGCACCGACCGTTACGTCGGCTTCCACGTTCATCATCACCAAATGCTTGCCCGCGTCGATGGCGGCACACCCCAGCTCAGCCCCGGCATCGGGGCGGCCGGTGGCATCGATCACCACATCGACGGTATCGTGCGACAGTCCCTGGTGGGCGTCTTGCACGATTGCGATGCGGCCGTTTTCAACGGTCTTGGTGATCTGTCCATTGCTATCACAAATGGAGGCGTGATCAGCGTCGTAACCGGCAATCTCCATTGCGGGCATCGCACTTTGAAGGCGCCGATCCACGATTGTTGCGATTTCAACACCGGGCATTTGGCGGATTGCGGTCACCAAATCGGTGCCCATCTCGCCCGCCCCGATCACGCATACCCGTACGGGATTTTTAGCGTCCGCCCGCGCTTTCAAATCCACTGCGAGGCCCTGAGCGGACAGAAGTGGCCTGTCAGGCATGCGGGTCTCGCCCATAGTGTCTCTCCCCCAAAATTGGCCCCAAGGGGCGCAAAGACCTGTAACAGCATCCTTGAAGCTGTGCCAAGGCAATCCTGCACCAGCGCCGCTCAACACGGTTTCAACCCCGTGCTACAGGGCCAATGGCACGGGATGCGGCAATGCCATTGCAAGCGAGATGCTTTCTTCCTACCCAAGCTCCAAGAGGAACAAAACTGGTGGATCAAACCATGAGCGACAGCGGCACTGAAACCGACCCAAAGGCTGCAGACTCCCCGGAATTTCGCGGACAGTTTGATCCCCGTTACGGTGAGCCTGTTGAAGTTGCGCCGCTGGTGCACCGGTTGACGGCCAACAACCCATCCCCCTTCACCTTCCACGGCACAAACACCTATCTTCTGGGAGAAAAATCGGTGGCTGTGATTGATCCCGGCCCGCCGGATGATGATCACTACAATGCGTTGACCGCTGCCATCGCAGGTCGGGATGTCAGCCACATCATTGTCACCCACACCCATATGGACCACTCGCCCTTGGCCCGTCGTTTGGCGCAAGACACTGGTGCACCTGTGTTTGCGGAAGGGCCTCACCGTCCGGCAAGGCCTTTGCAGATTGGTGAAATAAACCCGTTGGACGCATCCGCCGATACGGATTTTGTACCCGATATCGCGTTAAGCGAAGCGGCGCGAATCGTAGGCGACGAGTGGGAATTAGTGACCCATATGACTCCGGGTCATACGGCCAACCACGCATCGTTTTCGCTCACCGGCACGGATCTGTTGTTCTCCGGGGATCACGTCATGGCTTGGGCCACAAGCATAGTTGCCCCGCCAGACGGGGCTATGGCCGACTATATGGCATCACTGGATGTGATGCTGGAACAAACCCACGGCACGTATCTGCCCGGTCATGGAGGCCGCGTGCTGGATGCGCACCGGTTTGTCAGAGCGCTCAAAAGCCATCGGCGGATGCGCGAAGTGGCTGTGCTGGATCAAATCCGAAAGGGCATCGTGACCATTCCCGAAATGGTAGCAATCATATACCGCCAAACCGATCCTCGCCTGCACAAAGCGGCAGGGCTTTCGGTGCTGGCGCATCTAGAGGATTTAGTCGCCCGTGGCGCGGTCGAAACCGATGGCGATGTGAGGATTGACGGAACGTTTTTGGCCGTTTGATTGGTGTTCTGAGACGGACAGGCGGTGAACTTAACCGCCGGAACTCAACCCCTGAAGTGCTGTATCCAAGTCCGTCATAAACTCCAGTATCTGTTTGGCGTTGCTGCCCAGATCATGGGGGCCGATGCGGGACGCGGAGCGCATGTCGACCAGGACGCCGGTTTCCTCTTCAGTCAGACGTACCACAATATCGCTCTCAAATCCGAAGATGAACGAGGTGGCAACCGCTTCAATGAAGCGCTCCTCTTGTTCCTCGTCATCGTCGGATGTAACCGCGCGGCCGATGGGTGATACCGTTTCCACTTCCGTGTCCGGCTCTATTGCTGCGCTGCCGGATGATGGGGCGGCGGCGCCAAGCGGACGGAAACTGGGGCGTGGTATCCGCAAGGGTCTGCCACGCGCATCGGTGACAGGTTTGGCCAACAGAGCCGAGGCTTCTTCATCGATCGGGGCTTCGCCGGGGTTTGTGTCCTCGGTCAACAACGTCCAGTCCCGCTCGGTCATCACTTCCACCACGGCCAACATCACGCGGTTCATGTCCATGGGATACCGGCGCGCGGAGACTTTGGGATAGGCTCGCAACTGTGCTTCCGCAGCCACCTGGGTGGGGGCGTTCAGCGGGTTCATATCCGCAGTGCGGTCGGCTGCCGCGTTTGCAAATTCCGGCGGGGATTCAAGGTCGGTGGAGATATCGTAGAGGGGTGGTAAAGCGGTTGCGCTAAACGCCTGCACAGCGAATGGAAGCAAGAGGATGCTCGCCAAGAAGATACCGCGCGCAGACCGAATGCCGCCGCGTCGTCCGTAGGTCCACAACTCATAGATGCCGCGCGCGCCGCAGGCCAAGGCAATCAGCAACAAAAAGACGGCAAGACCCAACAGCCAGAATGCGGCCACCGTTTCAATCTGACCGAACCGATGGCCCAAAATTACGATTGCCAAAAACGGCAAACAGAACAGGGCGAGCGATTGCGACCATCGGGCAGCCGAAGACGACGGGCGCTGAACGCGCATTAGCCGCTTAGTGTAGCTGGCCATAGTTACCCTGTGTGTGTGCGCTATGCGTACTCGTCCTGGCCAAGCCTGCAACGGCGATGTGGTCAACCGCCGTTATCGTTTGCAATTCTGAATTGCTACGCCGTTGGCAAAGTGTAGTCAGCAAACTGTTTACGCAGTTCTGTCTTTTGGATTTTGCCCGTAGCCGTGTGCGGAATCTCGTCCACAAAAGCAACATCGTCTGGCATCCACCACTTGGCGATCTTGCCTTCCATATAGGATAGAATCTGGTCACCCGTGGGCTCGGCACCCGGTTTTTTTATGCAGATGAGCAAGGGACGTTCATCCCATTTTGGATGGGTCACGCCGATCACAGCGGCTTCCTGCACGTCCGGGTGTCCAACAGCCAGATTTTCCAAATCGATGGTGGAAATCCACTCCCCACCGGACTTGATCACATCCTTGGCACGGTCGGTAATCTGCATGTAGCCATTTTCGTCAATGTGAGCGACGTCACCGGTGTCGAACCAGTTGTCCTCATCGAACTGTTCGGCCCCTGCCCCGCCAAAATAGGCCTTGGCCACGGCCGGGCCACGCACTTTCAATTTGCCGAACGTTTCGCCGTCCCATGGCCGTTCATTGTTGTCGTCATCGGTGATTTTCATCTCTACACCGAAGGGCGCGTAGCCTTGCTTCTCCTGGATATCCAAACGGGCATCCCCATCGAGGCTTACATATTCCGGCTTGAGGGAACCGAGCGTGCCCAAGGGGCTCATCTCGGTCATGCCCCAAGCGTGGACGACGTCTACGCCGTAATTGTTTTGGAATTTCTCGGTCATGGCCCGTGGGCAGGCGGACCCGCCAATCACCACACGCTTAAGATGCGGAAGCTGTTTTCCGGTCTCTTCCAGATAGCCAAGCAACATCAGCCACACCGTTGGCACCGCTGCTGTGAAGGTCACTTTTTCTGTGTCGAGCAATTCATAGATCGATGCGCCGTCCATGGCCGGGCCGGGATTAACCACTGTGGAGCCGGTCAAAGGCGCGGCCATGGCGATGCCCCAAGCGTTTGCGTGGAACATGGGCACAACAGGCATGATGGATTCGTTGGATGAAATGTTGAGCGCATCGGGCAGGCTTGCGATCATCGCGTGCAACACGTTGGACCGGTGGGAATAGACCACGCCCTTCGGGTCCCCCGTCGTCCCGGATGTGTAGCACATGCCAGAGGCGGTGTTTTCATCAAAGCTTGCCCATACAAAATCCCCGTCGGCCTGAGCGAGCCAATCCTCGTAGCAAACCAGATCAAGCTTGCTATCCTTGGGCATGTGCTCGGCATCGGTCATGACGATGATCTTGCGCAGGCTCGGCACCTTGTGAGCAATCGCATCGACGATGGGCAGGAAGGACAGATCGACGAACAGCGCCTTGTCTTCCGCGTGGTTCATGATCCACGCAATCTGATCGGGGAACAGGCGCGGATTGAGCGTGTGATAGATCGCCCCAATGCCCATGATACCGTACCAGGCTTCCATGTGGCGGGCGGTGTTCCAGCCCAGTGTCGCGATGCGGTCGCCCAGTTCAAACCCGTCGCGAGCAAGGCCTTGCGCAATGCGCAGCGCGCGGTTGCGGACATTGGCATAGTTGGTGCGGGTGATTGGTCCTTCGACCGACCGGCTCACGATCTCGCGTTTGCCGTGCTGTGCGGCAGCGTAGTCAATGATCTTATGACAAAGCAGCGGCCATTCTTGCATCAATCCGTGCATGATATTCCTCCCGAAAAACTTTGCCGGATACTGCTTGATCCGCCCTGCATGGTAAAGTGCTCAAGCCGGGTTTTCGTGTGGTGTGGGACAGCATGGGGCAAGCGTTGATCAAGGGGTTCGCAACACCAAGATTTCGGCATAGGCTCATGCCAAACAACGATCTAACTCGCGAGCATTTTTCGATGTCTATGCCCCTGACAAATGTGCAAACCCGTGATCTGGATGCGGTGCTGCACCCCTATTCACCCCTGCACAAATTGCGGACGATGGGACCCACCATCATGTCGCACGGCAAGGGCGTGTTTGTGTATGACACGCAGGGCAACGAGTATATCGAAGGGATGGCGGGCCTGTGGTGCACCGGGCTCGGCTTCGGCGACGAAGAAATGATTGAGGCTGCGGATGCGCAGATGCGCTCCCTGCCCTATTACCACCAGTTCAGCGGACGCGGCACCGAACCTGCGATTGAATTGGCTGAAAAACTGAAAGAAATTGCGCCCGTTCCGATCTCAAAAGTGTTTTACACCTCCAGCGGATCAGAGGCGAACGACACGCAGATCAAATTGGCGTGGTACTATAACAATGCACTTGGGCGCCCGAAGAAAAAGAAGATCATCTCCCGCATCAAGGCCTATCACGGTGTGACCATGATGGCGGCCTCCCTGACGGGTCTGCCCTATAACCACATGGATTTTGACCTGCCGTTTGACGGTATTTTGCACACCGAGTGCCCGCATCACTACCGGTTTGGCCAAGACGAAACGGAAGAGGAGTTCGTCGCCCGATTGGCAAATTCTCTGCGCGAAATGATCGACCGTGAGGGCGGCGATACAATTGCGGCCATGATCGCTGAGCCTGTGATGGGCGCCGGCGGTGTGATTGTACCACCGTCCGGGTATTTCGAAGCGATCCAACCGATACTGAAAGAACACGATATCCTGTTGATTGCCGATGAGGTCATCAATGGATTTGGCCGAACCGGCGAATGGTGGGGCAGCCAAAGCCATGGCATGGTGCCCGATACGATTTCAGCCGCCAAACAAATGACGTCTGCCTATGCTCCGCTGGGTGCGGTGATGATACCAGAGTTTATGATGGAAGCGCTGGAGGCTCAGTCGGCCAAGATCGGCGTGTTTGGGCACGGCTACACCTATGGCGGTCATCCACTGGGTTGCGCACTCGGTGTGAAAGCCATCGAGATTTATCAGAAGCGCAACATCGTAGACCGGGTGCGTAGTCTCACACCGCTGTTTGAAAAACGATTGGCAGCCTTGGCCGACCATCCACTTGTGGGAGAAGTACGCAATTCCGGCCTGATGGGCGGTGTGGAACTGGTGGCGGATAAAGGAAGCCGCCGTTCGTTTAACGCCAAAACGGGAGTTGGTGCCCAGTGCGCAGTGTTCTGCCAGGAGCGTGGCGCGATCCTGCGTGCAATTGGCGATACAATGGCGCTTTGCCCACCCATGATCATCGCAGAAGACGAGTTAAACGCGCTATTTGATCGTTTGGCCAAGGCGCTCGACGACACACTGGCATGGGTCGAGCGGGAGGAGTTGCGGGCGGCGTGATTTGATAGGTGAAGCTGGCCGACATAACACGACGCCCGTGCGGGCTTTTACCATGTACAGTCAAAGACAACTCCGTCATTGCGTGGCTTGTCCACGCAATCCATGACGCACATTCCGATCCCTCGGCATGGATTACCGGGCTTCCCCGGCAATGACGGGGTCTGGTCAAGGACCACAGGTCTTGAGCCAACGAGCGCCCCCTTGAAACGCCAATTGCGTCTATCGTCTCGTTTCAAAGTGGTTTTTTAGTTCAAATAGTTCCGGTTGAACGAAAACCGGCCTATCCCTTTTTCCATTCAAGCAGGGTTGCCAGCGCACCCTCCGGTTGAGCGGCTTGCAATGGGTGTTCGCCCAAGAACACTTCGCCGGTTGCACCGTCGATAGAGATGGTGTCGCCGACGCTGAACATACCGCCCGGGTATTGGCACTCGCCTGCATCGGCCTGAATGCGCAGGCCCATGGCGGCCGTGATGCAGGGTTTGGCCATCCCACGGGCAACAACGGCTGCATGGCTGGTCATGCCGCCGCGGCTGGTGAGAACTGCGAGCGCGGCGTCCATACCATGCACGTCCGAGGGGCTGGTTTCTGTACGCACTAAAATCGCTGGTTGACCAACGGCTTTCGCGTCCATCGCCGCTTCGGACGTAAACACCACCGGGGCGGAGACCGCGCCGGGGGATGCTGGAAGGCCCTTGACAATGGGTTGAGTACCATCGGGTACGGCCAGCCTCTTCACCAGCATCGGAGCCAGCATTTCGTCATTGCAGCGCTGCAACGCTTCTTCCTTGGCGATGATGCCTGCCTCAGCCATATCCACCGCCACCCGCAAGGCCGCTTTTGGTGAACGTTTTCCGGATCGTGTTTGCAAAAGGTAGAAGGTTCCAGCCTCCACCGTAAATTCGATCTCCTGCATGTCGCCGCGTTCCATTTCCAAACGGCGACCCGCAGCGATCAGCGCTTCAAATGCCTCCGGCATGGACCGTTCCATGGATGGGTTGTCTGAAACCATGCGAATTCGGGCCGCTTCGGTCAGTTCCATCGGGGTTCGGATGCCTGACACCACCTCTTCGCCCTGTGCCTGGGGAAGATACTCGCCGAAGGGCACATTTTCGCCGGTTGAAGGATTGCGGGTAAAGTAGACGCCGGTGCATGAGGCAGCATCGCGATTGCCGTAGACCATCTGCTGCACTATTGCTGCGGAGCCACCCGCATCGTCTATGCCATGCATTTGACGAAACCGCTTGGCGCGCTTGGTGTTCCAGGACGCAAACACAGATAGAACTGCTTTTTCCAGCCGATGCTGCGCCGTTTCATCACAAAAACCGGGGTGAGCGGCCTCGATTGTCTCTTCAAAAGCCGCGCACACGGCCTCCAGCAGCTCAACCGGCATTTCAGAGACGGCTTCCAGCCGCGCTTCGGCAAGCGCGTCCTCCGTGATGAGTTCGAAATCATCGGCGGGCATTTGCAGCACCACTTGTGCATGGCTTTGCAGGGAACGGCGATAATTGTCCCAAACAAAACAGGGATTGTCAGAGTGTACCGCCCACTCCCCGGCGATGGGTCGCGTGAGGCCGACGTTGAGCACCGAATCCATCATCCCGGGCATGGAGACGACCGCACCGGATCGCACCGACACCAAGAGCGGGTCTTTGCCGGAGCCGAAACTGCGGCCTGATTGCTCCTGCAAGCCTTCTAGGCCTAGTGCCAGATGTGTGTGGATTTGCCGGTTGAAGGCTTCAAAGTCATCACCTGCGTCCGTCAGCCCAACCGCCTGAGTACCCACGGCCACGGGAAAAACAAAACCGGGTGGCACCGGCATGGACATGCTTGCCATCTCCACAAGGCCCGCCGCTTTCGCGCCCAACGCATCGAATGACACATCCGTTTGGGGTGCCGGAGCGATGCCCTTGGCGAAGGGAACAATGAACGGGTCGGAGTGTTGGGGCATGGGCTTTGGCGCGAAGGGCCTTGTAACAGGACAGACCTCGTTCGTAGACCAGACGTGGCATCCTGTCAGCCCGCCCATTGGTGGCAGAGTTTAGGTGGCAAAGGTGATGAAACGCGGGTTCGCCCGATGGAAGCCTATCCGGCTTCGCGAAAGCTCTCCGCGGTTTGCAGGTCAACAGACACAAGCTGGCTCACTCCGCGCTCCGCCATGGTGACACCAAACAGACGGTCCATGCGCGCCATGGTAATGGGATTGTGGGTGATAATAACGAAACGTGTGTCCGTGTTGGCCGACATTTCGTCCATCAGATTGCAGAAGCGCTCTACGTTGTGGTCGTCCAGCGGAGCGTCCACTTCATCCAGCACACAAATTGGGGCCGGGTTGGTCAAAAACACCGCAAAAATCAGCGCCATCGCAGTCAAAGCTTGCTCTCCGCCGGACAAAAGCGTCATGGTTTGCGGTTTTTTGCCGGGGGGCCGGGCCAGAATTTCCAAACCCGCTTCCAGCGGGTCGTCGCTCTCCACCAATTGCAGTTCTGCGGTGCCGCCTCCAAACAGATGGGTGAACAATTTTTGGAACTGCGCATTCACCTCGTCAAACGCCACAAGAAGGCGTTCGCGGCCCTCTTTGTTGAGCGATTGAATACCGCTGCGCAATTGGCGGATGGCTTCGATCAGATCGTCACGCTCCGATACCAGTTCATCGCGCTGTTCGGTGACTTCGCGCTGTTCTTCTTCCGCTCTCAGGTTCACAGCACCCAACCGCTCACGCTCGTTGCGCAATTTGTCCAAGCGGGCTTCGATGGAATGATCGGCGGGCGGAGCAGCATCCTCCGCCAAGCCGGTCTGCTGAAACGCCATATGGGCTTCGCATTGCAAATCTTCGCGGATGCGCGCCTCCACCTCCAAGCGCCGTTCGCGGGCGGCGGCTACACGTTCTTCGGCGCGGGCTCCGTCCTGACGGGCTTGGGAAAGCGCTTCCAGCGCAACGGTTGCGGCCTTATCGGCATCGCGCTGGTTGGTTTCCATTTTCGCCAGCGTGTCAGCGGCTTGTTTCCGGCTTGCTTCGCCCTTGTCGATGGCACGGTTTAGCTCGAAGCGCCTGCGATCAACTTCATCCGGTGCTTCTTCCGCTTTATTAAACTCGTCTTGCGTCGTCTGTAGCCGCTCGCGCAGTTTTTTGATCTGCCGGTCGGCGTTCACGGCGCGCTCGTTCCACGCCTTGCGTTCGCGCTCAATGGCAGTCAGACGGTCCTTTCGCATGGCATTTTCGCGCATTTGGCTCTCAAACTGCGCTCTCGCTTCCGCAGCAACCGCCCGATGGCGATCCACCAGATTTCGAGCGACAGTGGCTTTTGCTTCGAGATCGGAAATGTCTGGCAGCGCCACCAGGGCCGCTTCGGCGGCAGTCGCGAAGTCTGTCGCCTCTTGCAGGCTGGTGCGCAGACGGACCACGGCCTCTTCCAAAGCTGACCGGCGGTTGGAAAGCTCTGCGACAGCCCGTTCCGCCTGCCCCAGTTCTTTGCGCGCGCCATCCAAATCAGCTTCGACCGTACGCGCAGTGTCCCGGGCAGCACGCTCGGCATCGCGTGCCGTACCGGCTGTTACGGCTGCTTGTTTCGCCTGCTCTTCGACGACACGCAGAGTTTTAGTCGCCGCCAGAGCCTCGGAATCCAGTTGAGCAAGGCGGTTGCGCTGTTCCAGTTTAATGGCGGCTGCCGTCGGCGCTTCTGCCGTCGCACTTAGCCCGTCCCAGCGCCACAGATCACCGTTTTTTGTCACCAGCCGTTGGCCGGGTTTCAACTGATCCAACAGCGGACCGGGTGCGTCGCCTTCCAAAACACCGATTTGCGCAAGAGCCCGAGCGAGTTCTGCCGGTGCAGATACGTGATCGGAAAGCGCAGTGACACCATCGGGCAAAGCCGGATCACCGGCGCGCTCCAGCACCGACCAGCGTACGGGTGCCGCACCATCCGTTGGCACTTCCAAATCTTCACCCAAGGCAGCGCCCAAAGCTTTTTCAAAGCCCGCATCGGCGCGCACCTGCTCCACAATGGGAGCAAACAGATCACCCGCACCGCCGTTCAGAACGCGGGCCAGCGTCTTTGCTTCCGTGTCGATGCGGTTCACTTCGGCCTGTGCTCGTGAGACTGGTTCTCTCGCTTCCGCTTCGCGCTCGCGGGCCTGTTCAAAGGCAATGCTCGCCTGTTCAAAGGCTTCCCTTGCGGCACTGCCGGACGCCTCCAGAGCGACCACGCGTTCCGCTTTCGCCTGGACGCCACTCTCGGCGGCGATGCGTCCATTCAATTGCTGCAATTCGCCTTGCACCTCGGCGATTTGGCCGTCCAGTTTGTCACGTCGCTGCACACCGTCGCGCTGGTTGCGTTCCGCCTGGTTCTTTTGTGCATTGATGGACGCCAGATCCTGTGTGAGGCGCGCGAGGTCTTGTTCGCTCGTCTGCAACTCAGCACCGGCCTTTTCCATGGCGGCCTTGTTTTCATTTTCCCGGTCGGCGCGCCCATCAGCTTCGGAACGCAGTTGCGCGTCTTCCCGCTCCAAATGAGAAATGATGTCGCTATTTTCAGCGATCATTTGCTCTTCGCGGGTGATATCTCCTTGCAATTGTTCGATCCGGGCGGCGAGTTCGCCCTTGCGCTTTTTGCGACGACGCACGTCTTCGTCCAACTGATTGCGGGCGATGACATGGCGCTGCAAAGCCGCAGCTGCACTTGCCTCCTGCTTGCGCAGTTCCGGCAGTTTGGACGCGATGATCGCTTGGGCCTTGGCCGCTTCGGTTTGCACCAATTGTGCCTCGCCGATGCCAACCGTAGTGCCCTGAAACGCCTTGTCCGCCTCTTGCGCTGCTGTCTTTGCGGCCACCCAGCGCAGATGCAACAGCGTCGCTTCGGCGGCGCGGATATCTCCTGCCAAGGCGCGATACCGGTTGGCCTGCCGGGCTTGCCGTTTAAGGCTGTCCAGCTGGCTTTCCAATTGGCTGACAACGTCCTCCAGCCGGTCCAAATTGGTTTCGGCCGCACGCAGGCGCAGTTCAGCTTCATGGCGTCGGGAATGCAGCCCAGATATGCCGGCTGCCTCTTCCAGCAAAGCCCGGCGCGCCTGTGGTTTTGCTGATATGAGTTCGCCAATGCGCCCCTGTCCGATCATTGACGGGGAGCGGGCCCCGGTGGAGACATCGGCAAACAATAATTGAACGTCTTTGGCGCGGGCATCGCGCCCATTGATGCGGTATACCGAACCGGCCTCGCGTTCGATGCGGCGGGAAACTTGCAATTCGTCGGCATCGTTGAAGGCTGCGGGGGCTTTTCGGGTCTCATTGTCCAGAAACAGTGCGACTTCCGCCATATTGCGGGCAGGCCGATTGCCGGAACCGGAGAAGATAACGTCATCCATCGAGGATGCGCGCATGTTTTTATAAGAGTTTTCGCCCATCACCCAGCGGAGCGCTTCCACCAGATTGGACTTGCCGCAGCCATTGGGACCGACAACGCCAGTCAAACCGCTTTCGATGACGAATTCGGTCGGTTCCACAAAGGACTTAAAACCCAAAAGGCGAAGCTTGTTGAATTCCATGGGTACTCACTCGTGCGAAACGCGAGCTTTGCGATTTTAGGAGCGCAAGACTCGCATTTTGGGGAGCCCAATGCCCCCGACCAAGCGATAACCCTAGTGTGACCGGTTAATGGTCATACGAGGACGGCCACTTGACGAGCGTCTGTTATAGCGCACGCCAAGGCGAACGACAGTGTTAGAGAGCAGCTTCAATCGCATCGACGACCGTCTTGAGGTTCGAATCCCCAAGTTTTTGGCCATTGATGAACACGGTGGGCGTAGCCCGGACGCCAAAGTCCTCGACCGCTTTGTTACGGTCTTCCACCATTTTTGTCAGCAGATCTTGGTTTGACAAACAGGTTTTGAACTCGTCTTCGCTCATACCAGCCAGTTTAGACAGACGCATGAGTTCCGGTACGGGATTGCCGCCGCCGCCCCAGACCTGTTGGGTGGAGAACAAAGCGTCAATCATGGGGTAGTAGCTGTTGTTGGGCGCACACAGAGCCAGCATGAAGGCGGCTTCCCCCCGACGGTCCCGGTCAAACGGGAACGGACGCAGGATGTATTTCACCTTCCCCGTTTCGATGTATTTCGCCTTCAACTCGGGCAGAATTCTTTCATGAAAAGTCCTGCAATGAGGGCATGTCATGGAGGCATATTCCACCATGGTCACCCTGGCGTTGACATCGCCCATCACCTGATCTTCCAGCTTTACGCCAGTAAACATGTCAAAGCGACCCTGGGCCAACGCGATGTTCGGCATCATAGTCAGTGGCGCGGTCATGGCAGCGGAAGCAGCCAAAAGGGACAGTGCGCGGCGGCGGGTCAATGGAGCACTGATGGTCATGATCGTTCCTTCATTCAATGGCTTGCTCAACGGCGGCTCGAAGCGGGTTTGTTGGAAGCACAAAATTATTGTCTGGAGTTAGGCCGTGTGTTGCAGTTTGGTAGAGCGACACTACGGCAAACGCCAGAGCGACGCTCTAAACTCAAGTCATTTTGCCGTTATCGCCGAGATTGAGGGGCTGCATGACATTTAGGAGGTTTCATCTGAACCCTTGCTGAACACACCTGCTCCCATTTTTTTCAGCGCCCGTCGCAAGTCGGGGTCTTCGACGGCGTCCAGCGTTTCGCGCAGATGCGTGTTGGTTTCAGCGCTTTTGCGTTGCTCGCTCGACCGTTTCGCTTTGGTTTTCTTGTCAGAAGGCAGGTCTCTAACCGTGCCTTGGACAACTTCCACCCGGGAGACCGCTTCAAACCCAAAAAACGCGTTCACCCGTTTCAGGATTGTGTCGGTGTCGTGTTGCAAAAACAGTGAAGCGGCGGGCTCGCAACGGATGACAAGCGTTGCCGGCTCATAAGCGCCTTCTTGGCTGGCACGTTTGGCCCATTTCACCTTTTGCGGCCTGCAAATAGCAGCTTTGTCAAAGCCTACAATTTCGGGCCAAACCGCCAGCAAATCCACAGACATACCGGCACGCTTGCGCATGACCGGGTCCAACAGCTTTGAGGCCAGCGAAGACAAGGGCTTCGCCGCTGCGGATTTACCACCTTGATTTAATGGCCGTCGCGTCAAAGGGTCAGCTCCATGGATTCGGTGTCTCAAAACCTGTTGGACTGGTACGATCGGCATGCCCGCAGCCTGCCTTGGCGCGTGCCTCCGCTCCAAAGTGCCAAGGGTATACGGCCTAACCCATACCATGTCTGGCTTTCGGAAGTCATGTTGCAACAAACCACTGTTGCCGCTGTAAAAAGCTATTTCGAGAAATTCCTAAAAATCTGGCCACGCCTCTGCGATCTCGCGGCAGCCAGCGAAGAGGATGTTATGAAAGCTTGGGCCGGGCTGGGCTATTACTCGCGGGCCCGCAACTTGAAAGCTTGCGCTAACACGGTGGCGGCGGAGTATGGCGGGCAATTCCCCACCTCACAGGCGGACTTGATCAAACTTCCCGGCATTGGCGATTACACGTCTGCCGCCATTGCCGCCATCGCGTTTGGTGAGAAGACCGCAGTTGTTGATGGCAATATCGAACGGGTTATTACCCGTTTGCTGGCCGACGCCACACCATTGCCGGCAGCCAAAGAGATATGCCGCGCAGAAATGGGCCGCATCACCCCAGATGACCGTCCGGGGGACTTCGCGCAAGCCATGATGGACCTGGGTGCAACAGTCTGCACGCCCAAGCGGCCGGCCTGCGCGCTTTGTCCGGTGAGCCAACACTGCACCGCTTACAGGCTGGGAACGATGGAGCAGTTTCCAGTTAAGCTCCCCAAAAAGGCAAAGCCACTGCGCAGAGGTGCGGCCTTTGTGGCCATCCGCGAAGATGGGGCGGTCTTGCTGACCAAGCGGGCGGACAAAGGGTTGCTCGCCGGAATGAGTGGCGTACCGACCACAGGATGGACAGCTTCACAGAATGGGGCAACCGGAGCGGAGGCTGCACCGTTTAGCCTCCCATTCGGTACACAATGGACAGGCTGCGGTACCATACGGCACACATTCACGCATTTTCATTTGGAGTTGGAAATCTACAGTGCTGCCGATCTGCCGATTGGGTTTTCTGCGCCAGCGCCCGACGGATGGTGGAGTTCTGCCCACTCATTGCCCGACGAGGCTCTGCCCACTGTCATGAAGAAGTCATTGAGCGCAGCCATTCCCAACGCCTTCAAGCAAAAGTCATAATGGCTGCGGGTGTCTTTGATCCCGCGGCCGGTGAGGAGACAGAGTGAGCGCGATCAAGCATGTGGTTTTCGATATTGGGCAGGTGCTGCTCTACTGGAATGCTGAACTCATCTACACAGACCTGATACCGGACGCTGCCGAAAGACAGGCGTTTTTGGCGACCGTCTGCAGCGGCGCTTGGAACGTGGAGCAGGATCGTGGGCGTGAGTGGCGGGTCGCGGAAGATATGTTGATCTCCGACCATCCGGACCAAGAAGAGCTCATCCGCGCGTTCCGGCCAAACTGGCACCGCAGCATACCGCACGCCATAGACGGGATGCCGGAAGTGTTGGCCAGTGTGCAACAGGCCGGATACGACGTGACACTGCTGACGAATTTCAACCAGGATACGTATCTTGAAGCCGAAGAGCTTTATCCGTTTTTGACATCAACGCGGGGTGTCACGGTCTCGGGGCGCGTTGGCCTGCTCAAGCCTGAACGGGCGATCTATGACTGTCACGTGGCGGCCTTTGATATCGATCCGGTCCGCACGCTCTTCATCGACGACAGTGCCGCCAACGTCGCCGGGGCCATCGCAGCCGGATGGGACGCCGTACAATTCCACGACGCTGAACAGTTGCGCATATCGTTGGCCGAACGGGGGGTAAACCTAACCTAGAGCCAATCACCGCGTCTTTGAAACGTCGATTGACTCTAGCTTGTTGTTTCAACGCGGTTTCTTTCGCTCAAACGATTCCGTTTGAGCGGAAAGGGCTCTAGGCGGCCGTTCCCAGGTTCTCGCGATATTGGCTGCGCAAGTCATCAATTGACGTCAGTTTGCCTGCGCGTTCGACGTTCCAGAACGTCCATCCGTTGCAGGCGTCGAGATTTTGCAGTTTTGCGCCCATGCGGTGGATGGAGGCTGTTTCGCCTTGATGTTCCAAAGAGCCGTCCAGCCGCACCGTGGTTTTCCAACGCTTCTTGCTGTCCGTAAGCGTCTCACCCACCGACAGCAGCCCTGCTTCAATCAACGCGCCGAAGGCCACACGAGGTAAGGCCCGTTTGCCTTCCGTCACCACAAGGCCCGGCTGCGCCATGGGTTCAACGGCATCGATGCGGGCGGACGCGGCATCAATATAGCTTTGCTCCCGCTCAACACCCACGAAATGGCGGCCCAAACGCTTTGCCACCGCGCCGGTCGTACCGGTTCCAAAAAACGGGTCGAGAACCACATCACCCGGCTTGGTGGACGATAGGAGAACCCGGTGCAGCAGTGCTTCGGGCTTTTGAGTGGGGTGCACTTTTTTGCCTTCGGCATCTTTGAGCCGTTCAGCACCGGTGCACAATGGAAACACCCAGTCGGAGCGCATTTGCACGTCATCATTGGCCATTTTCATGGCATCATAGTTGAACGTGTAGCCCTTGGTATTTTGATCCCGTGAAGCCCAAATCATGGTCTCGTGGGCGTTGGTAAACCTGCGGCCCCGAAAATTTGGCATCGGATTTGTCTTGCGCCAAACGATGTCATTCAAGATCCAAAACTGCATGTCCTGCAGGATCGTGCCAACGCGGTAGATGTTGTGATACGAACCAATCACCCAGATCGTGCCGCTGGGTTTCAACACGCGGCGAACGGCCAACAGCCAAGCGCGGGTAAAATCATCATAGGCGCGAAACGTGTCGAACTGATCCCAGTGATCGTCACAGGCGTCCACCTTGGACTGGTCCGGGCGCTGCAAATCGCCGCCCAATTGCAAATTGTAGGGCGGATCGGCAAAAACCACGTCGACACTGTTGGTGGGCAAGGTTTCGAGCGCCGCCACGCAATCCCCTTGAATAATCGCATCGCACCAGGCCAGATCGGCTGGCGGAGGTCTCATACGTGAGCGTGCAGAGGAAAGGTTCGACCGCTGCAAAGCGGACGATTTGAGAATGCGCATCGAAAATACCCGTACAAAAAACACTTCAGGCGTTCGTTAAGGTTACCCAACGGGGTGAAAAATTGCTTAAGGGACGCGGTATGAATTTGAATGAGTGATTTGCTGGAAAAGGCCAAACCGATGCCGGATTGTGAATTGGTGATTTTTGACTGCGACGGAACGCTGATGGATTCCGAGGTCATTGCCTCGCAGGTGGAGACCGAGATCATCAACGAATATGGCGCCAAGCTCACGGTGGAAGAGTTTGGGAAACGGTTTGCGGGCACGTCCACGCAATATGTGCGGCAAGTCATGGAAGAAGAACTGGGCCGCCATTTTCCCGACGATCATGATGCAACCGTTGAGAAGGCCATGCTGGAACGTCTGTGGCGCGAAGTGAAACCGGTGGCGGGCGCGGTAGCGGTGCTGGACATGTTCGACCAACCGCGTTGCGTTTGTTCAAATGCGTCTATGGAAAAAGTGAAACTGGAACTGACCCGTGCGGAGCTTTGGGACCGGTTTCGCCCCTATGTCTTTTCGGCAAAAGATATGGACGATATCCAATCCAAACCCGCTCCGGACCTGTTTCTTCACGCGGCCAAAGAGTTCGGTGTGGAGCCAGCAACGTGCCTGGTGGTGGAGGATTCCGTTTCGGGCGTGCAAGCCGGCGTGGCGGCTGGTATGCGCACGATTGGGTTTACCGGCGGCTCCCACACTCATAGCGGCCATGCCGATCAGTTGACCGAGGCCGGTGCAGAGACAGTGTTGAACAAGCTGACCGACGTTCCCGCCGTTATCGCGATTTTGGGGGAATGGGACGGGCCGTTGGCTTGAACCGATACGGCAACCACTTACGGTGTGTTGTAGGGGCCTTCGTCAAACCCGATGAACACCCGCACATTCGTGCTGGTGGGTGCAGGAATGACCACCTTATCGTCGACAAATGAAAATGTGCCATTGGTGGTGCCGTCAGAAATGCTGCCTGTCGGGCGGTGCAGTTGCGAGTAGACTGTGTCTTTGCCCTGTGTGACGGCCACGCGGATCGGCATCTCGAATTGGCCCGGCGTGCCTTTGGGACCGGTAATCAAACGACCGCGGGCACCGACTTTGATTTCCAGATTTCGGCCCACATAGGCACATTCACGAGCGACCTTTGTGATTGTCGCTTGATATCGCAGTTGGCTCGCGTCTTCCTTGTCGCCGTTTTCCGGTACTATCCGATAGGTCTCGGTTCCAGACCGGAGGCGGACTGCCGGACAGTAATCCGTCAGCGCGGTACGGGTGTTGGCAAGCCGGGTACGGGCATTGGGGTTTTGACCCTGCGTGCCGCGATTGGCCAATTCCACCTGTTTTTTCTGTTCTTCGCTTTCCGTCAAAACGCTGCCGAGTACGCCGCCGGTGCCGGAACTTTGGCAGCCTGCTAAAACGAGTGCGGCAAGAGCCAATAGGGCAGCGCCGCTGCGTGAGCATTTTGAGAGAGACAAACCGGACAATTTCATAACAATACTCGCATCTTCGGCGGCGGCTATAGCAGGCAGTTTAGCGCTTGGCGAGGCAAGCACCTGATTCCGACGGCGCAGAGCCATCAAACTTGTTTCAAACCGCCAAACCATGTCGCTGGAATGAAACTTGGTTTTGGCATCACGCTTGATTATGGTCCGGCCAGCGCACGGTGCGCATTGCGCCGGGCCCAAACCACCTTCAGCGAACACTGGCCGGCCCTTCGCGCGACGCTTTTTAAATTCCAAACGGTATATATGATGAAATATGTCAGCACGAGGGGCGATGCCCCGGTTCTTGGATTTTGTGACACCATATTGGCTGGTCTCGCCCGCGATGGCGGGCTGTATGTCCCCCAAACCTGGCCTCAACTGAGTGGGGAGACGATTGCAGGGTTTGCCGGCCAACCTTACGCAAAAGTGGCGCAAACTGTGCTTTGGCCTTTTGTGGACGGTGAAATTGATCGGACAGCCTTCAACGCCATTGTTGATGAAGCCTACGCGACTTTCGCCCACCCCGCCGTTGCTCCGCTGGTGCAGACGGGAAACAACACGTTCGTCCAAGAGCTGTTCCACGGCCCCACACTGGCGTTCAAGGACGTGGCGATGCAGCTGTTGTCGCGGTTGATGGATCACGTTTTGAAGCAGCGCGGCGACAAAGTGACGATTGTCGGTGCAACCTCCGGCGACACGGGCGGTGCAGCTATTGAGGCGTTTCGTGCCCGCAACAATGCTGATATTTTCATACTGTTTCCAAAAGGTCGCGTGTCCGATGTCCAGCGCTTGCAGATGACAGGCGTTCATGATGCCAATGTTCATGCCTTGGCCATCGAAGGAGACTTCGACGATTGCCAAGCGCTGGTGAAAGCGATGTTCAACCACCACGCGTTTCGCGATGCCAATGCGCTTTCCGGTGTGAACTCGATCAACTGGGGCCGGATCATGGCTCAGATCGTCTATTACTTCACCGCCGCCGTCGCTCTGGGTGCTCCGAACCGGCGCGTATCGTTCAGCGTACCAACCGGGAACTTTGGCGACATTTTTGCCGGGTTTGTTGCCAAGAAAATGGGCCTGCCTGTCGAAACGCTGGTGATTGCCACAAATTCCAACGACATTTTGGCCCGCACACTCGAAACAGGGCGTTACGAGAAATCCGGCGTGGAAATCACGACTTCCCCCAGCATGGATATTCAGGTCTCCTCCAATTTCGAACGGCTTTTGTACGAAGCCAGCGGTCGCGATGCCGACTACGTCTGCCGTTGTATGTCTTCCCTTTCGCAGTCGGGATCATTTTCATTGGGAGATGCCGTGTGGTCGGTTATTCGAAAAGAGTTTGACGCCGGACGCGCGGACGACCGCACTGTGGCGAAGACGATTGAGCAAACGCTGGCGGAAACAGGCTATTTGCTGGATCCCCACACGGCAGTTGGTCTGGACGTCGCTGACACCGTGGTCCAAAAAACGGGGGGCCTTGGAGCACCGATGGTGGTTTTGGCGACGGCCCATCCGGCTAAGTTTCCCGACGCTGTCGAAGCTGCAAGCGGCATCCGTCCACCTTTACCCACCCGCTGCGGGGACTTGATGGACGCGCGGGAACGCTTCACAGTGCTGGCCAACAATTTGGAGGCCGTTGAAGCGTATATTTCACGGTCTACACGGGCGGCGAAAGTTGCCACGGCCTGACAGCGCTGGAGGAGGCGCTTTATATGAAGCCAGTATTGAGCGCGGCTGACAGCGAAACACCCGCATGCGGTGCGGAGTTTGCACCCCCTATCTCATCCAACATTAAAGTGACTGTTCTTAACAACGGCATGACAGTTGTAACGGATCGGATGGCGCACATTGAAAGCGCCGCACTGGGTGTGTGGGTCAAAGCCGGTTCGCGGGACGAACGGGGCCATGAGCACGGCATTGCCCACCTGCTGGAACACATGGCCTTCAAAGGCACTAAAAGCCGCACAGCGCGCGATATCGCCACGCAAATTGAAAACGTGGGAGGAGACGTCAACGCAGCGACTAGCGCGGAAACCACGGCGTTTTATGCCCGCGTGCTCAAAGACGATGTGCCCTTGGCCATCGATATTTTGGCAGACATTCTCAACAATTCGGTGTTTGACCCGCAAGAACTTGCGCGCGAACAGCATGTAATTCTTCAAGAAATCGGGGCCGCGTTGGACAGCCCGGAAGATGTGGTGTTCGACGAATTTCAGCAATCCTGTTTTCGCGATCAAGCGCTTGGCCGCCCGATCATGGGCACCGCAGAGACGGTTTCATCGTTCAAAGACCATCACCTGCGCAGCTACCTCAGCGACCATTATCATGGTCCCAACATGGTTCTGGCAGCCTCCGGCAATGTTGATCACGACGCTATCGTAAAACTTGCCGAGACGCGCTTTGGCAGTTTTGGCAGTGCGCCGACCCGCCCGCCGGAGACTTGTTTTTATACCAGCGGCGACCAGCGCATGAAGCGTGATCTGATGGAAGCGCAAATCGTATTGGGATTTGAAGGCCGTGCTTATGGCGCACGGGATTTTTACGCCTCGCAGGTTCTGTCCACCCTGTTGGGTGGAGGCATGTCCTCGCGGCTTTTCCAAGAAGCGCGGGAAAACCGCGGGCTCTGTTATTCGATTTACGCGTTCCATTGGGGTTTTTCAGACACCGGTGTCTTCGGCGTGCACGCCGCGACAGAAGAGAACGATGTGCCCAAACTGGTTCCGGTCATTCTCGATGAACTGAAAAAAGTAACCGAACGGATTGACGAAGAGGAACTACAACGGGCACGGGCGCAAATTCATGCCGGACTGATGATGAGCCAAGAAAGCCCTGCCGCACGGGCCGGTCAGATCGCCCGGCAATTCCTGTTGTTTGGCCGTCCAATCGGCAATGCGGAACTGATGGAGCGGCTGAACGCGTTGACTGTTGAGCGTTTGCAGGACCTGGCCGGTCGTCTTTTCATAGAGGGAAGTCCCACAGTCTCCGCACTCGGCCCGGTGGACAGTGTGCCTGGACCATCAGAAATCAGTCAGCATCTGGGTGGTACTCTTAGCCACGCCGCCGAGTAGAGCAGTCGGGCCTGCAGATGCGCCTTTTAAACTTCTCAGGCTCCAAATCCACCGTTCCCCAAGAGTTGCGCAGCAAGCGGGTGGTGCTACGCCGCCCCCAACTGGAGCACTTTGAGGCATGGGCTGAACTCCGCAGAGCCAGCGCAGATTTTTTGAGACCCTACGAGCCGTTGTGGACACGGGATGAACTTTCCCGCAGCGCGTTTCGCACCCGGTTGCGGCGACACGAAAGCGATATCAACTCCGGGCGCGGGATGCCGTGGTTTTTGTTTCTGGCTGACGAAACTGAAAGCACAAAACCAACACTTCTGGGTGGCCTGACAGTGAGCAATATCAGACGCGGCGTTGCCGATACGGGCACGCTGGGCTACTGGATGGGGGCCGCACATGCCGGGCAAGGCTACATGTCTGAAGCGGTGCGGGCGGTTTGCGCATTTTCGTTCAATCATCACGGCCTTCACCGGATCGAGGCGGCCACCGTGTTGGATAACGAACGGTCCCAACGCCTGCTTGTGGGGTGCGGCTTCCAGCAAGAAGGCATCGCACGGGCGTACCTGAAAATTGCTGGTGAGTGGCGCGATCACCGCCTTTTTGCCCGTCTTGCGACCGACTTGGAACCGAACCGCAGTCCTGGTGTCGACCATGCCAAGGGGTAATGATGACAGCAACCGACAAAGACCAGTATGGGGTCAGTTTCTGACGTGCATTTCGTTTACCCGCGTGCGCCTTTGGCGTATCAGATCACACGATGAACTAGTCGGTGTTCGGTTTGGGTCAGTTTGACCATCAGCCCGGTCGCCAGAAGCGGGGAAGTAGGCTTGAAGCGATTGCGGCTTTCCGGCGTTATCACGCCCGCATTTATGCTCCTGCTGGTGTTTCTTGCAGCCCTCACGGACAGTCGCCGCGCCCATGCTCTTGAAGCGGTGGACGTGAGCGGCCAGCGGCTCGCCATCGATCTCACTGGGTCTGTCCAATATTATGAGCGCAACGGCAACACCGTGCAGGTCACCACTGCACCGGACGCCAATGGCGTTATCAACCGCATCGAAGTGTTTTCTGAAAACGCAAAAGGCTCAGGACGGTGGCTCGCCTTTGCACTGGCCAATGACAGTGACGAACAGATCGACCGGCTCATCGTTTCACCGTTTTACAGGCTGGTGGGATCCGGCTTGTTTTGGCCCGACCTTGGCAGCAAGCGGATTGTTCAAATTACCCCCAGCGAAGGGTTTTCGCTGGATCGCCAATCGGATCCAGAAGCAGACGTGTTTCGCATCACACTCAACCCCGGCTCCGTCGTCACTGTGGTGGCAGAACTTATGGGCGATGATGTGCGTCAACTCACCCTGTGGGACCCGGACACCTACAAAGACACGGTCAATTCCAGCACGCTTTATAAAGGCATCGTCATCGGAATTGCCGGCTTGCTTGCCGTGTTTTTGACCATCCTATTTGTGGTGAAAGGCTCGGCCATGTTCCCGGCCACGGCAGCGTTTGCGTGGTCGGTCTTGGCTTATGTCAGCGTTGATTTTGGCTTCATTGCCAAGGTGATCACGCTGGCCGACGGGACACCGGGTTTGTGGCGGGTGGGCAGTGAAATTGCGCTGGCCGGTTCGATCATTTTGTTTCTTTACGCCTATCTCAATCTCAACCGGTGGAGCCGTCGCTACAATTTGATGATTACTGTTTGGATGCTGGGCGTTATTGCACTGTTTGTGGGCATGCTGTTTGTGCCTGCGCCAGTCGCCGGTATCGCTCGCATCACGCTGGCGGTCGGTATTGCCTTTGGTCTTTTCGTCATCATTCTGCTTAGTCTGCGCCAGTATGATCGGGCGATCCTGATCATTCCAACGTGGCTGTTGCTGGGTCTTTGGGTCGCCACGGCCGGGCTGGTGGTGACCGGGCGGTTGGACAATGATCTGGTGCAATTGGCGCTGGGCGGTGGTTTGGTGCTGATCATTATGCTGATCTCGTTTACGGTTATGCAGCACGCTTTTGCCGGTGGCTCTTTTGCACAAGGCATTGTCAGCGATACCGAAAGGCAGGCCTTGGCTTTGACCGGCTCGGGCGATGCGATTTGGGACTGGGACGTGGACAAGGACCGCATCTTTGTGGGCCAGCAAACCACGGCACAGCTGGGCCTCAAAGACGGAACGTTGAATGCGCCGCCGGCGTCCTGGCTGTCCCGCCTTCACCCGGCGGACCGGGACCGCTTCCGCGCAACGCTCGACATTGTGCTGGATCATAGACGCGGTCGCATCGCGCAACAATTTCGCATGCATGCGGAGAATGGCCAATACCATTGGCTATCGATTAAGGCCCGTCCGGTGATTGGCAGCAATGGCGAAGTTCTGCGTTGCGTCGGCACTATTACCGATGTGACGGACGAAAAACTATCGAAAGAGCGCCTGCTGCACGACGCGGTTCATGACAACCTGACCGGATTGCCCAATCGGCAATTGTTTCTAGACCGGCTGGAGAGTGCGATCAGCCTCGCCCGCAGCAGTGATCTTGTGAAGCCAAGCGTTTTGATTGTGGACATAGACCGGTTTGCCCAAATCAATGAGAGCATGGGACTTTCTGTGGGAGATTCACTGCTCACAACTTTCGCCCGACGTTTGATGCGCCTGTTGAAACCGCAAGACACGTTGGCAAGGCTCGGTGGTGATCAGTTCGGGCTTTTGATCTTGTCAGAAGACGACCCCGTAAAAGTTGCCGAACTGGCCGCCACCGTCAACCGCGCGATCACGACGCCGGTTGCGTTTGCCGACACGGAACTGGCGGCCACGGCCTCCATCGGCGTGGTGTCACTTCTGCAAAATCATGAGACCGCGCAGGACATGATGATCGATGCGGATCTGGCGACGTTTCAAGCCAAGCGCGTGGGTGGCGACCGGATCGAGCCCTTCCGCCCCGCGTTCCGCACACAACAGGCACCGGCCTTCCATCTGGAATCAGAGCTGCGTGGAGCACTAGACCGCGGCGAGATGGAGATGGCCTATCAGCCCATCATCGATCTGGAGGCCAAGACGGTGGCAGGCTTTGAAGCCTTGATGCGCTGGCGTCACCCGCGTCGCGGCTTTGTGCCACCTACAGAGTTTATCCCACTGGCGGAAAAATCGGGGCTGATCGTCCAATTGGGCCTGTTTGCACTGGATACGGCCGCAGAAAAGCTGGCCGCATGGAACGCCGCTGACGACGGCGACCCTCTCTTTGTCAGCGTCAATATTTCAAGCCGCCATCTGCTGCGACATGATCTTATCAACGACGTGCGCACCGTGATGACCAAACACAAGCTGGAACCGGGAGCGCTGAAACTGGAACTGACGGAATCCATGGTGATGGAAAACCCCGAACAGTCCACGCAAGTGCTGAACCGGGTGCGCGAACTGGGCGCCGGTTTGTCGCTCGACGACTTTGGAACCGGTTATTCATCTCTTTCTCACCTGATGCGTTTTCCGTTCGATACGATCAAAATTGATCGGTCTTTCGTCACTTCCGCCAATGGCCAAAGCCGCCCGATCATCCTGCGTAGCATCGTTGGCTTGGCCCATGATCTTGGTATGAAGGTTGTGGCAGAGGGTGCGGAAGACGAGACCGATGCGCTGGAACTGATGCAAATGGGCTGTGAATACGCGCAGGGATTTTTGTTTGGCCAACCCATGAGCGCCGATGTGGCCGACCGCGCCGTCAAGCAAGATCGTGTGTAACATCGGGCTGCGTGTCAGGCGCGGCCGGCGCTGGTGGACAGGCTGGCTTCGTTGATGCCGATCTGGGCGAGCGCATAATCGTATTGCTGGTCGCTGGGCGTGTCAAAGATGAGTTGGGGTGTCGCCGGCGCTGACAGCCAGCCGTTGTGAACGATCTCGGCCTCCAATTGTCCCGGGCCCCAACCGGAATAGCCCAACAGCATGAGAGCTTGTGCAGGCGGTTCATCGCTACACAGTTTGCGCAGGGCGTCCAGCGTTGCCGTTACTCCCGCCAAATCTCCAACGCGGCTTGAAGCAGGCGTGGAGTAGTCAAGCGAATGGAGCACAAAGCCACGACCCTGCTCCACCGGTCCACCGCGAAACACCGTCACGTCGCGGTCGGACTTTATCAGTTGGTTGTTGCCATCCTTAAGCTTCAACTCGCTGAGTATCTCATCAAACCTTGGAGACGTCACAGGCTGGTTCAAAACGAACCCCATGCTGCCCTCCTCATCATGGTTGCAGATGAGGATAACGGTGCGGGCGAACCGATCGTCAATCATGCCCGGCATGGCAATGAGAATATGGCCCACAAGATCAAGATGTCCCGGCGCTTGGGATGAGGGTGTCGGGCTTGATGGGTCTGACGGCGGCATGATGAAACAGTATCAGTCCAGACTTGCGAGGCAACTGCGACAGGCGCACATGCATGGCAAAACGGGGCATGAGAATGGCGGTTCTCGGCGTTCCTACACTGCTGGAGAGCGCCCACCGCCCAATCATCACGGCAAAATGAAGCTTTCGCGGACAAGTGTGTTCATGCCCAAGCTTTGTGCCGCACCGTCGCCGGGATATATCGTATCGATGTATTGCTTTAGAAAATTAACATTACGCATGTTCTTGTCATGCACCCTGTTTGCCGCATCAGGCGCGTCTGCGCGGGCTGCCGAAAGCGCTTGGGTCCAGACGATGGGATCGCAGTTTCGGCTGATTGCGCAAAAATCCTTTGATGGGAAAACGGTGGACGCGGGCCTGCAAATTCAGTTGGAACCCGGTTGGAAAACCTATTGGCGTTCCCCCGGCAGTTCCGGCCTGCCGCCCCAGATTTCACTGACCGGGTCCGTCAATGTGGCCGCTTTCTCGGTCGCCTATCCGGTGCCAAGTGCATATGATGACAAGTCTGGGCGCAGCGCGGGCTATAAGGGCAGCGTCACGTTTCCCATTACCATTGAACCCTTGTTTCCGGGCCAAGAGACCAAGCTAACAGTCTCCGGCATGTTGGGCATCTGCAAGGAAATTTGCGTGCCCGTACCCTTCGCCATCGATCTGGATCTGGGCAAGGAAGTTGCCAGCTCCGCCAACGTGGCCCGTGCGCTGCTCTCCGCCAAGTCTCAACTGCCTTCCGAGACAGATGGAACCAGCGGGATCGTCAAAGCCAGACTTTCACCCGACGGAACCACTCTGACGGGCGAAGCGGCTTGGCGCGATGCGCTCAACGGCGCTGCTGAAAAACCGGTTTTATTTGTCGCCAGTCCCCACGGCGTCACCATTGATCCGCTGAGGAACGGACGCCGCGAAGGAAAACGGATGGTGTTTGAAAAGCGGTTCCACAAACCGTTGAAGGCCAAGCACCGCGATGGGAAATGGGTGTTTGTGTTGAAAACCGGTGAGACGGCCGTAAAAAGCACGCTGCCGATCCAGTAACCCCGTATCTGCCATTTCCCGCTCAGCGGTGCGCTGTCGGCGTCGTTTTGGCGGTTGCGCTCACCATAATTTGCCCGCAAGACAGGGCCTTCTCATTCATCCACTTGCGGAGCCTCCCCATGACCATTTCTGTTGGCGACACCCTGCCCGAAGCAACCTTTACAACCATGACCGCAGACGGACCGGCCAAGCACACGGTTGCCGATCTTTGTAATGGAAAAAAAGTGGTGCTGGTCGCCGTACCGGGGGCTTTCACCCCCACATGCCACGCCAACCATCTTCCCGGCTTCGTGGAACACATCGATGCTATGCATGAAAAAGGCGTCGATACGGTTGCTTTCACATCCGTAAATGATGTGCACGTGATGAACGCATGGTCGGAAGCATCCGGTGGTAAAGGCAAGATCACGTTTTTGTCTGACGGCAATGCTGACTTCGCTAAAGCCATCGGTATGGATATCGATCTGGGCGTCGCGGGCATGGGCGTGCGTTCAAAACGCTACGCCATGGTGGTGGAGAATGGTGTCGTGACCGCACTGACTCTGGAAGAGAATCCGGGTCAGGCAGACAAAAGCTCGGCTGCCGCCATTCTGGCGGTGCTGTAAAACACGAACTCTAAATCATTTCTATCCTTGATAGAGTTGATCCAGTTGTAGCGCTCACGCTGTCGGCCTCAAGAGGCCTTCGCGACCCTAGGTGGGGCGGGGGCGGCGCATACGCGCCGGGTTGCTCTTCGCAACCGAGCGGTTCAATAAAATTGGGAACCGCTCGCTAAGTGCTGCCGTCTTTCGGGGAAGCCAGCTTGTGGGGTTCCATCCCCATGCGGGCCAATTCGTCGGCGCGCTCGTTTTCGACGTGGCCCGCGTGGCCCTTAACCCAATGCCAGTTGACGGTGTGGCGGGAGACCGCCTCATCAAGCGCTTGCCAGAGTTCGGCATTCTTCACCGGCTTCTTGGCGGATGTTTTCCAACCGTTGCGTTTCCAGCCGTGGATCCAGCCGGTCATACCGCCTTTTACATATTGTGAGTCGGTGTGCAGATCGACGGTGCACGGTTGTTTCAAAGCATTCAGAGCTTCAATGGCGGCCAAAAGCTCCATGCGGTTGTTGGTGGTTAGGTCTTCACCACCGTAGAGTTCCCGCTCTTTATCGCCATAGCGAAGCAACGCACCCCAGCCTCCCGGTCCGGGGTTTCCAGAACAGGCGCCATCAGTCCAGATCGAGACGGATTTCATCAGGCGATCCCCAAGTCACGGGCGTGCACGACAGTTTGGAAGTGCCGCAGCCGTGCGCTGAAAGCCTTTGGGTCATGGGGCACAACAAGCGCGCCAGGCGGCACATTCAACCAGTCATAGAGACGGGTGAGCAAAAAGCGCAGTGCAGCGCCACGACACAGGATTGGCAGCGTGTCGCGCTCTGTCTCCGTCAATGGACGGTGCTCTTGATAGCCTTTGAGAAACGCCGCAGATTTGGCTGGATCAAATTGAAAATCAACGTCAAAGCACCAAGCGTTCAATCCAACCGCTATATCGTAGGCTAGAAAATCATTGCAGGCGAAATAAAAGTCGATCACGCCGGACAAGCGGCCTTCCATAAAAAAGACGTTGTCAGGGAACATATCAGCGTGGATCACACCTGATGGAATGTTGTTGGGCCACTCTTGAGCGAGGTGTTCCAATTCTGCGGTGATCAGAGTTTCAAGGCCCGGCTCCACACCGTCCGCCCCTGCGCGGCTGGCAGACACGAGTTGCGGCCAGCCATGGGGTGCGAGCGCATTGGTCCGGTGAATGTCGAAGCCTTTTGCGGCAGCGTGCAGTCTGGCCATGGCCTTGCCCGCCTCTTCACACAGTGCCGCCTCAGGGTGTTTGACGTCCAACCCTTCCAGGAAACTGACCATCGCCGCTGGCCTGCCGGCCAGAGTAGAGAGCGCCTCACCGGCACGATTGCGCACAGGCTTGGGGCATGGAAAGCCCGCCGATGATAGATGGTCCATCAACCCTATAAAAAAGGGAAGATCAGCTTGCGAAACGCGCTTTTCGTACAGGGTTAGGATGTACTGGCCCGTGTGCGTTTGCAGTGCGTAATTGGTGTTTTCAACACCTCCGGCAATGCCCTTGAAGGACGTAACCGCACCCAGATCATAGTCTTGGAGATACGCCGTCAATGCGGCGTCTGTCACCTCGGTATAGACGGCCATACGGTGCTCGCGGTGCGCTTAGGCGTCTTGCACGGTTGCGGTCGTGCTTTCCAAGGCGGTAATGGGGTCGCCGTTTACGAATGCCATGTCCTCATCAGCGAGAGGCACATCGCGCAGGTCGCGCATTACCAAGAACTCCTCGTCTTCCTTTACTGTCTCGGCCAGTCTGACAGTGAGATCGAAGCGGTCGCGCATGGTTTCGACGATTTCCTGGATCAGAATTTCGGGGGCAGATGCGCCTGCCGATAGGCCGATGGACAACGCTCCGTCTGCATCATTCCCGCTCCTTGCTTCCAGTGCCGCAAAATCCACTTCTTCGATGGAACGCACCAAGGCCGCGTTGGCGGCACCATTGCGTTCTGCAACCTCTACCAAGCGACGGGAATTTGATGAGTTGGGGGCACCAACGATCAAAAACATATCGGTGCCTGGCGCTGCCGCTTTCACGGATTCCTGGCGGTTGGTGGTGGCATAACAAATGCTTTCGGCTGCTGGTGCCTGAATGTCGGGAAAGCGCGTTTTGAGGCGTTCGATAACCGTTGCTGTATCGTCTACCGACAGTGTTGTCTGGGTCACAAAGCCCAGACCCAAGCCTGGGGGTGGAACCAAGGCGTCCACATCTTCGACGGTTTCGACCAGAGTGACCGCACCGTCTTCCAACTGACCCATCGTGCCAATAACTTCCGGGTGCCCTTGGTGGCCCACGAGCACGACATGACGATCCCGCCGATGGTGCAGCATTGCCTGTTTGTGAACCTTTGAGACAAGTGGACACGTCGCGTCGAGATAAAACAGATTACGCGCAGCAGCAGCTGCGGGCACAGATTTAGGGACGCCGTGGGCGGAAAAAATGACAGGCTGCTCGGTCTCGGGTATGTCGTCCAGCGTCTCAACAAAGACGGCACCCTGCTGTTCCAAACCTTCCACGACATAGCGGTTGTGCACAATTTCGTGGCGCACATAAACCGGGGCCCCATACTTCTTGAGAGCCAGAACCACGATTTGGATCGCCCGATCCACGCCGGCACAAAAGCCCCGCGGACCGCACAAAAGCAGTGTGGCCTTGCGTTTGGCTTTAATCCGGCTGGCTTTCGACACGGGACGCTCCTTTGCAAAGCGGTGACTGCTATTTCCAGCACGTTCCTACAGCGGCAGGGTACGCTTGACCAGTATCAACCCTGTGGTGTCAGTCTGTAGCCCCATCGACGGAACCATGTCGCCTTCACGTTTTTCGAAAACGGCTCCAAGCGAATGGGATACCTACAAACAAAAGCGTGCCTGCAAGCCCAAACCATGTGAGTGCGTATGAAAGGTGGCTGTTGGCAAACGTAATTCGCGTCACCCCGCTGATGGGCAGTCCACCGGGCACGTCGGTCGCTTTCATATCCACAAAGAAGTTGCGAGGGTTGATTTCCATCTTGTCGTAGGAACGCTCAAACATCTGATTGATAGATTTCCAGTGATAGACGTTTTTTTCCAAATCGTTGTTGAATACGAATGGATTGGGCTTTTGCGCCGGTGCGGTTCTTGCCAGCCCTTCAAACGTAACTTCGCCTGAAACCTGACCTTGCATCCGTCCCGCCGGGTCCTTTGCGGTGTAAGGGACAAAGCCGCGATTGACCATCAGCAGGCGCCCGTCCGCTTCGGCAAGCGGAGTGTAAACGTGATATCCGGAACGGCCCTGATAGGTGGTGTAAAAATGCTGCTCTTTGGTGTGGTCGAAGATGCCGGTGACGGTCACCGGACGGTATTCAATATCAGTTCCAGCCTTCAACTGGGCCTCGATTGTGTCCAGATCGACCGGAGGTTCTTTGAGCCCCGCCTCAACGCGGGCGATCATGGCCTCTTTCCATTCCAGCCGGTCCAATTGCCAAAATCCAAGGCTGCAGAGGGTGTAGAAAGCCGCTGCCATACACACCAACAAAATGATGGATGACAGCCTCATGTATCTGTATCCGTTTGGTTCGGAACTTTGGATTGAGCCGAAGGTTGTGCTTTCACAAGCTGGCCGGGCCCAGCATCGTTAACGTATGTCAGCGCGATCAAGACGCCTTTGAGCATGCGCATGACCGGCAGGCCAAGTGCCAAGATGAGCGGGGGCCACAAAAGAAAGTGGACCCAAAACGGCGGAAAATACGTGAACTCAACGTAGAGCGCGCCACCCAAAATGATGAAGCTCAATCCCATAATGATGAAGATGGCTGGCCCGTCTCCTGCATCATTGAAACTGTAATCCAAGCCGCATGCCGTACAGGCCGGTTTCACGGTAAGCAGACCGGAAAACAAAGCGCCTTCCCCACACCGGGGGCACCGGCCTTTCATGCCGACGCTGACCGGGTCTTGGGGCGGATATACAGTTGACTTAGCCAAGCTGGTTTTTTCCAAAATGCGAGTGAGCGCAAAGGCTTATGGCCGACAAGAAAAAGGCGACTTGCGCCGCCTTTTTGATCCCAGCGTGCTGCGGTTGTTAGCACATTGCCGCGCAGGGTTAGTGCTGCGCGATCGTCGCGCCCATGGACGCCCAGATGTAGATCGTGAAGAACAGGAACAACCAGACCACGTCCACAAAGTGCCAATACCAAGCGGCGGATTCAAAGCCGAAGTGTTTTTCCGGTGTGAAGTGCCCACGCATGGCGCGCACCCAGCAAACTGCGAGAAAAATCGTACCGACAAGAACATGGAAGCCGTGGAAGCCGGTGGCCATGAAGAAAGTCGCGCCATAAATCGAATCTTTGAACGCGAATGGTGCGATGCTGTATTCGTAGAACTGCACATATGAAAAGATGACACCCAACAGGATCGTGAGACCGAGACCCCAAACGAGGCCTTTTCTGTCACCCTCCAGCAAAGCGTGGTGTGCCCACGTCACCGTCGTGCCGGACAACAGCAGCGTCACGGTGTTGAAAAGTGGCAGGTGCAGCGGATCCAAAACAGAAATACCCTGCGGTGGCCATGTACCGCCGGTATGTTCCACGCGGGCCACCTGCGCCGCTTCGTTGGCAAACAAAGACGCATCGAAGAATGCCCAGAACCACGCCACGAAAAACATCACCTCCGAGGCAATGAACATGATCATGCCATAGCGCAGGTGCATCTGCACCACCGGTGTATGATCGCCCGCATGGCTTTCGCGAACAGTATCGGCCCACCAGCCATACATGGTGTAAATGATCAGCATGAAACCGATCATCAGTACCCATGGGCCAGCAATGTTGAGGCCGAAAATGGCGAAATCATTGCCCTGCAAAGCCTGCATATAGGCTACAGCGCCCACGCCCAAGACGAGAGCACCCACCGAGCCGACAAAGGGCCAAGGGCTGGGGTCAATGATGTGATAGTCGTGATTTTTTGTGTGCGCTTCAGCCATAATGGTCTCCGGCGTGGCTCTCTCTTCTGTTGTTTTAGCGCGGTGCGCCGTTGTTCTAAAGCCTCGGCGAGCCTTTTGTCGTAACACTTTCGGCGCTGCTTACACGTTGTTCCGCGTCTTCATCGGGAAAGAATGTGTAGCTGAGCGTGATTTCTTTGGTGTCCTTCAGCAGAGGGTCGTTCATGATTTCAGGATCCACAAAAAACACGACCGGCATGTCGATGGACTGGCCGGGCTTCAACTCCTGTTCGGTGAAGCAGAAGCACTGGATCTTATTGAAGTAGGCACCCGCCACCCCCGGTGTCACGTTGAATGTGGCTGTACCGAAGCTCGCGGTGCGACCATCATTGCGAGCCATGTACGAGACTTGCTTTTGCTCACCAATTTTGACCTGAACATCGCGTTGCTTGGCCTCAAACGTCCACGCTAGATCGTTGGAGACGTTGGCGTCGAAACGCACGGTGATCACCTTGTCCAGAACCTGGCCTGTTGGCGCCTCAGCCCGCTGGGTGGTGCCGCCATAGCCTGTGACCTGACAAAACCACGCGTACAGTGGTACCGCAGCATAGGACATGCCGAGCATCCCAAACGTCATTCCCAAACACAGCAGAACGGTCCGCGCATTGTTGGGGGAAGTCGGCGCTGTGCTCATGTCGGCATTCCTTTTTTTCTGCGTTTCGTCCGAGTGTTTAGCCAAGGCCCTATGGCCTTATCGGGGGTTGGTTATTGCGAGTGAATGTTTGTGATCGGCTTATCCATGACCTTGGGTCCAAGCTTGATGACGGTGGCGCCGTAGAACGCCAATACCAATCCAATCAGGCAAAGTGCGATTGCAATACTACGGGAACGGCGCGCTTTTGTCTGGGCCTCCGTCAGCGTCACAGTTTCAGTGACCTCGGTAATCCGGCTTGGATCGTCGCCCCAAGAATTTGCCATGATGACCCCTTACGCTCCCACCACAAACGAAGCAAATGAGCCCGTTGCCATTGCTTTCATGACAATGGCTTCCACCAGCAAGACAGCGAAAATGGCGAACAGATAGAAAATCGAGTAAGCAAACAAGCGCTTCTCGGCGCGCAATTTTTCATCTGCACCGGCAATTTGCCAAACGCGAAATGTCAGCCAAAGGAATGTCAGGCCAAGACCGGTTGCGATCACCCCGTATACGGGGGACGCAAAACCCATCATTGCGGGTGCGGTGCTCAACGGAGCCAGCACAACGGCATAGGCCAACATTTGTGTGCGGGTGGACACTTCACCGGCGACGTTCGGCATCATGGGGACGTGTGCGTCGTCATAATCGCGCATTTTCCAAAGGGCGAGCGCCCAGAAATGTGGCGGTGTCCAGATAAAGATAATCGCGAAAAGAACGGCACTTTCCCAACTCACCGTGCCGGTCACACAGGCCCATCCGATCATCGGAGGAAACGCGCCCGCAGCACCACCAATGACGATGTTTTGCGGTGTCGAGCGCTTCAGCCACATCGTGTAAATGACGGCGTAGAAAAAAATGGTGAACGCAAGCAAAGCTGCTGCCGTCCAATTGACCAAGAGGCCGAGCGTCAACACGGACAACACAGACAAAACCATGCCGAAGTTCAACGCCTGATGTGCCGAGATAGACCCCGACGGAACAGGGCGTTGGGCGGTACGGGACATAACCGCATCAATATCGGCGTCATACCACATGTTCAGGGCACCGGAGGCACCGGCCCCAACAGCGATGGCCAAGATAGCAACCAAGCCAAGAAAGGGATCAAGCCCACCGGGCGCCAGAAGCAGACCGACCAAGGCAGTAAAGACAACCAACCGCATCACACGTGGCTTCATCAGCACGAAGTAATCGCCCGGCGTGGCGAGCGAGATATCGTTTTCCAGATGATCGCTAGAGACGGACATGTGCGGTCTTCTTAGTCTGAGGGTGTGTTTTGGCCCCTCAACCCATCGCAAACCCTTATGAAGGCGATTGGTGCGAGGCCCTTTGAAAAAGCAGCCCGCGATAGCGCGGACTGCTTGTTTTGTCTGTTTTGCGAGCGCTTGGACTCTTAGCGAACGCGGGGAAGTTGTTCCCACTGGTGGAACGGCGGCGGCGATGACAACTGCCATTCCAGCGTGGTTGCACCTTCGCCCCACGGGTTGGCACCGGCCACACGCTTGCGCATGAACGCCTCGGCAATCCCGAACAGGAAGATCAGCACCGCGATACCGGACAGGTATGACCCCCAAGAGGACACCGCGTTCCAGCCCGCAAACGCATCCGGGTAATCAACGTAGCGGCGGGGCATACCAGCAAGACCCAGGAAGTGCTGCGGGAAGAAGATGATGTTCACGCTCACGAAGGTCAGCCAAAAGTGCGTTTTGGCAATCAACGAATTGTACATGTACCCGGTCATTTTCGGGAACCAGTAGTACCAAGCAGCAAAGATTGCGAACACAGCCCCGAGTGACAGCACGTAGTGGAAGTGGGCCACAACGTAATAGGTATCATGAAACGAGCGGTCGAGGCCTGCGTTGGCCAGTTGCACGCCCGTGACGCCACCAACGGTGAACAGAAAGATGAAGCCGATGGCCCACAACATTGGCGTACGGAACTGAATAGAACCACCCCACATGGTCGCGATCCATGAAAAGATCTTCACACCCGTCGGCACTGCAATCACCATTGTTGCGAACACGAAGTAGCGCTGCGTATCGAGCGATAGACCAACTGTGTACATGTGGTGTGCCCACACGATGAAGCCCACTGCACCAATCGCCACCATAGCGTAAGCCATGCCGATGTAACCAAAGATCGGCTTTTTGGAGAAGGTCGACACGATGTGGCTGATGATGCCGAAACCGGGCAAGATCAGGATGTACACTTCGGGGTGGCCAAAGAACCAGAACAAATGCTGGAACAAAATTGGGTCGCCGCCACCTTCCGGTGAGAAGAATGTCGTGCCGAAGTTTCGATCCGTCAGCAACATGGTTATGGCGCCCGCCAACACTGGCAGGGACAGAAGCAGCAAGAATGCGGTGATCAAGACCGACCATGCAAACAGTGGCATTTTGTGCAAGGTCATGCCCGGCGCACGCATGTTGAAAATGGTGGTGATGAAGTTAATCGCACCCAAAATGGATGACGCACCCGCGATGTGTAACGCCAAAATGGCCAGATCCATGGCCGGCCCGGGTTGTCCGGTTGTCGATAGAGGCGGATAAATTGTCCAACCCCCGCCGACGCCGTAACCGCCGGCAGGACCGGGCACAAAAATCGACATGGTCAGCAGGATTAAAGCGGGAGGTAGCAGCCAGAACGAGATGTTGTTCATCCGCGGGAACGCCATGTCCGGCGCACCGATCATGATCGGCACCATCCAGTTGGCAAAACCACCGATGAGTGCGGGCATGACCATGAAGAAGATCATGATGAGGCCGTGGGCAGTGGTGAACACGTTATAGACGTGCGGATCACCAAAAATCTGCAGACCTGGCTCGTGCAATTCCATGCGCATTACGATGGACAGGAAACCACCGTAAATTCCAGAGAAAATGGCGAAGATCAGGTACAAAGTACCAATATCTTTATGGTTGGTGGAATAGAACCAACGCTTGAAGAAGCCGAGCCCGCTGCCGCCAGCGGATGAGTCTTGTGTTGCTGTGTAAGCCATACGTCTCTCTTCTTATTCCGTGATTTTCTTGGGCGCCGCCGCGTCTGTGTTTGCGACACGGACCAATTTTTCGCGCTCATAGATGGACGCTCTCAGCGCTTTGTTTGCCGCATCAACGTCGTCAACGGCAGCGGACTTCCATGCCTCGTAATCCTCCATGGACACCACGCGGATCGCAATTGGCATATAAGCGTGAAACTTACCGCACAATTCGGAGCACTGGCCGTAGTACAGGCCCTCTTTGGTGGGCTGGAAAAACACTTCGTTGATACGTCCAGGATACCCGTCCATCTTCAAACCAAACGCCGGCATGGCGAAATTGTGAATCACGTCTCCCGCAGTCACGAGGACGCGAATGACCTCACCGACTGGCACCACCATCTCGTTGTCAACGGCGAGCAGATTTGGATACTTGCTCAGGTCAGTCTTTCCGCTGTCAGCGCGTTCCGCGGCCGCCTGCTCAACGCCGACAACAGCTTCTGCACCGATAGGACGGGTTTCAAACGAAATCTCAGACTCGTCTTGATATTCAAAACCCCAATACCATTGATAGCCGGTCGCCTTGACCGTCACACTGGGCGGCTTAGGGGGATTAAACTGCGATGAGAGCAGTTGGAACGATGGAATAGCTATGGCCACCAAGATCGCCACCGGGGCCAATGTCCATACGACCTCGATAGTCGTGTTGTGCGTCGTGGTTGACGGGACCGGATTTGCCTTCTCACGGAAGCGGATCATCACATAGGCCAACAGGACCATAACGAACACTGTGATCGGCACCAGAAAATAAAGCGTCCACCAATCGAAAGCGATGATGGCTTCCATGCCTGGCGAGGCGGCTGGCTGGTGCCAGATTTGCCATGGCGTGGGTTGTGCTGCGAAGGCGGGGACGGCTGATAGGCTGGCCGCAATTGCTGCGCCCGCGACGGCTGTCACGGTTTGCGCGGCGGCTTTGATTGGACGAAACATCCAACACTCCTTGTATTATTGACGTGCCGGAGCAGGCTCCAGTCATTCCGGCACTTTTGATGAACCACAACAGCAGTGTGACTGCAAGAGTTCAGGCCTCTAATTTCTGCGGCAAATTCCCATGTCTTTGGTCGCATTCACGGCCCGGCGCAGATCGGTTTGGACAAGATTCCAACCGTGCAAAAACAATGGTGCACACGTTTTAGATGGAGGCGGATTTCAATTGAAAAATGGTTAGACACCAAACCACACCCCATACAATTGAACGGTCGGTCGTTCTCCTGCCGCATTTTCACTTACTTCTGTGGCGCATCCAGGCGCTTGCCACCATACACTCTTAATCGCCACAGAATTCCCAATCCCTGCACCCAGTCTGCTGAGCATCGGTATTTAAGTACCGATCCGACGGAGACAAGGCTGTTTGAAGGACGGTTTTCAAAGCCCCCCGTCTTGGGGCACAGTTTGGCTAACAATGGAGCCCGATTCGCCCTCATGACCTTGCCGCTATGCCTTTCCATGCCGTCCCGCTTTTTACAGCAGTTTGCCGCTGCTACAGTCTTGAATGTTTTGGCGACCACCCACGCCGGCTTAGGCCTCGCGGAGGCGCAAACCGCGTCGCCCGATTCGAAAAAGTATGGCGCATGGTCCATCGTCTGTGATGTACCGCCCGGCGCATCCTCCAAGCAATGTGCGCTTATGCAAAATGTGGTGGCGGAGGATCGGCCTGAAGTGGGGCTATCGGTTGTTGTGTTAAAGACCGCCGACAACAAAGCACGCATTTTGCGTGTACTGGCCCCACTCGGCGTTATTTTGCCAAACGGCTTGGGTTTGAACATTGATGGAAAAGACTTGGGCCGCGCTTCTTTCGTGCGCTGCATGCAGGATGGCTGCTATTCCGAGGTGATCCTCAAGGACGATCTTTTGGGAACCATGCAGACCGGCACCAGCGCCACGTTCATCATTTTTGCATCGCCCGAAGAAGGCATCGGCATTCCGGTTGATCTGGCAGGCTTCAAAGACGGATACGCACAATTGCCATAACGGATGGTGCCGTTGCTCTGCACGCATTTGACGCAATGATTTGATGCCGCTGCCATAGACTGGGCGTTGCGGGTCCTGTTACCCACATGCCATTCACGTTTTTCCACAGGCATGGGTTGGGTATTGGTATGGATTTTATACAAGACGCAGAACTGGCGCCGGATTTGATCAGCCGCTTCGATGGCGGTCCAGATCAGGTGCAAACCCTGCTGGATGCCACGCTCGCCCATGCTGATGATGGCGAGTTGTTTCTGGAAAACACGGAATCTGAATCACTCGTCTTCGACAATGGCAAGCTGCGCTCCGGCTCCTACGACACGGCTTTGGGCTTTGGGCTTCGCGCCGTCAGTGGCGAGGCGGTTGGCTATGCCCACTCCGGAGAGATGACATTGGCAGCGCTGGCGCGGGCATCTGATGCGGTCAAAGCCGTCACCACCGGTCATTCCGGCACGTTGGCAGAACCTCCCGTCGGCACCAATGCGCGCTATTACGGGGCGGAGAATCCGCTTTTGGAACCGGGGTTTGAAGCCAAAACTGTTTTACTGGCCGAAATTGATGCCTATGCCCGTGCGATGGACCCGGCGGTGCGACAGGTAACCGTTTCGCTGAGCGGTGTGCATCAAAGCGTTGAAATTATCCGCGCCGGCGGTGACAGCCGTTTCGATGTGCGGCCTCTCGTGCGTCTCAACATTTCTGTCGTGATGGGCAAGGGCGACCGCCAAGAAACCGGGTCGTTTGGCATTGGTGGTCGCACAGGATTTGGCGAGTTCATCAGCGAAGCCACATGGAAGTCCGGTGTCGCTGACGCCATTCGCCAAGCGCGGGTGAACCTGGAGGCTGTTCCGGCACCGGCGGGCACGTTTGACATCGTCTTGGGCGCAGGCTGGCCCGGCGTCATGCTGCACGAGGCTGTTGGTCATGGGCTGGAGGGCGATTTCAACCGTAAGGGCACATCAGCGTTTTCCGGTTTGATGGGCGAGATGGTGGCGGCCAAGGGCGTCACAGTGGTGGACGATGGCACGATCAGCGAACGGCGCGGATCACTGACCATTGATGATGAAGGCACTCCAACCAATTGCACCACTTTGATCGAAGACGGGCGGTTGGTCGGCTATATGCAGGACCGCCAAAACGCGCGCTTGATGAACATGAAACCCACCGGAAACGGCCGTCGCCAAAGCTATGCCCACGTGCCCATGCCGCGCATGACCAATACCTACATGCTGGGGGGCGACCACGCGCCGGAAGAGATACTCGGTTCCGTGAAAGACGGCATCTACGCCGTCTCATTCGGTGGCGGTCAGGTGGACATCACGTCCGGTAAATACGTCTTTGCCTGTACCGAGGCTTACCGTATCGAAAACGGGAAAGTCGGCGCACCTCTCAAAGGCGCGATGATGATCGGCAACGGCCCGGCAGACATGAAACGCGTGCGCATGGTGGGCAATGATATGGCCCTCGACACCGGCATAGGCATGTGCGGCAAATCCGGCCAAGGCGTGCCCGTCGGCGTCGGCCAACCCACAACCCGCATCGACGCAGTCACCGTGGGCGGAACTGAGGCTTAACGACGAAGCGTCACCGTCTGTAAGGGACACAAAACCATTGCCTGCCCATTGGTGCGCGCATAGTTTGACCGCGGACGCGCCTTTGGGAGACATATTATGCTTGATCGTACCGAAATTTCGAAATCCATCCAGCGGGATCGTGAGGATTTGGCGTCTGCCATTCGGTTGGCGGCCTATTTCGATTTGCATGAAGGCATCTGCAACCACTTCTCGGTGCAATGCGAAGGGCCGGAAGAGCTTTATCTGATCAACGCCTATGGATGGCATTGGAGTGAAGTGACGCCTGAGCGGCTGTTGTTGATCGATGGCGACGGCACCGTATTGGAAGGCTATGGCGAAGTCGAAGCCTCGGCGCGCAACATCCACATTGCCAGCCACCGCGCCAACCCGCGCCACAAGGCGATTTTGCACGTCCACATGCCCTACGCGACGGCGATTTCCATGCTGGAAGGTGGTCGGCTTTTAATGGCCCATCAGACGGCATGCCGTTTCCACGGGCGCATTGGCTATGAAGAAGAGTTTGGCGGCATCGCAGTCACGGAAGAGGAAGGTGAGCGGATCGCCGCCCAAGCCAAGGACAATGCCCATATCGATTGCATGTTTTTGGCAAACCACGGCGTTGTTTGCTCCGGCCTGTCTGTGGCGCAGGCTTTTGATGATCTCTACTATTTGGAACGAGCCGCACGACAGCAGGTGCTGGCTCAGTCAACAGGACTGCCGCTCAAACTGATCCCGGATGCGACGGTTGAGTTGACTGCCGAACAGTTTCGCCGCGATTTTCCTGTTTACGCACAACAGCATTTCGATGCGCTCAAACGCTTGGTGTAACGTCCATGCTCACCGTCTATTCGTTGAAAACCTGCGATACTTGCAAGAAGGCCATTAAGTGGCTGGATGCGCAGGGCATTGATCACACTGTGCACGATGTGCGGGCCGATGGTCTGACATCAGATATGGTGTCCATGCTTGTTGACGCGGTTGGCGTCGATAAGGCCGTCAACAAACGCAGCACGACCTGGAAAGGTTTAGACGAAGCGGCCAAACCCAACTTGGATGCGGACAGCGCTGTCGCGCTTATCACCGCCAACCCAACCTTGATGAAACGGCCCGCCATTGTGGCCGGTGGCAAAGCGGTTGTTGGTTTTGATGCGGCAGCCCAATCCTTTGCAAAAGCAAATAGCCAGTAAGATCGAGCCTTCTACCACTCTGTCTCCATCGTTATTGCCCGCCCTGTTCAAGCAACACATGCAGACGTTCTAACGCCAGCCCATGGATTGTGGGGTTAAAGCCCCGCGATGACGTGTTGAGCAGAGACGGTTTACGGATAGAGCCGTTGGCCTTTCCACCCATCACCATCCGGTGTGAGCATCACGCGGTCGTGGAGCCGGAACTCGCCATCCTGCCAAAACTCGATAGAAACCGGCTTGATCCTAAAGCCGGACCAATGCGGCGGACGCGGGATATTTTCAGTCCCGTATTTCGCTTCATAGTCTGCCAACCGGTCCACCAGTGTTTGACGGTCTGATAGCGGGCGCGATTGATCTGACGCCCAAGCCCCAAGACGGGATTGGGGATGGCGGGAATCGTAATACGCATCGGCTTCTTCGTCGGACACGATTTCCACTGGACCGCGCAGACGCACTTGGCGGCGCAGCGATTTCCAATGAAAACACATGGCCGCCTTTTTAGTGGTCAAGACTTCACGCCCCTTGGTGCCTTCAAAATTGGTGTAAAAAACAAATCCTCGCTCGTCGTGGCCCTTTAGCAAAACGGTGCGCACATTGGGCAAACCGTCTTCATCCACCGTCGCGAGAGCTACGGCGTTGGGGTCATTGGGTTCGCTTTTTTCCGCGTCCGCCAGCCATTCTTCGAATAGCGTGTGCGGATCATTCCGTAAGGTAAAGTCCATCTCAATCCTTAACTGAATCTTCAGACGCCGATGACAAATTAATTCAACGTAATGAGTTTTCCGCGTCCGGGCATCTGCCCATTGGAATTAGTATGTTTGACTTGTTAGCAAAACCTGTTGATCGCGTTCAGGCACAATCCGTCGCAGGAGGGGCGGCCGCAGGAGGGGCCGCCGCAGTACCCAGCTTTGTTTTGGCCGCGACGCTGTTTGTTTCCGGTTGCGCCATTAACGGCAACACTTTGCCCCAAATAGCGGACGACAAGTCGATTGTTACCGAATCGGTGACCAAAGGCGCAACTCCCGCTGGCATCGCCAAGGGCGACGCCGAAGTGATCAAGTCCGCTGTGGCTGACGCCCCCATCGAAGAGCGCATCAAACCGCTTGCGTGGTCAAATCCGCAAACCGGGTCCACCGGCACAATCGTCGCCATCGACAAGTTCATGGGCAAGCACGGTCAGCAATGTCGTGGTTTCAAAACCAGCGTGGATACGTTCATGGGCATCGCATTCTATAACGGTGAAGCCTGCCAGATCAGCCCCGGCGAATGGGTTTTGTCCTGGTTTAAGTCATCCGACTAACGCGCATCGGCGCTAAACCCGTTCCCCACTTGTGTTGTTTACCCCCTTCCAAAAAGCGGGGCTTTGAAAAACACGCAGGTTTGCCCATATAAACCGTAATAACTCCACCTTCTCGTTGGGACATGTCATGCGCGACCCCTATCAGGTGTTGGGTGTGCCAAAAACTGCTGACGAAGCGGCCATCAAATCGGCCTTCCGCAAACTCGCCAAGCAGTTTCACCCGGACCAAAACAAAGACAATCCAAGAGCCAAAGAGCGTTTCTCCGAGGCCAATGCCGCCTACGAAATATTGGGCGATAAAGAAAAACGCCGCCAATTCGATGCCGGGGCCATCGATGCCGAGGGCAAAGAGCGCTTCCAGGGATTCGGCGGCGGCGGCCCGTCTGGCATGGGTGGCGGGCCCGGCGGTATGGGTGGAGGCGGCTTTTCAGGCGCTGAGGACATCCTGTCACAAATGTTTGGCGGCATGGCGGGTGGTGGTCGTGCGGGCATGGGCGGTATGGGGGCTGATCCGTTCGCCCAGATGGGAGGCGTGCCACCGCGTGGTGCCCGGCGTGCTGCACCGCCCAAGGGCGAAGACCGCAAGATCAATCTAACCGTGCATCTTAAGGACTTGGCGGCGGGCAAAGCCCCTTTGCGGCTGTCGGGTGACCGGACTGTCAACGTCACGATTCCACCGGAGCCCGACAACGGGCAAATCATCCGGCTGAAGGGCCAAGGCGGCGAAGGCCCGGGGGGCGCCGGCGATGCATTGGTAACACTGCGCATCTCGCCCCACCGCGAATTTGCCCGCGAGGGCGCGGATTTGCGCGTTCACGTGCTGGTTCCCCTGAAGACAGCGGTGCTTGGAGGTAAAATCCGTGTGCCGACCTTAACTGGCGCAGTCGCATTGACGATCCCGGCTTGGTCCACGTCTGGCGCGGTGTTCCGCGTGCGTGGCAAAGGCCTTCCCGCCCGTGATGGGGGCACAGGCGATGTGTTTGCGGTGTTGGCTGTGGACTTGCCAGACACACCAGACTCCAAATTGGAGGCCTTGGTAAAATCTTGGACCGATGAGTGATCTCAACAGTCTGATACAGGGACACTTCGCGGCGGATATGATCGCCTGTTGCGGCGGGCTTCGCAGACCCCCGGCGCACTCAACGGACCCGCCGCTTGATGGCGCACGGACCGTGTGCCATACCGCCGCACAACGCACCGTCGGTTGGCGGTGCGCCCACACGTAACTTACGGAAACAAACGCGATGTCGAACCCCGTCTCTGGTGCCAGCACGGCGAACACGGCCGGATTGATGAGCGGCAAGCGTGGCCTCATCATGGGTTTGGCAAACAACCGATCCATCGCCTGGGGCGTTGCAAAAGCGCTGGCCGATGCCGGTGCCGAACTGGCCTTCACGTATCAGGGCGACGCCATGAAAAAACGTGTCGAGCCTTTGGCCAAGGAGCTTGGCGGTTGGGTGATTGGTAATTGCGATGTGGGCGATGCCGACAGTATGGACGAGACGTTTTCGGCCATTGCCGACACATGGGGTGAGATGGACTTCCTGGTCCACGCCATCGGATTTTCCGACAAGAACGAATTGACCGGCCGCTATGTCGACACGTCACCGGACAATTTCCGCATGACGATGGATATCTCCGTTTACTCCTTCACGGCCGTCGCCCAGCGCGCTGAGAAGTTGATGAGCAATGGCGGATCCATGCTCACTATGACCTATTACGGCGCTGAAAAAGTGATGCCACACTACAACGTCATGGGCGTTGCAAAAGCCGCTTTGGAAGCCAGTGTGCGTTACTTGGCTGTAGACCTCGGGTCCAAAGACGTGCGGGTGAACGCGATCTCCGCCGGACCAATCAAAACACTGGCCGCATCGGGCATTGGCGATTTCCGCTACATCTTGAAGTGGAATGAATACAACTCACCGCTTAAGCGCACGGTCTCAATAGATGAGGTTGGCAAGTCGGCGCTTTACCTTTTATCTGATCTGTCGTCGGCTGTGACAGGGGAGATCCACCATGTGGATTCCGGCTACCATACGGTGGGCATGAAGGCCGTCGATGCGCCGGATATTGCAGTGGCGAAGGACTAGCCCAACACTGGATAGGTTCTCGCTTCAGAGTGCCCGCTTGGAAGATCCCCGATGATGTTTCTCGTCCGCCACGGCCAAACTGACTGGAACGCGGAGCACCGTCTTCAGGGCCAAAAAGACATTCCCCTCAACGCTTTGGGGCGCGCGCAAGCGGCTCGAAATGGCGAAAAACTGCGCGAAATGATTGCAGACCCCGACGCATATTTGTTTTTGGCAAGCCCTTTAGGGCGAACCCGCGAAACCATGGAAATTCTGCGCGAAGCGATGGGACTGGACCCGCTGGCTTACACAACAGAAGAATCCTTCGTAGAGATTAGTTTTGGCGACTGGGAAGGCCACACGCTGGAAGAACTTTCCGCAGACACACCCCTGCTGGTGAAAAGCCGAAAGAAAGACAAGTGGCGCTTCCGCCCGCCGGGCGGGGAAAGCTATGCCGATTTGGCAACCCGCACCGTCCCGGCATTTTTGAAGTTGCCGGAAAAGACAGTGCTCGTATCACACGGAGGCACGATGCGGACGCTTATCCAACACGTTGCCGGCACCGATGAAAATGAAATGGCAAAGTTCATTGTACCTCAAGATCAACTCTATTGCCTTGAAGATGGGGCCGGTCGCTGGATTTAAGATCGAAACTGGTCTTGGCCTGCTTGGCCCATGGGTGTGCCAAAATCGAAACAAAAGGTCGCGTCCTGCCGCTGCGCCAGCATCTTTACGCCCTTAAGACCGCAACACCTTACCATCGAGAAGACTGTCATGTTCGAGACCCCCAAGCCCGTATTGGGTGATGATCAGCCCGCCATAGTTCAATCCTGGGACGAGTGGTCTCCCCTGAAACACGTGATCGTGGGTGTTGCTGATGGCTGCATGATCCCTCCGGGCGAACCGGCGCTGGACGCAAAAGTGCCCGAAGACTCCGACATGAAAGGGCAATGGGGTCCACGCACGCAAGAAACGGTCGATAAGGCCAACGAACAGCTCGATAACTTTGCCAAGGTTTTAAAAAATCGTGGAGTGCGGGTGGACCGTCCAACACCCATGGACTTTTCCCAACCCGTGTCCACGCCCGATTGGGACAACCCGTCTTCGTTTGGCTGTATGCCGCCCCGGGATGTCATTTTGACGGTGGGCAAAGAAATGCTGGAAGCGACGATGAGCTATCGCTGCCGGTTTTTCGAATACCTCTGCTACCGACCCCTGATGCAAAAGTATTTTGAGGATGATCCGGGCTTTCGCCACACCGCCGCCCCTAAGCCGCGCATGACCGATGCGTCCTACCGCCCTGATTATTTGGCGGACACGATTGGCAATGAAAAGCGACTTGAATGGACGGCGGACAAGTTCTTCGTCACCACCGAAGAGGAACCCCTGTTTGACGCCGCTGACGTGCTCCGATTTGGCAAGGACCTGATCGTTCAACACGGTTTTACGACCAATTTAAAAGGCATCGACTGGCTGCGAAGGCACTATCCCGACCATCGCGTCACGGCTGTTAATTTTCCCGGCGACCCCTACCCGATCCACATCGACGCGACGTTTACGCCCATTCGGCCCGGCCTGATCATCAACAACCCGGAACGGAAACTGCCCGACGAACAGCGCGCTTTCTTTCATCGCAATGACTGGGAGATCGTCGATTCCGCCCGTCCCGCCCACAACACGCCACCACCGCTGTGCTATTCATCGGTTTGGTTGTCGATGAACGTACTGATGGTGGACGAAAAAACGGTTTGCGTTGAGGCCAGCGAGGTCAACCAAATGGAGCAGTTTGATAAGATGGGTCTGGAAGTGCTGCCCATCCCGTTCCGCGACGCATACGCTTTTGGCGGCGCGCTGCACTGCGCCACAACCGACGTGTACCGCGAAGGCGATCTGACAGACTATTTCCCGAAAGGGTGACGCTATTGGCGCATCGGACCTTTTCGAATTCTCAGCCCGCCGCCATCACGTCTTGCATGCCACCGGATAAAGCCGACCGTTTGATCGCCTCGATGACCCTCAACGTTGCGACGCCTTCGGCCGCGGAGACCAGTGGCGGTTCGGTGCGGGCAATGACATGACAAAAATGCTGGATCTGTGCGTCGAGCGGGTCTTGAACCGCACTTTCAGTGTGCCTGGACTGCAAGGCACGCCACCAACTGCGCGGTTCATCCTGTTGCCAGATTTTGCCAGTCGGCACTTCCAGCGAGCCTCGCGTTCCGCCGATCAGATAGCAAGTCTGCCGAGTTTCGGGATACACGGGATTTTCCGCTGCCGTCAGTTCCCAACTCCACGGTGCAACCACGCTGTCTGAGACCGTCACCGTTCCAAGCGCACCGCTGGCAAATTGCAACGTGACAGCTGCGGTGTCTTCCACCTCATGCTCACGGGTGGCCGACGACTGGAAGGCCTGCACTGCGATCACTTCGCCGCACAAATAGCGTAACAAATCTATGTCATGGATGAGGTTGATGAAGACCGGGCCCGCACCAGCTTTGGTGCGCCATTCCACATTAAAATAGTCGTCCGGTTTATACAGCCAGCACATGGCGCTGACCGCCACGAGGGAGCCGATGGCACCGGAGTCGATTTGCGCTTTCGCGGCTTGGATGATCGGATTGTGGCGGCGGTGATGCCCCACTAGAATGGGAACATCGGAGGCATCCGCAGCGGTCACCAGCGCATCGCACTCAGCGGCTACCGAGCCAATTGGCTTTTCGATCAACATTGGCACGCTGGCACCGACGCAAGCCAGGCCCTGTTCCACATGCAACTGGTTGGGTGATGCGATGATCACGCCATCGGGTGTGTCGGTGGACAGCATTTCAGCCAGATCACCGTAGTGCGACACCCCGTGCTGTTCGGCGAGAGCCTCCGCGACGGGGGCGGGATCGACGATGGAGGCCAGTTCCGTTTCCGGTAGTCGGTTCACAATCTCAATATGGCGTGCCCCGATCAGACCAGCCCCAATGACCGACAAGCGCGTGGTCACACCAGCCACAACACCACGCCCGTTGCTATCGCGCCCACTGTTAGCAAGTAAGCAATCAAGCTCATGCTCCTATCCGATGTCGGCTCAGAGGAATGGGCGTTTAAGCGGAGTTTCACCTTTCTGGAATTGTGCAGCGACACCAGAAAAAGGTAGATTGCAACAACCACAAAAATGGTAGCCGCCGCCTTGGCCACCCAGGTTGGCTGCATCTCGCCAAACACGGCCTGCATGCCCACTGCGAGGCCCAAACAACCAAGGCCGGTGCCCATCCAGCTTGAAAACGTGCGCTCATTGGCCAGCACAGTGCGATCCTCTGCCCACTGGGTGCGTCGCTTGGCGAGGTCAGTTGTCTGGGCGTCCTCAGACACGGGGCGCACCGGTGCATTCACTGCCCATCATGCGCGCTCGCTGATGCCGCCATGCTTGGCAGACCAAGCATAGGGCGCACCCAAGAACTCTTGCACCGCTTCCAGAGTCGCGTCATCAAACAGCTTTTGGTTCCGGGCAACGGACAAGACTTCGTGCCACGTGGTCAGGTAATGCAGGTTCATACCGTGCTGTTTCAGCGTGGCCGGTGCGTCTTTGAAGATGTCGTAGTAGAATACGGAAAACGTATCGGTAACCTCCGCCCCGGCTTCGCGGATAGCGTCGGCGAAACCGATCTTGGATCCGCCATCGGTGGTCAGATCTTCAACGAAAAGGACGCGCTGTCCTTCTTTCAGATCGCCTTCAATACGGGCGTTGCGGCCAAAGCCTTTGGGCTTCTTGCGAATATAAATCATCGGCAGGCCCAGCCGCTCCGCCATGAAAGCGGCGTATGGAATGCCTGCCGTCTCGCCACCGGCCACGACATCGTATTTCTCAAATCCGGCGGCGCGCATGACGGTTGCGCAGCCGAAGTCCGACACCGCAGACCGGATACGTGGATAGGAAATCAGTTTCCGGCAGTCGATGTACACCGGGCTCTTGAGCCCGGAAGTGAAGGTGTAAGGCTCGTGAGATCGAAAATGCACCGCACCGATTTCCCACAGCATTTGGGCTGTCAGATCAGCGATAGTCGCCGGGTCCGGAAAGGAATTTTGGAACATCATCAGGCCTCCACGCGCCAGAAAACATCGAAGCCGGGATCAAACACCGTCACATCCCCCGCTCCCGTTTGCACAGTTGGAGGGAAGTGCACCGGTGCATCCTGTTTTGAAAGGGCCATCGTACCCTTGTTCACGGGCAAGCCGTAAAAAGCCGGGCCGTTTCGGCTGGCAAAATGCTCCAACTTCTCCAGCGCGCCCTCTTCTTCAAACACATGTGCGAGCAGGCTCATCGTGTTGGGTGCCGTAAAACAGCCCGCGCAACCGCATGCGTTTTCCTTGGCATGGGTAGCATGGGGCGCGCTGTCTGTACCGAGGAAGAACCTCGCATCGCCGCTTGTCGCCGCTTCCCGCAGGGCAAGACGGTGGCGCTCCCGTTTGGCGACTGGAAGGCAATAATAGTGCGGTCGAATGCCGCCAACCAGCAGATGATTGCGGTTGATGATGAGGTGATGGGTTGTGATCGTTGCCGCCAAATTGGTGTCCGCGCTGCGTACATAGTCTACCGCGTCTGATGTTGTGACGTGTTCCATGATCACCCGCAGATCGGGCAAGCGTTTGCGCAACGGGTCCAACACGGTGTCGATGAAGACCGCCTCTCGGTCGAAGATGTCGATATCAGCATCGGTTACCTCGCCGTGGACGCAGAGGGGCAGGCCGATTTCCGCCATGCGTTCCAAGACAGGCATGGCGTTTTCAAAGTTGCGCACGCCGGAATCCGAATTGGTGGTCGCGCCTGCCGGATAGAGTTTGACCGCCGTGACCAGCCCTGACGCGTGGGCCTGCGCGACGTCATCCGGATCGCTCGTTTCCGTTAGATAGAGCGTCATCAAAGGCTGGAACCCGTTATCCTCCGGCAATGCAGCCTGCAAGGCCGCTTCAATGCGTTGGCGATAGGCCACAGCGTCAGCGGCCGTCACGACCGGCGGCACGAGATTGGGCATAATGATCGCGCGGGCAAAGTGCTCGGCACTGGACGCAATGATACCTTCCAACATGGCACCGTCGCGCAAATGAAGGTGCCAATCGTCAGGTCGGGGAAGTGTGATCGTGGTGGCCATTGGGATCGCGGCAAGGAGGAGTGTCGCACCTTGCTAAGGCGTCGCTGGCGTTATTCCAAGAGGGTGGCCGTTATCGTTTGTGGTGAAGCCAGCTAATTCCCCGCGTCATCGCCGCAGAAGCCCGGCAATGACCAAGGAGAAGGGAAGCTACTGTCTTGAGGATCAAGCCACCGGCACCCTCACTTCCAGAACCGGCGCATGATGGCGGCAGGCACGTTGGAGTAATTGTCCGTCCAGGGCGTGGTGCCGGTGTCCTTGAGGGGCTTCCATGGCGCCTTTTCAAACTCCGGCCCAAAATCCACGTCCTTGTTGGCCAGAACGACAACGTGGCTGGCCAGAACTTTTTCAGACGCCAAACCTGACGGCGGCCGGAAATAGCCGCGACGGGCGACCATGCCAAGACGATCCGCAAGCGCCGCCAACACGGATTCCAGTTCCATGTAACGGTTTGAAATGTGGACCGTCAGCAGACCGTCCTTGGTGAGCTTAGAGCGGTAAAGCGCGAAGGCTTCCTCGGTCAAAAGGTGCACCGGAATGGAGTCGGACGAAAACGCATCAATCAATAAATAGGACATGCTGTGGTCCGGTTGATCTTTGAGCGTCAAACGCGCGTCCCCAATCACAATCGGGTCGCCCTCACCGCAGTCGGACACATAGGGAAACAAGGACTTGTCTTCCGCAGCATCCACAACGGCTTTGTCGATCTCGAAGCTGACCCAGCGCTCGCCGGGCTTGCGGTGACAAAGAATGCTACCGGCCCCCAGACCAGCCACGGCCATTGTGGCGGGTTTTCCCTGCAACCGGTCCTGCACCGCAAACAAGGCACGGGCCATGCCGCCAGTCTCATGGTAGTACGTGATGGGTGTCGGCCGGTCGCCGGTTTGCTTTCGGTGCACAGCACCATGCTCCGTTGTGCCATGGCTCATGACGTTGAAGCGCCCGGTTGCATCGGAATAAACGCGCACAACGCCAAAGAAAGAGCGTTCTATAAACAAGCTGCTGCGGGCTGAACTGACCATCTGAAAGCCGGTTAACAGAACCATCGCGACACAAATCATCACAACTTGCGGCTGGCGGTAGAAAGCGGTTTCGACACCCTGGCGCGGCGCATAGATTGCCGGACGGCACAACAGGCTGGCCAATATCAACAATGGATATTCCAGCACCAGGTTGAACACCAAGGGCGAGACCAGCGTGGTGATTGCACCGCCCAAAACACCGCCGAATGACATCCAAAGATAAAACTCGGTCAGACGCGATGCGGTGGGACGCAGTTCCACGAGATAGGTATGGGCCAAGAGGGTGGCGAAGAAGAAGAACGACAGATGCGCGGGCAGTGACACCCAAGGCTGCACGTAGCCGGGAAAGTTCAACAGGGCCAAGCATCCAAGCCCCAGAACGAGCACAATCGCGGACAGTGTATTGGTTGAGAAAATCGGCTTGCGGTCAAAGGCCAAGACGAAGGTTAACAAGAAGAGTGCCAGCGGGATCACCCAAAGGAATGGTGCCGCTGCAATGTCTGTTGAGACATGCGCTGTCACAGCCACAAGGAGGCCAGACGGCACGAAGGCCAGAGCGATCCAGCGTAAACGGTCAAATGCGGTGAGCGGACGGTCTAAGAGCGTGGACTTGGCGGGTTGGGCCGCATCCCCGAAGGTCGCAGCCCGTTGCCTGAGGACCAACAGTGCGCTGGCGACAATCAATGCAGTCAAAAGGGCAAAGCCGATGGTCCAGGCCAGCGTTTGGGTGGTGAGTGTGGTCGTGGGTTCAAACGCCACGATGTAGAGGATCAACGAGGCAAACGAGCCGATATTGCTTGCGCCATACAAAAAATATGGATCGGCTGCGTGTTCATGGCCGGTGCGGGCAAACCATGCTTGCAGGAGCGGGGAATTGGCCGCCACTGCAAAAAACGGCAGGCCCACCGCCACGGAAAACAAGCCGAGCAGCCAAAGGGCCTGGCCGGACTGTGGCGGCTGTTCCCAACCCGACGGCAAAGCCAGCGGCAAAAAGACGAAGGCGCTCAACAGCACCAGCACATGGATGGCGGCAGCCACACGAAACGGCAGGCGGGTCGTGATGATGTGGGCATAGGCGTAGCCTGCCAAAAGCATGGACTGGAAGAACACCATGGCCACCGACCAGACGCCCGGAGAGCCGCCCAAAACCGGCAAAACCAGCTTTGCAAACAGGGGTTGGACGGAAAACAGAAGAAAGGCGGACAGGAAAATCGTTGCGGTAAACACCGGCAACACCAGCGCCATGGTGTTTTTGACCGGCTGGGCCGAGCCGGCCCTCCCCGTGATTTGGTCCGCCACAGACATTTTTTCTACCCCAAATACCCTGCAAAGAGGCCTTCAAGGTAAAGGAGACTGATTAAGAAATGCTGGTAAGCGCGGAATTCCGCGCTGCGACACGCGTGGCGTTTGACCTTCTTTGCGGGCGTCCATAGAACCCGCGTGAGCTTTTGGTTTTAGCGTCGCAACCACCGTCTGCCACGCGCGCACCAACACCACCCCAATGATAGGGCGAGGATGTCCCACAATTCTTTTGGTCACTTGTTTCGCTTCACCACTTGGGGTGAGAGCCACGGCCCCGCGCTGGGCGTGGTGGTGGACGGCTGTCCCCCCGGACTGGCGGTGAATGAGGACTTGATCGCCCATCAGATGGCGCGCCGTCGGCCCGGCCAATCCAAGTTCACCACACAGCGGCAGGAGGCCGACGCGGTCAAATTGTTGTCCGGCGTAATAGCGCAGGAAAACGGCACAACCGTGACGACCGGCACGCCGATTTCCATGATGATCGAGAACACCGATCAGCGCTCCAAGGACTATAGCGAGATCGCCCGCCGCTACCGGCCCGGCCATGCGGATTTTACCTATGATGCGAAGTATGGCGTCCGCGATTATCGCGGCGGAGGCCGCTCGTCCGCCCGTGAAACGGCTGCTCGTGTGGCCGCCGGAGCCATTGCGCGGCTGGTTGTTCCCGGCGTGACCATCCGCGCCGGCATGGTCCAGATGGGACCGCACACCATCGACCGCGCACGCCTCGACTGGAAAACGGTGGACGACAACCCGTTCTTTTGTCCAGATCCTGTTGCTGCCCAAGAATGGGAAGACGAATTGGCCAAAGTGCGCAAAGCGGGCTCGTCCGTCGGCGCGGTGATTGAAGTTGTGGCCGACGGTGTACCCGCCGGATGGGGCGCGCCAATCTACGGGAAGCTCGATCAAGATCTGGCCAGCGCCATGATGTCCATCAACGCGGTCAAAGGCGTGGAGATTGGCAACGGGTTTGAAGCGGCCACGCTGTCGGGCGAAGAGAACGCCGATGAAATTCGCATGGGTGCCGATGGGCCGGAGTTTACGTCCAACAAATCAGGCGGCGTGTTGGGCGGCATCGCATCGGGCCAGCAATTGGTGGTGCGCTTTGCCGTTAAGCCTACCTCGTCCATCCTCACACCACGCAAATCCATCACCGCTGACGGTGACGAAGTGGATGTGGTAACCAAAGGCCGTCACGACCCCTGCGTGGGTATCCGGGCCGTGCCCATTGGCGAAGCGATGATGGCCTGTGTCCTGGCAGACCACTTTTTGCGCCATCGGGGTCAAAATGGATAGGCAAAAGCCGTTGAACACAGATTGTACTTTCCCTTCTTCCCCCCCCCAAGGGGCAGCGACTTCAAAAGCAAGCAACGGACTAAGAGCACTCACATGACCACAGATATGGAACGCGTGGCGGATGCAATTCGCGCTTTTGAGAAGGGTGAGGTGGTTGTCGTCATGGATGATGATGACCGCGAAAACGAAGGCGATCTGATCGTTGCTGCCGTGCACTGCACCCCTGAGAAAATGGCGATGTTTGTGCGCCACACGTCCGGCATCGTGTGTGCACCCATGCCGGTGGAAGAGGCGCGCCGTCTCAACCTAGCGCCCATGGTGGCCGACAATGATGCACCACATTCCACGGCGTTCACCGTATCCGTAGACTATCGCCACGACACCACCACGGGCATTTCGGCGGAAGAGCGTTGCTCCACCGTGCGCGCACTGGCCAACCCCAATGCGGGGGCTGCAGACTTTGTGCGGCCCGGTCATATCTTTCCGCTGGTGGCCCGTGCCGGTGGCGTTTTGATGCGCTCCGGCCATACCGAAGCCGCCGTTGATTTGTGCCGTCTCGCCAATCTGCCTCCCGTGGGTGTGATTTCCGAACTGGTCAACGATGATGGCTCCGTCATGCGCGGACCGGACATCCATGCATTTGCCGAACACAAAGGGCTCAAAACCGTCACCGTGGCCGATCTGATCGCCTATCGCCAGCGGCAAGAACGGCTGGTGGAGCGGGTAGAAGACTTCAACACAGAGACCGCTGTGGGCCCCGCCCGCGCCTACACCTACCGCACCGAGTGGGACCCGATGCACCAGCTTGCGGTGGTGTATGGCGATATCCGTGACGGCCGCGACGTCCTGGTGCGCCTGCAGATCGAATCGGTGCTCGACGATGCCTTTGGGGGCGCGCCCGCACTGGGCGACACCCTTAAAACCATTGCCGAGGAAGGACGCGGTGTTGTGGTTTATCTGCGCGAAGGGTCCGTGGGTGTTCGCAAAATGAGCGAAAGCGCGGGGCCCGCATTTGGCGAAGAGCGCGAAGGCCACGGGACGGCGCAAAGCCGCAAGGAAGAGTGGCTGGAGATCGGTATGGGGGCGCAAATCCTCAAAGACTTGGGCGTGACGTCAATTCGGCTCCTGGCTTCCAAAGAACGCCATTATGTCGGCTTATCAGGCTTTGGCATAGAAATCACAGAGACGATCACCGGGTAAGTCTCGGCATCTGTTGATGCTTACCCCTCTTGCGTTGACCAGACCCACGTCGTCGCACACAGTTAGACCATGACAACACATCTATATTTTAGCGCCGGGTCGCTCGACCACATCACCCCCGACGGCCACCCCGAACGCCCTGCCCGCTACACCGCCGTGATGGACGCGTTGGACGGAGAAGTGTTTGCGCCACTCGTGCGGTTTGAAACGGAAGCGGCGGATACCGATCTGTTTGCTCTCGCGCATCCCGATGAGCAAATCACCATGCTGGCTGGCCAAGTGCCGGATGAAGGGCGTGTGCGCATTGACCCGGATACCGTGATGAGCCCAAAGACGTGGGATTGTGTGCACCATGCGGTCGGTGGTGGCGTTGCATCGGTTGATGCGCTGTTTGCCAAAGAAGCGGGCAACACATTTTTGGTGGCCCGCCCACCCGGGCACCATGCGGAAAAAACCACCGCCATGGGATTTTGTTTTATCAACACAGCCGCCGTTATGGCGCGGTATGCGCAGCATGAGTACGGTGTGGAACGCGTCGCCATCATCGATTGGGATGTGCACCACGGCAACGGGACGCAAGACATTTTCGAAGATGATCCAAGCGTGATGTATTGCTCCACCCACCAGATGCCGCTCTATCCCGGCACCGGCGCACCGTCTGAGACCGGTGTGGGTAATATCGTCAACGCGCCTTTATCTCCGGGTATGGATGGAGATGGTTTTAAAGAAGCGTTTCGCGACAAAGTGCTACCGGCAGTGGACGGATTTTCTCCCGATTTGATCATCATCTCCGCCGGTTTTGACGCCCACCATCGCGACCCGCTCGCAAACATCATGCTGGAGGCGGAGGACTTTGACTGGGCCACCGGCAAACTGATGGATCTGGCCGGCAAGCATTGCGACAACCGCGTCGCCAGCCTGCTGGAGGGCGGGTACGATCTGTTGGGCTTAGCCGAATCGTCTGCCGCCCACGTGCAGCGCTTGATGCGCGGCTAAACCCGCAGGACTGCTTTTCAGATACAACGCCAGATACAACGCCAGATACAACGGACGAGAGACCCATGGCCGAAACACAACACGAACAAGACGCGCAGGCGTTGGACCAATTGAGCTTTGAAGACGCGCTGAACCAGTTGGAGACGATTGTCAGCCAGTTGGAACAGGGCGACGTGCCGCTGGAAAAATCCATCGAGATTTATGAAAAAGGCGAGGCGCTGAAAAAGCACTGCGCCAAGCTGCTTCAAGCCGCTGAAGATAAGGTGGAGAAAATCCGTGTTGGGGCCGATGGGGCCGCCAAAGGGTCAGAACCGCTTGACGGCTAGGTGGCTGCTACCAGCGGGATTGCGCCCGTGATCGGCGCTGGAAACCCCCACAAGATGCCACAGTGCAATTTTGTGAAAGCGGACGCATATCGATTCGAGAGCGTCATTTATTTTCGACATTTGCAAATGTCCAATAAGTTTGACACTCTGAATTTCGAAACCGGTCACAGGAGCCGTGGCGGGTGCGCAGAATGAAAGACGAACCCGAGATGCCCCACACTCCTCTTCTCGATACGATCGATACGCCCGCTGATTTGCGCCAGATCGCCGATGATCAATTGGAGCAGGTGGCCGCAGAATTGCGCACCGAGATGCTGGACGCGGTCTCCATCACCGGCGGACATTTGGGAGCCGGTCTTGGGGTTGTTGAGTTGACGGTTGCGCTGCACCACGTGTTCAACACCCCGCATGACCGCATCATCTGGGACGTGGGCCACCAGTGCTACCCGCACAAAATTCTGACCGGACGGCGCGACCGCATTCGCACATTGCGCAAAGAGGACGGGCTATCCGGTTTCACCAAACGGGCGGAAAGCGAATACGACCCTTTCGGCGCGGCCCACTCTTCGACCTCCATTTCCGCCGGTTTAGGCATGGTGGAAGCCTCCAAGCTCGCAGGCGTTCAACGCAATGTCGTCTCCATTATTGGTGACGGCGCGATCACGGCTGGCATGGCGTATGAGGCCATGAACAATTCCGGAGGCATGGACGCCCGTCAGATCGTAATCTTGAACGACAACGATATGTCGATTGCACCGCCCACCGGCGCTATGAGCCATTATCTGGCGCGTCTTGTCTCCGGCCAAACCTATCGGTCCTGGCGCGAGACCGCGAAGCAATTGTCGCAAAAGCTGCCAAAATTCTGGCAGGACAAGGCCCGCAAAACGGAAGAATATACACGGGGTTTCTTCTCCGGCGGCACGATGTTTGAAGAGCTGGGCTTCTTCTATGTGGGGCCGATTGATGGCCATAACTTGAGCGCCCTTTTGCCGATCTTGCGCAATGTGCGTGACAGCGAGCAGGGTCCGATTCTGCTGCATGTCGTCACCGAAAAAGGCAAAGGCTACGCACCTGCTGAAGGGGCTGTGGATAAACTGCACGCCGTTTCCCGCTTCAACGTGGTGACGGGCGAACAATCAAAATCCATTCCCAACGCGCCGTCCTACACCAAAGTGTTTGGCCAAAGCCTTGTGGAGGAGGCGGAACGCGACGAGCGGGTGGTGGGCATCACCGCGGCCATGCCGGGCGGCACCGGTATCGATATTTTCCAAAAAGCATTTCCCGAGCGCACCTATGATGTGGGCATCGCGGAACAGCACGCGGTCACGTTCGCCGCCGGTATGGCGAGCGAGGGTTATAAGCCGTTTTGCGCGATCTACTCGACATTCCTGCAGCGCGGCTACGACCAATTGGTACATGACGTGTCGATCCAGCAATTGCCCGTGCGTTTTCCTATCGACCGGGCAGGCTTTGTGGGCGCCGATGGCGCCACCCACGCAGGCTCTTTCGACACGGCCTATCTGTCCTGCCTGCCAGGCTTCACGGTCATGGCAGCCTCCGACGAGGCCGAGCTGAAACACATGGTCGCCACCGCAGTGGCCTATGATGAAGGGCCCATGTCCTTCCGTTATCCGCGCGGCGAAGGTGTGGGCGTGGAACTGCCGGAGCGCGGGCAGGTGCTTGAAATCGGTAAAGGCCGCATCGTGCGCGAGGGGTCCAAGATCGCGCTGCTATCGTTCGGCTCCCGCTTGCAGGATTGTCTGGCAGCGGCGGAGGATTTGGACGATTACGGCCTGTCCACCACTGTCGCCGATGCGCGGTTTGCCAAGCCGCTAGACGTGGACCTGATTGCACAATTGGTGCGTCACCACGAAGTGCTGATCACCGTGGAAGAAGGGTCCACCGGCGGATTTGGCGCGATGGTCCTGCATCATCTGGCGGCACACGGCCTGCTGGATCAAGGACTGAAAATTCGCACTCTCACCATGCCAGACGTCTACATGGATCAGATGGCACCGGAAGTGATGGTGGCGCGGGCGGGCTTGGACCGTAAGGGCATATTGACAGCCGCAATCGACGCTATGGGCATCGTGGGCAGCACCCCCATTCAGTCTGCCACCGCTTAAGGCAGCGATGATTGGCGAAAAAAATCGCACCGAAGTGAAGCGGCGAACCCTGCCCAAACCACCCGTGGTGTCCTAAACAAGCATCACGAATTGAGCATATGGATGCGACGATGAAATTGTTTCGGTACGGACTATGGGCTGCGGTGTTTGTGTTGGGCGGGTTTCTTGCCTATTCCACAGTCACGTGGTCGCTGAACGGTGGGAACACAACGCTGGGTCGCGTGGACATCGGCGGGCCGTTTGAGGCGGTCAACACCAAGGGCCAACCGATCACCCAAGACGCGATGCTGGGCAAACCGCATATGGTGTTTTTTGGTTTCACCCATTGCCCGGACGTTTGCCCCACCACGCTTTACGAGACCGCCCAATGGCTGGAAGCTCTGGGCGATGATGGCAAGAAGCTCAATGCCTATTTCATAACTGTCGACCCGTCGCGGGACACGCCTGATATTTTGAACTCATATCTGTCGTCATTCGATGAGTATGTGGATGGGATCACGGGCACGGAAGAGCAGATGGCGGACATCGCGAAAAAATGGCGCGTGTTTTATGAAAAAGTGCCGCTGGAAGATGATGATTACACCATGAACCACACCGCCACGACCTATCTCATGGATGCCAAGGGCGAGTTTTTTGGCACGATTGCCTATGGCGAGAACACAGACACGGCCGTTGAAAAACTGCGCCGATTGATCAAGCACAATGGCTGATACCCGAGCCTCTCTCAGCACTTGTGAAAAACCTGTGGCAGCGGGTTGGTCCACCTGGCAACTGTTGCTTGCCAGCGGTGTTGTGACCGGTATTGCGGCAGGCGCTGGCCTTGGTGGCTGGGCCATCTATGGGGGCGAAATCCATCTGGCGTATTTGGCCGATGCGATTATGCGCTGCTTCTGACGACCGGCTTACGGTTAACCAAACCTTTCTAAAATTATTCGTTTACCGCGTTTTTTGGCGCTTCCCTAAGACCCTCATGGTAACTCTAATCGCGTCCGGACACGGGATCCGGATGTTCACAGTCACTGTTGGAAGTCAGTTATGCGTTTGGGGCGTCTCACATCAGTTGGTTTCATCGGAATGGCGCTTACCGCGGGTGCTACGATTGCGCCGTCTTCGGCTGACCTTCGATACGATTCCAGCGTCCGCAAGGCCGCCGTTTCGCGGATGCAGGAAAAGCTGGGCCCGTTGCGGGGCAGCATCAAGCCAGATGCACCCAATGTGCGGCTGACCAAGCAAATGATCGATCTGTTGGCACCCATCCGCGCGAAAGATGGCGTGGTGGAAGCCCTTCCCGCACAGCCGGTGGAGCAGCCTCTTGGCCAAACGGTTTCACGATCAGCGCCCGCACCGACGCAATCGTTGGACCAGACCCACACAGCATCCACCGGCAAAGACATTGCAAACTCTCCGCAAGCCGGTTCCAGCGATGCTCGCAGTATTTTGGCCGCCGTTGAAGAAATGATGCGCAACGACCCGTAAACCGATCAGTTCCTTCGCAGAACCACACAGCCACCAAATCGCTGATGGGGCGCTTGCTCTGGTTCACGTGTGCTGTCATGGCAAGACGATGAACGCCTCAACACAATCATCACACGTTCCCAGCACGGCACGGGTGCGTTTGGACCTTGCCCTCGTAGAGCGCGGTTTTGCGCAAAGCCGATCCCGCGCTCGGGACATGTTGGCCCGGGGCTGCGTGACAGTTGATGGCGTTGCAGCCTCAAAGGCTGGCGCGTTGGTTTCACCGTATGTTACCATCGTGGTGGATGATCCGGCTTCCGACTACGTGTCACGGGCCGCTCTCAAACTATTAGCAGGGCTTGCTCAATCCGGTTTCGATCCTTCCGGTCGTCTGTGCGTCGACCTTGGTGCGTCCACCGGCGGGTTCACGCAGGTTTTGTTGGAGCGTGGTGCCCTTGAGGTCATCGCAATCGATGTGGGGCACGGACAACTGCACCCTACTTTGGCAAACGACAGGCGCATCGCTCTACACGAAGGGCAAAACGCGCGTGCCATAACTGCGGACTTCTTTGTCATCGCACCGCAAACCATCGTCAGCGATATGAGTTTCATCTCCCTGCGGTTGGCAGCGGAACCGACCCTGCGCTTGGCCGCGACAGGCGCTTGGGCAATCCTACTTGTGAAACCGCAATTTGAACTTGAACCTGGCGCCATCGGCAAAGGCGGGTTGGTAAGCGATCCCGCGCAGGCGGATGCGGTGGCGGAAGATCTTAAGCTTTGGCTGAACGCCCTGCCCGGTTGGCGCGCAACGGGCCTCGCGCCATCCCCCGTACTGGGCGGTGATGGAAACCGGGAATTTCTCCTGTTTGGAATACGGGATGTCTGAAAGCCAAAACGCAATCACGGTGGAAATTCTGGGCCATTTGGGCGACGGCATGGCGCGGCGCGACAGTAAGCCGGTCATTATCCCACAAGGGCTGCCCGGCGAACGCTACAGCCAAACCGAAGACGGTTTCACACGTCTCAACGCCAGTGGCGAGCGCGTGGAAGCTGCCTGCTCGCATTTTGGCACGTGTGGTGGTTGCGCCCTGCAACACGTTGCCCAGAACACTTATTTAACGTTCAAGCGTTCCTTGGTGAGCAACGCCTTCAAGCGGGCCGGGATCGCGTCCTCCATCATCAAGGATATCAAACCTTGCTTGCCCTGCCCTCCGGCGAGCCGCCGACGGGTGACGTTTACCGCGCGCATTGTCGATGGCACAGCGCGCTTGGGTTTTATGGGCCGGGGAAGCCACGAGTTCGTACCGATCCGCCAATGCCCCGTCGCCCATCCGATGATCACCGAGGCGTTGGAGACATTTAACGCTTTGGCAGGACAAATGTTGCGCGGGTCCGGAGACAGCATCCAACTGCTTGTCACGGCCTGCGAGAACGGGCTTGATCTTGCACTTGAGGCTGAGCGGGACCCGTCGTCGGACATGCTGGCCGCGTTGGTGCGCTCGCTTGCGCGCAGCGGAATTCTGCGCGCGGCGGTGAATGGGGATGTTATTTTTGAGCGCGAGAAACCGATTATCCGTTTTGGGAAAGCAAGTGTGACGCCACCGCCAGGTGGGTTCTTACAGGCTGTCAGCGCGGCAGAAGACGCCATGGCCGAACTGGTCACCAACCATTTGGCCAAGGCCAAAACAGTCGCCGATTTGTTTTGCGGCAGCGGGGCGTTCACCCACCGCCTGTCCGGCACGTCTCGGGTGGCCGGATTTGAGACGGCGCAAGATGCGGTCGCCGCTCTCTTGACCGCTCGTGTGCCGGAAGGTGCAAAGCCTGTTGCGGGCCATGTGCGCGATCTTTTTGAAACGCCTCTGACAGCGCGGGAACTGCGCGCGTTCGATGGTGTCTGTCTTGACCCGCCCCGCGCCGGGGCGTCTCTTCAATGTGAAGAACTGGCCCGTTCAGACGTCAAGAGAATCGCCTACGTGTCCTGCAATCCAGCCACTCTGGCCGGGGATTTGGCAGTGCTGATCAAGGGTGGATATGCGGTGAAAACCGTGCAGCCCATCGATCAGTTTCTCTTCGCACCTCACGTTGAAATCGTCGTTCTGCTCGAAAAAGAGAACGTGAAGAAGCGCAAGGCCATCTTTGGCCGGCGCGTTTAACCCGCCTTCTTGCTCATGAAGGCCATGAACGCGTTGCGGGCCTCGTCCGATTTAAGCGCTTCTGCAAACAGGCCGCCCTCTTCCTGCATCCGCTCCATCAAAGGAGCCGTGTTGCCACGCAGCAAACGGCGGGCGGTTGCCAGCGCCTGTGGCGGCTTTTCGCTCAACATGCGGGCGGCGGCCAACGTGCTTTGATCCACCAATTCCGGCTCGACAATGGAATGAACAAGCCCGGCATCCTGTGCTTTTTGCGCCGGGAAGCGTTCGCCCATGGCGAGAAGCGCAAAGGCGTGTTGGTAGCCCATGATGCTGGGGCCCAACAGGCTGGACCCGGCTTCGGGCACAAGACCCAGATCGACAAACGGCGTCTGCAACCACGCGCGCGGGGAGGCAAATACCATATCGCAATGCATGAGCATGGTGCAGCCAACACCCACAGCCAAACCATCAACACCGGCTACAACTGGCGTTTGGCATGTGATCATAGCCCGCAAAAAGTCTTGAACCTCCGTGCCGTGTTCACCGCCCTGTGCGACGGACAAGAAATCCATCAAGTCGTTGCCGGAGGTGAACACTTCGGGCTGACCCAAAAACGCGGTGACGCGGATGGCGTCGTTCGCATCTGCATCCGTCAGCGCTTTAGCCATCTGCGCGTACATGGCGCGGGTGATGGCGTTTTTCTTGGCTGCGCGGTTGAAGCGCACGATCTGCACGGCGCCGTCTAGTGTGATGTCAATGTCGGCCATGTTGGGCGCTCCCGATGGGGTCTCGTGGTGTTCTGTAAAAACGCGTCAGGCGGATAGCAGCATGTCGGCAGCAGTCCCGATGCTGGCTGCGCCGTTTTCTATCGCGTGTTTGAGGGTTGCCGTTTCAGCACACAGATTGTGTGCCATAAACCGTGTGAGATGCGCCCGCTGCGGGCGGTGGGCCTCATCGCTCTTCAGTGCGGACAGACCCAAATAGACCCCGCCGGAAGCGAGACCGAACAGTTTCAGGTATGGCGTCGCGCCGCAAAGGGCCGTGTGCTTGTCGCCAGCTTCCAGGCAGTACAGCAAGAAACCGGTGGCTGACTTCAGGTCCTCAAGCGCCGCTTCCAGCGGGGCCGCGAGGCCTGCCAGATCATCCAAGTTGGACCGGCTGATGTCAGCCACGATTTCTTCCAGCTCGCCGATATAGCCATGCACGGCATCGCCCCCGGTGAGCGGCAGTTTGCGCGTCACCAGATCAATCGCTTGAATGCCGTTGGTACCTTCGTAGATCGGGGCAATGCGGGCGTCGCGGAGCAATTGAGCCGCCCCCGTTTCTTCGACATAGCCCATGCCACCATGAATCTGCACACCGATATTGGCCACTTCACAACCGATGTCGGTAGAGAACGCTTTAGCTACGGGGGTCAACAGCGCAGCCCTGTCACTCCAATAGGTGTCCGGGCGGTCGTCGTCGTGCTGTTCCGACCGATCAATCGCGTGGGCGCAGTTGTAGCTGATGGCCCGTGCCGCCGCCGTCAGCGCCTGCATGGTGAGCAAATTGCGCTGGACGTCCGGGTGGTGAACGATGGGGGCCATGCCCGCACCATCATAGCCCGCCGCGCGACCCTGTTTGCGCTCCTGCGCATAGGCCAGCGCCTTTTGGGTTGCCGCCTCGGCCACGGCCACGCCCTGAATGCCCACCAAAAGACGGGCGTTGTTCATCATCGTGAACATGCAGGCAAGGCCACGGTTTTCTTCACCCACGAGCCAGCCAATGGCACCGGCTTCACCATTGCCCTGGGGATCGAAGCGACCGTCACCATAGATCATCGTGCATGTGGGCGACGCGTTGATACCGAGCTTGTGTTCGACACCGTTGCAAAACACATCATTGCGCGCACCAGCAGACCCGTCATCGTTGACCAGAACTTTGGGCACCAGAAACAGCGAGATGCCGCGCTGGCCCGCCGGTGCGTCGGGCAAACGGGCAAGTACGAGGTGGACGATATTGTCCGTCATATCGTGCTCGCCATAGGTGATGTAAATTTTTTGCCCGAAAATCCGGTAGCGGCCATCGCCCACGGGTTCCGCTCGCGCCTTCAAACCATTGAGGTCCGAACCCGATTGCGGCTCGGTCAAGTTCATCGTGCCGGTCCATTCGCCGGAGACCAGCTTTTCGAGGTAAATCGCCTTTAGCTCGTCACTCGCGTGGGCGTTTATGGCTTCCACAGCACCGATGGTGAGCGTCGGACCGATGGCGAATGCGAGGGAGCCGGAGTTCCACATTTCAAAGGCTGCCGTACCAAGCACCATTGGGAGGCCTTGGCCGCCATAGGCTTCAGGGCCTGTGAGCGCGTTCCAGCCCCCTTCTGTCCAAGCGCGATACAGATCACCCCAGCCTTGCGGCATGGTGACAACCGCATCGTTGAGTGGGGTGCCGTGTTTGTCACCGGCTGAAGACAAAGGAGCAATTTCTTCGGAGGCAAAGCGCCCGCCCTCTTCCATGATGGCATACAACAGATCGGCAGAAAGATCACCGGACTTTCCCGCTTCCATCTCCGAGCCAAGGCCCGTCACGTGGGTGAGTGTGTGAACGATTTCCGATACCGGTGCCTTATACATGTCTGTTCCCTCGCCATGGCCGCATCTGCCGTTTGAGGCAGGTGTGGGCCACTCATATCTGCACCCCTGTTTTTGACGTTCACGTCAAAGATTTCAAGTGCGCATCTTGCTTTGCTGCCCCAGCTGTAGTGCAAGGCGGGCATGAGCAACAGGATCGATCTTGCCACAGCAGACCCGGACAACGGTGGGCACATTGGCCCCGGTGTGATGCGGCAAGCCGCCGCTTTGTTGCGGAAGGGCAAGCTTGTGGCCGTGCCCACTGAAACTGTGTACGGGCTGGCGGCGGACGCCACGCAGACTAATGCCGTGGCGCGCATATTTGCTGCCAAAGGGCGTCCGTCGTTTAATCCGTTGATTATCCATGTAAGCGGCACCGACATGGCGCAGCGCTGCGGGCGCTTTAATGAAGTCGCCATGGGCTTGGCAGATGCGTTTTGGCCCGGACCTCTCACGCTTGTTATTCCGATCTCACCTGATGCGAAACTGGCCCCAGCCATCACTGCCGGTTTGGACACTGTGGCCATCCGCCATGCACCTGGCGCCATGGCACAACTGGCCAGAATGATTGACGCACCCTTGGCCGCTCCCAGCGCCAACAGTTCCGGTCGCACCAGTCCAACAGAAGCCGCCCATGTTGCAAAAGACTTGGGAGACCGGACTGACCTGATCCTTGACGGCGGAGCCTGCACGGTGGGACTGGAATCCACCATCGTTCGCCCCAGCGATGATGGCCATATCATAATCTTGCGGCGCGGTGCGGTGACAGAAGCGCATTTGGCACCGTTTGGAACCGTGTCCGTGGCGGACGAAGCAAGCGACGAGACTGGTCCAGCCAGCCCGGGTCAATTGCTGGCGCACTATGCGCCTTCTGTGCCGCTGATGATGAATGTGGACCGCCCGCAGCCCAACCAGGGCTGGATCGCGTTTGGAGCAGACTATCCCGCGAGCCTGAATGGGAATGCAGCAGCGTTTCAACTAAGCGCCACCGGCGATGTGGAAGAGGCTGGGCGACATCTCTATGGCGCTATCCTTGCGCTGGACCGGGCGGGCGTGGCATCCATAGCTGTCGCGCCAATACCCAATTTCGGGGTGGGCAAAGCCATCAATGATCGTCTCAGGCGCGCAGCGACAGGGTCACAAAACCCACACAGCACACGCAAAAATACGATCCAATCATGACCCAAAGCGCACACACATACGCTCAGACTGCGGCACCGGACGGTGAGCTCATCGCCCGTTTTGCCGCCATCGTTGGCGAAAAACACGCGCTTCTTGGTCACAATGCCATGGCCGCCTACACCACCGACACGCGGGGCCGCTACAGCCAAAAAGCGTCATTGGTATTGCGGCCAAAAACCGTAGAACACGTCAGCGCCATTCTCACACTCGCCCATGAAACCGGAACCTCTGTCATCCCCCAAGGAGGCAATACCGGTCTTGTGGGCGCCGGCCTTCCTCTGACCGGCGATCACGGTGGGATGGGAGGCGAGGTGATCGTCTCGCTGGCGCGCATGAACACCGTGCTGGACGTAGACCCGCTCAACAACTCCATGACCGTCGAGGCCGGGGTTGTCTTGCAGGATATCCAAGAGGCCGCAGATGCGGTGGACAGGCTGTTTCCACTATCGCTCGGCTCGCAAGGGTCCTGCCAGATCGGCGGGAACATCAGTTCCAACGCAGGGGGTACCGGCGTCATCGCCTACGGCAATACGCGCGATCTGGTTTTGGGTCTGGAAGCGGTGCTGCCCACCGGGGAACTTTGGAACGGGCTATCGCGGCTGCGCAAAGACAATACCGGCTACGACTTGAAGAACCTGTTCATCGGTGGCGAAGGCACGTTGGGCATCGTCACCAAGGCGGTATTGAAACTGTTTCCCAAGCCCAAAGGGCGGGAAGTGGCCTATGTGGCCGTGCGCTCTCCGCAAGCGGCATTGGACCTTCTCAACAGCGCGAAAGACACGGCCGGCCAAAGCCTCACCGCATTTGAACTCATGGCGTCCATTGGTATGGAATTCACGCTTGCTCACGCGCAAAGCAAGATCCGCCGACCGATTGATGCGCACTACCCATGGTATGTGTTGATCGAAATCTCGTCCGGCAGCTCTCAAGCCGCCGCCCGCGCCACTCTGGAAACCATCTTGGAAGCGGCCTTTGAAGCGGGTGTGGTCGAAGACGCAACGCTGGCGGACAGTCTGGAACAACAAAACCAGTTTTGGTCTTTGCGAGAAGAAATGTCCTGGGCACAAAAGCCGGAAGGCGCGTCCATCAAACACGATATCTCAGTGCCGGTGAGCAGCGTCCCGGACTTCATCGCAAAAGCGGATGCCGCCGTGTTAAAGATCGTGCCGGGTGCGCGGATCGTGAATTTTGGTCATCTTGGGGACGGCAACCTGCACTACAATATTTCTCAACCGGTGGGCTGGGAGGCAGATGCGTTTTTTGCCTTCGAAGAGGCCATCCATGACAGCGTGTACGAGATCGTGTGGTCGGTGGGCGGCTCCATGTCAGCGGAACACGGCATCGGCCAGATGAAGCGTGAGCGGTTGGCGGCCTCCAAAGATCCGGTCTCACTGGCCATGATGCGCCGCATAAAAGCCGCGCTGGACCCCAATGGCATTATGAACCCGGGCAAAGTGATTTAGGCCAAACCCTTCACAACCCGGTAAGCTTACCGAAGCCTTGACCGGTCCAAGCATTCGCTAACCCTGCGCAAAACCAAAGTTTCTTAACCTCGAATTTTAAGCCGTTTTTGCGCCGCAATTCCTACTGTGCAGGCAACGCGGGGCCATCAAACGAGCCTTGCGAAAGACAAGATACGGAGAAGCAGACGACACGATCTGCACCCGGCTCTTGAGGTTTTCAGGAAGGCCAAACCATGTCCGCACTTGCTGTAGAGCGTACACAACCCGAACCGGTTTTGCCGGTTTCCGATCCCGTCTCCGCCTCCAACCGCCCACACTGGGCGCGGGGGGATTTGCGGATCGACCCCTATGCGTTGCCGCAAACCGTGCAGATGACCGATCAAGATACGCCGGTGGAATACACCGTTGACCGCGCAGGCACGGTAATGAAACGGACGCTTACCTGCGGCCTGCCGCTTTCCATGAGCGTGCCGAGCGATTGCTTTGACGGCGTTGCTGCGCGGACGTTTGAAGCGACAGACGGTTCGACCACTGTGACACTGGAACTGTTGCACCACGATCCGGCTCTCAGTGTGCCCCTGTGCGCATCCGGCTCCTTGGAAGACGTGGCTGCCGATTGGCACTCTTGGGCGCAGCGTATGAGCTTGCCTATGCTGCTGGTGGACGAGCGCGGGGAACTGATCGCGATCAAAGGAAAGCCCGGCCTCGCAAGCCGTAGCGTCAAGCCCCGTCGCCGCCGGGTTGCCGGACCAAGACATCGCCCGAATTTCCTGCGCCGCCGCCGCACCGGCATCATCGGCCCAGTGGAAGTTCTGCGCGCCGAAGAGATTATCGCACGGAATTAGACGTGTTGGATCATTTCTGTCCTTGATAGAATCGACCCAGTTGTGGCGCTCACGCTGTCGGCCTCGAGAGGCCTTCGCGCCCCTAGGTGGGAGAGGTGCGACGCAACAGCGCCGGGTTGCTCTTCGCAACCGAGCGGTTCCATCAAATTTTGAACCCCTCTAGCCGATCCCCGCCAACAAGGCTGAACCGGCAAAGCCCGCAAACACAATCCAACCGAATTGCGTATTGGACTGAAACAACGCTAAGCAACCGTCAGCGTCGTCAATGTCCAACCGGTGCAGCTGCCACGCCATGTGCCCAGCGCCTGCGGCAAGACCCGCATAAGCCGGCCACAGGGCTGCGGCCTCCCAACAGGCCATGCCAAAAGATGCAAGCGCAAAACCGTAAAGCAGGATCAGCGCAGGCCGCGTGCGTTTGCCAAACAGCCGGGCCGTCGAACGCACGCCCACCAGCGCGTCATCTTCACGGTCCTGATGGGCATAGATCGTATCGTAACCGATCACCCACGCGATGGACCCGACATAAAGCCAAAATGCCGGAGCCGCGAGTGCGCTGAACAGCACCGCCCAACCCATCAACGCACCCCACGAAAACGCAAGCCCAAGAACGAATTGCGGCCAGTCGGTCAAGCGTTTGGCAAAGGGATAGAAAAAGACCACAGTCAGTGACGCAAGCGCAAGGCTGAAGGCGTAGAGATTAAAGCCTGTAACCACCGGCAACAGGCAAAGGACCAAAAGGCACACAAATCCAGCCGCCGCTTGCAACGCCAAAAAAATTACCGCCGCCTGTTTTGATACCCGTCCCGAGGGTATGGGGCGGGACGCTGTGCGCTGCACTTTGGCGTCGATGCCCGTGTCCACGATATCATTATACGTGCAACCGGCACCCCGCATAAAGACCGCACCGAGCAGAAACGCGGTAAGCGCCAACACAATCGTGATGCCCCATTTGGCGGCATCCGCGTCGGCATGGATGGTCTTGGTCCAAGAAAAGCCCAGCGCCAATGCGAGGCTCCACCAGCAGGGCCACATGAGCAGCCACCAGCCGATGGGCCGTTCCCAACGGGCCAATTGTGCATAAGGCCAAAAATGCCGTGGCAAGAGCCGGTACACCCAAGATCGGGCAAGCGCGTCAGCCACCACATCATCAACAGATGGAGGGATTTGTTGGGGTGTTGGAGACTGGCTCAGTGACATCGTGACCTATCTGGCGCTTGAAAGGCACGCACCACAAGTGGAAAACCTGCGACATGAACACCAGCCGCAGCAACAACGTGCTAAAGCGCACGGCAGCGCCGCGCAAGGTGCGGACACCAAGACGAGCGCGACTGAGAAAGGCCCTGACATGAATATCCTTCTGATCGGCTCCGGCGGACGTGAGCACGCGCTGGCGTGGAAACTCACCCAGTCCCCGCGCTGCAGCCATCTCTTCATCGCCCCGGGCAATGCGGGTACGGACCCGCTGGGCACAAATGTCATCATTGATGTAGCAGACCATGCTGGTGTGGTGTCGTTTTGTAAGCTGCACAATGTGGGTCTTGTGGTCATAGGCCCGGAAGCCCCTTTGGTGGACGGTCTGGCTGACAGTTTGCGCGCGGCGGGCATCAATACGTTCGGTCCCAACCAAGCAGCCGCGCAGTTGGAAGGGTCCAAGGCGTTCACAAAAGCGCTCTGCGATGCGCAATCCATTCCCACCGCCGCATACGCGCACTTTACAGACTTGGGCGCGGCCAAAACCTATGTTGAAGAACAAGGCGCGCCAATTGTGATCAAAGCCGATGGGCTGGCCGCCGGAAAAGGCGTGACGGTGGCGGAGACGGTAGACCAGGCTTTGAGCGCATTGGACGATTGTTTTTCCGGCAACTTTGGCGCTGCGGGCGCGGAAGTAGTTATTGAAGAATGCCTAACCGGCGAAGAGGTCTCGATGTTCTTCCTCTGCGATGGTGTAACCGCCCTGCCCTTTGGCACTGCGCAGGACCATAAGCGCGTTGGCGACGGGGACACGGGCCCCAACACCGGCGGCATGGGTGCCTATTCCCCCGCCCCCATCGTCACAGGCGCTTTGGCCGACGAGGTGATGGACACAATCGTCAAACCCACGCTGGCTGGACTGTCAGACTTGGGCACGCCGTTCATTGGCGTGCTTTATGCTGGCCTCATGCTCACCGAAGACGGGCCAAAGCTGATCGAATACAACGTGCGGTTTGGCGATCCAGAATGCCAAGTGCTGATGATGCGCCTCAAAAGCGATCTGGTGTCACTGTTGCTCGCGTGTGCGGAAGGCGATTTGGCGTCGCAAACCGCGGACTGGTCTGACCAGTTTGCCCTCACTGTCGTGATGGCCGCGAAGGGCTACCCGGGGGCCTACGAAAAAGGCAGCCGGATCACGGCCTTGGACGCGCTTTACGATGAACAAATCGAGGTGTTTCACGCTGGAACGGAACTGCGCGGACCGCATGTTCATGCCTCTGGCGGACGTGTGTTGTGCATCACCGCCATCGGCGACACCGCCACAGAAGCACAAAGCTTGGCCTACGATGCCATTGACGAGGTGAACTGGCCCGAAGGATTTAACCGGACCGACATCGGTTGGCGGGCCGTGGCGCGTGAGCGGGGTCAAAGCTGAGGCCGGTCAATAACAGACCCGACAGATTACTCCGCCGCCTGCGCCTGATCGGTATAGCCCGCCAGATCGCCGTTAATGACGTATTTTAGGATATCGACGACCTGAGCCGAGGTTTTTGTGACGGCCAAAGCGGCGGCGTCCACCTCCTTGAGGGCATGGGCGTGTTCGTCTTGGTGCATGATGATGGTGGGTTTGCCCAAAGCTGACGCGTAACCTGCATCGAAGGCCGCATTCCACTGCTTGTATTTTTCGCCAAAACGCACCACCACCACGTCCGCATCGGCCATCAATGTGCGCGTGCGGATAGCATTGACCTGCGCGCCCTTGTGATCGTGCCAGAACTTGTTGGGTTCACCACCCAAGATGGCCACGCCGCAATCGTCTGACGCTTCATGGTGGGTGATGGGGGCTGCAAACCGCACAGGAAGGCCCGCAGCGGCGGCACCCTCCGCAATTTCCTCACGCCAATTGGTGTGAATTTCGCCGGACAGATAGACGTTCCAGGTTTTCATGGCGATTTCCTCAACATAGCGGATCATTGGACTGGTTGTTTGACGTTATGGTCCGCTGCCCACGCGTTGCCAAGTCCGGGTTAACGGAGCCTTTTGGATAAAGCTATCTCATGCAGCCATTGCATAGCTTCCGTGTTTGCCAGCCTCTTCCAATTGGGTCAGTATTCCTTACTCTTTTGCCGATGAAGCACCTCTCATTTGGCCATTGGAACAGCGAAGCCACCCACCATGCGCCGTGGGAAGACCTGCTGGGCATTGTGATCGGCACAATCCTCGTTGCGCTGTCCCTATCAATCTACGCCCATCTGGGCATGGTGACGGGAGGCGTCGCCGGGCTAGCCCTTATCGGCCATTACTGGAGCGGCCTGCCGATTGGTACGTTGTTTTTTGTTCTCAACCTGCCGTTTTACGTCTTGGCCATGATGCGGATGGGATGGGGGTTCACGCTGAAAACCTTCTTCGCGGTGGGCCTTTTGTCCTTGATCATGAACATCCAAGACCGGCTCATCAGCTTTGCTGCACTCGACGTTTTGACCGGAAGTGTGGTTGCCGGTGTTCTACTGGGCATGGGGCTGTTGGCCATGTTTCGCCACCGGACCAGCCTTGGCGGCGTCGGTATTCTGGCGCTCTATCTGCAGGACAGGTTCAAACTTAAAGCCGGTCTGGTGCAGATGGCCATTGATCTTGCGATCCTTGCCGTCAGCTTTGCGGTTGCGCCACCTTTGATCATCGCCTTTTCGGTCTTGAGCGCCGTGATCCTCAATCTCATCATTACGATCAACCACCGGCAGGACCGGTACATCGCCCGGTGAGTTAGCCCGCGATCTTTGAGAAGTCCGCTACGGTGCCCGTTGCATCACGAATGCGGCGCATCAGCGCCAACCGGTTGGCGCGCACGGCCACATCTTCCACGTTCACCAACACATCCTCGAAAAACGCATCCACCGGCGCGCGCAATTGCGACAGAAATTCCATGGCTTTGGCATAGTCGCCAGCAGCAATTGCCTGCCCCGCAAAATTCTCAGCCTCTTCCAGAGAATCAAACAGCGCCCGCTCGACGTCGGTCTCAAACAGATCAGCGCTCACGGCGTCAGCAATTTCCGTGCCCTTCTTCTCTTCGGCTGCCAGAATGTTGGCGGCGCGTTTGGTGCCTGCAAGCAGGTTTTTACCGTCATCGGTTTCCAAAAAATTGCCCAGTGCCGACACACGTTGCGTGATGGACAAAAGGTCGTCTTTCTCACCGGCAATCACGGCGTCAATCAAATCGTGACGGGCACCTTGGTCGCGCAGATAGACTTTCAGCCGGTCATGGAAAAACGCTATGAGATCGTCCAGCTTGGGTTTCCAGCTTTCAAACAGCGGCTGGAGGAGCGCTTGCCGTTCCGCATAGGTGGACGGACCAGCGCCCGCACCCAAACGAGCGCCTTCGTTCTTCTGTAGGAAGAGGTTGCCCCAAGCGGTGGTGAGCACCAGCGAGAGGTTCAGTTTCAGTTGGTTCTCGAGCACCAAGCGGATCACGCCCAAGGCGGCTCGACGCAACGCATAAGGGTCTTTCGATCCCGTAGGCTTTTCGTTGATGACCCAAAATGTGGCCAGCAGGTCGATCTTGTCCGCCAGCGCCACGGCCACCGTAACCGGTTCACTGGGCACCGTGTCCGACGGCCCCTGCGGCTTGTAATGGTCTTCGCAGGCTGCGGCCACGGCCGGGTTTTCGCCAGCCCGTTGCGCGTATTGGCGACCCATGAACCCCTGCAATTCAGCAAATTCATAAACCATCGCCGAATTCAAATCGCTTTTGGACAGTTCTGCCGCCCGCGCCGCCAATTGCGGATCAGCGCTGGTGTTCTCCGCCAGATCACGGCCCAGTGTGATCAACCGCTGGACGCGTTCACCAAGCGATCCCAACTCAGCGTGAAACGTGACGCTGTCCAGTTTTTCGAACCATGGCGTAAAGCCGTGTGTTTTGAGTTGTTGCAGATCGCCTTCCCAAAAGAACTTTGCGTCTGACAGGCGGGCGTTCACCACTTTGGCGTTGCCGCGCACGATCTCTGCGCCACCATCGGCAGCCTCAATATTGGCAACCAGCAGGAAACGGTTGGACAAGGTTCCATCGGCCTTCCGCAGCACGAAGCACTTTTGGTTCTCTTTGATCGTAAGACGGATCACCTCGTCGGGAATGTCCAAAAACGCTTCATCAAAGGTGCCCATAAGTGCCACCGGCCATTCGATAAGCCCGGAGACCTCTTCGACCAGTGCGGGATCGTCCACCAACTCCAGACCTTGGGCGAAGGCCAAATTGCGCGCATCAGCCGTAATGATGTCGGCACGCCGAGACGGGTCAACGATGACCTTCGCCTTTTCCAGCGCTGCCACATAGTCATCAAACCGGCGCACTTTGATTGCGTCAGGCGCGTGGAAGCGGTGGCCATAGGTGATGTTGCCGGAACGCATGCCGCCAATTTCAAAATCGACAACCACGGGCTCTTCCGTCTCCGGCCCAAAAGTGCACAGGATGGCGCGCAGCGGGCGCACCCATTTCAAGCTCCCGGCTTCGGCAGAGGCGCCACCCCAGCGCATGCTCTTTGGCCACGGGAAGGCACCGATGATGGCGGGCATGGCCTCAGCAATAATGTCCTCTGCGGTGCGACCAGGCTTTTCGATCACTGCGACGTAAAACTCACCCTTCTTAGGGTCAGTGCGTGTCTCCGCTTGGTCCACGCTGTCGAGGCCTGCGCCCCGCAAGAAACCTGCAATCGCTTTCTCGGGTGCATCGGTGCGCGGGCCTTTGCGTTCTTCTTTTTGGTCGGCAGACCGCGTGGTCAGTCCGCGCACATCCAACACAAGTCGGCGCGGCGTCCAATATTCCTTCGCGCCCTCATAGGTCAGACCAGCATCCACCAACGCATCCGTTACACGCTTGCGCAAATCACCCGCCGCCTTGCGTTGCATGCGGGCCGGAATTTCCTCGGAAAAAAGTTCAAGTAAAAGATCAGGCATCTAAAAACGTACCCCGCATGCTGCATCTATATTTGCGCGTCCTCGCTTCGCTGCGGGCGACGCGGGCCGGGCCGGGATTTCCTCGGAAAAAAGTTCAAGTAAAAGATCAGGCATCTAAAAACGTACCCCGCATGCTGCATCTATATTTGCGCGTCCTCGCTTCGCTGCGGGCGACGCGGGCCG
>JBCDKS010000011.1:0-142679 GCA_038746275.1 Pseudomonadota bacterium | reverse complement strand
GGCTGTTCGCCAATTAAAGTGGTACGTGAGCTGGGTTCAGAACGTCGCGAGACAGTTCGGTCCCTATCTGCCGTGGGTGTAGGAATATTGACAGGATCTGCCCCTAGTACGAGAGGACCGGGGTGGACACATCACTGGTGGATCTGTTGTGGCGCCAGCCGCATTGCAGAGTAGCTATATGTGGAAGGGATAACCGCTGAAGGCATCTAAGCGGGAAACCCACCTAGAAACGAGTATTCCCTGAGAGTCGTCGAAGACTACGACGTTGATAGGCTGGGTGTGGAAGCGCGGTAACGTGTGAAGCTTACCAGTACTAATAGCTCGATCGGCTTGATCGTTCTCATTACTTGTGACCATTTTCGCTCTCGCGCAATTGAGCTTTGCTGAATGCTACGAGAGTGCGCCGCAACGAGCGGCGAGGCGCGTTTTGCGTCTGTGCAACAAACAATCGAAAAAACCAGTTTTTACGAACACGCCCCTAAAGAGGGGCACGCATTTATGCGTTTTGCCGACCTGGTGGTTATTGCGAGGTGGCTGCACCCGATCCCATCCCGAACTCGGAAGTGAAACGCCTCAGCGCCGATGGTACTTTGTCTTAAGGCACGGGAGAGTAGGTCACTGCCAGGTCTGCAAAACGCATTGAAGCAATCTCTACAACTGAATTAAACCGCCGCACCTTCGGGTTCGGCGGTTTTTTTGTCCCTTTTTTTAAAGTCTCCTGCTCGTCAATTGTTCGAATTTAGCATCAATCGTTTTTGGTGGTGTTCGCCACACTGTATCTAACCGCCAAATGGCTGTGCTTCTCTTCAAATCGAATAGTCTTAGCGAAAAAAACTACAGCAGAACGGAAAATGGGAGTCAGTCGGTGCCCAAAAAAAGGGGCGGGAGTTGGCTCCAGATGATCGTCCTTTGTGTTTACTCCCACCTTGGAGCGGGAGTGCTATGAAGGCCTTGATGTCTTAGTCATAAACTGCGGTCGCGAAACATCGACGGAGCTTGTCATACGCGCTCCAACGACGTTTAACAGCCTTCACCGATAAGATGTTTTTTTGGAGATGTTGCGTCAATGCAAACTGTTGTCTGCATGAAATGGGGCACGCGCTATCCGTCCGACTACGTCAATAGACTCTGGTCGATGATTTCGCGCAACACCAAGCGCGAGACACGCTTGATCTGTTTCACGGATGACTCCGCCGGTGTTTCTCCTCAGGTGATCTGTCGGCCTCTTCCCGAGATAAATATCCCAGCCCGTGTTGCATCAACTCCATGGCGTAAACTTTCCCTGTGGCAGATGGGCTTATCCGATGGACAGCAAGATTTTTCCGGCGATCTGTTGTTTCTCGATTTAGACATGGTAATCACCGGGTCTCTGGATGATTTGTTTGAATATGAACCCGGTCGCTATTGTGTGATCCACAATTGGACGCAGCCCAGCCTGCAGGTGGGCAACACGTCGCTGTTTCGTTTTCGTGTTGGCCGCCACTGTCACATATTTGATCGTTTCAATAACGATCCTGAATCGGTTCTTGCTCAATATCGGATTGAACAACAGTATATTTCTGGTGAGGTTGCAGATCAGGTTTTCTGGCCGGCTGAGTGGTGCGTCAGCTTTAAACACAACCTGTTGCCACGCTGGCCGCTCAACTTCTTTCGCGTCCCACCCCTTCCAGAAGAAGTTCGTACCGTCGCGTTTACCGGAAAACCGGATCCCGACGAAGCTGCGATTGGGGTATGGCCTGTCGAGGCTCCCTGGAAACGCCTCTACAAGCACGTAAGGCCAACGCCTTGGATTGCAGAACATTGGCGATAGGCTCTTCCTTGCAACACCTTGGTTTGGGCATATTGTCGTGGCGGGGGTACGCGTCCTTGCGGACCATGCTCGAAAACCTCACAGAAAACGGTTTGCTCGATTTGTTTGACGAGCGCCGCATATTTTTTCCGGAAATCGATGAAGAAGGTCGGGAGATAGCGAGACTGTTTGGCTTTGCCTGTTCAGGTTCTGAGCGGAACTTGGGCATATTTGGCGGGTTTCAGGCCCTTGCCCGATCAATGAAATCTGAGACACTATTGCTGTTGGAGAACGATATTCACGTTATCGAGCCGCTTGAAGAAGTTGCTCGCCAGTTGAACCATTCCGCAAACTTGGTTGCTCGGCGTGAAGCCGCTGTGGTCCAGCTACGACACAGAAAAGACCCTGGCCAAAATATTGATGCGAGCGCAAAGTACAGACGATATTATTGCGCACCCAATGCCCCCATGGTGACTAGGCTTCTAGCCGCAACCAGACGAGCGATCCGGCCGTCCAAGGCTCAGCGCATGGTTGGGGGCGCACCATATGTGGAGGATCGGCCGGAGATCATCCATCCAAAAGACTATACAATTGATGAGGCTGGATTTTTAAGTGTCTCATCGTCCACTCGAAACTGGACAAACCAGTCGTTTATGATTGACCGCAGGTTCTTTCTGGATTGCCTCATGCGGCAGGTGGACCAGACTGAAACCCGCAGAAGTATAAACGGCTTCAAAAACATCGAAATTGAACTCAACAGCCGATGGTGGCGCGACCAAAAGTTCACAGTGTCGATTGCCCCTGGACTGTTCACTCACGAGCGCATTGGTTACCGCGGCTACTAGATCATTTCTATCTGCACAACCAAAGTGTTTACGCGCAGGGGAACTGTGCATCTATTCCTCGAACGCGTCATCACTGTGTTGGCTTGAAAGCTGCAGACAATCGCTCCGGTTTCACGACAACCAGAAAGTTCCGCGAAACGAATAAATGCCCCTTTTCAAAGCAGCAACGAGGGTCTATAGCCTCCGCTGCGACGTATGACGTCACTGTCGCGGGGTGGAGCAGCCCGGTAGCTCGTCAGGCTCATAACCTGAAGGTCGTTGGTTCAAATCCAACCCCCGCAACCAAAAAAGCCCGCACCATGTGTTGCGGGCTTTTTGCTTTTTGGAGGCGAGGTCTCTTTTATCCCATGGTTGGGATGGAGAACTCCGCGCCGTCTTTGATGCCGGAGGGCCAGCGGGACGTAATCGTTTTTGTGCGGGTGTAGAACCGGAAAGCGTCTGGACCGTGCTGGTTCAAGTCGCCGAAGCCTGAGCGCTTCCAGCCACCAAATGTGTAGTAGGCCAATGGGACAGGGATTGGCACATTAACGCCCACCATGCCGATGTTAATGCGGTTTGAAAAATCGCGTGCGGCATCACCGTCTCGGGTGAAGATGGCGACCCCGTTTCCGTATTCATGGCTCATGGCAAGGTCGAGACCTTCCTCGTAGTCGTTTGCCCGCACCACAGAGAGAACGGGGCCAAAGATTTCTTCCTTGTAGATCGACATGTCTTTCGTCACACGATCAAACAAGCAGGCACCCATGAAAAAGCCGTCTTCATAACCCTGCATGGAAAAGCCGCGCCCATCCACGACAAGGTCTGCGCCTTCGGCCTCACCGGCGTCGATATAGCCTTTAACGCGTGTGTGGGCTTCCTTGGTGACCAGAGGGCCGAAGTCCACATCATCGCCGGCTGTGTAGGGTCCAATCTTCAAGGCTTCGACGCGGGGAGCCAGTTTCTCGATCAACCGGTCTGCCGTATCTTCGCCGATAGGAACGGCCACGGAAACGGCCATGCAGCGCTCGCCCGCTGCGCCGTAGCCCGCACCGATAAGCGCATCCACGGCTTGGTCCATATCGGCATCGGGCATGATGATCATGTGGTTTTTGGCTCCACCGAAGCATTGGACCCGTTTTCCGTTGGCGCAGCCGCGGGTGTAAACATATTCCGCGATGGGCGTGGAGCCGACAAAACCCACGGCCATGATGTCTTCATGGTCGAGAAGGCCGTCGACCGCTTCCTTATCCCCATGCACGACGTTCAAAATGCCATCTGGCAGCCCTGCTTCCGTCATCAATTCGGCCAGCATCACAGGTACGGATGGATCGCGCTCGGACGGTTTTAAGATAAATGCATTGCCACAGACGATGGCGGGGCAAAACTTCCACATGGGGATCATTGCAGGGAAGTTGAACGGCGTGATTCCAGCCGCCACACCCAATGGCTGGCGGACAGAGTGCATGTCTATTCCGGGACCGGCCCCTTCCGAGAACTCGCCTTTCAACAGATGCGGCGCACCGATGCAAAATTCGGCGACTTCCAAACCGCGAATTACATCGCCCTTCGCGTCCGGGATAGTTTTGCCGTGTTCCCTTGAAAGTGCTTCGGCCAGTTTGTCCATATCGCGGTGCAAAAGGTCCACGAATTTCATCATCACTCGCGCGCGCTTTTGCGGATTTTGCGCGGCCCATGCGGGCTGAGCCGCCTTTGCATTTGCAATCGCCGCGTTGAGCTCGGCGGCAGATGCCAGCGGCACCTGCGCCTGCACCTCTCCGGTGGCCGGATTAAACACATCAGCTGTGCGTCCAGAGGTCCCTTCTACGTGTTCGCCGCCAATATAGTGGTGAATGGTTTCCATGATGTCCTCCGGATCGACCGGGCGTCGCGCGGTCTTTAAATTTGGTTCCGGCGCAACCTAGAGCCAATCCCCATGTGTTTGAAGCGTTGATTGGTATGAACCTTCGGTTTGAACACCATTGCTGTGGTCACAGTCAGGGTTGCCCGCACGCCGCCGCTGCGTACGTCAATTTAAGTGTATGGCAGGAAGGGTGCTTGGAACTGCCCGCCGCTCCAATTATGCGGTTTTCGTGTTCCACTTGGAGGGGCGCTTGGAAACCACGACTGTCGCATGCGGTCGCTGAGGCGCGCGCAGGCTTGCCGACTGTTTGGTGCTTTCATAAGCCACGATAACCGGATCGGGCGACAGCAGTTCTGCTGTGGCAAGAACCTTGGTAGGGGGCACACCGAAGCCATGCGCCAGAGGTCGTAGAGGCGCGCTCACCAGCATCGCAATGGGTGCCGCCAGTACGAGGCTAACGGCGATTGGCACCAACCACAGGGAAATGACGCCAAGACCAATGCCAAGGCTCAGCAGAGCACCTGCAAGTGTCTCTACCCAGTGGAAACGCAGGAGCGTGAGAAGGCCAACGCGTGTGCCGTTGCGGTTTTGAGGTGCCCAACCGGTGTCCATGTCAAACGCTGTGCGCAGAAGGCCCATAACGTGTTGCACCATCATAATGGGAGCGAGCAGCACCGAAAAAACAATCTCGGTCACGGCGGAGGCCATGAATACCAAACGCCCCCCATGGCGTTTGAAACCGCGCTCGGCACGCCAGGTGGCGACCAGACCGAAGACTTTGGGCAGAAGCAAAAGACTTAGCATGAAAGCCAAAACAACCCCCCGGCTTACCGCGTCCATTTGCGGCCAGACGGGAAAGAGAGGGTTTGTATCGGTGAAATATCGAAACACCGTCTCGCTTTCGCTGCGGCCCAGCAGTGCCCAGACGATCAGCAAAACAAACCAGCAGGCTGACGCCACATAGGCCATCGCGCCTTGCACCATGTGAAAGCGCGACACTGCATGGAAACCGGCGGAATTCAGCAGCTTGAGGTGTTGCAAATTACCCTGACACCAGCGGCGGTCGCGCAGCACGTAGTCCAGCAGTGTTTGCGGAGTTTCCTCATAGCTGGTTTCCAAGTCCGGGTTGATCTCAACCGCCCACCCGGCGCGCCGCAGCAGTGCGGCTTCGACAAAGTCATGGCTTTTGATTGTGCCGCACAAAGCTCCCTTTCCGGACAGTTTGGGCAGCCCTGCGCATTTGGCGAAGGCCTTGGTGCGGATGATCGCGTTATGACCCCAATAATTGCCAGCATCTGCGGACCAGCGATCCAATCCACGCCCAAGAACCGGGCCGTAAACATTGTTTGAAAACTGCAATACGCGGGCAAACAGTGTTTCCCCTCCCATCAGGCGTGGCACTGTTTGGATCATGCCGGTCTGGGGTTTGCCAGCCAGGTCGTCGCTCAGCGCCTCAATCGAACTGCGGGCCATCAGACTGTCGGCATCCAGCGTGATGAACGCATCCCATGCCCCGCCCCAAGTGCTTACCCAGTCGCGAATATTGCCGGTTTTGCGCTCGGTGTTTTCCGCACGGCGACGGTAGAAAACAGGAACTGTCCCCGCGCCTTCATGTCTGAGACGGCTGAACGCGTCGACTTCACTCCGCGCAATGGCTTCATCTCGCGTGTCTGACAGGATGAAGAACGCGTATCGATGGTCGCAACCCCTTGCTTCAAGTTGCTCTTTCATGGCGGATAGACGCGCGAAAACCGCTGTCACATCTTCATTGTAGATCGGCACCAGCAGCGCGACATCGAGCGCCTTAAGGATGGATGGCTGCCGGGCTTTTGTGCGCTTGCGCGGCAGGAGCAGGCCAACTGTTCCTGCGGCAACGGAAATCGCTACCCAGAACGCAGAGAACCCGACGAGACCCAGCATCAAAATTTCAGCGGTAACGAACCCGTCTTTTTCAAACCAATCGTAAAAAATGCTCATGAGGACGCAGACCGTCAGAAGAGCCGGGATAAGCGTCATCCAACGGAACCAGCGTGTGTGAGGCTCCGCTTTCAAAACCTGTGCGGTATCGTCGTCAAACGGCTTGGATAGATCTTGTGTGGGCATGGCCAACGGCGCGGGCGTCGGCATCGTCTTAAAGGGAGCGTGATGCTGCGCGGTCATTTTGTCCACCGATACAGCCACACCTCGGACGCAGGCTGCCCATCCATCAGCAATTGTGCGCGTAGTTCCACCGAATCGCGGTCGCCGGGGTCAAAGGGAAAGGCCAGCCGTAATCCGCCGGTTTCAGGGCTGAACTTCAAAACGCCCTTTTCGGCTTTGCCGCCATTGGAACTGGTGTGCACCGTGACACCGCCCAAATCGTTCGGGATGCCTTCGGGTCGCGTGAATTCAATCATCGCGATGCGGCCCTCATGAAACAGACGCGCTCCCATGCGTGTATCTACCACACGTGCCAAACCATTGTCTGGAACAGGGTCGCTGGACCAAAGCAAACGGTAGGAAAAATCATGTTGTTTGCCCGTGGCTAGCGGCTCGCGTGGACGCCAATAGGCGACGATGTTGTCGTAAATTTCTTTATCGGCGGGTATTTCCACCAAAGTCACCGCGCCTTCACCCCAGCCCTCGCCAGGAATGACCAAGAGGCCGGGTCTGGAATGGTAGTTTGCTTCAAAATCTCCGTAGTCGCGTAACTCGCGGGGCCGTTGCATCAGGCCGAAGGCCTTGGGGTTGGTGTCAACAAACGACGAGACTTGCAGTTGTTTTGGATTGGCCAAGGGCCGCCACAAGCGTTCGCCAGCACCGTTTTCGATCATCAAACCGTCCGAATCATGGACCGCAGGCCGGTAATCATCGAACCGGTCTCTGTTGGTCTGATCGAACAAAAACATGCTGGTTTCGGCCGCAATGCCCGCATGGGTAAGGTCTGTGCGCGGAAACAGGCTGGCGGTCACGTCCATTTGGGTGTCGTTACCGGGCGTGATTTTGAAGGAATAGAGACCCGCCACGCTGGGGGAATCCATCAGCGCGTGGACTGTGATCATCTTTGCGCCCGCTTGCGGCTGCTCAATCCAGAACTGACGAAAATCGGGGAATTCCTCACCTTCCGCATCGCCTGTGCGCAGCGCAAGACCACGGGCGGATAGGCCGTAGGAATGCCCTCTGCCGACAGCACGGAAATAGCTTGCCCCCTGAAAGACAACAAACTCGTCTTTGCGTTGCGGGTCGTTGATGGCGGCGCGAATGCGAAAGCCGGAAAAGCCAAGTGTATCGTCATTGGGCAAGTCCGGCACGGGTTCGCCGCGCACAAACAGCGCCTTATCGAACTGGATCGCTCTTTGTTGGTCGCCTTCGACAATGCTGACTTGGATGGGACGCGGAAAGTACAGGCCGGGCGCGAAAAACTCGGTCACAAATGGCAGGTCAGTCTTACCCCACAGACCTTTGTTTGGATCAAAGTTGATCGCCCGATACTGGCTATAGGTCAGATTGCGCCAGGGTTCGGACACTTCCGGTACCTGTTTGAACGATTGCTCACTGAGGCGCTTGACCTGTTGCAACAGCGCCTCGCGCGAGAAGGGGAGCGGCGGCCCAAGTTTCACCGCCTCTTGAGATACAGCATCACCGCTCAACGGTCCGGCCCAAGCTGTGCTGCCAGAGACTGCTGATGAAGACGACAGTGCAAGAGCCATGTTTAGAACGGTCCGTCTGTTGATCATCAGTTTCAGCGCTTTCGCAATGTTGCAGTGGGAGTGCATCCCGAGGGCTGCATAAGTCAGTTTTTGTGTGTTTAGGCGCTTTTGTTGGCCACGCTGCCGGAGGAGAGGGCAGCGCCGCTCGCGCCAGCAGGATGACTGTGTGATGCAGAATGTGGAGCAGGTGTGGCAGGTTTTCGCCATGGCTGAGATTTGAACCATGAAACGATGTAGGCCACCGCAATCAAGGCGGCGAACCCACCCAAATTGCCAAGCAAAACCGTGAACCAATCGGTGCCAAGTACTCTAAAAATCATGCCGACAAACTGCGCCACGATGAGCGATGAAATGAAAACGGCCAACGACTGTTGCCCGACCTTGCGGATGACGTCGACGATAATTTCATAACGACCCCAATTGCTTAGACGCGACCCCATGGGGCCAACAGCCACCCAAGACACGTAGGCCAGTGCTAAAAAGTGCACGTAGCGCAGTATGCCGAAAGAGCTCTTGCCCGTTAGCGGTTTTAACGCCTGCGCCGTTTCTTGCAGCATCGGCACTTCGCGTAGAATTCTGAAATATGCGAAAGGAACAGTGATCAACAAAATCGCGACGGCTATGATTACGAGCCCCTTTGTGACCGGTGGTTGGGGCAGCCAGCCGCGCATGAAGGCAAAGCCGGTGAAGAAGATGAGCTGCCAACCAAACGGATTGAAAAACCATTGCCGCGCTGACCACGGTTCGGCTGGAAAGTTGATCGGGGACAGTCCCACCAATTGCAAATTGGCGAGCATCCAAACCGAGATCACAAAGGCTGCCACTAACCCCAGATGAATGCGAGCCAGCCCCATCACAACCGGCACCATGGCCAGAATGACCAGATACATTGGCAGAATATCAAAATAGTTGGGCACGTAGGTGAGGGTGAATAGCCCGATCATCAGGTCGGGCGTTTTCGAATAAAAATGCTGCAGGTTGAGCGCGTTGACGTGCAACCCTTTGAAGGTCGGGCCCGTCAGTGTGCCTATCTGGTCGAACGTCGTAACAAGCAGCAAAACTGCCAAAAATAGCCCGATATGCGCCCAATAAACCTGCCAGACGCGGTGGACGATGCGCGCAAACCCCATCCACCAGCCGCGCTTTTGAAACACTGCACCAAAGGCGAGGGCAGACGCCATGCCGGAACAGAAAACGAAGATCTCGGTCGCATCGGAAAAGCCAAAACGTGCCGGTATCCAAAGTGCCCAAAAATCCCGAGGAGTATGGGCGATGAAAATGATGAACATGGCAATGCCGCGAAAAAAATCGAGGCGTGGATCCCGGACCTTACCTAAATTCGCTGGCTGACTTGGAGAACGTGGAAGCGGGGGAGTGTTTGTCGCGATCATGGATTAACGCCGCACATTCGAGTGGGTTATCGCAATGATTGAACCGGGCTGCGCTTGGGGGGAAAAGGCCATGGATCTAATTTTTGCTGAGCGGGTTGTTGCGCTTTATGGGTATCAGTGTGCCGTGCTGGCCGCTGACCAGTGGTGGTTGCCCCGATGGTTACCTCTACTCCGCTGGAACCGCGGTGGCGATACCACTTGAGTTAATAATCGACTGTATCAACGCTTGGCGGCTGCTTGCGAAACTGTCTTCCCGTCCTGCCCGTTGGCGGGTTCTGGCGTTCAACAGGTTCTCCGCCTCCTTAAAACGACCGGCACGGATTGCTGCTTCCACCGTGAGGCGCTCAAACACATCACGCTGGGCATGGCTGCCTCCGATGGTTTGCATTTGATCGTGCCCCTTGCGCAGATTGCGGAAAGCACCCGCATAGTCCCCTTCGCCGAAGCACTCCAAGCCCTGGGCCGCTGTCAGGCCGGGGGCGGCCATGATCGCAGCCATTTCGTTGGCTTGGGTTTTTGCATCCAACTGCATACGTGCCAGAAGATCTTTTGTGGCCTGAAAGCGATTGCCGCCGATGAGCGCCAAAATGTAATGCAAATCTGCGAAAGCCAGACAACCATCGCCCGTGCGCCGTTCGGCAATATCGGCTAGTTCTTCCCAGCGGGTACCTACCGATTGGCCTTCCAGTTCCAGACGGGAAAGAAGTGACGCGGCGTTTGATATGTCGCGGTAGTCATCCGTCTTGTCGGCGCGGATGTGGCTGTCGTAGAGCGCAAACACCTCGCCATAGGCGCCATTGTCCAGATGCAACAAGGCGAGATGCCACCAAACGTGGTAACGAAAGTTGTTGCAGTGTTGCCAGGCGCTGGTTTGGCTGGACAGCCAGTTGATGCCTGCATCGGTTTGGTGGGTCATGTCGTATACATGCGCCACGGCGTGAAGGCCCCAAGCGTCATCCGGTTGATGGAGAACGGCTTGTTTGCCGACGGCTTCTGCGCGGGCGTAGTCGCCCGTCTCTTCTAACGTGAAGGCGTGACACCCCAGCGCGTAGCCATACGCCAAGTGAGAGTGCGGCAGATGGGTAAGAATGCCTTCGATGGAACGGCGCATACCCTCCGCGTCGCCTAAGACAAACCGAATTGCTTGGACTAATTTCATGGCCAAGGCATCTTCGCGATTGGTTTCCAACCATGTATCGATCCTCTGCACGGCCAAATTTGGAGAACCGGCATTCCACGCTGACAGGGCATCTAGAAATACAGTCTCACGCCGCGATATCGGTTGACGTTCAATCGCTTGGCGTGCTTGCGTCTCGGCCTCCCTTGCAACATCCATCATTTCGCTTCGGCCAAGGAGCAGGCAGAACAAACCTTTGCTAATGACGGGAAGTGCGAAATCTGGGTCGCTATCGATTGCTTTTGCCAGATGTTCGGGTGTGCTGGCACCATGGGCCAAGAAGGCCAGTTGTGCAGCGTTCCAAGCCGTGACGTCGGTTTGGGGGCGGGTGGTGATGGTTGACCCAAAACAATCGAACTCTAGCGTCATATAGCAAACCTTCTCATTGCCTGTGCCATTGCGGTGTCTGCCTCACGCGTCCAAACGGCAAATAAAGCTCCGTGACATTCCTGTGAAGAGACGTGCACGGCAACTGCCGCACTATCGATTGCCTCATGGTGCGTCTTACAAGACAAGAGGGATCTGTCGACGGCCTTTACGATTTCGACTTAGCGGATCAAATTGGGGCTTATTGGTGTCGAATGGCACGGGAGGGCGATCAAATGCGTATGTCAGTTCCGTCATCAAGCGTGTCCGGCAGTTCTGACACGTCGGTCACCCCTCCTGTGCAATGGTGGGCCCTGGGAATTGCGGTCGCTGCTGTTGTTTGGACCATGGTGCAAGCGTCTGGCTTTGGCGGAGCGCGATCTGTGATAGCTGTCTTGATCGGGGCTTTTGCCGGGCTGTGTCTTTATCACGCGTCATTTGGCTTTACATCAGCATGGCGGCGCATCGTTACTGAAAAGCGCGGGGCCGGATTGCGGGCGCAAATGGTGCTGTTCGTGCTGGTTTGCGTGTTTTCTTATCCGCTGCTCTCTCTTGGCACGTCTGCTTTGCCTGACGGATTGCGGGCAGGTGGATTTGTGTTCCCGTTTGGGGTGGCGGCGGCCATTGGTGCCTTCCTGTTTGGCGCTGGTATGCAGTTTGGCGGCGGGTGCGGCTCTGGCACTCTGTTTACCGCCGGGGGCGGCAGCAGCCGCATGGCGATCACATTGGTCGCCTTTATCGCTGGCTCCTTGATCGCCACCGCACATTTGCCATGGTGGAACACACTGCCAAGGTTCCCGGCCGTATCTATCGTCAAGACTTTAGGTGTGACAGGCGCGCTAGCCGTGCTGTTCACATTTGTTGCCACGGTATGGTGGGTCACGCTGCGCATTGAGGAGCGGGCCCATGGTGGCTTGGAACCTGCCCGGCGCACAGACAGTCTGGTGCGCGGTCCGTGGGCTCTTTGGTTGGGGGTTGCCGGGCTTGCCATCGTTAGCGTGGCCACAATCCTTACACTGGGCCGCCCGTGGGGCATTACGTCGGGCTTTGCGCTGTGGGGTGCGAAGATCGCATCCGGTGCAGGTGTTGATGTGGTCTCTTGGCCCTATTGGAGCGGACAGGCCGCGCGGCTGGAGCGCAGCGTCTTTGCTGACAGCACGTCGATAATGAATTTTGGGATCATTTTTGGCGCTATGGCCGCCTCAGCGCTGGCATCGAAATACCGGCCCACAATGTCCTTGACCGGCAAAGACGTCGCCACAGCCATCATCGGCGGTCTGGCTATGGGGTATGGAGCACGGCTGGCCTATGGCTGCAACATTGGCGCCTATCTGGGCGGCATCGTTTCTGGCAGTTTGCACGGTTGGTGGTGGGCCGCCTTTGCCTTCACCGGCAGTTCGCTTGCCGCCCGCTGGCGCATGCGGACGGGAATTTAAAACGTCCCGTCATAGGCGCGGCGGCCAATGCGGCAGGCCAGGACTGTGTACGTGTCCCGGGTCAATGCCGCTCCTGCTTCTTCGGCCAGCGTTGCCGCATCGTCGACCCAGATCCCATAGCCACCCATGGCATTGACCACGCCGACAAAATCCGTTCCGTCAAAGTCCACGCCAACATTGGGGCGCTGCGTGCTGCGCTGTTTCAATTCAATGAGTGCCAAGCTTTCGTCCACCAAAACGCATATGATGATGGGCAGTTTCATGTCCCGCAGGGTGGCGAGTTCGCCCAGCCCCATTTCAAGACCGGCATCCCCCACGAAAGCGCAAACGGGCGTATCCGGCTTTGCCAGTTTGTAGCCGCCTGCCAAGGGCACGGCACACCCCATGGTGCACAAAGCCGTGGATTGCAGGAAGGCGTGAGGGAATGTTGAGACCCAAGTCTGAGACAACAGAATGCGGTGGGCACCACTGTCAGCTGTGATGACCGTCTCGACGGGCAGTGTGTCGTTGAGTGTTTTGAAGACCTGCCCCGGGGAGAATTTGGGGCCGATATCGGTGGCTGGCGTGAAGCCGGCGCCCAAAGCGGCCTTTGCGCGGGCAATCGTGTCGCCTTGCCAAACGGGTGTTGGCTGCATGGCCGCGCCCAAGAGCGCGAGGGTGGGGGCCGTGTTGCCGTGCAATGTCACGTCCGTGCGGTGCATTCCGTGGAGGCGCAGGTTAGGCGCGATTTCAATCACTGTGGCGTCCTGCCCAAACGGGTCACGCCAGCCGATGCGCATTTCGATGGGGTCATAGCCAACCAGCAAAACGCAGTCCGCTTCTTTCAATACAGGCAAGATAATTTCGTCAGATTTGGGCGACAAGCCATGGCCGCCCAGGGACAAAGGGTGTGTCTCTGGTATGAGACCCTTGCCCTTGTAGGTCGTGACGACCGGGATGTTGAATTGCTGGGCGAAATCGATCAGCGCGCTGGAGGCGCCTTCGTTCACCGCGTCCAAACCGGCCAGGATGATGGGGCGAGACGCCATGTTAAGCGCCGTGATCGCTTCCCCCAGCGGGTTGCTGGCGGCGGGCACGGTCGGTGCTGGCACGGGTGCGGGGCGCAAGGTGGGCTCAGCGCTGATCTGCTCGGCCACTGAAATGGGCAGATCGATATGCACCGGGCCGGGCTGGCCATCAAAAGCCAGCGCTAAAGCTTTTTCGATCATCGGGCCAACCGCGCCGGTGGCCGCCTTAAATGAGCCTTTGACGATGGGACGCAACATGGCCTGATGATCAAACACCTGGTGTGTATAAGTCTCCGCTTCCGCCGCATCGATGCAGCCGGTTAAAAACAGCATGGGCACACGGTCCTGCATGGCGTTGGCCACGACGTTGACGGCGTTGGCGACACCGGGGCCCAGCGTCGCAATCAGCAGGCCCAATGCACGGCTGCCAGTGGGTTCGGCGTGCCACACGCCCTCGGCCATGAAGCCTGCCGCGTTTTCATGCTTTGTGAGGTGGAAGGCGATGCCCGCGCCGTCCAACGCCTCCAACAGCGCCAAGACCTCACCACCGGGAATGCCGAACGCGTGGGCGCAGCCCGCCGCCTTCAACCGATCAGCAATAATCTGCGCGCCCGTTTTGGAGTCTTTTTGGAAGCTTGGCATGGGGTGTTCCGTCTCTTCGTCATACCTATCGTGTAGACCATCTGGCGCAGATGGCGGCCCATGTCGATGGGCTTGCGCGGGTGGGGGAATACACTAAACCTCGATTTTTCCGTGCAAACCTGAGCACCGCAAGACGATTGGCCAAGCTGTGACCCAAAACCTGCCCCGCACTCCTTCTTTTCGCCTTGATGGCAAACGTGCTCTTGTCACCGGGGCGTCCCGCGGCATCGGCCTTGGCGGGGCGATGGCGCTGGCGGAAGCAGGCGCTCATGTGGTGATGGCCGCGCGCAACGAAGAGGAGATTGGTCACGCCGCAGCCATGATCCAAGAAGCGGGCCATAAGGCCGAAGGCATTTCGCTCGACGTGATGGACCAATCTGCCGTCATCTCCGCTGTGCGCCAATACGGCCCGTTTGACGTGTTGTTCAACAATGCAGGCACCAACCAGCCCACACCCTATCTGGAGGTGACCAAAGACAATTTTGATCTGATCACCGACATCAATCTCAAGGCCGCGTTCTTCGTGGCCCAAGCGGTGGCCAAGAGCATGGTGGAGGCTGGCAAAGGCGGTTCGATCATCCACACGTCCAGTCAGATGGGCCATGTGGGGGGCATCGACCGGGCGGTTTATTGCGGTACGAAGTTCGGCATTGAAGGCGTTACCAAGGCGTCATCCATCGAGCTTGCGCCCCACAAAGTGCGCGTCAACACCATCGCCCCCACGTTCATCCGCACGCCCATGACACAATCGACATTCGACAACCCGGAGCGCCGCGCCTGGGTGGAAGACAAGATCAAACTGGGCCGCGTAGGGGAGATCGAAGACATTATGGGCGCCGTTGTGTTCCTGGCCAGCGACGCGAGTGCATTGGTGACAGGGACAAGCATCGTGATCGACGGCGGGTGGACGGCGGATTGAGCAAGCTTACTCGCATTCGTCATTCCGTGGCCGCGCAGCGGAACCCAGAACTGAGGTCTAACACTTTCGCTCACAGTTCTGGGTCCCGCATAGTGGTTTCGGCAATTCCGGGATGACGAAGGCTGGCTGCGGTTGAAGAAGATGAGTGGGCGGCGGACTCATGTTTTGAGCTGCGTTGAGCATTCGATTGCAACCATGGCCTCCTAACCTCCCTCTTGAGGGGAAGTCGGCACTGCTCGCAGTTTCGGGTGGGGGTGCTGATGGCTGACGAGTGTTCGGATGCCTTATTAGCTAGATCATTTCTATCTTTGATAGAAGCGATCCAGTTGTGGCGCTCACGCTGTCGGCCTGAAGAGCCCTTCGCGACCCCAGGTAGAGGGAGGGGCAGCCCATCAGCGCCGGGTTGCTCTTCGCAACCGAGCGGTTCAATCAAATTGTGAATCGATCTAGAGGCCGAGGCCGCCGAATTTTTTGTTGAATTTCGACACGCGGCCATCGCGGTTCAGCAATTGGCCGGAATTGCCTGTCCAAGCGGGGTGTGACGTTGGGTCGATGTCGAGGTTCATGACATCGCCTTCTTTGCCCCAAGTGGAACGGGTTTCGTATTCGGTTCCATCGGTCATGACGACCTTGATAGTGTGGTAGTCGGGATGAATGTCGGCCTTCATGGCTCGGCGTCCTTGTTTTATCGGCGCGCCGACCGATGCCTTAAGGACATCACGGCGCGTTCTTTGCGGGAAATGACAAATCAGCATTTCTGTGACCTGCACAGTCTTGCCAGACAAGCCTTAAGAGACGCGAAATGCGGCCCTTAAAGAGTGGATGGTTTGACGTGGGACAGATTGGCACGAGCCCTGTCAATTTACGTGGGCGGGCTATACATCGCTTGCATGAATTTGACAAGAACTGTGCGGGCTTCAACGTTGTCGCTTTGTGCCTCTGGGTTTCAAGAGCATTGACGCGTTTGAACCCAGTGGCATTTTTTGGCGTATTTGTGTTTTGTCTCGCGCTAAGCGTCCTGTAAGACGCACATACCTGCCGGTTTGTTGTCCAAAGCGGCGGAAGAGGGAAAGTGAATGAGTGTAAGCGGCGATCTTGACCGCAGCAGTGGACACGGGTCTGCGTTTGTAAACGGGTCTTCCAGGGACGCGTCTGCAAATGAACCCATTGCGTTTTCCCCCTCTGCCCATGGTGGGCAAGACGCTGCGGCGTCGGAGGCTGATGATATGCCTGTCAAAAAGACTCGCAGAGACGCCTTCGGTCTCGCGCCTTTGCGCAATCTGTTTCCCTATCTACTGCGCTATAAGGGCCACCTATCCGGGGCTTTGATGTTCCTGATTGTCGCGGCGGGCACCACGCTCATGCTGCCTTTGGCTGTGCGGCGCATGGTGGATGAGGGGTTTGTAAGTTCCAACCCTGCCATGGTGAACAGCTATTTCTACGCGCTGTTTGGTCTGGCGGCTCTGCTGGCGCTGTCCAGTTCGGCACGATATTATTTTGTCATCTGGCTCGGGGAGCGTGTGGTTGCGGATTTGCGCAGCGACGTGTTCCGCCACATATCCACCTTGTCGGCGGCATTTTTTGACACCGCCAAAACCGGTGAACTGGTTTCAAGGCTCACGGCGGATACGACGCAGATCAAGTCTGCCGCCGGTGCAACCGCCTCCATGGCGTTGCGCAACATTGTGCTTATCATCGGCGCGGTAATTGGCATGGTGGCCACCAGCCCCAGCCTGTCGGCGATTGTGCTGGGTGTCATTCCGCTCATCGTGATCCCGATTTTTGCCTTCGGTCGTTCTGTGCGCAAACGGTCGCGCAAGGCGCAGGACACGCTTGCGGACGCGTCCGCCTATGCGTCGGAGGCGATAACGTCCGTCAAAACTATGCAGGCGTTCACCAACGAAAATCTGGTCAGTGGCGTCTTCACAACCGCCGTGGAGCGATCCTTTGAGGCTGCCCGGTCGTCCGTCTTGGCGCGGGCTGTTCTGACCGCGTTTGCCATCTTTGCCGTGTTCTCCAGCGTCGTTGGCGTGTTGTGGATCGGGGCCGGTTCGGTGATGTCCGGCGCGATGTCGGAAGGCATGTTGATTCAGTTTTTGTTTTTCTCGGTCATGGCTGCCGGCGCGCTGGGGGCCCTGTCTGAGGTTTGGGGCGAGTTGAGCCAAGCGGCGGGCGCTGCGGAGCGATTGTCCGAACTGCTGGAAGAAAAGCCGGACGTTGCGGTGGTCGAAAATCCGGTCCAAATGCCTGATCCTGTGACCGGCGATATCCGTTTTGAAGCCGTGTCGTTTGCCTATCCCACGCGCGCCGATGCGCCTGTTGTGGCTGATATGACCTTTGCCGTTCAGCCCGGGCAGACAGTTGCTATCGTTGGTCCCTCCGGCGCGGGCAAAAGCACGATCTTCAACTTGCTGCTTCGGTTTTACGACTCATCCGAGGGTTGCATCACTGTGGATGGAGTGGACATCAGGCAGGCTGACCCGTTGGACCTGCGCCATGCGACATCGCTTGTGCCGCAGGAGACCACCATTTTTGCGCTCAGTGCTGCTGAAAACATTCGGTTTGGACGGTCGGATGCGACGGATGAAGAGGTGTTTGAAGCTGCCCGCCTAGCGCAAGCTGACGGGTTCATTCGCAACTTGTCGGACGGATATGACACAATGGTGGGGGAGCGCGGGGTCATGCTTTCCGGCGGTCAACGCCAGCGCATCGCCATTGCCCGGGCCATTTTGAAGGACGCACCGATCCTGCTGTTGGACGAGGCGACAAGCGCCTTAGATGCCGAAAGCGAAAAACTGGTTCAACGTGCGCTGGATGGCTTGATGGAAAACCGCACCACGCTGGTGATCGCCCACCGTTTGGCCACGGTGTTGCGCGCGGACCGGATATTGGTTCTGGATGGAGGCAAGATCGTGGAGGAGGGCGATCATGACAGTCTGGTCAAGCAGGGCGGGATTTACGCCGGCTTGGCGCGCCTGCAATTTGACACCGAACTAAGCGGCGCTGCATAGACCGCACCCCAGATACATGAGCTGCACTGTGTGAGCCTGCGTTGGCCGCACGACTTAGCAACCCCAAGACAGCTACAGGAGTTTCGTTGTGCGCCTTTCAGGGAAGATTGCCATCGTCACCGGAGGTGCCCAAGGCATCGGCTACGCCATCGCCAAGCGGTATCTCACAGAGGGAGCCAAGGTGGTGGTTGCGGACATAAACCATGAAAAGGGTGAGGCCGCGAAGGAAGAGCTTTCTTCACTGGGGGAGATCGACTTCATTCCCTGCGATGTGGGTGAGCGGCTGGACGTTCACAATCTGGTCGCGGCCACGATTGATCAATTCGGTGATGTGGATGTGTTGGTCAACAATGCCGGTATTGTGGTGGGTGGCGACTTTCTCGAGATTTCTGAGAAAGATTTCGATGAGGTCTTGCGGGTCAACCTTAAGGGCTCGTTCTTGTGCGCGCAGGCGGTGGCCAAACATCTGGTGCGAAAGGTCAAGGCGGGCGAAGCGCCGGGTTCGATCATCAACATGTCGTCCACCAATGCCAAACTGGCGATCCCTGCACAGATTCCCTACACGGTCTCAAAAGGCGGTGTGCGGCAGCTGACCAATGTGTTGGCACAGTATCTTGCGCCTTATGGCATTCGGGTGAATGCCATCGGGCCCGGGTCCATAGCTACGGAAATGCTTGAGGCGGTAAATTCCAATCCGGAGGCCAAGCGTCGCGTCTTGTCGCGCACACCCATGGGCCGCATTGGCGAGCCGGAGGAGATTGCAGGTATTGCAACCTTCCTCGCCTGTTCCGATTCAGCTTACGTGACCGGCCAGACCATCTATGCGGATGGCGGGCGGTTGGGCTTGGCCTATACGGTTGACCCGGCTGAGTGAGGCGCTGGCGGGGCAGGGTCCCGGCTACCGTTTGTGGACGGAAAAGTCTCCGCCGCCAGTTCGCTTAACTGCGCGGCGGGTCCGCGCAATCCACGCTTAAAGATGCGGGTTTCATCCACCGGTTCAGCAATTGAATGGCAAGGACGCGCCCAGCAACGACGAGGTTTGGGTCTGTGGTGAGTGGTAGGCTACGCTCAGGCGTCGCCCTCTTTGGCGGCCTCGCCTTCTGCGCCCAACGACGCGAAGTTTTTAAACACGCTGTCTGCGTCAACATCTTCGCGGGCGTCGACATCGGCTTGGGTCACTTCCGCTTCCATGTCCTGGGTCTGGGAAGCCGGTAGCAGGCCATCGGTTACCGCTTCTTCCACAACAGCGGGCCGCAATTTGGCAGCTTTGGCGACTTCAAAGTCGAGATCAATCTGGCTCGATATGCCCAATGTCACCGGGTCAAGTGGCTGCAAATTGCCGATGTTCCAATGGGTCCGGTCGCGAATGGCGGCTATTGTTGTTTTGGTTGTGCCCACCAGACGGATGATCTGCGCGTCTTTCAGTTCGGGGTGGTTTTTCACCAACCAATAAATTGCGTTGGGACGGTCCTGACGGCGTGAAAGTGGTGTGTAGCGCGGGCCCTTCTTTTTCAGTTCTGGCACTTTGACTTTCGGGTCCAGCAATTTCAGACGAATGTCAGAATCGGCTTCCGCTTCCGCAATCTGCTCGCGTGAGAGTTGACCTGTTTGGACCGGATCCAAACCCTTAATGCCCTGCGCAGAATCGCCATCCGCAATGGACTTCACTTCCAGTGGGTGAAGGGTGCACAGGTGAGCGATCTGATCGAATGTCAGGGCTGTGTTGTCCACAAGCCAAACCGCGGTTGCCTTCGGCATCAAGAGTTGTGTTGCCATGTGTGCGTTCTCCAAAAGGGACGGGCCGGGCCGTCAACAAGAATCAAATCTTTCCCGTTCGCCTGACCGGGTTTGATCAGGCCGTGGAAGGGACCACGAAGTTTGGGAGTGTTGTAGATATACGCAGTCGGCCCATGATTTGCAATCAAGACTTGAGAGCGGGGCTTATGGCTGGGCCGTTTCTAAACGGTGAGCACGATTTTGCCGACGTGCTTGCTTTCTTCCATCATGGCATGTGCGGCAGCTGCTTTGGAGAGCGGAAACTGTGCGTGCATGACCGGAGCCACAGTGCCTGCCGCCAACAGTGGCCAAACGTGCTCTTTCAACTCGTTGGTCAGTGCCGCCTTAAACTGTGTGTCGCGGGCGCGCAGGGTGGAACCGGTCAGCGTCAAGCGCTTAAGCATAAGGCGGGTGAAATCGACTTCGGCTTTTGACCCGCCCAAGAATGCAATCTGCACGATGCGCCCATCGGCTGCAGCGGCGTCCATGTTACGGCTGATGTAGGAGCCGCCCACCATGTCGAGAATGACATTGACACCGCGCTTTTGGGTTTGGTCTTTCACCCGGGCGACGAAGTCTTCCGTGCGGTAGTTGATGGCACAGTCTGCGCCGAGGTCGAGGCAAGCCTGGCATTTTTCGTCCGATCCGGCGGTGGCGAAAACGCGGGCGCCAAAGGCCTTGGCCAGTTGAATGGCCGTGGTGCCAATGCCCGATGTTCCGCCATGGATTAAGATGCTCTCACCAGATCTAAGGCCGCCGCGCTGAAAGACGTTGTGCCAGACGGTGAAAAAGGTTTCCGGCAGGGCAGCCGCCTGCTCGAACGAGTAGTTTTCAGGGAGCGGCAGGCAGTGGGATTCATGGGCGCAAACATATTCCCCATAGCCGCCGCCGGTCACTAAGGCGCAGACACAGTCTCCGAGCGACCATAGATCCGCCCCTTCGCCAATGGCCACAACGATACCGCTTACTTCTAAGCCCGGTGTTTCGGGTGCACCGGGTGGTGGCGGGTAGCCCCCGAGCCGTTGCAACACATCGGGACGGTTTACGCCCGCTGCTTTGACCGCAATCAGAACTTCACCCGGTTTCGCCTCCGGCACGGGCAAGGACACATGCTGCAGCACTTCCGGCCCGCCCGGTTGGGTGATGGATATGGCGGTCATAGTGTCTGGGATGGTGCCAGGTGATGTTGGTTCTATGGGCATGATCTGCATCCGGTTGCGTGAATGGCATTTGTACGAATTTTTGCCCAAGCTTTTGCTTAGAGGTGCGCATGCGCTTACACTTTGGGAACTGTGATCGGCAAGGAACAGTCCCATGGCGGGAGCTTTTGATGACAATCCATTTGGTGATGCCCCCAAAAAACAAGGGTTGGAGATCGGTGGTGATCTTTCTACCCTCTCCGTAGACGATTTGGATGCGCGGGTGGATGAGTTGCAAAAAGAGATCGCTCGTTTGCAGTCTGAAAGAAAACGCAAAGTGGAAAGCATGAGTGCAGCCAACGCATTTTTTAAATCCTGATATGTTTGCTGCGTGTTAATCATTTTTACGTCTTGTTAAGCTTTACATTTTATAAATGAGTGAGGTCGTTTTTTTACGATTACTGGTTTGAGTCTCATGGGGTTCAAATCAGCCTCCCTGAAACTTCAAGAGTCGCTTGCGGCTCTTTTTTTTGTCCACATTTCAAGCGATGTTGCGCGGGAACAGCGCCCACCAGTCACTTTACGAAGGGCGTTTGCACTTCTAGAAAGTTCGGGCAGGAGGCGTTCCATGTCTGAGTTTGAAGTGTTTGGAAAATCAAAGATCGATGATGGCGCAGGTGGTGATGCACAACCGGTCAATCTTGCGCAGCATTTCGCCCATTCGGAACGATTTAACGATCTGTTCGCCTACGGAATGGGTCTGGTGGAAGAGACCGCCGGCTTTCTCGACACCGATGGTCGCGCCGCAGTCAACGACTTGAGCGATCACGCAAAAGCGCTTTACGGCACAGAATCCATGCGCCTGACGACGCGCCTCATGCAATTGGCGTCTTGGCTTTTGTTGCAGCGCGCCACAGTCGAAGGCGAAATGACGCCGCAGCAGGTTTTGACCGAAAAGAAGAACGTCAAACTGTCTGAGGTGCACGCCGCTCGAAACGATACCGCCTGGAAAGAGTTTCCGGACCTTTTTACCGATCTGGTGGACCGCTCTATTGCTTTGCAGCGCCGCATCCGGCGTTTGGACGAAGAGCTATACGCAGACACCGTATCGAGCTCTGCTCAAGTTGACGCGCATGAAAACGCAGTGGTGTCCCAACAAAATTTGCTAAAGACCGCCTTTGGCTGAGCCACCACTCAAAGTGTTTGGGTGAGACGCGAAACGCTTTGGCTTAATTCAATGAAGCAAAATGGGCGAAGGCTACCCGTGTTAAAGCACGGCCGGTGAACCGGTCTGCCCGCAGGCGTGGGCCCGGCTCTCCAAATCCATGTGAAAACACGGATGCGGGTGCGGCACGACGGGTCCCTTGGGCGTAGGTCGGGGCAACCAATTTTGCGATAGGGCCGACACGTGTGCTTTCAGCGATGGCCCATTTTTTCACACGGCCACTGTCAAGATTGCCGAGCTGCAATTCCGGCCGCATGCGGTCTGTTTCCAGAGATGCCACGCGATTTGGTTTCACGCTTGGGGCAGGGATTTGTGAGGCGCGTAGTTTAGCGCCCAATTGTTCGCGCAGGCTTGGTGTTGTCACACGGCCGAAGCGATCATTGTCCAGTTTGGTGTCCAGTGCAGCCGTTTGTATCGGCGCTGCCATGGGTTCCTTGACGGGCTCATTGCCCTGTGAAAGGCGCAAGCCGGAACGATCGGCCGGGCTGGGTACGGCCAAACGGGCCAATCGGCCGGCGAGATCAGCATTGATTTTTTCCTGCTGCGAACCGGTGTTGCCGGTCAACACGCGCCGGCGGGCGAGTGCTTCGCGGATGCTGGCGTTCAGCGCAGCAATTTTTTCCGCACTGTTTGAAGCTGGTGCGACCGGCGCAGCTGCTGTGATTGGCGTTGGTGGTGCGGGTGGCTCAAGTGCCGCGCTTTGTACAGGTGCACGGCGGAGACGCAAATTGCTGGCGCCTAAGCTCGCAACCTCAACCGCACCGGACCCTGAGGGGACCGCTGCCGGTGGCACCGGACGAACATCGGTTGCCCCTACAGGACTGAGCGCATTGACCACTGGCTGCACATCGGCCGGTGGGCGCAATGCCGTGGTTAACGACGATGGTGCCGCTAGCGTTACTTCCTGCGACGGGGCCAGAGCCTTGGGGGCTGTGTTCGAGGCGGCCAGAGCAATCACCGGCGCACGGGGGCGACGCACGGGCACTGGCACCTGATTGGGCGAAAGTGCTGCGATCGCGGATTCTTTCGGTCCGGTCGTCTCATTGGGCTTAATGTCTTCTGCGGCTTTGGCTGCGAGCCCCGAGGCTTTTGCATCATCAGCCTTTTTGGCCGCTGCTGCCTGCTTGGCGACTTTCAGTTCTGCCGCAAATGGATCAGTCCCGGCCGGTTTTGCTTTTGCGACTTCTGTCGGCGTGGGCACTTTCACGTCAGGCTTTGGTTTTGGCTTCTTCGCGACGATAACCGGTTTTGCCTTTGGCTTGGCCGGCTTTCTTTTGAAGATCGACGCGATCAAGGAGCCACCACCGCTGCTGGATGGGACGCGGCGGCGAGAGCCGTCCGCATTTAACCCGCGCTTCAAATTGGCTTTGGCAATCTTGTAACCCCGCAATGGCTTGCCATTGGAAGGAATGTGCACCGTCTTGCCGTCCGGGAATATTTTTGACAGGGCGCGGCGGCTTATTTTTGGCCAATGACGTACCCGACCCGTGTCGATGTGAACAAATGATCCGCTGTAGAAACCAACCCCGCCGCGATGGGCGCGCAGCCCCAAGCGGCGCAGTTTCGCAACGGAAACGTCTGGCAGGAAAAAATCGAGAGCTTTGCCGCGTGTGTGTTGGCTGTTTCGGGCAACCCCGCGGCCACGGCGACGCAGCATGTTGTTGGTGCGCGGTGAGCGATAGCCGGAAATCACATGGATCGGTTTTTTCGATCCGCTTTGCTGGTAGATTTCCCACACGATGTCCAACAATTTTGGGTCCATCTTGGTGGGTTCTTTGCGACGCCAATCGCGCAAAAACCGGTTCGCTTTTCTCAAGCCTGACGGAATGTATTTCCCGTTCTTCTTGAACGTGATTGTCGCGCTTTCTTTGGTATGCGTGAAATACATCTTGAGTGTGCGTGTCTCGGCCGATGCGGCGCTGATCGTGCCCAAGGATGCAAGTATGATGGCCAAACCCATGCAGACAACGGACCAAGTTCCATGCAGGTTGCCGTTTCGCGCATTGCTCGCACGTCGGGCCTTGCAGTCCCCACAATATGGAAGATTGGACAAGAGCATTTATTTGAACAGATCGCCTTTGATGGTCGAACCCAACGCCCGGGCTCTTTTCAAATTCGCGTACGCAGTGGCCCCACGCCTTTAACGTGGGATGAAGTGCAAGCACAATGCGGTCAATTGATGACCGGTCATACTCTGCATTCATCATGGTTAAGATAGCGTTTCAAAGCCAAATTCGGAAGACATACCTGTGCGAAACTGCCCTGCAAAAGCAACCGTGTGCGCAGAATGTCAAACAGTGCGCCAGTCGTTAGTACCAAGCGTTTGCGGCCGTTTCGGCAACATGCCCGTGCCATCCCTGTTCTTTAGCGATTACGATGCTTTCGCGATGGTGGCATCAGCTTCAGCCGGGTGGATAGATTTTGTGTCTGAGCCATTGCCAGAGCCACTGCCAGAGCCACTGCCAGAGCTATTGTCTGAGACAGTGTTTGTGCCGGTTTCAAGACAGACGTCAGGGGAGGTGTTTTTGGCCTCCGGTTCGCCGTATCCCATTTCGGCCAGTTTGCGATAAAGCGTTGATCGTCCAATACCCAGACTGCGGGCGACCTTTGTCATGCGGCCCTTGTGATGGTCTATCGTGAAGCGGATATGATCCTGCTCGATGAAGGCCATCTGTCTTGGTTGACCGGCGCTGTCGGTGTTGGGCAGGAAACCGTATAGCATCGCGCCCTGCTCGGCGCTTTGGTGGGCGGCGGTTTGTGGCGCGGAGGCCGACTGAACGCTGTTGCCTGTTGCGTTGTTGTCAGTTGTTGCCGGTGATGATGCAGACTGTGTAAAATCTTCCCCCAAGCTGGCGGCGATCTGGGGAAAACAGTCGAGGTCCAGCGTATCGCCATCACACAGCACGAGTGCGCGGAACAACGTGTTTTCCAATTGGCGAATGTTTCCCGGCCAATCAAACCGTTCCAGCAGAGACAGGGCGGGGGCACTTATCCCCGCAACGGCACGGCGGCCCTCTTCGAGAGACAGGCGGGCTGCCAGATGGTCCACCAGAGGGCCAATATCGCTTTTGCGATTGCGCAAGGGCGGTACGGTGATTGGAAACACGTTGAGGCGGTAATAAAGATCTTCACGGAACGATCCGTTTTGGACCATCTCGATCATGTTTCGATTGGTTGCCGAAATAATGCGCACATCGGTTTTGACCGGACGACGTGCACCCACCGGGTCCACCTCGCCCTCTTGCAAGGCGCGCAGCAGTTTCACCTGAATGTCGAGCGGTAATTCACCCACTTCGTCCAGGAACAGAGTGCCGCCATCGGCTTCGACAAATTTGCCATGTTGGCTTTGGACAGCGCCGGTGAATGCACCTTTTTCGTGACCAAACAAGATGCTTTCAACCAGATTTTCAGGCAGCGCTCCGCAGTTGACGACCACAAAGGGCCTGCCAGCACGGTCGCTGTTGCCTTGGATTGCCCGGGCCAAAACCTCTTTACCCACACCGGATTCGCCTTCGATCAAAACGGGGATGTTGGAGCCGGCAGCGCGCTTGGCCAGATCAACCGTCCGTTCCATAGACGGGCTGGATGCGATCATGTCTTCGAGAGAAAATGTGCCGGTGCTGCGTTTGGTCAGTGTTTTGACCGCATCGCGCATTTGGCGCTGTTTCAGTGCGTTGGTGATGGAAACTTTGAGGCGTTCAAAACTGACCGGTTTGACGCAAAAATCGTCCGCTCCTGCCTTCACAGCGCTGACGACGATATCGATGCCGGCTTTTGAGGTTTGGACAATGACAGGCCGGTCGATCTCCAGTTCCCGCATCTTATCAAGAACGCCCATGCCGTCGAGATCGGGCATCACCAGATCAAGGATGAGTAGGGCTACCGCATCACCCGCTTTGGATTTGAGGACGCTGATCGCCTCCTCGCCCGATGCTGCTTGGATGGACCGGTATCCCAGCTTGTTGACCGAATTTTCCAAAAGGCGGCGTTGTACGGGGTCGTCATCAACGATAAGGACAGTCAGGGCCAACGGCATGGTCTCCAGTGGCGGTGCGGACCCGCCGGTCAACTCGCAGGTTAAACAGGCATCGCTCGCTCCAAGCGTACGATCACCGGCTTGGTTCAAAATGGCACATGTTTGTTAACGAGCCTTCAACCGGCGCTGGTGAACAATTGGTTAATGGGAAACGTATTTAGGCCTGTGGCTGCAAAAACTCTTCGCGGCGATCGAGTGGTGATGAAATTGTCAAGTTTTATGGATGGGATGAAGCGGGTGTATTCGAGACAAAACATGTCACAACGACAGACACGGGCGGCAGCTGAACCGGCCTCAAAACCGTCTGCGGGTGTTAAAACCAGTCTCGGTGTTTTGCCGGAATGGAACCTCGATGATCTTTTCGCCGGGACGCAGTCAGACGCGTTTAAAGCGGCGTTTGAGCGGGCTGTGCCGGATGCAGCGGATTTTGAAGCCCGCTACAAGGGAACGCTGGCTGATCTTGCCGATAGCGCTCCTGACAAGCTTTATCAGGCGATTGCCGACTTTGAGGTTTTGGAGGACGGGTTAGGCCGTCTTATTTCTTATTCCGGCCTTAGGTATGCTGGCGATTCCAGCAATGCGGCCAATGCGAAGTTTCACGGAGATGTCCAAGAACGGCTGACGAAGGCCGGTAGCCACATTCTGTTTTTTGGACTTGAGCTGAACATGATCGAGGACTGCGTGCTCGAAAAAGCGCTAGCGAAGAATGAAAGTCTTGCCCGTTACAAGCCTTGGCTGGACGACTTGCGGTTGGAAAAGCCCTACCAACTCGAAGATCGGTTGGAGCAATTGTTCCTCGAAAAAGCGGGCACCGGGCGCAGCGCGTTCAACCGTCTTTTTGATGAAACGATGTCAGCCCTCCGCTTTGATGTGGGCGGTCAGTCGCTTGCGATTGAGCCGACTTTAGGCCTGTTGCAGGACTCTAACGCTAAGGCGCGTAAACAGGCATCGGACGCGCTGGCTAAGACCTTCGGTGACAATATCCGCCTGTTTACACTGATCACCAACACGCTGGCCAAGGACAAGCAGATAGGCGACACGTGGCGCGGGTTTGAAGATGTGGCGGACAGTCGTCACTTGGCCAACAGGGTGGAGCGCCCGGTCGTGGATGCCTTGGTGGATGCGGTTCAGGCCAGCTTTCCCAGTATTTCCCACCGGTATTACGCCATGAAGGCGCGTTGGTTGGGGGTGGATCAACTCAACCATTGGGACCGTAATGCGCCTTTGCCAAGCGTGGACACCAAACCCATCAAGTGGGAGCAGGCGCGTAAGACTGTGCTGGAAGCCTATGGCGGGTTTTCACCGGACATGGCGGCCATTGCGCAACAGTTTTTTGACAAGCGTTGGATTGATGCGCCGGTGCGGCCCGGAAAATCACCTGGAGCATTCGCGCACCCCACAGTTCCATCGGCTCATCCTTATGTTTTGCTTAACTATCAGGGCAAGCCGCGTGATGTGATGACATTGGCGCACGAGTTGGGCCACGGGGTGCACCAGGTGCTGGCGGCTCAGCAAGGCGCATTGATGGCCTCCACACCGCTAACGCTGGCTGAAACCGCCAGTGTGTTTGGCGAAATGCTCACGTTTCGTTCGTTGTTGACCAAGGTGGAAAGCCCGCAAGAGCGCAAAGCGATGCTGGCGGGGAAGGTTGAGGACATGATCAACACCGTCGTTCGGCAAATCGCCTTTTATCTGTTTGAACGAAAAGTTCATGAGGCACGCCGCGAAGGCGAGTTGACGTCGGAGCAAATTGGCCAGTTTTGGATGGACGTTCAGCATGACAGTCTGGCCCCGTCGGTGAAGCTGGGCCCCGGTTATGAAACCTTCTGGTCTTACGTGCCGCATTTCATTCATTCGCCGTTTTATGTCTACGCCTACGCTTTCGGTGATTGTTTGGTTAATTCGCTGTACGCGGTTTACCAAAACGCCGAAGAAGGGTTCCAGGAGAAGTATTTTGAGATGTTGAAGGCTGGCGGCACGCAACATCACTCGCGGCTTTTGGCCCCGTTTGGGCTTGACGCAACGGATGCGGATTTCTGGCTGAAGGGACTTTCCGTCATTGAAGGGCTGATCGATGAATTGGAAGAGGTCGACAAAGCGATGTGATTTCGTTTGAGAACTGGCGCCGGTTCTGCAAGCGCGCCAACGGGTGCTGAGCTTGAGCTATTAACCATATTGGCGCTGCCGTGACCGCGTGTATGCCTTTGGCGGGACTGAGCGCGTCTTTCGCCCTCACACCGCCATTATTGAATTCTTAGAACGATGTCGGCATGGTCGACGCCGATGAAAATGCGCTCGTTTCGGGCTCAACGCGGATCAATTGATCTTAAAGGTTGGATCGAGAGTGGTGATTGGGGCAGATCGTGATAACGAACCCAAATCGGTTTGGGGTCACGAAGACAGCACTGCGCGAGCACGGTGATCGCGCAAGCTGATAAAACGACGGTCGCAATGCGGGCGCGGAGGGATGTTATGGGTCATCTGAGAATTTTTGGCGACGGTTCCGGGCGCAGGTCTGAAGCAGGCCGTACTCGGTTGGGTGCCTGGACGAGCGGTGCGTTGCTCGGTGCGTTTGTGCTGAGCGGGTGTCAATCCGCGTCTCTCAACAGTGGACTGCCGTCCAATGCGGCGCCGCCGCCACCGCTTGCAGCCGCACCTGATCCGGCACTGCAACCTGCCGTGTCACCGGTGGATGGTTTCTGGGAGCCAACTAGCGGCGGCGTGACCTACAAAACCCAGTTTAAGGACGGCCAGTTCATCACCCGTTCCAATGAGGGCGGTCTGATTTTGGCCAAGGGGTCTTATACGACGTCCCCCGAAGGCATGGTGCAGTTGCAGTGGGTGAGTGGTGCCTACAAAGAGACCGTGACCGCAGACTGTAATCGGCCAACGGCGGATACCTTGGTATGCACGCCTTCACGCGGGTCTCAATTAAGTCTGCGCCGGGCAGCATCGACCACCTAGACGCGTTTTCCGGGCCAGTGCTGGTATCGTCGCGTTTCCCATACTGCATGAGCTCTGATGTAGAACAGATGCGCGTTCATCGGTATCGGTGCGGTTTTTTGGCGTCATAGGTCTCGATCATGCAAACGTGCCTTGCCAAACTTGCTGTGTGCCGTCTAGTTCTAATGCACGGCTTTGCCGCGTCTTGAGCATGCTTTAGACGTGTATTTGCAAGGTGATATGACCCACGATCTAAAAGCGTAAGCAGGACCCAATCCATGGCTGATCAGACCTATGATGTTGATCCAAATGAAGGTGCACCGATGGATTATCCGGAGCACGAAAAAACCTACTCCATGTTCATGCTGCTCACCAAATGGGGCGTCATTTTCAATGTGGCTTTGTTGATCGCCATGGCAGTCGGCTTTTTTCTGGGCGGCGGATTGCTGGGGGGTACTCTGGTGTTCTTGGCCCTGATGGTGGTTGCACGCATGATCGCCTAAAAGGGCAATCAAGGGCGTCATCCATGGGGCCTTTTTGCTAAGTGCGATCTCGCTCTTATAGATTGAGCAGAATTAACCACCGCGTGTGCGAGACATGCCGTCTTTTGCAGGCTGGTAATTTGGGTCCAATGACCTGGCGCGAGTGTAGCTTTTGAACGCGCGTTTCTTGTCGCCACGTTGCTCAAAAACCAGTCCTTGGTTCACCCATGCTTCGGCATATTTGGGGTTCAGTTTGAGTGCGTTATTGAAGTCATCCAGAGCGTTGTCGATCCGGTTTGTTGCCAGATAGGACAGTCCGCGTGCGTTATATGGCTGGGCGCGCCCATCCTGAAGCGCAATCGCTCTTGAAAAGTCCTCGATTGCCTGATCATGACGGCGTGCTTTTTGGAGCAGGAGGCCTCTATTGTGGTAGGCTCGGGGATCCGACGTGCCCAATGAGATGGCGCGGTTATAGTCGGTTAAAGCCTGCTGAGGCCGCCCCGCACGGCGGTATACGTCTCCCCTGCCAACATAGGCGTCTGTGTAGTTCGGGTTTATCCGCAAGGCTGTATTGTAGTCGGCGATGGCGCGCGCAAATTCACCTGTGCGCGTCAGTATGATCCCGCGATTGGCGTAGGCCGCCACAAAACTCCGATCCAGATTTATCGCAGTGTCGAAGTCGCGCAGCGCTTGGCCGTTTTGTCCGGCACGGCCGTAGGCGGAGCCGCGGACATTGTAAGCGTTGGGATCGCGGGGGTTGGCCCGAACAACTTGGGTCAGGGAGGCGATGTTGCCGGCACTTCCCTGTTCCGGTTCTATGTTCAAGCCGGTTGTGGGCGCCGTCGTTACGCAGGCCGATAACAATAAAGCCGCCGCCAAAACGACGAAAGGGTCAAAAACAGACTTCATGCTGTTGCTAAGACGCATGATCTGTCTCGACCCCGTGTTTATCTAATCTGCTGCCTTTATCAGACGGCTGGCGCCAGTCTGAACGCCGTTCATCCGGCAATTTGATCGCGATATACGAACCGCCCAACTCCCACACTTGAACTGTGTTTGGGCCTTTTCGAGGCAAGCCCAAAGAAAATTAGCGTGTGGCAGCAGGCTTGCTGGGCAAGAGGCCTTCGCGCTGAGCGCGTTTGCGAGCCAGTTTGCGGGCGCGACGAACAGCTTCGGCTTTTTCGCGAGCGCGCTTCTCTGATGGTTTTTCATAAAAGTTCCGCAGTTTCATTTCGCGGAACACGCCTTCACGCTGCAACTTTTTCTTCAGTGCGCGGAGGGCTTGATCAACATTGTTGTCACGTACGACGACTTGCACGGGCGATTTCCGTTTCTTCAAATTCGGTTTTCAGGGACTTCCGACGCATTCTAATCGCCCGAAATCACATCATAAAACGTGGTTCAGACTAGAAAAACAGCTGATATGCCGGAAATTTTACAAACACGCGAGCGCGCTCTTGGGGGTCAGCTAACAAAGTTTGCAATGATTGTCCACCGAATGACGGGGCTTAAATCGCTTATGTGGGCGCGCGACGCCTCAAATTAAGAACTGTTTTCATCGTGCGACATGCGGGTGAAATGCCCCATTTTTCGCCCGGGGCGGGCTTCGACCTTGCCGTAGCTGGTGGCGTTTACCGTGGGGTCTCCGAGCAATGTTGCCATCGTGTTGATTTCTTCCCCCAGCAGATTTTCCATGCGGCATGGAGCGTGGTTGGCCGTGGTTCCCAATGGTAAACCGGTGATTGCGCGGATGTGTTGCTCGAACTGTGATGTTGCGCAGGCCGTCTCGGTCCAGTGGCCGGAATTGTGAACTCTGGGGGCGAATTCGTTGATGAACAGGCCTTGCCCGTCTGGCAGGGCGAAAAACTCGATCCCGATCACCCCGACATATTGCAGACTGTCAAGCAAGGCGTGTGCCGCCGTTTTGGCTTGTTCGAGAACAACCGTATCCAGGCCGGCTGGAACGGTGCAGCTGCGCAAGATGCCATTTTCATGCACATTGCGAGCCGGCTCGTAGGCTCGAACCTCACCACGGGTACTGCGTGCGGCGATGATAGAAAACTCGAAATCGAAGGCGATCAGGTCTTCCAGCACCCAAGGGCCCAAGCCGGTGTTGTTCAAAACTGCTGCAGCGTCTTTAACGTCCGGCGTTTTGAAAACAGTTTGCCCCTTGCCATCGTAGCCAAAGCGTCGGGTTTTCAGGACCCCCTTGCCAAATTTTTTAAGCGCGGCGGTGAGGTCCTCGGCGGTGTTCACTTCTGCGAAGGGTGCAACCGATAGGCCGAGGGATTGGATGTGTTGTTTTTCGTTTAAGCGGTCTTGGGAAATGCCAAGAGCGCTGGCTGGCGGGTAGAGCGGGACGATGGCCGTCAGTTGCTCGGCGCTGGCCACGGGCACGTTTTCAAATTCGTAGGTTACGACCGAACAGCGCTTTGCCAGAACGGCCAAGGCTGTTGCGTCATCGTACGCCGCAACGATGGTTTCATTGCAGACCTGTGTCGCTGGAGCATTTGCGTCGGGATCTAGCAAAAGGGTGCGATACCCAAGTCTTGCCGCTGCACTGCCCAGCATACGGGCAAGCTGACCGCCTCCCAAAATGCCGATCGTGGCGTTTTGGGGCAAAGCTTCGGTGATTGCGGGAAGCCCCATGGTTTCAGTCATCCACTTGCCGGTTTCAGTCTGTGGGCGCGGCTGCGACCGCATCTGTTCTTGCAGTCCGCCAGGCATCCAGTCTGTTTGCCAAGTCATTGTTGGAGAGCGCCAGCACAGCGCTGGCCAACAGGGCTGCGTTGGTGGCTCCCGCTTCCCCGATGGCCAGAGTGCCCACGGGTATGCCCGCAGGCATTTGAACAATGGAAAGCAGACTGTCTTGCCCGGACAGGGCTTTGGATTTTATAGGCACGCCAAACACCGGGAGCGGCGTCAAGGCGGCCACCATGCCGGGCAGGTGCGCTGCGCCGCCAGCGCCTGCGATAATGACCTTGTGTCCGGAATCTCGTGCGCCTTTGGCAAACTCCACCATGCGATCCGGCGTGCGATGAGCGGAAATGATCTTTACACTGTGCGCCACATTAAGCTCCTGCAGCACGGTTTGCGCGTTTTTCATGGTGTCCCAGTCAGACTGACTGCCCATGATGATGGCGACATCGGTCATGAAGCGCCTCCGGTTAAAGTGTCAAAAAGCATCAAGCGATGATGTCCGGAATGATGCGGGAGTTTAGTTTTTCAAGCCGGTCTTTCAGTTCCAGTTTTTTCTTTTTCATGCGTTGTATCTGAAGTGCGTCGCAGCGCTGCGCGATCATGGCGTCAATGGCTGCGTGCATGTCGTCATGCTCCAGCTTGAGCCGGGCTGCCTGCATGCGAATTAGCGCCTGATCCTGCTCTTCCATCGGGTCTCACTTCACCGTGTCGTTGATTTTGAGAGGCTTTTTGCAGGCTTACCCCGACCTCCACTCCGCCACCATCGCTGTTGTGTGCATCCTTGTAGACACCGACCCCAGACGGGCCAAGGCTTTTCCACAAAGTCTTTAGGTGTCTTCCCAGATCGTTGCGTTTGTTGACCCGTTTGGACGTTTTTTATGCGCGCCTTCAACATTCAAACGGGTTTTGCTCGGTTGCTCGACAGGTGATCGAGCCTGTGACACACTTTTGCATTACGGGCGCACGCTGTTGTCCGTTCAAGGGCTGTGCACCGCCCACTTTTCGATGCGGTGCCGGCCAGCATGAAAGAGAGGAGTGTCCATGACAATTCAATCGCGCATCGAAACACTGCAACACAAGCACGGAGAGTTGGAGCAAGAGCTGAACTTGCTCGCGCAGGCGCCTTCGGTTTCCGATTTGCATCTCTCGGACGTCAAACGTCGAAAACTGGAACTGAAAGACGAAATCAACCGACTTAGATCGACAATTTCTGAAAGCGTTTAGGCGCTTTAAGCACCCGAGCCGTGGTTTTTTGATGCGGTTTTCCTGCGGGTTCGGTTTGTAAATGCAGATGGCTTCGATGCCACGGCGGGTGCATAAACTCTGGGTTTCGGATTGACGCAAAAGCCGCTAGACGGCGTGCATGACCCGTTCCAATCCATCTATCCGCAATGCTTGTCGCGTTGTTCTTTTTTGCTCCTGCCAGCGTCTCGTGGATTGGCAGGGCCAAGTTGGCGGTCAGGGATTGGCGGTTTTTGAACACTTGGCGGAAGCTGGTGACATCGCCAGTGTTGTGTTCAACGCACAAAATATAGACCAAACAACGGTGCAGAGCCTGCTGGAACCCATTACCGCACTGTTACAGGCGCGCGGGATCGCGGTGATTGTGGATGGAGACACGCGCACGGCAGGGCGCATCGGAGCCGACGGCTTGCAGATCGGTGCGGAGGCGCCACTTTTGCAGGATACTAAGGCACAGCATGGCGCCCGAATGATGGTGGGCGTGACCAATGTAAAAACCCGCCACAACGCCTTGCTGTTGGGCGAAGGCGAGCCGGACTACATCATGTTTGGCAAGCAGGGAACGGACACGCGGCCTGAGCCGCACCCCAAGAACATTGAATTGGGCCAGTGGTGGTCAGCCATGGTGGAAATCCCTTGCATTGTTCTGGGGGGCAACACTGTTGAAAGCGTCGTGGCCGTTGCACAATCCGGTGTGGAATTTGTCGGGCTTGAAACCGCCATTTTCGGATCGGATGAGGATGCTGCGACGCGTGACCAAATCTGTGACCGTCTGCGCACTGCCAATCAACTTTTGGACGATTATGCCCCAGTATTTGAATCTCTCGATTGAGTTTTTGCTTTCTGTTCGTCGCCGGGCGCACAAAGGTGCAGTGGCGCGTGGGTTGGCTGTTGGCTGCGTCGCGTTTTTTGGCTTTGTCATGGGATTGAACTCAACAAGCGCGCAGACCACCCCATCGGGTCCCGGCGATGCAGCAACAGTGTCCGAACGCATGGGCACTTATAACAAGCCGATGGCTGGTCCAATTTTGGACACGCCGTTGACCGCGGCGACCCAAGAGGCTGACGAACAAAAGACCAAGACATCAAGCGGTAATACCGGTGCTGAAATTGGTTCAGACATCACCACGGACGGCGTGCCTGAAACGGAAGCGACCACGTCCAGTGATCGGGGCATTGATCGGGCCAGCGACCGGGCCAGCGATCCGGCCAGTGATCAATCTGACGATCCCGGCGCAGATTTGGCTTATGGCGCTTTTCAGCGGGGGTTTTATCTCACGGCCTTCAAGTTGGCCTTGCCGCGTGCGGAGACCGGCGATCCTGCGGCGCAAACGCTGATTGCCGAACTCTATTGGAACGGATTTGGCATCGGGCGTGACCAAAAAAAGGCGGTCGATTGGTATCGGTTTGCAGCCGAAGCAGGCAACCGGGAAGCGCAATTTGCGTATGCTAATATTTTGCTGCGCGGAAAAGTGGTTCCTCTCGACAAGGAGACCGGCACTCGTTTCATGCTGGCGGCTGCCAAGCAAAACCACCCGCAGGCCAATTTCAACTATGCGCAGATTTTAACTGCCAGCCGTCCCACCTATGGGGGGTTTAAGGCAGCAATGCCCTACTATCGCTTTGCCGCTGACGCTGGAATTTCTGACGCCCAATATGCAATCGCGACCATGCACGCACAGGCGCAGGGCGTTCCTTACAACGATTTTAAAGAGGCACGAAAGTGGATGCGGCGGGCAGCCGAAGGCGGCTTTGATACGGCTCAGGTGGAGTTGGGCATATGGCTGGCCACCGGTAAGGGCGGTGACAAGGACGAGGGTGCCGCGTTTAACTGGTTCTCCCGGGCCGCGTTAGCGGGCAACGCCATCGCGCAAAACAGGCTGGCCCATATGTTGGCCAACGGCGTTGGTGCAGGGCGCGATGTAATTCGCGCCAGCGCGTGGCACATTATTTCGCGCCGCGCGGGCTTTAATGACAGCAAGATGGAATTGCTGTTCTCTTCCATGGAGGAAATTGATCAGCGTCGCGCATTGGAAGCGGCCAACCAGTTGAGCAAGCGTCTAAACCGGCGAAGCTGACGCTTCACACTCCTACAGTCTTGCGCACTTCCTTGGAGGCCCAAATTCTTGAACGGTCCGCAAAAGTGTGTTCAAGGGTGCGCAACAGGCGGTGTGGACCGCCGCAAGTATGACCACAGGATTTGGCGTCCATGAAAATCAACGGCAATGAAATCAAACCGGGCAATGTGATTGAGCATCAAAACAGCCTTTGGGTTGCGGTGAAAACCAACGCTGTGAAACCTGGTAAGGGTGGTGCCTTCAACCAGGTTGAGCTCAAAAACCTGCTCAATGGATCCAAGCTGAATGAGCGGTTTCGCGCGTCTGAGACCGTTGAAAAGGTCCGTCTTGAACAAAAGGATTTTCAGTATCTTTATGCCGAAGGTGAGATGCTGGTCTTCATGGATATGGAATCCTACGAGCAATTGGAGTTGCAGTCCGAGTTTGTTGGCGATCGAGCCGCCTTCCTGCAGGATGGTATGAAGGTAACTGTGGAAATTTATGAAGAACGGCCCATCGGCATCAGATTGCCGGACACTGTTGCGCTGGAAATCACAGAGGCCGACCCCGTGGTGAAGGGCCAGACCGTATCGTCATCCTACAAGCCCGCCGTTATGGAAAACGGTGTGCGTGTGATGGTGCCGCCTTTCATCGAGGCAGGTGAGCGCATCATCGTGGATACGACAGAGATCACATATGTGCGGCGAGCTGAAAGCGCCTAGCGCCTTCACCCCATCTCACTCTACCCAATCAGTCAGGAAGTTTCATGGCCCGTTCGGCGCTGCTTAATGTCATGGTCGAGGCGGTCTCGAAGGCCGGTCGCTCGCTGACGCGGGATTTTAACGAGGTCGAAAATCTTCAAGTCTCCCTGAAAGGGCCGGGGGACTTTGTCAGCCAAGCCGATATCAAAGCGGAAAAAACCCTGCGTGGCGCGCTGGAAAAAGCCCGCCCTGGATACTCGTTTTTGATGGAGGAGGCAGGGTTGATCGACCGTCAATCCGACCACCGTTGGATCATTGATCCGCTGGACGGCACGACAAATTTTTTGCACTCCAATCCGTTTTTTGCGGTGTCTGTGGCGCTGGAAAGCCATGGCCAGTTGGTGGCCGGTGTCATCTATAATCCGATCACCGAAGAATTGTTCACCGCTGAAAAGGGCCGTGGTGCTTTCGTCAATGACCGCCGCATGCGCGTCGCGCGGCGCAGTGCGTTTGATGAGTGTGTCATCGCCACGGGCATACCTGCGCTCAATAAAGGCGCGCACGGTGTAGCCCTCTACAGACAGCGAGACATTATGAGCCGTGTGGCCGGCGTGCGGGCGACAGGGTCTGCGGCCTTGAATCTGGCTTATCTCGCCGCCGGTCGTTTCGATGGTTATTGGGAAGACGGTTTGCAGCCGTGGGACATTGCTGCCGGGTTGTTGATGGTTCGGGAGGCCGGAGGTTTTGCCAGTGAGCCGGATGCAGACGCGAGCATGTACGATAGCGGTCGTATCGTGGCGGGTAATGAGTTTGTCCATGGGCGTCTGCGCGACCTGCTGAACAAGCCCTTGCCGGAGTCGATGACCAAAAAAGTGTGATACTTTGAAGGCGTCAACACCGTTGGCGATCGTCCCAAATTCTGTGCTTGCCCTAATTAGGTTTTCTTAGCCCGCTACATTTGGCATAGGTTGCACATCGTGCGATTTGCGGCGGGAGAGAGACGTGGCCCGAGAGTTTGACCCACACCGGCTTTCATCGCCGCGTGTCTATCTGTTTTCGATGGTCATTTTCATTGCCATCGTCGCCTTTCTTGGCCTGATTCTGTACCGGCAAATATTGGATGCGTTTTTGACCAATCCGGGTCTCAACGGATTGATTTTGGGCGTCTTGATTGTCGGCATCCTGCTGGCCTTTCTCCAAGTCATTCGCCTGATGCCGGAGGTGAATTGGGTCAATTCGTTTCGGCGGGGCGAAGCGTCTCAGCGCAAGCGCGGGCCGGTCTTACTGGCTCCCATGGCTGTGCTTTTGGGGGACCGTGCGGACCGCCCGGAAGACTTTGCTCTTTCCACCAGTTCCACCCAATCCATCTTGGATTCCATCGGCAACCGGTTGGATGAACGGCGGGAGATCTCGCGCTATCTCATTAGCCTCCTCGTGTTTTTGGGCCTGCTTGGCACGTTTTGGGGCCTGCTCTCCACGATTGGTTCTATTGGCGACACGATCGGTTCGCTCGACCCAAGGTCCGGTGATGCCAATGATGTGCTCGATGCCTTGAAGTCCGGTTTGCAGGCACCGCTTGATGGCATGGGTACTGCATTTTCATCGTCCCTGTTTGGTTTGGCGGGTTCGTTAGTATTGGGTTTTCTCGATCTCCAGTCCGGCCAAGCGCAGAACCGGTTTTATCTCGAACTGGAAAATTGGCTGACCTCGCAGACTGACGTGACACAAGACTTTGCCGCCGCTGCAGCGGGCGGTGCAGATGTGACCGAGGCGATGGAACGTCTGGCAACTCAGGCGCGGGAGGGTGGAGGCGGCGCGCGTACCACGGCTGCTATGGCCAGCTTGGCAGAAGGCATTCAAGGGCTCGTAAAGCACATGCGCAACGAGCAGCAGTTGATCCGCGATTGGGTGGAAACGCAAAGCCGCAATCAAGGCGATATCAAGCAATTGCTGGAACAGCTTAACCGTGCGCTGCCCGCGCAACGGCCCACACCCAATGTGCGTGCGGCCGAAAAGCCGCCTGTTAGAAAACCGGGCCAACCGGATACGGATGGCTGACTATGGCCTTGTCGCGATCACGGCGCAGAGGTTCTGATCGGGTCGATTATTGGCCGGGTTTTGTGGACGCCTTGTCTACGTTGCTCTTGGCGATCATGTTTTTGCTGTCCGTGTTTGTGTTGGCGCAATTTCTGCTCAGCCAGGAAATCTCAGGTAAGGACACAGCCCTCAATCGGCTTAACAGCCAGATCAACGAACTGACCGCTCTGCTGGCGTTGGAACAGTCGTCCAAGCAAGACTTGGAAGACCAGATCAAAAATCTGGGCAGCAGTTTGGAGTCTTCTCAGGCAGAACGCAGCCGGTTGCAGGCTTTGCTGGAAAGCGGCTCCGGTGTTGCCGGAGCGGCTGCGGAGAGGGCTAGTCAACTGGCTGACACACTGTCGGAGGAGCAAAAGATCAGCCGTAGGGCCTTGAGCCAGGTGGCGTTGCTCAACCAGCAAATTTCCGCCTTGCGACGGCAGATTGCAGCATTGGAAGATGCGCTTGATGCGTCTGAAGTGAAAGACCGTGAAAGCGCTACAAAAATCGCTGATCTTGGCAAGCGTTTGAATGTGGCTCTGGCCCAGCGGGTGCAGGAGTTGAATAGGTTCCGATCCGATTTTTTTGGGCGACTGCGGGAGATTTTGGGCAATCGTGATGACATCCGCATTGTGGGGGACCGTTTCGTTTTTCAATCGGAAGTGCTGTTTCCCTCGGGTGGCGCAACGCTCAATCCGCTTGGATTGGAAGAGATGACCAAGCTGGCCCGGGCCCTGATCGAGCTGGGCGGTGAAATTCCAGACGAGATTGACTGGGTGCTGCGTGTGGATGGCCACACGGACAATATTCCGCTGTCTGGCACCGGCCGTTTCGCCGACAACTGGGAGCTCTCATCGGCCCGGGCGACTTCGGTGGTAAAATATCTGATCACGCAAGGGGTGCCCGCACGGCGGCTGGTTGCTGCCGGGTTTGGTGAGTTTCAGCCGCTTGATCCTTCAAACAGTGTGGAAGCGCGCAATCGAAACCGGCGCATCGAGTTAAAACTGACCGAGAAATAAGGTCGACCGTTGCGGTTGCGAGCCTACCGTTTTTTGAACCGGTATTCGGTCACCTGTCGGAGCGGTTCATCCGGCTGCACGACCGCCTCGGGAAACTGTTTGTGATTGATCGCATCGGGCCAGTTTTGTGCCTCCATGCAAAAGCCGGCATGGCTTTTGTAAGGTTGGCCGGTCAAGCCCGCGGGCGTGTTGAGTTTGTGTCCGGCATAAAATTGGATGCCCGGTTCCGTGGTGAAGACACGCATTTCCACCTTTGAGGCGGGGGAGAAGGCCAGAGCAGATTCCTGCAGATTGCCGCGTTGATCGCGAAGACAGAAATTGTGATCGAAAAAACCAACCGGCGGCATGACTGTTGACACCAGCCGTGTCGTTGTAAAATCGAAGGCAGTGCCATCGACCGATGGCGTTTCGCCGGTGACGATCATGTCCTCATCCACGGCGGTGATCTTGTCGGCAGCGATGCGCATGTGGAGATTGCGGCAGTCGCCCGTATCGTCCAGCGCAAAATAGGAATGGTGGGTGAGATTGACCGGCCCGGCTTGATCGACTTTTGAGGTGAGTGCCACGCTCAAAGTGCCATTGTCTTTCAACGTGTATTCGCAGGTCATGTCACAGGCTCCGCCAAAGCCCATCATGTCGTCAGGGTCGTGCAGGGTGAGCGTGACATGCCGTGACCCAACATCGGCGATGGACCACCGCCGCTTGCCCACACCCATGGATCCGCCGTGGAGCGTGTGGCCGCTGGGCATATTTCGATCTAACTGGAACGTTTTATCACCCACGCTGTAACGGCCGTGTGCTATGCGGTTCGCAACCCGCCCTGCGATGGCCCCGAAATAGGGCGAGTGGTCGGGATAAGTCTCAAACTTGGGAAACCCGAGCACCAGCGGGGCTTTGTGATCTTCCAAGCGCAGGTCTTGCAACACAGCTCCCCACGTCATGACCTTGGCCATGAGCCCACCGCCAATCAGCGTGATGCGCTCCACCGTCTCGCCGTCTGCGGTTCGGCCGAACTCTTCAATTGATGTTGTCATGAATTCCCCTCCCAAGGCTTTCCCCTCAAGCGGAGAAGTTCAACACTTCCTCACGTGTCGGTGCACCATCGCGCCCGCCGGGGCGGGCACATTTGATGGCGGCTGCCGTACTGGCGAAGTCGATGGCATCACCTTCGTCCATCCCGTCCGCCAACGCCACCGCGAATGCTGCGTGCCACACGTCCCCTGCGGCCAGGGTGTCGACTACAGTGATTGCGTGGGCCTGATGCCAAACCGCTGACCCGTTCACAATCCGAACGACACCCCGCTCGCCCGCCGTCACAATGACCCGTCCCGACAGGAACTTCGCAGCCTCCAAGCCCGCCTGTTCGGGGTCTGAAAGGCCCGTGAAGTCCTCCGCGCCTTGCTCGGAAAATGCGATATGACTGGCAATTTTGAGCGCTTCTGATGCCTCCGCCACCGGAGCCTCCGCGTCGATGATACCGGGTATGTTTTGGTCTCTCGCCGCTTGCATGGCCACCAGTGCTCCGTCTGGCCAGCGTGTGTCGGCCAGCGTGGCCTGTAAGTCTTGTGGGATCGCTTCGCTCAGCCACCTGGCATCCATGGACAGGGCGTTGTCGCGAAAATTCATGATCTGACGTTCGCCCAGAGCGTCCATATAGATCGACGAAAACGAAGAGCGCTTGCCAGCGAAGCGGCGGACCAGATCTGTGTCGACATTTTCTTTGCTCAGGCCATCCAGGATCAGATCGGCAACCGGGTCATCGCCCAACCGGGCGGCCAAAGCCGCATGCTCCCCCAAGCGTGCAATCGCCACGGCTGCGTTGGCCGCGTTGCCTCCGCCCACAATCGTCGCGTCGTCGGCACGGTATTTTTCAGGCCTGTCTGGAAAGCGCTCCATCTGAAAGACGAAGTCCAAAACCGCGACACCGGCGATGAGGATTTTTGTCATGCGGCGGGCTCATGCAAGCGGTTGAAGTCGAGCCGTGTTGTCCAACCAAACGTTCAAAACCACAATGCGGTGGGCGAAAAGAATTTTGCCAAAGTCGCTTATGCCGCCGCTTCCAGCCCACCATGAAGGGCCAAAAAACGCGTGATCTCTGTCACGCCTTCACCGCGCCGCAGATCGGTGAACAGGGTGGGGCGGCTGGCGCGGGCGGCGGCCGCATCGTTTTTCATGCGTTCCAGATCAGCGCCGACATGGGGGGCAAGATCGGTTTTGTTCACGATCAAAAGATCGGATTTTGTGATCGCGGGACCGCCCTTGCGGGGAATGTCATCGCCTTGCGCCACCGAAACGACATAGATTGAAAGATCGGCGAGGTCCGGCGAAAACGTGGCCGCGAGATTGTCGCCACCCGACTCAATCAAAATCATGTCGAGCGCGGGGTGACGGCGGTTTAGATCTGCGATGGCTTGCAGGTTGATCGACGCGTCTTCGCGGATGGCGGTGTGCGGACAGCCGCCGGTCTCCACGCCCACCACCCGGTCAGATGGCAGCGCCTGCATGCGGACCAACGCTTCGGCGTCCTCGCGGGTGTAAATATCGTTGGTCACGACCGCGATGGAAAACGTGTCACGCAAGGCCTCGCACAAGCGCGCTGTGAGCGTTGTCTTTCCTGACCCGACCGGTCCACCAATACCCACCCGCAAGGGGCCGTTGAAAGAGCCTGATTGTGAGGTCATGAGCGGAAAATCCGGGACTGCAACGTTTCGTGTTTCATCGCGGCAATATCCATCAAGATCGCAGCGCTGCCAAGATCATCCAACGTGGCTCCGCTGGCGAAGGCGGCGGTCTCCAAGATCGCGCTTTCCAGGCGTTCTTGCAAGCTCATCGCTTTTGCCTGACCGAAAGGAAAGAGGCGCAAAGCGGCTTGAATTTGTGCACTCACCGCGGCGTGCACATAGGCCGTCATGGCTTGGTCTTTTGGGATGCCGTTTTCCCGTGCGATTGCCCCGACAGCCACAGGATACGCCAGCGGGTCGGGTAGAGAGGCTGAATTGCTGTTGCGCCATGGAACCGCCGACTGCGCAAAGGCGGCGCCCAGCGAGGTCGTTTCTTGATAGCGCTCTAGAGAACCGGCAAGCGCCAAAGCTGTGTCGTTGACGTCAGCCAGCCCATCCACGCTTTCGCCGGCAAAGTCCCATGCGACGCCCAGCAAAATCGCGTCCTGCTGGATAAAGCCGCGTTGAAGGCTGGTGGCGATCCAGGTTTCCAGAGAGGCAGCATCGAAAATGGCGCCCGATTTGCAGGCCGTCTCCAGCCCGCTTGACCATGCAAACCCGCCGACGGGAAAGGCCGGGGAGAGCCACGACAACAGCTTAAGCATATGGGTGTCAGCCATGGCTGTGCTCTTGCTCGTGGCTGTGAGCATGTCCATGCCCGTGGTCATAATGTGAATGGTACGCGCCGTGGACCGGATGGAATGGCTCGTCCACCAAGTGTAGATGCGCGCCAAGCCCCTCCAACATGGTGTGGATGACGGGATCACGCAGGATCAAAATCCGGTCCGGCTCTATCTGCGCTTTCAGGTGCCGGTTGCCAATGTGCCAACAAAGAGCCGCATGGTGTGTGGGGTCTTTGGCGTGAATCTCGGTCAGCGGTTCGATTGCCGCGCGAACTGCAACCGCTTTGTCGTCCGTCACCAAGAGCAAGTCTCCATGGCCCAAATGTACAGTCTGTGGCAGGTCAACCATCAAGGCTTCGCCGCTCTCCATGACAAGGCGCTTGCGACGCAAATGACGCTCATCATGGGGAAGGGTGATGGTATCGAAGACTGGTGTCGTTTGGTCGGGCGCATTGGCGCGAACAACCTCTTGGGCGGTCAACATCGTCTACAGCGTGTCCACGGTTTCGGGTGTGATGACCTCGATTGTCCGGCTCTCAAAATATGGCGTGCCCGCTTCACGCCACGCCAGAAAATGCGGCTCGGTAAAGTGATTGTCCAAGGCGGCGCGGTCTTTCCAGCGCTCTACGAACACCAATGTGTTTTCATCGGTGACCGAGTGGTGCAGATCGTAAGAAATACAACCCGGCTCGTTGCGCGTGCCGTGTATGCAATCCATGACCTTATCTTTGATTGCAGGCAGCGACCCGGGTTTAATTTTCAAAGTGGCAATGAGATAAATCATGGGTTTTTTCCGCAGGGCTGTGAGTGTAAATCCATCATGGTGACGCGGAACACAAAGCGCAATCGGACTGGCCTGATCACGAATTTAGCATGGCCTGTAAGTCGAACACCCGCAGAGGCAAAAGCTCGTTTGTCATTAGCAGCAGTCTTTCGTTTGACGTGATCTCAATTCCTTTTGGCCCGCCTTCCTGATCGTTGACCGCCCCAGCTCTAAAGGTTTCATCATCTACGACTTGGAAGCTATTTTTGGGTCTGTATTCGCCAGACCAAGGGAGATCATCGCAAGCATAGAGATGCAAGAAAGGTGAGCCAGCACTGGCGACAACCATCTTTGAATGCCCGTCAACAAATTTAAGCCCATGCGGGTAAATCACATTTTTTAGACGCGCGCAGGGTTCGTCAAACGGTTCGCCAGCCCTTTGGTTTTTATAGATCAAGACCTCATGGGTCGTGTGGTTTGAGACGGCCAGAAACCTGTGGTCATCCGACATTGCAAGACCATCGGGAATTCCAAGGCCGCTTGAAATGATGGTCTTATTGCTGGTTTTTCGAAGCTGACCAAAGCTGCTTATGACATGGCTCGAAATGAAATGACTGTAGTTGTTGGCAGCAAAAATCTGACATTGCCCTCGGCGTAGCTCAACTGCGCACACCGAGCCTGGACTGTGAACCCGCTGTTTAAATCCAGCTCGTGTGAGGGACACTCTTGGTGTCGTTTTGATCATTTGCCCAAATGGCGGCGCGGCTGGCAGGTCGAAAAGATCAATGGACCCTTGGCGATTGGCCACAACCAGCGTTTGATCGTCCAAAAAGTCCAGTCCGTGCGGGTATTTTAACGTCGGTGATTGCAGCTGCCAGTAGTTGCCTATCGAGAGGCCGGGCGTTCTGGGCGATCCATCATAGGTGAAACTGAGTTGAAAAAACGTGATGCAATTGAGCGTAAAATTGGCGACTGCTAGCCATTGATTGTTGGGTGAGAGCGCAAGGTCTTCTGTGCGCGACAGTCCATTGAAGCACGCTTCACAGTCCGGCAAGACACTCAATTCGACTTCGTGTTTTTGTCGAGCGGTGAGAGTGGCTATCATATCGGTCGATCCATCTTTTCACACTCACACTTGTCCATCAATGGAGTTACAAAGGGGCTGGGATCGAACGCTATGATCGTCATGCTTCCTCAAAACAGAAAATATCGTTGTGCCATCGGAAGCACTTCGGCTGGTTCGCAGGTCAACAATTCGCCGTCGGCGTGGACTTCGTACGTTTCCGGGTTCACTTCCACGTGGGGTGTGGCGTCGTTGTGGATGAGGCTCTTTTTGGAGATGCCGCCTCTTGTGTTTTGGACGGCGGCCAGCGCTTTTTCGACGCCCAGTTTTTCCGCCAGACCGTCCTCGATGGCGGCTTGGGACACGAAGGTAACCGATGAATTGGTCATGGCCTTGCCAAAGGCGCCGAACATCGGGCGCATGTGAACGGGTTGCGGGGTTGGAATGGACGCGTTGGGGTCGCCCATGGGGGCAGCTGCGATGGTGCCTCCCACGATAACCATGGCCGGTTTGACGCCGAAGAATGCCGGGTCCCACAGGCACAGGTCGGCGCGCTTGCCCTCTTCGATGGAACCGATCTCGTGGGAAATGCCGTGGGCGATGGCGGGATTGATCGTCACTTTTGCGATGTAGCGGCGGACACGAAAATTATCGTTGTCGCCGGTTTCTTCCTTGAGTGCGCCGCGCTGTTTTTTCATTTTGTCGGCGGTCTGCCAGGTGCGGATCAGCACCTCGCCGACGCGGCCCATGGCTTGCGAGTCTGATGCGATGATCGAGAACGCGCCCATGTCGTGGAGGATGTCCTCGGCGGCAATCGTCTCGCGGCGGATGCGGCTTTCGGCAAAGGCAATATCTTCGGGGATGGATTTGTCGAGGTGATGGCAGACCATCAGCATATCGAGATGCTCTTCCAACGTGTTGACCGTGTAGGGCCGCGTTGGGTTGGTGGACGAGGGCAAGACGTTTTCCAGCCCGCAGATTTTGATGATGTCCGGCGCGTGGCCACCGCCTGCACCTTCGGTGTGGAAGGCGTGGATGGTGCGGCCCTTGAAGGCGTCTACGGTGTTTTCAACAAAGCCGGATTCGTTGAGCGTGTCGGTGTGGATCATCACCTGCACGTCGTGCTCGTCGGCAACCGACAAGCACGTATCGATGGCGGCGGGCGTGGTGCCCCAATCTTCGTGCAGTTTGAGTGCGCAGGCACCGCCCAACACCATTTCATGCAGCGCGCCGGGCAGGGACGCATTGCCCTTGCCGGACAGGCCGATGTTCATGGGGAATGCGTCAAACGATTGGATCATCCGCCCGATGTGCCACGGGCCGGGTGTGCAGGTGGTGGCCAGCGTGCCGTGGGCCGGGCCTGTGCCGCCGCCCAGCATGGTGGTGACGCCGGAGTGCAGCGCCTCTTCGATCTGTTGGGGACAAATGAAATGGATGTGGCTGTCGAACCCGCCTGCGGTGAGGATTTTGCCCTCACCAGCAATGGCCTCTGTGCCGGGGCCGATGATGATGTCCACACCCGGCTGGGTGTCCGGGTTGCCGGCCTTGCCAATCTTGACGATGCGCTCGTCTTTCAAGCCGATATCGGCTTTGTAGATGCCGGTGTGATCGACGATCAGCGCGTTGGTGATGACGGTGTCGACAGCGCCATCGGCGCGGGTGACCTGGCTTTGGCCCATGCCGTCGCGGATGACTTTGCCGCCGCCGAATTTCACCTCCTCGCCATAGGTGGTGAGATCGCGTTCCACCTCGATGATGAGATCCGTGTCGGCCAGCCGCACTTTGTCGCCGGTGGTGGGGCCGTACATGGCGGCATAGTCGGAACGGGGAAGTGTGGCTGGCATCTGGGGGCTTTCTGTTAGTTCTCTTGGAGCATCGTACGCAGTTCCTGCGTTCGGGCCTCGGTCATGCGTGTGACGCAGGTGTTGACGATCAAGGGACGGATGGAGCCGCCGTAATATTGTGCACCTTCCGCGTTGCACTGGCCGTCGCGGTATTGAATCCAGGCGCGCTGGGCGGTCAGCAACTGATCGCTGATCCGTTCGCCTTCCGGAATGTTCGCGTCCGCATCAAAAGCGCGGGTTTTAGCCCTGAGGGTGGACCAAATTTCGTTCAGCACTGCGTCTGCTGTTTCGGCATCGCGACTGGAACAGATGTTCATGGCCATCTGCGTTTGGGGAGATGTGCAATCCACGTCCTGCGCATGGGTTGGCGTGTTGACAGCGGCAAGAAACAGAGCGCCTGCAAAAACCAGTGCGGCCATCAAAGGCGTGGTTACGGTGCGCTTGTTCTGCAGAGGGGTCACAGCTTTCCCATTACTATTTGGTTGAAGCCGTAAATTTCCCGCTTGCCGCCTACTGGCACCAGCGTCACGTCGCGGGCTTGGCCGGGCTCAAAGCGGACAGCGGTTCCCGCCGCAATGTCGAGGCGCATGCCGCGGGCTGCGTCACGGTCAAAATCCAGCGCCGGGTTGGTCTCAAAGAAATGGTAATGGCTTCCCACCTGCACCGGCCGGTCGCCGGTGTTGGCGACTTTGAGCGTCACGGTTTCGGCACCATCGTTGAGGGTGATGGACCCAGCAGCGGTGATTGTTTCTCCGGGGATCACTGAGACATCCTTATTATCATTGCGCAAAAAGGCACCAACCCAGTTAAAGTTGGCCATAAAATCCAATATGGGAGCGTCGTTGAACCAAATGAGAAGATCATTGCGTCAGTTTTTCTCTGTTGGTATATCTCATCCAACTTGTCTGTATTGAAGAAGTTTTTTGTCGCCCATTCTTTTCTCGCTCTTTCGTAGAGACCATAGTGAAATGATCGACCGATGGAGAGAGAAAAGGAACCGGTCAACCCAAGTGCGAACAGCAAAGCGAGGAATATTGAAGCCACTGGGTTTTCAAGACCGAACACCAAATAGGTCGCTGTGAGTTGCCCACCCAAAAGTGTGACGAGAAGAACTTCGTAGTTTCGAACAATTTGAGCTTCCATTTTGGCAAACTCGAGAAGGCCATCAACGCTCATCCTCACCGAACCGGCTCGTGAACGGTGACCAGTTTTGTGCCGTCGGGGAATGTGGCTTCCACCTGAATGTCGTGGATCATTTCGGGGATGCCCTCCATCACTTGATCGCGGGTGATGACGTGGGCACCGGCCTCCATCAGGTCCGCGACGGACCGGCCATCGCGGGCGCCTTCCACCACGAAGTCTGTGATCAGAGCGATGGTTTCGGGGTGGTTGAGTTTTACGCCCCGCTCCAAGCGTTTGCGGGCGACGTTGGCCGCCATGGAGACCAGCAATTTGTCTTTTTCACGCGGCGTCAGTTGCACTTTCGTCTTCCTTCACACTTCTTCTTCGGCCTTTGATCGGCGTGGCAACACCGGTCAGAGTGACCAAGCTTTGGGCATGGTTGCACCATCGTTGAGCAATTCCAAGATTGGAATCAGTGTCCGCCGCAGGCTGTAGGCATCTTTCGCCACGAGCCTTGCAAGAAGCTTGCCGTTCCACGCGCTGGCGGCCCCGTTTTGTAAGTCTCCGCTCTCTTCGTTGGCGTTGAGACTGGATCGCAAAGGTGCAATGTGCCGGTCCGCGTCCTGGCTCACCAGTAGGACGGTGGCCATGGCCAAATGGCCCGCCAGTGTTTGCTCACCCAAGAGCGGGTCCGTCGACCCGATCAATTGGTCTTGCGACTGGGTTTTGGAATGGGCTTTTGACTGGCCTTTCGATAGCGCCAAGGCTTCTGAATGGATGAGACGGTTGTCGCGGCGGATGGTCCAGCGGTCGCGAAAGTGACACTGGGTTAGGTGCTCCCCCATCGCTTCGCGCCCCAACACGAGCGATTCCACCAGCAGCAAGCGTGCGGATGCAGCCATGTTGACTGATACCGTGCGTTCAAGGGCAGACCCATCAAACAGGATCGTTTCTTGTGGCAACCAGTTCAGGCTTGAATGGGCACCCAGTGTCAGGTCTACGGCAACTTTTCCCGCCCCGGCATTGGACCGATAGGCCCGTTCGCATGCTTGGGTGGTAAGGGTGAGGGCTGTCTCGTCCGCCGTTTCAAAGCGCCATGTTAAGCGGTCGCCGCCGGTCAATCCGCCGGATGAATTGATCATCACGGCTTCCAGTGGCGCATCGGATGTGGAGCGATCTGGAAGGCGCAGTTTGCAACAACCCTGCTGACGCAACCGATCAATGCGCGATTGACCGACTGAACGCTTGGCAGACAGGTGCGCTTCGCCCATTGCCCGCTGGGCTCGTTGCGTCCGCTCGGCAGCATTTTTATCCGGGTTCAGGCTGGTCTGTGCGGACTGCTCAGAAGTGTGGGCGGGCATTTGATGTGTTGGCGTATCAAGCATCTTTGGACCCTGCCTTGTCTCGCCATGAGTTCCAAGGGGGCAAGGGGGCTGCCAAGGGCGGACCAGTGTTTTCCGCCTCCTGATCGTGTTGGTATGCGAGCGGCTGACGGGCCGGTGTTTTAAACCGATTAAAAAAGCGCATGTTTTCCCAAAGACACCCCTTGGAAAGCGCAGAGGGGTGCACTAGGCTTTGCGCATCAAGGGGCATTTGTCCGCTTGGTCGCGGCACCTGGAGGGGTGTTGTGGAAGCGATAAAACGTTTTCTGGGAGGAAAACCCTATGAAGAAGATTTTGTTGGCGGCTGCGGCTGTCTTGGCCATGAGTACGTCCGCTCTTGCCGAACGTTATGTAATGATCACCCACACGCAGGGCACCGATCCGTTCTGGCCTGTCGTTGAAAAGGGTGGCCGCGACGCTGCAAAAGCCGTCGGTGCTGAACTCGAATATAACTTTGATGCGTCCGGTGACATGGCCGGCATGGCAAAGCTGATCGAAGCGGCTACGGCCACCCAGCCCGATGGTATTATCGTATCTCTGCCGGATGCTGCGGCGCTTGGACCGGCGATCAAAAAAGCTGTTGAAGCCGGTATCCCGGTTGTCACCATCAACTCCGGTCTGGAATCATCCAAAGAGCTGGGCGCTTTGATGCATGTCGGCCAGCCTGAAAAACTGGCCGGTACATCCGCCGGTAACCGCGCGAAAGCGGAAGGTGTGAAAAAAGGCCTCTGCTTGAACCAGGAAGCATTCAACACTGCATTGGTGGACCGTTGTCAGGGTTACTTTGACGGCCTGGGTCAAGACCTGAACATGATTGACGTGTCCAACGACGTCGCGCAGATCAAAACCCGTACGGCTGCTGCCCTTCAGGCTGACCAGTCCATTGACGGTGTCATGGCTGCCGGCCCGCACGTCTGTGCCGCCGCTGCAGAGGCAATTGCGGAAGTGGGCGCTGATGGAACGCATCTGTCTTGCTTCGATCTGTCTCCGGAGGTGATGAAGCTTATCGACGAAGGCAAGGTGGCTTACACGATTGACCAGCAGCAGCGTCTGCAGGGCTATATGCCCGTCATCGTTCTGCACCTCTACAACTCCAATGCGGGCATGCTGCCGGGTTCCAACATCCCGTCCGGCCCCGGTTTTGTGGACAAGTCCAACGCGTCCAGCGTGGCTTCACAGGCAGGCGTGAACCGCTAAGCGCGGCAACCATGTCTTGATTTTTGGCCGGGCGCGCTGTTTGAGGCTCGCCCGGCTTTTTTTGTTGTAAGACTTGCAGAGTGGTTTGGAACTTCCGGGGAGGAAAACATGGCGGAGGCAGAGGTCTCACGGTCAGAGAGCGACAGGCTTAAACAAGAGGGCTTCTTTCTAAGAATGCTCAGACGTCCCGAGGCGGGGGCTTTCATTGTGATGGTGGTGGTCATTCTGCTTTTGGCGGTCGCGTCCAACGGTCTGGCGTTCAACGCGCTTGGCCTGAAAAACAACTTCGCCATTATCGCTCAATTCGGGATCATTGCCACCGGCGCAGCCCTGTTGATGATCGCAGGCGAGTTTGATCTGTCTATTGGTTCCATGATCGGCTTTGCCGGCATGTCGATGGCCATGATGATGAAATGGGGATTGCCCTTTGGCCTTGGTGAAGCGACGCCCGCATCAGCCTTTTTCATCACGCTGGTGATGACGCTGTCGTTTGGCTGGTTGATCGGCATGATTGTTGTGAAATCGGGTTTGTCCTCATTTATCGTGACGTTGGCTTTCTTGTTTCTTCTGCGCGGTTTGACCGAGGTCTGTTTCCGTCTGTTCAACAACGGTTCGACGCAGATTTCCGGCCTGCCGGATTTTAAGGAAACCAGTTGGTTTGCCGATGCGCTTGGGGGTGAAGTCTTTGGCTGGTTTTACGATTTCTGGTTCTATCTCGGCGGTAATTTGAACCGTCGGGGCGAGCAGTGGGTCGATGGTTTTGATGCCCGGGTGTTTTGGTGGCTGGTGATCGCCGCTGTTGCCTATTTCGTTTTGTCCCACACCAAATTGGGCAACTGGATTTATGCTACAGGTGACAACAAGGAAGCGGCCCGTGCCAACGGTGTGCCCACCAACAAGGTGAAAATCGGCCTGTTCATGAACACAGCCTTTTGCGCCACCATGTTTGCAGCCTGTCAGGTGTTCGACACCAACACGTCGGACGCGGCCAAAGGCAACCTGCAGGAACTCTACGCGATAGCCATTGCGGTTGTCGGCGGCACGCTGATGACGGGCGGCTTTGGCTCTATCATCGGGGTGGTCTTCGGAGTGATAACCGTGGGACTGGTGGCCAATGCGGTGTTTTTCATTCCATGGATCGACGGGTCTTGGTTCCGGGTCTTCCTCGGCACCATTTTGTTGGCAGCCGTGTTTGCCAATGAAAGTATCCGCAAACGCATCACGGGAGGGATTTGACCATGACCGAAGCTCTCATTCGCGTTGAAAACGTTGTCAAACGGTTCGGCCCCTTCACGGCTTTGAACGGCGTCAATCTGGAGGTTCATTCGGGAGAGGTTTTGGCTCTTCTGGGGGACAACGGTGCCGGCAAATCGACCTTGATTAAAACGTTGGCGGGTGTGCACGCACCCAATAGCGGGCAAATCTATATCGAAGGGCAGCCGGTGAATTTTCGCTCCCCCCGTGACGCGACGGCCGCCGGAATCGGCACCGTCTATCAGGATTTGGCGTTGAACCAGTTGATGTCGGTGACCCGCAATTTCTTCATGGGTCGTGAGCGTACCAATTTCTTTGGTGCGTTGAAAATGGATGAAATGGATACCATCGCCCACGACGAGATGGTGAAGATCGGCATTGATATTTCTGATCCCAGTCAGGCTGTGGGCACCATGTCAGGCGGGCAACGTCAGACACTGGCCATCGCCCGTGCGATCTACTTTGGTGCCAAGGTTTTGATCTTGGATGAGCCAACGTCTGCGCTGGGTCAAAAGCAGCAGATGGAAGTTCTCAAGACGATCAAGAAAGTGCGCGGCTACGGCAACATTGCGATCATTTTGATCACCCACAATGAGATCCACGCTCAATTGATCGCGGACCGTTTTGTGTTCCTGTCATTGGGAGAGGTGATCGGCGAAGGCCGGGCAGCTGATCTTCACGGACCGGACATCCGCCGCCTGATGGCGGGCGGTGCGGAGATCGCCGACCTTGAACAGGAACTGGAAGCGATTGGGTGATGTGCTGGGGGCGCAGTCCTTTGCGTCCCCGAACATGCGTCAGTGCCGGAACAAGCCCTGCACTGACGGTGTGGTGTGGATCCTGCATTTGTAACAATTGCGGGTTGAGTGTGGTTCTCTTGTGCTCGGCTCGCTATGCACTCATTTCCGGCATAGCGCCAATGACGTGTTGGTCGTGATCTATGCAGGCGCCGGTCATGACACCGCCCTGCGGGCTGACCAGATAGGCGATCAGGCCTGCGCATTCTTCCGGTTTGATCAATTGGCCAAACGATTGTTCGGCTTCCGCCTTTTCCAGCCAGTTTTCGGGTGCGCCGTGGAACTGTTGCTGGATTTTGCTTTCTGCCGGAGTGTCCATCCAACCCGGGGCGACCGCGTTGAAGCGGATGCGTTTGTCCTTGAACGCGTTGGCCGCGTTTTTGGTGATCGTGGCCATGGCCGCTTTGGAGCCGGAATACGGGCTTAGAAACGGCTTTCCACAATGGCGTTCTGTGGACAGGACGTTGACCACTGATCCGCCATGGCCTGCTGCAAGACAGTGATTGGTGAACGCCTGCATGGTGAAGAATGAGCCACGCACATTGACCGCAAAAATCCGGTCAAACACTTCCGGTGTCGTGGTCTCAAGCGTGCCCCGCTCGGTTGTGGCAGCGCAGTTCACCAATGCGTTTACATCGCCGAAATGGGCCACAGTGGCATCGATCAAAGCCTTTGTGTCGTCTGGATTGGCCATATCGGTCTTGACGAAAATCACGTCTGCGCCTTCGTCGCGCAAGGCCGCCGCTGCGGCTTCCCCCACGTCTTCGCTTCTGGCGGCCAAGGCGAGCTTCGTGCACCCTTCCGCCATCAACTGGCGGGCAACGGCAAGGCCAAGGCCCTGACTGCCGCCGGTGATGGCGGCGATGGTGTTCGCGTTGCGTTGGGTGGGGTCAAATGTGGGCATGGTACGTCTCTTCCGGATCGGGTCTTCTGATCAGGTCTTTAGCGCGTCTTGCAGTGCATAGAAACTGGACTTGGGCGTCCGCTTCATGGTTTCGTAATCCACGTGCACGATCCCAAAGCGGGCGTCATAGCCCAGTGCCCACTCAAAATTGTCCAGTAAGGACCAGACAAAATAACCCTTGACCGGAGCACCGCGCTTGATGGCTGTTTGGACAGCATCGAAGTGCCCTTGCAAAAAAGCCAGACGATCGGGGTCGGATACGCCATCAAGGGTGATCGTATCGTTGGAGGCCAATCCGTTTTCGGTCACGTAGATGGGCAAATCACCGGAATAGGTCTCGCTCGCCCAATTCAGAAAATCGCCAAGACCCTGTGGGTAGACCTCCCAGCCGATGGCGGTTCCGTTTCCTTGATGCGGCACGTCCATCGTGGCGGGCCAAGGCGCAGAAGGATCGTGGGCAATGTGTTTGCGGGTGTAGTAGTTGAGCCCCAGCCAATCCATGTCCTGTGCGATCTTGTTCATGTCAAATTGCCAGCGGTGGGGCAGATGACTGCGCAGACCGTCCAGAATGTCTTGCGGATAGCCATGACCGAACAGGGCGGATAAAAACCAACGGTTGTAAATCCCGTCATAGGTTTTGGCAGCTTTGCGGTCGGCATCGCTCTGCGTGGCCGGTGTTGCGACTTCCAGATTCAGAACGATCCCGAGGTTTTTCACCTTATTTGCTCGCAGTGCGGTCATGGCGTTGGCGTGGGCCAGCAGTACGTGGTGCATGGCGTGTCCGGCGGCACGGATGTCCCGCAGGCCGGGCGCATGGGCGCCATTAAAATGCGAAAGCCATGCCACGCACCACGGTTCGTTGATGGTGGCAGTGGCGGCCAACCGATCGCCAAACCGGCGGGTGACAATGTTTGCAAAGTCGCCGAAGCGTTCTGCCGTTTCCCGGTTCTGCCAGCCACCGCGTGTCGCCAGCCAAGATGGCAGTTCCCAGTGGTAGAGCGTAAGCCAAGGATCGATGCCGCGCTCCAACATGCCGTCGACGAGCCGTTCGTAAAAATCGAGACCGGTCTGGTTGATCGAACCCGGTCCATCGGGCTGGATGCGTGCCCAGGACGTGGAGAAGCGGTAGGCGTCGAAGCCGCCATCGCGCACCAGGTCCAAGTCTTCTGCCCACCGGGTGTAATGATCGCAGGCTTCCGAGCCGCTTTCAAAATTGGCCGTGTTGCCAGGGGTCGCTGCGAATGTGTCCCAATGGGACAGTCCTGCATCGCCGTACAAGCTGGTGCCTTCGATTTGGTAGGCGGAGGTTGCTGTGCCGAACACAAACCCTTCTGGAAACTGACCGCGTTTGATGGTGAGTTTCGGATTGTTCATGGACTGTGTCATGGCCGCAGCGGAGATGTGGTGCGGCCTTCTACCAATTCCGCCTCCCAGCATACGCCGGTTGGCTGGGAACTTTTGCCTTCTATGACATCAATCAGGATCTCTGCCGAACGGCGTCCGGCATCTTGGATCGACGAGCGCATGGAGGTGAAGGCGGGGCTGGACGTTTGGTTTCTCGAGGGTTGCAAGAAGGACAGGACATCATCGAATGTCATGACGGATACGTCTTTTCCCGGTCGCATCCCGTTTTCCGCCAAAGCGCGCACGCAGCCCATGGCGCACAATATACTGGAGCAGAGGATTGCGGTGGGCGGGTTGGATTGGTTCAGCAAGCTGATCGTGGCCTCGTAGCCGTAAGGCTCCACCATGTCCGCACTGAAGTTTAGTTCGGGGTCCAAAGACAAACCGCTGTTTTGCAGCGCTGCGTCATATCCCGCGCGGCGCTGGGCGGCGAAGGTCATCTCTTCCAAGCCGTTGATCAATGCGATGCGGGTGTGGCCCAGCTTTATGAGATAGTTGGTTGCGGTTTCAAACGCCTCCTTATTGTTCACATCCAGCCACGGGTAGGACTCATCTTCTGCGCCGGTACGCCCATGGACGAGAAAGGGCAGACCGAGGGACTGTAAAAGGCCAATGCGGGAATCGTTGAGACGTGGTCCATGCACCACGACACCGCCCACCCGTTTGCTGCTGACAAAGTCTTCATAGACCCCGGCTTCTTCCTCGGGCTCTGCCGCGCGCAACAGCATGTCATATCCAGCCGCCGCATAACCTTCGCTCGCGCCGGCCAAAAAATCGGAAAAATGTGGGTTGATCATCCGGTGTTGAGTGGTGGGAATAACGTGCCCGATAACTTTCGTTTTGCCGGTCGCCAGATGAGCCGCGCTGGGGCTTGGTCGATAGTTTGCGCTTCGCGCAGCCTGTAAAACACGTTCCCGCGTCTTCTCACTGACCTCGGGAAAACCGTTCAGTGCGCGGCTGACCGTGGTCTGGGACAGCCCTAGCTGTGTCGATAATTCCTTGAGATTCATTGGCTTTTTATGCGTCTTCCGTGTCCGTCGTCATTTGTAGTCTTTGCTGCGCGCAGTGTGCATGCCCCATTTTTCAAAGCAAATAAATCGCTCACTTGCTGAACTCGATGAAACGTCCGGTTTATCAAAGCTTCGAGCGGACATTGCGTATTCATTCTTGACTTTGCGCGGCAAGATGGGTCGTATAGCGGTCTCAAAGCGCTTTGGATTTTGCCTTCTGTCCTGTTCAGTGGCAAGCTAAAAGCGCAATGAGGGGAACGGTTGGCCGTTTCCTTGGAGGAGAAAATTATCAGCACTGTGGCTGTAGCGGATTTGCGCAGCACCATGGCTTGTGGAGGAAATCGATGAAAAATTCAGTGATTGCCAGCCTTTTGGCTTTGGCTCTGACAACCGGTCTTGCCCATGCGGACGGACATTCCAATTTGAAGTTCGCGCCGGGTGAGGATGCTAAATTCAATTGGGCTTCTTATGACGCTTATAAGGCCGCCGCGCCTGATTTGAAGGGGCAGAACTTATCCGTGTTCGGCCCGTGGACCGGTGCCGAGAAAGACAATTTTATTGCGTTGCTGGCTTACTTTAACGCCGCCACCGGTGCGAACGCGACCTATGCGGGCTCTGACTCGTTCGAGCAGCAAATCGTGATCGATGCCGAAGCTGGTTCGGCCGCAAACATTGCTGTGTTCCCCCAGCCGGGTCTGGCCGCCAACCTAGCGTCCAAGGGCCAACTGACGGCGCTTTCCGCTGAGATGAAGCAGTTTGTTACCGATAAATTTGCTGCTGGGTCTTCCTGGGTGGATTTGGGAACCTACAAAAACGCATCCGGTGCGGATGAGTTTTACGGCTTCTTTTTTAATGTGAACGTGAAGTCTCTGGTTTGGTACGTTCCTGAAAATCTGGAAGATGCCGGTTACGAGGTGCCCAAGACAATGGGCGAGTTGAAGGCCCTGACTGACAAGATCGTTGCCGACGGCGGTACGCCATGGTGCATCGGTTTGGGATCAGGCGGCGCGACCGGCTGGCCGGCGACTGACTGGGTGGAAGACATGATGCTGCGCACGCAACCGCCTGCCGTTTATGACCAGTGGGTGAGCAACGAGATACCCTTTAACGACCCACGCGTGGTGGCTGCGATTGAAGAGTTTGGTGCTTTCGCGCGCAATGACTCCTATGTCGATGGCGGTGCGGGAGCCGTTGCAACGACGGACTTCCGCGAATCTCCCAAAGGTTTGTTCACGTCGCCTGCCAAGTGCTATTTCCACCGTCAGGCGTCTTTCATTCCGGCTTTCTTCCCCGAAGGCACGAAACTGGGTGAGGACGCGGATTTCTTCTACTTCCCGGCCTATGAAGACAAAGACCTTGGCACGCCCGTTTTGGGTGCAGGCACGTTGATGGCGATTACCAAAGCCTCTCCTGCCGCGACTGCGTTTATGGACTTTTTGCAGACGCCAATCGCTCATGAAATCATGATGGCGCAGGGTGCGTTTTTGACCCCGCACACGGGTGCAAACCTCGACACTTACCCGGACGCGTCCACCAAGAAGCAGGGCGAGATCCTCACCACGGCGACCACGTTCCGCTTTGATGCGTCCGACCTGATGCCCGGCAAAATTGGTGCCGGTGCGTTTTGGACTGGTATGGTGGACTATGCAGGTGGCAAGGCCGCCGCAGAAGTGGCCGCCGGCATCCAAAAGGAATGGGACGCGATCAAGTAGCGCGCTTCGACTGTAGAAGGGAGGCGGTGGCACGGGTCGCCGCGTCCCATCGCAATTGAGTTGGAGGTTAGGCCGTGTCTGCGACCCATGATGGAATTCCCACCAGTGATGGCTCCCCCGTTGTATTGGGGGCGCTGTCAACCGCTGCCTTCACGCTGCTGATTGCCCTTGGCGGCATCGTCGCCAGCGTGTTGTTGGCGGTCCTGGTGTTCACTGCATTCCAGGGTTTCCTGGGTGAAAGCCAATTGCTCCGGGCCGTTTTGGTGATGGTGCTTGGGGTGGCGGCTTGCTTTGGTTATTTCTGGGGTACGAATAAGCTGTTGGATACGATTTATCCGTCGCGCTCGACCCAAGCCGCATCCAACATATTGCGGGCGAACCAGATACGCCCATGGCTGTTTTTGGGTCCATCGATTGTGCTTTTGGGCACCTATCTGGTCTATCCGGTCTTCAATACCGTTTGGCTTTCTTTGTTCGGCCCGTCCGGTGAAACATGGGTTGGCTTGAGCAATTACAGCTGGCTTTTTTCTGACCCCGCTTTTCGTGAAAGCCTGTTTAACAACGTCCTTTGGCTTGTCGTTGTGCCCGCCGCGTCCACGGTGTTTGGGCTTATCGCTGCGGCACTGACCGACCGGATTGCGTGGGGCAATATCGCCAAGAGCCTGATTTTCATGCCCATGGCGATCTCCTTTATCGGCGCCAGCGTGATTTGGAAATTTATTTACGATTACCGCGCGGCGGGCACCGATCAGATCGGCCTGCTAAACGCTGTGGTCACGTGGTTCGGCGGCGACCCGCAAGCGTGGATTACACTGCCGATATGGAACAGTCTCTTCCTGATGGTGATCTTGATCTGGATTCAAACCGGCTTTGCCATGGTCATCCTGTCGGCGGCGCTGAGGGGTATTCCGGAAGAAACGGTGGAAGCCGCCGTTATCGACGGCGCCAGTCCGTTGCAGATTTTTTTCAAGATCAAAGTACCGCAGATATGGGGTACGATCGCCGTGGTTTGGACCACGATTACGATACTCGTTTTGAAGGTTTTCGACATCGTGTTGGCGATGACGAACGGTCAATGGGGAACGCAGGTTCTGGCCAATTTCATGTTTGATTGGATGTTTCGCGGTTTGGATTTTGGCCGCGCGTCCACTGTTGCTCTGGTGATTATGTTGATGGTGGTGCCGATCATGATTTGGAATATTCGTGAGGCGCAAAAAGATGCGTAAAGTTCCACACGCGGAGGGTCTGTGACATGTCGGTTGGTGTTGGCTCCCGCCCCGCCTTGACGTGGGCGGTCAATCTTTCGGTTGTGTTTTTGGTAGTGGCTTGGACCCTGCCGACTTTTGGCATTTTGGTGTCGTCGTTTCGCGATAAAGATCAGTTGTCGCTCACCGGTTGGTGGACGGCACTCTCTTCATCGCAACGTTCCATCATCGTGCGTGCGCCTTCCCCAGGGGAGGCTGTGCAGGACGGGGACGTTTGGGTTCTCACCGGTAATGTCTTTGACGGGCAGGGCGGCTCTGTGGACCGTTTCGGGATATCATCGCGCGCACCGCAGGCCTTTGCGGTCGGCGATACCGCAGAGTTGCGCCGTGGTGGGCGCTTAAGTGTCCAGGCTAATGGAGACTTCCGTCTGGAGTATGATGAACAGCGCGACGATGGGCGTGGGCAAAGGATGTTCGTGACAGGATCGGAACCGCCCAGATTTACTTTCGAAAACTATGACAAGGTTCTGTTTTCAGAAGGTATCGGTCAGAGCTTCATAAACACGCTGACGGTCACCATTCCGGCGACCATTATACCGATTTTGATTGCAGCCTATGCGGCCTACGCGCTGGCTTGGATGCAGTTTCCCGGGCGCGGTTTGTTACTGGCCGTCGTCGTCGGGCTGCTGGTTGTGCCATTGCAGATGTCCCTCATACCCATTCTCAAACTCTATACCAATGTGGGCATCGGCAAGAGTTTTATCGGGATTTGGCTGGCGCATACGGCGTTTGGCCTTCCGCTCGCGATCTACCTTTTGCGCAATTACATTGCCGGTTTGCCAAAAGAAATTCTGGAGAGCGCGCGGGTGGATGGCGCCACCGATTTTCAGATTTTCCGCAAGATCATTCTGCCGCTGTCATTCCCTGCCCTTGCTTCTTTTGCGATCTTTCAGTTCCTTTGGGTTTGGAACGATCTGTTGGTGGCGACAGTGTTCTTGGGCAATAATGAAGAGCAGCTTGTCCTAACCGGGCGGCTGCGGGAACTGCTCGGGTCGCGGGGTGGCAATTGGGAAATTTTGACCGCATCCGCTTTCGTGGCCATCATCGTACCCATCCTCGTCTTCTTCGCCTTGCAACGATATCTGGTCCGCGGTTTGCTGGCCGGTTCGGTCAAAGGCGGTTAGGGGCGGCTAGAGGCGGCCAGAGGCAGCTAGAGGGAGCCAAGGGCCGTTGAGCCTACACAGAGTAAACGCATGAACGTATTGCACGATTTTAGAAATGAAGCCGCTCCCGGTGTGGTCACCAGTCATGATGTCGATCCAGACTGGTGGCGCGGGGCCGTTATTTATCAGATTTATCCACGCTCGTTTCAGGACAGCAATGGGGATGGCATCGGCGATCTGCGCGGTATCACGCAACGGTTGCAGCACATATCGTCGCTTGGGGTGGATGCGATCTGGATATCGCCGTTCTTCACCTCGCCCATGGCGGATTTTGGCTATGACGTTTCGGACTATACCGACGTCGATCCGATGTTCGGCTCCTTGGCGGATTTTGATGCGATGATCGCCGAAGCCCACCGCCTGGGCCTAAAGGTGATGATCGATCAAGTGATCTCCCATTCGTCAGACCAACATCCCTGGTTCCGCGAAAGCCGGTCGAGCCGGGATAATGCCAAAGCGGATTGGTATGTGTGGGCAGATGCAAAGCCGGACGGGTCACCGCCGAACAATTGGTTGTCAATCTTTGGCGGGTCCGCTTGGGAGTGGGACACGAGCCGGTGCCAGTACTACCTCCATAATTTTTTGGCGAGCCAGCCCGACCTGAACTTTCACAGCCCGGCCGTTCAAGATGCATTGCTGGACACGGTGCGGTTTTGGCTCGATCGGGGAACGGATGGTTTCCGACTGGATACCATCAACTTCTACGTTCACTCGCAGGGTCTGGAAGACAATCCGGCTCTGGAAGAGGACAAGCGCAACGATTCCATTGCGCCCAAGGTGAACCCTTACAATTATCAATCGCACCTGTTTGATAAAAATCAGCCGGAAAACATCGCTTTTTTGAAGCGCTTTCGGGCTTTGCTCGACGAGTACCCATCGGCCACCGCTGTGGGTGAAGTTGGGGATGCCGAACGCGGTTTGGAAATCGTCGCCGAATACACGAGCGGCGATGACATGGTCCACATGTGCTACGCGTTCGACTTCCTGTCGCCCGAACCTATAAACGCTCCCAAAGTGCGCCGTGTAGTGGAGGACTTCGAGGCGGCCGCGCCAACCGGATGGTCCTGCTGGGCGTTTTCCAACCATGACGTGGTGCGCCACGCATCCCGTTGGGCTGACCAAGTGGTGGATCGCGATGGATTCTTGAAAATGACCGCGACGCTGATCCTGTCTTTGCGCGGTTCGGTTTGCCTCTATCAAGGGGAAGAGCTTGGATTGACCGAAGGTCTGTTGGCCTACGAAGACTTGCAGGACCCGTATGGAAAGCAGTTTTGGCCAACCTTCAAAGGCCGTGATGGTTGCCGGACTCCGATGGTCTGGGCCAGCAATGGATTGAACAGCGGGTTTTCCGTGGGCAAGCCTTGGTTGCCCGTGCCGCCTGAACACATTCATCTGGCGGCCGATTTGCAGACGGGTGATCCGGAGTCCCTGCTGAACCACTACCGGCAGGCTTTAGCCTTTCGCGCTAAATACCCTGAACTGTCCAAGGGCACGCTCACCTTTGGCGAGGCCCATGCGGAGATCGTTTCTTTCACGCGAGTGCATGGCGACCGGGCGCTCTTCGTGGCGATCAATATGAGCGACGGCGTTGCTGAAATTGCGCTGCCCGACTCCGTGCAGGCTGAGCTTTTATCGCCCGGTGCGGGGGGAAGCGTTACTGGCAGCACACTGACGCTGGAACCCTATGGCAGCTACTTTGCCCGCCTGGATGGCTTTGAAACGGATGGGAGATCCGCATGACCGCGCTGACGCTGAAAGAGATCAAAAAAGCCTATGGCGACACGCAAGTCATCCACGGTGTGGACCTTGAGATCGATGAGGGCGAGTTCATTGTGTTTGTCGGGCCATCCGGCTGCGGCAAGTCGACTTTATTGCGAATGATCGCCGGTCTGGAAACGATTAGCGGCGGTGTGATGGATATTGACGGGCGGGTGGTTAACGACATCCCGCCATCGCAGCGGGGCATCGCGATGGTGTTCCAATCCTACGCGCTTTATCCGCATATGACAGTGTTTGATAACATGGCCTTTGGCATGCGCATCGCAAAGGCCTCCAAGGCGGAGATCAATGAGCGGGTGAATGCGGCTGCTGATATTTTGCAATTGGGTGAATATCTTGATCGCCTACCGAAGGCGTTGTCGGGCGGACAACGGCAGCGGGTTGCGATTGGTCGTGCGATTTGCCGCGATCCAAAGGTGTTTTTGTTTGACGAACCGCTGTCCAATTTGGATGCGGCTTTGCGTGTGGCGACGCGGATCGAGATTGCCAAACTGAAAGAGAGCCTGCCCAATTCCACCATGATTTACGTTACCCACGATCAGGTGGAAGCCATGACGCTGGCGGACCGGATTGTCGTTCTTTCTGCCGGGCGCATCGAACAGGTCGGCGCGCCGATTGACCTTTATGAACGTCCCGCCAATCTGTTTGTGGCACAGTTTATCGGCTCGCCAGCCATGAATGTTGTGGATGCCACGGTCACCAGCACGGGGGCGAAGACCGGTGTGGAATTGGCAAATGGGTCCAAAGTGTCCGTACCAATTAAAAGTGCAGCTGCACTCAAAGGGACTTCGGTCAAATTGGGCTTTCGCCCGGAGGATATGACGCTCGCTAAAGGCAAATCCGCCTTGATCTCGGGTGCGGTGTCGCTGGTGGAGTCCCTTGGGGAGGTGACCAACATCTATGCGGATATTTCAGAGGGCGAGCCGCCTGTTGTCGTCAAAGTGCCCGGCAGTGTGAGGCATAAGCGCGGCGACACGGTCAGCTTCTCCGCTGACCCTGCTAAGATGCATCTGTTCAATTCCGAGGGACAGTCGCTTTTGCTGGACGCCTAAAGGTTGGTGGTTGCCTACCCGCCGTTGAACTGCGACTGTTGCCTTAGACGGGCTTTGACACTGCGTTGATCAGATCGCTGAAAGGTCCATCACCTTCTAGCGCTTGTATGGCTGCGTGGAGCTGGTCTGCGCGTTTTGCTCCCAAGACCGGTTCCGTCAGAGCGCGGAATTTTGCGTCGATGGTGGCTTTATCCACCGGGTCTTCTGGATCGCCGATGGCTTCGGTTGGTGCTGATTTCAATACCGTTCCATCTCTTAAGGTGATCGCAACGTCGGCAAACCGGCGCGCTGGAAATTCCGCATCGTAACGCTCGGCCGTCTGCATGTGGATGCGGTCGCGGATGGGGTGGGTGGTCGGATCGGTCAGGCCTGTTTGTGCAACGTCCTTCGCGCTCACCGTGTCATAGACGAGGGCAGCGGCCAGCGGGAAGGGAAGTGAGTATTGCGCTTCTTCCGTTGTGGCGGGATGACGCGCCGCCAGCCTCGCGGCTTCCGCAAACGTTGTCACGTCCACGCGTGCAATGCTGTCGGTCATAATCGCATGGTCGCGCTTCAAGGCCAGTGCGGCTTCCACTGCTGGTTGAGCCCAGCGGCACACGGGATAGAGCTTGATATACTGTTCTGCGATGTACCAGCGCGTGCCCATGTCGTTCCAGATGGGTTCCACTTTCTGTCCTGTCAGAGAAATGGCGGGCGCGCCGGTGAAGCCACCCTGTGCCAGATAAGCGCTCGACACACCGGCCATCGCGCCCCAGCCGGACCCGTCCTTCACCATGGTTGGGTGATCGATACAGCGCATCATCTGGCTACGGGGGCCGTGATATTCCGCGATGCCCAGAGCTTCCAAGGTCAGTTCGGACGATAAACCCATGAGGCGAGCACCCATTGCGGCGGCACCCAAGGCAATCCAAGCGCCGGACGTGTGGTAATCGCTCGCCGTCGCGTGCAGCGCAATTCCGGCACGACTGCCAATTTCGTAGCCCACCGACAGCGCTGTTAGCAAATCGTGGCTCGACGCGACGCCATTGGCCTCTGCCAAGGCCAACAGGGACGCGACCACACCGCACCCGACATGTCCCTTCGTTGGCTTAAGACCATCATGGGCGTCGAGGGCATCTATGGTCATGCCGTTGGCCAGTGCTGCGCCTGCTGCGCTGACGGCGCGCCCGTCACAAAACAAGTGCGCAGGTTTGGTGGAGGGGCCTGCCGCAAAGTGCTCTACAGCGTGGTTGCGGATGATACGTGACAGGTCGGTCGTGCTGCCACCCACGGCCACACCCAGCGTATCCGTCAATGCGCGGATTGCCAAAGCGGCGCGTTCCCCGTTGATGTCGCGAAACGAAAGACTGTGAATGAAATCAACGGTCCTTTGGGTGTGCGGGTTCACTCTGTGATCTGTTCGTAGGCGAGGGCTGCCACGATGTGCACCCTGTGATGATCACCACCATTTAGCGCTGTGTGGTAGCCGCGTGTGTCTGTGAAATAGACCGAACCATCGGCTGGCAGGTGCGTCACGTGGTGGTTGACTACAAACAGAGCGCCGGGATTTGTGGTGATGGGAATGTGCAGTCGCGGTTCCGGATCGCGATGCCACGAATTGCAGTTGTAAAGCCCCTTGGACAGAACCCGCATGCGCCCGATGGGAAAGCGTTTGCTGAGCTCCCGGTGGACCTCTTCAAAATAGGTTCCGGCGAAGTCCGGGTTGAACTCGTTGAATTGGGCTTCCGGCACAAGGTCTTCGCGCGGCTCTTCAACGTAACGCTCGTCTGCTCGTATCCAATACCGGCCTGAGAGATCGTTTTCGGTCCACTCTGTCTGCCCCGGGCGCTGGGTCAACGGCAGGGCTGCAAAACCCTGATCCTGCATGGAACCCTGAAATGACGAACGGGACAGGCACTCACCCAAAGCGTTGCGCAATAGTGCCAAATCAAACTTGAGAGCCAGCCGCTGTATGCCTGGGCCGGGCACAAATTGCGCAACTGAATAGGTGTCCGGACTGCTGGCCAACCAGCCTTCCAGGGCATCCACATCGCTGTCGCGCACTTGTGGTGAAAATGTCATGATTGTCCTCCCAAACGCGCCAGCAGGCTGTTTTGCATTTGGGAGGCCGCTGGATTAGCGCGGCTTTTTACCAAACACTTTGATGTACTCTTCCGCCCCGCCTTTGGCGAGAGCTTTGGCTTGTTTCACCCAATCCTCTCGCTCGATGCGGCCTCGGAACCTCAGGTGATTATCCACCCAATCGCGTTCTGCTTTTTTCCATTTGGCGACTTGTTCAAACTTGTAGACACCCAACCCGTGCAAAATGCCCTCGATTTTTGGCCCCACCCCGGAGATCATTTTGAGATCGTCCGGTTTGGCAGGCTTCCGCATTTTGGGCGGGGCAGCGTCTTTTTTGACGACTGGTGCTTTCGTTGCGGTGGCCTTTGGAGCGGCAGGTTTTGATATGCTTGCCTTGGCTAAAGACGCCGTTGCCCTGGCTGTTGTTGCTTTGGTTGCCGGTTTTGCGGCGCTTGTCTTAGCTGTTTTTGTTTTGGCAGCGGCGGGCTTGGTTTTCGTCGTTTTCGCCGTTGCAGACTTGGCAGCAGCAGCCGTACCCACCGCGGCCAAGGCTGCGACTGTTGCACCACCGGCTTTCGATGTGGATGCTTTACCGCTGGTCTTAGCCGTCTTCTTAGCGAGCGTCTTGGTAGCGATGGTGTCAGGCTTGTCGCCCAACACGATCACCGGTTCCATTGCGTCCAAAATGGAAGCGGCCAAGTGACATTTGACGAAATGGCCTGAGGCCAGTTCCCGCATGGGTGGCACTTCGCGCTCGCACAAATCGCCGTCCACCTGGGCTTTGCGCGGACAGCGGGTCTGGAACGGGCAACCGGATGGCGGGTTCATAGCCGACGGTATGTCGCCTTCCAGCACGATGTGTTTTTTCACCACGCTGGTGTCAGCAATCGGAATCGCCGATAGAAGGGCCTCCGTATAGGGGTGATAGGGCGGAGAGAAGATATCGTTCGTCGTGCCCTGCTCAACGATGTGCCCAAGATACATCACCACCACGCGGTCCGCGATGTAGCGCACGACCGACAAATCATGGCTGATGAACAGCATCGTGGTCTTGGCTTCGCGCTGGATTTCCATCAGCAGTTCGGTCACCGCTGCTTGAACCGACACGTCCAAGGCCGACACCGGCTCGTCCGCCACGACCAGTTGCGGCTGCCCGGCAAAGGCGCGGGCCACACCGATGCGCTGCTTTTGGCCACCGGACAATTGCCGCGGCATGCGCTCTGCGAAAGCACGGGGCAGTTTCACCAAGTCCAGCAGTTCGAGCATCCGCTCTTTGCGGTCGGATTTTGAATCACCGATCTTGAATTTTTCCAGCGTCCGGATGATCTGTGATCCCACCGAATGGCTTGGGTTGAGCGTATCAAACGGGTTTTGGAACACCATTTGTACGGCAGAAACGGTCTTGGTGGTACGATCATTGACTTCGGTATTGCCGATATCGACGGCACCCAGAACCACGTCTCCGTCTGTGGCTGTTTCCAGTCCCAGCAGCACTTTGGCCAAGGTGGACTTTCCGCACCCGGATTCGCCCACGATAGCCACCGTCTCGGCTTCACGGGCTTGGAAGGTGATGGATTCGTTGGCTTTCACCGTGCGGGTGTCGCCGCCGCCAAATATCTTGTTGGCCGCGACGTCGTAATATTTTTGCAGGTCGCGCACGTCCAGCACCACATCGCCCGGGGCCACCGGGTCTTCAACAACTCGCCGCTCAGGTTCTGATTCCCAATCGATCTCATTGATGCGCATACAACGGGATTTGTGCAGGTCCTGGCCATCCACCTGCTGCATAGAGATGTGACCGGCGTTGCAGACTTCCTCGACATATTCTTCACACCGCGGTCCAAAGTTGCAGCCGCGTGGCCGCATATGCGGCAGGGGCAGTTGACCGGGGATCGCCACCAGCGGACGGGAGTTCTTGTCGGCACCGGGAAGTGGGATCGAGTTGAACAGACCTTTGGTATAAGGGTGGCGCATCTGGTCAAACACTTCGTTGACTGTGCCGGTTTCCACCGCTTCCCCGGAATACATGACGGTGATGCGGTCGCAGGTCTCCAAGATCAGACCGAGATTGTGACTGATGAAGAGCATGGATGTGCCGGTTGTGGCCGCCAGTTCTTTCACCAATTGCACGATGCCGGCTTCCACTGTCACGTCGAGCGCCGTGGTGGGTTCATCGAGCAGTAGCAGATCCGGTTTAGATAGCAGAGCCATCGCAATCACGATGCGTTGTTGCTGACCGCCGGAAATCTGGTGCGGGTATGCGTCCATCACACGGGCCGGATCAGGCAACTTGACAGATGTCAGCATGTCGAGGGAGCGGTTATAGGCTTCTTCTTTGCTGGCGTTTTCGTGGATTTCCAGAACTTCCATCAACTGACGGCCGATCTTCATGGCCGGGTTCAGGCTCGCCATGGGCTCCTGATAGATCATGGAAATCTTTGAGCCACGAATGTTGCGCAATTCGTCGTGGCTCATGTCACCCATATCGCGGCCGCGATACTTGATTGTTCCCTTGGTGATCTTACCCCGGTTGCCCATGTCGCGCATGATGCCCAAGGCTACGGTGGATTTTCCGCAACCGGACTCCCCAACGAGACCCATGGTCTCACCGGGCATGATCTTGCAGGAAAAGTCCATCACGGCAGGGATTTCGCCGGCACGAACAAAGAAAGAGATGTTGAGGTTGTCAATCTCGAGAATTGGCTCGACGTTTTGATTGGTCATATCTCTTATCCTCAGTCTTTCAGGGATTCTTCGCGCAGGCCGTCAGCCAGGAAGTTCAATCCCAGCACGAGCGACATGAGCGCAATCGCGGGTGGCAGAGCAGGGTGTGCGTAGATCAACAGGAGCTTGCGTCCTTCGTTGATGGTCATGCCCCAGTCCGGGCTTTCCGGCGAAACTCCGAGCCCGAAGAAGCCCAAAGTGCCCAAAAGAATGGTGGTGTAGCCAATGCGCAGGCAGAAATCGACGATCAAAGGGCCGCGCACGTTAGGCAGAATTTCCCAAAGCATGATGTACCAAGGGGATTCGCCGCGGGTTTGGGCTGCTGCCACGTAGTCGCGGGTTTTGATGTCGATCACCAAACCGCGCACGATCCTGAACACGGTGGGCGAGTTCACAAAAACCACCGCAACAAAGATGTTGAGCGTGTTGGGATCCATGGAGAAGACGCCCAACGGGTCCGCATTGAAGGCCAGGCCCGTATAGGCCCACAGTCCGATCACCAAAGTCAGGCCGACATAGAGATACATCTCGTTGGGCCGGGTGTTGAACTTCGAAGTGAACAAGATCAGCAGGAAGATAATCGGGAAGGCGAACAAGACGGCAGCCAGATACATAGGAATGCCGACTTCGATAATGCCCTTGGTAACCAGCAAGAAGAACAACAAAATGACGGGGAAGGCCAAAACCATATTGGCCAGGAAAGAAAGTCCGGTATCGATGCGGCCCATGTAATAGCCTGCAGGCAGACCCAGAGTGATGCCCACCATAAAGGCAAACAGGGTGGCTGCCGGTGCGATGGAGAGCACTGTCTGTGAACCGGCCACCATGCGGCTGAACACGTCGCGGGCAAGGTTGTCGCCGCCCAGTAGGAAATATTGGCCCTCCTGACCGGTCACCGGGAAGCCGGGTGCTTTGTTCTTCATGCCCAAAACTTGTTCATAAGGGTCAAACGGCACCACCCAATCAGCCAGTAAGGCTGTGAGGATCCAGAACACGACGATGGCGAACCCGATAATGCCTATGGGGTTGTCGTAGAGCTTCCCCACCAAACCCAGTTGCGAGCGGAAAATTCCGCAGCCGATGAGAATGACGGCAAGTGCGATCCAAACCGGCAGGAACTGGTACAAAATACCGGTGATGATGGCGAAAGTTGAAAGCGATTCCATGTGTCCGCCCCCCTTAGTTGACGCTGATGCGCGGGTTGAGGAACACGTAACCGATGTCCGAAATGAGCTGGGTGAGCAGCACCACGATAACCGCGATGATGGAACAGCCAAGCATCAGTTCAATGTCGTTGCCCAATGCAGCCTGCACGAGCGCCCAGCCGAAACCCTTATAGTTGAAGAGGGTCTCAACGATCACAACGCCGGTGAGCAGCCACGGGAATTGCAGCATGATCACTGTGAAGGGCGCGATCAGTGCGTTGCGCAGGGCGTGTTTCATTACCACGCCGCTGAAATTGACCCCCTTAAGCCTGGCCGTCCTAATGTATTGCGCCGTCATAACCTCGGCCATTGAGGCTCTGGTCATCCGCGCGATATAGCCGACGCCGTAGAGCGCCATGGTCATCACCGGCAGGGTGAAGTTGTCAAAAGTGATGTTGTCCATCGCCGACGTCGCCGAGCCCTTGAACCATTTCAGACCCACAAGACTGGACGAGAACACCACGATGAAAATCACACCGGACACATATTCCGGGGTGGCGGTGGTGATGATTGAGAACGTCGATAGGGACCGGTCCGTCCGGCTGCCTTCTCGCATCCCGGCCAGAACACCGATGGTCAAAGCCATGGGCACCATGACGATCATCACAAACAGCATGAGCCAGCCTGTTAAGCTGAGCCGCACCGCGATGATGGTGTTGACCGTGTCCTTAAAGACTGTGGAGTCGCCCAAATCGCCCTGCAGAACGCCGCAATAGGTGGGCCATTCCTCTTGCGGGACGCCAGCCGACTTACACCGGCCCTCCGGCACATCGTTGATGACGTTGGTCCAGCCGGGCACGACGCCCATCCATTCACCGTATTTGATGAACACGTTGCGGGTGTAACCGCGCTGGGTGAGCCAGTTGACCACCTGCTCGTCCGTCATGCGATTGTTGGCCTGTGTTTTGGCCAACCTTTGCAGGTTCGGTTCGAGATTGGTCAGGAAAAAAACGATGAATGTGAGGCAAAGCACCGTAAGTGCCATGACCCCGAGCCGTCGAGCGATAAACAGAAACATGCTGTCCCCAATTTAGTCCGCAGACCCTTTGCCGGGTTCTTGTGCGGGCTGTCTCCCATTAAAATGCGTCATAGTTTTCGGTGATCCGAGCCCCTTCCGTTTCCGGGGTTAAATGGGACCAAAAACGATGACGAATGTTAATCTTCGACTTTCATGTACGGCGGGTCATGTTGCGTTGCGGAGAGCTTTCTGTCCGCGTGGCCGCTAAATTGAAGGATGTGTTTGGGCTAGATGCAAGGGCGTGGCGCGGGCCCTTTCACAGGTCATCAACAAAAAAGAGGTCATCAACAACAAAAAAGGGAGGCCGTTTTCGCGGCCTCCCTTCCAAGCTTGCTGTTTATGCGAGCCAGTAGCTGTCCAGGTGCATCTCAAAGGTAGGATGCATTTCAGCATTTTTTACCTTCTCTGATGTGTGGCGATACAGCGAACGCCAGTATGGCTGGATGGTCACACCTTCGTCCTGCATGATCTTCTGGATTTTCTCCATCAGAACACGGCGCTTGTCGGCGTCGGCGATGGCACTGGCTTCATCGACGAGTTTGTCGAACTCAGCGTTTGCGAAGCCGGACTCGTTCCATGCCACACCGGACTTGTAAGCCAGTGCCAGAACCTGAACGCCGAGCGGGCGCATGTTCCAGTTTGTGGAGGAGAACGGATATTTCGCCCAGTCGTTCCAGAACGTTGAGCCGGGAAGCACAGTGCGCTTCACTTTAATGCCCGCTTCACGCAACTGCGCTGCCACCACGTCTGTGGTGTCTTTGCGCCAGTCGCCTTCGATGGACTGCAGCTCGTGTTCAAAATCACCCATGCCAGCTTCGTCCATCAAGGCCTTGGCGGCAGCCATGTCGCGTTTGATGGGGGGAAGTTTTGCGTATTCAGGGTGAATTGGACACACGTGGTGGTTTTCAGCAGGTACGCCGAGGCCGGCATTGCCCAACGTCAGGATTGTCGCGTTGTCGCAAGCGAGAGCCAAGGCGCGGCGGACGCGGACGTCCTCGTATGGCTTCTTACCGTCAACTTCTGCCTGTTGGTTTGGACGGATAACAATGGTCGATGCCGTGATGGCTTCCGACTTCACTTTACCCAAACCGTCGAACAGGCTCACAAATTCACCTGTGGACTCGTACACCATGTCGATTTCATCGGATTCAAACGCGGCCGCAAATGCGGATGGGTCTGTGCCGTAGTCGATGATTTCGATGCGGTCGATATAAGCGCCTTTACCGGCGTTCCACCATGTGTGGTCCTCATTGCGGGCCAAGACGGCTTTCACGCCAACTTCGTAGCTCTCGACCTTGTACGGACCTGTGCCAATTGCACCGCCGTTGGCGAACGGATCGGAGTTGTCATAGGATGCATGGACCACGGCGGCCGGATAGTCCGCCATGCCTGCGATTAATGAAATGTCCGCTTTTGGCAGCATCAATTTAACGGTATGGCTGTCGACTTTGACGATGGCGCCTACAACAGCCTTCTTCGTCTCAGCATCCACCAAGGAACCCATGCGGGCGGCCATGGAGTTGCCTTCGACTGATGAGTCGCACCAGCGGTTGATATTATTGATCACATCATCGGCGGTGAAGTCGTCACCATTGTTCCATTTCACGCCTTTGCGAACGTTCAAAGTGTACTCGGTCGCTGCGTCGTTGATTTCCCAGCTTTCCAACAGACGACCTTCGAATGTGGCGTCGGTGTTGTACTGAACGAGATATTCCAGATAGCCGCGTGAGATGTTGGCCAGTTGTGACCAGTCATACGTCCGCGGGTCTTTGCCGGCACGCACTTCTTGTTGGATTCTCAATGTGCCGCCGGTTTTTGGTTCGCCGGCTGCGAAAGCAGATTTCGGAGCGGTCATACCCAACATGCCATAGGCAACAGCTGTCGTTGCACCCAGAATGGATGCGGTTGCGAGAAATTCGCGACGATCCATCTTGCCTTCGCGCGCGTCCTGCGCGAGCTGCGGCAGTGCCGGGTGGAGTTGTTTGGATTCAGACATAAAAAACCTCCTGATGTGTCCTTCCCGAACCCCTTGTTAGGGGCAGTCTTATTCCTTGAGGGATTTTTGGCGGCAAAAACGCTCGACTGATTGCGCACGCCGCACGCGATTATCGCCGTTGCTCCCCAAGGTAGTGTGCTTAAGTGTTCCACATTGCATTGTCGCAAGTCCACCGCTCAGCGTCACGAATTCGACATTAAATGGCAGTTTTCCGAAAGTGTTTGGGCGGCAAAGCTGAATCGTATCGGAAAAATTGACGCACACCAAACGCGCGCCCAGTGCTCTCTTTGCGACAAGGGCGTCAGCGGCTGACCGTGGCTATGAGGAGCGGTTATCGACCACCCGTTTTGCTTTGCCTTCGCTGCGCGCGACTGAGCCAATGGGGTCAATCGCTATTTTAGCGGTGATGCCGATGACATCTTTGATGCGCGATTCCAGCGATGATGCGGCATGTTTGGCGGCGTTTGGACCGGATGTTGATGCGTCGCTCATCTCCACATGAACGGTCATCTCGTCCATGCGGCCCGGTTTGGTCAGTTCGATCTGAAAATGTGGCGACAGAGCTTTTACCTTCATCAATTGCTCTTCGATCTGTGTTGGGAAGACGTTGACCCCGCGCAAGATGATCATGTCGTCGGAGCGACCAGTGATCTTTTCCATGCGCCGCATCGACCGGGCCGTGCCGGGCAAGAGGCGGGACAAGTCTCGTGTCCGGTACCGAATAATCGGGCAAGCCTCTTTGGTGAGCGACGTAAACACGAGTTCTCCCATCTCACCATCCGCTACCGGCTGCCCCGTCTCCGGGTTGATGATCTCGGGCAGGAAATGATCCTCCCAGATGGTCGGGCCGTCTTTGGTCTCAACACATTCGCTTGCGACGCCCGGGCCGATGATTTCCGACAGCCCATAAATGTCCACGGCATGCATGTCGAAAGCATCTTCGATTTCGCGCCGCATGGCGTTGGTCCACGGTTCGGCCCCAAAAATGCCCACGTCTAACGAGGTGTCGCGCGGGTCGATGCCTGCTGCTTTAAATGCGTCTAAAAGGGAAAGCGCGTAGGACGGTGTCACCATGATCGTGCCGGGTTTGAAGTCATCAATCAAAGTGACCTGCCGGGCGGTCATTCCGCCGGATACAGGCACCACCGTGCAGCCCAGCTTTTCTGCGCCGTAATGCGCACCCAAACCGCCGGTAAATAGACCGTAGCCATAGGCCACATGCACCATGTCACCGGGTTTCGTGCCTGCTGCCCGCATGGAACGGGCCACGACCTGCGCCCACATATCAACGTCGTTTTGGGTGTAGCCAACCACGGTGGGTTTGCCCGTGGTACCGGAGGACGCGTGGATGCGGGCCACTTTATCGCGCGGTATAGCAAACATTCCAAAAGGGTAATTGTTCCGCAGATCCGACTTTACGGTGAACGGAAACTTCGACAGGTCAGCGAGCGTCTTGAGATCGCTGGGGTGGACGCCTTTGGCATCAAAGCTGGCCTTATAATGGGGCACGTTTTCGTAAGCGTGGTTTAGGGTCTGTTGCAGCCGTTTCAGTTGGAGGGCTTCGATCTCATCGCGAGACGCGATCTCGATTGGCTCCAGCGTATCGCGCTTGGGTGCGATGTTTTTCATGCCTCTCCCCATTTCCTCAAACCACTGCATCGTTGGACTTTAGTTGGACCTTGGTTGGACTTTGGTTGGACTTTGCGCCGATGATGCGACACTCAAGCCCTGCCAAGCCCTGCCAAACCCTGCCAAATCTTTTGTTGCGAGACCTTTTAGGCCAGCATCGGACGCTAGGCGGTGGCGTTTTATGTTACAATTGTTTGCAACTTGCCGCGGCTGTGTAACATTTTCAAGCGGACGTGTTACGCGTGCTTGAATGGGTGCGGATGGGAGATGTAAATGGGTTTTGCCAACAAAAAGCTGGGTTCGGGACCGGACATCATTCCTGTCTGCAGTTTTGCGGCCGGGTCTTGGGTAGCGCCTGCGGCGGATGCAAGACCGGTGCAAGATGCTGTTACCGGCAAGGATGTGGCTCTCGTGGGGCATCGCGGTTTGGATTTCCAAGCCATGCTGGATTACGGGCGGGATATCGGGGGGAGTGCGCTGCGGGCCGCCGGTTTTCATGATCGCGCGCGGGCTTTGAAAGCGTTGGCGACCCATCTCAACGAGCGCAAGGAAGAGCTGTACCAGCTTTCTTATGCCACGGGAGCGACGCGCTCTGATTCATGGATTGATATCGATGGCGGTATTCAAACCTTGTTTGCCTACGCCTCCAAGGGACGCAGGGAGTTGCCGGAGGCGCACACCTATCTTGATGGTGAAGTCGAGATGCTGTCGCGCGGCGGGACGTTTGTCGGCCAGCATATTTATACGCCGAAGAAAGGCGTGGCGGTCCACGTCAATGCGTTCAACTTTCCGGTCTGGGGCATGTTGGAGAAACTTGCGCCCAGCTTGCTTGCCGGTTTGCCCGCCATCGTAAAGCCCGCGACCGCCACCAGCTATGTGACCGAAGCATGCTTTCGCATGATGGTGGAAAGTGAGGCTTTTCCAGCTGGGGCTTTTCAACTCATTTGCGGCGGGACAGGGGACTTGTTGGACCGGCTGACGGGCCAAGACAGTGTCAGCTTTACAGGCTCTGCGGACACGGCTTTTAAGCTGAAGTCCAACCCGCATCTGCTGCGCCAGTCGATCCCGTTTACAGCCGAACAGGACAGTTTGAACGCGACCGTGCTGGGCGAGGACGTGACGCGGGATGCGCCGGAATTTGATCTGTTTGCCGACGAAATCGTGCGGGAGATGACCACGAAGGCGGGTCAAAAATGCACCGCCATCCGCCGTATTTTCGTGCCGCACGGTTTGATGGATTCGATGGTGGAGGCCGTGCAGGAACGGTTGAAATCGGTACGCATCGGGGACCCGTCCTTGGACACCACACAGATGGGCGCGCTTGTCTCTCAAGCCCAGCGCGACAGCGTGCTCGACGTGGCTGCTCAAATCGGGCTGGAAGCGCAGGTTGTGCCGATCCGGCCCGATCTTGTGGTGGATGGCGCCGACACCAAAGCGGGTGCATTTGTGGCACCGCACCTGTTTCAATGCGCCGATCCTGACGGTGCCGAGCGGTTGCACGCTGTGGAAGCGTTTGGACCCGTTGCCACTGTGATGCCGTATCGCGACGTAGACCATGCCGGTGCATTGCTTAACCGCGGCGGCGGCAGCTTGGTTGCGTCCATCATCACGCATGATCCGCAGCTTGCCCATCGGTTTTCGCAATCGAGCGCCAGCCATCACGGACGGCTTTATTTCAATGATCGTATTTCGATGAAGGAGGCCACTGGGCACGGGTCGCCGCTGCCCCACATGGTCCACGGCGGTCCCGGTCGGGCTGGAGGTGGTGAGGAACTGGGTGGTATTCGAGCCGTCCTGCACGCCATGCAATGCACGGCGATCCAAGGGTCTCCGGCCATCGTGTCAGCCGTGGGGGAAACGTGGTTGCCGGGCGCTCCGGTGCAACAGACGCCAACTCATCCTTTCACGCGCACATTTGGCGATGTTCATTTGGGTGAGGTTTTGAAGACCGCCAGTCGTACGGTCACGCTGGAAGACATTGAGCAGTTTGCGCACTTCACCGGTGATACGTTTTACGCGCACATGGATGATGAAGCGGCGCGGGCCAATCCGTTTTTCCCCGGTCGTGTGGCCCACGGATACTTGTTGTTGTCGTTCGCCGCCGGTCTGTTCGTCCAACCGGACCCGGGTCCTGTTTTGGCCAATACCGGCCTTGCTGATCTGGCGTTTCAAAAGCCCGTATCAGCGGGGGACAGCATACGGGTTGAACTCACCGTCAAGCGTAAGACACGTCGCACTGATACCTATGGTGAAGTGCGTTGGCACGTGGCTTTGTTCAACCAGAATGATGAACCGGTCGCGACCTACACGCTGTTCACCATGAACGCTTATTGAGCTGAAAGTGCTAACCGCAGGCACAACCGACCGCGCTCTTGCCGCGTCTTTGGCTGACGAGTTGAAGGCGGAAGGAGCATTGCGGGTTTGGTCTTTGATTGTCACGTTTTTTGGCGATGCCGTGTTGCCGCGTGGCGGGCGTGTAGGGGCTGCCGCCATCGGTGATCTTATGGCTGCCATGGGTGTTGAGGATGGCGCTGTGCGCACAGCGTTGTCCCGACTGGCCAAGGAGGACTATCTGCTGCGCGAAAGGGAAGGTCGGCTATCTTACTACCGTTTGGCACGACAGCGGGAGCGCGATTTTCTGGATGCTTCAGAACGGATTTACAGTGCTGTCACTGATATTGAAGCCGCATATTTCCCATCATCGCAGCATGATGGCTTGACTGTTTCTCTCATCCATCCCCCACAAGACCTGGACATCGCCGAACGCGGCGTTCTGGCCGGTCAGGTGAAGGGTCTGTTGCTTCCATCCGGAATGATCCTGTCGGCTCACCTGGGTCTTTTGGACCGGGTGCGTATGGCAGAGCAGAGGTGTTTCATTGTCGAGGGCAGCACCACCAACCTGCCGGATTGGGTGGTGTCCTATTTCGCAAACCCCCGCTTTGAACAGTTTGAAGTTTGGGAACAGAAAATCGGGCGGACGGACTTGTCTGATCCACTCGCCTGCGCGGCGCTGCTTTGTTTTGTGGTGCACCAATGGCGTCGCGCGGTTTTGACCTCTCCCGAGGCTCATCCAGACTTGCAGCGGCTAACAGGTGAATCGAGTGCTCGGGCCTGCGTAATGCGCACCTATAAGCGTCTGGAACCATTGGCGGCGGAGTGGTTTGACGAGGCCATATGGCACGACAGCAGACCCGCCGGGCGCAATCGCCATGCTGCGTCTGCGCGCTGGCTCTAAAAATTCAGTCATTATGTTACAGGGTTGCGCATTTCGAAGGTGTTTTGTAACATAAAGAACGAACGGCAGATTGGAGGCAGATCAATATGTATTCCCAGGGGTTGAACGGTGCGGATGCATCCACTCACGAAGACGCGGAATTCTTGGCCCGGTTTCAAGCGCGTATTGATGCGGAAGAGAAGATTGAGCCCAATGACGCGATGCCCGAGGGGTATCGTCGCACATTGATCCGCCAGATCGGCCAACACGCCCATTCGGAAATCGTTGGCATGCTGCCCGAGGGCAATTGGATCACCCGTGCGCCGACACTGCGTCGCAAGGCGGCATTATTGGCCAAGGTGCAGGACGAAGGCGGTCACGGGCTTTATTTGTACGCTGCAGCGGAAACGCTGGGTGTGTCGCGTGAGCAGATGACGGAAGAGTTGCTGTCAGGCAAAGCCAAATACTCTTCGATCTTCAACTACCCCACACCGACCTGGGCTGACATCGGTGCGATTGGATGGCTGGTAGACGGTGCTGCGATCATGAACCAAGTGCCGTTGTGCCGCTGTTCTTTCGGCCCCTATTCGCGGGCCATGATACGTGTTTGCAAAGAGGAGAGTTTTCACCAGCGCCAGGGCTATGAGTTAATGCGTACGCTGGCGGAGGGCGCGCCCGAACAAAAAGACATGGCGCAGGACGCGCTGAACCGCTGGTGGTGGCCGTCGCTGATGATGTTTGGACCGTCAGACTCCGATAGCGTGAATTCTGATCAGTCCATGAAATGGAAAATCAAACGGTTCTCAAATGACGAGCTTCGCCAAAAATTTGTGGATGCGACCGTGCCGCAGGCTCAGCGGATCGGTCTCACGATCCCGGATGCGGACTTGCGGTGGAACGAGGCCAAAAACGAAGGTCTTGGTGGCTACGATTTCGGACCCATCGACTGGTCGGAGTTCAAGCGGGTGATCAAAGGTGGCGGGCCGATGAACCGCGACCGTATCGCGGACCGCCGCAAAGCGTGGGAAGAAGGTGCATGGGTGCGCGAGGCCGCATTGGCCCATGCCGAGAAACGGCGCATCCGGGCTGAGAGTGCGAAAGTGGCAGCTGAATGAGCACGTCGGACCGCACACAGCATTTGACGCCCCTATGGGAGGTGTTCATTCGTCCGCGCAACGGCCTCAACCACAAGCATGTCGGCTCCTTGCATGCGGCGGACGCGGAAATGGCGTTGAGCGCTGCGCGTGATGTGTATACCCGCCGGGAAGAAGGCAATTCAGTCTGGGTGGTGCCGTCCAATCAGATCGTTGCATCCGATCCTGATTTGGCTGCGGAGAATTTTGATTCTGCTGCTGACAAGGTTTACCGCCACCCCTCTTTCTATGACATTCCCGATGATGTGGGACACATGTGATGGGAGACGCTGCGGTCACGCCTTCGTTCGACTGGTCTCATCTGTTTTCAGCCGTCTTGGCCTTGGCGGATGATCACCTGATTTTGGGGCACCGCGTTTCGCAATGGTGTGGCCACGCGCCGATGCTGGAAGAAGATTTGTCCATGCCCAACATGGCGCTGGACATGATCGGGCAGGCTCGCAACCTCTACGCCTATGCCGGGACGCTGGAAGGGGCTGGACGCGATGAAGACGCGCTGGCCTATCTTAGGCTCGACCGGGACTACACCAACCTGTTGTTGGTGGAGCGGCCCAACGGCGATTTTGCCCACACGATGCTGCGGCAGTTTTACTTTGCGGCCTTCATGGAACCGTTTTGGGGTTGGATGGCGCAGAACAGCGTTGATGATACGCTTAGGGCTATTGCGGCCAAGGCCCAAAAAGAGGCGTCGTATCACCTGCGCCACAGCAGCGAATGGGTGATCCGGTTGGGTGACGGCACCGATGAGAGCGCATGGCGTATGCGGGCGGCGGTAGAGGCGCTTCATATCTACACCGACGAGATGTTTGCCATGAACACGGGTTACCAAACCTGTCTGGCCAACGGTGTGATGCCCGATTTGGAGACCGTCCGCGCGACTTGGCAAGCCAGTGTCGACAGCGTTTTTGGCCAAGCGTTTTTGACCGTACCGGAGGTGGAGTTTCCCCAACGCGGCGGGCGTGATGGGCTCCACACAGAGGACTTTGGTCACTTGCTGGCAGACCTTCAATACATGCAGCGCGCTTATCCAGGCTTGCAGTGGTAATGGGTGGTTTCGTGTCATGAACGTGGTGGTGTTGGACGCAAAGAGAGACGTGGCTCAAGCGCGCACGCGGGCGTGGGCTGCCGCGTCTGCGGTGCCGGATCCGGAAGTGCCCTGTGTGACCGTCGCTGATCTTGGCATTTTGCGCGATGTGACCGTTGCGAAAACGGATAATGGATGGTCCGCGACCGCGTTTGTTACGCCCACCTATTCCGGCTGCCCCGCGGTCTTGGCGATCGAATTGGCCGTTGAGGCTGCGCTTTTGACGGCCGGATTTGAGGCGTCTATCGAACGTGTGATGTCCCCGGCTTGGACCACAGATTGGATCACCGATGAAGGTCGCGAAAAACTGCGCACTTACGGTATAGCACCGCCGGTGGATGGCAGTTCCAAAATGGCGCTTTTCGCTGATCCGGTCGTGCGCTGTCCCCGTTGTGCCAGCGAAAACACGACGAAGCTTTCAGAGTTCGGCAGCACTGCCTGCAAAGCTCAGTACCAGTGCCGTGCCTGTGCTGAGCCGTTCGACTATTTCAAGTGTATCTGATGGCTGACACATTCCACAGTTTGAGCATTGACCGCGTCCGACCGCAGACGGGTGACTCTGTGGCAATCCGGTTTGCAGTGCCTGCATCTTTGCGGGAGGCATATCAGTTTGACGCTGGGCAATATGTAACACTGCAGGCCAGAATCGATGGCGAAATGGTGCGGCGATCCTATTCCATTTGCAGCCACGCGCTGGACGACGGTTTTGAAGTGGGGATCAAACGGGTGCCGGGCGGCAGGTTTTCTTCTTTTGCTCAGTCGATGAGCGTCGGGGACACGCTCGACGTCATGCCTGCCCAAGGTCGGTTTGTTTGGACCCCTGATCATCTTGCGCACGGCGGTGGCGATACTCTGCTGTTGATTGCAGCAGGCTCCGGCATCACACCTTGTTTGTCGATTGCCAAGACCGCGCTTTCGAGCGGAGCGCATGTCACGCTGCTTTACGGCAACACCCGTGCAACAGCCGTGATGTTTCGCGATGACATTGTCGAGTTGAAGGACCGTTTCACGGATCGTTTTACTGTGCTGCACTGCCTCAGTCGTGAGCAGCAAAACGGCACCCTGTTCAACGGGCGCGTTGATGGTGATCGACTTGCCGCGCTGGCCGCCGCCGGGCTTATCGATCCGAAGGGCGCCGACGATATTTATATCTGTGGCCCTTACGGTTTGGCACAAACCGCGCAGAACGTGTTGCCGTCGCTGGGTGCTGACCCGGATGTCATCCATGTCGAACTGTTTTCCGCCCCCGACGGTGGTGCGGCTCCTACACCGTTGGAGGATGCGGTTGCAGGGGCCGAAGTGACCGTATTGTTAGACGGAACGCGGCAAAGCTTGGTCATGGGTGACGCGTCGCAAACGGTCTTGGGTGCCGCACAAAATGAAGGCTTGGACCTGCCGTTTTCCTGCGCCGGGGGCATGTGCTGCACCTGCCGCTGCAAGGTGGTGGAAGGCACAGCCGATATGGTGGCTAACTACTCGCTGGAGCCGTGGGAAGTTGAAGCCGGTTTCGTTCTGGCCTGTCAGGCGCAACCCACGAGCGAAACACTTGTTTTGGACTTTGATGCGGCGTGAACCGGCGCGAACGACTGTTGACAGTCGTTTCCGGTCAAACAGAGGCGTTTGAACGGAAAAAACCGCGTTAAAACAGAAAGCAGGGGGCGGTGAGCGCTTCTTGCTAAATCCATAAATTGGGGTCTGCCGTTGCCGTCCCCGTGGCCATAAAGTGTCTGTTGCGAAAACCGGGTTTGTGATAGCGAAACGGATGCCCATCGTGACCAAAGGTCATCCCGCCCGCCGCCCGTAGGATGGCGTCTCCCGCCGCTGTGTCCCATTCCATGGTGGGGCTGAAACGTGGATATAGGTCTGCAGTGCCTTCGGCAACGCGACAAAACTTTAATGAAGAACCAACGTTTACGGTTTGCGAGTCCGGATATTTTTTCAAAAACCGCTGCGTGTCCTCGTTCATGTGGGAACGGCTGGCCACGATGGCCGGGGGTGAACGGGCGGGGCGGCAGGAAATTGGTTGTCGCAGGCCCTGCGTTCCGTCGTTACCGATACTGACCCGATAGGCGGTCGGGTTTGGTTCTGCCCTGTCGGCGTTTGACTGATAGCCGACATATAAAACGCGGGTCGCAGGGATGTAGATAATCCCAAAAACAGGTTGTCTGCCCTGTACCAAGGCGATGTTGACCGTGAAGTCTTCGCCTCCCCGGGCGAACTCCTTTGTGCCGTCCAAAGGGTCGATGCACAAAAATGTGCCGCCGGAAATGTCTGGCACGATGCCATTCGACATCTGCTCTTCCGCGATGACGGGGATTGTGATGTGAGCGCTTTGCAGACCTTGCAATATGATACGCTCCGCGCGCTGGTCTGCTACGGTGACCGGGGAGCCGTCGCTTTTTGTGTCCACAGCAAAGCCGCCCGCGCGCACGGCCATGATTTCTTTTCCAGCCATGACTGCCAACGGCGAGGCTATGTCGGCCAGATGTTTCAAGTTTTCCATGTTCGCTGAGGTCGCCTGGTTGGCCTGCGCGTCGTGATAAGCGGGTTTTGTGTTGCAGATCAGGTGCAATCATGTGCCCAATTTTGCAAGGCGAATTCGCTGCCGAACCGTTGTTGTGGTTTTACCCGCATGAGGACCGCGTCATGTATTGATGTTTGCTTGCAAGTTTTGTGTCGTCTCCCCCGGTGCAATTTTAACGGGCAGCTTGATCGTGTTGACGGTGGCCGCCTTGCTTATTTTGGCGATCAGCAGGCTGGCAGCTCTTTCTCCCATCTGCGCGCGGGGTGTCGCTGTCGTGGTGATGCGACGGTTCAAAACGGAGTTAAGCCGCAGGCCGTTAAAGCCCACGACGCCCATATCCTGCGGAACGGCAATTCCGCGTGCCTCGCACTCCATCAATGCGCCGAACGCCATGTGATCGTTCAAAAAACAACAAAGATCCGGTGGATGGAGAGTGCCTTCCAATAATCGCTGCATACCCAGTCTTCCACCTTCAAAGGACAGGGGGGGTGCCATGCGGATGCATGGCTCCAGGTTACATCCGATCTCGGAGAAGGCAGATTTTAGGCCGTCCAACCGCTGTTGTGCCCGCACGTCATAGTCCGCCCTTGGGCCGATATAGGCAGGTTGCCTGTACCCAAGACCGGTCAAATATTGCCCCATCTCATAGCCGGCTGCGAAATGGTCAATTCCAACGCACAGGTCAATCGGGTCTTGCGCGTAGGACCATATTTCCAGCGTTGGAATTCCTGAGCGCAGCAACATGCGTTTGGTGCGAGAGCTGTGGTCCACGCCGCTGAGGACGATCCCTGCCGGACGCCAGGCGATCATACGTTCCACCCACTCTTCTTCGCGGTGGGTTGCATAATCGGTCGTGTCGAAAACGGTTTGAAATCCGCTGCGCAAAAATGCGTTTCTCATGGTCTCAAAGATTTCGCTAAACACTGCATCGTCCAGAGTTGGCACCGACACGCCGATGAGATTGGAGTGGGCCGCCGCCAGCGACCCGGCCAGGCTGCTGGGCGAGTAGCGCAGTTCTCGGGCCAGCGAGATGATTTCATCACGCTTGGCCACGGACACACCCTCCACACCCCGCAGTGCCCGCGATACTGTCATTATGCTGACGCCCGCTGCACGGGCCACATCCGCGATCTTGGCACCGCCTTTGGGGGTAAGGGGTTCACGCGCCATTTTGGACTCCAGCGTTTGGTTTGTCGTTGCGGTTTGTTGGATGGAACTCGAGCTTTACGTTAGCGCTAACGTAAATTCCTGCAATAGGCGTTGAAAGCCACCTAAAAAACGGGCCACAGTGTTGTGTGGCGCATTGTCGCCGTTGGGTTTGCAGCTTGGGAGGGATGCTTGCCAGTTATTCGTTTTGACGGGATCGAAAAAAGTTATGGCTCCGTCCGGGTATTGCCCCCTGTCGATCTGACCTTAGACGACGGTGAATTCACCGTGCTCGTTGGTCCGTCCGGTTGCGGTAAGTCCACGACCTTGCGCTGCCTTGCCGGTCTTGAAGATTTGTCCGGCGGCGAAATCTATTTCGATGACAAGCCAATCAGTACTTTGCCACCGAAGCAGCGCGACTTGGCCATGGTGTTTCAGGACTATGCGCTCTACCCGCACATGAACATCGCCAAGAATATGTCGTTTGCGCTGCGTCTCAGCCGCACGCCCAAGAGCGAGATCGAGACCAAGGTGAAGCGTGTTGCGGAGATGTTGAACATCGCGCACCTGTTGGACCGCAAGCCTGCCGAGTTGTCCGGCGGTCAGCGCCAGCGCGTCGCAATGGGGCGTGCCCTGGTGCGGGACGCTTCCACGTTTTTGTTCGACGAGCCACTGTCAAATCTCGACGCCAAATTGCGCTCCAAAATGCGCACCGAACTGGCTGAGATGCGCGATACGCTCGACAAAAACATGGTCTATGTCACCCATGACCAGATCGAAGCCATGACGCTGGGCGATCGGATCGTCGTGATGTCGGAAGGCGTAATCCAACAGCAGGGATCGCCCGAAGAGTTGTTTAAGTCGCCTGCAAACCGGTTTGTGGCGGGGTTCATCGGCAGTCCAACTATGAATTTCCTGAGCGCTGAAATTGAGACGGGCGGTAAGGGCGTACATGCGATTGGAGACGGCTTTTCAATTCCTATGGATGCAGAGCTCGGTTCGCGCCTTGCAGAGCATTCCGACAAATCAATCACACTGGGAATTCGCCCGTCTTCGCTGACGCGGGACAAGAAGGCCGGACCGCCCATTGATCTTAAACTGGTGGTTTCTGAATATCTGGGCGCACAATCGACACTTGTGACGCGTTGCGGAGACGAGGAAGTTTTGGTGGAGTTGGACAGTTCCAGCCCCGTACGGGCCGAAGGCATGCTGACCTTTGCGGTCCGCACTGACGAGGTGATGGCGTTCGACACACACAGTGGCGCGCGTATCTAGAACAGACGAGAAAATACAGCACTTAAGGGAGGACAACCATATGCTGAAAACACTCAAGGCGAGCTTGATCGCCACAACCGTCCTGGTGGCGAGCGGCACTGTCGCTTTGGCCGATGGACATTCCAAGGGGCCTTATGAAGCCTTCAAGGGTCAAACGGTGACAGCCATTTTCCCGGCCCACCCGCACTACAACGCTGTGATGAAGGTGCTGCCCGAATTCACAAAAGAGACCGGTATCAAGGTCGAAGTGGACCAATTGCAGTATTTGAAGTTGCGCGAAAAATCCACATTGGAACTTACCAAGCGTCAGGGCGACTACGACTTGATGTCCTACGTCGTCTTTTCCAAGGCGGACTATGTGTTTGCTGACCAGTTGGAAAACCTCGCCCGTTTCTTCATGAATCCGAAATTGGCCGATCCAAACTATGATGCTGACGACCTGATTGACGGTTACGTGCAAAACATCGGCGTTGCCGGTGGTAAAAAAGGTTACTTGCCCGGTCCAACCGGCTCTTTGTTCGGTATTCCGTTCGGTTCTGAAACCTCGGTTCTGGCATACCGCAAAGATATCTTTGAGAAGCACGGAATTAAGGTTCCTGAGACCTATGACGAGCTCTTGGCGGTTGCCTGTCAAATTCCAAAGGTTGAGCCCGGCATGGGTGGCATGGCTTCCCGCGCTGCTTCCGGCCACCAGGCCAGCCATGCGTTTCTTTTGCACCTCGCCCCACTGGGCGGCCGTGTGTTTGACAACGCCTGGAATCCAATCGTGAATAACGAGGCTGGTGTTGCTGCAGCCAATGCGCTGAAAACCATCGTTGACTGCGGCCCAGAAGGCGCAACAACATTCGGCCCAGCCGAAGCGGCGGCCTCTTTCCGCACAGGCACATCGGCCATGTTCATGGATTCGATTGCGTTTGCTGCCGGTTTTGAGGATCCGGAAAAATCCAAAGTTGCCGGTAAAGTCGGCTACGCCTTGCACCCAATGGGTGTGCGTCGTGGTTCGCAGACCGGTGGTTTCGGTATCGGCATTCCAAAAAACGCTCAAAACAAAGATGCTGCCTTCCTGCTGATGCAGTGGCTGACGTCTAAAAAAGGCGACCTGATGGTGGCCATGGCCGGTGGAAACCCATCGCGCTTCTCCACCTATGAGAACGCCGAGTTGAACGCGAAATACCCCTATTCCGCGACTTTCGGTGAGGCCTTGAAATATGCCGATCCGGATTGGCGTCCGATTATCCCGGTCTGGGGTAAAATCAATGCCGACATTGGCACCAGCATGTCTAAGGTTTTGACCGAAGGTCTGGACCCGAAAGTGGCGCTGGACGGTGTGGCCGAGCGTGCCAAGGCCACCATGCAGGAAGCCGGTTACTACACCTGGCAGGGTCAGTAAGACCTACACCGACCGGGCCTATTGGGCCCGTTGAAGACGCGGATGGGCCGCTAGAGCCCATCCGAACCCAACATGGTTTTGCATGCGACACGGTTTGCGACCTTCCCCATGCTGACGTTCGCTTAGGCGGGTGACAGCGTGGGGGAGTTCCTCCCGGGCAGTTCCCCATCGGAGCGGCGGACGAATGCTCGTCTGTTCACGAAGGGGGCTGTTCGTGCCTCCTGCCCTAAGCCATCTACTTTAATTGTAATCGATCCTGAGATGACCGCAGCTTCCAGACTCAACCGATTGACGCCCTACTTTTTTCTGGCCCCGGCCGGATTGTTGTTGGCCGTCGCGCTGCTCTATCCGATCGGTTACATGGTCTATGCCAGTTTTCTGGACTGGCGCCCTTCGCAATATATCGGTGAAGCTGAACAGGTCGGCCTGCGCAACTACATCAACTTGTGGAACGACGAAGCATTTCGCGAGAGTTTTTGGGTCACCATTAAATTTGCTGCTGTCGTCGTGACCCTCGAAATGGTTCTGGGCGTTGGGCTCGCGCTGCTTCTGGATCGCAACCTGCGGGGCATGGCTGCGCTGCGCACCATTTTCATTCTGCCGATGATGATCGCCCCCATCGTGGTGGGTCTCATGTGGCGCTACATGTACCATCCCACTGTCGGTATCTTTAACCGGACGTTGAAAGAATGGGGATTTGAACCCATCCCTTGGCTGTCTGATGGAGACTGGTCTTTCGTTGCGGTGGTGATCGCAGACGTGTGGCAATGGACACCGTTTATTTTTATCTTGTCTCTGGCTGCGCTCCAGTCGTTACCTCAATCGGCACTGGAAGCGGCGGAAATTGACGGCGCCACCGGCTGGCAAAAGATCATTCATATCAAGCTACCCCTTATGATGCCCGTTTTGATCGTGGCGCTTTTGCTGCGTTTGATTGATGCGTTCAAAGTGCTGGAGGTGATCTTGGTGATGACGAATGGCGGGCCTGGCTTATCGACCGAAATTTTGAGCTTGCGCATCTACCGCACGGCGCAGGAATTCCAGGAATTGGGTGTGGCGGCTGCGATGTCGAATTACCTGCTGATCCTCCTGATGGCGCTGACGCTGGGTATGTTCTTGTACAATCGCGCTGTTGAATTGCGCACAGAGCGACTGCGCGCCGCCGCAGAGGAGGCGTAACCATGTCTGCAGCCTATGCCAGAAACAGTGGTGGGCCCGCCTTCTATGCGTTGATGGCCTGCCTCATCATCATGGCGCTGGGTCCCATTTCCTTGATGTTGGCCACGTCGTTCAAAACCAGTGTGGATGTGAACGATGTGAGTGTCGGCGCGTTCATATTCACGCCCACCATCAAGAATTACGAGACCGTGCTGTGTAACGTGTTGTGGTACGAGCCCGCCAGCGTCGATTTCTGTGATCCCACATTTGCGCGCGCTTTGGGCAATTCCATTTTCATCGCGCTCATTTCTACCGCCATCACACTGGTGGTCGGTTGTATGGCCGCCTATGCGCTGGTGCGGTTCCGATTTATGGGTCGCGGTGCGGTTTCCATGACGACCCTGCTGATGCGTATGGTGCCGCCAGCCGTTTTATTGGTTCCCGTCTTTGGTATCTGGACATTTCAGTTCGGGCTCGACGGCACGTATGCAGGCATTATCCTTGTCTATGTAGCGATGAATCTGCCGTTTGTGGTATGGATTTTGCAGAGCTTTATCGTGCAGGTGCCTATCCAGTTGGAAGAGGCCGCACGCATGGATGGGGCCAACCCGTTTCAGGTGTTCTTTTTGGTGGTTCTGCCGTTGATCAAGCCCGGCTTGGCGGCTGCGGCGATCTTCACATTCCGCATCGCATGGAACGAGTTTTTGCTGGCCAATGCTCTGTCCGGTCGCAGTACGCGCACCGTGCCCGTTACCATTGTCAATTCCATCACGGAGTATGACATCGACTGGGGTGTGATTATGGCCACTGGCATGTTGCTCGCCATCCCGCCAATTATTTTCACGTTCGTTGCGTCCAAACAGATCATCACCGGCATGACCGCCGGCGCGGTCAAGGGATAATGGGGCTGTGCGATGTGGGGTCTGACATTCGAAACCCTTCTGACATGGTTTTTGGCACCGGTTGATCCGTCCCGTGGTCACATGGTTGATTTCTATGCGGCATGGCACGGTCGGTTGATGGTGATGGCTTGGGGCATTCTGTTCCCAGTCAGCATTTTGATCACGCGCTTCATGAAGATCCGGCCCAAGCAAAGGTGGCCGCAGGAACTCGACAGCCATTTCTGGTTTTATTTTCATGTCACCGTCCAACTTATGGGCGGCGCCATGATTGCCGTTGCGGTCTATTTGATGTGGTCGAGCGAGAGCAGTGGCTGGATGGCGTGGCTGCACCGTACCGCAGGTTGGGCGGTTGTAACCCTATACTGCGTGCAAGTTTTTGGCGGTGCCGTGCGCGGCACGAAGGGCGGCCCAAGCGAACGGGAAAAGCGCGGCTCACTCCACGGGGATCATTATGACATGACCCGCCGCCGGGTGATGTTTGAATACCTGCATAAATTCTTTGGCTATGTGGCTTTGGCTTTGGCATTTATCGCCATGTTGTTAGGTCTGTGGATCGCCAATGGCTTTGTGTGGATGTGGCTTGGCCTTGTGGGCTGGTGGGCCATGGCTGGCATTATCTATGCCTATTGCCAGCGGCGGGGCATGGCGCTGGATACGTATCAGGCTATTTGGGGTCCAGACCCGGCACTCCCCGGTAATCAGCGCAAACCGATCGGGATCGGTGTGCACCGGCGTGGGCCCAACAATGAGAGTTGGGGCGCGTGAGGCTGAATACGCTAGGCAATCGCGTCTGCGCCAATGGCAGCCAGAGCGGCCTTGGCCACAGCGATATCCTGTTCTCCACTGCCGGAACCAATACCGATGCCTCCCAGCAAATGACCGTCATGCTTGATCGGCATGCCGCCTGGAAGCCCGGTTACTGTTCCGTCTGTGGCCGCCGCAATCGCGCCGCGCACGGCTTCCGGCACCACGTGGCTCGGCGCACCGATACTGGCCGCTGTCAGAGCCTTGGAGTGGGCGGATTTGCGGCTCAAGAATTTCGAACCTGTCATCCGTATTTCACCCAAGAGTTGGCCGCTGGCATCCACGATGACGATGCATTGGGGTTGACCGAGGGCGTCCGCTTTGTCGATGGCCGCCTGTAGCATGGTCATGACCGCTGTGTGGGTGAGGGCCTGGCAGTCTATAAAGTTCAACATAGGGGCGTCCTGACGGTCCAATGAAGTTTGAAGCGCCGATTCTACAAGCAATGGGAGGGGCCTGTGTCCTTTTTTGAAGCCACCCAAGATGTGTTCAACACTTTTGTGATGGGCAATGCGCCGGTTAAACAATTGGCCACCGGATTTGATTGGGTGGAGGGCCCGGTCTGGTTTGGTGATGCCGACTGTCTTTTGTTTTCGGACATTCCCAACAATCGCATCATGCGGTGGCACCCGGGCAGCGGCATCAGCACGTACCGTTCGCCGTCCAATTTTACCAACGGTCACACACGGGACCGGCAAGGCCGTTTGATCTCCTGCGAGCACGGGGCGCGGCGCGTTACACGGACGGAATATGACGGATCTATCACTGTTTTGGCGGATAGCTTTGAGGGCAAGCGATTAAACTCTCCCAACGATGTCGTGGTGAAGTCTGATGGAACGGTTTGGTTCTCCGATCCTCATTACGGCATCATGACCCATTACGAGGGTCACAAGTCCGAGCAGGAACTGCCGTGCAATGTCTACCGTCTGGACCTGTCCACGGGCAAAGTAACGGCTGTTGTTACAGACATGGCGTGCCCCAACGGGCTGGCCTTTTCGTTGGACGAGACCACGCTTTATGTGGCGGACACGGCCAAGATGTTCGATTCCAATGGCCAGCGCCACCTGCGCGCCTATGACGTGTTGGACAATGGCACGACCGCAAACGGGCGGCATTTTCATACTGTTGATCCCGGGTGTGCCGACGGGTTCCGCTTGGACACCGATGGCAATATCTGGACAAGCGCCGCCGATGGAGTGCACTGCATCGATCCCAATGGCGATCTGGTCGGTAAAATCTTCGTGCCGGAACTGGTGTCCAATGTGTGCTTTGGTGGGCGGGGCAATCATCGATTGTTCATGACGGGAACCACCAGTATCTATGCCATCAGTCTGAACCGCAGTGGTGTTTCGCCAATTGGCTAAGAACAAAAGTTGAGCACTGTGGAGGCGGTCTAGAGAGAGGCAAATTGCGTGCGCGTGCTTGTCGTAGCCGAATTTAGTGCGCTGGGAGAAGCGGTCATCGAAGGACTGCTGGCTGGCCAACATGAGATTGTTGAGATCTGGTACGGCAGTGGCCGTTCAGGTGGCGATATTGAACTCACCGCACGCCAAGCCCGAACCGTTGCCAAAAGGCTAAAGCGTTTGGACAAGGGCCGCGGCTTACCATTTCGCAATGTTAGCGGGACCTCACATGCAGATCTCTTGTCCTTCTTGGACGCCATTGGCCGTCCGCCCGGTTTGGTGTCTGCTGGTAGCGCAATCATTTTTCGAAAGCCGTTTTTGGATGCGTTTGAGATTGCCGTGAATTTTCATCCAGCCATGCTTCCCCACTACCGGGGCCCGCATCCGCTAGACGCTTTGATCTTGCACGGTGATGCGGATCGTTATGGCGGGATGACCATGCATTTAATCAACGCCGGTATTGATGAAGGGGCGATTGTCGCTCAGCGTGCTATTCCACGATCATCCGCCCGTCACGGTTTGGACTGGCGTCATCGTCTGTCCCGCGCAGCCGGCCAGATGATTGAGGTCGATTTTGCCCGTCTGATCTCAGGACAGATTAAGCCATCCCCTCAAGCGTTGGACGCGGGCAGCTATGTCCGGCTGGAAGACCATCAGTTTACGATCAATGGAGCTTGGACCGTCCAACAAGTGGAGCGGGTCATGACCGAGTCCGGTGTAATTGGCCAAAAAAGGTTGGTGCGGTCTCTTGGCTCACAGAGGGGGTATTTTGTGTGTGGTCCACCAAAGGTGCTTGGACCTCCCAGCGGCGAGGATATGATGGTGGGTTCATGGTCTGTGGAGTTGGACGTTGACGACGGTCGTTTGATTCTGGGTCGCGAACGTCGGCCCCAGCGATGGCGGCGCAAACTGTTTATGGCGTGGGACCGATTGCGGTACGGCTCCGGCTGATCAGGCTGTCACCGCATCCAGAACCGACGCGATGGCTTCAACGGTCATACAGTCCGCGATTTCATCCGCCGTCAGGTCGCGCCCAATCCTCTCTTCGAGTGCCAGCATGATGTGAACGTGAGCGACTGAGTCCCACGCCTCCAGCGCGCCCACGGCAGCGTCCACGCCCACCGAGTCTGCTGGCACATTGGTTGCCTTTGAGACCAGGGCGATCGCTTGTTCGAGACCGGTGCTCACGGTCATTGTCCTTCGCTTGCGGCTTGTGGGTCGCTTGTTTTCATAAACGTTTCCAAAGCTTCCCCACGCAGTTCGAACACAAAGGAATCGCGTACGCGTCCTGATTTTGGATCGAAGTCCATGTTGTGCCACACGCCCGCGCGCTGGAAGCCCAATTGGTTATACAGTTGCACGGACGCGAAATTGCGGGTGTTGACCTCGCCGACAAAGATCTCAACTCCGGCCACGGTGACGAAATGGCGTAGAAGCGCGGTTCGTGCCTCTTTGGCGAAGCCACGAACACTTTCGTCCCTCCGTAGCATCACGATTGTTAAAGTGCTTTTGCGGTGGTTGTGCAGCCCTATCTGGTGGTAGCCGATGAGCGCACCATCCGCCTTGTTGATGATTGCATGGGTGTGGCGGGAGCAGCCGTTTGGCGCCTGGTGTTGGAGCAGATAACGGCGAAAGGTGCGCCACGCCGATGTTTTGTAGTTTTGGCCGTACATCAACTCCCGGGCAGTGCGGTCTTTCCCCAGCTTCAATTTCAGTTGCAATCCACCCAACCACGTCTGCGGGACCAGTCGCAGATGCGTGGTTTCAATGGTCTCGCGATATTCAGGCCGCTTTGTGCGGTGCCAGGGACGTTCTTTCATGATGCGATTGAAGGTGCTCCAGATCGGTTCGGGACGTTTGTCTGACGTTACGCGCGTGCGGCATGGGCTTGGAGCGCTTCATCCTTGGTCGTCGTTCGGTCGAGTTTTCCCCGGTCGTTTTTGGGTAAGTCTTGCAAGACCTCCAACCAGACGGGCACCACATCTTTGCGCGCTTGGTTCCGGCACCACTGCCGTATGGCCTCCGGCGATTCTTCGGCCTCAGTATCCATTTTGATTGCCGCAGCCACAACCTCGCCGCTGATTGCGTCTGGTATCCCAAATGCGCAAGCCTCCAAGACGGCGGGGTGCCGCTCCAACAGGGCATCGACTTCTTCCGCTTGGATTTTCATTCCGGCGCGGTTGATTTCCCACTTGGTTCTACCCACCAGCCGCAATGCGCCATCGGATGACAGTTCGCCGATGTCTCCCGTTTTGAACCAACCCTCGTGAAAAGCCTCTTGCGTTTTTTGCGGTTGGTTCCAATAGCCTGTCATGAGGCTTGGCGTTTTCAGCAACACTTCACCTTTACCTTGCTTCGACACTGCGCCCTCTGGCGTAAGCACCGCAAATTCTCCGCCCCAAGGTTTTCCCACATAACCGTCCGTTGCGGTTTCACTGTCCGATGCCGAATTACTGGTTGTGTTGGACGCGGTTTGAGGCAGTGCTGCGCCCGCGCTGATCCAGTTGGCCGCTTCCGTCATGCCGTAGAGGTTGAAGATGGCCCTCGTGCCTGTCCAATCCGCAACCGTTTGCGCATCGCTTTGGTTCAAGGGGGCGGACCCAACATGCACCCGCTTGAGCGACTGGGTTTGTGGCGGCTTGGCGACCTTGGTCACGACTTTCCAAAACGATGGTACCGAACTCATGAAGGTGATGGCGTGTTCGTCCAAGACAGTCCCCATTTTTGTCAGTTCCGGCATGGTTGGACGGTCCAGCAGGTGGAGCGTTGCTCCCGCCGCCAAGGGTGTGAGGCAATTGCCTATGAGACCGTGGCCAAAAAAAGCGGGTAATACGCACAAAGTGTTGTCCAAGCCGCCGGGAGGGATGAACTTGAGGTTCAAACGAACCCGCTGCGCCAGGGCGTCCAGCGTGAGGTGAACGCCCTTGGGGTCTCCGGCTGTCCCCGATGTCATCAAAATAAGCGACGGCTGCGAACTGTCCTTTGCCGTCTTTGTGTGCCTTGCCGTCGCAGCGCGGTTCATGGCCAGCTGTTCCTGAACGGTCGGTGCGGACGTCCCAATCCACGCGACAGCGCCCGTTGCTCTTAGGACAGTGTGTTGCTCGGATTCTGCAAGGTCGGCGTTTACCAGCACCACGGTGCAGCCCACAGACCACGCCGCGAAGAGTGAATGCAGCGTTTCGTAAGCAGACTGTTGCGCCACAACAACAGTCTGTCCTGCTGTTCCGTTATCAATATAATTCTTCGAAATATCTATTACAGATTTTTTTATACAATCAAATTTGGCCGTCTTATCTGTTCTCATATCGTGGATAGAAGAAAAATTGTTGATAAAACCTCCAAGTGTTGCTTCATTAATTTTGGCTTGCGTCATTATTTTCACCAATGTGGGTCGCGATTTTTACGTGCGGATACCGCAAAACTGGTGCATATCGTATTTGCGCATGCATTTCGCTTGTTCGTAATGTGTTTGGTGTGCTGTCCGACGCGGGGGCGCGGAAAAAGACCGAGGGAATTTACTATGAAGAAGATTTGGAAAACGCCGTCCGTGAAATCATCCAGCCACTTGGCCGCTGTAACGCGCGACGAAATGAGGATGCCGATGAGTTCGGAGAAAATCAAGCGCAGGTCATAATCCCGCGCGAGTGGAGAGCGACAGAAGGGTGGCTACCACATAGCCGATCTGCGTGACTGTTTAGGAAGGTGTACCAATTCAGTCTGGACGAATTTTATTGACTGGTGAATTTGCAAAAGGATCAAACACATGAAGAAAATTTGGACAAAACCGCAGGCGAGACCCTCTTCGTCCCTCTCGAGCGTTACACGAAGTGAAATCATGAAGTTGCCTGACAGCCAAAATATCAAATTGGAAATCGAATCGCCCGCCTAAAAAACAGTTTTCAATGCGTAGTCGGTGGGCTCCATTGATTGAGTGACTGGCACGGGGGATTGAGTGGCTGGCACCGGAAGCGCCAAAAGGCTTGCAGGTGTGGGCTGAGGTTCCCCTAGTTTGATTGACCTGCGACAGGAGATAAGCAAAATGAAAAAACACTGGAAAAAACCGATTGCGGAAAAATCAGAGCGCCTTCCTTCGGTGACGCGTGGTCAGAAGATTACCAATTCGACAAGTATGGAGACTTTCGTTGAAGGCGGATTTCCCCTAGCAGGAGACTAGGCTATTTTCTTGGCAGCTCGACGTGAGCCCTAACGGTGCTCTGCGCCTTTTGGCTGCCATGTCAGACCCTGATGTTCCTGACGGCGCGGTTGTAGCATCGTTTGGTCATATATCGGTTGCGGTGCTGGATCACGCCGTTCTGCAAAGTGTTGAGCCGATTGTTCTGCGCAACTTGAAGGCGGCTTCCGATGAGGCGCTACCCGATCATGTCAACCAATGGGTGGCCACCCAAAAAGACCAACAGTTTTGGGCGAATGTGCAGTCGATGTCGCTTGCTGCGCGTGGCGATGTCATAGCGCGGGCTTTTTTTGATGCAGGCATCGACCACGTAATCGTCAAAGGTTCGGTCTTTGCCAAACACCTGTATCCATTTGAATCAGACCGACCCTTCACCGACGTCGATTTTTTGGTGAAGGAAACAGACCTTGAACGGGTGCCCGCTATTATGCACTCGTTGGGCTATTCGGGCTCTATCGGCATCGACACCAAGTTCGACTTGTTGGAACAAAAGTGGGTGGTCGAGGACGACCGGTCTGTTCTGATCGAAGTGCACGGAAACCTGGTACACTATCCGCGTTTGCGGTCGCGTATTTCTTACGGCTATGCCGAAGCCCAGATATGCCGGGCAGAGGGAGCCCATGAGCCGGTACATTGGTTGATGACCGCAGTCGCCCACGCTTCGGCCGGGCATAAATTTCACAATCTCAAGCTGATCGTGGACGTGTTACAGGCGGTGCGCAGTCTTCGACCGGAAGATGGCGCGCATGCACTTAAGGCAGCAAAGCGCTTGGGGTTTGGATTGGAACTGCGCGCGTGCCTAGCGGTCGCTTTTGCGTGCTTTCCCCATGTTGACGCGGACACTCTGATGGAAAGCCGTTTGCCGGGGCTATCTTGGAAGGGCGCTGCCTTTCCCATGTCGGCGCAAGCCGTTTTCGAAGCGCCGCAGCGGACCAAACGAGCGTTGGCCTTGCGCAACGCGTTTCGTCTGCGCCAGCACCTTGCTTGGCGTTGAAAAACCCCAGTCAGCCTTGGATTGCGGCCTCTAGAGCATTGATGAAATCGGCATCGTCGCTGCCGAGTTCCAACTGAAGGCAGGCGCTGTTTCCAAAAAGCTGCGCGTAGAGTTCAAAGCGCTCCATATGGTGTTGTGTCATTCCTGACCGTGCCATGGTTATGTTTTCCGCCAGTGTGGCCGACATGGCCTCGGCTGGTGCGGTCGCGGTGACAGTGGCAGCGCCCTCGCGCGAGCGGGTGAGCCGTATCACCGCCTCGATAGGTTTTGGTGCGATTTTGGAAACAGTCACAAACGTGATCAGTTGCTCCCGGGTCAATTCCTGCTCATCGCCACTGTCCCAAACGTCTGCTTGGACCACTTCGTTGAGGCCATCGACGCGGGTGAGCGCATCTTTGCTGACGCGGGCCGGGCGGGGTATCCCAAAACCCACACAGCGTTCGTTTTCAACCCACACCAAGGTGGTGTCGTCACCGGATAGGGGCATGCCGGATCGTGCCAGTTTCAGGCTTGTCGTGGTTTTACCAACACCGCTTTCCGCCAACATCAAGAAGCGCTGATCCTGTTTCGTATCCAAGCAGGCGCTGTGGATGAGACAGGCTTTGCCGGCCCGCGTGCTGTGGTCAAAGGCTAGAATTGCACCAAGCGAGATGTAGAGATGGGGGCAGTTTGGGGCCACCACCAGTTCGGCGCTCATGTCCTGCTCGTCCAGCGTCAGACAAAAAACATCTGGTTTGAAGTATCGAATTTTTCTGGGGGCTTCGAGGAGTTGCACTTCGCCGTAGACTTCAAACCGTACGGTTGTGGGTTCGATCCCCTCAAATTCCTCGGTGGGATTGAGCGCTTCTGTTTCGCGGCACATAATGTTGGCCAGAGGTTTTGCGCTCGCCAATTCGTGAGAAGGTATCTCCAGAGCTTTGACAAACCAGTCCAACTGATGCGTGAAATCAGACCGCTGGCTGGTCAGTTTCAGATCATAACAGTGAAGGTCAAAATACCGGGCGGGACTGTCAGTCATGGGTTTTATCGCTCGCGGGATGGATGTGGATCACTGTCATGTTTTCGTTTTTTTGGTCGATCACACAGTCACCGTTCAACACCACCCAACAATGGGCTTCGAGCGCCGGTTCATGCAGGCTTGCGTCGTCGATGCCGAACCACAATTGCGGTTCATATCCGGCTCGCCGCAGCATCGCATAGCCCAACACCCCCGTGCGCAAACATTGTCGGTTGCGCATCAAAAGCGGTTTGCGCGTCAATCGCCATGCGTATTTGCAAATCAAGTCCCAATCTGTGCCTTGCAGACGGGACGTGGGTTTAGCGTCTGCCAGAGCGAGGACGTCGCCCAAGGCGTGATTTCTGATCTGGAACGGCAAGAGCCGCGCCCGGAGCCAGATTTCGACCTTAAGCGCGAATTTGTTGGCGCGTGACGGCGTCTGGCTGGTGTCGCTGGACGCGGATGCCGAAGGGTCGGACATGAGTTCGCGGTCAGTTGCCTGTTAGGCCGCGTTGGCGGGGGTGATCATGCCTTCGCTCGACAGTTCCGTTAGCAGATCCATCACGTCCGGCAGGATCTGAGCCTGTTCGGCCTCATAGGTCTCTGTTAACTGCACACTGAGTTCATTGGCGGACACGGGTTTGGTGATCAGTGCCACCACGTCCCGGGCGCTTTCATTGCAAGTGTGGATTTGACCACTCACTGTATTGAGCAAAATACCCGTATCGCCGACAGGGCGAAAAGCCACGTTTTCGGCCAAGGTGACCCGCGTATCCGGTGCCAAGGGTGTGCTCATTCTTTTCATCCCGGTCTCTGTTGCGGTGCGATTCGTCTGTAGTCCAGCGCCTGCGCATTGATGGAACTTCTAGCGTGTTTGTCTGTTTGGTCATAGGGCAAATGGAACCTGTCCGAGAGCTGACCTTTGCACTTGCCAGCGTCATGGAAGCGGGCAGCTGATCGCCTCGACCCATTCGCTTGAGAAAGGGCGTTTTCGTTTTCCTCGAAAACCGCTAACACACACTTGCAATATTTCTGGGAGGAAAACACCATGACACGTTTCATCACGGGACTGACCCGCCGCGCCGCTTTGAAATTCGCTACAATCGTGGCCCTTGCCAGCGGTGTCGCCGTTGCGCCCACTTTCAGCGCGCCGGGCTATGCCGCTGACACCAAGATCACAGTGGGCGCTCTGCGGTTCACCAGCCACGCCGCGAGCTTCGTTGCTCTTGAGCGTGGTTACTTCAAACAAGAAGGTCTGGATGTCACTTTCCGCTTCTTCCAAGCTGCGCAGCCCATGGCTGTGGCTGTGGCCTCCAAAGACGTGGACTATGCTGTGACAGCCATTTCCGGCGGTTTGATTTCGCTGGCAGAAAAGGGCGCAGCTAAAGTCGTTGGCGGTGCGCTGATGGAAGAAGCGGGGATCGACGGGCAAAAACTGCTCGCCTCTGATGCGGCCTTTAAGGCCGGTTTGACCGCACCTTCCCAGTTGGCCGGTAAGACAATCGCGGTCACACAGCCCGGTTCTTCGTTCCACTACATGGGATCTAAAATCGCGGCCAAAGAAGGGGCTAAAGTCTCCTTCAAGCCTTTGCAAAAGGTGGGTGCGATCATTGGAGCCATGAAGTCCGGTCAAGTTGATGCATGGCCCATCGTGCCGCATATCGCAAAGCCACTGGCGGGCAGCGGCGCGGTGCACATCATCGGCAATGTGGCTGACTACATCCCGGATTATCAGGTGACGGTGGTGTTTACGTCTGCCGACAATGCTGCCAATCAACGCGAGACGACCCAGGCGTTCCTGCGTGCGTTTTCAAAGGGTGCTGCCGACTTCAATGCCGCTTTGGTGGATAAAACCGCTGGCGACGCGGCAGCAGAAGAAATGGTGAAACTGGTCCACAAATACGTCTACTCCGACCGCCCTTATGAAAAAGCTGCTCCCAGCATCCGCAATGGCGCAATGCGCATCAGCGCCAATGCAAAGCTGAATGCAGCCTCCGTCAAGGATCAGTTGGACTGGTTCAAGTCTGAGAAACTGGTCAAAGACACGATCACCTATGAGACGCTGGTGGACACGTCTTACACCCAGTAGCTTCTCGCGGAGACACGTCATCTGGTTTATTAAAACAAGCCCTCGCGCTCTTCCAGAAAGAAGGCGCGGGGGTTTCTTCTTCATCATTTGGAACGTTCATGGACCTGCGTCTTGAGGGGCTGAGCCACCATTACGGCTCCACGGAGGTGATGCGGGATATCAATCTCGATATCCCTGCGGGCCGCATCGTGTGCATTGTTGGCCCGTCAGGGTGCGGTAAGTCCACCATGCTGCGATTGATCGGCGGGTTGGAACAGCCAAGCACAGGTCGGGTCTTGCAGATTGGTGATCCGCCTCCTGAAAGTTTGAACCCGCTCACTTATGTCTTTCAGGACTTTGCGTTGCTGCCGTGGCGCACGGTGGAGGGCAATGTGAGCCTCGTGCTGGAAGACCACGGGCTTTCCGCCAAGCAAAGCGATGACATCATCACCGATGTTTTGGCGCGTACGAAACTGTCTGATTTCCGCAACGCGTTGCCGCGCCAATTGTCGGGCGGGATGAAACAGCGGGTCGCCATTGCCCGCGCCTTGGCGGTTCGCCCTGCGGTTATGCTGATGGATGAACCGCTTTCTGCACTGGACAGCCAGACCCGTGAATTGCTGATGGATGACCTGGTGGCCCTGTGGCAGCGCGAAGCGTTTACCGCCGTTTACGTCACCCACAATCTTGCTGAAGCCGTGCGGCTGGGCCATTCCATCGTGGTCCTATCACGGCGTCCCGGGCAGATCCGCGAAATCGTGGAGGTGACCATTCCTCTGAGGGAGCGCCAGATGGGGGATGCGATCCTGGAGCGCACGCAACACCATCTTTGGGGCCTGATGCGCGATGAAGCCATGGCCGCAGATCAGGAATTGCTGCATGTCTGAGCCTGCTGATCGACCTGCCAAATCTGTTGCGTTTCGTGGTGGCGGCTTTGCGCCAAAGCCCGTGCGCCTAGTGGGGCCTGTTGTGTTTGTGGGTTTGATTGCGCTCATAGAGGTGCTCACCTGTGCCGGTATCATCACCAGCCTGACCCTGCCCAAGCCAAGCGATGTCTGGGCGACGTTTGTCGAACTGTGGCAATCGGGCTTGCTGTGGTCGCACCTTATTCCGTCGATCAACCGGTTGCTTGTTGGTGCAGCGCTGGGGGCAACAGCCGGCATCGCGCTTGGGGTGATGATCGGGCTATTTTCTTTGGTGCGGGCCGGTTTGGTGCCTCTGGTGGCGGCCATTTTCCCGATCCCAAAGATCGCGCTCTTGCCCCTGTTTGTGATCTGGTTTGGCATCGATGAAGCGTCCAAATACGCGCTGATCGCCTTTGGCACGTTTACCCCAACGGTCGTCGCAACCTATGGTGCAGTGGACAATGTGGACCGCTCGCTCATTCGTATGGGACAAAGTTTTTCCATGTCGTGGTGGTCTATCGTGCGCAAGATTGTTCTGCCGGGGGCCATGCCAGGCATCCTGTCAGGGCTGCGGGTGAGCCTCGCCATTGCCATCATTTTGTTGGTTGCGGCAGAGATGCTCGGTGCCGAGTTTGGTATCGGGGCCTACATCTTGCAGGCTGGGTCCCTCTACGATTTGGAGCGGCTGTTTGTTGGCGTGTCGATATTGTCCATCCTCGGCGTGACCGTCAGCACGGTGATTGGAGCGATTGAAAGGCGCTTGCTAAACTGGCGCAGCTAGGTTTCTTGTGGTCCTTCACCATGTGCGCAGCGAACAAAATCACTCATGCGGAGCCGGGTGCAAGAAGGTCCAGGGAGAGGTTTCTGAACCGGTCTCCACGGGAACTTCGATTAAGGCCGGAATGTCCCGCTCCAGATAGTCCTCGATAGCCGCCTTCAACGCTTCAGGTGTTTCGACTTTGCAGGCCTCCATGCCGAAGCTTCGTGCTAAGGCTACGAAGTCCGGGTTTTCCAGTTCAGACCCCAGCACGCGTCCTTCATAGACTGTGTTTTGGTCCCGCAACACGTTTCCATAGGCGCTGTTGTTGAAAACAATGGCCACGACGTTGATCTTAAATTGCACCGCCGTCGCCAATTCCTGGACGCCGAACATGAAGCCACCGTCGCCGGAAATGGAAATGACGGGCTTGTCCGGATGGGCGATCTTTACGCCCAAAGCCGTGTTGTAGCCAAAGCCCAGATTGTCCTGATAGCCACAGGTGATGTACTGACGCGGCTTGTAGACCGGAAAGCCAAAACGGGCGGTGAAGCCCATCTGGCTCACCTCTTCAACAAAGATACCGTCGCGGGGCAGGGCTGCCCGCATCGCGTCCACGAAAGCCATTTGTGGTTGGACCGAATTGTAATTGGTGCGAGCGCCTGCGCTGATCTTGCTAAATTCGGTTTCGCGGTTTGCCGTTGCCTGGTCCACCGCTTGCGTCAACGCCGCCGTCGCCTCTGCCGCATCGGCAACCACCGGGCAGTCCGGTTTCAAACGCACCATCTCTGTAGGGTCGATGTCGATGCGGATGGTTTTGAGGCCTTCCGGTTTCCACCGCCAGCGCATGAATTGCAGTTCCAGCCGCGAGCCGATGCCGATCAATAAATCGCAGTCTTTCCAGAAGGCGTATCCTGCGGCGAGGTCCATCGCGTAGGGGCTGTCGCCCGGGACAACGCCTTTGCCGCCGCGATGGCTGGTGACCGGGGCTTGGATTTTTTTCGCCAGTGCCAGCACTTCTTCAGCCGCACCATATGCGCCGCCCCCCACCATGATGAGCGGGTTCTTGGCCGCAGCGATCAGCGTGGCTGCTTCTTCAATCTGCTCGGGGTTAACGGGTGTTGTGCGCAACGGGCGGGGTTTCAAATCCGGCTCCGGTCCGCGCATGCCGAAAATGTCCCACGGGGTTTCGACCGCAACCGGTCCAGGCCGGTCTGATTGCATGGCACGAAAGGCGTCAGCCATTGTGTCTGCCGCTTGCGCCTGATGGTCGATGCGAACTGCGTGTTTGGTCAGGCCCTTCAACGTGCTCAACTGATCGGGCAATTCGTGCAACTGGCCCCGGCCTTGGCCTATGAGATGGGTCATGATGTTGCCGGTGATGCACATGACAGGGGCATTGGCCCCGTAGGCGGTGCACAAGGCCGCTGCCGAATTCAGCACACCCGGCCCCGGCACCACGGAATAGACGCCGGGCTTGCCAGTGGATTTCGCATATCCGTAGGCCATATAACCCGCACCCTGTTCGTGGCGGGTGTGAATGGTGCGGATGCTGTTTCCCCGCCGTTGCAGGGCATCGTTGAAGTCGTACATGTGCGCACCGGGAATGCAGAATACCGTGTCCACCCCGTGGGCCACCAGACTGTCGGCAATCACTTCGCCGGTTGTTTTTTGGCTCATTGGGTTGCTCCGTTCGCCTTGTATGCGTCCAGCGCTGTTCCGTTGCCATCTTTTAGATCGAGGGCTTGCATGTCTTCGAGCAGGTCGAGCAGTGTCTCCAGACGGTCTGCGCCATAACGGGTTTCAAGCCTTGCAAAAATCGCGCGGCTTTGGTCCGCGTGGCTGTGGATCAGACGCCGTCCGGAATCTGTCACTGTTACGATGGTCTTTCGTCGGTCGCGCTCGTCATCCGCCCGGGTCAACAGCCCCTCTGCCTGCATGGCGGTTAAAAGCCGGGTGAGGCTTGAGACCATCAAGCAACAGGAATGGGCAATGACCGTCTGCTCAAGAGGCCCTGCTTCATCCAGCACCCGCAGAATGCGCCATTTTTGTTCGCTTATACCGCTGGAATGCAGCATGTCACGGATGGGCTCCATCACCGTTTCGCGGGCGCGCAAGAGTGCAATGGGCAGGGAGCGTGCTGTGGGGCGCAGTTTGCTGCTGGATGCAGGTCGGGCCGGGCGTTGGACCGGACGTTGTGCAGGTGGTCCTGTCTTGATTGCCGTGTCGGTTTGCTGGGTCATTGGTGAACTTTTTGGATTGGTTCAATGTGAAAAATTGCTTGATAAGTGAATTAAATTATTTGATATGTCAATTAATATGCCTTTGACGACCCTCTCTTGGTTTTACGGAGCCTCTCCATGGCGGATTTGACCACACACACTGAAAAGTTGGAAACGTATCTGGCCGGGTTTCGGCAGCAGGGTGTGCTCAACCTCATCGATGGCAAAGACTTTGCATCGGAGAATGGCGAAAAGACTTTTGAAACGCGCTCGCCCGTTGATGACAGTTTGATCTGTTGTGTTGCGCGGGGCGGCGCGGCGGACATTGACCGTGCCGCACAAGCCGCGAAGGCCGCATTTTGCGCTTGGGCGGCTATGGCGGGCGACAAGCGCAAAGCCATCTTGCACAGGATCGCCGATCTGATCGTGGAGCGGGCCGAAGAGATCGCCCTGTGCGAGTGCTGGGACACGGGCCAAGCCTACCGGTTTATGTCCAAGGCGGCTCTGCGTGGGGCGGAGAACTTTAGGTATTTCGCTGATCTGGCCCCTTCGGCCTGCGACGGCCAGTCCCTGCCCACCAAGAGCCACATGAACGTCACGTCCCGCGTTCCCATCGGGCCCGTTGGCGTGATCACGCCTTGGAACACGCCGTTCATGCTGTCGACATGGAAGATCGCTCCGGCCTTGGCGGCCGGGTGTACCGTGGTTCACAAGCCTGCCGAGTTCAGTCCTTTGACCGCGCGTTTGCTATCTGAGATTTGCCGCGACGCTGGCCTTCCCGATGGTGTGCTCAATCTGGTCAACGGATTGGGGGAGGAGGCGGGCAAGGCCTTGACGGAGCACCCCGCCATCAAAGCCATTGCGTTTGTTGGGGAGAGCCGCACCGGCTCTATGATCATGAAGCAAGGGGCTGACACGCTCAAACGTGTGCATTTTGAGTTGGGCGGCAAGAACCCCGTCGTTGTGTTCGACGATGCCGACCTCGACCGAGCCTTGGATGCGGTGATTTTCATGATCTACTCGTTGAACGGGGAACGTTGCACGTCCTCTTCGCGGTTGTTGATCCAGGAGAGCGTGGCAGATGAATTTGAAGCCAAGCTGGTGGAGCGTGTTCATCGCATCAAAGTGGGCAACCCGCTTGACCCGCAAACGGAGATTGGGCCGCTAATCCACAAGGTGCATTACGACAAGGTGGTGAGCTATTTTGAGACCGCGCGGAACGAGGGCGCGACTGTTGCGGCTGGCGCAAAAGCCATGGATGGACCGGGTTGGTTTGTGCAGCCCACGCTGTTCACGCAGGCGAATAACGCGATGCGGATTTCCCAAGAAGAAATTTTTGGCCCGGTGCTCACCTCCATTCGTTTTAAGGATGAAAACGAAGCCTTGGCTCTGGCCAATGAAATTGACTACGGGCTGACAGGCTATGTTTGGACCAATGATTTGACACGGGGCTTGCGTTTTTCCAACGCGCTTGAGGCAGGCATGATCTGGGTGAACTCCGAGAATGTGCGTCACCTGCCGACACCGTTTGGGGGCATGAAAAATTCAGGGATTGGGCGGGACGGTGCGCAGTGGTCGTTTGATTTTTATATGGAACAGAAGAATGTCGCTTTCGCTTTGGGTGATCATAAAATTACTCGGCTTGGCGCATAGGGTTAGCGCCGTCATCAGGGAGGAAAACTGATGCCCCTACCGGCCCCCAATCTCTATCCGGATTTCAACATTGTCCGGTTGAGCCATGTTGAACTGTTCGTCACCGATCTGGCCAAAAGCCGCGCGTTTTATGTTGATACGCTGGGGCTTCAAATCACGGGTGAGACGCCGGACACGCTCTACCTGCGCGCCATGGAGGAGCGGGGGCATCATTGTTTGATCCTGCATCAGGCGGACAAGGCGTCTTCTGGCGCGCTGGGCTTCAAGGTGTTTGACGACGGCAATCTGGACCGTTTGGCCGCGCATTTTGAGGCGAAAGGTCAGCCGGTGGACTGGGTGGAACGACCCTATCAGCATCGCACTTTCCGCACCCGAGACCCGCAGGGCATTCCGCTGGAGTTTTATGCGCGGATGGAGACGCTGCCGCCGATCCATCAGCACTATGCGCTCTATAGAGGGGTGAAACCGCTGCGCATTGATCACTTCAATTGCTTTTCGCCGGACGTGGATGAGGCGGTCGCGTTTTATTGTGACCTGGGTTTCCGGGTGACCGAATATACGCAGGATGAGGAAAGTGGACGTTTGTGGGCGGCGTGGGCGCATCGCAAAGGCGGTGTCCACGATATAGCTTTTACCAATGGCACCGGGCCGCGCTTGCACCACATCGCCTTTTGGGTGCCGACACCGCTGAACATCATCGATCTTTTGGACCTGATGGCCACAACCGGATGGGTGGCTAACATCGAGCGGGGGCCGGGCCGGCATGGCATTTCAAACGCGTTCTTTTTGTACATTGTAGACCCCGATGGTCACCGCATTGAGATTTATTGCTCTGATTATCAGACTGTGGACCCTGACCTCGAACCCATCAAATGGGACCTAAAAGACCCGCAGCGGCAGACCTTGTGGGGCGCCCCGGCGCCCCGTTCGTGGTTTGAAAACGGTACTGTGTTTGACGGTGTCGCGCCGCGAGAGAGCAGCTTGGGCGCATCGCCCATTATCGCGCCATGAGGAGCGAACCCATGCGATTTGCAACATTTACGGCCGATGGTGCGCAACACTACGGCGCGGTGGGCGAGGGTGGAGTGATCGCCTTGTCGGCAGACTTTCCGCGATGGCCAACCCTGCGGGCCGTGATTGCCGATGGTGGTTTCGAAGCGCTGCAATCCGCTGCTCAAGGCCGCGCTGTCAGCCACGAGAATGGCAGTTTTACGTTTGATGTTCCCGTGCCCGATCCGGGCAAGATCATCTGCGTCGGGGTCAATTTTCCTGATCGCAACGCAGAATATAAAGACGGTCAGGAAGCCCCCCCCAACATGTCGCTCTTTCCGCGTTTTGCCAGTTCTTTTGTGGGCCACGGTCAGGCGGTTATCCGGCCTCCCGAAAGCGAGCAGTTGGATTATGAGGGAGAGATTGCAGTCGTGATCGGCAAGGGCGGACGGCGCATTGCCAAGACCGATGCGTTTGATCACATCGCGGCCTTGACCCTGTGCAATGAAGGGACAATCCGCGACTGGGTGCGTCACGCGAAATTCAACGTCACACAGGGCAAGAACTGGGACCGGTCCGGGGCCATGGGGCCGTGGCTGGTGCCGTTTACCGACCGAAGCCAAATTGAAGATGTTGCATTGGAGTGCCGGGTGAACGGCGAGGTGCGCCAATCTGACCGGACTGGGCGTATGCTTTTTCCGGTCGCCCGCCAGATCGAATACATTTCCACGTTCACCACGCTGGAACCCGGCGACATCATTGTGAGCGGCACACCCACCGGGGCCGGGGCGCGGTTTGATCCGCCGATCTGGCTCAAGCCGGGAGACGTTGTCGAGGTGGAAGCCGAAGGCATCGGCGTGTTGCGCAGCGTGGTGGAAGACGAATGAAGTTCACCCTAACGCCTAAACAAATTGCCGATGCGGCCCATATGCTCAAACAGGCGGAAACGAGCGGGCAGCAATGTGCGTTGGTGAGCCTGCAACATCCCAACATGACGTTGGACGATGCTTATGCGGTTCAGGCGGTGTTTGTTGATTTGAAGCGTTTAGACGGTGTGGAAGAGATCGGTTGGAAGATCGGGCTCACCAGCCGTGCCATGCAAATGGCGCTGAACATCACGACGCCGGACAGTGGTGTTTTGTTGTCTGACATGCTGTTTCAAACCGGTGACACGGTTCCTGCCGGACGGTTTATCGAACCGCGCATTGAGGCGGAAATCGCGTTCATTATGGGGGTGGACCTTTTCGGTGCGGATGTGACCCGGGCCGATGTGATTACGGCCACGGAAGCCGTCGCCCCGTCTTTGGAAATCTTGGATACCCGGATTTTGCGTAAAGACCCTGCAAGCGGTACGCCGCGCGTCATCTTTGACACTGTAAGCGATAACGCGGCCAATGCGGGTGTGGTATTGGGTACTCAACGGCATCGACTGGACACGGAAAGTGCTGCTGCGTTGCGCACGGTGGGGGCGATTGTGAAACGGGATGGCGTGGTGGAGGAGACCGGTCTTGGTGCCGGTGTGCTTGATGATCCGGTGAACGGGATTGTTTGGCTGGTCCAACGGCTCGCCCAATACGATCACGGTTTGAAGGCGGGAGACATCGTGCTCTCGGGCTCCTTCATTCGTCCCATCGAAGCGCCCTCCGGCAGTTGGTTTGAAGCGGACTTTGGGGATTTCGGGCGGGTCGATCTCGCTTTCGACTAATCCACCTTTGCGGCCATCGCGTCGACCTCGACCAAGAACTTGTCGGCTGCCAAACTCGTGACACCGATATAGGTGGCGGTGGGGGCATGGCCTTCAAACTTCGCATCGCGAATATCACGATAGGCAGCAATCACGTCCGGTCCGTGGGGCGTGACATAGATCATGATCTTGACCAGATCGGTTATCTCCATCCCGTCCGCCCGCAGCACGACCAAAAGGTTGTCGAGGCACAACTCAAATTGCTCTTCAAAACTCTCCGGAACTGCGCCATCCGGTGCAACGCCCAGCTGGCCTGAAATGCTCAACCACCGGGCACCCGCAGGGACAGATGCACCATGGCTGTAGTTGGACGCTGGTGGTGTGATGCCGTCGGGATTAAATGTTTTCATGAATTGTCGGTGCTCTTGGGCTTGCTGTTAAAATTGTGTTCGTTCAAACGAAATCGCTTGAGCGTGTGAAACTACGCACGAAACCGTTTGGTGCGCCAGGTGAGATGAACGCGGGTTCAGGCTGCGGCGGTTGTCGCCCGGGCGATTGTTTCAGCTTTTTTGAGGGCGGACAGGTCGACCCCACTCTCATATCCCAAATCGTGCAGCAGTGTGACCACGGCGCGCGTGTCCACATTGCCGGAGGCGCCGGGGGCATAGGGGCAGCCACCGAGGCCAGAGATGGAACTGTCAAACGTGCGAACTCCAAACTCCAAACAGGTTTCGATGTTGGAAAGGGCGTTGCCGTAGGTGTCATGAAAATGACCGGCGATGAGCGATGGATTTGCTTTTTCAAAAACGGCGTGCAGCAGGGGTTTGGTGCTGGTGGGCGTGGCTGTGCCCAAAGTGTCTCCCAGAGAGACCTCATAGCACCCAAGGCTCAGCAAGCGCTGGGATAGATCGGCAACCATAACCGGATCAGTTGGCCCATCAAACGGGCATTCCACGACGCAGGAGAGATATCCGCGCACGGGTACGCCTGATGCGAGGACCTGTTCTATTACTGGAGCGATGCGCCTGAAACTCTCGCCAATCGAACAATTGGTATTGGCTTGGCTAAAACCTTCGGAAGCTGAGACGAAGATTGCGACCTCATCGCATTGTGCCGCTAAGGCAGCCTTAGCACCGCGTAGGTTGGGGGCGAGGGCGGCATATTTAACGCCCGGCTGGCGGGTGATGGTGGCCATCACGTCCGCCGCATCCGCCAGTTGCGGAACCCAATTTGGGTTGACGAAACTGGTGGCCTCGATTTTGGTAAAACCCGCTTGGGATAAGGCGTGGATCAAAGCTACTTTTGTTGCTGTTGGGACGTGCTGGCCGAGGCTTTGTAAGCCGTCGCGGGGGCCGACCTCGTAGATCGTGACGGTTTTGTCTCTCTTAGTGTCCTCGTTGATTGGAATGGCGTTTGAACTCATGTCGGGCTTTTGAGCTTGGTCAAAACGTCCTTGGCATGATCCACACTGACGTCGCCATCGGTGGCGATGGACCTGGCCACTGTATCCACCTGCTCGCCTTGCGCTCCCGCCAGAATCGCAATGTTACGGGCATGGAGCGCCATGTGACCCTTTTGAATGCCCTCGGTTGACAGCGCTCGCAGGGCTGCGAGGTTTTGCGCCAGACCGACGGCCAGTGTCACTTCGGCCAGTTCGGTTGCGGAGCTGATATCCATCAACCGCAACGCAGCCTGTGCTGCAGGATGGGTTTTTGTTGCACCGCCGACGATGCCTAAGGCCATGGGCATTTCTATCGTGCCGGTGAGGGTGTGTTCGGCATCGACCTCCCAGCGCGAGAGAGACGTGTAGCGCCCGGACCGGGCCGCATAGGTGTGGGCACCGGCCTCTATGGCTCGCCAGTCATTGCCTGTGGCGATGACCACGGGGTCAATGCCGTTCATGATGCCTTTGTTGTGGGTGGCCGCGCGGTAAGGGTCCACGATGGCGAGCGCACATGCATCGACAATGCCGCGCGCGACGTCAGCACCATCCAATGCATCGGTCGTCAGCGCTTCTGGTGTCAAAGACACGCGCGCACGCACAAGGCGTTTGTCTGCCAGGTTTGACAGGATGCGCAGCTTGACGGTGCCTCTCGTGATGCCTTCTACCTTGGGCGCGATCATCTCAGCCATCGTGTTGACGGTGTTGGCGCCCATGGCATCGCGCACATCGACCAACAGATGGAGCACTGCCATGGGACCGATGGGTGTATCGTCAAACACGTGGACTTCGATGTCTTTGCAGCCACCGCCAAGGCCCAGCAGCACTTTGTCCTTCGAATTGGCCAAGGCAATCAGCGTCTGGGCTTCTTCGAGGAGTTTGAGACGGGCTCCGTGCGGGTCTTTGAGGCCCAAAATTTGCACCTGCGCTCGCATGATCGGTGCGGAGGAGGACGTGTGAAACCCGCCACAGGACCTTGCGATCTTGGCCATGTAAGAAGCAGCCGCCACGACGGAGGGCTCTTCTACGGCCATGGGGATGAGGTAGTCCTTGCCGTTGATCGTGAAGTTTGACGCGACCCCGAGGGGCAGTTCGAATTTGCCGACAACATTTTCAATCATGCCATTGGCAAGTTCCATGGGCAGCACGTTCTGCCCGCCCAAGGCCAAGCCGTCTTTCTCGCTCAAGTCAGCCGCGGCTGCGATCTGTGCGAGACGGTCAGCCGGTTCCAAACCGCGGAAACCAGCAAGGCGTGAGGAAAAACTGTTGGACGGATAGGGTGTGGTGCGGGACACGAAGGGCTTCCTGATTGTTGGGGGCAGACGTCTTGATGCAGCGTCCAGGGAATGGCCTTTCACGATCCTAAACCACCGACCTACGGTGTTGGAACCGACAAGTTGCGGTGTTCACACCTGCATGGCCCGACGTGGCAACAACCGCAATTTGCGGAATAGAAGATCATCTGAGGCCCGCAGTTAGATCGTTCTTATAAATAGAACGATATGATGTGAATTTTGAATTTTATTATCTGATATCCGTGCGTGTATGAAGCCGCCCAGCACAGTCTGCTGTTCGAGGTTTACTGCATGTTCGTCCATTTCTTGCCGCTGTTGGCACCGTTGTTCCTGTTGGGCACCGCTCTTTTTTTACACTTTAATCGAGACGTTTCGGCACTGGCCGGCGCGCGTATCGGCGAGGGCGTCGCGTTTATCGGTTTGGTGATCGCTGCGCTGACGTTGGTATCCAGCCTGGTGTTTGGTGCTGGCAACAGCCCATTGCTTGGTTTTGCGGGAGTAGGAGTCTCGGCCCGCGTGGACGTGATCAGTGTGACGATGCTGCTTCTGGTGGGGTTCATCGGATGGGTGGTGGTGCGGTTTTCGCGCACATATCTGGACGGCGAAGAGCGGCAGAGCACCTTTACAGTGTGGTTGTTGGGCACGCTTGCTGCTGTGTACCTGCTGGTGCAGTCCGGCAATATGGTACAGTTGATTGTGGCGTGGGTGGGCACCAGCCTGTGCCTCCATCAGTTGCTGTTGTTTTACCCGGGCCGGATCGCTGCTCAACGGGCAGCCTACAAGAAGTATGTGACCGCACGGGTGAGCGACGCGGCTCTTGTTTTGGCCGCAGGTCTCTTGATTGCGGCCTACGGCACCGCGGACATTTCAGACATTCTGGTGATGGCCCGGACAGGTGAGGGTGGTGGCGTGGCCGCCGGTGCTGCAGCGCTACTGGCTCTTGCGGCTTTGCCCAAATCCGCGCAGTTCCCCACCCATGGGTGGCTCACGGAAGTGATGGAAACGCCCACGCCGGTCTCGGCTTTGCTGCACGCCGGTGTTGTGAATGCCGGGGGCTTTCTGCTTATCCGGTTTGCGGATGTTATGCTGCTCTCGCCCCTTGTGTTGGCTCTTTTGGTGGCCATTGGCGGCTTCACGGCGCTGTTTGGTGGTGTGGTTATGTTGACCCAGCCCGCCGTGAAAGTGTCGCTGGCTTGGTCCACCGTTGCGCAAATGGGCTTCATGATCCTGCAATGCGGTCTGGCTCTGTTTCCGCTGGCATTGCTGCACATCGTTGCCCACTCGCTCTACAAGGCCCATGCGTTTTTATCTGCTGGCGGTGCCATTGATACGGTCACTATGACCCGCAAACCGGGACCGGTGGCTGTGCCCAACCTTTGGGCGGTTGCCCGTGCGTTTGCGCTTGCCATCGCCATTTACGGGGTCGTCTACGTGATCGCGGCAGCGCTCATTGGATTTGATGGCAAGTCGCCGCAAGCCATCGCTCTTGGGGCAATCTTGATCTTTGGTGTGGCCTATCTTTTGGCACAGGGCTTCGCTGATGCTGCGCCACGGGAACTGACACAACGCACCGCGCTTGCCTCGCTTGTCGCGACCGTCAGCTATATCGCACTGCAAACCGCGTCCGAGTGGCTGACCGCAGGCACTTTGCCTGCAACACCGGCTACCGGCTCTCTGGAATGGGCGTTGATCTTGTTGGCGCTGGTCAGCTTCGGAGCTGTGGCCTTGGCGCAGGCGACCCTGCCGTTGTGGTCTCACCACCCGGCTGCGCAGGGGCTGCGCATTCACCTGTCAAATGGCCTCTATATCAATGCGATCGAAGACCGGTTGTTGAACAACTGGGCGCAGTCGGCCGCCTCAAAACCTGCCAAAGAAGGAGCCGAGACATGAAGGCTGATGCAAACAATTCCGCCACCTTGGCGACGGACCTTGCTGCGCTGAGCGATGGGGCCACACGGGCGATCCCACCCCTCTGGCCGTTGTCGTCCTCCGTGGCTGTCAATCCATTCCTGGGTCAGGCCGACCGGTCTTTGGCTGAGGTTTCCGCTCTCATGGATCGTGTGGCTGGTATGTCGATGACCATGCCGTACGCATGGTATCGCGCGCGCATGGAAGACGGGTCGATTACGGACCATGATCTTGAGGCTGCTCTTGCCGCCGATGGGTCGGCCTTGTTCGATAGCCTTGAGGCTCTGAAAGCTGCAGCAAGCGGCATGGACGGTCAGGCCAATGCGCTGCCCACTGTTGCTGATTTGGCTGCTGAGGTATCCGGCATCGATTGGCCGGGTTTGATCATGGACCGGATCGGGACATGGGCCGCCGGATATTTTGATACGGGCCAAGCGCTTTGGCAGGTCACTTCGGGCCGGGGTGCGTTTGAAAGCTGGCGCAGTTTCGCCAGCCGTGACCTTACCCCTGAGATTGCCGGGCTGACCGGTTTTGCAGAAGCGGTTGCCACCGCGCCTGGCAAGGCTGAACCGGCACTCCTCGAAGCTTGCACCGCGCTCGACATCGATAAGAGCAGTGCGCCCACGTATTTTCACGCGCTTTTGCTCAGTCTCGGTGGTTGGTCACAAGCGGCACGGCAGCGGCTGTGGCAGGCGGAATTGGTCGGTGAATCAGACAAGGTGACTTCCGATATGCTAACCATCCGTTTGATGTGGGAGCAGGCGCTTTTTGAGCAGTACAAGGACGTCATCAGTGCCCGGTGGGTTGATGTGCGGGGTCAACACAGTGCTCCGCTGACGCCTGAGCCTGCCCAAGTTGCAGCCGCCATTTTGCAAGTCGCCGCCGAGCGGGCGGGACAACGGGCGCTGGCGACAACCCTGTCTGGCGATGGTCTGGACCAAAGCGAAGGACGTCCCAGCCTGCAAGCAGCCTTTTGTATTGATGTGCGTTCGGAGGTCTTCCGTCGTGCGTTAGAATCGCTGGATCCCCGTATTCAGACGGTCGGTTTTGCGGGCTTTTTTGGTCTCACACCGGCGCACCGTGATTTTGCATCCGATGTTGTGGAAGCAAGGCTCCCCGTTCTGCTCAATCCGGCATTGGAATCAACGGCCACCGCACCCGGTTCGCAAGACGATGACCGCAATGCCCGTCTGGCGGCCCGCGCCGCGCGGGCTTGGGGTCGGTTTAGGCTCGCTGCCGTTTCGTCCTTTGCCTTTGTGGAGGCGACCGGGCCGCTCTATGTGGTCAAGCTTTTGCGGGACGCCATAGGCCTCCCAAAGAAGGCACGCAAATCGCCTCCCGAGCCGCAATTTGCCACGCCGTTGCCTTTGGCTGACCGCATCGCCGCTGCAGGCACGATCTTGCGGGCCATGTCCATGACGCAGAACTTTGCACCGTTGGTTCTGCTGGTCGGCCACGGAGCCAATGTAGTCAACAATCCCCATGCCAGCGCGCTGCATTGCGGTGCCTGTGGCGGGTATTCAGGTGATGTTAACGCCCGGCTTCTGGCCGGCTTGTTGAACGATACCGACGTTCGGGCTGGTCTGAGTGAAGAAGGGATCGTTATTCCGTCTGATACGGTGTTTGTGGGCGCTCTGCACGACACCACCACCGATGCTGTCACCGTGTTTGAAACCAAACAAGCACCTGGCATGGCCAAAGCAAAAGCCTGGCTGGAAGCGGCTGCAACGCTCTCCAAAACCGAACGTGCGCTCCGCCTGCCACGGGCCGATGACGCGTCGGCAATCGCGCCGCGCAGCACCGACTGGGCGGAAACGCGACCGGAATGGGCCTTAGCTGGCTGCAGCGCGTTCATCGCAGCCCCACGCGCCCGCACCAGAGGTAAGGCCTTGGGCGGACGGGCCTTCCTTCACGACTATAACTGGCAGCAGGACGAGGGCTTCAAGGTGTTGGAATTGATCCTCACCGCCCCGGTCGTCGTGGCCAGTTGGATCAGCTTGCAATATTACGGCTCTGTCGTGGCTCCGCATGTATTCGGTGCGGGCAATAAGCTTTTGCACAATGTGACGGGTGGTATCGGCGTTGTTGAGGGCAATGGTGGCGTCTTGCGAACCGGTCTGCCGTGGCAATCCGTTCATGATGGCGAAAAATTTGCCCATGATCCGCTGCGTTTGACCATCTGTGTGGAGGCCCCCGCTGATGCGGTCAACGAGATACTCGGCCGCCATGAGCAGGTCAAAGCGCTGTTTGACAACCGCTGGCTGCATTTGCTGCTGCTGGATGAGCAGGGCCAGATTGCACAGCGGTACCAAGGCGATCTGAAGTGGGAAGCCTTCGCAGCGCAGTCGCAGCCCGCTTGCCTTCCATGATCGGTTTTCCCAAATGCAGCTTGTCAAAACGCGCTTACGCTTTCACTCTCCCGGGTCCAGACAGTCTTGGAGGGTGAAAGCGTGTTTTCTATTCGGTGCTTGATGATCAGTCTTGTCCCGGCACTAACTCTGGCCCTGACCCTTTGGGCTGGTGCCAGTCCTGCGTCCGCGATGACATGCAAAGAGCGCTTCATTCAGGCTGCAACGCAAGGCAATGGTGACGGCCAGTACCGGCAGATTGTGACGCAAAAAATCGAGAACGTACCCGATGCGACGGTTCAGGAATTTATCATGAACGGTCCCCGACACTGGGTTTCCAAGTCGCTGGAACCTAAGACAGGCGGCTGGACACTGTTGTTTGAGGGGGCGATGTACACGTCTGCCGATCAGGGCGAAACGTGGCGGCAAATCTCCAAATTTGATGAAGCCGCCGCTGAAAAAGCGCGTGCCCAACAGGAAAAAGACGTTGAGGCCGCAACGGATATCGAGTGCAGTGTTGAAACTGTGGACAGCACCCCTCTCGACCGTGTTGGCGGCACCTATGAGGTCACCACTGGCTTCAGAAACAAGCAGGTGCACACGTACTGGTTTGACCAGACCAGCGGCATCATCGTCCAAAGCCGCTATGAAACCATCGCCCCCAATTTTAGAAGCACCGTTTCACAACAGATGATCCCCTTCGCTGACGTAAAAGTACCAACACCTTAGCGGCTCTTTGAGCCACGAGACCAATTAAAGGCAAAAATGGTAGCGGGAGAGGGACTTGAACCCCCGACACGCGGATTATGATTCCGCTGCTCTAACCAGCTGAGCTACCCCGCCACAGGGTGTCTTTACGACCGCGCGGATATAGAGTTTTGCGCGAGGCCGTGTCAACAGGCTTGCGGATCGATTGGATGGTGAATCCTATCAATCCAATGCGTTCAATCTAAGTGTTGGCGGATGCCGTTTGTTTTCTGGGAGCAACGGTTCGGTCCAACAGTGTGTGCGAGGCGATGGCTGTGTCTGCGCCGTTGATGGCGCGTTTGATCCAGCCGCCGCCCAGAACGCGGGAGCGTGCGTCATCGGACGCGTAAAAGACGCAAGCCTGTCCTGGCGATACACCATCTTCTCCGTCAGCCAGAGTGACGATGATATCATTACCTTCAAGGCTCAGCGTGGCAGCCCTCGGCGGGCGGGTGGAGCGCACGCGCACGTACAAGTCCAGGGGCGCGTCACGAAGATCGCCGAGCGCACCGTCGCCCAACCAATTAACGTCTCGCAAAGAGATGGTCCGCGTCGCTAGCGCTTCGCGTGGACCCACAAAGACGGTGGCGCTGGAAGCGTCCAGTGACACGACATACAGTGGATCGCCGGTTGCAACACCGATGCCACGACGCTGGCCGATCGTGTAGTGCAACACGCCTTCGTGTTGACCCAAGATGCGACCGTCGATGTGCACGATGTTGCCCGGTTCTCCGGCCTGCGGTCTCAACTTGGCAATGATGTCGGAGTATTTGCCCTTCGGCACAAAACATATGTCCTGGCTGTCAGATTTTTCCGCGACGACCAGCCCCATATCTTCTGCGATCTTGCGGGTTTCAGCCTTCGGCACTTCACCGAGCGGAAAGCGCAGGAAATCCAGCTGCTCCTGCGTGGTTGCGAACAGAAAATAGCTCTGGTCTTTGTCAGCATCAGCCGGGCGGTACAGCTTGCGGTGCGCTATGCCGTCCGCGCCAACCGGTCCGGGGCGGCTGACGATGTAATGGCCCGTTGCCAAACAGTCCGCGCCCAGCTCGCGCGCCGTTGTCAGTAGATCGTTGAATTTGACGGTTTGATTGCAGGACACGCAGGGGATTGGAGTCTCCCCGTCCAGATAGGCCTGCGCAAAAGGATCGATAACCTGCTCTTTGAAGCGCTGCTCATAATCCAAGACATAATGGGGAAAGCCCATCTGCTCTGAAACTCTGCGCGCATCATGAATGTCCTGCCCGGCGCAGCACGCCCCTTTGCGGTGGATGGCGGCGCCGTGATCGTACAGCTGGAGTGTCATGCCGACGACGTCATAGCCTTCTTGCTTGAGCAGGCAGGCTACGACAGATGAATCGACCCCGCCTGACATGGCCACCACGACACGGGTATCCCCCGGTGCCTTATCAAAGCCGAGACTGTTGAGTGCCATAGCATCACCGTTTGGCTGCAAGGGGACAGCCGTCCTGTTTTTGGTTCGGTTTCGGGTCCGATTCTGGGTCCAATGCGCCGCGCGCAACGCGCTGGCCCCACATCGGGTGTTACGGCTTCAAAGACCGCACGGCAGGTATATGACGGGCAATACCGGCAAATTCAAGCAAAGGCGTTTTGGGTGCTTTGCCACACGCCTACTGTATGACTGCCAGGAGGGTTTGGCAGCACTAGATCATTTTTATCTTTGATGGAATCGATCCGGTTGTGGCGCTCGCGCTGTCGGCCTCAAGAGGCCTTCGCGACCCTAGGTGGGGGAGGGGCGGCCCATAAGCGCCGGGTTGCTCTTCGCAACCGAGCGGTTCAATCAAATGGTGAACCGCTCTAGAGGGGCTGAAAGAGTTACGAATTTCATAATCACGGCTTCAACAAATCTTAAGTCGTGCGACGTAATTTGGGCTGGTCTGATCACGGTCGGTCAGGCGCGTTTTAGTATTGAGTAGAGAGTAACATGACCGAGCACATGCGCCCGCGCGTCAAATATGTCATCGGCCCCGATGGGAGTCCGCTGACCATCGCAGACCTGCCGCCCACGTCCACCCGCCGTTGGGTGATCCGCCGCAAGGCGGAAGTTGTGGCCGCTGTGAGAGGCGGTTTGCTAAGCTTGGAAGAGGCTTGCCAGCGCTACACGCTGACCGTTGAGGAATTTCTTTCCTGGCAGGCATCTATTGATGACCACGGTTTGGCCGGCTTGCGCACCACGCGCATCCAACAGTACCGCCATTAGGTGCACGAACTGATCTGAGTGTGTCCCGCCTTCAAGTTTGACTGGAAGGCTGCGCCGGGCGGTGTGTCCTACATCGAAAAACTGTACAGTTTTCCGCTTTGTCGCTTTGGCAAATCGGCTTTTCGTGCTGATCGTTTAACCCCCGATTTACCATAAGCGGCCAGTATAGACGCGACGGGTCGATAATGGTGCTTGCAGCGTCATAGGGCCACGATAGCAAAACAGACCGGTACCATAAAAAGCGACCGGAGTTCTCGGGGAACGCATATGCATACTAAACAAACATCCGCAAAAAATCGATCTGGAACATCCATGTCTGGCACGGTTGATATGGATGCTTTTGTGGGCCGCCGTTTGGCCGATGTGGAACGTGATCTGATCTTGAGCACCCTGTCGCGTTGCGGTGGCAACCGCACTTGGGCCGCCGATATTTTGGGCGTGAGCGTCCGCACTTTGCGCAACAAGCTGATGCGCTACCGCGATTCAGGACTGATTGAAATTACACCTGCCGACGAAGCGGCGGCACAAGAAGAGCAACGTTTGCAAATCCTTGTTGCCTATCAACCGGGTCGCCGTTTGCCGTCTTAAAATTGTTAGCGGCCCCAATCCGCATCCGGATCCTTGAGGTGCCGTTTCAACAATGCAGCAGCTACGGCACCGGTGACGGCGCTTAAAGCGTAAAACCAAATCCCCAGTTGGGAAACGGCACTGGCAAGGCCGGAGGTTTTTGCAGCAAAAATCACCAGCGCCACCAGCAATACGTCCATCATTGACCATTTCGACAAGGCACCCGCCCATCGAAAAAGAGGCGATGCGGGGGCGGACGCATCACGCGCTATGGCTGTGATGAAAACCACGGACAATTTGGTGAGCGGAAAGACAATCGAAAACAGAGCGATTGCTAGCGTGATCAGCCAATCACCGCTTTGCGCCGTTGTGCCAATAACCTCCAGCAGGGAAGGCGTTTGGGTGAAGAAGTAAAGTTTTTCCACCTGCATGAGCGGCAGTGTGAGGCCCAACCCCAGAGAAAAGGCCGATGTTAAAAGCAGCAGTGCGATTGTGGCTCCCATGGAGCGCTTAGCCGCGACGCTGGAAAGTGAGCGTTGCCCAAAAACTCTCCCAATGGGCTTCTTTGTCGAGTGCGTCCTGGCTTTGCGGTTCGGTCATTTTGATGATGTTTAGCAAGTAGGGACCAGGGCCGGCTGCCGGAATTCCCGCCTGCCCGTTCTTGTCGGTTAAAATACGGTGGGAAGCCTCGGTCTTGATGCCCGTAAACAGCTTGATCATCCCGCCAGCATAGGGCTTGCCGTCATAGAGCGCTTGCACGCGAAGCGGCTGGTCTGGGTCCAAGGTCATGGGGTTGTCGAGGGCGACCAGTTCAATTTTCAGACCTGTGGCGCGGTCCAATTGATCGGCATAGTCTGCCTCTTCGCCGGCGTAGATCAGCGTTTTGGCGTAACGGGAATAGCCTTCTTTGAGGCCTTCTTTTGGTTTGCGGCCTTCTTCGCTATCGCGGGCGGCTTCGCCAATACCTTCTTTGAACACGTAGGTGCGGAATTTCTCCCACGTTTTGAAGGTGATAAAATCGACATTGCTCTGGTGCACACCGATTGTAAGGCCAGGTTTGATGTTCTTCAGGCTTAGGGCCGGGCGATCTCCAATCTCGCCTTTCACCGGTTGTGATGTTCCCCCGTGCCAAATTTCTGACCGGACGTTCCAACGGGTCACCCATGGCATTTCATTGCCGTAAAAGCGCTGGCCCAGTTTGTGACTGACCTTTAGATCGGTGCCTGCTTTTGGCGCAAAAGTTTCGGGCTCCAGATAGTATTCGTGCGCATTGGCTGCAGACAGATAGAAGCCCAGTGTGACCGTGAAAACCAGCGCTGCGATCCAGTGTTGGATTTGAACGACCGGACGAGGATTGCTGCTCATGGCGGGCCTTTTGGGGGATCAGAGGAACGGTCTCATTGTTCTGGCAGTCTTGCCGCTTTAAGAAAAGGCTTGGCAAGCGCATCATCTGAAAGTGACTTCATGTCTGTGACCACGCCTCACGGGTCCTCCCTTCGTTTAACGATGTCAATTGCACGATCTCTCGTCGTATTCAGTTTTTTCTGGTCTGTTGCTTTTGCAGGGCTGTGGGCCAGTCTTGGCGTTGCCAACGGCCATGAGCAGCGGCCTTCCATTGTCACGCTGACGTTTGAGAGCGGCGGACGCTACCGCTTGGCCATTGATACCAATTTGGAAGCGCTGTTGGCGCAGATTGGTCCGGAGCACGACAATACGCAGGATTCGCCTCAAGCGGACCTCTACAACCAATTGCGCAAACTTGATCCTGCTGAATTGCGTGCACAGTTCGATGTGATTGCCCCCGCTTTTTTGGCCGATATTGGTTTGGCTTTTGATGGTGCGCCAGCCGAACCAAAACTGATTTGGGTTGCCATTCCCGACGTTGGGGACGTTGATCTGGCCCGCGCCAGCGTGATCGAGATGGAAGGCACGATACCAAACGGCGCTTCGACGTTTGTTTGGGCATATCCCGGGGTCAACGGATCATCGGCGCTTCGGATAGAGCGTCCCAGTCAGGAATGGCAGGCGCGGTTTTTCAATGCCGGTGCGGTCAGTGAACCTTTGGAAATTGGTGTGGCAGTCGCCCGCACCAATCTAGAGAGTTTTTGGGACTACCTCGTCGTTGGCTTCACCCACATCCTGCCCAAGGGGCTGGACCACATACTGTTCGTGTTGGGGCTGTTTTTCCTGTCGACGAAACTTACCCCGCTTTTGTGGCAGGTTACGGCGTTCACGGTCGCCCACTCCATCACACTGGCGCTGGGTCTGTATGGCATCGTCAACATTTCGCCCACCATCGTCGAACCGCTCATAGCGTTGTCGATTGTCTATGTGGCGGTGGAGAATATTTTGGTTGGACGGCTGACGCCGTGGCGCCCTGTGTTGGTGTTCACCTTCGGACTGCTGCACGGGTTGGGCTTTGCGGGTATTCTGACTGAGGTTGGTCTGCCACCCGAGCAATATGTCTTGGGTCTGATCGCGTTTAACGTGGGTGTTGAACTGGGTCAGCTTACGGTGATCGCGGCGGCGTTTGTTATGGTCGGCTGGTTTACGCACGCACCATGGTATCGCCAGCGCATCGCCATCCCGGCGTCTTTGGTCATCGGCGCATTTGGCTTGGGATGGCTGCTGGAACGGACCGTGCTTTAAATCATTTCTATCTTTGATAGGAACGATTCAGCTGTGGCGCTCACGCTGTCGGCCTCAAGAGGCCTTAGCGACCCTAGGTGGGGGAGGGGCGGCGTATAAGCGCCGAGTTGCTCTTCGCAACCGAGCGGTTCAATCAAATTGTGAAACGCTTCAACGCTCTTGCTTCTTTCGAGCCGCTAAAGCGTGGGCCAAACCTGGCTCAAGCGGCCGCCAAGTCGCAAGGGTTCGATGGCTGTCGCAAGGCCGGTATTGTCGTCGGTGATAACAAGTGCGCCGCACACTGTGGCCTCCCCCGAGGCAGGTTCCATCCGGTTGGTGGGCACTTTTGTGAGGAAGCGGTTCAACGGTTCTTCTTTGTTGAATCCAATGGAAGAATCGTAGTCGCCGCACATGCCCGCATCCGTCATATAGGCGGTTCCTCCCACCAAAACCTGATGATCAGCCGTGGGAATGTGTGTGTGGGTGCCCACCACGAAGCTGACTTGGCCATCCACAAAATGCCCAAAACACTGGGCCTCGCTGGTGGCTTCCGCATGGAAATCCATGACAATCGCGTCGGCATCGCGGCCTAACTGGACACCGTCCAATACGTTTGAGGCCGCTTCAAAGGGATCATCCAGATCTGGATGCATGAAAACCCGGCCCATAATGTTGGCCACCAGAACCCGACGGCCATCCTCCAAGGCGATGAGGTTGGACCCACGCCCCGGCGTCCCTTTCGGAAAATTGGCCGGACGGATGAAGCGGTCTTCTTGCCCCGCCCAGCCCAATGTTTCTTTCTGGTCAAAAGCGTGGTTGCCAGAGGTGACCATATCGACACCGGCGTCCAGTGTTTCGTTTAGAATTTTGCGGGTGATCCCAAATCCTGACGCTGCGTTTTCACCGTTGACGATGGTGCAGTCCGGGCGAAGACGTTTTTTGATTTCGGGCAGCTTTTCAAAGACGGCGGTTCGACCGGTTTTGCCAACCATGTCCCCCAAAAATAAAATGCGCATGGATGCTTTCGTTCGTTCCTGCCCAACTCAAGATCAAAGTGTCACGGCGCGGTAACCGTCTTCGGTGATGATACCGTTCAAGGGCTGATCATGGGCTTCTGTGGGGACAGTCTGCGCCTCTTGGGTTGAAAAAGCCATGCCGATCAAAACCGGCGTTTTTCCTTTGGCCAGCAGATTTGCGATCGCGCGGTCGTAGTGGCCTGCCCCGTAGCCGATGCGCCCGCCATGGGCGTCGAACACGCTCAGGGGCATGAGGAGCAGATCCGGGTCGAGCGTTGCTGCGTCCTCCCCGGGACCGACCGTGCCAAAGCCGCAATCCACCAAAGGGGCCCCGCGCATCAACTCGCGAAAGACAATCGTCGTCTTGTCCATGACGACAGGCAGGCATAGGCGCGCGCCACGCGCGGCCAGCGCAAACATGAGCGGCCTTGGGTCCATCTCTGAGCGGATGGGATGATAGCCTGCCACCACCTTACCCCCAACATCCTCCAACAGTGGGGCGGTGAGGCCCGCTTCACCAGCGAGAAGCGAGGCTTCGATGCGCGTGTCCACCGCAATGGCGTCCCGTCGAGCCAAGCTTTCCTTGCGCAGGACGGCTTTGTTTTGTGACTGGCTGGCAATGCCATCATCAAGAGAAGATGCGGTCAAAGAAAGGGCTCTGGATTTGAAGGATGATCAAGAAGAAAAGTGAGCGAACCGCCTCGGCCGTAGAACGTTTTCGATCCCGGAAACCTACTGTGTAGGTGGGCGCCGTGTGCCCAAGCCCACGGGCGAGGACAGGGACAGCTCCCTAAGGAATTCGTAAGGCCCCGGGGATGATATGTCTTCGGACCGCGCAGCCCGCTCGCGGTCAAGGTAAGCTTGTGTTGGGTGTTTTACCAGCCCGTGCATCTTGAGTGTTTAGGTTAGTCGAGTTTCGCGGCTATGCTCTCAATGCGTTCGGCCGCTTTGCTGAGCGCCTCCGCCAGTTGTTGTTCACGTTCAGAAGCCGCGCCTCCTGCCGTGGATTGGCGCACTTGTGCGCGTAAATCCGCCAGTTCCGCCTCTAATCCGCGCAGTTTGTGGCCCATTTCCACCAGTTCATCGGTGACCATGACGCCTGCCATGACCGTCAGGCGTTGATCGCCAATTTCGCCAAACGAGCCTTTGAGTTGGTTGACCGTGCGGTCAAAGCGCTGGGCGAGGTCCAGCAAATGCGCCTCTTGGCCTTCGTCGCAGGCCATTCTGTAGGTCTTGCCGTTAATTTGCACCGCCACTTGGGGCATTTGAAGAATTCCGTTCTGCTGCTCTTAATGGGTGGGAGAGTTTGCGTTTGTTCGTCGAGGACCTACTCGTCGAGGACTTGGCGTACGGTTTCCATCGCGCTGACCAAACGGCGTGATACTTCCGAATTGGTTTTGGCTAGCTGCTCGGCGCGGGCTTGCGAATCGTCCAGTTGCTGGGCGAGCCGTGCCCGATCATCAGCCATGCGTTGCACTTCGGCTGCCGGGTTTTGTGCGCGGGCCATGGCGTCTTTGGTGGCATCCACGCGATTTTCCAGCGTTTCCAGCGCTTTGTTCAACCTTGCCAGTGCCTCCGTGAGGGCTTGGGCGGGTTGTGCCGACGGATGTGCCATACAGTTCGCACCACTCATTTGCGCCCGTGTGATATGGTGTGTGCCATCGCAGGGGCGGGATACATTTGTTCCCAGCTTGCATCAGTCAAATGGGAAAAGGGTAAAATGGTCAATGTGTGGAATGCGTTATCCCAATTCTTTTGAGCGTTGCGCCAAGCTTGGGACAGTTTGTGATCGCTTTGGTTCAAAGTTGCTTGAGCCCACAGTTTAGCGCGTCTGTGTCCCAAAGGCCTACCAAATGCGCAAACCGCACTTGCACGGCTTTGATTCCTTGGTGGGCGGTGATAAGTGTCCGCGCGATTGAGATGGGCTAAACTGCGCACAGCAAGTGATGCTGTAGGCAGGTGGGCCGAATTTCAAACCTTTGGGCAAAATAGCGGGCGGCACAGCCGCAAATTCTCATGATCAGCAAAGAAAAAGCCGTGCGCATGGCGCACGCAATCCGTTTCCTGTCTGCGGACGCGGTTCAGCAGGCAAAGTCCGGGCACCCCGGCCTTCCCATGGGTGCGGCGGATATCGCCACGGTTCTGTTTACACGCTTCATGAAGTTCGATCCAAAGAAGCCCAACTGGCCCGACAGAGACCGCTTTGTTTTGTCAGCCGGTCACGGCTCCATGCTGCTGTACGCGTCTTTGTACCTGCTGGGGTACAAGGATATCGACCTCGATCAGATCAAGAACTTCCGCCAGCTTGGCTATAAGACTGCCGGCCATCCGGAATACGGCCATGCTGCCGGTATCGAGACGACCACCGGTCCTTTGGGACAGGGCATTGCCAATGCGGTTGGTATGGCGATGGCGGAGCGCAAGCTTGCCGATGAATTCGGTTCCGACATTGTCGACCACTACACATATTGTCTGGCTGGTGACGGGTGCCTGATGGAAGGCATCAGCCAAGAGGCAATCGGTCTTGCCGGTCATTTGAAACTGAACAAGCTGATCGTCTTTTGGGACGATAACAATATTTCAATTGACGGGCCTATTTCGCTGTCTGATTCGACAGATCAGATCGCCCGTTTTGAGGCCTCCCAGTGGAACACGATCCGCGTGGATGGTCACGATCACGATCAGATTGCGGCTGCGATTGAAGAAGCCAAGCAATCCGACAAGCCAACCATGATCGCCTGTAAAACGGTGATCGGGTTTGGTGCTCCCACAAAAGCGGGCACGGCCTCCAGCCACGGCTCTCCACTGGGCCCTGACGAAATTAAAGGCGCACGCGAAGCGCTGGGCTGGGATGCGGCGGCGTTTGAGGTTCCTGACGAACTCATGGACGCCTGGCGCATTGCCGGTTTGCGCTCCACCCACGGTCGTAAGGAGTGGGAAGACCGTTTGGCCAAGGCCGATAGCGGCGTGCGGGGCGAATTCGAACGGCGTATGCGCGGTGATCTGCCAGCCGGTCTGGAAGCGGCGATGCAGGAGCATCTGAAAGAACTGACGGCGGAGCCGATCACCAAGGCCACCCGCAAAGCCTCCCAGGCGACACTGGAAGTCATCAACGGCGCGGTTGTTGAGACAATCGGTGGATCTGCGGACCTGACGGGTTCCAACAACACCAACACGAGCCAAACCGCTCCCATAACGCCCGATGATTTCTCCGGGCGCTTTGTGCATTACGGCATTCGCGAGCATGGCATGGCTGCTGCCATGAACGGTATCGCCCTGCATGGCGGGTTGCTGCCGTATTCTGGCGGGTTCTTGATTTTCTCCGATTACTGCCGACCCTCAATCCGTTTGGCGGCGCTTATGGGCATACGCGTCATCCATGTGATGACGCATGATTCCATCGGCTTGGGCGAAGACGGTCCAACCCACCAGCCGGTGGAACAACTGGCTGCGCTCCGGGCGATCCCGAACCTGAACGTTTACCGGCCTGCTGATGTGACGGAGACGGCGGAGTGCTGGCATCTGGCCTTGCAGTCACCCAACACGCCCAGCGTGATCGCATTGACACGCCAAGATCTTGCCCCGGCCCGCAAGGATTATGACAGCCGCAACCACAGCGCCTGCGGCGCATATGAAGTGTCGCCTGCAAAGGGCACAGCGCAGGTGGCGTTGTTTGCCAGCGGGTCAGAAGTCGAGATCGCGATGGCCGCACAAAAACGACTGGAAAGTGCCGGTCACCCCACCCGCGTTGTGTCCGTTCCGTGCTTTGAACTGTTTGCCAAAAAATCCGCCGAATATCGTAAAGCGATTATCGGTGATGCGCCGGTACGGGTGGGCATTGAGGCTGCTATTCGCCAAGGCTGGGACAGCCTGATCGGGGAAGATGGCATCTTCATCGGTATGGACAGCTTTGGTGCTTCCGGCCCTTACAAAGAGCTTTATGCCCATTTTGGGATCACAGACGATGCTGTGGTTGAAGCCGTCACCGTGCGCCTGAATGCGGCTGCGGAAGACGCTGCGAGCTAAGGTTTTAAGGCGCGTCTTGGCCCTTCGTATAATCAACGAAAGCCTAACGAAAACCGTGAGTTGTGCTGTTTGAAACACATGATTTACCAATCATGTGGAGAGTTTTCGATACTAATCGGTTTGAAAGCGCCCGAGGGCTGGACCGCCCAGACGACCACCCATATGCAACGCCAAAATGCCCTTTACGGGCTGATTTGGACGTGACGCCCTCAGGGCGCCTTTGCAGTGGATGTGGGAGCAGGATTATGACCGTTAGGGTTGCCATCAACGGATTTGGCCGGATCGGCCGCAACACGCTGCGCGCGATCTATGAAACCGGCCGGACGGATATTGAGATTGTTGCGGTAAACGATTCCGGAGGGTTGGAAACAAACGCCCATCTGTTGCGCTATGACAGTGTGCACGGCCGCTTTCCCGGCGAAGTGAAAATCACTGAAAAGGGCCTTGATGCTGGTCGCGGCGAGATACCATTTTTTGCTGACCGTAACCCGGCCAACTTGCCATGGGGTGAGCTGGACGTCGATATCGTTATGGAATGCACCGGCGCTTTTACCGAGCGTGACCGGGCATCGATCCATCTGGAATCGGGTGCGAAAAAAGTGTTGATTTCCGCACCGGGTACCAACGCTGACAAGACCATTGTTTATGGTGTTAACCACGACAAACTGACCGCCAATGATAACATCGTCTCTTGCGCCTCTTGCACCACCAATTGTCTCGCGCCGCTGGCCTATGTGTTGCAAAATTCCGTTGGGATCGAACACGGGTTCATGACCACCGTGCATTCCTATACCGGCGATCAGCCGACCTTGGATCGCAATCATAAAGACCCTTATCGGGCACGCTCCGCCGCGCAATCCATGATCCCGACGTCAACCGGTGCCGCCAAGGCGGTGGGTTTGGTGTTGCCGGAATTGGATGGCAAGCTGGACGGCTCCGCCGTACGCGTTCCCACCCCAAATGTGTCTCTCGTAGACTTGAAATTCGTGGCGACCCGCCAAACGAGCACAGAAGAGGTCAACCGGGCGATGGAACTCGCGTCCATGAACGAGCTGTCCGGCATTTTGGCGTATGATCCCGAGCCCAAGGTTTCCATCGATTTCAACCATGATCCGCATTCCTCATGCTTTGCACCCGCCCAAACGCGGGTGAAGGGCAATATGGTTCAAGTCATGAGTTGGTACGACAATGAGTGGGGCTTCTCCTGCCGCATGAACGATGTTGCCGTGGCGATGGCCAAGGCTGTCTAGGGTACCGGCCCTTCGCAAAGCTTGCAGTTGGCTTGCGCAGCCTATCGCCGATTTTGGACAATTGGCGTCAGTTGGCTTATCGCAGCGTCAGGTTGTAGCCCTTTGAACGGGAGTCGGTGAGTGGCCGCCAAAACGTTGGACGATTTTCCAGAAGTCCGCTCCAAGCGCGTATTGGTGCGGGTGGACATCAATGTGCCGATGGAAAACGGCGTTGTCTCTGATTTGACCCGGATCGAACGGATCAAGCCGACCGTTGATGAACTGACCGACAAGGGTGCCAAGGTCGTCTTGCTGGCGCATTTTGGCCGCCCGAAAGGGCGGGTTGTTCCAGATATGAGCCTCCGTGTCGTGGTCGCTTCCTTGTCTCACGTTTTCGGCAAAGACGTCGCTTTCGCCGAGAATTGTATTGGTAGCGCTGCGGAAAACGCGGTCAACGCGATGGCAAATGGCGACATCCTTTTGTTGGAAAACACCCGGTTTCACGCCGGTGAAGAAGGGAATGATCCGGCTTTTGCAGATGTGTTGGCCGCCAACGGCGATCTATTCGTGAACGATGCATTTTCTGCCGCTCACCGGGCGCACGCTTCAACCGTCGGTTTGGCTACCCGCCTCCCGGCTTGCGCGGGCCGTACCATGCAGGCTGAGCTTGAGGCTCTGGAGGCAGCTTTGGGCACGCCCGAACGTCCGGTTATAGCACTTGTGGGCGGAGCGAAAGTTTCCACCAAGCTGGACCTGCTTGGCAACTTGATTGCCAAAGTGGACTATCTTGTTGTCGGTGGTGGCATGGCCAACACGTTTTTGGCGGCACTTGGTCTGGGTATCGGTAAGTCGCTTTGCGAGCATGATCTGTTGGATACCGCCCGCATCATCATGGCGCGTGCGGCGGACGCCGGTTGCGAAATCATTTTGCCTTCGGATGTTGTGGTGGCTGAGGCGTTTGCCGCCAACAGTCCCAATGCGGTTTTTCCCATTGACCAAGTGCCATCTGAACGGATGATTCTGGATGCAGGGCCGGACACTGTAGCCACGATTGCCGATAGGATCGGCAAGTCCCGAACTATGATTTGGAATGGGCCGTTGGGGGCATTTGAGATCGAGCCGTTTGACACAGCGACGGTGCTGACCGCTCAAGAGGCTGCGCGGGCTTGTCAAAAGGCTGGTCTGGTTGCTGTTGCCGGAGGTGGCGATACGGTTTCCGCTCTCAATCATGCTGGTGTAGCCGACGCGTTTACCTATGTCTCGACGGCTGGCGGGGCATTCTTGGAATGGATGGAAGGCAAGGTCTTGCCGGGCGTTCAAGCGCTGGAGCGCTGAGCGCAGTCATAAAATTTGCAGATGGTGCGTTTACCGGATGCAAAAACAAATCGGCCACACAGGGGGCCAAGCGGATCGAGGAGACAAGTTTCCATGAGTGAACGGATCGAAGACATTGCACAGGCCATGGTTCTACCCGGCCAAGGCATATTGGCGGCGGATGAATCCACCGGCACCATTCAAAAGCGCTTCGATTCCATCGGCGTGGAAAATTGTGAACCCAATCGGCAAGCCTATCGGGAAATGCTGTTTCGCTCTGACGAAGCGATGGTCAACCACGTGGCCGGTGTGATCCTGTTTGAAGAGACCCTGCATCAAAAAGCCGTTGATGGGACGCCGTTTGTGGATCTCATCCGCGCCGCTGGTGCGGTGCCCGGCATCAAGGCCGACAAAGGTGCCCACCCCTTGGCGGGCCATCCCGGAGAGACAGTCACGGAGGGTCTCGATGGTCTGCGTGAGCGGTTGAAGGGTTGGTACGATGCGGGGGCGCGGTTTGCCAAATGGCGGGCAGTGATCACCATTGACGATACGCTCCCAAGCTATGGCGGTATCAAGGCCAATGCCCACGCACTGGCCCGTTACGCCGCGCTTTGTCAGGACATGGGCATTGTGCCGATTGTCGAGCCGGAGGTGCAAATGGATGCCGATCCGGCCAACCACACGATCGAGCGTTGTCATGAGGTGACGGCGGAGGTGCTGAAAATCCAGTTTAACGAGCTCAATGAGCAAAACGTCAAACTGGAAGGCATGGTGCTGAAGCCCAATATGGTTGTGCCCGGCAGCAAGTGCCCGAAACAGGCCAGTGCAGAGGAAGTGGCCCATCACACGGTTGCTGTTTTGAAACGGCATGTTCCTGCAGCCGTGGCAGGCATTGCTTTCCTGTCGGGCGGGCAGGGCGATGTGGAAGCCACGGCCAACCTCGCCGCTATGAACGCGGGTTATGATCTGCCGTGGCCGCTCACTTATTCTTATGGTCGTGCACTGCAGGCCTCTTGCTTGAAAGCATGGTTGGGCAAAGCGGAGAACGAACAAGCGGCCCGTGCAGCCTTTACCCACCGTGCCAAGATGAATGGTGCGGCAGCCCAAGGTGTCTGGACACCGGATATGGAACACGCGGCCTAAATCGGACTTCGGTACCATGATTGTATTCCAGCATGGCTGATCTTTCCGGCATTACCGTCGTAACAGTCGAACAGGCGGTGGCTGCACCCTATGCGTCCAGCCGTTTGGCGGATGCCGGTGCGCGGGTAATCAAGATTGAACGGCCCGAGGGCGATTTTGCGCGGCGCTATGATGCGTTGGCCAAGGGCGAAAGCGCTTATTTTGTCTGGTTGAACCGGGGCAAAGAAAGCATCGCGCTTGATCTTAAAGACGCAGCTGACGGTGCTCTGCTGCGCAGCATGATCAGTGAGGCCGACGTGCTGATCCAAAATCTTGCACCCGGTGTGATGGCACGGTTGGGCCTTGATTTGGCGGATTTGCGTGAGGCTTGTCCCTCGCTGATCACATGCTCGATATCCGGATATGGCGAGAACGGTCCCCGCAGCCATCAAAAGGCCTATGATCTACTCATTCAGGCGGAAAGCGGGCTTTGTGCCATCAACGGCACGGACGAAGGGCCTGCCCGTGTGGGTGTCTCGGTCTGTGACATCGCGGCGGGCATGGCGTCCCATGCTGCCATACTGCAGGCGCTGTTTGCACGTGAACGGGACGCGGAGCGCAAAGGCCGTGCGATTGCTGTCTCGCTGTTTCATGCGCTCGCTGACTGGATGAATGTGCCGATGATGCAGCATCACTATGGTGGCCAGACGCCCGGTCGGCTGGGTCTCAAACACCCTACAATTGCGCCTTATGGCGCATTTGAGTGTGCTGACGGCAAACCGCTTTTGATTTCTATTCAAAACGAGCGGGAATGGTCCCGGCTTTGCGCGGTATTGGGCGCTGCGGATCGCGCACATGCCCATGGCTATGAAAGCAATACGGCGCGGGTTGCCAATCGCGCTGCGGTAGATGGCTTCGTCAGTGAGGTTTTTGCCCGCCATAGCCGGGAGGAGATGATCGCACTGTTGCAGGATGCTGACATCGCCTTTGGAAGGCTGAGCGATTTGGATGACCTTGTGGCACATCCGCAAAACAATTGGATCACCGTAGAGACGCCGGGAGAGCCGATCCGCCTGCTTGCGCCCGGCGCTTTGGTCAACGGCGATCTCCCAAGCTTTGCGCCCGTGCCGAAGCTGGACGCGCACGGAAAGGCTTTGCGGGCGGAGTTTGGCGAGTAGCTTCGTAACGCTCTTGAATTCGAAGTCGTGGTGAACGAGTCTGCGACGCTTACCGCTTGTAAAAGTCCCGCCGAATTCACGTCATGTCCCACCCATTCCTTATCTCTCTTTTGTCATGGCTGTGCCTGCCGATATATATCGTCCAAGGGTTGCAAACGCGTGCGCGGTCTCTGCGTTTATCACCCGCTGCGGGGCCTCGCTCCGGTACGGTTGGTGAGAGTGTGCCGACGATCAAGCTCATGACATTGGGCGATTCGTCTGCGGCGGGCGTTGGCATCGAGCAGACGAGCGGCGCACTGGCCGTACAGCTGGCTGAACTGCTCGCCAATAAAAACAACACGAGCGTTGCCTGGCATATTTCCGGCCACAACAGCGCGGTCTCAAGCCAACTCTGGCAGGCGGTGGTGCCCAATCTGGAGCGTGCGGACTACACGCACATCCTCATCATGGTGGGGGCCAATGACATGAAAAACTGGCACAGTGTGGGTACGTTCAAGCGTGAATTTGGGACGTTGCTCTATGCCGTGCGGGCGCGGTTTCCGGAAGCGCAAATTTATTGGAGCCAGTTTATCGATATGACCCGGGTGCCCACGCTGCCGCCGCTGCTGGCCAAGGTGCTCAACCTGCGTCGGGCACTCCTCAACCGCAAAGGCGCGCAGTTGTGCGTTGAGCGGGGTGTTGTTTGCATTCCACCGCTGCCGGGTATTGTTGCCGAGGGTTTTTGCCGTGACGGGTTTCATGCCAGCGAGGTGGGCTATGCCGCATGGGCACAGCATGTTGCCGATCACCTGCACCACACACCCCGCAGCACGCCAGCAGCGCAGCCGTTTATCGACCGCGAGTAGTTTGGTCTTTGGGTTGCTGGTTCCTTGTGGAGACCATAAAAACCCATGGTTTTTGCGCACTTGTGCAAAAACTGGTGCGGCGTAAGATGACACATGGGCGGCGCACAGTTCTTTGACGAAATGCAGTTGGACGGTGAGGGTGTCCGTGACGCCTACCAAGCTTATTGCGACTGGTTTGCCGCCGAAGACCCGGCCCTTCTGAAAAAGAAAATGCGCGAGGCGGAAGCCGTTTTCCGTCGCACTGGCATTACGTTCAATGTCTACGGTCAAAGCGAAGCGGTGGAGCGGCTGATCCCGTTTGACATCGTTCCGCGTATCATCAGCGCCTCGGAATGGTCTCGCCTGTCGCAAGGCATTGAGCAGCGGGTGCGCGCTATCAACGCCTTCCTGTACGACATCTATCATCGTCAAGACATCGTGCGGGCTGGCATCGTGCCTGCGGGTCTCATCGCTGCCAATGACGCGTTCCTGCCGCAGATGATTGGCGTCGCGCCTCCCGGCGGCATCTACACCCACATCGTGGGCACTGACATTGTGCGCACCGGACCGAATGAGTTCTTCGTGCTGGAAGACAATGCCCGCACGCCTTCCGGCGTGTCTTACATGTTGGAAAACCGTGAAACGATGCTGCAATTGTTTCCCGATGTCTTTCGGCAAGTGCGGGTGCAGCCGGTCAGCGATTACCCAAAAATGTTGCGCCGGTCGCTGTCGGAATGCTCGGCGGACAGCCAATCGGGCAAACCGGTTGTCGCTGTGCTGACGCCGGGCCTGCACAATTCAGCTTATTTTGAACACTCGTTTTTGGCGGATCAAATGGGTGCCGAACTCGTGGAAGGTCATGATTTGCGGGTTGTGGATGGCTATGTGGCGATGCGTACGACAGAGGGCTACAAGCGCATCGATGTGATCTACCGGCGGGTGGATGACGACTATCTCGACCCGCTCAACTTCCAGCCTGACAGTTTCTTGGGTGTTCCAGGACTTTTGGACGTTTACCGCGCCGGTCGCATCACGATTGCCAACGCACCGGGCACAGGCATTGCCGATGATAAGGCAATTTACTCCTACATGCCCGAGATCGTTGAGTTCTACACCGGTGAGAAGGCGATTTTGAAAAACGTCGAGACGTGGCGCTGCTCAGACCCGTCATCCTTGTCTTATGTGCTCGATAATCTGGCTGCTCTCGTCGTCAAGGAAGTGCACGGGTCCGGCGGATACGGGATGTTGGTTGGGCCGGCTGCAAGCAAGCGGGAACTGGCCGTCTTCTCCAAGAAGCTCAAGGCCAGACCCGCCAACTATATCGCCCAACCCACACTGGCGCTCTCCACAGTTCCGATTTTCACCAGTAAGGGTCTTTCGCCCCGTCACGTGGATTTGCGGCCTTTTGTGCTGGTATCGCCCAAGGGCATTGAGATCACGCCGGGCGGCCTTACCCGGGTTGCGTTGAAACAGGGCTCTCTTGTGGTGAATTCCAGCCAAGGCGGCGGTACCAAAGACACTTGGGTCTTGAAGGACTGATCGGCGATGTTGGGAAAAACCGCAGGTGGTTTGTTTTGGATGTTCCGCTACTTGGAACGCAGCGAAAACACCGCCCGTCTGATCGATACCGGATTGCGTATGGCGCTTACCCGGTCCTCCGGCGAAGACGAGTGGAACTCCATCATCACCACCGCCGGTGTCCGCCCCGCATTTGATGAAGTCCATGACGAAGCCAGTATGGCCAATGTCGTGGATTTTTTGCTGCGCGACCGGTCCAACCCATCCAGCGTGGTCTGCATTTTGGAGGCTGCGCGCTTCAACGCACGTTTGGTGCGCACTGCGATCACACCGGAAGTCTGGGAAGCGACGAATGAGTGCTGGATGTCTGTGATGGACGTTTTGAAACGTCCGGTATCCGCCAAGGACCTGCCAGCCGTGCTGGGGGCGATTCGTCAACAAAGCGCGTTGGTACGGGGTGCGCTGCACGGCACGATGTTGCGCAATGACATCTACAATTTTTGCCGCATGGGCACATTTGTAGAACGGGCCGACAACACTGCCCGCATTTTGGACGTCAAATACTACACTCTTTTGCCATCCGCCGGTGCTGTTGGTTCCCGTTTGGATAACGCTCAGTGGGAAACGATTTTGCGCTCTGTCTCCGCCCACCGGTCGTTTCGTTGGTTAGACGAACAAGAGATGAGCCCCAGAGCCATTGCAAACTTTGTGATTTTTGATGAGCGTCTTCCGAGGTCTTTGCGGTTCTGCTGGCAGAAGGTCACCGAAAATCTGTCTTACCTGGACCGAACATATGGCAGTCGTCGGGATTGCTACGATCAGGCGCGGGAACTGACGGAGGACCTCCAAAGACTGTCCATCGATGACGTTTTTGAAACCGGCCTGCACGAGTTTTTAGATGGCTTTATCACCGACAACATTCATTTGGCTTCGCAGATTGAGCGCTGCTACCGGTTTGTGGAGTAGGATATGCGGCTGCAAGTGCATCATGTCAGCGAGTTCGCGTATCCTGGTTCGGTGCCGTATGCGCTGCACCAGGCGCGGCTGACGCCCAAAAACAATGCCATGCAGACCATTCTTGATTGGTCTTTGACCATTTCCGGCGGGGATACGCAGGCGCAGTTTCACGACCATCACCACAATCAAGTCACCCTGATAAGCCAACACGCCGGTTCGTCTGCAATCCGAATTGAGGCACATGGCGAAGTCGACACCAAAGACGGGGCCGGTGTGATCGGAAAACATGGTGGGTATTCGCCGCTCTGGCTGTTTTTGCGGCAAACGCCTGCCACCAAACCCGGCAAAGGCGTCCGCGCCTTGGCGCGCAAGTTTAACGGGAAGTCGGGCGACACGTTGGGCATGTTGCACGATTTGTCCGCTACCATTGTTGATGTGGTGGACTATCAGGTGAACACGACGAATGTGGACACGAGTGCCGAAGAGGCGCTGCAGGGCGGGCAGGGGGTCTGCCAAGACCATGCCCATGTGTTTTTGTCTGCCGCGCGCTTGTTGGAAGTGCCCTGTCGCTATGTCAGCGGTTATCTCATGATGGATGATCGTGTACTCCAGGATGCGACTCACGCATGGGTGGAGGCTCATGTGCCGGAGCTTGGCTGGGTGGGATTTGACGTTTCAAACCGCATCTCGCCGGATGAACGGTATGTACGGGTGGCCACAGGGTTGGATTATAGTGACGCAGCCCCGTTGAAAGGCCTTCGGTTGGGGACACAGCCTGAATCTCTCGTTGTGTCTGTGCAGGTGCAGCAGTAAGTAGAAAAGCCTTGGCACTCTGATTTTTTGAGATCCTTTTTTAATGACATATTGCGTCGGAATGCATCTCGAATGCGGGCTGGTGTTCATGTCGGACACCCGCACAAATGCGGGTGTCGATAATATTTCCAAAGCCCGCAAGATGTTCACCTGGGAAAAGCCGGGTGACCGCTTCATCACATTGATGACGGCGGGCAATCTGGCCACAACGCAGGCTGTGGTGAGCCTGCTGGAAGAGCGCACGAAATCGCCGGATCAGCGTGATCCTTCGATCATGCGCGAACCGTCCATGTTTGAGGTGGCGCGGCGGGTTGGCAACACGTTGCAGGAAGTGATCAAGGAAAATGCGACGGGTCCGCAACAAAAGGCGGATTCATCTTTCAGTGCCACCATGATTTTGGGTGGTCAAATTGCCGGCAGCGAACCGCGCCTGTTTCTGATTTATCCCGAAGGCAATTTTGTTGAGGCGAGCACCGAGACGCCGTTCTTCCAGATCGGTGAAACAAAATATGGCAAGCCGATTTTGGTGCGCGCCTACGACCCTAAAATGAGCTTTGCCGACGCGACCAAGCTTTTGCTTGTATCGTTCGATTCCACCATCAAAGCCAATCTGTCGGTGGGCCCGCCTCTCGATCTGCAGACCTATGCAACCGACAGCTTCAAAGCCGGTAAGGCACGGCGCATTGAGGCCGATGATCAGGCGTTTCGCAGCGTTTCTGACGGTTGGGGGGATGCGCTTCGCAAGGCCTTCGCATCGCTGCCGGACTTTGATTTGTAGCCGCTCTCTTTGTCACCTTGAGCCTGTCCGACTGAAGTTCCGATAGACTTTTCCGTTGTGCGATTGGTATGCAGTACGACCGGCTTGGGAGAGGCGGAACCTGGGAGGACTGTATGGCCAAATATGCCGATCTTTACGATGGATGGCGCTCCGATCCGGAAGCGTTTTGGATGGAGGCGGCCAAAGGCATCGCTTGGGACACCCCGCCTTCCAAGGCCTTTTTCCCGGATCAGGGCATTTATGGACGGTGGTTCGCCGATGCTGCGGGCAACACCTGTCACAACTGCGTGGACCGCCATGTGGAAAACGGTCGGGCCGATCAAGCGGCAATTATTTACGACAGCCCGATCACAGGCTCCCAACGCACGATCAGCTATGCCGAGTTAAAAGACGAGGTGGTGGCGCTGGCCGCCGCAATTCAACGGCGTGGCGTGGTGGCCGGAGACCGGGTGATCATCTACATGCCCATGGTGCCAGAAGCGGCTATCGCCATGCTGGCCTGCGCCCGGCTGGGCGCGGTGCACTCCGTTGTGTTCGGCGGCTTTGCCGCTGCAGAACTGGCGACGCGGATTGATGATTGTCAGCCAAAGCTCATTCTGTCTGCCTCCTGCGGCATCGAACCCGGCCGTGTGATCGCCTATAAGCCGCTGCTCGATGGAGCCATTGAACTGGCGCAGTCCAAGCCTGACGCCACCATCATCCTTCAGCGTGAGCAGCAGACTTGCGCGCTGATCGACGGTCGAGACTTCGATATGCGTGCCGAAATGCAGGCCTCTCAAGACGCTGGTGCTAACGTTCCTTGTGTCAGCGTGGCGGCGACCGACCCGCTCTACATTTTGTACACGTCCGGGACGACCGGTCAGCCAAAGGGTGTCGTGCGTGACAATGGCGGTCACATGGTGGCGCTGCATTGGTCGATGAAAAACATCTACGGCGTTGATCCGGGCGAGGTCTATTGGGCCGCCTCCGACGTGGGTTGGGTCGTTGGTCACTCTTACATCGTTTATGCGCCTCTTTTGGCGGGCAACACGACAATCCTGTTTGAAGGCAAACCCGTTGGCACGCCGGATGCGGGTACGTTCTGGCGGGTGATGGCTGACTACGAAGTGGCTGCGATGTTTACTGCGCCCACGGCGTTTCGTGCCGTCAAGAAGGAAGATGCGACGGGCGCCTTGGCCAAGACGTTTGATCTGTCCAATCTGCGTACCGTCTTTTTGGCCGGTGAAAGGGCTGACCCGGACACGATTCATTGGTTGGAAGATGTGACCAAAGTGCCGGTCATTGACCATTGGTGGCAAACGGAAACCGGCTGGACGATAGCGGGCAATCCCGTCGGTGTGGAACTGATGCCGATCAAATACGGCTCCCCCACCGTGGCCATGCCGGGCTACGACATTCAGATTTTGAGCGACGAAGGCGAAGAACTTCCGCGCGGCGAACTTGGTAATGTTGTCGTGAAACTGCCGCTTCCGCCGAGTTGTTTCCCGACGCTTTGGAATGCTGATGACCGCTTCCGCAGCGCTTATCTGGAAGAGTTTCCCGGGTATTATAAAACTGCCGATGCCGGGATCATGGATGAGGACGGGTATCTGTTTATCATGGCGCGAACGGATGACATCATTAATGTCGCGGGCCACCGGCTATCGACAGGCGGCATGGAGGAAGTCATTGCCGCCCATCCGGACGTGGCTGAATGTGCCGTGATCGGGATTACGGACGACCTCAAAGGTCAATTGCCTGCTGGTTTCTTGATCATGAATTCCGGGTGTGACCGTCCTGTTTCCGATGTGCAGGCAGAGGTTGTGAAACTGGTTCGGGAGAAAATTGGCCCCGTGGCAGCGTTCAAGATTGCTGTGCCCGTCATGCGCCTGCCCAAGACGCGGTCCGGCAAGATCTTGCGCGCGACCATGCAAAAGGTGGTGGACGGGGAAGAGTTCAAAATGCCCGCCACGATTGATGATCCGGCCATCTTGGATGAGATCAAGGACAGCTGGGCCGCCCATTCGGGGCGCTGATATTTGGGGCGTTGATGTGAGATGCGCCCCCTCCGCCGATTGGGAGCGGGCGCACACTGTAGAAGGTCGAAAAAGCGTTTGGCTTTTGCGGCTCGTGCTTAGAGCGGTTCAAAATTTGATTGAACCGCTCGGTTGCGAAGAGCAACTAAGCGCTTATGCGCCGCCCCTCCCCCACCTAGGGTCGCGAAGGCCTTTTGAGGCCGACAGCGTGAGCGCCACCACTGGATCAATTTCTATCAAAGATAGAAATGGTCTAATGGCCCGAGTGGTCGGAATGGCCTTCGCCATCCTTCATTTTCATCGTATCGCCGATGGATTTCACGGTGAAAGTGACGGTGACTGTACCGGCTTTTTCGAACTCTAGCTCTACGGGATGGGTGTCACCTTCCTTAAGGTCCTCTTTGAGCTGCATGAACATGACGTGGTTGCCGCCGGGTTTCAGCCGCTCCATTGTGCCTGTTGGCAGAGCCAATCCACCAGGGATTGCGTTCATTTTCATCACGCCACCTTCCATCTTCATTTCATGGATTTCGACCTTGCCTGCGAAGGGCGCTGAACCGCCGATTAAACGGTCCGGCACGTCGCCCATATTCATAATGGTGAGGTAGCCACCGGCCACCTTTTGGCCGGGCAGTGTGGCGCGCAACACAGGCGTGCCCAGTTTGAGTTTGCCAACCATTTGTTCAGCGGCGAAGGCAGGTGTGGTGCTGGCGGTGATGATCGGCTGCGCTGTAACAGCGATGAGTGCAGCAAAGGCTGCTTTTGCAAGAGTGTGCATGGGTTGTGTCCTGAATTGGCCAAAAGTCTTGTCGAGACTGATTGAGGATTGGCGCGAATGTCCGAGAGGGTTTGGTGAAGCGTTAGGACAGTTCAGGGGGTGCGCGGGCCAAATAGAGATCGGCCGACCGCCAATAGGCGGGCGCGTCTGTCTCGAAGGTCAACCGCAAGGTTTGCAGACTTAGGCGGGCGTTTTCAATCCACAGACCGGTGAGAGCGGCTGGTTTGGGCTTGGCCAAGAAGCAACACTGATCGCACGCATGGTGGCTGTTTGTGTTGCCGTCTTCATCGTCTCCATTACCAAAACAGATGATGGGTAGGGACCCATCGGGCAGGCGAAACGCCAACAATTCAACATCGCCGTCATGGGTCGAGACTGTACGCTGGTGCTCCAAGCCATGCGTCGGCGCTATGCCGGACACCATCACAGCCAGAGCCAGAAGGCTCATCAAAGCGTGTTTCAACGTAGGAAATGCGCGTCTCATGACAGGGTGTTGCCACCGAATCTTGGCATTCGCAAGATGACTTTGCGCGCTGCCCTATTGGGGCGGCGTTTCTTTTTTTTGGGCATGGCGGCGCAACTTGTTTTCATTGGCGCACCGGCGCGAACAGTAGCGGATTTCTTCCCAATTGCGCTCCCATTTTTTGCGCCAGGTGAAAGGGCGCTGGCAGATGGGGCAGATCTTTTCGGGTAGGTCTGGTTTCTTGTGGGCCATGATGTTTGCCCGTTAAGGGCTTTGCGCCTTTAGCTTGGGTGTGGAGCGCGGTTTACTTGCCGGCCGCCTGCAGGGCGCGAATGCGATCCGCCAGGGTGTTTACCTCATCGACCGCTTCATCCACCGCATTGACGGTTTTCTTGCGCGTTTTGGGACTGGCCTTTGGTGTCGGGGCATCTTTGGCCAAGGCGTCGTAAATGGGGGAATCCGGACCCTCCATCTGCGCCGTCATGGAGGTGACGCGGGCGGCCAAGTCATTGATGCGTTCGCGCACGATGGCGTTTTCGCGCCGTTCCAACGCCCAATCATCGCCGCTGGCCAGTTCGATGGCGGAAATCTGCTTACGCAGCGCGTCCCGCTCGGTCTCCAGCTCTTGGATCTGCTGGCGCATATCTTCTTGTTGGCCTTCAAACGTTGCCAATGCGTTTTCTACGTTTTCGCCGGAAGCATCGCGCAGCAATGTATCCATGCGTAGAACAGTTTCTGACACTTTGGATTGCAGTTGGAAATTGTCCGACGTGACGATATCCAGTTGCTGCTCGAGTTCGGTGACACGCTTGCCCGCATCGCCGTCTTTTGAGCGTAAGCGTTTCAGGTCGTTATCGCGTCGTTCCAAGCGCGCTTCCAAGTCGCTTAAATTGGCTTGCTGGCGCATCAGCTTTTCGTCCAACTGTTTGCTGCGGCCCTTTTCTTTGGTGAGCGCACTGCGCGTCACGCGCAATTCTGTTTTTACATCCTCGATCTGTGTCTTCAGGGTGGCAATCTCGCGCTTGGCATCGCGGGCGGTATCTTCGACAGTGTCTAACTTGGTTTCGCGGGCCACATTTTCAATTTTCTGGCTGTCGAGATCGTCCAACACCGCATTGTACTTTTCTTGCAGGTCTTCCAGCGAAAGGGTGCGGTCTTCGAGGGTTGATTCAAGTTCCAAAGACCGTGCGGTGAGTTGGGAAAGTTTTTCTTCGCGCTCTTTCATCTGGGAGCGCAATTCCGTCGACTGGGCTTCAAGATCGACGACCCGACTCGCCTTCTCGTCGCGCTCATCTTGCAACATTTGGAGGTCTTGGCGGCGGCGGTTCACTTCGACGATTTGTTCGGCCGCGCGCTTTTTAAGGTTTTCCAGGTTCACCTCCAGGCGGCGGGTGCTCATGGCAAACTCGGCGCGCAATTGATCCTTGTCGGCCTGAATCTCGTTGAGTGTGAGTGGCACCGAGCTTTCAATGCGTTGGCGCGTTAACACCACCGCGCGCCGCCAGATGGCGGGTGCCACCATCAGGGCCAGAAGGGCCGCACACAAAAAGCCGAGGGCGAAAAAAAGTCCACTTTCAAGCAAAGCGATCGCTCACTGTCTCACACGACGCCAAAGAGCATCGTTCCCATCCATCATCGTTTTTGCACAGGTGTGAACACTTGCCCATCATTGCTGTGCATTAGCGTAAACGAAAAAGCGCGACGGGATTGCCCGCCGCGCTTTCAATTTTTTCTCACAAGTGCCCTCGAACGATCAAAATGGATTCCACGTCGCGTAGGGGCGCATTTTAAGATAGCCAACATTAACGCCCAGGCGTGCGCCAACACCGGTGCGCACTGGCACGAGTACAGTGTCTCCGTGTTTCATGACAGTCATGCCCAAGCCGCCCACCAGATAGGCTGAACCGGAAACGCCGATGAAGCGGCGATAGATTTTTTCCGTGCCGGTGAGGTTATACACCAGCATCATCGTGCGATTGCCGTCGCCGCCAAAGTCCCAACCAATAGATGGGCCCTGCCAGAATACTTTATGATCGCCGGCGTTTTTGGTAAACAGGGTGCCCTCGCCATAGCGTAGGCCACCCACCAGCGCGCCAGAACCCTCCTCCCCCAAAAGATAGCCGTTTGGCAGACCGTAACGGCTGACTGCGCGTTCAATCAGTGTTGCCAACCCCGACGCCGTGGAGCCGAAAAAGCGGTGGCCAGCCTCAACAACTTCGTTTTGGCTGTAGGTGTTTTGCGCGTTTGCTGTCGTCATGGCGGCGGGTGTGACTAACGGCGTGGCCAGCGTTGCAGCGACAGCCAATGCTGCTGCTGTGAGGCTGACGCGCGCGGAGCGCGAGAATTGTGTCATCAGTTTTTGCAACATCGTGTGTTCCTCTCAATGTGCGGCGTCGTCCAAAAGGTGCAGCTAGAAAGCGCCTTGCGTCATGCGTTGGAGACGACTGCGCCTCCGTTCAACAACCAACACAGCACTCTCAGTGCCGGTCGGATTTTCCGAACAGAGCGTTGCGCAAAAATTGGGACGCTTTGACGGCATGGCGGCCAGTTTTGCGTAAAAGCTTTTCAATTGGGTAAACACTTCCTTTACCGCGTGCACTCCGTTGTAATTTTTTGGCCAGCAATCATTCCAAGCAGCGTTTGGCGGGTTTGGGTGGCTGGCAGATGACGGCTTTGCAATCGGATCGGGGGGCGCATCCGGCCTTGTGCGCCCGCAGCGGGGCTGTGTATCGGTGAGACTATAAAACGACGGGTGATTCGGCCTGAATTTAGACCGGCTCCCCTCCACACCATCGCATGGCGGAGAATTCACATGCCAGCTCTTCCAACCATCAGCGCTATGGACCTGGCCTCGCTTTTGGCCAGCCGAGTTTGCCACGACATTATTTCACCGGTGGGGGCGATGGCCAACGGTCTTGAAGTGCTCGACGAGGATCAAGGTGAAGAGATGCGCGAATTTGCCATGGATCTGATCCAAAAATCTGCAAAGTCTGCGTCCGCAAAATTGAAATTTTCCCGGCTCGCCTTCGGAGCATCAGGCTCGGCAGGTGCGTCCATTGATACAGGAGACGCTGAAGAGGTCGCACAACTGTATATGGCGGGTGAAAAAAGCGACCTGACTTGGGCTGGTGTTCGATCCTTGGTTCCCAAAAACCGGGCCAAGCTCATGCTAAACCTTTTGCTCTTGGCTTTGGGCAGTATTCCCCGTGGCGGAAAAATAGCCTTGGAAATTGATGGCGAGGGTGAACGTGCAACATTCCAATTGCGCTGCGAGGGCACTAAGGCACGGGTTCCCGCCGAGTTCCTTGATATGTTGAGTGGAACATATTCTGGCGAATTGTCCGCCCACGAGATCCAGCCCTACTACACGATCCTTTTGGCGCAGGAGGCTGGATTGGCCCTGTCTGCCACGGCCGAGGGCGAAGACATCGTCCTGGCGGCGCGGTAACTCTTCTTCTTTGGCCCTATACGTCATTTATAGGATGTTAAGTGAAGTAAACGCTTCACTAAGAAGACGTTTACCATTTATTAATACTAACAAAGACGGTTAAAAATTACGGTTAATCGTCATTTAACCTATTCCATCCAGTATGTGCGTGAGTTTCACGTGGCCCCGATGTCTGATTGGGTGCAAGTACAGGAAGGATGTTGCGATGCGCAGCACTGCAAGAGTAATGAAAACCCTGCCGGCAGCGCTGATTGCCACCGGCCTTTTGGCTGGCGCAGCCAGCGCCGCGGATCTTCTGATTGACCCGCCCGTCATCGAAGCCCCGGAGATCAAGTCCAGCGGTGGTTGGTATCTTCGCGGCGACATTTCCTACGATTTCTCCAGTTTTGACAAACCGCATTACAATGTTGGCGGAGCCGGTGGTGTCGTTCCATTCGAAACCGGCAGCGTTGAAGACAGCTTCAATATCGGTCTCGGTATTGGCTATCAGATCAACGAATATTTTCGTGTTGATCTGACGGGCGACTATGTCTTTTCGTCAAAGTTTGAAGGTTCAACAACTGGCGTGTGTCCAGACCCGGATACAACAGATGCTTTCCCGGGTTCACCGTGTGCGTCTGAGGACCACTCGGACGTGACCAAGTTCAAGCTCTTGGCCAACGCCTATGTGGACCTTGGTCACTACGGCGGCTTCACACCTTATGTCGGTGCCGGTCTTGGCGGTGCCTATGTGTCGTGGGACAGCCTCAGCAACACGTCGAATTGTACCACGGGCGACCCGCTGGTCTATTCTGCCTGTCCCGGCGTGCCGGAAGGCTACACGGCCACTGGCACAGGCAGCACGCGCACCGATATTCACGAAGGCGGCTCCTCATGGCGCTTCGCATACGCGCTGCACGCCGGCACGTCCTACAATCTGACGCACAACACCAAGCTCGATATCGGCTACACCTACAGCCGCATCGAAGGTGGTGAGATGTTCGATTGGCTCGATGGCTCCGGCACACAGGGCTACGACAAAGGCTTTGATGAGCACATCATCCGCGCCGGTCTGCGCTACCAGTTCAACTAAGACCCCTTGGAAGGGCACTGTTCTTTGATCAGACAGCGCGCTTCCCACGAACCGTTGACCGGGTGCTGCACGTCCGGTCGGCAAACCCAAGTTGGGCTCGGAGACATCTGCTTTTGGCCCGCGTTGGGCATGACACACCCGCTTTGCACGATCGTGTTGGAAGCCCCGTCATGCGCAGCATCGTAACGCGTTCACATGTATTGAGTAGACCCTTTTGAGGGTCGGGGAAGGGGACTGAAATGAGATTGCCCGGCTGGAAAAGCGCAACCGCGACCGCACTGGCACTTGTTCTCCAAGCTATGCCGCTTGCATCCACTACGGCGTTCGCAGCTGATATGCTGCAGGACCTGGAAATGGATGTCACCCAAGTTGAATTTGGAACCGGCTGGTATCTGCGCGGCGATATTGGCTACGCGTTTGACCCGGTGGTTGTCGATATCGAACGAGCTGGCGCGACATCACAGGACGATTTGGGAAATCCACTCGCTTGGGGCGTGGCGGCTGGGTATCAGCTTAATAGTTTTGCACGGGCCGAGCTCGGATTTAACCACTTTGTGGGTTTGCAGTCCTCATCGCGAACATCGCAGGACTGTGGAACGGAAGACATCACTTCGACAGATGCTTTTGGTAACACCGTCATTACCGCCACTCCTATCACCGGTAACTGTTACTACGCGGCCAATGCAGAACCATCTGCGGTTTCTGTGATGGCCAACGTGTATTTGGATGGCCCCGAGTTTTGGAAAGTCACGCCCTATGTTGGTGCGGGTGTTGGAACGGCATTTGTATCTTGGAACGATTTTGAGGCGGGCAATTATTGTAGCGGCACTGCACCTTCCGATTGTGGCCAAACCGGCGGTGCTGGACTGAATGAGTTTTCCACCGGCACTTTCAACACCGAAGGCGAGTTTGCTTTCGCCTACAACTTGATGATCGGTGGCGGGATCAAACTGTCTAAAAATATGACACTGGATGTCGGCTACCGCTACACAAACATCGGTGGCGTGGAAATCCTGTCAACGGCCTTGAACCCAGGTGTGACCGCTGACCGTGAAACCGGCCCGATGGAAGTGCATGAAATGCGCGTCGGTCTGCGTTATGAAATCTGGTAAGCGCCAATAACAGTGTGTTTGCCGAGAGGTCGGTCCGTTGACCGGCCTTTTTTCTGTCTTCCTCCTTCTTTGCAAAGTTGATGGCGTCACCAGTTGACCCATTGTCGCTTTGAGCCTATCCCCCGCGGCGGGACACCTCTCCCCAACGAG
>JBCDKS010000010.1:0-148172 GCA_038746275.1 Pseudomonadota bacterium | reverse complement strand
TGCTTACGCGGCAGTCCACTCGTCAGTGCGACACGCACTGCTTCGGCGCGGAACTCCGCACTCGCTTGTTTGCCCATGTCCATTCTCCTTTGTAACACGATACGTGGTCAAAGGAGCGGCACAATCCCGGTACAGGTCCAAGACGCCTTCGCGACCCTAGGTGGGGGGAGGGGCGGCGCATAAGCGCCGGGTTGCTCTTCGCAACCGAGCGGTTCGATCAAATTGTGAACCGCTCTAGCCCCCTAGTCTAACGCGATTTCCTTCGCTCAAGCGATTCCGTTTGAACAGAAACGGCATTCGAGCTGAATGCAGCAAAGACGGGCCGATTCAGCGCAGAAAACCGCTTCCAAAGAGCTGTGATTGAGGCGCTTTTGCCATTCTATGAAACAGCGGTTTTCAGACTCCACACCGGCATGAGAACTGTCGGCCTTTCCAGAGCAAACATCAAAGAGGACAAACAGTTGGAGTGCCGCGCTTTTCCAATGCGTTGCGCTTGTTATCACGATACCAGATTGGGCCAAAGCTTGAGGTTTTCACAAGTCCAAAACCGCAGCGGCGATCATGCTTGTTTCGCGATGCAATCCCGCTTGATTTGCCAAACCACATCCCGCATACACAGCGCTGTTGGACAGGTGGCCGAGTGGTTTAAGGCACTGGTCTTGAAAACCAGCGTGCGTGAGAGCGTACCGTGGGTTCGAATCCCACCCTGTCCGCCATTTGATCCACTGCTCTGGCGGTTTTTCACTTCACGGTTCGCTTATAAATTGTTGATGACGAAGCGAAATTTTCCGTTTTTACCGGGTGGAATGTGGTTGACGATTTCGATGTCTACCTGCATTAGATCGCCGGTGCGTTCGCGAAGGTTTTCCAAAAACTTGGCTTTGTTTGTTGTGTCGAATTTTCTGTCGGCAACTAAACGCACTGTCACCGCATTTGTTGTGTTTTGCACCAGTTGAAAACACTCGATCCCCGAGACACCCTTTGTGCAGTTACTCAGGTTCCCCTGATAGATGTTGCCCGTTTCCGGCGACGTTATATGCGCTGCGGTGCGCCCATCAATGTAGTCAACCAGCGGATAGGGAGAGCCGCATGGACACGTCTTGTTGGCATCGCTGAACTTCATCCGGTCCCCAACACGATACCGGATCAGGGGTGTACCTCTTGTCGTGAAGGATGTAACCAGCGCTTCCCCTTCGCCTTCATCAATCGGTTCCAAGTCCTCGTCTACGATTTCAATAGCGCCGCTGAGAGAAATGAAGTGCAGATTTCGATGCGCGCATTCTACGATGAAAGGAGCGCCTTCTGCTGAGGCGTATTGATCGTATGTTTCAGCACCCAGCATCTCGCGAAACAGCGTGCGCTGATGGGGATAGACAACTTCAGATGTTGGAAAAACCGCCTTTACAGACCGATTGAGCTGTATGCCATGTTCCTTGGCTAAACGGCACATTTCAAAAATGCTGCTTGGAAAACCGACAATGTACTCGGGGCTAAAACGGTTATGAGCAGCCGCGTAAGCTCCTATCGTGCCTGAATTTATGTGAAACGTCGAAAAAAAGCGAATTTTGTTTATTAGATCATCACGATAGCAACGGCCCTTCACAACGTCTCTTTCCGTCACAATGCTTTTGCCGCTGAACCAAGATGTTTTTTTCCCAAGTGAATGGCCAAACTGTTCTCGAAAAAGATCGAGTAGAGCCATGCGTTCTTGAAAGTCGCTTCGGTCGTACACGACCTCCAGGGATGCACCGGTTGTGCCCCCCGTTTTCCCTACGACACCTTTATTAGGCTCAAGTGTCGAAATGGTCTCTCGGTTGGCGACCAGATCTTGCTTTGTCATTGTTGGGAATGATTGGAGGTCAGAACTGCGGTGCTTGGAAAACCAGCGTGATTGAGTGGTAGCGTGTGATAAGAACTCGTGTTGGCGCCTCATCGCTTCCTGCTCAACACTCGCTTGATCTGCTGTCCAGTGTTGCGCGTGATATGCTTTCCACTTTGCGTAATCTCCACCCTGTCTTTGCCGATATTGATAAGTATTAAAGACTGTTATCAGTCCGTCCTGTAGCCAATACGGCAAGGAGGAGTAGAGGCCTACAAGGTTCTCTTTAAGGCTCATTGAAGACTTTCCCATGCTCGGGGTTGCCAACACAGGCGTATGTCAGGAACCACGGAAGCGCAAAGAGGTCTCGTAAACAGATTCAAAACTGCCGTTGGGCCGTTGTGTATTTGTGGAGCCGCTGTCCAATGATTGTGATTGCAACTGTCACAGCCATCAATGTCCAGAATTCCCGCTTGCGCAGATGCAGAGTGTAGGACCAAGAGATCATAAGGCCGAGCAGCATGGGGAGGCAGAAGACGACGAACTGTGCATAATGATTAGACGCAAAGCGCCTCGCACGCAAAAGGCTGGCCAAAAAGCCACCCATAAACAAGGCGTAAATTCCAGCGCCAACAATGCCGGAAGTCGCCAGCAGCGCGAGGTAGGTTGAGTGAATTTCGTATTTTTCGGTGATTATACCGGCAACGTTACCCAATCCAACGCCGAGCAATGGTCTCAGCTCCAAAGCGTGGATTGTGGCTTGAATGTTCTCGTTTAAGAAACCACTCGCGAAATCCCCCAACGTGTTTGTATTGACTTTGGCTTGAAAACGCCAGGCGAGGCCTTCCACGGTTTCCAAAGCGAAGTTGAAGAGCGTGACCGATAGCGGGATCATGAGTAAGAGCAAGCCAAACATGATCACTCCACGCACTTTGTCGCCGCGGTACCGCGAGACAAGCATAAACAAGAGATAGAAAAATAACCCGCCAAACAGACCAATCATTGCAGATCGCTTCACCGTTAGAACGATAGCCAGCAGCAGCACAATAAGGGCAAGACTGGTGAGTGTATGAGTCGGAACCAAACGGCTCATAAGCAAACAAAAAACAATGGCTATGTGGACTCCCAGAAATGCACCGGCTTGACCGGTGTTTCTAAAGCTGCCGGCCAAACCGCCAGGCTTGGCGTTGAACATGTTGAAGAAGAAATAGTCGACAATCAAAAAAGCTGCCAATGCGCCCATGGTCAAGACATAGGTATATAGACTTCTGGAGAAATCTTCTTGGGACAGGCTGAGCAAGATGTTCAGTAGAGCAATAGAGGTTGCGAAACCAAACCCAATCACCAACACCTCGAACAATGCTGTACCAGGATATAGGGCGAAAGTCGCTGAGAGAATGAAGGCACCTAACAGAAGCAAAAAAACTTGGTACAATGCGGGGAAATAGAAGCGGCTTTTGGATATTCCCAAGACGACAGAATAGCCAATTAAAGCCAGTGCCAAGAAGTCTGCCATAACAATACGGTCTGCGCCTCCCCCAAACTCGCCGCCACCCAGAGGGCGTGTGAATGCGCTTGCGAAGGCGTAAGCTGGTAGTGCTAAAACAGCGAAACTTAATCTCATTTGCTCTGCATCAGGACATCGTCAAAAAGTTCGGAAACATTCAGCGCCATTTGCTTCGAGGACCATTTTTCGCATGCGTCTAAAGTTTTGGGAGCCCGCATGCCTGGCAAATCTGCAATCCACCGCGCCATTTGATCGATGTCGGAGTAAAGGAACGCCACCCCGAGTTCGTCCTGCTGAACTATGCGGGACAACATGGCGTTTGCGTCCCCGATACATAGAATCGGCGCGCCTGTAGGTAAATAGTCAAAGAACTTGGACATGATCCCAATTTGAGCGATACGGTCATCATGGAGTAAAGCTACAGTTGCGTCGGCCGACCTAAGCAATTCCTGAGTTGCACTGTGCGTGAGTGTATCGTGCACCTTCACAAGGTCTCTACACGCCAACAAGTTCGCTGCCTCAATTGCAATCTGAGTATCCTCGCCAGCGAACTCCACGAGAACCGATACGCCATAGACATCACGGGCCCGTTTTGCAGCCTCAATCAAAGGTCCTGGCTTTCGAGCACCAGCATATAGCGACCCTGTATGCACCAATCGAACTGGTGAAAGAGCCGGTCGTTGCTGCCTCAGTTCCAACCGTCGAACCACCTCGTCTATATCGAATTCAACGCCGTTTGGTATCGCCACAATCTTGCGGCGGGGATAAATGCTTCGAAAATATTCAGCGAAGGCTTCCGACACGACCACAGTTACATCTGCTTTGTTGACCACCCAAGCTTCGTATTTCGCAAGGAGTTTGCGACGCACGTATGAGTCCGATTGTTCGTCAGGGAGCCAACTTATGGGATCACGAAATTCAGCAACCCATGGTATCTTGCGCCGCCGGGCTATTGCCCATCCCAAGATGTGGCTACTCTGATTGGGCGATGTGGAATGAACTAAATCGATATCTGGGAATTCTCTGTCTTTTCTCACTATTGCGGCGACTAACACCCACAAAATCCCTCGGTCTGGAAAAAGCAAACGCTTGAAGTGCCCAAGTGTGCTGGCCACGACGCGCTTTATCCAGTTGGGCCTAACTCCCTCAGCAGTGTGGCCGCTCCCAGCAGTTAGCGTTTTTCCACCCGCGAGCTGGGCTATCGGGTCGTTCACACGGATCACCCGGCTAGGCTGGTCTGCCAATGGATCGGATAAGCCGCCTTGCCGCAAGCTGTAACCATCTTGTACTGTCACTACCTGACCAATCCACCCAAACTGATCCAGCATCTTGAGCAAGCGTGTGGCGCGGACAGCACCAGGAGAACTGATGGGCGGGTAAGCGTATGCAACGAACAAACAGGATTTTTTCGGGCTCATTAGGCTGCTTTGAGACCCAGCTTCACCGTATCAGCGATTAGTCTTTGTTGTGCGGTATCCAAATAGGGATGCATTGGTAGGCTCAAAACAGACTGGGAGAGCCTGTCACCAACCGGAAGACTGTCCGCCTGTGTGCCAACCGCTGGCTGCTTGTTTAACGGGATTGGATAATAGACCATCGTAGGGATGCCGGCGCCCTTTAAATGCGCCGCCAAAGCGTCTCGCTTCTTGGGATCCACAATGAGGGTGTATTGGGCCCACGCGCTTTTGTTGGATTGGGATATCTTTGGCACCGTAATGCCCGACACGTCTCGCAAAGCAGATGTGTATCGAGCCGCAACCTCCTGGCGCGCGGCGAGTTCATCCTCGAACACTTCTAACTTCGCGAGCAAAATAGCCGCTTGCATCGTGTCGAGCCGACTGTTCACTCCGATCCGGAGATGGTGGTAGCGGCGATCTTGGCCATGACGCGATATCTGACGCATAACAATGGCCAACTCATCGTCGCTGGTAAAAATAGCGCCTCCATCTCCGTAGCACCCGAGTGGTTTTGACGGGAAAAAACTGGTGCAAGCGATCTTCGACAAGCTGCAAGAACGCTTGCCTTTATATTCGGCACCAAGACTTTGAGCCGCATCCTCGATTACGGTTATATCATGGTGATCGGCTACCGCATTGACGGCGTCCATGTCCGCACATTGGCCAAACAGGGACACAGGAATGATCGCGCGCGTGCGCTCTGTGATGGCTGCTTCCAAGAGGCTTTCATTGAGGTTGAACGTGTCTTCATGAACGTCAACATAAACGGGTTGACCGCCCACAACTGCGGCTGACTCTGCGGTGGCGATATAGGTAAAAGCTGGGGTAACAGCTTCTCGGCCGGGCTCAACTCCCAGCGCCATTTGAGCTATTTGCAGAGCATCTGTGCCATTTGCGCAGGTGATGCAGTGCTTAACTCCCACGAATGTGGCCAGCTTTTCTTCTAACTCCGTCACCTCAGGCCCCAGTATGTAGCGGCCGTGACTTAGAACCGCCTCTAGGCGCTTGTCTAAGCTCGGTTTGATCCGTGCTTGTTGGGCTTTTAGATCGATAAAATCAATGCTCACGATCGCCAACCTCTCGCTTCAAAACAGTCCCGTGAAGTTCATATCTATCGCCAGTGTGTGGACATATCGTTTTTGCTTTCCCCGACAAAGGAAGGTTAAGACGCTCACCATAAGCGCTCATCCAACCGATCTGTCGGGCGGGCACACCCACCACAAGTGCAAAATCGGGAATGTCTTTGCTGACAACCGCACCCGCGCCAATGAACCCGTAACGTCCAATCGTCGCTCCGCAAACGATTGTGCAATTCGCGCCCAACGATGCACCTTGTTGAACGAGTGTTGGTTGGTATTCGTCCTTTCGTTCCACAAGCGCTCTTGGATTGTGCACGTTTGTGAACACCATTGAGGGCCCACAGAATACGCCTTCTTCCAGCGTGACGTCGTCGTAGACTGAAACGTTGTTTTGAATTTTGCATCGGTCACCAATTGTGACCCGATTTCCCACAAACACGTTTTGGCCGAGCGAAACCCCCCGTCCTATACGGGCACCTGCGCACACGTGTACGAAGTGCCAGACACGGCTGTCATCACCAATCTGGGCACCTTCATCCACAATGGCTGTTTCATGCTGAAAATAAGCCATTGACTTTCTAAACCTGCAAAAAGGGGTGACCATCTTGATCATGTGCCGCGATTTGCGCGCCGCGGATGGTCGAGACTGTTTCGATTGCGACCCGGTTCTCTTCCAATCCGAACCCGCGACCGGCTAAAATCTCCTCGTAGCTTCGCATGTGTAAATCGGTAAATCCGCCAGAAAACTCGATCTCTTCTCCATCAACAGTGATTGAACGGAACGTTCGTATTTCTTGGTTGCGCAGTTTTTCCGGCACATCTTCAAGGTCTATCGATAAGAACCAGCGAACCCTTGCTCTTTCAAACTCCAAGTATCCTGCCGCCTTGGTTTCGGTGCGGAGGTGAACTTTATTTTCCTGCAATTTTCCAAACACATGATGTAGCATGTCGAAAAAATGCACCCCAATGTTTGTTGCGATACCGCCTGACTTGCGATCGTCGCCCTTCCAACTCCGCAAATACCATTTTCCCCGGGATGTTATGTAGGTCAAATCCACCTCGTGCTTCGTGTCGCGGCTCTGCTCCATGATGGACTTGCGAAGGGCGATGATTGCTGGATGAACACGCAACTGCAAAATCGTATGAATGCGACGGCCTGTATCATTCTCGATTTCTTCCAGCGCATCGATGTTCCACGGATTGAGCACTAGGGGCTTTTCACAAATCGCATCTGCACCGGCTCTCAACGCAAAGCGCATATGGGAGTCATGCAGATAGTTGGGAGAACAGATTGAAACATAGTCCACCGCGTCACGGCGTTGGCTGCGTCGCAAACGATCAATGTGCCTGTCAAAGCGCTCGAACTCGGTGAAAAAATGTGCTTCCGGAAAATAGCTGTCTATCACACCAACAGAGTCATTTGAATCCAGTGCGGCGACCAAGCTGTTGCCGGTATCCTTTATGGCCTTCATATGGCGCGGCGCTATGTAACCGGCAGCACCGATCAGTGCAAAATGACGGGTCAAATTAAATTTCCCAATATCCGTGAAGTGGCGAACTTGACTCTCAGCTGCCAACGAAAGGAGCGATACACGACTTTATTCCCCTACGGAACCGGTTGCTTGACCTGTGTTACCTGCAAATGATCTTACCAGTGGATTTTGATGCTTCGACATCAGGTGAGTATTTGTCCTTCTATGCGCCTGCCGGTTTCGCTTTGGTATGCTGCTGTTGGCACTGGTTGTTCGTGTCTTGAGCGGCGAATTTTGCGCCGTTCCGGGGCTGGCATGCAGGCGAGGGTGGCCGCCAGGAAGCTGAATGGGACTGCGATTGCCAGTGTTCGCAAAGGATAATCGACCAAGGAGTGGAGCAGGACTGCGCTTGCTGCCAAAAAGGCAGCTTGGTTGAAGGAAGATCGGAATGCACTTGAGCCGATCAAAACAAAAAATACGAGCAGGAGAACTGGTGCCAAGACACCGATCTCCAAGACTAATTCGAGATAATCATTGTGGGCATGATTAACGAAACTGCCTGAAATATCCTCAAACGCTTCATAGGCCGGGTAGATCAATGGGAAACTTCCCAAGCCCGCCCCAAAGGGCAGATTGTCCGCAATCGCACGCCAGGTGTTCTCAAAGAACAGAAGTCGGTCATCGTTTCTAAGAAAACCTTGCGTAAGGGCAACATATGTTGCCACCCCCACGATCACGACCATGAACGCCATGGAAGTTAATTTCATCAAAACGGTCATCCGCTTTGGGGCAAACCACAGCACGCTCAGGAGCATCATGATGACCGCAATTCCAAGCCCAGCCTGAGACCCGTTGGCCAGCAGGTAAAAGACCAAAACAACAGCCGCTATGAGGAATCGAATGGGCTGTTTGGTTTGCGATAGATACCGCTGGGCGAGCAGCGGAATGACCATCAGCAATAAAGTCGATTGGTGATTGGGATTGGCGAAGGTGCCGAGCCTCATCTGGTAGGGCAGGAGGCCGGAGATCGCCGAACCACCAACATAGGCCAATTGGATAGTGCCCACCGCCAGATTGATGCCCAACCCAACGACCAAAAACCGAACCATGCCTGACAGTTGATCATCGGAGAAACGCGATACAAAAAGCACGTATCCCAAAAGACCTCCCGCGTAGAGTGCCGCTTCCAAGCTGCGGCCCGGGGACAGTGAAAACAGGCTGCCTTGCAACGGGCCAAACGGCATGTTGGCCATTCGCGATGGGCTGAACGGCAGGAATTGCAGAAACAGAACAAGCGCAATGGCAGCGATGAGAAACCTTGCCAGCACTGTTAAGCGCGAGCGCCCAAGATCGAGAAGTCCAATGGCCATGGCTGGGATCATCAGCGCCAGCAAGAACTGGTCAGTCCACAGTTGTTGCACCGTGCCACCGCCAATGATCAGTGCCAGCAAAAGAATGAAACCTGCATAGCGCACTTGGGTTTGCGAAATGGCCTCTGGATAGACGGCGGCGTTAATCGGCCTGTCCTTCCACTAGCGTCAAACGGACCGAATGGAGATGCACGTCCCCCACGTATCGATTGGTCCAGCTTTGAACGAACTTGTCATTGTAGAGATAGATTTCTTGTGTGGCGCACTCGCTCTGGGGGATCTGCAGTCTTTGAACAAGCCGCGTGTTGTCTTCCACACGAAACGGTATTTGTATTGTGGCAATGCGGGTGCGTCGCCCCAAACAGTCCAAAGCCAATTTGATGGGTCCCGGCCCACGCAGGCCGTTGGTGGACAGTGTGACTTCCAACTCGAATTCAGCGGACGGTAATTGAAGAAACTGCCGCAGGTTTCGCAGCCGGACTGGCGCATCGAGAAATGAGACACGCATACCAGTTGAGGCCGATTGTAAGCCTCCAGCACCCCCTCCCAACCGCTCGATTGATATGCCGGCTTGGTTGCGAATTTGCCAGTCAAACATGTTTCCGCTGGGTTGGTAATTGAATGTACCGTTGAAGATGTATCCCGCATTTTCCTGCTGCTCGTCAGTCAGCATGCTCAAAAAAAACAGATAGGCCGCGCGCGGCTGACCGGACGCCACCAGTTTGGAGGTGACTTTGTTGGCGTGGCGCCAAATTGGTCTGATGCCCTTGGCCTGCCAACGTTTTACCAGATAAGCGGCTTGCCGCTCTGCCCCCTCGATATCCAAGAGGCTGTTGACCAAACGCGCTCGACCGAACTGCGTTTCAGCTTGGCTGAAACTATCAACAGCAGCATCCAATGCTTCCTGATCTGCCAAAATCGCTGGAAGTGCAGGTGCAATATCCGGCCAAAACTCCGGCCATCTGCGAGAAATGATATCTATGATTTGAACCGCCCGCCCCATATCGCGGGATTTCAAAGCCTCGTCCAGGGCCCGTAAAAGAGACTGATTTTCTGTTGGCAACAGATTGAGGGCTGTCTGAAAATGCGGCTGAGCTTCCTCGGGGGATTGAAACTGCTCGGCCCAAATGCCTCGCATAGCGTGGAGTCGGGCGTCCAGAGGAGACAATGCCAAGCCATCTCGAACTAGTGTATTTAACGCATCACGATTAGCGTTTGCTATCGTTTGGTCGTTCAACGCTGCCGCGACGACCTGTACGCGAGCGTCGGAATTGAAAGGGTTGATTTTTACGGACGAAAGTGACGAGTCGGACTGCAATACCGTACTCAGGCTGGTGACGAGCAGGGCCGCTGTAAAGAGAATCGGGAATGCGAGCAACGTCCAGCGCATGTCTAACTCTTAAAAGCCAGAAAATGTGTTGGTGGCGCAAAACGGGGCAGTGACATCAGTGAACCGTTCTTCACGGTGTTCCCGCCCTAAGCCTTGCCGATGAGGCGGTTGAGAAGCGGCACGCGGCCTTTGGCTGCCTCCGAACCAATTGCCTCGGTATTATCGTTGCTGCGCTTGGTTTCGCTGTACGTATAGTAGTTGCGGTACATGTAGTCGTTCCGATCGGCTGCATATTTCGTCATCACAGCGCCGATTATGTTGCCTCCGCTCAGTTTCAAGCGTTCTAGCCCGCCTTTTACGGCTTTTTTGGACTCCTGACCCGAGGCAACGACGAGCAAAGTGGCATCCGCCTGCCGCGATAAAATGACTGCATCTGAGAGACCCAAAACAGGCGGCGAATCGATAATCACCAAATCATATCGCTTACTGCAAAATTGGAGCAGGGCGGTCATCTTGTTGGACAAAAGAAGGTCCGCAGGGTTGGGTGGAATGGTGCCAGCGGAGATGAGTGTCAGATTGGGTACATTCGTTTCGTTGAATATGTCGTTCACACTGCCGGAACTGACCACGTTGGACAGCAGGTTACTAAGCCCGATGCGATTGTGGGTTTTGAGAAGGCGATGTGCGTTGGGTCGGCGCATGTCTGCATCGATAACCAAGACTTGGCGGCCAATCACCGCAAAGTCACAAGCCAGTCGCCATGCGGTGGTTGATTTACCTTCCGACTGTCCAGCGCTGGTCACAATGATAGAGCGTACATCGGAGTCCGCCCCGGAAAACTGCACCGATGTGCGCAGCGTTCGATAAGCCTCGGCCACCGCTGACGTGGGATTTTCGATGTCCCCACCATCCTTTTCATCGTCAGTCGTTGGAATGACGCCCAAAACGGGCAGCTTCAAATCGGTCTCAATCTGTTCCGGCTTTGAAAATGTATTGTTGAGCAACTCAATGATGTAAATGAGCATGGCCGCCACAACGATTGCCAACGCAAATGCTGCAGCGATGTTGAGTTGCATATTTGGGGTGTATGGTCCCCGCGGAAGGGTAGCAATATCGATTATAGACGCGTTGGATGTGCGTACCTCGGCCCCGACGCCCACCTCATTCAACTTTTTGATCAAAGAATCGTATTGGGTGCGGTTTGAATCCACTTCCCGCTTCAAAATTGTGTATTGGATATTTTTCTGCTGATAGGCGAGCTGCTCAGCTTCCAGTTTTGCGAGTTCTTGATTCAGAGCTACCTCTTGCTGCTTCGCCTGCTCGAGCTTGATTTGAGTTGCGCGGGCAATGGAAGCCACTTCCTGAGAAACTTGATTGGTCAGCTCCAAAATCTGCGTGCGCAATCGTACCATTTCCGGGAAGCCCGGTTTCAACCGAGACAGTTTTTGTTGATACTCTGCGCGCAGCTCTGAAATTTTCTGTCGGGTTGTTTGAACCGATTTGCTCTCAAAAACGCCCGGTAAGGAACTGGCGTTGCCTTCCTGAATTTGTTGCACCAAGCGCTCGGCGGCCAATCTTTCTTGAACAGCTTTCGAGATAGCCGAATTTATCTCGGCCATGTTTGAAGCGATTAAAGAGACATCTGTACCTGTAGTCGTAATGCCATTGTCTTGTGCGTAGGCGACCAGCTCCTTTTCCGAGCCCTGCAAGGCAATTTTGGCGTCATTGACTTGCTCTCGTATAAAGTCTCGCGCCAGCGTTGAGGTTTCAATACGTTTGTCAGCCCCCTGATCAATGTAACTGCGGACAACCTGATTTGCTATCTGCTCTGAAAAGGTCGGTTTTGGGTGCGAAAAACTCACCTCAAGCAGTGAGGTATTCCGAAGCAGCGTGACAGATAAACCCCGACTTAGCAGGTTTAACGCCAAACGGTTGCGCGCTTCGCTGTTCAGTTCACTGACATCGCGGCGGGCGTTTGCACCGGTAATTCGGCGCAAGATGTTGGAGAAAGAAAATTCGGGCACTGGAGCCAAAAATTCAGTGTTGTTGGCCAGATTCAGTTTGAAAACGACCCGACGGGCCAGATCACGCGACAACATTTTTTGCCGCGCCGTCTCGAATGTTCGAATGTCAGCGGTGTTGCTGGACAAGACGTCTAGCTCGTCAAGGACTTTTGTACCCCCCGCGAGTATTTCGACTTTGGCCGTCGCTCGGTAGTAGGGGGTTTGTAGGAACGTGAACACAATGCCAGCCACGATACCCGCTGACAGCACGGCCAAAATCAGCCAGCGATGAGAAAGTGCGATCGCGAGTATTTTGATCGGATCGATGACATTGTCATCGTCGGGCATGCCTGGCCCGACACCATAACCTTGTTGTAGCGGAGCCGGATAGGCAAGCGCATTGGGCTGTTGGCCTGGGTATCCGGCGGGCACCAGAGGTGTTGGACTGAAACTATTGATTGTCTATCCCCTGAGTTAGAACGGCGTCACCAAACGTCCCGCAGACGTTGCCAGCCCCAAAACCTCACGCAGGTTGCGCGCGGCCACTTTTGTATTCGATGTGAAGGCAACCACAACGTCACCACCGAACAAGCGTGGATCGCCTTGCGTGCCAGCACGAATGTTCTTCAAATTGTAGTTTGCCACAAGCTTGCGTCCACGGTGAGTGCGAAAGACGAAAAGTTTGCTTTCATCGGCCAACTGCGTGATGCCGCCGGCTTGTGCCACCGCCTGTAGCAAAGTGCTGTTGCTGGTTGTGGGAAAAATGCCGGGTTTGTTGAACTGGCCGTCCATGGTCACGCGCATGCCAGCGGCCTCTTTCACGAATACCGAGATTTCCGGCGACTGCAGGTATTTGGCCCCGTACCGCCGCTCCAGCGTGCGTTCGACCTGATCAACGGACTGACCCGCAACCCCGACGCTGCCGATCAAAGGCAGCGAGATCTGGCCATTGGCATCCACACGCACGGTCTTGTCCAACTCGTTTACTTGAAAGACGTCCACTTCCAAGAGATCGTTTGCCGAAATAGGTTGTTTCGAGCCGTTATTGGTATTGTCGGGAGCGGGGAGGGTTGAGACGACTTCCAAATCTTTGTAGCGCTTTCCAACGAGACCGGTTCCGCTGGCGGAAGGTGGGCTACCCGGGCTGATCGCAAGTGCGCTCTGGGTCGTGTTTCCCGCAGAGTTACAAGCCGAAAGCGTTCCAACTGCCAACACAGCGAGCAAAGGGGTCCAGCGGTTGAACTGAACAGGCATTATATTACGTCCGTTTCTGCGTCGCCCCATAACCTGTCCTACTCACTCACACTGTCGGTCCCGGATTTTTTGGCACACATCAATTGTGCCGCCCTTGATCCTCGTTTCGCTCGGTTCTTTACCACCGGCCACAACCTGAGTGTAACACAATATGGGCACAAACATGCCCCTTTTGGTTTTCAATAGCGTTACCAGGGCGGCACCCCGGCAAATCATCTTTTTTTGCCAAAAACCGCATCTTTAATCGACGAGAGAGACCAGTTCGTTTGTTTGGTCTTCTCGCTCTCGTCGATAGGCATTTGTGCTCGCAACTTAGGTTGTAAGACCTCGTTTCGAAGAATGAGAGCCGGATTGACCTGGGTAATGCGGTGGGTGTTCGCTTCCCCTATCATGCCATGCAAGATACGGACGGCAGCCGACAATCCCGGAGGTCTGGACACCGTGTTATGCGCATCACTGGCGATGATATCGACACGACCTTCCAAAATCATGCGATCGGACCAACGTTTTGCGCGGCTTCCAAAGTCTCCGGTGATGGAGCCAGCGGTCAGTTGTATGGGCACTCCAATTTCATCCAGTTCACATACAAGTTCATACCGCTTTTCGATCCAAGTTAACCTCTCAGGGTGAGTAAGAATTGGAACGAGCCCAGCGTCTAAGAGCGTCTTTGCTGTTTCAACCAGTTTGGGCGGAACTACATGATGGGGAGGCTCGAACAGGAAATATCGCGTACCATTGAGTGTCGGCAGGGTTCCACCTTTAAGCTTGTCCACCAATCCGGTCGTCACATGAACATCTCCGCCTTCATACACTGTCAGGCCGATGCCTTCGGCGGTCAAAGCGCTGCGAAACTGATCAACAATTTGAAGAACGTGCGTGCGGTCCGTGTCGTACATGCCGGGCATGTAGTGCGGCGTCGCTGCGATGTAACGGGTCCCGTCAGCCACTGCCAAGCGAGCCATGGCGATGGACATCCCCATATCCATCGAACCATCGTCTATGTTTGGAAGAATGTGACTGTGTAAGTCGATCACGGCACAGGATTGAAGCCTGCGTCTGCTTCACCCTATCCGGTTACGGGCTTGCAGGCGCACCGCCACCATTCGAACCACCATTGGCTATCGCAACACCAGCGCCAATACCGATTGCACCCAGTGTAATGGCCGCCGCGCCCAAACCGGTTCCAGTACCGCCTACAGTGGAGGCAGCGATGCCTACGCAAAGACCACCGGCCTGTGACCCCACTGACACGACCTCGTTAGGTCCCAAAGACAAGCTGCAATCGCTACCGTATGAAATGCCCGCAGTGCCGTTATCGCCGGTCGACACTTCAGTGGATGCTGTCAGTTTGGAGCCAACCGATGCTTTACGAAAACCAATGGCCCCGGATTTGAACACGTCGCCCGATGCAGCCGTGACTGATCCGATCGTGCCAGACGCATTAGGCAGTACGCATGAGCACGCCTTCCCAGCGTTGGCCGCCAACAAGTCGGCCGCAGAAACGGACGTCGAAGCTGTTGCTGTGACCAGTAACGCGGCAGACAGCAAAGAATTGAAGCGAAGTCCCATTGGAGCCCCCAGAGGGTTGTGTAAAATTTCTTGCGGCTGTCTTAGCGTCACCCCAGAAGAGGGTCAAGCGCATGACGTATGGTTAGCCTGTCCAAAACAACCGTAAACAACCAAAGTGGTGCTGAGTTGTCACACAGTATCATTCACAAAGTGTTTCACCGCCAAACTATTCGATAAATCGACAGTTCGAAGGCCGAATCGAAGGGTCGTGCTCGCCTCGCAACTAACAGCTAGACAGGCGACCGCAGGTCTCGCACGCGGTTGATACGGGCGCCAATATGTCGTCCGTGTCGCCGTATGGGGCGGCGTCAAAAACCGGCAAGTCGGTGGCAAAATATCAGGTTGTGGTGAGCCCGCACGGGTTCGAACCGTGGACCTACTGATTAAAAGTCAGTTGCTCTACCAACTGAGCTACGGGCTCGTCTGCGGGTGGCCCGAGACAGAGTTTGCAATAGGCAAAGGGTGGGGTGCGGTCAAGCGTTGCGAGCGCATCAAGACCAAGAAATTCGAGGGGACGTCAAATTGTCCGATCCATGCTGGCTAAAATGGCGTGATTCAACGAACTTTAGTGGTCGCATCAAACGTGAAACTTGCTGTCAGGCCCGTTCTTAGTCCGTTTTTGGCCCGTTCCTGATGCGATTTGTGGACCAATTTGTCCTGATACACCTTTCTTTAAACAGCTCTGCCGGGTCGGGCGGCGATAAACTCGCTATCGGCTTCCGTCGCTTTGTTCAAACCGCCGTCACCATTGTGTGACGAGGAGTGGCTGGTGACGCCCATTTTGATGGGATAAGAGCGGGGTCGTTTCTGTTTTGGCCCTGGCGGGCCTGCCGACATCACAAAAGGCTCGCAACTTGGCCGCTGACCTCACCCTTTACACCGTCTTTTTGGCAGGGATTTTATCCTTTGTATCACCCTGCGTTCTGCCACTGGTGCCACCATATCTGACATATCTTGCAGGTGTTTCTCTCGATGAAATGCTGGTGAACGAAGATGGGACCGTTCGCATGCAAAGTGGGTTACGGGCCAAAGTACTCACCAATGCAGCTCTATTTGTCGCAGGCTTTTCGATCGTTTTCGTTTCTTTGGGGGCAGGGGCCTCCTCAATCGGCATGCTTGTGCGGGCACATCTGGACACGCTCGCCATTGTAGCCGGTGTGGTCATCATTTTGATGGGTCTGCACTTTCTGGGCGTGTTGCGCGTCGGTTTGTTTTATCGAGAGGCCCGCTTTCAACTTGACCCTGCAACCGTTCGCGGGGCCAGCCTCGGCGGTTCCTTTGTCATGGGCCTTGCATTTGCGTTTGGTTGGACGCCTTGCATTGGGCCGGTTCTGGGTGCGATTTTGGGGGTTGCGAGCACGGGGGATTCTGCTGCGGCAGGCGCGTGGTTGCTTTTCGTTTATTCAATGGGGCTTGGCGTGCCGTTTTTGTTAGCCGCCTTGTTTGCAGAGCAGTTCATGGCGTTTTTGGCCCGTTTTCGCAGATATTTGGGCGCTGTGGAGAAAGCCATGGGCGGCCTGCTGGTTCTCACCGGCATCTTGTTTTTAACGGGCGGCATGCAGACCATCGCATTTTGGATGCTGGAATCGTTCCCAATCCTGCAGTCCGTAGAGGGCTTGGCGCTTTAGTGGGCTAGATCATTTCTATCTTTGATAGAATTGATCCAGTTGTGGCGCTCACGCTGTCGGCCTCAAGAGGCCTTCGCGACCCTAGGTGGGGAGGGGTGGCGCATAAGCGCCGGTTTGCTCTTCGCAACCGAGCGGTTCAATCAAATTATGAACCGGTCTAACGGGCGGCTTTATATGTTTGGGGCGAGCAGGAAAGCGTTAAACGTAACTGAACTTGTCGGCAAAAATGCGCTGCTGCTTGTGAAGTCTGAAATGGACCCGTGACTAATGAAAACACCTGACCACCTTTTTTGCGGCCTGCCTCGATAACAGGCGACAGGCCTGCAAATAGGTCCGGTTCACGTTGAACAAGAGCCGTATATTGGCGCTCCAAGACACGTTTGGACGTCTCTACACTGATAACCATGCCAAAATTTCGGGACACACTCTTCAAAGAACCGGGCCCGTCTTGGGGCGTCATGTCACCGGCTGAGATGGCTGGACCGTCGGTAAGGCGGATTGAACCGGTCGTAACCTCATCAATCGCTCCCTCAAGCCGCAGGTTACCCAACTGGGACGGCAGTGTTCGGGCTAAATTGATTCCATCGCCGGCATCGTTATCCACATCTGCGATTCTAGCCGGGGCGGAGGCCACGGGCGCAGTTTTTTCCGCGATCTGACGGTTTCCTTGCGGCAAAAGCGGTTTTGACATGCTGACCGCTAAAAATTCCAGCGGGTTCGATGCCTTGTTGAAGGTTGCCGTGGCACCGGCAACCAAGCTCAACGCGGCCAGGACGCCCCAAGTGTGCAGCGCAAACCGGTTCAAGCTCAAGTCAGAAGAACGGCGGCCACCCTTCGCCCGCTCCAGATAATCCTGTGAAGCCATGAGGGCTGCCCTTTTTGCCATCTGGCGGGCTGTCTCACGGCTAAACTGGTCTGTCATTGCCAAAGGCTCGTGCTGCATTTCAAATCCGCGATTGAGGCCGGGATTGGCTCGTCGGGGGTCGACATTCTTTCCAAGTATAGAGATCTCAGCGTTAAAGATTGGCTAACCAAACCCAACGACTCACCAGGTTTCGCTCCGATTTCGCAAAAATTTTAGCAAACTGACGCATGTTTGGTTGATAATCGCTTCTAGGGCTGGCGGGCCTACGCATGCGTATGTGAAACGCACGGGTCGAACAGATGCCGCAGCCCGCGTAGATTGACTGGAGACTGTATGGCTCGTTCGCTTTTGACGATTATTTTGGCGGCCGGCGAAGGCAAACGCATGCGCTCTTCGCTGCCCAAGGTGCTTCACCCCGTGGCAGGTTTGCCCATGGTGGCCCACGTGCTGAAAACAGCCTCGCAGGCCGGTGCAAACGACCAAGCTTTGGTGATCGGCAATCAAGCTAAGTTGGTCCGTGTCGCCGTTGAAAACTGCGGATTTAATCCCAGCATCCATATCCAAGAGACCCGTGAAGGCACTGCCCATGCGGTTTTGGCTGCGCGGGATGCGCTCACCGGGGCACATGATGACGTCCTAGTGCTGTACGGAGATGTACCCCTCATTCAAACCTCGACAATAGAGCAGGCGCGCGCTGCGCTGGCCGAAGGAGCCGACATTGTCGATCTCGGATTTGAGACAGCGGACCCAACGGGTTACGGGCGATTGATTATGGAGGGCGGCACGCTGCTTGCGATACGCGAGGAGAAAGACGCCAACGAAGCCGAGCGTAAGATCACGTTTTGCAACAGCGGCATCATGGCCTTTCGAGGCGAGCATGTGTTGGACGTTCTCGATGCGATCAAAAACAACAATGCGCAGGGCGAATATTATTTGACAGACGCGGTGGAGGTCGGCCGGTCGCGTGGATTGAAGACGGTCGCCATTACAGTCCCGGAAGACGAGACGCTTGGCGTGAATGACCGCGTGCAGTTGGCCGAAATTGAAAATCGTTGGCAGGTGCGCCGGCGCGAAGAACTGCTGCGCTCTGGCGTGACAATGCAAGCGCCCGACACCGTGTGGCTGCACCATGATACGCGAGTCGCGGCAGACTGTGTGATTGAGCCCAATGTGGTTTTTGGGGCGGGCGTCACGCTGGAACAGGGTGTAACAATCCGCGCTTTTTCGCATTTGGAAGATGCTGTTGTGGGGCCTGAAAGCATCGTTGGACCTTACGCCCGCTTACGCCCGGGCACTGTGTTGGGCCGCAAGGTGAAAGTAGGCAACTTCGTCGAGACGAAGAAGGCGGTCGTCGCTGACGGCGCCAAAATCAACCACCTCAGCTATGTTGGGGACGCAAATGTGGGAGCGGCAGCCAACATCGGCGCAGGCACGGTGACCTGCAATTATGACGGGTTCAACAAGCATGTAACCGTGATCGGGGCCGGGGCTTTTATCGGAACCAACACGTCTTTAGTGGCCCCCGTCATCATCGGTGACAACGCCAATACGGCTGCAGGCAGTGTGATTTATCAAGACGTGGCGGATGATGATCTCGCCATCGAGCGCAGCAAACAGATCAACCTGCCCGGCAAAGCGAAGTCCCTTCGTGACCGCAACAAGGCTACCAAAGATAGTTCCTGAGTCTGTTTCTCGAAACTGGACAAGATCGGTTTGCATACCTGATACACTTTTTTACCGGATGCGAGGCAGCACAGTGGTAAACATTGATTCTGCAATGAATATCTAACGGATGTGTTGCTGGAAATAACCACCTTAAAGGACTGAAATATGTGCGGAATTGTCGGCATAATTAGCAATCAACCAGTTGCTCCACTCATCGTGGATGCACTGAAGCGGTTGGAATATCGTGGCTATGATTCAGCCGGCGTCGCCACCCTCAGCGATGGTGCGCTGAATCGCAGGCGCGCTGAAGGCAAATTGCGCAATTTGGAATCGCGGTTGGACGGTGATCCCATGGCTGGGTCCATCGGCATCGGCCATACCAGATGGGCCACCCATGGCGCACCTGTGGAGATGAATGCGCACCCCCATTTCTCACGCAGCGTGGCTGTCGTGCACAATGGTATCATCGAGAATTTTCGCGAGTTGCGCGATGAACTGACAGCTGCTGGTTTCAAGTTCACGTCTCAGACAGATACCGAGGTCGTGGCACATCTTGTTGAGCACGGTTTGGAGCAGGGGTTGGAACCCAAAGAGGCGGCCCACGCCGCCTTGTCCCGGCTGCGCGGCGCGTTTGCCTTGGCGATCCTGTTTCGACGTGATGACGATATGATCGTTGCGGCCAGAAACGGTCCACCCTTGGCCATCGGACACGGCGACGGTGAGATGTTTTTGGGTTCGGATGCCGTGGCTCTCGCGCCGTTCACCAATCGCATCACCTATCTGGAAGATGGGGACTGGGCTGTGATCCGCAAAGGGTCCAGTGAAATTTTCAACATGGAGGGGAAACCCATTGTGCGGGCGCAGCAGACTTCGGTTGGCTCTGCGCTGTTGGTGGACAAGGGCAATCACCGGCACTTCATGATCAAGGAGATCTATGAACAACCCGAAGTGATCGGCCACACGTTGGCGAATTATGTCGATTTCAACGCCCAAAAAATCGCCCTGCGCGACATGGCTGAAAACACCGCTCCCATCGATTTTTCAAAGTTGAACAGACTCACCATAACCGCGTGTGGCACGGCTTATCTGGCGGGCTATGTCGCGAAGTACTGGTTTGAGCGCTTAGCGCGCATGCCGGTGGACATCGATGTCGCATCGGAGTTTCGCTACCGCGAAGTGCCGATGGTGAAGGACGGTCTATCGCTGTTCATCTCGCAATCGGGTGAAACGGCGGACACACTGGCCGGATTGAAATACTGCGAGGACGCTGGCCAAAAGATCGCCTCAATTGTGAATGTTCGCGAAAGCACGATCGCAAGGGCCTCTGATCATGTGTTCCCAACGCTGGCGGGACCGGAAATCGGCGTGGCATCCACCAAGGCATTTACCTGCCAATTGTCAGTGCTTGCTTCCTTGGCCGTAGCAGCCGGTGTACAGCGGGGCTACATTGACGAGGGGCGTGAGAAGCAATTGGTGCGCGACCTGGCAGAAGCGCCACGCTATGCCAATGAAGTGCTGCACCTGGAAAACAATATCCGTGAATTGGCGCAGAGCCTCGCCAACAAAGAGCACGTGCTCTATCTGGGCCGCGATACGAACTATCCGCTGGCCATGGAAGGCGCTCTAAAGCTCAAAGAGTTGTCCTACATACACGCGGAAGCCTATGCAGCCGGTGAGTTGAAGCACGGCCCAATCGCGCTGATTGACGAGGAAATGCCGGTCGTCGTCATAGCGCCACATGACCGGATTTTTGAAAAGACTGTCTCCAACATGCAGGAAGTGGCCGCCCGTGGTGGTGAGATCATTTTGATCACAGACCAGAGAGGCGCGAACGAGGCTGGCATGGATACGGCCAAAACCATTATCCTTCCGGACATGCCTGAAATCATCACGCCGATTATTTATTCCTTGCCGATCCAGATGCTTGCCTATCATACGGCGGTGCATATGGGCACGGACGTGGATCAACCGCGCAATCTGGCGAAATCTGTCACCGTCGAGTAGGGCTTTGCTGGAGCAAGCGCTGCGGCGCTTTTGACTTTTTTGACCATTGCGAAATGTGACCCTTGCAATTGCTGCCGGGTCCATCACTTATAAATCGGCCGCAGGTGGATCGGTCCCGGCGGACGTTCGCGTGGGCTTCTCGCAGAATACAGAAGGAATTGGGCCGGGGTGGCAAAGAAAGACGATCATCATCCGCAAAAGCCCGTGCGGCAGCCGTATTCCACCCGGTTGCGCAATTACTTTTTCACCGGACTGGTCATTTGCGCGCCCTTGGCAATCACGGCCTACCTGACATGGACCCTGATCCAATGGGTCGATTCCTGGGTAAAGCCCTACCTGCCGGACATCTACAATCCGGACCAATATCTTCCGTTTTCCGTGCCCGGTTTTGGGCTTTTGGTGGCGCTGTTCATCATCACGATTGTTGGTTTTTTGACTGCCAATCTGATCGGTCGGTCCATCGTGTCCTACAGCGAGTATCTGCTGTCCCGCATGCCGGTGGTGCGCAACATCTATTCGGCACTCAAGCAGATTTTCGAGACGGTGTTTCGCGAGGACTCCGACAACTTCCAAAGCGCCGTGCTGGTGGAATATCCCCGTAAGGACATTTGGGCACTGGCATTTGTCGCCACCGACACGCTGGGCGAAGTGCAGGAAAAGCTCGACGAACCGGCCGGGCAGACCGTCAGCGTGTTTTTGCCCACAACACCCAACCCGACCTCAGGTTTCCTTTTGTTCGTGCCGAAGCAGGACATCGTGATTCTGGAAATGAGCGTGGAAGAGGCCGCTAAACTGGTGATCTCGGCTGGCTTGGTTGCGCCGGAGTTCAAACAAAAGCAACAGGAGGCTTTGGAGAAGGCGGGCAAACTGCCGCCGAAAAAGGCACCTGCTGCCAAGGCCAAAGCGCCTACCAAGACGGCCACTGCACGCAAGACGAGCGCAACCAAAGCCCGCGCCAAGAAGCCTGCCGCTCAGTCCAGCACAGCCAAGAAGCCTGCCGCAAAACGTGCTGCCACTAAGAAGCCGGTGGCCTAACCGGCCCGGAGCAGCTTCACCGCTTCGTCCTTCGAGAATAGATAGAGCAGGGTGCGCAGAGCAGCCCCTCTTTCGCTTTCTAACTCAGGGTTGGTTTCCAACACCAATCGCGCTTGATCTCGCGCGGTTTCGAGCAGTCGGCCATGCACTTCCAAACGGGCGATTTGGAAGCCCGGCGTTCCCGATTGACGGGTGCCCAGCACTTCGCCTTCTCCGCGCAGCCGCAGGTCTTCCTCCGCGATCACAAAGCCATCTTCGCTTTCGCGCATGATTTTGATGCGGCCTTCCGCAACCTCTCCCAAAGGTGCTTTATAAAGCAACAAGCAGGTTGATGGTTTCTCGCCGCGTCCCACGCGCCCCCGCAATTGGTGCAGTTGCGCCAAGCCAAACCGTTCCGCGTGTTCGATCACGATGATTGTAGCGTCGGGCACGTCTACGCCCACTTCGATGATGGTGGTCGCCACCAGAATTCGTGTTCTGCCTTCCTTGAAGCTTGCCATGGCCTCATCTTTTTCCGCAGGCTTCATGCGTCCGTGCACAAGGCCAACGTTTTGGCCCACGCGGGTCTGCAGCGACTTGAACCGAGCTTCAACAGACGTGACCGGCAGTTCGTCATTGTCTTCAACGAGCGGGCAAATCCAGTAGACTTTTTCGCCGCGGCCGATGGCTGCCGTCACCCGTCCGATCAAATCGTCCAGACGTTCCATGGGCAAGGCATTGGTCTTGATCGGCAGGCGGGACGCCGGTTTTTCGTCCAGTTTGGAGACGTCCATGTCGCCAAAATAGGTGAGCACAAGCGTTCTGGGGATGGGGGTGGCCGTCATCACTAATATGTCGGCGCCCTTGCCCTTGTCCGCCAAAGCAAGACGTTGGTGGACGCCGAAACGGTGTTGCTCGTCCACAATGCCAAGCGCGAGATTGGCAAAGGTAACCGGCGCTTGAAACAACGCATGGGTGCCGACCACAAGATCGACATCGCCTGCGGCCAGCTGCTCGTAGATACGGGTGCGCTCAGCCCCTTTTTCGCGACCCGTCAAAATGCCCATTCGGATGCCCGCCGCCTCCGCCAGCGGCTGCATACTGGCTAAGTGTTGACGGGCGAGCAGTTCGGTTGGGGCCATGAAAGCGGCCTGTCCACCGGCCTCGATCGCGGTCGCAGCAGCCATCAGTGCAACGATGGTTTTTCCCGATCCCACATCCCCTTGCAGCATCCGCAACATGCGTTCGGGTGCGCCCATATCGGCTTGAATTTCCGCAATCGAACGGCTTTGCGCACCGGTGAGGCTGTAGGGCAGGGCCTGCAAGATCGCTTGCCCCAGACGCCCCGTGCTGCGCCAAGAGCGACCAGCAGCTTTTTTCATGCGGCTGCGCACCAAGGCCAAAGCAAGTTGACCCGCAAGCAACTCGTCATATGCAAGGCGCTGCCAAGCCACAGAATCGGGCAGAACATCCAACTGGTCGCGCGGATGATGGACGGTTTGCAGCGCGTTTTCCAACGACGGCCAACGGTTTTGTTGCAGAACCCCGGTGTCGATCCATTCGGGAAGCGCCGGCACCGCGAGCAGAGCCGACTTGATGGCTTTAGACAGCGTTTTGGGGGCGACACCGGCCACCATCGGGTAGACCGGTTCCACCAAAGGGAGCGCGTCCGCGTCATCGGCAGTCACAATATAGTCCGGGTGGACCATGGTTGGGCGGCCGTTGAACCATTCCACGCGGCCACTGACAACGCGTTCTTCGCCCACCGGCAATTGCTTTTCCAGCCATTGCGATTGGCCACGAAAGAACACGAGACCCAACTCACCCGTCTCGTCGTGCACAAACACACGGTAGGGCACTTTGGGATTGCCTCTCGGCGGCGGCTGGTGGCGGTCGACGCGCACGGTAATGGTGGCCAGCACGCCCTCCGGCGCTTCCGCAATGTGGGGACGATTGCGCCGATCAATGATGTGAGAGGGCAAGTGAAACAGCAAATCGCCGACTCGCGCCTGCGCCGAGGGGTCCGAGCCGTGGAGCAGTTTTGCCAAAGCCACAGATAGTTTTGGCCCGATGCCGGGCAAGGTTGTGACCGAAGCAAACAGCGGTGTGAGGATATCAGGGCGCATGCTAAAGACGCTGCCAAACTCTCAGCGGCGTCTCAATGGGGAAGTATGGTCAGCCCCACTTTTTCGTGTGTGAGGCTTGCGCTTTTTATGTCGTTCATGAGCGGCAGCGGGCAATGCGACGTCCATCCTCGTAAAGCGTCAGCCGATTGCCCTTTCCGGACAGTTCACGAAAGCCGTCGCCAAAGAGCATGACGATGCCGGTGCGCAGTGCTGGCATGCTAATGCGCTGTCCGCCGGACAGGGATTAAGTTGCTGATCCGCGACCCGAATTACGGAACTCAACAATCATCGACCGGCCACCGCCGCATCGGTAACGCACAACGTTCACCGTTACCGTTTGATTTTGTTTGTCGTGTTTTCAACGGCAGTGCCGCGTTAAAGGACACGTAATACGTGGTGCCAACACCAAAATGGCGTACACAACGTCACGGGTGGCTGACAGTCTTTACATCTACGCCTATAACGCCGCGCGAAACAGATACTGACAACATCACGAGGTATTGGGTGAGCGAAACCATGCGCAGCAGCGCCGGGCTGGACCCGCAGCGCAAACGTTTGCTCTTTAGAGCGTGGCACCGGGGCATGCGGGAGATGGATTATGTGCTCGGCAGTTTCGCCAATGAGGCCATCGCAGACATGGACGACGACCAATTGGCAGATTTTGAAAACCTGATGCAGGTGCCGGACCCGGACATGTATAAGTGGCTTTCAGGAACGGTCCCCGTGCCACCCAATTGGGACACCGCGCTTGTGCGCCGCATTCGCAAATTTCATCTCAGCGATTGAACCCAAACATGATCACCGCCGAATTAAAGCGCTTCCAAGCCTGGCTGGAAGACCCCGGGACGATTCACCTTGGCGGTGTGCCGGACGGGTATGACGCCCGCATTCTCGCAGCCGCATTGGAGGCTGTGACCAAACACCGAGCGGCTGCAAAGCCAAACAAGCAGGGTGCAGCGCAGATTGTCTATATTGCTCGGGACGGCCAAAGGGCGGCGGACTGCGAGGCGGCTTTGGCTTTCTTCGCGCCTTGGGCTGATGTGCTGCACCTGCCTGCTTGGGACTGTCTGCCTTATGACCGTGTATCCCCCAGCAATGATGTGCTTTCTGGCCGCATCGCAGCACTTTCCCGGTTGGCCGCAAACGAGCCGCCGGAACGTCCAACCGTCATCACGCTCACGCCCAACGCCCTGCTGCAGATGGTGCCGCCGCGGGCGGTGATGGCGCAGTTGGTCAAGCGCATCGCGCCGGGCAACCGGTTTGACATGGAAGAACTCGTTGACTGGCTGTCCCGCAACGGATTTCAGCGCACCCCCACCGTTCGCGACGCGGGTGATTTTGCGGTGCGCGGCGGCATTCTCGATCTTTACGCTCCCGGCAGCGACGCGCCAGTGCGGCTCGATTTCTTTGGCGACACAGTCGAATCGATCCGCAGTTTTGACGCCGCAACACAGCGCACAGAACAGCAACTCAAAGAGGTTACGCTTGCTCCCATGAGTGAGGTGACATTGGACGGGGAGACGATTGCGCGTTTTCGGACGCAGTACCTCAAAAGCTTTGGGGCGGCAGCTCCGGATGATGCGCTTTATGCAGCGGTGAGCGAAGGCCGTCGCTATGCCGGTATGGAGCACTGGCTGCCGCTTTATTTTGAACGGCTGGAAACCCTGTTCGATTACGTCGATGGCTCGCTGCTAGTGTTCGACAATCTCGTAGACGAGGCTTTGGAAGAGCGCAGCACGCAGATCCTCGACCACTATGAAGCGCGTCAGCGCAACGCCGAGGAGCGCAATGCGGGCGGCGATGGTGGAACGCCCTACAAGCCGATTGCGCCGGACACACTCTACATGACGCCGCAGGCGATCACCGCTCTGCGCCAGTCCTTCGACGTCGTCACCACGTCGCCTTTTGATAGCGGGGACGACTGGCAGTCGAAATCCGGTATTCGCACCATGGCGATGAACGCCCGCCAAGGACGCAGCTTTGCGGCGGAACGGTCGGCCTCCGATATTAACATTTTTTCTGCTCTTGCAGACCACGTCGCCGATCTGCGGGAAGCCAAAAAGACGGTGGTCATTGCGTCATGGAGCACCGGGTCGCGCGAACGGTTGGGCCAAGTGCTGGAAGAGCACGATCTGACGCGCACGTCTTTGGTGGAAAGCTGGGCGGACGTCGAGAAGCTTGGACCCGGTCAAGCGGGTCTGGCCGTGCTGGGCATTGAAAGCGGGTTTGAAGACGAAAGTATCGCAATCATTGGCGAACAGGACGTGTTGGGAGACCGGCTCGTCAAACGACGCGGCGGAAAGCGCAAGGGCTCTGATTTCCTCAACGAAGTGTCCAGCCTTTCCGTTGGCGATGTGGTTGTGCACGTCGATCACGGCATCGCGCGGTTCCACGGGCTGATCACAATTGAAGCTGCTGGTGCACCTCACGACTGTCTCGAACTTCGCTACCACGGCGATGACAAACTGTTTCTACCGGTTGAAAACATCGAACTGCTGTCGCGCTACGGCTCTTCGGACACCGAAGTGCAGTTGGACCGTCTGGGTGGTGCAAACTGGCAGGCCCGTAAGGCCAAGCTGAAAAAACGCATTCTGGAAATGGCCGGCAAGCTGATTGAAATTGCCGCCGCCCGCATGTTGAAAACCACGCCGCCCATCGCACCACCTTCCGGCGTGTATGATGAATTTGCCGCGCGCTTTCCCTATGCGGAAACGGAAGATCAGTTGACCGCGATTGACGCGGTTATGGACGATCTCGCATCCGGCCGTCCGATGGACCGTTTGATTTGCGGCGATGTTGGCTTTGGCAAAACTGAGGTGGCCCTGCGCGCCGCATTTCTGGCCGCCATGGAAGGGCGTCAAGTGGCTGTGGTTGTGCCGACCACGCTGTTGTCCCGTCAGCACTTTAAGACCTTTGCGGAGCGCTTTCACGGGCTTCCTGTGACGGTGCGGCAGGCGTCTCGTTTGGTCACTGGCAAGGAGTTGGCAGAGGCGAAGGCGGGCATCAAAGACGGTACGGTGGACATCATCGTCGGCACTCACGCGCTGCTTGGCTCGTCTATTCAGTTTAAAGATCTCGGCCTGCTGATCATTGATGAAGAGCAGCGCTTCGGCGTGAAGCACAAGGAGCGGCTGAAAGAGTTACGGGCCGATGTACACGTGCTCACACTTTCAGCCACGCCGATACCGCGTACGCTGCAACTTGCACTGACAGGCGTCCGGGAACTGTCGCTCATCACCACGGCCCCCGTAGACCGCATGGCGGTGCGCACCTTTGTAATGCCGTTTGATGCCGTCGTTGTCCGCGAAGCGTTGTTGAGAGAACGCTATCGCGGCGGGCAAAGCTTCTACGTCTGCCCCCGCGTCTCGGACCTGCAAGGCCGAAAGGACTTTTTGGCCCAACACGTGCCGGAACTCAAAGTCGCCATTGCCCACGGCCAGATGCCAGCCAGCGAACTAGAGGACGTGATGAATGCGTTCTACGAGGGCCAGTATGACGTGCTGCTCTCCACCACGATTGTGGAATCCGGCCTCGATATCCCGACCGCGAACACGATGATTGTGCACCGGGCGGATATGTTTGGTCTGGCGCAGCTATACCAGATGCGAGGACGGGTGGGACGCTCCAAGACCCGTGCCTATGCACTGCTGACGCTGTCACCCACCAAAGTGCTGACCGCAACGGCAGAACGTCGCCTCAAAGTGCTGCAATCTCTAGACACGCTCGGAGCCGGTTTCCAACTGGCCAGCCACGATTTGGACATTCGTGGCGCGGGCAACATCTTGGGCGAAGAACAATCCGGCCAAGTGCGGGAAGTGGGGTACGAGCTCTACCAACAGATGCTGGAAGAGGCCGTCGCCGAACTCAAAGAGGGCGGCGAAGCGCAGATGGAAGGCAAATGGTCACCGCAAATCACCGTCGGCATCACGGTGATGATACCAGACCACTACGTCCCGGACCTCACCTTGCGCATGAGCCTGTATCGCCGTTTGGCGGAACTCGATAGCGCGGAAGAGATCGACGCTTTTGGTGCCGAACTCATAGACCGGTTTGGCCCGTTGCCGGAGGAAGTCGACCATCTGCTCAAGATCGTTTTCATCAAAGCCCTTTGCCGAAAGGCGAACATCGAAAAACTCGATGCAGGCCCCAAAGGCGTGGTCGTTCAATTCCGCAACAAAGAGTTCGCCGAACCCGCCAAACTGATCACATGGATCGGCGAGCAGGGGAGCTTGGCCAAGATCAGGCCGGACCAATCGATTGTGCTGCAGCGGGATTATGCGACACCGGAAAAACGCCTGCGCGGCGCGGCGGTGATTACCAGCCAATTGTCGAAGATGGTGGCTTGAAGATCAAACCGCCCAATTTCGTTGGCGCTTAGGTTCATTTTCCATCGCTGATGGCTTAAGGCCACGCGTGAACGTTCAGGACGCCTGGGGGTTCGTGTCTCATGCTATGCAAGTTTCCATCTAAGGACCCCACACATGACCACCATTGTCGACATCCACGCCCGTGAAATTTTGGACAGCCGAGGCAACCCCACGGTTGAGGTTGAGGTGACACTGGAAGACGGCTCTTTTGGGCGGGCTGCTGTGCCATCCGGCGCATCCACCGGCGCACACGAGGCGGTGGAATTGCGGGATGGCGATAAGGCACGCTATGTTGGCAAAGGCGTGACCAAGGCCGTGGCGGCGGTGAATGACGATATTTACGAAGCCGTGGTTGGTATGGATGCAGAAGATCAGATCGCCATTGACGGCGTGATGGTGGAGATCGACGGCACTGACAATAAAAAAGAGTTGGGTGCCAACGCAATCCTCGGCACGTCGCTTGCGGTGGCCAAAGCGGCTGCGGACAGCGTAGGTTTGCCGCTCTATCGCTACCTCGGTGGACCGGCTGCGCATATTTTGCCCACGCCGATGATGAACATCATCAACGGTGGAGAGCACGCCGATAATCCAATCGATTTTCAGGAATTTATGGTTATGCCCACAGGCATGGACACGTTTTCCGAAGCGTTGCGTGCTGGTGCGGAGATTTTTCACACGTTGAAAAAAGGCCTTTCAGAAGCCGGTCACGGCACCAATGTGGGGGACGAAGGCGGCTTTGCCCCCAATATCGGATCGTCCCGCGAAGCGCTCGATTTCATCATGAAATCTATTGAAAAGGCAGGTTATAAGCCAGGCGAAAATGTTCACATCGCGCTGGACTGTGCCGCGAGCGAATATTTCAAGGACGGCGCTTATCACATGAAAGGCGAGGGGAAAGTCTACACCCCATCCGAAATGGTTGCGGAACTGGCCACGCTTTGTGAGGCCTATCCCATTGTCTCCATCGAAGACGGTTTGGATGAAGATGACTGGACAGGGTGGGCGGCACTGACCGCCAAGATCGGCAAGACCGTCCAATTGGTGGGGGATGATCTGTTCGTCACCAACACCAAGCGTTTGTCGGACGGCATCGCGCAGGGGGTTGGAAACTCCATCCTCGTGAAAGTCAATCAGATCGGCACGCTGACCGAAACACTGGAAGCGGTGAACATGGCGCACAGGGCGTCCTACACGGCTGTGATGTCCCACCGTTCTGGCGAGACAGAGGACACAACGATCGCAGACCTGGCTGTGGCCACCAATTGCGGGCAGATCAAAACCGGGTCTTTGTCCCGTTCGGACCGTTTGGCGAAATACAACCAGTTGCTGCGGATCGAAGAGGACCTTGGAACGCAAGCGCACTATGCGGGCGCATCAATGATACGGAGTTAAGCAAGCGCACTCAGGGCTGCAATTTTACACTTCGTTAACCGCGCTGACGCAGGGTTCGGCCACCTAGCCACCGTACACCCACAGGTCTGCACAATGTCCGTTCGCCGTCGCAAATCGCGGAGTATGACGCGCTTTATCGCGCCGCTGGCGACGCTTTTGATCCTAGGCTATTTCAGCTTTCACGCGTTTAATGGCCACTACGGCGTGCGTGCGCGCATTGTTATGGAACAGCAGATCGCAGTCTTGGAGAAGGATCTTGCGGAACGTACCGCAGCCCGCACCAAGCTGGAACATCGCGTGAGCCTGATCCGCGATGGCAGTTTGGAGAAAGACATGGTGGACGAGCAAGTGCGGCGCCAGCTGAATATGGCGCAGCCCAATGAGATTGTTCTGATGTACCCCAAAGAGTGAATTGCTATAAATCATAGTAATTTGCATTTATCTAAATTTTTTCAATACCTTAAAAGCGTTTATAGAACGCATTCATCGCGTTGCTTCTGCCGCAAAATCGCGTAAACTGATGTGACCGCAGTTCGGAGTTTCGAACCGCCATCATTTCCAGTTTGAAGGTGTAATTTCGCGTGGCATCACAAGGCACTGCAAGCAAGGCGCGCTCGTCAGCGCGCAAATCGTCTACCCCAAAGACCCCGGACCCGCTCGATTTCAGCAAAGACCAAGAGCTCGTCGCTTATCGCGACATGCTTTTGATCCGTCGTTTCGAGGAGAAGGCTGGTCAACTCTATGGCATGGGTTTCATCGGCGGGTTTTGTCACCTCTACATCGGCCAAGAAGCTGTTGTGACAGGTATGCAGGCAGCCCTTGTCGAGGGCGATCAGGTGATTACGGCCTATCGCGACCACGGCCACATGCTCGCCTGCGGGATGGAGCCAAAGGGCGTGATGGCAGAATTGACCGGCCGCGAGGGCGGCTACTCGCGGGGCAAGGGCGGCTCCATGCACATGTTCTCCAAAGAGAAAAATTTCTACGGCGGACACGGCATTGTGGGCGCTCAAGTGTCACTGGGAACCGGCCTCGCCTTCAACAACCATTATCTGGAAAACGGCAATGTCTGCCTGACGTATTTTGGCGACGGTGCATCCAACCAAGGCCAAGTCTATGAGAGCTTCAATATGGCGAAGCTCTGGGGCTTGCCCGTAGTCTACATCATCGAGAATAACCGCTACGCCATGGGCACGTCGGTGACACGCTCTTCGGCACTGACCGATTTTTCCAAACGCGGCTGCTCTTTCAATATTCCAGGCATCGAAGTGGACGGTATGGACGTGCGGGCCGTGCAGGCCGCTGGTGAGTTGGCCACGGACTGGTGCCGCTCCGGCCACGGTCCCATCATCCTCGACATGCAGACCTATCGTTATCGGGGCCACTCCATGTCCGACCCTGCGAAATATCGCTCCAAGGACGAAGTGCAAAAAATGCGAGCCGAAAACGATCCCATCGAACGGGTCAAACAGCGCGTGATGGACAAAGGTTGGGCGGACGAAGACACGCTCAAATCGCTGGACAAAGAAGTGCGGGCTATCGTGGCCGAAGCAGCCGACTTTGCGCAAACTAACCCTGAGCCGGATCCATCGGAGCTGTATACCGATATCCTGCTACCCGTTGGCGAGGAGGCATAATCATGGCGACCGATATTTTGATGCCTGCCCTATCCCCCACAATGGAAGAGGGGACGCTTGCCAAATGGCTGGTGAAAGAAGGCGACGAAGTGCGCGCGGGCGATGTGATTGCAGAGATCGAAACCGATAAAGCAACCATGGAAGTGGAAGCGGTGGACGAGGGTAAAATCTCAGCCATAAACATCGCAGAGGGCACTGAAGGTGTGAAGGTCAACGCGGTCATTGCCGTATTGCTGGAAGACGGAGAAAGTGCGCCCACCGCCGGCACGACAGGGGCTCCGCAGGAAACTCAAACGGAAGCCCCGCCGGAACCGGCCCCGGAGCCTGTTTCAGATCCTGTGCCAGAGCCTGTGCCTGCGCAAGCGGCTTCACCGGCTGCGGTGGAAGTGGCCGATGATCCTGATATTCCAGTGGGAACAGCGATGAAATCGACCACTGTCCGTGAAGCCTTGCGCGATGCGATGGCTGAGGAAATGCGGCGCAGCGAGAAAGTCTTCGTCATGGGCGAAGAGGTGGCGGAATACCAAGGGGCTTATAAAATCACCCAAGGTCTGTTGCAGGAGTTTGGCGCTAGACGCGTTATCGATACACCGATCACCGAACACGGTTTTGCGGGCATCGGGGTGGGCGCGGCCATGGCCGGCTTACGGCCCATCGTTGAGTTCATGACGTTCAATTTCGCCATGCAGGCCATCGATCAGATCGTGAACTCGGCCGCCAAAACGCTCTATATGTCTGGCGGCCAAATGGGTGCGCCCATGGTGTTTCGCGGGCCCAACGGCGCTGCTGCCCGCGTGGGGGCGCAGCACTCCCAATGCTACGCTGCTTGGTACAGCCATATCCCGGGTCTTAAAGTGGTGTCGCCTTATACAGCGGCGGATGCGAAAGGCCTCTTGAAGGCCGCCATTCGCGATCCCAATCCGGTGGTGTTTTTGGAAAACGAGATTCTCTACGGCCAGTCCTTTGATGTGCCAGACATGGAAGATTTCGTGTTGCCCATCGGCAAAGCCCGCGTTCACAAGGAAGGCACCGACGTTACGCTGGTCTCTTTCAGCATTGGTATGAAATATGCCATCGAGGCGGCAGAAAAGCTGGCCGATTTGGGGATCGATGCGGAAATCATCGATCTGCGCACAATCCGGCCCATGGACATGGAAACCGTGCTGGCGTCGGTGAAGAAGACCAACCGTTGCATCACGATTGAAGAGGGTTTTCCGCAGTCCGGTGTGGGCGCGGAAATTGCGGTACAAATCATGGAACAGGCGTTTGATTATCTCGATGCGCCTGTCATCCGCATCACCGGCAAAGACGTTCCGATGCCTTATGCCGCAAATCTGGAAAAACTGGCGCTGCCAAACTCTGATGAGGTCGTCGAAGCCGCCCGGCGCGTGACATATAAATGATGGCCTCCGCGCCATTGGACATACGCCATGCAGAGTGGGACCGGATGCGGGAGGCCGTCGTCATTCCATCCGGTCAAAATCAGGTCGCGATCGCGCTTTCCGCACTGGAAAGCTGGGTTGGTCGCGCTCTGACCCCTGGCGAGGCGATCGAGACTGCGGTGGATGAGGCGGCTTTGTTTCGGGCGGTCGCCAATGCGATCCCCGCGCAGGACAATGTCATCACCATCACCCAAGGCCTGCTGAACAGCCGGTCCTGGAGTGTTGAACCCTATAATGAGCAACAGGCCGACGAATGAGCATCAAGATCACCATGCCAGCCCTTTCCCCCACAATGGAGGAGGGCAATCTCGCCAAATGGCTCGTCAAAGAGGGCGATACAGTCGCTGCGGGCGACGTAATCGCCGAGATCGAAACCGACAAAGCAACAATGGAAGTGGAAGCGGTGGATGAGGGCACGGTTGCCAAACTGCTGGTGGAGGCCGGGGCTGAGGGCGTCAAAGTCAATGAAGTGATCGCCGTGTTGGCGGAAGATGGCGAAGATGCATCAAGTGTGGATGTGAGCGGCTCGGCTGATCCTGCTCCAGCTGCGCCGACTGCGGAAGCGGAAGAGGCACCAAAGGTTGAGACACCTGCGCCAGCAAGCACTCCAGCCACTGCCGCGCCTGCACCATCTGCATCCAACGGCGATCGGGTGTTTGCTTCTCCTTTGGCACGGCGCATAGCGCAGCAAAACAACATTGAGATTGCGGCACTTAGCGGCTCAGGACCTCACGGTCGCATTGTCAAAGCGGACGTTGAGGCAGCGATGGTCAGCGGCGTTTCTTCTGGGGCAACACAGGACGCTGCCCCCGCTACGGCTTCAACTGTTCCAGCACCACAAATGGCCACGGGTCCTTCCGACGACGCGGTCCGTGCACTGTTTGAAGAGGGTTCGTTTGAAGCCAAGCCGCATGACGGTATGCGCAAGGTGATCGCTCAACGCCTGACGGAATCCGCCCAAACGATCCCGGCTTACTTCGTCACGATGGAAGCTGAAATTGATGCGCTGTTGGCCTTGCGATCTCAGATGAATGCAGCTGCGCCACAGGATGGTGATGGCAAACCGGCTTACAAATTGTCGGTCAATGATTTTGTCGTTAAGGCCATGGCCATGTCATTGAAGGCCGTGCCGCAAGCGAATGTGTCTTGGACGTCTACCGACCGGCTCTACCATGCGCACTCTGACGTTGGTGTCGCCGTTGCCGTGGATGATGGGTTGTTCACCCCCATCGTGCGGCGCGCGGAAGAAAAGACGCTTTCGGTCATCTCAGCCGAGATCAAAGATATGGCGGGCAGGGCGCGGGACAAGAAACTCAAGCCGCAGGAATATCAAGGCGGGTGCACAGCGGTTTCAAACTTGGGCATGTTTGGCGTGAAAGAGTTCACGTCCATCATCAACCCGCCGCACGCTTCCATCGTCTCCATCGGCGCGGGCACGCAGCGCCCTGTAGTGCGGGATGGCAAACTGGCGGTGGGCACGGTAATGGGCGCAACGTTCGCCTTTGACCACCGCGCTATCGACGGTGCTTTGGGTGCCGAGCTGGCTGCGTCGTTCAAAAACTATCTTGAAAACCCGATGGCGATGCTGGCCTAGCCCGTGATGGCCTTCGCGATCAGCGCGCTGAACACAAGGTTATGCCAAGAACAATTTGGTGCCTGTCTAGTTTTCCGGGATTGTGCGTTTCAAGCCGCCTTCGGCGCGGATTGCGTCGTTGAGGATGCGGTTTTGTTCGGCAAGATAGTTGGTGGCAAACACCATGCCGGTGCCGAACACAAGCAGGACCGGCAAAGCCCAGAGCCAATGACGTTTGTGCAGACCAAGGCTGCGGTAAGCGACCGCAGCTGCCACCAAAAAAACCAGCACAACGTTGATTGCGGAATAGCCAAGCTGACTGAACGAAGAAAAGAATTCCATAAAAATGCCCTTGGCGCTGGCGGCGCATTTGCTTGGTGTCAAATGACCGCTGAAGACTATCCGCAGGGTCGCAGGCCGTTATATCGCGCACCCCGCGTATGGGGGCAAGACACTAGATCATTTCTATCTTTGATAGAAACGATCCAATTGTTGCGCTCACGCTGTTGGCCTCAAGAGGCCTTCGCGACCCTAGGTGGAGGGAGGGGCGGCGCATGAGCGCCGGTTTGCTCTTCGCAACCGAGCGGTTCAATCAAATTGTGAACCGCTCTAGCGCACCATCCCTTGCCGCCAAAGGCGTTTTGATTGACGCAGGCGGAGAAAGTGCGGGCCGTTGGCCAGCGTGTGAAACAGACAGAAGCAGGAGATCCTGATATGAGCGGACCCTACGATATCATCGTGATCGGAGGCGGACCTGGAGGTTATGTGGCCGCCATCCGCGCAGCCCAACTGGGCATGAAAGCCGCCGTTGTAGAGCGGGAGCATCTGGGTGGCATCTGCCTCAACTGGGGCTGCATCCCTACCAAGGCCTTGCTGCGCAGCGCAGAAATCTACGGGCACATGCAACACGCGGACTCGTTTGGGCTGGCCGCCAAAGATATCACGTTTGACATGACGAAAATTGTCACGCGGTCGCGGGGCATTTCCGGGCAGTTGAACGGCGGTGTTGGCTATTTGCTCAAGAAGAACAAGGTTGACGTGATCTGGGGTGAAGCCAGCATATCGAAGCCTGGCACCGTGACCGTTTCTGCAAAGGGCAAAGCGCCCGTGGAACCGCAGCACCCAAAACCAAAAGGTGTGCTTGGGGCAGGGGATTACAGCGCCAAACACATCATCATCGCCACCGGTGCGCGCCCACGGGCTCTGCCGGGTATGGAACCGGACGGTGAACTGATCTGGTCCTACTTCGAGGCCATGGTGCCCAAAACCATGCCGAAATCCCTGATCGTCATGGGGTCAGGGGCCATCGGAATAGAGTTTGCTTCTTTCTATCGCACCATGGGGGCCGACGTGACCGTTGTCGAACTGATGGATCAAGTCATGCCAGTGGAGGACGCGGAAATCGCGGCCCACGCCCAAAAACGGTTTGAGAAGCAGGGCATGAAAATCATGCTAAAATCCAAAGTAACCAAGGTCGAAAAGGGCAAGGGCTCAATTACCGCGCATGTGGAAGATGCGGATGGCAAAACCAGCACAGTGACCGCAGAACAGATGATTTCGGCCGTCGGTGTGGTCGGCAATGTGGAAGGACTTGGCCTCGACAAGCTTAGCGTTAAAGCTGAACGTGGGGTCATTGCGATTGATGATTATGGCGCGACGAGCGTGCCCGGCATCTACGCGATTGGCGACGTGGCGGGCGCACCGATGCTGGCTCACAAGGCGGAGCATGAAGGCGTCATTTGCGTTGAAAAAATTGCAGGCAAACATCCGCACGTCATGGAAAAATCCAAGATACCTGGATGCACTTATTGCAATCCGCAGGTCGCCAGTGTGGGCATGACGGAACTGGGGGCAAAAGATGCTGGTCACGACGTGAAAGTCGGTCGATTCCCGTTTCAAGGAAATGGCAAGGCCATCGCATTGGGCGAACCGGAAGGGCTGGTCAAGACCGTGTTTGATGCCAACACCGGCCAACTGCTTGGGGCGCATATGGTGGGCGCGGAAGTCACTGAACTGATCCAAGGCTTTGTTGTGGCCATGAACCTGGAAACAACCGAACAAGACCTGATCGACGCGGTATTTCCACACCCAACACTGTCTGAAATGATGCACGAAAGTGTGCTCGACTCACAGGGGCGCGTGATCCACACATAGGCGTGCGGGTTTGCTAAGGTCTGACGTGATGGGCGGTTCAGCTAGCGTTCAGGTAGGGTCGGCCAAGGTGGAAACAGTGCGGGGGCATTCGAAAGGCGGTGATGACCGCTCTTGGGGAGACTAAGAATGACAAAGCTTGCAAAAACTGTGACCAGATTGATGGGATTGACGCGTGCGTCTGCCTTAGCGGCCACGATCGCACTCACTGGTGGTATCACCACCGCGACCGCCATTGGCGGTGCAACAAGCGCACAAGCGGACAGCTGCTGGAACCACAACGGTTCTCTTATGCGGCTGACGTCCAATGGATCACGGCGTTCCATGTATTATGAGCGCCCGCGCCAAGTGTTGCGCAATGCTGGTGTGAGGCGCGGTACGCTCCTGTTTAACGGTCGTAACACGGGGGACTACTATGTCGGCACTGCCCGGCGCTTCTCGAAGTTCTGCCGTGGCAACCCGCTGACCTATCGGGTGGAGGGTCCAGTTACCCGTCCTAGCGGACAAATTGTGATTACGATGGAAGGTCCGCGCCCGGTTCATAATCGCTGCAGCCCAACGGGTCGTACCAACTGGGATGTGCTGCGCTTCACCTATGTGCGCGACTGCTAGATCATTTCTATCTTTGATAGAATCGATCCAGTTGTGGCGCTCACGCTGTCGGCCTCAAGGGGCCTTCGCGACCCTAGGTGGGGGGAGGGGCGGCGCATAAGCGCCAGGTTGCTCTTGGCAACCGAGCGGTACAATCAAATTGTGATCCGCTCTGACGCAGATTTGTAAACCGCTTATTGCAACAGCCGTTTCTGACGTGATCAGAGGCGGCTTTTTTGCTTTCGATAGAACGGAGGACGGAGCATGACCGCCCAGTACGTAGACCCGGATAAGGCCCTGTTTGCTGAGTTGCGCCAACTGCCGCGCGATCACGCCGTGGATATGCTCAATCTCGTGAAACTCAAACGGTCTGCCAGCTATGAGGACGGGCGAAAGGCCACGGGGGCGGAGGCCTATGCGGCCTATGGACGGGAAAGTGCACCTATTTTCCAGAGCGTTGGCGGCAAAATTATCTGGTCTGCCGAACCGGAATTCATGGTGATCGGCCCGCCGGATGAGATGTGGGACATCGCATTCATCGCCCGCTATCCAAGCGCGCAGTCCTTCCTCGATATGGTCTATGATCCTGCCTACCAAGCCATCGTTTTCCACCGCCAAGCGGCGGTTGAAACGTCGCGTTTGGTCCGCACAAAGGCAAGGTTGCACGCTGATGCAAAAGGCTTTGGATAACACGTCTTATCTGGGATCAACCGTTGCTTATCCGGGCCGTAGAACCCCCCACAATCAGCCGTCCATGAAGTTCGAACGGTTCGATTTCCCTGCCGCCCTCCAATTTTTCAATCAGCACCTCACTCGCCTTTTGACCCATTGCGCGGGATGGCAATTCAAAGGTGGTGAGGGGTGGGTTGGCGTTCTCGGACCACTCCAAGTTATCAAAGCCCATGAGAGACATATCTTGGGGAACTTTCCAGCCTGCATGTTCGAGCGCGAACCGCGCACCAAGGGCAATCACATCGGAAAAACACAGAAGCGCCGTTACGTTCGTCTTGCCCGCCAACAGTTCGGTGACGGATTTCAAGCCACCGGTTACGGAAAGATCGGTTTCGCAAACCGCCAAGCGAATGTCATCGGCTGAAAAACTCCGAGCGCCGTCCAACCGCGCACGTGCACGGTCATTGATGGCGACGGGACCGTGAAGAATGCCAATGTCGCGATGGCCCAGGCCGTACAAGTAATCCACCGCATCGTGCGCGAGCGCGTGGTTATCATAGCCAATCGTCGGAGCATTGGCCTGCGGGTCCCAGCAACTCGTGAACACATAGGGCGCAGCTCGGCGTTCTAGCAGTGTATAGAGCTCGTCATGGTGTTGAGCGCCTGAAAAAATGAACCCTTCCGCTCCCATGCCCAATAATTTGTGTGTCGCTGCCAATTCCTCATCCAAATTCGAATTGTTGACCGCGATGACCAGTGAATAGCCCAACCGGGTGACCGTACGTTCAACAGAACTTAAAAAGCGGGCAAATATGGAGTGTTCCAAGGTGGGCACCACAGCGGCAATGGTGCGGGAGCGCTTGGTGGTGAGGGCGCGAGCCGCTGGATTGGGTATGTAGTTGAGGCGTTCTACTGCCTCCATAATCGCAACACGCGTTTCTTTCGTCACGCTTTGCGAACCGTTGAGGGCACGTGAAACTGTTGCCACGGAACGCCCGGTGTCGCGGGCAATATCGCGTATGGAGCCAGCTTTTTGCTTCAAATAGAAGATCCCTCCACCCAGAAACAGTAAACTAGGGTTGACGCGGCACTGTGACAAGCGGTTAGATGTAACCGGTTACATCAAGAACCAATTGCCCAGGGAGAAGTAAGTCGCTTCAGCACGTGCCATCATTTGGCTTGGGGCTAGACCCTGTCTCAGTCCGCTATCGCGGGTTGTTGGACCGTGGTGTGCGCAAATTTCGCGTCGTCGCCGGCGGGCTAGAGTTGTTCCGGGCACGCGCCGGTGACCTGATCAATATCACGAACAAGGATGGTGGCGCACCTGTTTGGATTACAAGTCTGCGCGACAACGCCAAGACTTGCACGGTCGATGCTATCAGTTCGGTCGCCTCGCCAACGGTCGATCTCCCCAATGGTTTGTTCGACAACCGTCGGCTGAAAGAGATCGTAAATGCGCGAGATGGGTCTCTCGCTGATGCGCGCGCATACAAATTGTTTGACGCTAAGGCCAGGGCTGGGGACGTGTTCACGCTGAAAATAGGCGCGGACTGCCTGTTTATCGCGATTTCTCCGTTGGAGCAGAACTACATCGTGTCCGGCGGCGGAGCGTCTTTTCACATTGAGCACCAGCCTAGTCCTTCGGCGCTTTCTGACGCGCTCTTACCAGACCCTATGGGCAAAGTGCGTGATGAATGGCGAGTGGGGCGAGGCGCGGCCCACGCGTATGAGGTGAAGAAAGGGCAGTTCATTCAGATCCTGGACGTGGAAGGCCAACAATGTTCCGACTTTATGGCCATGAACAGCCACGCACTGGACACGGGCAGTGAGCGCTTTATCGATTCTACAGTCTCCCGCTCGATGGCCCGCAGCGCCTATCCGCAGCCCGGTTTGCACGATAAATTTTTTGATCAGGACATTAACCCACTCTTAGCCGTACGACAGGACACCGTGGGCCGTCACGACACCTACGCCTTTGCCTGCACCGCACGGGGCTACGAAGAACGGGGCTTTCCCGGCCACATCAATTGCTCTGACAACATCACCAATGCTTATGCGCCGTTTGGCATAAAGCCGCGCAACGCATGGCCTGCGATCAATTTTTTCTTCAATTCGTGGATAGACCCTCACACGTACCAGATGCAGGCGGACGAAGCTTTGTCCCGCCCGGGCGATTATGTGGTTATGGAAGCGCTGACCGATCTCGTGTGCGTCTCAACTGCTTGTCCGGACGATGTGGACCCGATCAACGGCTGGAACCCGACCGACATTCACGTGCGGATCTATGAAGACGATACGTCCATACAGTACGCTGTTGCGCATAGGAACGAACCTGACGAGGCTGCACGCCTGACGCGTCATTCGCCGTTCCACGCCCGCACTTCCAAACTCACTCAGAACTTTTTTGTGGCGCAGGATTTGTGGATGCCGACCAAATATGATGCGACGGGTGCGGTTGAAGAATACTGGGCCTGCAAAAATGCGGCGACGCTTCAAGACATGTCTGCGTTGCGCAAGTACGACGTGCTGGGGCCGGATGCTGAAACACTCTTACAACATTGCATGACCCGCGACATTTCCAAACTAGCGGAACATCGTGGGCTTTACGCGTTGATGTGCGACGAACGGGGCACCGTGATCGACGACGGTACGCTGTTCCGGCTTGAAACCGCCGTCTTTCGTTGGTGTTGCGGATCGGAAAACTCCGCGCTTCATCTGCGGGACCAAGCGGAAAAACTTGGCCTTCGCGTCTGGATCAAATCCTTAAGCGAACGGATGGCGAACCTTGCACTGCAAGGCCCAAAGTCACGCGAAATTCTGCAAGACCTTGTGTTTGTTCAACCGTCGCGGCCCGCGCTGGAAAACGTGAAATGGTTTGGCTTCACCCACGCCCGGTTGCGCGACCGCGATGGACCTCTTTTCATGCTGACCCGCAGCGGATTTACCGGCGAGTTGGGCTACGAACTCTTCTGCGATCAAGACGACGCCGAGGACATCTGGGATGCCTTGATAGAGGCTGGCGGGCCGCATGGTCTTGTGCCCATGGGCAGTGAAGCGCTGAACATGTTGCGCACCGAGGCAGGCCTGATGGTGAGCGGCGGAGAGTTCACGACCGACGTTGACGCATTGGAAGCTGGCCTAGGCTTCGCAGTGGATTTTCAAAAAGCTGGCTTTCTAGGAAAAGCCGCATTGGAACGCAATCAGGCCGCGCCGCGCAGAAAACTCGTCGGCCTGCAAATGAGGTCCAATGATGTGCCCGCTCACGGGGATCCTGTGTTTGTGGGGCGCGACCAGGTTGGGATTGTGACGAGCGCCTCCGCGTCTCCGCAACTGGGCCACGCGATAGCAATGGCGCGTATCGCCATTGAAAACAGCGCTGCTGGCGAACAGCTGGAAGTGGGACGGCTAGACGGCCACGCAAAACGCTACCCTTGCACGGTGACGACTGTGCCCTTTATGGATCCCAAAAGAGAAAAGCCGCGTTCATGAGTGACCCCATTACAGATCCCGTTGTGGTCGCAAAAAACGTTTGGAAAATATTCGGCGACCGCGATCAAGAAGCCATGGCCGCTGTCAAAAAGGACAATCTGTCCAAGGCAGAGGTTCTGGAAGAGTTCGGGGCCGTAGTCGGTGTTCGCGACGTGTCCATCGAAGTCGCCGAGGGCGAGATCTTTTGCATTATGGGCCTTTCAGGTTCCGGCAAGTCCACTCTCGTGCGCCACATCAACCGCTTGATTGAGCCAACCAGTGGCGAAATTTACATCAACAACACCAATGTGGGCGCTCTGAACCCGGAAGACCTCCGCGTCATGCGAGCCGACAATATCGGCATGGTGTTCCAGAATATGGCGCTGCTGCCCCATCGCTCGGTGCGCGACAACATCGCTTTCGCACTGGAATTGCGCAATGTGGATGCGTTCACACGCTCGCAAGTGGCTGACCGCGCCATCGAGACCGTAGACCTGCAGGGTTACGGCGACCGGCTGCCGTCAGAGCTTTCCGGCGGCATGCAGCAGCGCGTGGGCTTGGCCCGCGCATTGGCAGCCGATCCTGATATCTTGCTGATGGACGAGCCGTTTTCCGCGCTGGACCCGTTGATCCGCCGCGGCCTGCAAGACGAGTTTCTTGCGCTGTCGCATAACCTGAAAAAAACCACGCTCTTCATCACCCACGACTTGGATGAGGCCATCCGCATGGGCAACCGCATTGCCATCATGAAGGATGGCGAAATCGTTCAGGTTGGCACACCGGAAGACATCGTCACAAAACCAGCCGACAAATACGTGGCGGACTTTGTGGCGGGCATCTCGAAATTGAAATTGATTTTTGCGCACACGGTCATGCAGCCCGTTGCGCAATATGAAAAGACGCATAAGAAACTGCCGGCGCTCAAGAATTGCCCACAGGCGGGTACGGAGGATGATCTCGACACACTGGTTGGCCTTTCCATCAGTCAAGATAAGCCGGTTGTCATCATGGATGATGGCAAGGCCGTGGGGGTCGTGACGAAAGATGCCCTTCTGCGCGGCATCCAGGGGGAGGCGTGATCATGGATACCAACGCGGAAATTACCAGGCCGTTCAAAGAGTTTGCCGGTGAAAATGGCGACTACTACGCCGACAAATTTCTGAAAATTCAAAAAGCAATTCTCAGCAAGTTTCACCTCAACAAAGCGGCGCTGGTTGGCTCTTTTGTTTGGGCCGCACTGCGTGGAAATTGGTTGCTGTTCTGGATCGGATTTCTGATCGACCTCGTGGCGGCAGTGAACCTGGCGCTGGTGTATAAATACTCTAAAGCCGCAGTGGACAATGCCGACAAAGACTTTCTGGTCGTGCGTTTCGAGGCTTGGACCAGTTCGCATCTGTTTGCTGCGGCTGTAGTGTTCATTATCGGTCGCATTGGATTCGCTTGGCTCGCCGACCGGCTGTATTACGGCCAGTACAGCAAATGGCGGGTGGACCGCTCTACCGCATCCGGTCTGAGCACATCCCGCATCATCACGCTGGCCATTATCGTGGCCCTGATCGCTCCGCTGCTGATTTATCGTACGACGCAGTTCGCACCCGATTCGCGCACGTGCATAAAGCAAGACCGACAGATCACAGCAGGTGAGAGCATTCCGCTTAAAGACCGCTTCGATTGTATGATTATCGGCGATTTCCCCGTGCTATTCTGGCTGGATCGCCCGGATGAAATCACTTATCCGCGCGATGACGACGGTAACCGCTTTGTCAAACGCACGCCGCCACGCGAAGGCCTGCCTCCGCTGGACCTGAACAAATATGCGGCGCAGGCCATTGATGATGGGATTGGGTATCTGACGGCATTCTACGGCGTCATCTTTGACGGCATCACACGGGTGTTGCGCACGATGCTGTCCGCCATCACCGCGGTTTTCGTGGGCACACCATGGCTTATCACCATGGGTGCAATTTTGGCCATCGCTCACAGTTTGGCAGGCACAAGAACGACGATCTTTGTGGCCGCATCGCTCGCCTATTTGGCGTTGTTCGGGTTCTGGCAAACCGCGATGGATACCATGTCGCTTGTGGTTGCGGCGTCCATCATCTGCATTGTGTTCGGCCTTCCACTTGGCATCTGGATTGGCAAGTCGAAACGAGCCCAATCGGTGGTGACGCCGATCTTGGACATCATGCAAACTATTCCATCCTTTGTGTATCTGCTGCCAGCCGTGGCGTTTTTCTCCATCGGCAAACCACCGGGCATTCTGGCAACCGTAATTTTCGCCATGCCGCCCATGGTGCGTCTCACCGCACTGGGCATCAAACACGTTCCGGAAAACACGAAGGAAGCGGCCATGGCCTTTGGTGCCAACCCGCGCCAACTGCTCGCCAAGGTCGAATTGCCGCTGGCATTGCCCTCCATCATGGCCGGGGTGAACCAGGTGGTGATGATGAGCCTGTCTATGGTGGTGGTTGCCGCGCTGATCGGCGCAGGCGGCATGGGCTTTATCGTGACGGAGGCGTTGGCGAACACGCGTACCGGCGCAGGAATTCTGGCAGGCATAGGCATCGCCTTGCTCGCCATGATGATCGACCGAGTTGTCCAAAAGGCAAACACGGTCAAACACTGACAATAAAGTGGTGGCCGCTCGGGCCATCTCTAAATTGAAGCGAATAGGGAGACTTCTATGAAACGCTTAAAGTCAATCACACTGGCCGCCACACTCGCACTGGCCGCATCCACATCCGCCTATGCGGAAGGCGCTAAGGTTGCGATCTCTGATCTCAACTGGACTGGCGCAAAAGCGATTGCCCATGTGATTCAAGCGGTCATCAATGGCCCCTTGGGTTCCGAGGCAGAAATCGTCAAAGGTCTTTCAGACCAAGCCATCATCAGCGCGGGCATGGACAAGGGCGACGGTTCTGCTGACGTCTGGACGGACATGTGGATGCCCAACCAACAGGGCCCTTGGGACAAATATATCAAGGACGCTAAAACAGTTGCCCACAACCAGCCCTATCTGGGCACACAGCAAATGTATGTGCCGGCCTATATGGCAGACAAAATCAAATCCTTTGAGGATCTGAAAGACCCCGCCATTGCGGCCATGTTTGACAAAGATGGCAACGGCAAAGGCGAATACTGGGCGGGCGATGCTTCGTGGAAGTCCACCAAAATCTGGCAGGTAAAAATGAAAGACTACGGTCTTTCTGAATTATGGGAACCGGAAATCGTCTCCGATGCCACTTTTAAGGCGCAGCTTAAGTCGTCCTACGGCAACCAGAAGCCGATCCTGTTCTACTACTGGACACCGGAGTGGATCCACGCGGCTTACGACATCAAGCCTTTGTCCGAGCCAGCCCACACGGAAGGCTGCATGGACTTGAAACTGGACGGTGAAGACTGGCTGGAAGTGTCCAAAGCGGGCTGCAAAACCCCCGATGCGCAGATTTTTGTGTCTTATTCCAAGTCACTGGAACAGCGTAACCCGGCGGCAGCCAAATTTTTGAGCCAGATCAAGCTCGACCCTGCCGTCGTCAATGACTGGATCTTGAAAATCGGCCGCGATGAAATGGACCCGCAGGATGTCGCCGAAGAGTGGGTGAAAGCCAATATGGACACGGTCAACACCTGGATTAAATGATCCAAGCAAACCACCAAATGGAAAGGGGCGGTTCATCCGCCCCTTTTTTTTGTGACTGACTTTATCCCCGGCAAAAAGGGCTGGGTGGTGCGGCTGAGAAGACGGACTTGGAACCAAAGACGTGCTCGCGCCGCGAGCGCAGAGCGAGCCGGGCGCCAGCCCGCCCCAACGGAGCCCTGAGCGGAGCGAATGGCGTGAGTTCAAAACTGGTGCGCTTCGAAAGATGAACTTCGAGCGCACCGCGAGCGAAGAGTGAGCCGGGCGACCAGCCCGCCCCAACGGAGCCCTTTGCGGAGCGAATGGCGTGAGTTCTAAAATGGTGCCGATTACGTGACTCGAACACGTGACCTCCGCATTACGAATGCGATGCTCTACCAGCTGAGCTAAATCGGCGTTGGTGTTGTGCTAGATTTTGGCACTTGAGTCGTCAAGATGCTTGTCCGAACGGGGAGGGGAGCTATGAACACTGAAGGCGTGGATGAAGCGGCAAGAGTGCTGGCACAGTTACGGACGCGCACTGGGGGATATGACGCGCCGCTGCAGGATTTACCCGAAGAGGTGCGCCCCAAATCTCTGGACAATGCCTATGCCATCCAAAGTGCTTTGCGCAGCCATTTGTCCGATCCATTCGGCCCCGTGGCAGGGTGGAAAATCGGATGCACAACAAAGGTCATGCAGGCCTATCTTGGCATCGATCATCCCTGTGCCGGTACGTTGTTTTCCCGGCAGGTGCATCACGGCAAGGCGCGCCTTAAGCACAGCGACTATTTCCGATTGGGACTGGAGTGCGAGATCGCTGTGAGGCTGGCCAAACCGCTGTTGCATGGCATGAACGTGGTGGACGCTGTTGACAGTGTGATGTGCTCAATCGAAGTCGTGGACGAACGCTTTGTGGACTTTTCAAACTGCGCAAAGGAAACGCTTGTTGCAGATGATTTCTTTTCCGCCGGCTGTGTAATCGGCGAGCCAATGCGCTTGCACTCGTTAGGCGATTTAGGCGGCCTTGAGGGCGGTTTTACAATAGACGGCAAACTAGGTTTGCGCGGTTTGGGGTCTGCCATCCTCGGCGACCCGCTGGCCGCGCTGACCTGGCTGGCAGAACACAGAGCAGGTGAGGGCGGCTTGCAGGCTGGAGAGATCGTGACGCTGGGCAGTGTGGTGAAAACCATCTATCCGCAAGCCGGGATGCACATCATCGGGGGCTTTGAAGGGTTGGGCAGCGTGACCGTCGAAGTCGTGTGACGAGCAAGCTTTCAACCTTCGCCAAGGAAAGCCACTCGATGAAACGCTTCCTGCTCTGATCGCGTTTGCGAGCCAAGACCCCAAGATGGAGCGCGAATGCCTGTTCTACAAAATGCGCGCGGGCAAACACCGGCTGGGACCAGAAACCCAAAGGCGCGTGGAATAGCTTAACGCAGCTGCTGTAGAAGCCTTCAGAGCCTATCTTGATGATCGCCGAAGCGCGGGCGACTGGAACAGCAGATTGAGCGCCACAACGGCTGCGCACTATCTGATAGAGCAAATCGGGCTGGTGTTGACGCAACGGGCGAGCGGTGCGGACAATCACATGATCTCAGAAACGCTGGCACTGGCGTTATCAGCTTTGCAGCGTCCGTAGTCTTGATAGGCGGGGCGTATTGGCGTGCAGATGAACGCGGCTAGACACTGCCATGTCCATCAATGCAAAAGTCGCATAAGATATATTATGGAACATTATTGTATGATGCTGCACATTCATATCGCTGTTTAAGCGATTGATATAGCGACACCTTCACCCATTTCGATCACCATGCCATCGAACGCAGGCTCGACATGATCTGGTGTTTCGTTTCGCACCGTCTCATAGTCCATGGGCGTGTGCATATGTGTCAGGATGGCGTGTTTGGGTTTTAACTTCTCGATCCATTCAAGCGTTTGCTCAAGATTGAGATGACTTGGATGCGCGCGGTATTGCAGTGCATCGATGATCCAGACGTCCAGATTTTCCAGATGCGGCAAGGCCCGTTCGTCCAAGGCACTCACATCGCTGCAATACGCCAGATCGCCGATCCGGAAGCCCAAAGACACGATGTTACCGTGTGGCTGTTCAAAGGGCATAAACTCAATTGCACCACCGGCACCGGTAACCGAAAACGCGGACCCAGCCGTGATGCGATGTTCGTCCAAGATCGGTGGATAAGACGAACCTTCGGGCGTTTTGAAACAGTAGCCAAACGCCTCGTGCAAACGGGCTGATGTGTACATGTCGGCCCAAATGGGCACACGAGCCCGGCTGTTGATCACGAACGAGCGTAGATCATCGATGCCGTGGATATGATCTGCATGTTCGTGCGTGTAGAGAACGCCATCAGCCGTCGCGACACCGGCCATCAGCATCTGGTTGCGGAAGTCCGGTCCGGTATCGATCACCACAGTGGTTGTGCCGTCAGCCGTGATGCGTTGCACCAAAAGCGCGGCGCGCATGCGGCGGTTCTTGGGGTTCAACGGATCGCAATTGCCCCAATCTTCGCCGATGCGTGGCACACCCGGTGACGAGCCACATCCCAACACCGTAAAGCGCATGGTGGCGTCGTCCGATGTAGATGCTTGCATGCTCATGCAACCGTTTCCCGCGGCAGGTCACGCGGCACCTTTGAAAACAACCGGAAGAAGTTTTCCGTCGTCTGTCCCCACACTTCATCCGGGTCTTGGTCCCAGCATTGCGCCAGCACTGCTGCTGTGTGGACGGTGTAGGACGGTTCGTTGGTTTTGCCACGATGGGGCATCGGTGCCAGATACGGCGCGTCTGTTTCCACCAAAACGCGATCCCGCGGCATGTCGCCCGCGATGTCCCGGATGTCTTGGCTGTTTTTGAAGGTTAGTATGCCCGAAAAAGAGACGTAGAGACCCAGTTCAATACCGCGCTCGGCTAGCTTCCGTCCCGATGAAAAGCAGTGAAGCACGGCGGGGAAGGCCCCTGCCCGTGTTTCTTCTTCCAAGATTTCAATCATGGCATCGTCAGCGCTGCGGGCATGGATGACCAACGGAAGACCGGTCTCGCGGGCGGCGGCTATGTGAGTACGAAAGCCTTGCGCCTGCGCATCGCGGGGCGCCTTGTCGTAGTGATAGTCCAAGCCAGCTTCGCCGATGGCCACGACTTTTGGAGCCGCACTAAGACGGACAAGGTCTGCCGTCGTCACGTCCAGTTCTTCACCGGCATTATGGGGGTGCGTGCCGACAGAGCAAAAGACGGATGGGAACTGCCGCGCAACCGCGTGGACCTGATCGAACTTTTTGACCCGGGTACAGATGGTCACCATACGCCCCAGCCCCGCTTCGTGCGCGCGGGCGACAACACCATTCAGGTCGTCAGCGAAATCGGGAAAGTCGAGATGGCAGTGGCTGTCGACAAGCACGTGTTAAGCCCCTTCCCCACCGATTTCCGGCTCCACAAAACGCGGGAACACCGGCTCCGGCTTGGCTATGTTCACTTGGCCTATGTCATGACCGTCAGCCAAAGCAGCGAAAGTACGCTGATGTTCCGGCACGCCCAAAGCGTCCAGCAGGAGAGATGCACTTTCGGGGACAAACGGCTGGGCCAAAATGGCCACGCGACGGACGATTTCAGCGGTCACCCAAAGCACGTCAGCCATGCGTTGCGAATCGGTCTTTTTAAGTGCCCACGGCTCTTGGGCGGCAAAATAGCGGTTGGTTTCACCGACCACATTCCAAATCGCGTTGAGGGCCTCGTGGATGGCCTGCTCGTCCATTGCGCTGCGGGCGGCTGGCAGGATGGCCGCCGCCTGCGCCAGCACCGCTTCATCTTCCGCCTGCAGCGTCTCCGGCTTGGCCAGTTGGCCACCACAATTTTTAAACACCATGGAGAGAGAGCGTTGCGCGAGGTTGCCGAGATCATTCGCGAGGTCGGCATTGATACGGTTGACGATGGCCTCGTGGCTGTAGCTGCCGTCTTGACCAAATGGCACTTCGCGCAACAGGAAAAAGCGCAGCGCGTCCACGCCATACAAGCTCGCCATGTCGAACGGGCTGACCACATTGCCGAGCGACTTCGACATTTTCTCGCCCTTGTTGAACAGAAACCCGTGGCCAAACACGCGCTTGGGCAAGGGCAGGCCAGCGGACATCAAAAAGGCAGGCCAATAGACCGTGTGGAACCGCACGATGTCCTTGCCGATGATGTGCACATCAGCCGGCCACCGTTGCCAGTCGTCCGCGTCCTCGTCTGGAAAGCCGAGTGCTGTGATGTAATTGGTGAGCGCATCGACCCAAACATACATCACATGTTTCTCGTCGCCCGGCACTTTGATGCCCCAGTCAAACGTGGTTCGGGAGACGGACAGATCGCGCAAACCGCCCTTCACGAAAGAAGTGATTTCGTTGCGCCGAAAGCCGGGGGCGATGAACTCCGGGTGGTCTTCATAGAGTTTTAGCAGGCGGTCTTCATAGGCAGAGAGACGGAAAAAGTAGCTCTCCTCTTCAATCCACTCGACCTCTGTGCCCTGAGGCCCGACCCGCACACCGTCCTCGCGCAGTTCGGTCTCGCTTTCGGCATAGTAAGCCTCGTCGCGAACAGAATACCAACCGCTGTAGCTGTCCTTGTAAATATCCGGTTGGCCGTCGGTTTGGTTTGCGGCCATAAGCTCCCACAAGGCTTGGCAGGCGGCGTGGTGGCGCGGCTCGGTTGTGCGGATAAAATCATCATTGGAGATATTGAGGGCGCTCGCCATGTCGCGGAATTGAGCGGCATTCTTCTCCGCCAAATCTTGAACAGCCACCTTGGCATCGCGGGCGGTTTTCACCATTTTTTGGCCGTGCTCATCTGTCCCGGTCAGAAAGTGTACATCGTAGCCATCCAGCCGCTTGAACCGCGCCAGAGCGTCGGTGGCGATCATCTCATAGGCGTGGCCGATGTGGGGTGCACCGTTGGGATAAGAGATGGCCGTTGTGATGTAAAAACGCGGTTGTTGAGCGGGTAACATGGCAGGTGGGAAACGTCCTGATTAAAGCGTACCGTCCGAGACAAAAGTATTGACCGAAAGGCTGCGCGGAATGTTCGCCGGGGCTGAGTAGCTTAGGCGCGTGAATTGAGGTCAAAAAGGGCTGAAAACAGAGACAGGATTTCTTGTTTTTTGTCGAGATTATAAGCGTCCACCACCCGTTTGGATTCGACGGTCTTCTCCCACACCTCCGCTTGCCCCGCAAGCAAGGCGGGGTCGCGCTTTGCGCCCTCCACGCCGGATTGGAAGACGTGGTTGCGCACGTCTCTCGCCAAGGCATTGAGGGCAAGATCAAAAAACAACTCGTACCCTTCTTCCGCGCCTTTGCGTGCCAAACGATCCGCCAAGCCGTGAACCTGCATCCAGTCGCGGGCAACGCCTCTCGCGCGGCTGACAAGCAGGTTTTCAAACACCGCGATCTCTTTGAGCGCGTCAGAGCGTACCAACTGGATGGCGCGACGAACGGAGCCTTCGCTGCGCTCGCAAGCTGCGGTGAGGAGGGCAGGATCAGTTTGCAGGTCCATCCCCTGCAACACTCCTCCAACCTCGGCCTGGGACAAAGGTTGCAACGGCACGATCTGACATCGGGAGCGAATGGTGGGCAAAAGCCCGCCTGAGGCGTGGGAAAGGACCAAAAACAGCGAGCGCTTGGGCGGCTCTTCCAGCACTTTGAGCAGTGCATTGGCCGCTTCCGCATTCATGTCGTCGGCAGCGTCCACAATCGTGATGCGCCACCCCCCTGCTCCGGCCGTCATGCCATAAAAGGTTTGTGTTTTACGCACTTCATCCACCGCGAGTTTGGTTTTGAAGCGCTTGGTTTTGTCGTCCCACGGTCGGGTCAGGTGCAACAGCTCCGGGTGTGCGCCGCGCATGATGGGGCCGCTGACGGAGGCTGGGATCGCAATCGACTGACCAACAGGCGGGAGGGCCGCGCCGTCGGGATGAGTGAGAAGTTGGCGGGCAAATTGAAACGCCAGCGTGGCTTTGCCGATCCCCCGAGGGCCCGACAGCAACCAGGCATGGTGTAGCCGGTTTGAACGATGTGCCGTTTGCAGACGGTTGAGCGCGGCTTGATGACCGATCAGCGTCATGGTTTCGCTGGGCAAGGTGATGTCATCCATCCGGTCTGCGACCGGTCTTTCTTCCTCTTCAAGCAAGGGTTTTTCCGCCCTTCTTTTTGGTGGGTGCTTTGTGTCCCGCTTGCTTTTTGGCGGCGTCCGTCAAATACCGTTTCACCGCTGCCTGGACCATTTGCTCAACGGTGTCCGCCTCGGGTTCGGCATCAATGACGACACAGCGCTCCGGCTCGGACTTCGCAATGTCCAAAAATCCTTGCCGCCTCAAGCGTTGCGCCTCAAGGTCTTCGCTCTCATAGCGGTCGGGACCGTCACCACCCCACACATCTGCCGCTCTTTGAAGCCCAACTTCAGGGTCGAGATCGAATATCAGGGTCAGATCGGGACGCGCGTCTTCTGTGACGGCCTGCTCAAGACCCAGTAGAAAATCAAGATCAACGCCACCGGACACCCCCTGATAGACACGGCTGGAATCCATGAACCGGTCGCACAAAACCGTCTTTCCAGCCGCTACGGCCGGTTTGATGATATTTTCCACGTTGTCGCTGCGGGCGGAAGCGAACAGCACCGCTTCCATGTCTGTGCCAAGATCCCGGGCCGCACCGGACAGTACAACGTGGCGGACCGCTTCCGCACCGGCCGTACCGCCGGGCTCACGGGTAATCAGGATGCGATGGCCTTGGTCTTCCAGCCAAGCAGCAAGACGTTTAATCTGGGTGGACTTTCCAGCCCCCTCCCCGCCTTCAAACGTTATGAAATGCCCCCGGCGCAAAGGCCTCAGTCCCCAAAGCGGATCGCGCCAACAAGCAGTTCCTGCATGGCGTCCATCGCACGCTGCGTCACAGAACCGGTGCCCACATCTTCTGCCGCGTAGAGGGGCGTCTCCTGGCTGACCTTCCCGTCAACAAGCACCTGCAGTTTGGCGACCTGAGCACCTTTGGTAACCGGCGCTTTGATGGGGCCTTGGAACACGATTTCGGCCCGCAAGCGGTCGCGAAAGCCGACCGGCACGAAAATCTGGAGCGCACCCTTTGCGGTCAATGGTACGCCGGAACGCGCGCCACCATACAAGGTGGCTTCGCCAACAATTTCACCCTCGGCAAACAGATCAAGCGGCTGGAACGCGCGGAAAGCCCAACGCATGAGCTTGATCGCTTCCGCAGAGCGCTCGCGTTGTGATTCCATACCATTGAGAACGATGATCACACGCCGACCATCCTGAACCGCAGATCCCACAAGACCGTAGCCGGACGCGGATGTGAACCCGGTTTTGAGACCGTCAGCCCCGTTTACCCGGCCCAAAATTGGGTTGCGATTGCGCTGGCGCACGCGGTTCCAAGTGAATTCCGGCTCGGAATAAATTTTGTAGTGTTCCGGATAGGTGGCGATGAGATGGCGGGCCAGTGTCGCCAGATCGCGCGCCGTCACCTTTTGATTTGGGTCCGGCAACCCTGTGGAATTGGTGAAGACCGAGTTCTCCAGCCCGATGGCGCGGGCTCGCTGGTTCATCAAACCGGCAAAACCGGCCTCGGAACCCGCCATACCTTCTGCGATTGCGATGGATGCATCATTGCCCGACTGGATGATGACGCCCCGCACCAAGTCCTGCAATGCGATGTCCGAGTTAAGCTTTGCAAACATGGTCGACCCGCCGGAATTGGTCCCGCCCCGGCGCCAGGCATCTTCTGAGATCGTGAAGGTCGATTCCATGGTCATGCGGCCGGACTCAAGCGCGTTGAATACCACTTCCATGGTCATGAGCTTTGCCATGGAGGCTGGCGGCATGAGCTGATCGGCGTTTTTCTGGAACAGGATCGAGCGGCTTTCAAAGTCCATCACGAGGGCCTGCTTGGCCTTAGTTTCAAACGTCTGCGCGGAAGCGGATACAAAGCTGAAAGCGCAAAGAGCCAACAGCCCTGTGCAGATCGATTGAACAAAACCAGACCAGCTTGAACAGCCGCCCAAAGACTGTGCTCTTGATTTTGAATTATTATGATTGTGCATAAATGGCTTCTCCCGCTCGCACCTATAGTCGAAGCTACGCACCCCCCGTCCCTCCGGTTTATAGACAAAGGGGCGGAGCATAAAGGGAGATTTTGGGATCGTGCCCGAAAAGATCAGCGGACGGGCACTTAGAAGGATAGATTTCGAACGCACCAGCGAGCGAAAAGCGAGCCGGGCGAGAAGCCCATGCCCTCGCAGGCCTGAGCGAAGCGAATGCCGTAAGATCAAAAATGGTGCGCTACTTGGGTTTCAGACGCTTTGCTAAAGTGGAGCCGTTATCGCCTTCCCGTCGCAGGCGTTGCAATTCTGCGAGAAACGGATCTGGGGCGGACTTGTTAGCTTTGGCTTTCCAGTCTTTTGACTTTGACACACTCCCCGTACGCATCGTGTCAAGAAGTTCGCCATTGCCCAAGCCCGAGCTTGGGCGGATGCTCGAACCGCGTTTTGGACCGTTTGAAGCCCCCGCGACCAAACGCGGTGCTGTACCCGGGGCCACTCGTTTATAAGACGCTTGGAGGTATTTCGCGTCCAGCCCATGCAAAGGTGCAGGCCCAATATATTGAACTCGCACGTCTGCTATGCCCTGCTTCTGAAAATCCAAAAGCTCTGCCCCACGGGCCGATAGATCGATTATCCGCTTGTGATGAAAAGGCCCACGGTCGTTGATGCGCACGATGACGGAATGGCCGTTTTTCAAATTGGTGACACGCGCATAGGACGGCATGGGCAAGGTCGGATGCGCCGCGCTGAGTGCAAACTGATCGTAGACCTCGCCGTTGGCCGTCAACCGACCATGGAAGTTGGGGCCATACCAAGAGGCTTGGCCCTTGCGGTCATAGTTTGGATCATCCTTGGGCGTAAACCACTGGCCGTTGATCTTGTAGCGCTTGCCCAAGTAGCGCCGCCCGCCGCCCTTGGGCACTTTGCGGGAGGTCGTCACACGTGGGGACGCTTTGATCCCCATGGTTTTTGCGGAAAACTTGACCTTGTTATTGATATGGGACGGGGTTTTTGCCGATCCCAAAATCGCGTCGGCACCGGACGAACAGCCGGACAGGACCAACAGCGCGCCGACACAGAAAGGCGCAACCACACTCGTTACACGCATCACTCACTCCGCCGCCACTGCGTCACCACTCTGTCACCACGTGCGGGTGATGACGTCGGCAAAACTTCAAAAAAAGAAAGGCAGTGGCGGTAGAGTACTAAGAGATGCTTACGAAGCCCTTAACGGGCGTTAACGTTTGGTGGCCAGTGAGCGATCTCACACGTCTAACGCGAAATGACCGCAGTGCCGCTCGCACCATCCTGGCGCACCCAAGACAAGCGGTTTGGGCCGGTGGAACGGAGGCTGAAACAAGAGGTTTGACCTTTGTACCAGGTGGGGAATTTTTGGCACAGGCGATTGTTTGCAACCCACCAACGACCGGTTTCCTTAGGCGCGAAGAACTTTGCCAAACCCAACGCTGATCCATCTCCGGTCACCCGCGCATTTGTGCGGTAGCGCAGTGGGAAGTTTCCCCAACGCGTTTGCAAAAGCACTTTTTTACCAGAAATCTTCTGTTTGATATCATTGCCAGACAGCGTTTTGGCTTCAGCCATCATAGGCTGTGCCAAGAATGCGGAGGCGAGAGTAACAGCAAACAGGGTGGATTTGGATTTCATCGTTGGGTCTCCGAAAGTCAGGCTTTTGGGTTGTGGCTAAGGCAGTTTGATGAACGGTACGCTCAGTCTGCTGCGGGTGTGAGAGGATAACGGGCGGAATAGTGAATTGGTTTCACCGCAGTTTTCATTTGTCTTTGTTTCAAGCCGGGGCTAGGTCGAAGACCACATCTGCGCGGCCAAACCACTCGCTCCGTTAGCGCCGTTGATCCCAAAAATATGGAAACTTCGTGACAGAAACCGTTCCCAAGACCTCGGTGGCGCAGCCCGGCCAGCCGTTTGCATTCGACGTGTTGGCGACAGATGGCGCGGCGCGGCGCGGCGTTGTGCGCACACCTCGTGGGGACATTCGCACGCCAGCCTATATGCCGGTTGGCACGGCGGGCACGGTCAAAGCCATGTATATGGATCAAGTGCGGGCGCTTGGGGCGGACGTCATCCTGGGGAATACCTATCACCTTATGCTGCGGCCCGGCGCGGAACGGGTGGCAAAGCTGGGGGGACTGCACGATTTTGCCCGCTGGGAATACCCGATCCTCACCGATTCCGGCGGGTTTCAAGTCATGTCGCTCGCTCAATTGCGGAAGCTGGATGAAACCGGGGTGACGTTCAAATCGCACATTGATGGCGCGTCATACCAACTCACGCCGGAACGGAGCATTGAAATTCAGGGCCTGTTGGACAGCGATATTCAGATGCAGTTGGACGAGTGCATCGCCCTACCCGCCAGTCGTGAGGAAATGAAACGGGCTATGGAACTGTCCCTGCGATGGGCGGAAAGGTCGCATACGGCGTTTCTCAAGCAGAGCGATCATCCGGGACGCGCCATGTTCGGTATTGTGCAAGGCGGCGATGATGCGGACCTGCGGTTGGAATCGGCCAAAGAACTGTCGGCCATGGATTTGAAAGGCTATTCCATCGGTGGTCTCGCGGTTGGGGAACCGCAAGATGTGATGCTGGCCATGCTTGGGATTACGTGCCCGGCCCTGCCGGTAGAAAAGCCGCGTTATCTCATGGGCGTTGGCACGCCGGACGATCTACTCAAATCCATCGCACTTGGCGTGGATATGTTTGACTGCGTTATGCCAACACGGGCCGGACGCCACGCCACGGCCTACACGAGGCACGGCAAACTCAATTTGCGCAACGCCCGCCACGCGGAAGACCCACGCCCACTAGACGAACAGTCAGACTGCGAAGCCAGCAATGGCTACAGCCGCGCCTACCTGCACCACCTTACCCGTGCCAACGAGGCGCTGGGCGGTATGCTGCTCACCTGGAATAACCTTGCCTACTACCAAACCCTCATGCAGGGCGCGCGAGATGCTATAGAGGCGGGGCGGTACGCAGACTATATGGCCGAGACGCAAGAGGGTTGGGCGAAGGGCGATCTGTCATTGCACGGTGGCGCGTAACCGCAGGTTTTAAAGCCAATCAGCATTTCTTTGAAGTGCTGATTGGCTTTAGCTCGTTGTTTTAACGCGGTTTTTTGCGCTTAAACGGCTCCGTTTGGACGGAAACGGCTTAAGTCTTGCGACCGTGTTTCAGAGGCAGTAGTTCCGCGTCAGGTAGAGCGCGACTCAGCGGGCTTCATTTGCACGCCCGCAATCTTCCACGTGCCGTCCGCCTGTTTGCGCAGCGTGTAAAGCGCCACCCAATCGCGGCCAAGGGGGCCGACCAACATCACTTCTTGATACAGAGCACCATCGCGCTCGCGGTAGCGGCCAAAGGTCCACCGTTGCGCCCCATAGATCGGGGCGTAACCACCCTTCACCATTCCGATGAACCGTTCGGTTGAGCGAAACATTTTACGCAAGGTCGGAGCGGCAAAGGAAAACGCGCCGTCATGATCCTTCGCCTTAAAAGCACTGATTTGGCCGGAGATGACTTCTTTTGCGAAGGCATTGTCCAAATCTGTCCCCTGCTGGGCCTTTGCAGGTTGGGTGAAAACAAGCGCACTGAACGCCATTCCAGCGGCCACGGCAGCCGCTCGTTTTCCGATCCCGATCGGGTTTTTCGATGTCTGGTTGGGCATGGGCTGACCTTTCGCGCTTGTTGGAGGCACGTTACCGCACCCTTCGATTCTGCGAGCTTGGCACGCAAAACAAACAACGGTCCATTGCGACAATTGGTTTCGCGTCTCATGACACGGTGCAGTCGCGCCCGTTCAACCCGGCAGAAGCAGAGACGAATCCCCGTAGGAATAGAAGCGGTAGTCTTTCTCGATGGCGTGGGCGTAGGCGGATTGCATCGTCTCCAGTCCACACAGCGCGCTGACCAGCATGAACAAGGTAGAGCGCGGAAGATGGAAATTGGTCATCAAACCATCCACCGCTTTGAACCGGTAACCGGGCTGGATGAAGATATCGGTATCCCCATGCCATGCGTCTATGGTGCCGTCGTCTTTGGCCGCACTCTCCAAAACGCGCACCGAGGTGGTGCCCACCGCGATGATGCGCCCGCCCCGTTCCCGCGCCTCATTGAGCGCATGGGCCGTTTCTTGAGAGATGCTGCCGGTCTCAAAATGCATCTGATGGTCGTCCGTGTTTTCCACCTTGACGGGTAAAAACGTGCCTGCACCCACATGCAGTGTCACAAAATGCCGTTGGATGTCGCGCGCATCGAGGGCATCAAAAAGCTGTTTCGTGAAGTGCAAACCGGCCGTTGGAGCAGCCACAGCCCCCGCTTCCTTAGCGTAGACCGTCTGGTAGTCTTGCTCATCGCGCGCGTCTGTGGGTCGTTTGCTGGCGATGTAGGGGGGCAAAGGCATGTCGCCGTGGGCGTAGAGCGCGGCATCCAATTCCGCGCCGCCGCGATCAAACGTGAACCCCACCGAGCCGTCTTCGCGCTTCTTTGATATCGTTGCACCCAATGCGCCGCCAAAAAACTGAACATCGTCGCCCACCTGCAATTTTTTCGCGCCGCGCACAAAAGCCAACCAATGGTTGCTGGCGGTGCGTTGATGCAGGGTTGCGGAAAACCGGGCAACGCTGTCGCCCCGCTTGCGTTCACCGCTCACCTGGGCAGGCAAAACGCGGGTGTCGTTGAGCACCAGCACGTCCTCGGTATTGAGCAAATGTGGGAGGTCAGAAACCGAATAGTGGCTGAACGCGCCAGCCGAGCCGCACAAGGCTGCGTCCACCCGCAGCAATTTTGCGCTGTCGCGGGGATTTGCCGGGCGCAAGGCGATGTTGCGCTCCGGCAGGACGAAATCAAATTCATCAACGTCCATCGGCTAGGTGCGCACCTTACAGATCGGCGGCTACGCGCAGGGTTTCGATCTTGTCCGGATTGCGGACAGGCTCACCTTTTTCAAACTTGTCGACGTTCTCCATGCCGGAGACCACGCGACCCCAAGCGGTGTACTGGCGGTCCAAAAACCGGGCGTCGTCAAAGCAGATGAAGAACTGCGAATTGGCACTGTCAGGGCTGGACGAACGGGCCATGGAGCACACTCCGCGCACGTGCTCAACGTCGTTGAACTCTGCTTTCAGATTTGGCTTGTCAGAACCACCCGTACCGGTGCCCGTTGGGTCGCCGCCCTGGGCCATGAAGCCATCGATCACACGGTGAAACACCACACCATCGTAAAAGCCTTCGCGGGCCAGTTCCATGATGTGCTTGACGTGGTTTGGCGCTTTGTCTGGGAAGCACTCGATGACGACTTCGCCTTTGCTGGTGGTCATAACGAGTGTGTTTTCCGGGTCTTCGAAGTCGGCCATGGTTTTTTCCTCATTGGCTTTTTGTGTTTGCTGCGGCGGTTAGTTGGTCGCCGTGTTGAATTGGTCTTCGCTGCGCATTTTGATGATCACATCCGGATTTGCGACCGCACCGTTTTGGGAGCGTGAGCCGCGACGAATGGCGTCCACAAAGGCCATGCCTTGGCTCACAGTTCCGAACGCCGTGTATTGGTTATCCAGCGAGGGCGAGGAGCCAAACATGATAAAAAACTGCGAGTTGGCCGAATCGGGAGATGCTGACCGCGCCATGCCGACCACGCCTCGGACAAATGGCGTTGTGTTAAACTCCGCTTTGAGATCTGGCAAAGACGAACCACCCGTGCCATCGCCCTTTGGATCGCCGGTTTGAGCCATGAAACCGTCAATCACGCGGTGGAATTTCAGGCCATCATAAAATCCTTGATTGGCCAAACTCTTGACGCGTTTAACGTGATTGGGTGCCAAATCAGGACGCAGTTTGATTTTCACATCGCCGTTTTTGATCCGCATCACCAGTGTGTTGGCCGGATCGGCAGATGGCGCGCCTTGAGCGGGGGCGTTTGCGTCAACTGCGGGCGTCGAAGGTGCAACATTTGTTGGTGTGGATTGGCCGGAACACGCGGCGAGCGCAAATGCACCAACGCATAGAGCGGCGAAACGGGTTGTAAGCTGCGTGAAGCGCATCGGATGTCCTATTACAGTGAATTGGTTGGAAATGGTTTAAGCCTGCGGCGGTGCTGCCAACGCGTCTGCAACGGCTGGTGGCACAAACGGTGTCACGTCACCGCCCATGGCAGCGATCTGACGGACCAATGTGGCGGTGATCGGGCGGTTTTCCGGGCTGGAGGGTAAGAACACCGTCAAAATGTCCGGGGCCATTGTTCCGTTCATGCCCGCCATTTGCATTTCATAATCAAAGTCGGTGCCATCGCGCAGGCCCCGAATGAGAACGCTCGCAGCACTATCGCGTGCCGCATCCACCACCAGGTTGCTGAACGCTTCCACGGACACCCGATGGTTCAATGCAGCGGGCAGAACCTGTTCGATCAATGCCTTGCGTTCATCGAATGAAAACAGTCCTGTTTTTGACGAGTGAACGCCAATGGCGACCACCACATGATCCGCCAATGCAAGCGCTTGCAACAAAATATCCAGATGGCCGTTCGTGAACGGATCGAACGAACCGGGGTAATAGGCCTTGCGCTGTGGGGGCTGTGCCATGGAGCAGCTCGCGACGAAAAAACAGTTGGCGGTTACCTAAAGCGGCGATGGCGAGGGTGCAAACACTGAATCGCGCTTAGGGTTCAGCGCGTGAACGGCAAACGGGCTATTGACCACGGCTCAGGCCCAACCAGAGGCCACCGCCCACCAGCATGGACCCGCTGCCAATCTCGACGCGACGGACATTTTTGTGCGTAAGCCACCCGCCTGCCCGGCCGGCGGCTACCGCGTAGAACCCATCGATCAAGGTACCGACCACCATGAAGGTGAAACCTAAGAGAAGGGTTTGCGCGATCGCATTGCCTGCGGAATTGACGAATTGTGGAATGAAAGCGCCGAAGAACAGAAGGGCTTTTGGATTAGACCAGATTACGAGGAAGCCCTGCCAAAAGCATGATTTTAAGCTTTTTATTTGCGCTGTACCGACCGCCGAGCCCAGGTCACCGTTAGCGGTGAGAAGTTTGTAACCGAGATAAATGAGATAGGCTGCACCGACCCACCGCAACCAGTCAAACACGAAAGCCAGCGAGGTGGTGAGGGTCTCCAGGCCCAGTGCAACCAGCACTATCATGATCGCCAAGCCAAGCTGCGTACCAAGCACATTGGCCAAACCGCAAGCCACACCGCCGCGCATACTGTTGGCTATAATGACGGTCACAGTTGGGCCGGGCACTGCGATAATCGCGGCGCAAGCGACGATGAAAGCCAAGTAGTTGGCCAACGAAATTTCAAACAAAAAAGGCATCGAAAAAGGCTTTCTATCAACAAACGATGTTTCGGCGGGTCGGAAGAAAGCGCCAACACCCCAGACGACGCTGCTTGATAACACAGATTGCAACTGTGCGTGAACGCACTCGCAAATCACAGCGCCGATCCCATCTTGGTCAGGCAAGCCAAAATTGGGTGACCGGTTCGCCGTAACTAACAGCGCATAAAACAAGGAGACGATCGTGTTTACACTCGCAGCCAGTCTGGTCGGATTGATGATTTTGACGGCCGTGCATCTTCGCAAAGACCCAGCATCGGACATTCCGATGCGCGAGATGTGGAAAATCAAAGGCTACCTCACAGACGGTAATCTCAAATATCGCCGCTGATACCTGTACCAGCCCTTATTCCACATCGCCCTTCACATCAGGAGACTGTGATCATGACCCTCACCGCATTTGCCCTCGCAATGGTTTTTACGCTTAGCGTAGCGACCATGTTGTCGCTTCACCGCGACGCGCAAAATCGCACACTGGCGCGTATCAAAAATCGGCGGTATTTTGACGGTTGAGCTGCGTACCGTTCGCGACTTCACAGCATTTGTGGCTTCTCCGCTTTCGTGGCAGGCTAACCAACTGCGGACGTGAGCATGAGTGCAGTTTGTGAGCCAACAGGAAGACCTTTGCATTTCTTGCGGCCTTTGCTGCGATGGGACCCTCTACCAGTCCGTCCAATTGTTCGAAGGTGATCCCGGGGAAAATCTCATCGCTTTGGGGGCAGAAATAAGCCCGTTGGAAACTGTGTCTGAGATGCAGACCGTTATGAAACTTGGTTGCGCCGCTCACCAAGATGGTTGCTGCCAAGTGTATGCCCACAGACCAAAACACTGCCAGCGTTTCGAGTGTAGGACGCTTAAGGCAGTTGCGAGCGGCACGATGTCTTTCAGCGATGCGCAGACCATCATTTCAGACACGATTGCAGTATGCGACGCGCTGAAAAAAACTGCCGAAGACATTGATCCCGCGCTGGGTGATAAATCCGTCCAAGAGCTTATGAAGCTGTGCCACGACACACTTACCCCCGAAACATCGGTAGATCAGCGCGTTTTATATGCACCCATGCTTATTGAAGCGGCCGTGCTCGATCAGTTCAAAAAGAAGTATTTCATTCACGACTAGATCATTTCTATTTTTAATAGAATCGATCCGGGTGTGGCGCTCACGCTGTCGGCCTTAAGAGGCCTTCGCGACCCTAGTTGAGGGTTAGGGGACGGCGCATGCGCGCCGGGTTGCTCTTCGCAACTGAGCGGTTCAATCAAATTGTGAACCTCTCAAAAGCAGTTTCGGTTCAAACGGTTACGTTTGAGCGAAAACAACCGTGTTAAAACAACATGTTAGAGGCAATCAGAGCTTCCCAGAAGCACTGATTGCCTCTATTCGTCATTCGCTTTCAGGCGTGCCGGTATCGGGCTCGCTGCCGCTTTCAGAGGCAACGCTGTCGATACCATCATCGTCTTCATCACTTTCGGGATCGCTGATGCGCTCTACGGAGACAACATTTTCCTCCTCCGCCGTGCGGAATACACGCACACCTTTACTGGCTCGGCTGGTGAAACGAATGTTCTCAACCGGAACACGGATCAACTGACCGGCGTTGGACACCAGCATGATCTGATCGCTGTCTTCCACGGGGAACGCCGCAACAAGACGACCGATCTCGCTCATTTTCGATTGATCCGTGACCTTCAAACCCTTGCCGCCACGGCCCGACACCCGGAAGTCATAGCTTGATGCCCGTTTGCCAAAGCCCTTTTCGCTGACCGTTAAAATGAACTGTTCGGCAGCGCCCATTTCTGCGTAGCGCTCTAAATCAAGGGCGGCTTCTTCCACGCCTTCTTCACTGTCCGCATCATCAACAGCCAAATCATCGGCAGCTTCGTCTTCCGTCACAGCGCGGCGGTCGGCGGCGGCTCTGCGCAAATAGGACAAGCGTTCAGCCGCCGTGGCCTCAAAACCACGCATGATGGCCATAGAGATCACCGTGTCATCGGTAGCCAATCGAATACCACGCACGCCGACAGAATTGCGGCCCGCAAAAACGCGTACATCGTCGACTGGGAAGCGGATGCCCTGCCCGGCTGACGTCGTGAGCAGCACGTCATCGCTGGCTGAGCACGTGGAGACGTCGACGATACCGTCGTCGTCTTCCAGCTTCATGGCGATTTTGCCGTTGCGGTTGACCTGCACAAAGTCTGACAATTTGTTTCGGCGCACGGTGCCTTTGGTGGTGGCAAACATCACGTCCAACGTCTCCCATGTCGCTTCGTCTTCCGGCAGCGGCATGATTGTGGTGATGCGCTCTTCAGCTTCCAGCGGAAGCAGGTTGACCAAGGCTTTACCGCGCGACTGCGGACCCCCCAGTGGCAGTTTCCAGACCTTTAACTTGTAAGCGATGCCGCGCGAGGAAAAGAACAGCACCGGTGTGTGCGTGTTGACCACGAACAGGCTGGTGACAAAGTCTTCGTCCTTCGTATTCATGCCGGACCGGCCTTTGCCGCCCCTGCGCTGCGCCCGGTATGCTGCCAAAGGCACGCGCTTGATGTAACCCGTGTGGCTGACGGTCACGACCATGTCTTCGCGGGCGATCAGATCTTCATCGTCGTGCTCAAACCCGGTATCCAGAATTTCCGTGCGGCGTGGGGTGGCAAACTCATCGCGAACTGCGGTCATCTCGTCTTTGACGATGGTGAGTACGCGGGCCCGGGACCCGAGAATATCGAGATAATCCTGAATTTGTGCGCCGATATTGTTGAGTTCTTCAGCGATTTCGTCACGGCCTAGAGCAGTGAGACGTTGCAGGCGCAGGTCGAGGATCGCGCGGGCCTGTTCTTCCGACAGATTGTAGGTTCCGTCTTCGTTTATGCGGTGACGGGGATCGTCGATCAGTTCGATCAGTGGAGCGACGTCCTTGGCGGGCCAACGGCGTTCCATCAGTTGCGCCCGCGCGGTGGCCGGGTCCGGCGCTTTGCGGATCAGGGCGATCACTTCATCGATGTTAGCGACCGCAATGGCCAGACCCACCAAGACATGCGCGCGGATACGCACTTTATTGAGCAGGAACTTGGTCCGGCGGGTCACGACCTCCTCGCGGAAACCGACAAAGGCCTGCAGCATATCGCGCAAGTTCATTTGTTCGGGCTTGCCGCCGTTCAGCGCCACAAGGTTGCAGCCAAAAGAGGTTTGGAGCGGCGTAAAACGGTATAACTGGTTCAGCACCACTTCGCCCACGGCGTCGCGCTTGAGATCAACCACAACGCGGTAGCCGTGGCGGTCGCTTTCATCGCGAATGTCCGACACACCTTCTATGCGTTTGTCCCGCACCAGTTCGGCAATCTTTTCCACCATCGAGGCCTTGTTCACCTGATATGGCACTTCGGTGATCACGATGGCCTGACGGTCGCCTTTGGTGTTTTCAATTTCAGCTTTGCCGCGCATGAGCACCGAGCCGCGCCCCGTCTCATAGGCGGAGCGAATGCCCGCACGGCCCAGGATCAATCCGCCGGTGGGAAAATCCGGTCCGGGAAGCACGTCCAGTAATTGCTCAAACGTCGCGTCCGGCGTGTCGATCAACAAAAGGCAGGCGTTGATCACCTCACCCAGATTGTGGGGCGGGATGTTGGTGGCCATGCCCACGGCGATACCGCCTGCACCGTTGACCAGAAGGTTGGGGTAGCGGGCGGGCAACACCATGGGTTCGCGTTCACGGCCATCATAGTTGGCCTGAAAGTCGACCGTTTCCTTGTCGATGTCTTCCAGAAGCGCATCGGCAATCTTTTCTAGCTTGCACTCCGTGTAGCGCATGGCGGCGGCCTTATCGCCATCGATAGAACCAAAGTTCCCCTGCCCGTCCACGAGTGGGACGCGCATGGCAAAATCCTGCGCCATACGCACCAGAGCGTCATAGATGGAGGCATCACCGTGGGGATGGTACTTGCCCATCACCTCACCGATCACGCCGGCGGCCTTGCGGTAACCCTTGGTGCTGTCGAGCCCCATTTCGTGCATGGCATAGAGTATGCGGCGATGGACGGGTTTGAGGCCGTCGCGAACGTCCGGCAAAGCGCGACTAACGATCACGCTCATGGCGTAATCGAGATAACTCTGCTTCATTTCTTCGACGATGCTTATGGGGTCGTGCTGTTCAGGCACACCTCCTGGCCCGCCGGGTCCACCTGAACCATCTCCAGTGCCGCCACCGCCTGAACCGCCGTCTGCCCCAACGCCTGCAGTGGCACTTGCAACCGCTTCCTCTGCACCGCCTACAGTCGCGATGTCGTCCTGTGTTGAGGGCTCCGAGGCTGTGTCGGGGGTGTTTTCAGGTTCATCAGACAAAAGCGGTCAATCCATTGTGCTGCCCGAAATTTGGGCTTTAGTTTTGGTCATAAGAATCGTGCAATATCACGGGTCCACCATAGCTGATCTGGCGGATAGACACAAAACTGTACGGCCGCAGAAACGAGACCTAACCTACTGTATTGGCGCAAGAAATCGCAGTCAGACAGCAGTGTCACAAAAATTTCGCATAACGAACTGGAAAAGACGCTGAAAAAGCGGTTGGTAAGCCGGATTGAACCATTGGTACCGCGCTAAAAGAGCGCGACACTAGCCGCTCAAACACATCTCATTGTGCCGGATGAACGAGATAAATCGTGCCACCGCTAGACGCATTGCTGAACGCATTCGCCACGTATTTTGTCACTATTGACCCGCCTGGCCTGGCGGCCATTTCACTGGGCATAACGGCAGGCCTAACGAGCACAGACCGCCGATCTGTGGCGCTACGGGCCACGCTGGTGGGTATGTTGATCTTGCTTGCCTTCACCTATTTTGGCTCGACCATCTTAGGCGTGCTTGGCATCTCCATGCCGGCCTTCCGCGTGGCAGGTGGCCTGCTCCTGTTTTATATCTCTGCGGAAATGGTTTTCGCGGTGCGCGAAGACAGGCGGGGCAAATCCGTGGACGAAGCGACATCCAAAGGGTTGGCAGCAAAGGACCTGCAGGCGATGGCGGTCTTTCCACTGGCCGTGCCACTGGTGGCGGGACCCGGGGCAATCTCAGCGACAATCCTTCTTTCAGAGCAGTTCAGCTCGTGGGAGGAACGTCTCTGGCTCACGGCAATTTTGCTGTCCGTCGGCCTGATGCTCTATCTGAGTCTGCTGCTGGCGGACCGGTTGGACCGCTTCATCGGGGACTCCGGGCGGGCGGTGTTAACCCGTCTATTGGGTATTCTTCTGGCCGCGCTATCGGTTCAGTTCATCGCTGATGGTGCCAAACAGTTGTTCAGTTGATCGCGTTGAGGTTCACAACGATTTCAGCCCCGCCCCGTCCGTGAACGGAATCCACGGCCCGCACGGTGACCGACTGGACACCGTCAGGAATGGTCACATTGCCCAAGGATCGTGTGAAAGGCTGTTCGTTGACGTGGGGGTGAGCCAGAACGCGGGTGGCAAGTACAGTACCGTCCGGCCCAACGACTTCAAACGCATTTGCATAATGGTCCCAGCCCGTGTCGGCATGGAGCACAGCCACTGAAAAACGATAAGTGTCGCCGGTTTTACGCACATCGACCTTCACCACGTCCGCTTCGCCCGCCTGCGCCCCACCTGAAAAGGGTGCGAGTAACGCTGCAGAAAGTGCGATGGCGCGAATGGATATGAGGCGGTCTTGCTTTGCCATGGGGTTGATCCTTTGAGTAAACGCAGATTGGCCTGGAAAAAGGCACCCGCTCTGCGCGTTGCTTTATCGGTTCGCCTCTACTAGCAAGTTTGGGCGCTCTACTGCGCACACTTATGCCTCAAACAACGGTGAACTCATGGCTTCCGGCTCAAAGAAGGTGATCTACGCGGCGATGATCGGTAACGGCCTGATCGCGATTGCAAAGTTTGTCGGTTCCGCGCTCACCGGATCGGCTGCCATGATGTCGGAGGGCATTCACTCTTTGGTGGATACGGGCAACCAAGGGCTGTTGCTCTACGGCATTGCCCGTTCAAAGCGTCCGGCAGACGAAAAACATCCGTTTGGCTATGCGTCTGAAATCTATTTTTGGGCCTTCATCGTTGCGATTTTGATTTTCTCATTGGGGTCGGGCATTTCCATTTACCACGGTGTTGAAAAGGTATTGCACCCCGTGCCGGTGGTGGACCCGACGATCAACTACATCATCCTTGGGCTCGCCATGGTGTTTGAAGGTTTCGCGTGGTGGATCGCTTTCAAAGAGTTCAGCAGCACCCAAGGTAAAAAGGGTTTGTTTCAAGCCGTCCAAGAATCAAAAGACCCGACGATTTTCACCGTCCTGTTTGAAGACACAGCCGCCATGTTGGGGCTTATGGTGGCGTTTGTGGGCATTTGGCTCGCAGTGACACTCAATATGCCGGTACTGGACGGTGTGGCGTCCATTCTCATTGGGGTCATTCTGGCCGGCACGGCGATCCTGCTTGCCCTGGAGACAAAGGGGCTTTTGATCGGTGAAGCGGCAGCACCCGAGATCGTCGATGACATCCGCAGCCTGATCAGTGACCAGCCGTCCATCACCGCGCTCAACGAAATCCGTACGCTGCACCGTGGGCCTAACGATGTGCTTCTGGCGCTCAGCGTGGACTATGTGGACGAGATCCCGGCAGGCATGGTGGAGCGGGCCAACACCGAGTTGGAACTGGCGATCAAGGATCGGCACCCGGTGGTGAAGCGGCTGTTCATCGAGGTGCAAAGCACCGAAAGCCACAAAGAAGAGGTGGCCCGCGCGATGGCGCTGAGGGCAGCTGAAAACGGGTGATGCGGACGAACGCTTTCAGTTGGATGGCGCTATCATGATCCCGTGGGAGCGCTTGGACAGTGCCCCTATGCTCGGAGGCGGCGCGTTACGCCTGATGCGTCGGGGCGCAGAGTTTTCCATATGGCTCGATAAAACCGAACTCATGAACAGCCGTTTGAGCGGCTCGGAAGAAGCGCTGGCGCAGTTGGCGGCGGACCGCCTCCAACACGTTTCAGCGCCAAATGTTCTCATCGGCGGATTGGGCATGGGGTTTACCTTGCGGGCCGCGTTGGCTGCATTTGGCGATACGACGACAATCACCTCGGCGGAACTGGTGCCCGCTGTGATTGAATGGGCCAAGGGGCCGATGTCCGATCTGTTTGGGAACGCTTTCGACGATTCAAGAAGCCATCTTCATCTGGGCGATGTTGGTCCCCTCATTCAAACCAACCCGAACACTTATGACGCTATCCTGTTGGACGTGGACAATGGGCCGGAAGGCCTCACGCGCGTTGAAAACGACGCGATATACAGCGCAACGGGCTTGAGCCATGCAAAACGTGCCTTGCGACCCGGCGGTGTCCTCGCGGTGTGGTCATCAACACCCAACGAGGCTTTCACCCGTCGGATGAAGCAGAGTGGCCTCAACACCGAAGAAGTGCGCGTGAAAGCCAATGCTGGCAAAAAAGGCACGCGCCACGTGATCTGGCTGGGGATGAAATGACACCGATGACACAAACGTTCGAACCCAGAAATTCGAACTTTGAGAGCCAAGCGCGCGCCATGTCCGCCGCCAGATCCATACGGTGGAGTTCAAGGCCACATGGGCGAACCTTTGGTTCGCTGGCTTGGTCACGCATCCAGCCCCATTTGCCAAAAATCGGCTTCTAGCAGCGTAGCCGCGCGGAATAATTTTCGCAGAGCCGGATAGCGGGCTTCCGTCATGCTGGTTGCAGCGAGATCATCGAGGTTTTCAATCGTGGCCTGTGTCAGTTCCTGATAACCATCGGACGCGTACTCGTTGATCCACTCTCTATAGGGATTGGCGTCCAAGACCCCATTGTGCGCGAGCCGCCCACCGATCTCCCCGTAGCCTATCATGCACGGGGCCAATGCGACGTAGAGATCGAGCAAGTCTCCGGCCATGCCGGACTCCAGCACAAAGCGTGTGTAGGCGATGGTTTGCGCCTTTTCCGGTGCCTGCTGCAACGCCTGCTCGTCAAGCTCCCACCCGGCGCAGAGGCGGACGTGCAAGTCCATCTCCACGTCCAAGATGGCCTTCAAGCCTTCTAGACCGTGGCGCATCTGCGACAGAGACCGGCCCTTGTAGATCGCCAACGCGTAGGCGCGGGCGAACTGGATCAGGAACAAATAGTCCTGCACCAGATAGTCACGGAACGCGGCTTGTGGCAGCGAACCGTCGCCCATCTGCTCAACAAACGAATGCTGCGTGTAGAGCGCCCATTCTTCGGCGCAGTCGGCTTTCAACCGGTCAAACAGCTTCATAATCAGATCCGGCTATCAAGATAGGCGATGCGAGACCCAATCACTGGTTTCTTGAAGCACTGACCGTCTCTTGCTTGTTGTATTGAGGCGGTTTCTTTCATTCAAACGCTTCCGTTTGAGCGGAAACAGCTCCCAAAAGATGACTCAAAACGGAATTTCGTCGTCGATATCTCCGCCGCCGCCGCCAAAGCCGCCACCTTGCTGACCACCTCCGCCAATGTTACCACTTTGACCGCCGCCGCCAATTTGGCCACCGCCCTGTTGGCCACCAAAGTTGCCGCCACCGCCGCCATAGCCACCGCCGCCCTCTCCGCCATTGCGGCTGTCGAGCATGGTCAGAACACCCGTGAAGGGCTGCAACACGACTTCGGTTGTGTATTTGTCTTGCCCCTGCTGGTCCTGCCATTTGCGGGTCTGCAGTGTGCCTTCGAGATAGACTTTTGAGCCTTTTTTCACATATTGCTCGATGACCTTGTTCAGGCCTTCGTTGAAGCACACAACGCGGTGCCATTCGGTCTTTTCGCGCCGCTCACCGCTGTTACGGTCACGCCAAGACTCGGACGTGGCCAACGACATGTTGGCAATCGGCTTCCCGTCCTGGGTGCGCCGAATTTCAGGGTCCGCACCCAGATTGCCCACGAGAATGACTTTATTGACACTGCCGGCCATTGTGGCTCCTTAAACTCTAAACTTTGTTTGGATGCGTGGCGGCCCAATGCCCACGACGCACACTCAATTTTCTGCTTCAAGCTATCACGGGCTTGCCCAAAATACATGCCTTGCGATGGTGCAGTCACAGCGGAATGCAGACGCTATCCACTGTAAATTTGCGCTCTCTCTCGCCATGTGTTCCTATTTTGTTCTATAACACGGCGACTCGTAAATCAAGTATGCGACACCGCGACTGCTGGCGCAGACTGTGGATACAAGCCGATGCACTGGACTTGATACCGACTTGCCCCACATAAAGTGGTCTGGGAGCGCAATGATGACTAGTCAGCTTCATGCCGCCGTTCAAAACCGGCGCGTTGCCTGACCGAATTGGAACCCGTTGATTATGGCCAGTATGTCCGAGCGCGCCGCGAAGGCCAAAGCATCCGTAAGCGATGAACGCATTATCTCCGTGCGGGGTGCGCGGGAGCACAACCTCAAAAATGTGGACGTTGATCTGCCACGCGACAAGCTGATCGTGATGACCGGCCTGTCCGGTTCCGGCAAATCGTCTTTGGCGTTTGACACCATTTATGCGGAAGGCCAGCGCCGCTACGTGGAATCACTCTCGGCCTACGCGCGGCAGTTTTTGGAGATGATGCAAAAGCCAGACGTCGACCAGATCGACGGTCTGTCGCCCGCAATATCCATTGAGCAAAAGACCACGTCCAAAAATCCGCGCTCAACGGTCGGTACGGTCACTGAAATTTACGACTACATGCGCCTTCTTTTTGCACGAGTCGGCATTCCATATTCTCCCGCAACCGGCCTGCCAATTGAGAGCCAGACCGTCAGCCAGATGGTTGACCGTGTGATGGCGCTGGAGGAAGGCACCCGGCTGTATCTGCTTGCGCCCATCGTGCGCGGCCGCAAGGGGGAATATCGCAAAGAACTCGCCGAACTGATGAAAAAGGGCTTCCAGCGCGTCAAAGTGGATGGCGCGTTTTTGGAGATTGCCGACGTCCCGGCTCTCGACAAAAAATACAAGCACGATATCGACGTGGTGGTGGACCGGCTGGTGGTCCGCGATGACATGCAAACGCGCTTGGCGGACTCCATGGAGACGGCCTTGCGTCTGACAGACGGCATGGCAGTAGCGGAATTTGCTGACAAGCCCCTGCCCGCGTCTGAGACGACGGCGGAATCGAAAAACAAATCTAAAAACGAAACCCATGAGCGCATGGTGTTTTCGGAGAAATTCGCCTGCCCGGTATCCGGCTTTACGATACCGGAAATTGAGCCGCGCCTGTTTTCCTTCAACAACCCATTTGGGGCCTGCCCCACCTGTGATGGTCTGGGTACGGAACAAAAGATCGACGAAAATCTTGTGGTGCCAGACGGGTCGCTGAGCCTGTCGCGCGGCGCAATCGCGCCATGGTCAAAATCCTCCAATCCATCCCCTTATTACGCGCAGACGCTGCAAGCGATAGGGAAAGTGTATGGGTTCAAGCTTACGACTGCCTGGGACGAAATTGGTAGCGACGGGCAGACCGCAATCCTGTTTGGTACGGGCAAGAAGAGCATCGATTTCGTCTATGATGACGGGTTGCGCACTTACAAGACGTCAAAGCCATTTGAAGGCGTGGTGGGCAATTTGGAACGCCGTTGGCGCGAAACAGACAGCGCGTGGTCCCGCGAGGAAATCGAGAAATACATGTCGCGCATGCCTTGCATGACGTGTGGTGGAAACCGCCTCAAGCCGGAAGCGCTCGCCGTTAAAATTGATGGACTGCACATCAGTGAATGTGCCGCCATGTCGATCAAGCAGGCGAATGCATGGTTTGACACTCTGCCGGAGCGGCTGAGCGACAAGCAAAACGAAATTGCGGTGCGCATTTTGAAGGAAATTCGCGAGCGCCTGCAGTTTTTGAACGATGTGGGCCTCGAATACCTGACCCTGTCGCGGAATTCCGGAACGCTGTCTGGCGGCGAAAGCCAGCGTATCCGCTTGGCCTCACAAATCGGCTCCGGCCTGACGGGTGTGCTCTACGTGCTGGACGAGCCCTCCATCGGTCTGCACCAGCGGGATAATGCGCGTCTCTTGGAGACGCTGCGGCACCTGCGGGATTTGGGCAACACCGTCATTGTCGTGGAGCATGATGAAGACGCGATCCTAACAGCGGATCATGTTTTGGATATTGGACCCAAGGCCGGTATCCATGGCGGCAAAATCATTGCCGAGGGCACGCCGGACGACATCATGACCAGCGAAGAGTCGCTCACCGGACAGTATCTCTCCGGTCGTTTGGGCGTGCCTGTTCCCCAAAAGCGTCGCAAAATCACTAAGGGCAAGCGCCTGCGCGTGGTGGGTGCGAAGGGCAACAATTTGCAAAACGTGACCGGTGACATTCCATTGGGGACGTTCACAGCCGTAACCGGGGTCTCCGGCGGCGGCAAATCCACGTTCCTGATCGAAACTCTGTACAAGGCCGCCTCGCGGCACATCAACAAATCCCGTGCTCAACCGGCGGCCCATGATCGGATTGAAGGCTTGGAGCATCTCGACAAAATCATCGAGATCGACCAATCCCCCATCGGTCGGACACCACGGTCCAACCCGGCGACTTATACCGGGGCTTTTACACCCATCCGCGAATGGTTTGCCGGCCTGCCGGAGGCGAAGGCGCGCGGTTACAACCCGGGGCGTTTTTCATTCAACGTGAAAGGCGGGCGCTGTGAAGCCTGCCAAGGCGATGGGGTCATCAAGATCGAGATGCATTTCCTGCCGGATGTCTATGTGACCTGCGACGTGTGCAAAGGTGCCCGATACAACCGCGAGACGTTGGAAGTGCAATTCAAAGGCAAGTCCATCGCAGATGTGTTGGACATGACCGTTGAAGAGGGTTGCGTCTTTTTCGAAGCCGTCCCCTCTGTGCGCGACAAGATGGAAACGCTAAAGCGAGTGGGACTGGATTACATCAAGATCGGTCAGCAGGCGACAACGTTATCGGGCGGCGAGGCGCAGCGGGTCAAACTGTCAAAAGAGCTGTCCAAGCGCGCCACGGGCCGCACGCTCTATATCCTGGACGAGCCGACCACCGGCTTGCATTTCCATGACGTCGCCAAATTGCTGGACGTGCTGCACGAGTTGGTGGACACGGGCAACACCGTGGCGGTGATCGAGCATAATTTGGAAGTGATTAAGACCGCCGACTGGGTTTTGGACCTAGGACCGGAAGGCGGCGACGGGGGCGGCGAAATGGTTGCACAAGGCACACCGGAAGAAATCATCAAGGAGGAGCGGTCCTACACCGGCCACTTCCTGATGGAACTGCTTTCGCGGCGCCCGATTGAGGGATCAGGTGGCTCAAACAATTCGGTGGCGGCTGAATAGAAGCTGAACCGCCGAAATTGGATGTGCATTCTTTAACACTCCGCAACGCCTGTTCCCTGCCAGTGTTCCATTGGAAGCGCCGTCCGTATTGGATGGCGTCATACCGGGGAGACACACTCATGACATTCCGCAACGCCTGTATCGCCGCCACTTTTGCTGTGATGACGTCAGCCTCCATTTTTGGTTCCGTGCCGGGTGTGCATGCCCATAATGGCGGAGCCAACCACACAAGCAGTGCCAGTTTCCAAAGCCAATTGCGGGTGTCCTGTAACCGCATGTGGCGCACGGCGCGCAAAATCGCGCGGGATCGGGCGCGCCGTCATTGCACCAGACAGCATGGCAGCTATCGTCGGGGTCAAATTCGGACGTTTGGTTGGGCAAAAGGCGTCTGCGACCGTAACCGGTTCTTGGCCAATGGTACGCTGACATACGCCTGCAAATAGTCAGCCAGAGTGAGTAACTAAGAACCGCTTGCCAGGCTTATGCCATCAAAATTGTGCACTGAGACCTAGTCTATGCCGCGATTGGACAGACCGATCGCGGCTTGTTTTTGTTTAACTATCCGTTTGATATTGTGACCGATTTGTGGCGCGGCTTGCGCCAATTGCATGGCTCATTTGCGGTCTTTGCGTTCGTAGTCTTTGTGCACCTGCACTATCTGATCGGCATCAGGGTTAAACACTATAGTTCCTTGAACGCAAAACGGTGGATTTCTCACCATAAACCAACCCGACGGTTCGACCGCCGGACACCCGAAGGAAAAGAAAAATGGATATTTTCGGTCAGTTCCGCTCATGGAACCGCATTCGCCAGACACGTAACGAGCTGTACACACTCTCCGAGCGTGAACTCAATGATCTGGGCATAGCACGCGGCGACATCCCATTCATCGCTAAACGCGCAGCGCGCGACTAAGCGGTTGACGAAATTTAAGCGTCCATCCTCCTCCCAGGGCGCTTAAATCGTGGAACCGGCATCCTCCTCCCAGCCGGTAACACACATTTACAGCGCCTGCCGGACCTCCTCCCCCGGCAGGCGTTTTCTTTTTGTGCATATGGGACATGGCCGAAATGATCAGCAGGGACGGGTCAGCGTGGTTTAGCCGTTGAACCCGTTGCGGACTCTGCGCCATTGAGCATGGGTCATAATCTCAGCGGCATCGCCTGTAGCGCCATACCAACTGTCCACCGTCCAACGGGTGCCCGCTTTGTCTTTCATCGTGGCAGATTTATGCGGGTAACGGCCATCAATGATGAGACCCCGTTCCGCATAGCCGCGTTCCGGCGCATGATGGCGCAGCAAGCCATTGCGGTGCAGGTAACGTAGGTACGCGCCGGTGTTTAACGACTCATCTACGCAATCCATCTGACCGCGCTTGCCTTTATCAATCTGCCACGCCTTTGGGTTGTCCTTGGCATACCGACCCTTCGCTCGGCTCATGATTTCCATAAGACCAACCGCTTTCGCCACAGCATCGCGCTCCTGTGCTGGAGAAGCCTGACCAGCATCCATGACATCCCGCAAACGCTCCAAATCGCTGGCGCCAAAAGTCACTTTGTTGGAGATGATACATCCGTAGCCGGAGCAAATTTTGAGCACCTGATCGGTCGGAACAAGAGCAGCGGAATAGGTAGACGAAGTTGAATTGTTCGTCTGGCTGCACGCTGTAAGAGCTGCAAGAGCCGCTATCGCTGCAAAAGACCGTACCAGTGCCATATGCCTCGTTCCAAAGGGTGTGAGCGCGCTCGTGAAGGGGCGCACCAAATCAGTTCGGCAAGCCATAGTGCAAATGAGATGGCACAAAGGCGCGCAAAGCGCCAAACACGCCGGCATGATTTTGCCGTGATGTGGCATTCATGCCGCAAGCCCATCACCACTCTTGAATATCACCATGTAAGCCAGTAGCTCATTTTTATGAGCGAAAAACCAGTCCACGTGATCGGCGGCGGTTTGGCTGGCAGCGAAGCTGCTTGGCAAATAGCCCAGTCCGGTCTCCCCGTCATCTTGCACGAAATGCGCGGCGTGCGCGGCACGGATGCGCATCAGACCGATTCATTGGCTGAGCTTGTGTGCTCCAACTCGTTCCGGTCTGACGACAAACACGGCAATGCTGTTGGCCTGCTGCATGAAGAAATGCGTAAATGTGGCTCGCTGATCATGGCCTGCGCCGATGCCCATCAGGTTCCCGCAGGGTCGGCCCTCGCTGTGGATCGCGATGGTTTCGCCGAAGGCGTAACCGCTAAACTTAATGCGCACCCGCTGGTCACTGTTGTGCGCGAAGAAGTAGCCGGCCTGCCGCCCGAAACATGGGGCGAAACAATTATCGCCACCGGTCCTTTGACAGCCCCCGATTTAGGGGCTGCCATTGCGGCTGAAACGGGCGAAGACGCCCTCGCATTCTTTGATGCCATCGCACCCATCGTGCATACCGACACTATTGATTTGGATATCGCGTGGTTCCAGTCGCGGTATGACAAGGTGGGGCCCGGTGGCACTGGCAAGGACTATCTGAATTGCCCGATGGACCGCGATCAGTACGAAGCCTTTATTGACGCATTGTTGGCGGGCGAGAAGGCTGAATTCAAACAGTGGGAAAACGTGCCCTATTTTGACGGGTGTTTGCCGATTGAGATCATGGCGGAGCGCGGACGCGAAACCTTGCGCCATGGGCCGATGAAACCCATGGGGCTGACGAATGTGCACAAGCCCGACGAGAAAGCCTATGCCGTCGTGCAACTGCGCCAGGACAACGCTTTGGGCACGTTGTACAATATGGTGGGTTTTCAAACGAAACTGAAATACGGCGCCCAAGCTGCCATTTTCCGCACCATACCTGGCCTTGAAAACGCGGAATTTGCCCGCCTTGGCGGTCTCCACCGCAACACGTTTTTGAACTCGCCGACACTGCTGGACGAAACACTGCGTTTGAAATCCCGACCGCATATCCGATTTGCGGGTCAAATCACCGGCTGCGAAGGCTACGTGGAATCAGCGGCCATTGGCTTGCTGACCGGCCGGTTCACTGTGGCAGACCGCAAAGGCGACACGCCGGATGTGCCGCCGGAGACCACGGCGTTTGGCGCTCTGTTGAGTCACATCACAAAAGGCCACATTGCCTATGACGAGGGCATGGGCCGTCGCTCTTTTCAGCCAATGAATGTGAATTTTGGTCTGTTTCCTCCGGTCGAGATCAGCAAGCCGGAAGGGCATGTTGGCCGCTGGCGGGGCAAGGAAAAAGGTGCTGCCAAGAAGCGCGCCATCACGTTTCGCGCGTTGAATGATATGGACGCTTGGTTGACGAGTTCCCGAAAAGGCAAACTTGTGTTGGACGCTGCCGAATAGAATAGGCTTTAAGCAGAGGCCATTCGGTCGCCGGAGAGGCTGATCAAACCGCGTTCGTACATATAGGTGCGGGCGGTCTTGCTGCCGTACCGGTCGAAGTAAGCATCGCTCTTGGAGCGTGTTTCATCCAAAACGCGAACCAGCTTTTTGTTTTCGGCGTGGGTGTCTCGCACCGCCGCCAAAATGGAATTGCCGCGCTCCCGCAGTTCCAAGCGAACCTCGTCTTCAAGATCGATGGCCATATAGGCCAGATTGCGCATGCGCTCCGCGACCGCGATGTGGTAGTTTGGCTCTTGCAGGTATGAGGTGCTGACCTGCACCCGCTTTGACCAAGACGAAAGCAAGTCCTGCGCAGCAGTACCGCGCAGCTTCTCATTCCAATCAGACAGTGAGCGTTCCATCTTTACACTCCGTCACACGGCAAATGGGGCATGGGCTACGGAGCACGGTTAACTCTTAACCATGACTGAGCCCTTGTAAGGAGCAAGATTATCGCAGTTGTATTAAGCAAACGCTGCCAAGACCGCTCAAATGCCGTGAGTGTCGTGGTCAATCGTCAAATCAAACGCCTTTCCACAGCAGCCACTGAATGCGCCATTGCGGCAAGGCGACAGGACCTTCCCAAATAATGTCCGGGTTCTTCGCAATGGCCGCTCCATAGCGCCGGACCAAAGCGAGCGGTCTTACGATTGCGCGGGAAACTGGATCGGTGCCCAAGTGTTTTTGCGCGCTCGCCAAATGGTTTTGCGCCATGTCCACCATCACGGCTGTAAACGGGCGCAGGTCAATCCGACCTGCTGGTGAGGCCGCTTTTTCCAAAACGTCTTCCGCGGTCAAACCGACAGCCGTGAGCAGATCCAACGGATAGATGCCGGAACTGTTGCCCAAACGCAGACCGGCCGTCTGCAACAGCGCAATCAGACCGCATGCAACACCAGCATGGCCGTGCAAGGCGGGGTCGGCGGGCGGTGTCAGTTGTGCCGCATTGGCCAAGAGCTGAAACGATGTGGCGCGTGTGTCTCCAGCCCAACCTTCCAGCGTATTTTTGTCTTCAAACGGGTCAGCATAGAGTTCACGCATGTGCGCGTTTGCTTTTGCGGACAGGACTTCAAGACTTACGTGGCCGTTTTGCGCCAAGTTCAAGCAGGTGGCCGCCAGCGGGTGTCCTTCCCCTTCACCCCGTCGTTGGCTGGCAAACACCTCAACCCACCATTGAAGCCGGATTTGGCGGGCCACCGGCTCCCCCCGCATGAGCGCAATATTGGTAAGTTCAACATGCAGAGCATCCAGCACCATGGCGAGCGGTTGAAGGTTTGGCGGCAGCAGCAGATTGGACAAATATTGGTCTCTTGCTCCGGCGCGGACTGTGTTCCGCGCCATTGACGCAATTTCGTCTGGAATCTGGGGCTGATTGCTGTCCGTCACGCGGTGCGCCTAGGCAACGGCCAACAATGCCGCTCCCACGGGACGACCTTCCGCCAGCAAAACGTTGAATGTGCGCGCGGCGGCCCCGGTGGCCATGACTTCGGCCCGCAAACCGGTCTCATCCATGAAGGCCAAGGTCGCCTCGTCCAGCATTTGCAGGTCTTGTCCGGTGCCGAACAAGACCAGTTCCAGATCAGTCTCACCCTTCAACTGGGTCAGGCTGGAGGGTGTAATGTCGCTCAACGTGTTTGCGGTCCACCCGTAGATACCACTTGGAAGCAGCATGATGCTGCCGCGATGAGACATGTCTGCGAAACGGAACCCGCCCGCGCCGTAGCTGTCCACAGGTGCGCGACCGGGAAAGTGGGCTTGGCGAATTTCCAGGCCTGGTGTGCTCAGACGCTTGTCCGGCCGACCCCAATCTGAGGGGGTCGCAGACGCAACAACGGTTGAACCGCCGGGTGCATTTTCCGCCGGATCGGCCAAGCTATTTAACCTCTTGCACTTCCTGTCCGACATAGGGCGACGGATCAGCCTGATCGAGGGCGCCGGGACGCAACTTGAACAAGATCAGGATTGGTGCCGCGATAAAGATAGACGAATAGGTACCAATCACGATGCCGAAGATCATTGCGAAGGTGAACCCGCGCAACACTTCACCACCGAGGAAGTACAAGGCGCACAACGCGAGCAGAGTTGTCACCGAGGTCATCACTGTCCTTGACAGGGTTTTGTTGATAGCAAAATCGAGCAAATCCCGGATCGGCATTTTCTTATATTTTCGCAGCTTCTCTCGTATTCGGTCATAGACCACCACGGTATCGTTCAAGGAGTAGCCCACAATCGTGAGGATGGCTGCAATGGAGGATAGCGAAAATTCGATCTGGAGGAGCGCAAACATGCCGATGGTCAAGATCACGTCGTGCAGGGTCGCTGCGACCGCACCGAGGGCAAACTGCCACTCAAATCGGAACCAAATGTAGACCATGATTGCCAGCAGAGAGACCAAGACGGCAATGGTACCTGCGCGCGCGAGTTCCCCCGAAACGGTTGGCCCGACGACTTCTTGCCTGCGGAAATTATGGTCCTCTTCCATCACCTCCTTGACCAAGGCCAAAGCGCTTTGCTCGGCATTATCGCCACCGGCTTGGCTTTCGATACGGATCAGCAATTCGTTGGGTTGACCAAATTCCTGCACCTGAATGTCGCCAAGGTTCAAGTCGCTTAGGCGTTCGCGCACGCTGGCCAGATCTGCGACCGGCGCTTTAGACTGGTATTCCACCAGCGTGCCGCCCCTGAAGTCGATGCCGTAGTTCAAGTTGTAGGTGATGAACATGCCCAACGATCCCACCAGCAGAATAGCCGACAACGGGAAGGACAGTTTGCGATAAATCATAAATCGCAATTGGGTGTTGTCCGGCACGAGCTTGATAAAGCCGCGCGGCAGTTCTTTTGGACGTTCCCAACGCAGCCAAAGCGCGACCATCAGACGGGTCAACGTGAAGGCCGTGAACACGGACGTTACGATACCAATGGCCAGCGTGACCGCGAAGCCGCGGATTGGACCGGAGCCAAGATAAAAAAGGATAAAGGCCGCAATTAGAGTGGTGATATTGGCGTCCAAAATGGTGGCCATGGCTTGGCGGAAGCCGGAATCAATGGCCTGAACCAGCGATCGCCCTTCGCGTTTCTCTTCGCGTATCCGCTCATAGATCAGCACGTTGGCATCCACCGCCATACCCATGGTGAGCACGATCCCCGCGATGCCAGGCAGCGTCAGCGTTGCCCCCAACACTGATAGGCCACCCATTATAAGTGCGATGTTGGCCGTCAATGCGATGACTGCAATAATGCCTAGTTTTCCATAAGCCAGCAGCATGAAGATCACGACCAGAATGCCGGCAACGATGGAAGCCTGCTGACCAGCTTCGATAGAATCTTGACCGAGACCCGGACCAACGGTGCGCTCTTCAACAAATGTAATCTCGGCAGGCAGTGCGCCAGCGCGCATCAAAACCGCAAGATCATTGGCCGTCTCAGCCGTGAAGTTACCGCTAATCTGGCCTGAACCGCCACAAATTGCGTCGCGGATGACCGGTGCGGAAATCGACGTTGTGTCGAGGACGATGGCGAAACGGTTGCCAATGTTTTGCGATGACAGCGTACAGAACCGGCGGGCGGCCTTTGTGTTGAAGCGGAAGGTCACGATGGGTTCGTTGGTGCGCTGATCAAAGCCCTGCTGAGCGTCGTTCAAGTCTTCACCGCTGATTTCGACCCGCTTTTTTATCAGGATCTGCGCTTCGCCGCTTTCAGGTTCATTGGTGTTAATTACCTCCGACCCCACCGGTGGTCGGTTGGCCAGCGCGTCGTTCACACCCATCGTATTGTCAACCATGTGGAATGACAATTTGGCGGTGGTGCCGATCAGCTCTTTCAGCCGTTCCGGGTCACCAAAGCCCGGCACCTGCACGATCACGCGGTCTGTGCCTTGCCGCTGAATAATCGGTTCGGTGGTTCCCAATTCGTCCACCCGTCGGCGGATCACTTCGATGGACTGTGAAACCGCCGCTCTCAAGCGCTCGTCGATACCTTCGGTGGTGAGTTGATATTCGAGCACACCGGCAGATGGCTCATTCTGCGTCACTTCCGTGATGCCGATGCCCGAAATCAGCGTTCCCGACGGCGCGATGGGTTCCAACAGGTTGGCCAAGCGCTCCTTGGCCTTGGCCGCATCATCAGGCGTCAACAGGCGGACGGTGACTTTGTTGCCGCTGGCGCGAATTCCGGAATAGCCAATCGGACCCAGATCGCGGTCACGCAATTGAGTGCGGACATCGCTTTCAAGAGTCTCCAAACGCTCCGTTTCAATGCCATCGCGCTCGACTTTAACCTGAAGGTGCACCCCGCCCTGCAAGTCCAAGCCCAAACTAATTTGGCGTTTTGGAAACCAGTCCGGCAACCCTGCCAGTGTTTTTTCCGAAAAGGCGTTTGGCAGGGCCAACATGACGCCAATGGACACGGCCAGCAGGATCCAGACGATCTTCCAATTTGAGAAATGCAGCATGGGGCTCTCTTCGGGCTCTTTGGCGGTGCGGGATCAACCGCACTGATTTGGAGTGGCGATCAAACGCCACAAGATTGTGTCAGGCGCAATCAGCTCTTTGCAGCTGGCTTGCGGCGGGTGCGCGTTGACCGCTTTGGTTTTGCAGCGGGCTTTTCATCCGCTTCCTCGGCTTCATCATTTGCAGCTTTGGTCTCGCCCTTGGCTTTAGCGTCGCTCTTGGCTTCAGCCGCTTTGGCCGGCTGACCTTTGACACGCACGTCCGCAATCAGGTGGCGCAAGATTTTTACCTTTACGTCGGCTGCAATTTGCACCTCGAGTTCCGCGTCGTCGATGATTTTGGTCACCTTACCAACAATTCCACCCCCGGTGATCACTGTGTCGTTACGCCGAATTGAACCCAGCATCTCCTCACGGGCCTTTGCGGCCTGTCGCTGAGGGCGGATGACAAGGAACCACATGATGCCGCCAACAAGAATAAGCGGGAAAAGCAGTTCGACAATACTGCCGCCCGCTCCGCCAGCACTTTGCGCATAGGCCGGTGTGATGAACATGCAAAAACCCTTTTCGTGGAATAGCCGGGATATGGGTGGATCGGCGACATGCGCCTTGGGAATCCCTTTGAAACTTTGGCGAATATAGTGGACGGGCACCGCGATGCAACCGCAGCCCAGCCACCCTTTAGGCAATGCCAAGCGTGCCGGTTGGTCCCGCACATGGCCTGTGATAGCAAAGCCACGCTTTGACGAAAGAGGGCGAGATATTGGGAAAGAAAACCGAGCAGCTACAAGAGCTAAACACCAAATTGGACGCTCTTACCCGTCTGCTTGAACGTGCGGTGCCTGCGGCCAACCCTGACAACGATTTCGCCGTGGCTGACGCATTTGTGTGGGCCCCAACGCGAAACTGGGTCCAGCCGGTGCCTAAAGTGAACCGTGTAGATATGGTGCTGTTGCGCGGCATCGACCGTGTTCGCGATATCTTGACGGAAAACACAGCCCGGTTCGCCAAGGGGCTTCCAGCCAACAATGCTCTGTTGTGGGGCGCGCGCGGCATGGGCAAGTCGTCCCTCGTGAAAGCCGCTCACGCTACAATCACCGAAACACAGATCAGCAGCAATTCAACGCCTCTCAAACTGGTTGAAATACACCGCGAGGACATCGACACACTGCCTTCGCTTCTTGCGATCCTAAAAGAACGGCCGGAGCGCTTTATCCTGTTTTGCGATGATCTATCGTTTGACCACGACGATACAAGCTACAAAGCACTCAAGGCCGCTTTGGACGGCGGCGTTGAAGGGCGTCCTGAAAATTGCATTTTCTACGCCACGTCCAACCGCAGACACCTCATGCCCAGAGACATGATCGAAAACGAGCGATCTACTGCCATCACCCCATCGGAAGCCGTGGAAGAAAAAGTGTCACTTTCTGACCGCTTTGGATTGTGGCTTGGCTTCCACAAGTGCAGCCAAGACGACTACCTGGCCATGGTGGAGGGCTATCTCAAGCACTTTGCAATCGGCAAAACACTGTCGGATGTGCGCAGCGAAGCATTGGAATGGTCTACGACACGCGGCAGCCGATCCGGCCGGGTGGCATGGCAGTTCGTTACCGAACTCGCTGGGCGCGAAGGCAAGACCCTATAGAGCGCACAAGACGCTGTGTAGACTGCCTAATTAAGGTGGTTCAGCGGGTTCACGGGACTGGAGTTTTTACGCAGTTCAAAATGCAGGCGCGGTGATGCTGCATTGCCCGTTTGCCCGGATTTTGCGATCACCTGGCCGGACTGGACGGTATCGCCTCGCTTCACCAAGGTCTTTGAAGCATGGGCGTATGCGCTCACCCACCCGCCGGAATGGCTGAGCAGGATCAACTGACCGAAGTCCTCCAGTTCCGACCCGGCATAGATCACTTTGCCGCTGCGTACGGCGCGTACGGAAGATCCGACTGGCGCAGCAATATCGATACCATCATTGGTGTTTCCAGCCATTTTTTCGCCGAAACGGGCCAAGACACGGCCTTTCAAGGGCCATTGGAAGGACGCTGGCGCGGCGGATGCAACGTTGTTGGTGCTTTTTGGTTTTGGCGCGCGATATGTCACCTTTGGTGCCGGGCTTTGAACCGTTGGACGCTGTTTTTCAACGCGGGTCTTAGGCACACTGCCGGTCACAACCGTGTCTGCACTGGCGACCGTTTGCCGACCCGAAGGAATGCGCAGCCGCTGGCCGATTTTTACTGTCGTGTTGCTCATACCATTTGCGGTCTGGATCGCTTGGACGGACGCGCCGGTGCTGCGTGAAATGCCGTAGAGCGTATCGCCGGATTTAACGGTGTAGCCACCCGTATTGACACTGGCTTGCTCAACCGCACGAACGGGCAAGGGTGCTGGAACTGAATGGGGTGCTGCGACTGCGTCACGGCTGCGGGCTGTGGGCACCGCAACACGACCGTTCAACACTTGCCCTTGGAAACCGCGCGTTGCGCGCGCAACTTTTGTGCCCGGGTTGCTGTCCGGAGCAGAAATTGGGGCGGATGAGCTAAACGAATAGGTTGGAATGAGAATTTTCGTGCCGGAGGACACTTTGGAGGGATCCGAAATGCCGTTGGCCTTGGAAATTGCAGACACCGGCACGCCATAGCGGCGGGAGAGGTTATAAAGGGTCTCGCCCTGTCCAACTGTTACCCATGTGCCGCCAGCTTTGGTCCATCCGCTACCAGCAGAGGGTTTGCTTGCAACCTGCTGGGTTGCTGTTGGTGCACTGTTTGCTGAATTGGTGTTTGCCGGGAACGACCGTGCAATCGGCGCGACGGCGGGTGCGGTGGTCCGTGGAGCCTGCACCGATCCAGTGATAGTCTTGTCAGTGGACACACCGCCGCGAGGTGGCAGGACGGCGATGCCCGGCGCCGTGGAACGGGGAACCGCAGCCCTATAACGCACAGCAGGTGCTGACGCTCTTGGCGCGGAGTAGCTGGGGGCGGAATAGGTGGGTGCAGCGTATGTGGGTGCCTTGGCAATCTTGGGCGCAATTAGGCTGGGCGCAGACCCTTTGGGAGCGCTTAGCTTTGGCAACGTGGAGCGCGAGACGGTGGGGGCATTTCCAGTCACGTTGCGACGCACCACAGAAACGCCGGACCGCGTCCGGTGGATGGAGCCAGTCACATTGCCATCGATATCGCCGGGATAGGGCTGATCTTTCAAAGCAGTACCAGCAAGTCTGTTGCTGCCATTTTGCTTATAAATGATCGCATTTTGGTTTGATGTGTTGCCGATGCTGCCGGTGGTCAAGGCTTCTTCAAAACGGATAGCGTCGTTGCTACAGGCGGACAGGATCGTACCCGCAGCCAGCCACATAGCGCTGCGCGAGAGGGCCTTTTTAGAGACGCTCCTTTGCCCAGCTTGAGGCACGGATACTGACGCAAAATCACGCGTGTTATTTTTGAATAGCCAATTTTTGGAACGCATTTACAAAGCCAAAACCAACACAGAAACTGTTGGCATCACACCTGATCAACCTTAATTCGCGGTTAAGCAGGCCAGTAAGAATTGACGATGCGTTATGCGTTACGAAGCGTATGGTCACCTCAGAAGAGCCCATGACAGGTGGTTGGAGCGCGTTGATACAACAGGGTTCTCAAACCAACTGCACGTCCACAACACCTTGAATGGCTTTGATGGCACCGGCAATTTGCGGCGAAATCAAACGCTTGCCAGGCAGGCTTATTTCCACCTCACGCTCACCATCATCTTGTAGGACGATGAGACTCACATTGCCCTCGCCACGGTCGCGCACCCGCTCTTGGATGCCCCGCAGCGGCTTGTCATCACGCAAAAAGATGTAGAGTTGCCGCTCGACCTTGGCAGCTTCCGCTTCCAATGCCTTCACACCGTTGATGCGCAGGCTCACACCCTCAGGCCGGTCTTCGGCAGCAACGGTAAGGATCACTGACGTGCCGGCAACCAGCATCTCCCGATAGGTTTCGAGCGTTTCAGAAAACAGCACGGCCTCAAATTGCCCGCTGGGATCCGACGCTTGCACGATGCCCATGCGATTGCCGCTTTTGGTCTTGCGGATTTGCAGACTGACAACAGTGCCTGCGATGGACCCGCCCGGAGAACCGGCACGCACATCGCGCTGCATGTCTTCCCACGAGCGCACGCGCATCTTTTCAAGATAGCTCGTGTACTCATCCAGCGGATGGGCCGAGAGATAAAAGCCAAGCGACTGGAACTCGCGGAACAGCTTGTCCGCCGGTGTCCACGCTTGAACCGGAGGCAAAGTGACCTGCGTCGCATCGCTATCGCCACCAAACATATCGCTCATGCCGATGGCCGTGTTGTCCGCGACCCGTGTCGCGTGGCCGATCAGACGGTCCAAGCCGCCGATCACCTGTTCGCGGGGAAAGCCGAAGCAATCAAACGCACCCGCTTGCGTGAGGTTTTCCAGCATTTTGCGGTTGAGTTGTTTCGGGTCGATGCGTGTGAAGAAATCGGTGAGCGATTTGAAAGGCCCGCCTTCCTCACGAACGGCCTGAACATGCGCCATGGCGTGATCCCCCACCCCTTTTATGGCGGCCAGCGCGTAGTGAATTTTTTCGTCCCTTACGGTGAAGGCGCGATCTGATTCATTCACCGACGGCGCAACAACCTCAATTTTTGCGCGCTTCGCATCGCGGTAAAAGTCGTGCAGTTTGTCCGTATTGCCCATGTCCAACGTCATGAGAGCGGCCATGAATTCGACGGGATGATTGGCCTTCAACCAGGCAGTTTGGTAAGACACCAATGCATAGGCGGCCGCGTGGGATTTGTTAAATCCGTAGTCTGCAAATTTGGCCAAGACATCGAAAATATAGTCTGCGCGCGCCTGGGCGAGACCGCCTTCAACCGCACCGTCCACAAAGCGTTTGCGCTGCACTTCCATCTCTGAGCGGATTTTCTTGCCCATGGCGCGACGCAGCATGTCCGCCTCACCCAAGGAATAACCCGACAGGATTTGCGCGATCTGCATCACCTGTTCCTGATAAATGATGACACCGTGGGTCTCTTTCAGCACCGCCTCGATCTTGTCGTCGTAGTAGTCCGGCTCCTCTTCGCCATGCTTGCGGGCGTTGTAGACCGGAATGTTTTCCATCGGTCCGGGCCGATACAGCGCCACAAGAGCGATGATGTCTTCAAACTGATCGGGCTTCATACCGATAAGCGCTTTGCGCATACCCATGGATTCCAGTTGGAACACACCTACCGTCTCGCCGCGCTGCAGCATGGCAAAAGTGGCTTCATCCTCCAGCGGTAGGTGATCGACGTCTACGGTGACACCACGCTGGGCAATGTAGTTCACCGCCGTACGGATCACTGTCAGCGTCTTGAGGCCCAAAAAGTCAAACTTCACCAAACCCGCTTGTTCAACCCATTTCATGTTGAACTGGGTGACCGGCATGTCGGAACGCGGATCGCGGTAGAGCGGCACCAGATCGTCCAGCGGACGGTCGCCGATGACGATGCCCGCCGCGTGCGTGGATGCGTGGCGGAACAGACCCTCAAGTTTGAGTGCAATGGAGATCAGCTGGTCGACTTCCTGTTCGGAATTCCGCGCTTCTATCAGCCCGGGCTCGGAGGTGACCGCCTCTTTCAGTGTGGTGGGATTGGCCGGGTTGTTAGGCACCATTTTGCATAGGCGGTCGATCTGGCCATAGGGCATTTGCAGAACGCGACCCACATCACGCAACACCGCCCGCGCCTGCAGCGTGCCAAATGTGATGATCTGGGCCACCTGCTCGCGACCATATTTTTCTTGCACGTAATGGATGACTTCGTCGCGCCGGTCCTGACAAAAATCGATATCGAAATCGGGCATGGACACGCGTTCAGGGTTCAAGAAGCGCTCGAACAGAAGCGAAAACCGCATCGGGTCAAGATCGGTGATAGTGAGCGACCATGCAACCAGCGACCCGGCCCCGGAGCCCCTGCCCGGTCCCACGGGTATGTTCTGCGCCTTTGACCACTTAATAAAGTCGGCCACGATCAAAAAGTAGCCAGGGAATTTCATGCTCTCGATGACGTTGAGCTCAAACTCCAGGCGCTTGTCATAGTCTTCGCGCGTGTGCCCCGGGGCCAGTTCGTTTTGTTCCAATCGCAGTTCCAACCCGGCCTTGGCCTGCGCCCGCAATTCTCGCGACTCCGCTTCCAAGGGGTCATCGCCCTTGCCATCGGTAAAGAACGGCAGGATCGGATCGCGCATCGGCACACGGTAGGCGCAGCGGCGGGCGATCTCGACGGTGTTGTGTATCGCCTCCGGCAGATCGCCAAACAGCTGCACCATCTCGTGAGCCGGACGCAGGAAATGGTCCGGGGTGAGCTTGCGCCGATCATCCTCACTTACCATGCGCCCTTCGGCGATGCAGATCAGCGTGTCATGGGCTTGATAGTCTTCACGCCTTGGAAAATAGGCTTCATTCGTCGCCACCAGCGGCACATCATTATCATAAGCCAAGTCGACCAGCGCATCTTCAACCGCACGGGAATAGCCCTCGTGGCGCTGGAGTTCGATGTAAAGGCGCTCGTCGAAGACATGTTGCAAGGTTGCAAAACAGGTGCGGGCCAAATCCGTTTGCTCATTGGTCAAGGCCATGTTTAACGGACCCGATGGGCCACCTGTCAGCACGATCAGACCGGCATTGTGGTCGGTCAATTGATCCAGCGAGATGTGCGGCCGCGATTTTGCAGCCCCTTCCAAGTGGGCGAGGCTGGCTAGCTTGGTGAGGTTCTCATAGCCCTCACGGTTGGAGGCCAGCAGGACCAAGACCGGAAAAGCCGTCATCGCTTCCTGTGAGGCGGAGTTGACGCGCACCGGGCTGTCTTGCGGTTCGCTGTGATCACTAGACCGAAAGTCAACTTCCAATGTACATCCAACGATGGGTTGAAGGCCCTTCTTGATGGCTTTTTCGCAGTATTCCAAAGCGCCGAAGAGGTTGCTTCTATCCGTGATCGCAAGCGCCGGCTGGTCATCGGCGATGGCAAGATCAATCATGGTTGCGAGAGGCAGCGCGCCCTCAAGCAAGGAATATGCGGAGTGCACGTGGAGATGAACAAAGGGCTGCGCCGTTCCCGCACGCCGAGCCTCACCGCGCGCATCGGCCTGCAGACCGGCGTTAAGCGCCGCCGTTGTCTTATCCTGTTGGTTCACCCTTCCGCACTCCCTGTACCACCCACCTTCTCTCGCCGACTCGAGCGGCTGATAAAGGTGTCATAGCATCATGCGGATACGAGCAGAGCCAGTCCACCGCGACAGATCAATGCCGGTTGGATGATGCACATGAAAATTGGCGCGGGTATTATGTCGCGACGTGTGCCAGTGCGAGAACCATGAACAGAAAGACGCTTAAGGACAGAGCAGCGGCGATGTTGTGGATAAAAGCAGACATGAGAGACACTCCATACAAACACTCATTTGTTCACTATATGTTCTTCTTCCATTCGTCAAGTTAGTTCCGGTATCGTTCGGTTTCGCGTCTATATTGGGCTTATGAGTGGGAGACGATTTTCCCGTCGCTGATGGTCACGATACGGTCCATCTGCGCGGCCAATGCGTGATTGTGCGTAGCAATGAGCGCCGCAAGCCCCGTAGAGCGCACAAGGTCCGTCAAAGCGTCAAACACCACGTCAGACGTGCTGGGATCAAGGTTGCCGGTGGGCTCATCCGCCAACAATAATTTTGGATTGTTGGCCACGGCGCGGGCAATGGCGACCCGCTGTTGCTCGCCACCAGACAATTGGCCCGGGCGGTGGGTCGCGCGGGGCAGAATCCCCAAACGCTCCAGCAGAGCATCGGAACGCGTGCGGGCGGATGCCGCTGTTTCACCTGCGATCATCATGGGCAAAGTGATGTTTTCGCGGGCGTTCAGTTCCGGCAACAGATGGTGGAATTGATACACAAATCCGATGTCCAAACGGCGCATACGCGTGCGGGCATTGTCAGCGAGATTGCCGCACTCATGGCCGTCAATGGCGATGGAGCCGCTGTCCGGTTCTTCCAACAGTCCAGCCAGATGCAACAGTGTGGACTTGCCTGCCCCGGAGGGCGCAACAAGAGCCACCAGTTCACCAGCGTTGAGCGTCAGATTTGCATCCTTCAGGACGGTCAACTTGCTGTCGCCGCTGCCATAGGTGCGTTCGACGTCTGACATGACAAACATGGGTTTTGGTGCGGCGCCGTCACTCATAGCGCAACGCCTCCACCGGATCGAGACGGGCCGCCCGCCAAGCCGGGAAAAGCGTCGCCAAGAGAGACAGGCTCAAAGCCATGCCCAACACCATCAGCGTTTCACCCATATCCAATCGAGCCGGTATCTCGCTCAAAAACCGCACCGTTGGGTCCCAAAGATCGGTTCCAAAAAGGGCATTCAAACCGCGCTGGATGGAGGCGATGTTGAGACATACCGCAACCCCGAGGCCAAATCCCGCAAGTGTTCCCAAGACGCCAATGCTGGACCCCGTAATCAGGAAAATGCGCATAACGGCACCTCGCGTGGCCCCCATGGTGCGCAGGATGGCGATATCGCGCCCCTTGTCCTTCACAAGCATGAAGAGCCCGGAGATGATGTTGAGCGCCGCCACCAGAATAATCAGCGTGAGGATCAGAAACATAACGTTGCGTTCAACCTCCAGCGCCTGAAAGAATGACGTGTTGCGCTGTCGCCAGTCGTAGATCGTGACCGGTCGTTCCGCCGCCGCCTCCAAAGGCTCGCGCAATCGGTCTACGCGATCTGGGTCATCAGCAAACACTTCGATGACGTCAGCCTTACCCTCTTTGTTGAAGTAAAGCTGGGACTCTTCCAGGGGCATAAAAACAAAGATGTTGTCGTATTCCGACATGCCCATTTTGAAGATCGCGACGACCGGATACGCCTTCACGCGGGGCGAAACGCCAAAGGCGGTGCGGTTACCGTCCGGCGTCACCAGGGTAATGCTGTCGCCCAAAGCCAAGCGCAAATTGTTTGCCATATTGACGCCGATGGCCACGCCCTCAGCGCTGTCAAAACCGTCCAAACTGCCTTCGATGATGTTGGTACCCACCGACGGAAGAAGCTTCAAATCCGCCTCGCGCATTCCACGCACGCGGGCACCGCTACCGCCCTGCCCGCCGGACGCCAGCACCTCGCCTTCCACCAGTGGCAAAGCCAGAACCACGCCTTCAACGCCGGAAATGCGCTTGGCCACCGCGTCATAGTCGGTGAGTTCCGAGTGGACAGGCTGGACGATGATGTGGCCATTGATACCTAAAATCCGATCCAGCAATTCAGTCCGAAACCCGTTCATCACTGCCATCACGATAATTAACGTCATAACGCCCAGCATGATCCCGATGAACGAGATGATCGAGATCACCGAAATGAAGGTTTCTTTGCGACGACTGCCAAGATAACGGCGGGCGAGCATCCATTCAAAACCGGAAAATGCGCCCGTGGAGCCCGTGCGGGCCGGCGTGTTTGCAGATGCGGGTTCAGCCACCGAAACGCGCCTCAGTCTGCGACTTCCACTCCAAAAGGCGGTTCATCGCAGCGTCCATGGATAGGCTATGGCGCTCTCCGCTGGCGCGTTCTTTTAACTCGATTTCACCAGACTTAAGGCCGCGCGGTCCGATGATGAACTGCCAGGGCAGACCGATCAGGTCTGCCAGCGCGAACTTTCCGCCCGCCCGGTTGTCACTGTTGTCGTATAGGACATCAAAGCCTGCTCCTAAGAGTTTGGAGTGCATGTCGTGGCAAGCACCATCAGTTGTTTCATCGCCTTGGCGAAGGTTGATCAAACCAACATCGAACGGGGCAACCGAAGCCGGCCAGATAATGCCCTCCTCGTCGTGGGAGGCTTCAATCAAGGCTGCAACCAGTCTGCTGGGGCCGATACCGTATGATCCCATCTGCACGAAATGATCCTGACCATCAGGGCCGGCCACTTTTGCCCCCATGGGTTCGGAATACTTTGTGCCAAAATTAAAGATATGCCCCACCTCGATACCACGTGCGTTTTTGCGGGAAGCCTCCGGCACATCGGCCCACAAAGTTTCATCATGCATCTCGTCTGTGCGGGCGTAGGCGCGTGTCCAGTCCTCAAAGATCGCTTCGATTGCGGCGTCGTCTGTATAGTCTACACCGCGGTCCGGCACGTCCAAACTGTCATAGTCGGTGTGGCAAAAGACTTCGCTTTCGCCCGTGTCCGCCAAGATCAAGAACTCGTGGCTCAAGTCTCCTCCGATGGGCCCTGTGTCCGCACGCATTGGGATAGCGGTTACGCCCAAACGGTCAAACGTGCGCAGATAAGAGACAAACATGCGGTAGTAGGATGACCGTGCAGAGGTCTCGTCGAGATCAAAGGAGTAGGCATCCTTCATCAAAAACTCGCGACCACGCATGACTCCGAACCTTGGCCGTACCTCGTCACGAAACTTCCACTGGATGTGGTACAGATTAAGCGGCAAATCACGATAGCTCTTCACATAGGTGCGGAAGATATCGGTGATCATTTCCTCATTGGTGGGGCCAAACAGCATGTCGCGCTCATGGCGGTCCTGAATGCGCAGCATCTCCTTGCCGTAGTCATCGTACCGACCGGACTCCCGCCACAGATCGGCGCTCTGGATCGTCGGCATAAGCACTTCAACGGCGCCTGCCCGGTTTTGCTCTTCGCGCACGATCTGTTCAACTTTGCGCAGGACTTTCAGGCCCAGCGGCAGCCACGAATAGATGCCTGCCGACTGCTGACGGATCATCCCGGCCCGCAACATCAAGCGGTGGGAAATGATCTCAGCCTCTCGCGGGGCTTCCTTCAAAACGGGTAAAAAATAATCGGTTAATCGCATTGGGCACCGGGCTTTTTAGCGGCGCTGACCGGGCGTGTTGCACAGATCAGAGCAGGTCAGATTCGATCAAAAATATGTGGGGCACTCAAAGCCCATTCACCCGATCAAAACAAGGGTGTTGGGACCAGTCCCTCGGTGACCCTCAATCCCTTAAGCCTAGGTTTGAACACTCTCCTTGGGTTTGGGGCTTGGCGGTCTTAGCGACTCGGGCAGTCTTAGCGACTTGGGCGGTCTTAACGATTTGAGCGATTTGGGCGCGGTCTGGTTTTGCGGCCCTCCAAAGTGGCCACAACACCGCGCAGGGCGTGTATCTCCTGTTGGCTCAATCCGGCCTTTTGAAAGATGGTGCGCAGGTTCTCCACCATGGTGGCTTTTTTGTGGGGCGGACGAAAATAGTTTTCCTTCTCCAGCGCGCCTTCCAAGTGGTCGAACAGGCCAAACAGGTCGCTTTTTTCCGCTGGCATGCTGGCCGGTTCTCCAATGGGTAGTTGCGCATCGCCAGACCCCATCCATTCATAGCTCATCAGCAATACGGCCTGTGCGATGTTGAGAGATGCGAATGCTGGATTGACAGGAAAGGTGACAATTTCATCGGCCAGCGCCACTTCCACGCTCTCCAGGCCGGACCGCTCCCGCCCGAACAGTATGCCGGTTTTTTGTCCTGCTTCGTGGCGGGTGCGCAATTGCGCTGCGGCTTCGCGGGGGCCGCGCACCGGTTTCAGCATCTCGCGCTGACGGGCGGTGGTGGCGATAACGAAATTTAGATCTTCGATAGCGCTGGCGAGATCGTCGAACACCTGCACCGTGTTTATGATGTGATCGGCCTTCGCGGCGTTGGCCTTCGCAACCGGATTCGGCCATCCATCGCGCGGGTCCACCAGACGCAATTCGCCCAAACCAAAATTCGCCATGGCACGGGCCGCTGCGCCGATGTTCTCACCCAGTTGCGGATTGACCAGTACGATGACCGGTCCCTCGGCAATCAATTTTTGGCGACGATCGGTTCCAGCCATTTCCACTTGCTCCTGTCTGCGCCACAAGGTGCAGGTATATTTGTATCGGATATGTTTGATGAACGGGTTGATTGCAAAAACGGGTAAGCGCGCTTGGGCCACTCTTTTGGCGGGAGCTGCGCTGACGGTCTTAGCGACCTCGCAGGCCATGTCCAGCGGTTCGCGTGAGCCGGCTCAGCTGGTGCAAGCAACACCGCAACAGGAAACGCCCACTGCGCCAACGTTGCGGCAGGCACCGGGTGCTGCCCCACTCACGCCCATGCGTCCCAATCAACGCTTGAGCAATGCCAATGGCGTCATACGCCTGTTTGATAGTGTGTTGCTTTTTCCACTGCCGGATTGGACAACGCTGAATACCAGCACAGCCATGCAGGCAAGCCGTTTCAACCGTCGCCAGCAGCCGGGTGTTTTCGCGCTTGAAGCTATCCCGCGCGATGAAACCTTTCAGAACTGGAAGAATATATACGCTCTGCTCGCCATCCAGAATTTCCGTGGCGGCCCGGCACGCAACATGATGTTGGCTGAAGACAATTTCCAACAGGGCTGCGCGCCGGGCACTGTGCGCACAGTGCGTGGTACAGCCCGCGAAGGGGTGCCAACGCTTCTGGTGGCCTGCGGTGCCTATGCCAAGCAACCGGACATGGGTGAAGTTGGTGTGTTCGTGTTTTTGCAACGGGGAAACACCGCCGTACGGCTCTACCGCGAGTGGCGTGGCCCCGCATTTGATCCGGATGATACGAACGCTTGGCCCGTCGAGCGTACGCAGTTGATGAAAGTGTTCAACCAGCTCCAAGCGGCGCGTTTGCGTGGTCAGTAGACGCAGATTGCGCACTGTTTTGTGCTTAGGTTCCGCCACTCCGTGTTGCCTTCGACCATTTGACCAGGCCTGCTAACACCATACGGGCATTGGGCAGTTTGCCTTGGCGAACTGCGGTGTTATAGACGCGACGTCGCACCCGGGAGCCTGCGGCATCGCACCCAATGTCCACCCCGTGTGGCCACGCGGGTCCGGTGCCACACCGCGCTCCCCACACGCACCGGAACCCGTGAACAGGAACTCTCCATAATGGCAAAAATCAAGGTCGAAAATCCGCTTGTTGAACTCGACGGCGACGAGATGACCCGCATCATCTGGCAGTTCATCAAGGACAAGCTGATCCATCCCTATCTGGACATCGATCTGAAATATTACGATCTGGGGATCGAAGCGCGCGATGACACGGATGACCAAATCACCATCGACGCGGCAAACGCCATCAAAAACTACGGTGCCGGTGTAAAATGCGCCACCATCACGCCGGATGAGGCGCGTGTTGAGGAATTTGGTCTCAAAAAGATGTGGCGGTCGCCCAACGGCACAATCCGCAACATTTTAGGCGGTGTGATCTTCCGCGAGCCCATCATCATGAAAAACGTGCCACGGCTTGTTCCCGGTTGGACGCAACCCATCATCGTGGGCCGTCACGCATTTGGCGACCAATACCGCGCGACGGATTTCCTGTTTCCCGGACCGGGCAAACTGACCATGAAATTCGTCGGCGAAGACGGCACCGAGCAGGACTACGAGGTGTTCGACGCACCCTCGGCTGGCATCGCCATGGGAATGTATAACCTCGATGATTCCATCAAGGACTTCGCCCGCGCGTCTTTGAATTACGGCCTGCAGCGCAAAGTGCCGGTTTATCTGTCTACCAAAAACACGATCCTGAAAGCGTATGACGGGCGCTTCAAGGACATTTTTGAAGAGATTTACCAAAACGAATTCAAGGCGCAGTTCGACGAGCTTAAGATTTGGTACGAACATCGTCTGATCGACGACATGGTGGCATCCGCGCTCAAATGGTCCGGCGGTTACGTTTGGGCCTGTAAGAACTACGATGGGGACGTGCAATCCGATATCGTTGCGCAGGGCTTTGGTTCACTGGGCCTGATGACGTCCGTTTTGATGACGCCAGACGGCAAGACCGTGGAATCAGAGGCCGCCCACGGGACGGTGACCCGCCACTACCGCGCGCACCAGAAGGGCGAAGAAACCTCGACCAACTCCATCGCCTCCATCTTCGCGTGGACCCGTGGCCTCGCTCACCGCGCCAAGTTGGACGACAACGACGCCCTGCACAAATTCTCGCTCACGCTGGAGCAGGTGTGCATCGACACCGTCGAAAGCGGTCATATGACCAAGGACTTAGCGCTGCTGATCGGCCCGGACCAGCCGTGGCTTTCCACCACCGGTTTTTTGGACAAGGTGGACGAGAATCTGCAAAAAGCCATGAGCTAACAGTTGAGGTCAGCAACAAAAAACCCGCCAGTTTTAAAAAGCTGGCGGGTTTTTTGTTGGTACAACTCATGCCTCGCAGCACTCTAAGCGAGAGCGGCCCGCACAGAGGCGATTGCATCATCCAGCTTATCGCCATCCGGGCCACCGGCCTGAGCCATGTCAGGGCGGCCACCGCCACCTTTACCACCAACCGCTTCCGATGCCGCGCGCACGAGAACGACTGCGTTGAAACGATCCGTCAGATCGTCTGTGACCCCCACAACCACAGCCGCCTTACCGTCTTCGCTGGCGGCAGCCATAGCCACAACGCCGGAGCCGATGCGGGCTTTTTCCTCGTCCACCAGCCCCTTCAACTCTTTGGGCGCAATCCCTGAGAGGGCGCGGGCGGAAAATGTTACATCGCCGATGGTTTCAGCTGCTGTATCGGCTGCGCTGCCGCCACCCATGGCGACCTGTTTGCGCAGATCAGCGATCTCACGTTCCATCTTGCGGCGCTCGTCCACCAAGGTTGCTACTCGTGATGCAACATCTGCGGGCGTGGATTTGAGAACAGAGGCTGCCGCGCGTAACTGGCGTTCTTGCTCCTCAAAGTGCGTCCGTGCAGCGGCACCGGTCACCGCTTCAATTCTGCGAACGCCGGAAGACACTGCGCCTTCTCCAACGAGGGCTATCAGGCCAATATCCCCCGTGCGGTTCACGTGGGTTCCGCCACAAAGTTCCAAGGACCACGCTTTTCCGTCCGACTTCTTCCCCATGGAGACCACGCGGACTTCATCACCATATTTTTCGCCAAACTGCGCCTGTGCGCCCAGTTCGATGGCATCGTCGACCGCCATCAGCGTTGTCGTCACCGGCGCGTTTTGCAGCACATAGGCGTTCGCCAGATCGGTGACCTGCTGGGCTTGTGCGTCATCGACAGGCTTTTGGTGTGAGAAATCGAAGCGCAGACGTCCGGGCGCAACCAAGGAACCTTTTTGCGAAACATGATCGCCCAACACTTCACGGAGCGCCTCGTGCACCAAATGGGTCGCTGAATGGTTGGCGCGCAGCAGATCCCGTCTGGCTTGGTCCACCGTCAGCACCACTCCGTCGCCGACCTTCAAGACACCCGCCTTCACGGTCACATCGTGGACAAACAGGCCATCGCCCCGCTTGCGCACATCGGTAATAGAAACAGTCGTCTCTCCCACGGACATGGTGCCGTGATCCGCCTGCTGCCCGCCGGACTCCGCATAGAAAGGCGTTTGGTTGAGCACGACTTGGGCTGACGATCCCGCTTTAATGTCTTCGACGCGGTTTCCATCGACCAAAATTGCGCTCACCAATCCTTCGGCGGCAAGCGTGTCATAGCCCAAGAATTCGGTACCTCCGACCTCTTCGCGCAGTTGGAACCAGATCGCATCATCAGCCGCACCACCGGCCCCGGTCCACGACGCGCGGGCAGCAGCTTTTTGCTCTTCCATGGTGGATTTATAGGCGTCCAGATCCACTGCGATTTGGCGACGTCGCAGTGCGTCTTGGGTCAGATCAAGCGGAAAACCGTAAGTGTCGTAAAGCTTGAAGGCTGTCTTACCGTCCAAGACGTCACCAGCTGTCATGTCTGAGGTAGCATCGTCAAGAAGTGCGAGGCCACGGGTCAGGGTTTTGCGGAAACGGGTTTCTTCCAGCCTGAGCGTCTCGATAATCAGGGTTTCGTTGCGCTTCAGTTCCGGGAAAGCGGAGGCCATCTGTCCGGTGAGTGTGGGCACCAATTTCCACATCAAGGGTTCTTCGGCCCCCAACAGGCTGGCATGGCGCATGGCACGGCGCATGATGCGGCGTAAGACGTATCCGCGCCCTTCGTTGGAGGGCAAAACACCGTCCGCAATCAAAAAGCAGGCAGCCCGCAGGTGGTCAGCGATCACGCGGTGGCTGGCGCGTGTCTCATCGTTTGACACCACGCCAGTGGCTTGCTCACTGGCGGCGATGAGCGCGCGGAACAGATCGATCTCGTAGTTGTCATGCGTTCCTTGGAGAACGGCGGCGATGCGCTCCAGCCCCATGCCCGTATCAATGGACGGCTTGGGCAGGTTGATACGCTCGTCGGCCGACAGTTGCTCAAACTGCATGAAAACGAGGTTCCAAATTTCCACGAACCGGTCGCCATCCTCCTCCGGGCTGCCGGGAGGACCGCCCCAAATATGATCGCCATGATCGTAGAAAATCTCCGAGCAGGGGCCGCACGGACCGGTATCGCCCATGGCCCAAAAATTATCCGATGTGGCGATGCGGATGATGCGGTCATCGCTTAAACCGGCGATCTTTTTCCAAAGGCCATGAGCTTCATCATCCTCATGGTAGACCGTCACCAAAAGTTTAGACGCATCGATGGCGTATTCTTTGGTGATCAGGTTCCAGGCCAGTTCGATGGCGTGTTCTTTGAAATAATCGCCGAAAGAAAAATTGCCCAACATCTCAAAAAACGTGTGGTGCCGGGCCGTGTAACCGACATTGTCCAAATCGTTGTGCTTACCGCCGGCGCGGACGCATTTTTGTGACGTGGCAGCGCGCGTGTAGTCGCGTGTTTCAATTCCGGTGAACAGATTTTTGAACTGCACCATCCCTGCCGCGGTAAACATCAAAGTTGGGTCGTTGCGGGGAACAAGGGGAGAGGACGCAACAGCTTCGTGCCCATTCTTTTCAAAGTAGGACAAGAACGTTGAGCGAATGTCGTTTACGCCGGATCGGGTTCCACTCATGGAAGCACTCTTTGTGTGTTGGCCGCTGCACCGTCTTGTCGATAAGTGGGCGCATCACGGCAAAGACCTGACGGGTGACGGGGCCACCCAATGGTCACTATCAATGAATTCTTGTGCGCTTTGACCAGTTTGCCCGGCAGAATTCAACAGCCAACGCCAGGTTGAGAGGTCTGATGTTTGATCCGACCGGTATTTGGTTGCGGGACACGTCCCGGACCCGACAACAAAGAGGTCATATATGAACACAAAAAAGACCGCCCGTGGCGGCCTTTTCGGTATTTAAAATCGCTGACTAAAGCGAATAATCAGCCTTCGGCAGCTTCGTCAAAATCTGGCTCTACGCCTTCTTCATCCTTGCCTGTGGGTTCATCCAACAGCTTTTCGCCGATCAAACCCGCGTTTTGGCGGATTGCTTTTTCGATCGTGGCAGCCACCTCAGGATTTTCGGTCAAGAACCGTTTGGCGTTTTCACGTCCCTGCCCCAGCCGTTGACTGTCATAAGAGAACCAAGCGCCGGATTTCTCGACAATCCCTGCGGTGACGCCCAGATCGATCAATTCACCGGTTCTTGAGACGCCCTCGCCATACATGATGTCGAACTCAACCTGTTTGAACGGTGGGGCGAGCTTGTTCTTGACGACTTTGATACGCGTCTGGTTGCCGACGACTTCATCGCGATCCTTGATGGCACCGATGCGACGGATATCGAGACGGACGGAGGCGTAAAATTTCAGCGCGTTACCACCGGTTGTGGTTTCAGGCGACCCAAACATCACACCGATCTTCATGCGGATCTGATTGATGAAGATCACCATCGTGTTGGAACGGGAAATCGATGCTGTGAGCTTGCGCAGTGCCTGACTCATCAGGCGTGCCTGCAGACCCGGCAGCGATGCGCCCATCTCACCCTCAATCTCCGCACGAGGGGTCAATGCCGCAACGGAATCGATGACCAGAATATCACAGGCTCCGGAACGCACGAGGGTATCGGCAATTTCCAAAGCCTGTTCGCCCGTGTCCGGCTGCGAAATCAGCAAATTTTCCAAATCAACGCCCAGCTTGCGGGCATAGACGGGGTCTAAAGCGTGCTCGGCGTCCACAAAGGCGCAAATTCCGCCCTTCTTTTGCGCTTCGGCAACACTGTGCAAAGCCAGCGTGGTCTTACCCGAAGACTCAGGTCCGTAAATTTCAATAATTCTACCCTTTGGAAGACCTCCCACGCCCAAGGCGATGTCGAGACCCAAACACCCGGTTGGAATGGTTTCGATCTCTACAGCTTGCTCGTTTGCGCCCAAGCGCATGATCGAGCCCTTACCAAAGGCACGCTCAATCTGGCCCAATGCCGCTTCCAGTGCTTTCGACTTGTCCACTTTGGTATCCTCAACGACTTTCAAATTGGGTGTTGCCATAACAGACGTCCTTATTCCACCGGATGAAAATGTGCTCGAGCCATTTGTACCGTTTTTGTTCTCTTTTGTAAAGAGGCCATAACAATCTGTTTTAATGCGTTTAATCGCATTTGTTCTTTTTTTGTTTTTGCCATTTTGATGAATGCTGTTGAACCATAAAGATGGGGACTGTGCCAAATTGCGCGGGCTTAGAACGCTGTGAACTGATCAACCTGGTGATGTTGCAGCGGGGAAGACTGGTTAACACAGACCCATGAGTGAGCATCGATTCGTTTTTGCCGGCGCGGCACATCTGGACCACATCGGGGTGTTTGACGCGCAAGCGGCTGCCGGTCTGTCCACTCCGGGCCGAATGTCGAGCGCTCCAGGCGGTGCGGCGCTGAACACGGCTCGCGTTTTACGCGCTTTGTGCTTTGGCGACACCGTTTTTAATTGCAGCCTTCATTCCGTTGGCACAGTGGGTCCCAATCGGTTGAATGAACTGGCGGCGCAAGAGGGGATAGCACTTCACCTTCAGCAGACGGTTTCGGGCAACGATCCATCCTATACAGCCCTGTTGCAACCGGATGGCAGCGTGGTTGCGGCATTGGCCGATATGAAGGCTTATGCCGAATTCGATGCGCAGGCGGTGGCGTGTGGTGCCTCTGACTGGCTCGTGTTGGATGCCAATTTGTCAACCGATTGCTTGGTTGCCCTTAGTTCAACCACCACAGCAAAAACAGTTGGGATCGCGGTATCGTCGGCTAAGGTGGTGCGCTTGGCTGCATGTTTGGCCAATATAGACTTGCTGTTTTGCAATCGAGCTGAGGCCGGTGTTTTAGCGGGATTTGTGAGGGATACGCCTAGGGCTGTCGGCTGGGATCAACTGTCCGACGGGCTGCGGCGTTTGGAATTGCGACAAGCGGTGATTACAGACGGGTGCAACGCGATTTGCGTCCTGGACGGTGATGAGACCGGTTTTGTAGATCCGTTCGCGGTGGCCGATCCGGTCAGTGTGGTGGGTGCAGGGGATACGCTTGCGGCGGGCACATTGGCTGCGCTTTCTCTTGAAACCAACCTTGAGGAAGCTGTTGGTTTCGGCGCTCAACTTGCCGGTGTTGCCCTGCGCAGCCCACAAGCGGTTGATCCGGTGGCTATCACGGCGCAAAGCAAGGCGTTGGAGACGCTGGTCTCGTCGTTGGAACATCAAACTAGGGAGCAGTCACAGTGACGGCCACACAAAATGCGATTCCACCCTCTGCGGCGCTTAATATGGTTTTCTCAAACTCCGTTCAGACGGCTTTGGACGCCGGACGTCCTGTCGTCGCCTTGGAATCAACCATCGTCACACACGGCATGCCTTGGCCGGACAATCTAAACACCGCCCGAAAGGTCGAGGCCATCATACGCGAAAACGGTGCGGAACCGGCGACCATCGCGGTGTTGGGCGGCACACTGCATATCGGTTTGAGTGATGCTTTGATGGAAGGCCTCGCAAACCCGGCTGAGCACGCAAATGACCAACCGGTGATGAAACTGTCGCGCGCTGACCTGCCCTTTGCGATATCGCAGGGCCGGACCGGCTCCACGACCGTTGCAGCAACCATGATTGCAGCCGCAGCCGCAGGCATCGGCGTTTTTGCGACCGGCGGTGTGGGCGGCGTTCACCGTGGCGCGGAGATGAGCTTTGACGTCTCCGCCGACTTGCAAGAGCTTTCTCGTACTGCGGTCACGGTCGTATGCGCAGGCGCAAAGGCCATTCTTGATTTGCCAAAGACGTTGGAGGTTTTGGAGACGCTCGGTGTCCCCGTCATCGGATACGGTACTGACGAATTGCCCGCGTTCTGGTCGCACGAAAGCGGCTTGTCTGCCCCACTGCGTTTGGACACGGCCGAGGCGATCGCCCGGTTTCAAGCCAGCCGCATTGCGCTTGGCCTTTCGGGAGGAATGCTGATCACCAACCCATTGCCAAAGGCGTCTGCCCTGCCCCGTGAAACGGTGGAAAGCTGGATAGAAGACGCCCTACGGCTGGCGGTAAAAAACGGTGTGGAAGGCAAGGACGTAACCCCGTTCTTGCTGTCGGCCATGAACGATTTGAGCAAGGGGCAAAGCTTGGTGGCCAATCGGGCGTTGATTGAAAACAATGCCAAGCTCGCTGCGCAGATTGCGGTGGCGATGCACAGCCTTTGACAGTTCACAGATTTACGATCCGCTAACCAAGCCCCCACAATTTGTGGGAATTATCACACTGTGGACGCGCAATCCTCTTAAGCCACTGCAATCGCGTGCGCGCAGGCCAAAGTCGCACTTGTCGAATGGGCGGCTGGTGAGTATCGCGGTGCCACGGGGCTTTGAGGAATGGGATGGCGTGGACCGACTTTGAGCGCGGTATCTGCGCCAAGATGGGCTGACCGAATGATGACGCGATCCGGGGTATTTTCCAAGCAACTTCAACGGGTGAAGCGGACCACCAGCAGGCTGTTTTTACCGCTGATCGCCGTCTTGGTTTTGGCAGGTTGCTCCACGACCCAGACGCTCAGTGTGTCGGCCAGTCCCTACTCCATCCCCAGTGCACGCTATGCGGCTGTTGTGGTCGATGGTGGGACCGGTAAAATTCTGCATGACACGCGGGCCAATGCGATCCGGTTTCCCGCTTCGCTGACCAAGATGATGACCATGTATATGGCTTTCGATGCGCTGTCCGCCGGTCGCGTGACGAAGAATACACCTATTCCAGTTTCGAGCCGCGCAGCGGCGCAGGAGCCCTCCAAACTGTTGCTTAAAGCCGGAAGCACAATCGACATGGACACGGCCCTGCGTGCCTTGGCCGTCAAGTCAGCCAATGATGTTGCGGTGGCTGTTGCGGAGAAGTTGGGGGGCACCGAAGCCAAATTTGCCCGCATGATGACGGCTAAAGCGCGTTCGCTTGGCATGTCATCCACAACGTTCAAAAACGCCTCTGGCCTGCCCAATAAGCAACAGGTCACGACAGCCCGCGATATGGCCAAACTGGGTATGGCTCTGCGGCGCAATCACAGCCGCTACTTTGGCTATTTCGGCCTACGTTCCTTCACCTATCGCGGGCGTAAAATTACGGGGCACAATCGGGTACTGGGCCGTTTGCGCGGGGCCAACGGCATTAAAACCGGCTACACCCGCGCGTCGGGCTTTAATCTGGTCACATCTGTTACGTCGGGCAGCAAACCGTTGATCGGCGTGATATTGGGGGAAAACAGCGCCGCATCCCGCGATAAGCACATGGTGCAGCTGCTTTCCCAACACGGTGCCAAGCCAAGATAGACGGCAAAGAGCGTTGAATGGCCGTTTCGCGAAGCCCGTTGTGCCTATATGGTTGTCTAATGAAAGCGCGCCCAAACTTGGAGCGGACACCATTGCAATGACACTCTACCGTTTCATCCTTTTGGCTGTATCCGTCGCTTTTTCAGTGGGTGCGTTTGCACAGGCGGCGAGCTCGAAAGCCGTTCCCGCCAAGGCACTGGCGCTGATCACAGCCTCGGTGTCGGATTGCGCGCATTATGATGCGACCGAGATTGATACCTATTCGTTCACCGATGCTTCCGCCAACGGAACTGCAGGTGGGACCTACACGCTGTATCAAGTCCAATGTTCGCTGGCGGCTTACAACACATCCCAACGCTACTTTTTACAGGACCAATACGGTGCGATTTCGCAGATCGCCTTGGCAACGCCCATCGTGAAAACCACCTATGCCGATCCGCAAGAGATGGCGCAGGTCAAGAGCATTTCCGTCAGCAGCTATTCGTCCGAAACAGAAATCAGCAATTCCAGTTTTGACCCGCAGACCCAGACACTGACCGCGTCCCACAAATGGCGGGGTGTCGGTGATGCGGGCGAAGCGGGTACCTGGGTCTTCGAGGGCGGGCGGTTCGTCCTGCAGCGCTATGAGATGGACCCGACTTTTGATGGCGAAATCAATGTGATCACCGTCTGGTATCAGGGAAAGGCGATTGATTGACCCGCAAGCCCCCCAAGACCGCACCGACATACCTAACTCCTGAGACTTCACTGACACCCCTGCCCAGCCGTGACATTGGCCGCCTGCTCGAAATCATGGCCGCACTGCGCGCGCCGGTCACAGGTTGTCCGTGGGACATCGAACAGACGTTCCGCTCCATCGTGCCCTACACAGTGGAAGAAGCCTATGAAGTTGCCGATGCGATTGAACGCGGCGACATGGAGGACCTGCGCGAGGAACTGGGCGATCTGCTGCTGCAGGTTGTCTATCACGCACAAATGGCGGCCGAAGACGCGGCGTTTGATTTTGGTGACGTCGTTGAAGCGATTACTGCCAAAATGATCCGCAGACACCCCCACGTGTTCGGCGACGAAGAGGCGCGCAGCGCAGGATCCGCCAAGGGCATGTGGGACAAGATCAAGGCCGAAGAGAAAGCGGAGCGCACCGCACGCCGCGTTGCAAAAGGTCTGCCGCCCAAACAGGCCCATCCATCCATATTGCATGATGTTCCACCGTCTATGGAGCCAATGATGGAAGCACTGAAACTCCAGCAAAAAATGGTGAAGGTGGGCTTCGACTGGGATGATAAACGGGCGGTCATTGCCAAGATTCGCGAAGAACTGGACGAAGTCGAAGCGGAACTCGACAAAAATGACGTGCAAGCCATGGAGGACGAGACCGGTGATCTGCTGTTTACCATCATCAATTTTGCACGTCACGTCGGTGTCGATCCAGGTAATGCGCTTCGCGGGTGCAACGCCAAAGTGCGTCATCGGTTTGGCCATATAGAAAAGCGTCTAGCCGAGACCGGAAAAACTCCGCTAGACGCCACGCTGGACGAAATGGAGTTACTTTGGGTGGAGGCCAAGGCGTGGAACGGGCCATAAAGAGTTATCGACGCAGCACCGTAAAACACCGTTTGGGCCAAGCCGTTGCGCCCTACCCACTGACTGAAGAGGCCGCTGCTCCCAACATCATAACAACAAAGGGCCTCGCTTGCGGGGTGGTGGACGTCCATATGGACATGTCACCCAGACAGGAGAACGAGAATTTCGGGTGGCTTTGGCAGTTGGTCAGAAAGATCAACGCACAGAAAAGGCCCGTGGTTTCGCTTTATCTCAGCGGATTTGATCTGGACTTTTTCTATCGGTGGGGCCTGCCTTTCGTGCGCAAGAAACTCGTTCTCGTGACGGGGGACTGCGACAACGATGTTGATGCCAACTATCGGTTTGGACATCCGTTAAGGAGTTCCAAAGTTTTGGCTCTCCATGCGCAAAACCTTGATTTCGATCATCCCATGGCTAAACCATTCCCGATCGGGCTGGATTTTCACACGTCTTATAAGGGCAATCTGCACTCGTGGACACCGGGAGTAAGCCCGTCACCAAAGCAACAAGAACAAGACTTGCTCGCCATCCGTGACCGGGCAGCGCCCTTTCAACAGCGCACACATGGCACCGTTGTATCATTCAGCGTGGGGACTAATATACCGGTTCGCAACGCCTGCGCCGTGCGGCTCAAACAGGTACCGTCGAGCTATTTCCCAAGCAAGCCCGTCCCCCGTGAAGAGTTTTGGGCGTTGATGGCGTCCTACCAATTTGTTGCCAGTCCGCTGGGCTGCGGGTTCGACTGTCACCGCACGTGGGAAGCATTAGCGTTGGGCGCTGTGCCCATCATCAGACGCAAGCCCTTGATGTCTCCACTATTTGAAGATTTGCCCGTGTGGGAGGTAGATGACTACCGTCAGGTCACTCCAAAAAGCCTGCGCGCCAAAGAGCAAGAGGTTGTGCAAGGCCTGCGGGACGGACGGTACAACTTCGAGAAACTGACGGTATCTTACTGGCGAGATGACGTGGCACAGACCGTCGAGGCTCTACTGGCGGCGGATGAGTTAAGACCGTACGCTCCCGTTTCCAACACAACCAATGCGAGCGAAACGGCGTCCTCGTTGCGCCAAATCTAGGCTTTGCGAGGCAGCAGAACGATTAAGCATCAGCTCACATATCAGCTTCGAAACGAAGTAACCCAGCGCAACACCCTGTCAACCAAAGCGCTCGCCGCACGCCAGTTCAACCGTGAACCGCCTTTAAGCTGCCAAACGAGTTTCCAGTTCGGAACGCAGTTTGTCAGCAACGCGGAGTTTGAGGGCCAGCGTGCCGTCTTCGCAGTCTTTTCGGTCGATCACGTGGGTGTTTTCGTAAATCCAACCCAGTTGGTCCATAGCGTCGAGTGCCAGGTTGATGTCTAGGATCGCCTGATGCCCCGCGATGCGCGCTTCTATGGCGGTTTTCAGCTCGGCAACACCCTCTCCCGATTGAGCGGAGACTAGAAGCGCCTCTTTCGATTGGGTGCGCTGACGCACGGCTTCCAACCGGTCTTCGTCCAGCAGATCGATCTTGTTCCACACTTCCAAAACCCGCTCATGGCCCGCCGAACCAATGCCCAGTTGATCAAGGATAGCATAGACGTCCGCACTCTGTGCTGCGGTGTCAGGGTCCGCGATATCGCGCACGTGAAGGATAAGATCGGCCTCGATCACCTCTTCAAGGGTCGCACGAAACGCAGCCACCAAGTGCGTTGGTAGATCGGAGACAAAACCCACCGTGTCCGAAACGATAACCTGCGTGCCCTCGGGCAGGATGAGACGGCGCAAGGTCGGGTCCAGCGTGGCAAACAACATGTCCTTGGCCATCACATCTGCGCCGGTCATGTTGTTAAACAGTGTGGATTTGCCCGCATTTGTGTAGCCCACCAATGCCACTATGGGATGGGGCACTTTCTTGCGCTTGGAACGGTGCAACGTTCGGGTGCGGCGGACTTTCTCAAGTTCTTTTTCTAACCGGTTGACCCGGTCCTGCAATTGACGGCGGTCAGACTCGATCTGCGTTTCGCCCGGCCCGCCCAAGAAGCCGCCGCTGCCGCCACCGCCGCCACGCTGGCGCTCCAGGTGGGTCCATGATCGCACCAGACGGCCCTTTTGATAGTTGAGATGGGCAAGTTCGACCTGCAGGCGACCCTCTTTGGTCTGCGCCCGCGCACCAAAAATCTCCAAAATCAGCCCGGTTCGGTCCATCACCTTGGCATTCCACGCCTTCTCCAGATTACGCTGTTGGATGGGCGTGAGCGGATGATCTACGATCACGAGACCAGCGTCCAGACTGGTCACGATACCGGTGATCTCATCGACCTTGCCGGAGCCAAACAGCGTGGCCGCCTTAATTTTGTTCAGCCCGATGACACCTTGATGGACAATTTCTAGCTCAATCGCTTGGGCCAGGCCGACCGCTTCTTCCAGGCGCGCGGCTTCGCTGCGCCGGGTTAAGGCCACGGCTTCGTCACTATCTCGATCTTTGAAAGCGGATTTGGAGATAACGGGCACAATGACCAGAGCCCGCTGCTTTGGGCTTTCATACGTGCTGTCGATTTGAAAGCGCTGCTGTTTGCGCCGGTCCGTATCAGACAAATTGGCTCCCGCGTTGGGCTGATGGATTGCGCATCGTGTGCGCTCTAGTCATCCCCGTCGCCTTCAAACATTTTGAGCGGCTCACCGGGCATGATTGTCGAAATAGCGTGTTTGTAGACCAATTGGGAGTGACCATCGCGCCGCAAGAGCAGGCAAAAATTGTCAAACCACGTCACAACACCGGTCAACTTCACACCATTGACCAGAAAAACGGTCAGCGAAATCTTGTTCTTACGAACGTGATTCAGGAATGCATCCTGCAAATTTTGTTGTTTTTCGGCCATCTTATCGCGACCCTGTTTTTCCCGCGCACCCTCAACACTATAAAGCGCCATTCGCGCCGTGCAACCAAATGCTTGGCGCACCCATAAACGCTTAGCGGCTGCGCCAATATCGTGTGCTTACCAGCCCGATCACTGTCAAAACTTCTACGCGGCCCAGTATCATGGTGACCATGAGCGCGTATTTGGCGGTATCGGTCATATCTGCATAGTGCGGCCAAGCCTGCGCGCCCTCGGCTTCCCAACCCGCCAAGTAAATAGGACCAGCCGTTGCGAAAGCCGACACTGTGGCTGTCAAAGACGCTTCAAACTGCAAACCGGTGGCGGACAAAACAATGCACCCCAGGGCAATGGTGCCGATGGCTGCGATGAAGAAACTCCAAATGGCTTTGATGAGGCCGAGATCATAGCGCTGCGAACCGAACCGTGTGGGGCGAATGCCGTGTGGATAAATCAACCGATCCAGCTCTGACCAGGACTGCACCAACATGCCGCCGATACGGTACTGTTTGATACCGCCGGACGTGGAATAGGCGCTGCCACCCACTAGGATCACAAACAACACCAGAACCAGAGGCAGCAGCGATATGATGCCCGGTCGCGATTCAATACCACTTGTGGCGACCAAAGATGTGGCTGCGAGGAACCCTTCCACCAAACCATTGCCGAAGGGTTCCAAACCGCCGCCGTAGAGTTGTGCAAGGTTGAACGCGAAGACGAGCGACAACACGCCAGCAAGTCCCAACACGAAGTAGCTTTCCCGGTGCTCCACAATGCGCGAGACCCGGCCCTTCAAAACCATCCGCTGCCAAAACACGCTGGTAGCACCCAGCAACAAAAACGCGCCAATGACGATCAGGCCAAAGGTCGATGCGACCTCGTCCAAACTGCCATCAAAGGGCAGGAAGCCGCCGGTGGATACCGCGGTCATGGACAGGGTAACCGCATAAAACGCACGGTGGCCGGACAGGAAAAGAAGAATAATGCAGGCAGCCGTTACTGTCAGATAGATAAGTCCCAAATTGCCTGCAAAACCCAGCACTCGGCCCTGCCCTTCAACCAGATCCCCCTTATTGATCAGTGCAGCGGTGCGCGCCGTAAGACCGCCGATACCCAAGGGAGCGACGATCATCACGATGGTCAAGATGCCCAGATAGCCGCCTATCCACTGCAATTGTGCACGCCAGAACACGAGAGCTTGGGGCCACACTTCCACGGTTTTGAGAGTCGTTGCCCCTGTCGTGGTGATGCCTGAAACAGCCTCGAAAAAAGCGTCTGTGACGTCCAAACCCGCAATGTCCATGAAAGGAATGGCCGCGAAAACTGGCAGAACCGTCCACACCACGATCACCAGCGTCAGCCGAGCCACCTGCGGTGTTGGCCCGAGCCTGTCCCGGATAGCGATGATGGGCGCGTAAAACAGGAAACCGGCCAGCACCAAATAGATACTGAACCGTTGCGCGATCTGCCAATCGCCGCCCAAAAGCGCCACGCCGATGGGGCCCAGAAGCGACAGCGAGAGCAGCGAACCGACACACGCAAAATAGAAGATGACCGACAGCATCTAAAAGAATTCCAGGCTGACCCTGAACATCTGTTCCACCTGTTTCACCCGGTCTTTGGTGGCAAATATGATAACCCTATCCCGCGCCCGCACCACCGTATCACCGCTGGGCATCATCACCTGCCCTTTGCGGTAGATCGCGCCAACGCGCACGCCATCCGGCAAATCAAGATCGCGTAATTCTGTGCCAACCAGCGTGGATGTCTCCAGAGCTTCCGCTTCGATCACCTCTGCTGCGCCGTTCTGCACGGAGTGCACGCCACGGATACGACCACGGCGCACGTATTGCAGGATCTTTGAAATCGTGACCGAGCGCGGGTTTAGGTGCGCGTCGATGCCAAGTGTCTTGGTGAATTCGTAATAGCCGGTGTTGTTGAGCAGTGTCATGTTGGCTTCACATCCAAGCCGCTTGGCCATGACGCTGGACAGGATGTTAACCTGATCATCATTCGTCAGCGCCACCATAAGATCGGCGCGCTCAATGTCTGCTTCCAAAAGGATAGTCTGATCCAGCGCATTGCCGTGCAGAACTACAGTGCGATCCAACTGATCGGCGATTGCGATGGCCCGCTCGCGGGAGGCTTCCACGATCTTGACACGAGCGCTGGATTCCCGGTTTTCGATGGCGGAAGCCACGTAGAGCCCGATATTGCCGCCACCAACGATCACAATGCGGCTTGCGGTGGGTTCCTCGTGGCCGAAAATACCCAACGTGCGGCGCACACTTGCTTCCTTGACGATGACGTAAGCCAGATCGCCCGCCAGCATAGCGTCATCAGAATGGGGCACGAACAAACGCCCCGCCCGCCACACACCGACAACAACTGCGGACAGGTCCGGGAACAGTTCACTGAGTTGGCCCAAAGGCGTGTCGATGACCGGACAATCTTCCAGACACTCAATCGCCACCATGGCAACCTTGCCGTCGGCAAACTGAACAGCATCTGTGGCACCTGGAAACGCGATGCGCCGCAGCACCATTTCGCCCACTTCCACCTCGGGTGAGATGATAACGTCGATGGGCAAGTGCTCACGCGAAAACAAATCGCGGTAATGGGAGTGCAGGTAGCTCTGGGCGCGGATGCGAGCGACCTTGGTAGGAACGCTGAACAGAGAGTGCGCCACCTGACAGGCAACCATGTTGACTTCGTCATACAGCGTGACGGCGATCAGCATGTCGGCATCTTCCGCGCCTGCTGCTTCCAAAATATCGGGCTGGGACCCGTGACCGACAAAGCCGCGCACGTCCAACTGGTCCCTAATCGTCTGCACCAAGGCGGGTGTATTATCGATGACCGTTACGTCATTGCCCTCATTGGCCAGACGCTCGGCGATGCCGTAGCCCACCTGGCCCGCGCCGCAAATGATGACTTTCATGCCGTCTAAGACCCACCGTCTGGCTGCAAATCAGCCTTGTTATAGGCCAAGAGACTTTAATTTACGATGCAAAGCGGACCGCTCCATACCAACAAACGCTGCTGTGCGGGATATGTTGCCGCTAAACCGTGTGATTTGAGCCATCAGATAATCGCGCTCAAAGACTTCGCGCGCCTCCCTCAACGGCATGCCCATGACGTTTTCGTCCGGCGCACCGGGCGATTTGGGGAGCATATCGCTGACTTCGCCCGGCAATTGGTCGGCACTGATTGGACCGGAGTCATCCCCCCGCGACAGGATCATCAGCCGCTCCACATTGTTTCGCAGTTGGCGCAGATTGCCGGGCCAAGAGTGTGATTGCAGCACAGCCATAGCGTCTTCGCCGATGGCACAGGCGGGAACGCCAGACTGCGCTTCGATTTGCGCCATGAACGCGTCGATCAACTCGCCGATGTCTTCGCGGCGATCTGCCAGAGCTGGCACTTGCAATGGAACGACCGCCAGGCGGTCGAACAGGTCTTGGCGAAACTCGCCATTGGTGATGCGTTCTTCCAAATCGATGGAGGTGGAGGACAACACGCGCACGTCCACCGCCACCTTTTGGTGGCCGCCAACGCGCTCGAACTTTTGCTCTACGAGTACGCGCAATATCTTGTTTTGCGTTTCGCGGGGCATCTCGCCCACTTCATCAAGCAACAGTGTGCCCATATGAGCCGATTCCAGCGCGCCGGTCTTGGCGGGTACGCCTGGGGATGCTTCTACGCCGAAAAGCTCGGTCTCCATGTTTTCCGGTGTAATCGCAGCCGCATTCAAGATCACCAGCGGGCCTTCGCTGCGGTGGGAATTGCGGTGGATGGCGCGGGCCACCATTTCCTTGCCCGAACCGGAGGGACCTATGATCATGATGCGGGAATTGGTTTGCGCCACTTTGTCGATGGTGGAGCGCAACTGGTTCATGGCCAGCGAAGAGCCGATCATCTCCGGCATGTCGGGCGTTCGGCGTTCCAGATCTTTGACTTGTTTGCGAAGCCCTGCTGTTTCCAGAGCGCGTTCCGCGATCAGTATCAGGCGGTCCGCCTTGAACGGCTTTTCGATATAGTCATAGGCACCGCGTTTGATCGCGGAGACGGCTGTCTCGATGTTACCGTGACCGGAAATCACCACGACCGGTAAATCGGGATGGCTGGCGCGAATCTCGTCCAGCAATGACAGTCCATCCAAACGGCTGCCCTGTAGCCAGATGTCCAAAAACACCATGGAAGGCCGCCGTTCGACAATTTGTGCAAGGGCACCGTCGCTGTCGCTGGCCATGCGGGTTTGATGGCCCTCATCTTCCAACAGACCGGCCACCAGTTCGCGGATGTCGGCTTCGTCATCGACGACCAGAATATCAGACGCCATAACGTGTGTGTCTCCGTTGCAGGGTCTCTGCGTGCTGCTTGTACGCGTGATCGCTCATCGCTGTTCATCCCATTCAAATTCGGGCCTTTGCAATTGGCCCAATCAGACATGCCCCGCCCAAGTGTTGCCCGGAGATGTTTTGATCACCCGGGTGTATTTTATGCCTCGCTGCTCTCTTCGCTTTTCGCCTTTTCACCCTCAGCTGGATCACTTTGCCTGTCCGGGGAAACCTCGCGCTTCGGCAGTGTCACCCGCACCATGGCCCCCCTTCCGCCTTCGGCGACCTGAGGTGCGTCCAAGAGTTCAATCGTCCCGCCATGTTCCTCAAGAATCTTTCCCACAATTGCCAGACCAAGGCCGGTGCCCTTCTCGCGGGTTGTCATGTAGGGCTCCAAAAGGCGCTGACGGTGTTGCTCTGGCAGGCCCTTACCATTGTCGATGATGTCCACAATGTGCGTTTCTTCACCTTCACTGGTGCGCACATGGATGATCGGTCTTTCGTTCCCAACAAACTCAACAGTTTCCATGGCTTCAGCAGCGTTTTTAATTAAGTTTCCGAACGCTTGACCCAACAAACGGCTGTCGAAACGGGCGTTCAGCGGCGCATCGCCCAACTCCACATCGAAGGTGATTTCCGGATGGCCAACCTTCAACAAGAACACCGCCTCCCGCAGCGGGTCAGCCAAATTACCATTCACCATGGCGGGCTTGGGCATACGGGCAAAGGACGAGAATTCATCCACCATGCGCCCGATATCAGCCACCTGACGGATGATCGTTTCTGTGCATTGATCGAAGACTTCGCGGTCTTCCGTGATCTTTTTGCCGTAGCGGCGACGAATCCGTTCTGCCGACAGTTGAATTGGGGTTAGCGGGTTTTTGATCTCGTGGGCGATACGACGGGCCACGTCCGCCCATGCCGATGTGCGCTGCGCACTGACCAGGTCCGTAATATCGTCAAACGTGATGACGCTGGACCGTTCACTATCGCTAGACGTGTCCACCGCAACCTGAACGTTGAGCGTGCGTTCTTTGCCCTTGCGCCTTAGCACAATCTGTTCCCGGGCCTCACCGGACCGTGCCACCTGTGCCTTTTGCACCACCGAAGCGAGTTCAGGGCTCAGCGCATCCAAAGCCTTGCCCATGGGTGCTTTTGACCGACCGCCCAAAAGTGCAATGGCAGCGGGATTGGCGATGGAGACAACACCCTGTTTGTCCAACCCAACCACGCCCGCAGGCACACCGGAAAGAACAGCCTCAGTGAACCTGCGCCGATTGTCGATCTGCGTTTGGGTGCTCAAAATTTCGTCGCGTTGGCTGCGCAACTCGCTGGTCATGGAGTTGAACGTGTTGGTCAAAGACCGCAGTTCGCCTTCAGTTCTAAAATGGGGAACGGATACGTTGAGATCACCCGCGGCCACCTGGTCGGCGGCATTGATCAAACGCCTTATGGGATCCACCAACCGGTCCGCAACGGCGATTCCCATCCAAATGGCCGACAAAAGGATGGTGAAGCACACGCCCACATACAGAAGCGCAAAAGCGATTTGCAGCGGAAGGCGCCCGCTTTCCAGCCGCTCATACTCCGCGGTTAGTTCTCGCATGAGCTGGATGGAGTTTAAAACGGTGGGGTTCACATTCCCCTGCACATAGAAAAAATAATCGCCGTCCAAGTTTTCCAGCTTGAAGGCACACATGGAGACGTTGCGGGTGCGCGGCAAAGTGCATGCTGGTTTGCCGTCAGAGGCCACTTCGATAAGCCGAATTTCCGTTGGCAATCTGCTGGCCGCGTTGGGCAGATCAGCCACCATAACCTCGCTACCATTGGGTCGCACCACGGCAGCGGACAATAAACCACGGGCTTTGGCTTGCCCGGTCATCAGGCCACGAAAGGCACGGCGGTCCAAAATAAAATAAGAGCGCATCTGGGCCGATCCCAAAAACCGACCCATATCGACGGCATGGGTATTTAGCGCGGTTGTCGCCTCATTGACGTAAGCTTCCGCAACACTGATCGAATTGTCGACAATGCTGCGGCTACGGTCGCTAAACACACGGTCCAAGCCCAAGTCGAGCGTAATCCCGGCCACAATCGCCACCAAGATCGCCGGGAAAGACGCAACGATTGCAAACAGGCCCACAATGCGAATGTGCATTCGGGCGGCGGCTCTGCCCCGCCTGCGCGACTGGATGAGTGCGTATATTTCGCGCCCCACCAAAAAGACGAGAAGACCGACGACCAGCGTGTTGACGATCAAAAATCCGATTATGACATTAAACGTTGGTTCAATCGGCGTAAGACCCAAAAGAACGAGAAATGAAACACCGCCAAGAACAATCGCCAGGAGAACAAAAGCCAACCCAAAGCCGCGCGCGTAACGCAACGTCGACATTCGTCCGACCGGTGGGTCAAACACCGGACTGGCAGACACGTCTGGCAGGTTGGTGGGATTAGAAACCGTCACAAAACCCCCGTCCGCCGCCGCAACACAGCGCGCATGGCGAGCCAAAACGGTCCGTTCGGTATGTCGTTCAATCGGGCCATGCTTACAGTCATCAGGGCGCCGAGGACCTTTGCGTTATCGATGGTGGCGACTATGCAACGCTTCGTGGCGAAAATGCAACAAAACGCCACAGGTCTGTCGAAAATATGATGGGATATCGGCGACAGCCCGGGAGTGGAGGTTTCGAACACCCACGCCCCGGTAACTGGATTGGGCTTATCCCAATCCGCGTGTGAAATTGATGTCCAGGTCTTTGATCTTCTTGCGCAGGGTGTTGCGGTTCAAGCCGAGTATCTTTGCCGCTTGAATCTGGTTGCCCCGTGTGGAGCGCAACGTGAGCTGGATCAAGGGCTCTTCCACCTCATGCAGCACGGTCTCATAAAGTGCTTCCAGTGAACCATTCGACTTTTGCCCTTCCAAAAGCGGTGCGACGAAGCGGGCCACGGCATCTTGCAGACCCTGTTCGTCACCGGCCACAGGCTCCGGCACGGAGGCCATCACGCAGCTGCTGGAAAGCTCATTTTCGACTAACTCGGCCGTAATTGTCTCCTGCGGATAGAGCGCAGACAGGCGTTGGATCAGGTTTTCGAGTTCGCGCACATTGCCGGGCCAGCGATGTTCTTTCATCCGCTCCAGCGCATCGCGGGTGAACACCTTTTGCGGCAATCCCAATTTGGTTGCGAGTTTTAGGAAGTGCCGGGCCAGGTCGGGAATGTCCTGTCCGCGCTCCCGTAACGGCGGCAATCGCAAGGGCACCACGTTGAGCCGGTAGTATAGGTCTTCGCGGAACTGGCCTTTTGCAATCAGTGTCGTGAGGTCTTGGTGGGTCGCCGCCACAATACGCACGTCCGTTGCGATGGGTGCCCTGCCCCCGACCGTTGTGAACTCACCCTCCTGCAGCACCCTGAGAAGGCGCGTCTGTGCCTCCATGGGCATGTCGCCGATCTCATCAAGAAACAGTGTGCCGCCATTGGCCTGCTCAAACCGGCCGATTGACCGCGCGTTTGCTCCAGTAAAGGCCCCTTTTTCATGGCCGAACAGTTCTGATTCGATCAATTCGCGCGGAATCGCCGCCATGTTGACCGCAACGAACGGACCGGATTTTCGCTTGCCGAATTGATGCAGCGCTTTTGCAACCAGTTCCTTGCCCGTGCCCGACTCGCCGTTCACCATCACGGTGAGATCGGTCTGCGTCATGCGGGCGATCACGCGGTAAATTTCCTGCATGGCGGGAGAGCGGCCCACGAGGGGCATGTTTGCAACGTCATCCTTCGCGGGCGCCTCCGCCACGGCGGGTTGGGAAAGAGCCCGCTCCACCACCGCCAACAGTTCCTTCAAATCAAACGGCTTCGGCAGATAGTCGTAAGCCCCTTTTTCCGTCGCGGTGATCGCCGTCATAAACGTGTTCTGGGCACTCATGACGATGACCGGCAGTTCCGGTCGGCTGCGTTTGATGCGTGGCAAAAGATCAAAAGCGTTCTCGTCTGGCATCACCACGTCGGTGACGACGGCATCGCCGTCTCCGGCCCCAATCCAACGCCACAAGGTTCCTGCGTTTGATGTGGCCCGCACTTGGTAGCCTTCACGGGTGAGCGCTTGCGACAAGACCGTGCGGATGGCGGCATCATCATCGGCAACCAGTATTTCAGCCATTGGAATTCCTTGTTTGATCGTCCGATTATGCGGCGGCAGTGTCTAAATCTGAGGCCGTTCCAGCGGGATCACCCGGCTGCGCGTCCTCACTCCAGCGTGGCAACAGAATTTCAAAGCGGGTTGAGCCAGCCTCGCTTTCGCAGGAAATAACGCCCCCGTGGTCGCCCACCATTTTGGCGACCAGCGCGAGACCGAGGCCGGAGCCGTTTTGTTTGGAAGAGACAAACGGATCAAACATGTGAGCGCGCAGTTCGTCGGGCACGCCCGGGCCATTGTCTTCAACGCAGATGGAAATCGGCAGGGAGATACGTTTGCGCGAGCCGGGCGCGGCAATGCGCATACCGGGCTTGAAGGCGGTGGTGAGCGTCAATTTGGCTGGTTGATCAAGTGCAGTTGCGCGGCCCGACTGCATCGCTTCGCACGCGTTTTTCACCAGGTTCAAAACGATTTGCACCAATTGATCGCGGTTGCCGTAAACCATCGGCAAAGACGGGTCATACCGCTCAACAAACTCGGTCTCATCTGCAAAACCGCTGCGGGCGAGCCGTTTGACGTGCTCCAAAACGGAATGGATGTTAACCGGGTCGCGCTCAATGGGCCGCCCATCGGAGAACACTTCCATTCGGTCGACCAGACGCACAATCCGGTCGGCCTCGTCCATGATCAAACGGGTGAGAACCTGATCGTCCGGCGTGCCAGAGGTTTCCAGCAGTTGCGCTGCGCCACGAATGCCCGAGAGTGGATTTTTGATCTCATGGCCCAGCATTTCGGCCAATCCGGTTACAGTTCTAGCCGCGCCGCGATGGGTAAGCTGCCGATCCAATGCTTCGGCCATCGAGCGGACCTGAAACATCACCGTGACATCACCCGGGTTTTCGGGAACGGGCGACACATATACGTCCACCCAGCGCTTTTCAGACAGGCGCGGTGATGAAACGTCTATGCGGTATTCGCTCACGGGGGACTGTATATTACGCACCTGCTCCACCAAGGCGGTGATGGGGCTGTCGCGCGGAATGAACCAATCCAACTTACGGCTGGTCAGGATTTTGGCGCTGGTTTGAAAGAATGTCTCGGCAGACGAGTTTGCAAAACCGAGTGTGTTGTTTGCGCTGACGGTGAAGACGGGGTGCGGGAGGGCATTGACAACGTCGAGATGCGTTGTGACAGCCGTGGAATTTTTCGGACTATCTGGCGATGTTTTACCTGTCATGCCGCAACCGCCCGCTTTTGTTCGGGTCCTGTTTGTTGGTCAAAAATGGAACGAATTTGAGCGATCACCCATGAAGGTTCTGCGCTGGTCATGAGTGCCCTTCGCTGTTGCGAAGACATGGTGTCCCCCGACAAATGCTGCGCGTACCAATCCAGATGTTTGCGAAAATTGCGAACGCCTAAGTCCTTGCCATAGAGCGATAGGCAGGCTTCGTAGTGCTCGCAGACAAGGGTCGCGAAAGCCGCGCCCGTTGGATAGTTTCGGCATTGATCCCCGTTCAAAGCCGCCCCTATTTGCCCCGGCAACCATGGTGCGCCATAGCTTGCACGGCCGACCATCACCCCATCAGCCCCGCTTTGTGCCAACGCTTCGCGAGCCGATGCTTCATTGCAAATATCACCATTCACAACCAGTGGCACAGACACGGCGTCACGCACGGCCCGTATCGCAGTCCAGTCCGCCTTGCCTTTGTAGAATTGATCACGGGTTCGCCCATGGACTGTAATCATCGCTACCCCCGCATCTTCAGCGCGGGCGGCCAATTGCGGCGCGTTGATGGATTGGCGATCCCAACCCAGCCGCATTTTCAGTGTCACCGGTACGGTAGCAGTTTCCACAACGGCATCTATCAGAGTCAGCGCATTGTCCAGATCGCGCATCAGCGCAGAACCGGAATAGCCGTTGGTCACCCGCTTGGAGGGACAACCCATATTGATGTCAATCACGCTGGCGCCGGCGTCCTGCGCCAAGCGGGTGGCCTGCGCCATCCAGTGCGCCTCCCGCCCTGCCAGTTGAACAATGTGCACGGGTAAACCGGCACTCTCAGCTTTTAGCCGCATCTCATCGTGGCCGGTGGTCAGAGCCTCGCTGGCAACCATCTCCGAGACCACCATCCCTGCCCCATAACGCCATGCCAATTGGCGAAACGGAACATCGGTCACGCCGGACATGGGTGCCAAAAACGCAGGATTGCGCAATTGGATCGGACCAATGTGAATCGGCGTATGCGCGATTTCTGGGCAGTTTTTTATCATGATGAATTTCTAAGCACATGCAGAACCACGTGCAACCTGTTGGATCGCAATTCCTGTCAGCGGCTTCGCATTTGGTGAATGGGTTTTCGCGATAGACAAGCGGAGGCGATGGGCCTTGCGTTACAGTCGGCCTGCATGTCAAACGCGGCGGATGGAAACAAGCCCTCAAACGCCGACAAAATACTCCGCAGACGATCCGGGTTCAGCCTGCCATGCCGTCATAGTGGCCGCCGGTCGCGGGCATCGGGCCACGAAGGGTGCAAGCGGTGAGGCATCGGCCAACAGTGGTCCAAAGCAGTATCAAGTGTTGAACGAAAAAGCTGTGTTGGCACACACGGTGCAGGTGTTCTTGGATCATCCGGTCGTCTCTGGCGTTACGGTGGTGATCCATGCCGACGATGCCGATCTTTATCGTCACTCTATGGAGGGTTTGCTGGACCATGCCAAACTGTTGCCCCCGGTGACGGGGGGAGCAACGCGGCAAGCATCAGTCTTCAACGGGCTCGAAGCCATTGCCCACGCGGAACCGGCCAGCGTGCTCATTCATGATGCCGCCCGCCCCTTCATAGATGCAGACACGATCAGCCGCGTGGTGTGTGCTCTCGAGCAGTCAACGGCCGCCCTGCCCGCACTGGCGGTGGCTGACACCCTTAAGCGCGGCGACACCGATGGGCTGGTCGTCGACACAATTGACCGTACAAGGCTTTATGCGGCGCAAACCCCGCAAGGCTTTGTGTTTGATGTGATCTTGCAGGCTCACCGGAATGCTTCAATCCGATCAGACATTGAATTTACCGACGATTCTGCGCTTGCGGAGTGGTCCGGGCACTCTGTGGTGCTGGTGGAGGGCGACGCCCGGAATTCAAAAATCACCACGGCTGACGATCTCAAAGAGGCAAAGCGTGCCATGACACATGCGAGCATACCCGACATTCGTGTTGGCCACGGCTATGACACGCACCAACAGGTTGCGGGAGATCATGTTTGGCTTTGCGGTCTGCGCATTGATCACACGCATGGTCTTTCCGGCCACTCCGATGCTGATGTGGGCCTGCACGCTCTGACCGATGCCCTGCTGAGCACGATTGCCGATGGCGATATTGGATCTCACTTTCCGCCCAGTGACCCACAATGGAAAGGCGCGCGGTCGGACGTGTTTTTACATCATGCCGTCACCCGCGTTGCCCAAGCCGGTGGTACGATCACGCATATGGATGTCACGCTGATCTGCGAAGCGCCCAAAATTGGCCCCCACCGCGATGCCATGCGCGCAGCCATTTCAGACATAAGCGGCATCGAAATGGGCCGGATTGCGGTGAAAGCCACCACCAATGAACAGATCGGTTTTGTCGGTCGCGGCGAAGGGATCGTGGCTCTCGCGACCGCCACAGTAGTGCTGGGAGGCGTCGCGTCGTGAGCCGTGTAGAGAGCCATTCGATTGAAGGCTTGGCGCGTGCCGTGATCGATGCAGCAGCCGCAAAGCACTTGATGGTTGCCACTGCCGAATCCTGCACCGGCGGTTTGATCGCAGCTGCTCTGACAGACATTGCGGGATCGTCAGCCGTGGTCGATCGCGGGTTCGTCACATATTCCAACGAAGCCAAGCAGGACATGTTGGGCGTGACCCCGTCTGACTTGCTGAAATTTGGAGCCGTGTCTTCGGAAGTTGCAACCGCCATGGCCATGGGCGCCTTGGAACGATCCCGCGCCGCCTGCACAGTCAGCGTGACCGGCATTGCCGGGCCCGGTGGCGGATCGGCTCAGAAGCCGGTTGGATTGGTCTATATCGCCACCGCAAATGCGCTGGGCACTCGGGTGGAAAAGTGCCTGTTTGCGGACACGCATGAGGCGCATACCCGCCAAGCCGTACGCGAAGTGACGGTATCCACTGCACTTAAGATGCTGCTGGAAAGCATGTCTTCACTTTCCCAGTGAAGAGCACTGGACACGCGCGTGATCCTCATTTTAACGCGCTGCCCTTGCTTGAATCGGTGTTCGCCTGCAAACGTGGCGGTCTTAATTGCGAAAAACAGGTTGGGATGGACCTATGGACGTACGTGCGGCGGTTGCTTTTGAGGCTGGAAAGCCTCTTTCCATTGAAACGGTGCAGTTGGACGGTCCGCGGGCCGGCGAAGTCCTCGTGGAAATCAAAGCAACCGGCATTTGCCACACGGATGAGTTCACCCGCTCCGGTGCGGACCCCGAAGGCATATTCCCTGCCATCTTGGGCCACGAAGGCGCTGGCGTTGTTGTGGACATTGGCCCCGGCGTCACCTCGCTTAAAAAAGGCGATCACGTTATCCCGCTGTACACGCCAGAGTGCCGCGAATGCGAGTATTGCCTGAACCCGAAGACCAATCTTTGTCAAGCGGTGCGTGCCACTCAGGGTCAAGGCCTGATGCCGGACGGTTCCAGCCGTTTCTCGTTTAACGGCGAACCTGTCATGCATTACATGGGCACATCGACCTTTGCCAATTTCACCGTCTTGCCGGAAATCGCACTGGCAAAGGTGCGGGAAGACGCACCCTTCGACAAGATTTGCTATATCGGGTGTGGCGTTACCACGGGCATCGGCGCCGTCATCAACACAGCCAAAGCTGAACCCGGCTGCAACGGTGTTGTCTTTGGACTGGGCGGGATCGGCCTGAACGTCATTCAAGGCTTGCGTTTGATTGGAGCCAACAAAATTGTTGGTGTCGACCTGAACGATGACAAAAAGGCATGGGGCGAGAAGTTTGGGATGACCCATTTCCTCAATCCAACCGGCATGACCCATGACGAACAAGTCGCCGCACTGGTGGAGATGACCGATGGCGGTGCGGACTATTCCTTCGAATGCATCGGCAACACCAAAGTCATGCGCGCGGCGCTGGAATGCTGCCACAAGGGCTGGGGTGAATCGATCATCATCGGTGTCGCCGGTGCGGGACAGGAAATTTCCACGCGCCCGTTTCAACTTGTGACCGGACGCTCCTGGCGGGGCACGGCCTTCGGAGGCGCTCGGGGTCGCACGGACGTGCCCAAAATCGTGGACTGGTACATGGAAGGCAAAATCGAGATCGACGCCATGATCACGCACACCCTACCGTTGGGCGACATCAACAAGGGCTTCGACCTTATGCATGAGGGTAAATCCATACGCGCTGTGGTTGAGTTTTAAGGGCAAACACACCGTGCGGATTGGAAGAAGAAAGTGGCTGGCTTTGTTTTGTTGCCTGACGGCGGCAGCGCCTTTGGTAGCGTCTGCCACTCTTGCGCAAACCGCTGATACGGAAGAAACCGAACTGAGCGAGGACGAGAAGGCGCTGGATGAAGCACTCTTGGGCGTGTGGTCTTTGGTGCAGGTGCCAAATGGTGCGAGCATTTCAGAGGCCGCACTGCGCGATGCTGTGCGCGGTTGCGTCACGGCGGTGCGTCTTGGGCAGATCCAGGTGCAAGATGGCGCGTCCACAACACCGCCCAATCAGGACGTTCTGCGCGGCTCACTCATATACTGGCGCACCAAGGCCGGTGTGCAGAAACTCGATATTCCAAATCGGCAGATCTTCGTGTTTGGAGACTACGAAAAACGAGCACAGACCAACGGAGCCGATATTCATGTGTTGCGCGGAAAAAACGTTGCTGTCGCGATACGGTTTGGACGGCCGGCAAAAGCGCAGTTGATGTTGGAGAACCAACGGGTGTTTCTCAAATGCCCGCCTCTGCCCAAGCCCGCCGGCGCAAGCGAATAGACCGCACGCAATGAGCCTTCGTATCTTCATCGATGCCGACGCCTGCCCGGTGAAAGAAGAAACGCTGAAGGTCGCCGCGCGCTACGGTGTCAAAACGCTGATTGTCTCCAATGGCGGGATGCGCCCTTCCCGCGATCCACTGGTGCAAGTCGTCACCGTGCCCCACGGGGCGGATGCGGCTGACGACTGGATCGTGGAGGACGCCATGGCAGGCGATGTTGTGATCACGGCGGATATCCCGCTGGCAGCGCGGATACTGGACAAGCAAGCCCATGCGATTGGGCCGACCGGCAAGGCGTTTACACCGGACACGATTGGCATGGCGCTGGCGATGCGTGATCTGAAACAACAAATCCGCGAAAGCACCCAGAGCCAGACCCGCAATCGCAGTTTTGAAAACCGGGACCGGTCCAATTTCCTGCAGGCTCTCGACAGGATTGTGGCGCAGGGTCTGCGGTAGAGCACACCATAAAAGGATGCCCATCATGAGCGCGTTAGAAACAATTTCAGAGGGCTTGTCCCATGGCGGAACGCAGGGCGTTTATCGTCATGTGTCGGATGTGTGCGGATGCGACATGACGTTTGCGGTGTTCGTTCCGCCACAGGCTATGGACGGGAGCGGCGACCAAAAATGGCCTGTGCTGTGGTACCTGTCGGGCTTGACCTGCACCCATGCCAACGTGATGGACAAGGGCGAATACCGTGCCCATGCCGCTCAGCATGGCGTGATCATCGTGTGCCCGGACACGAGCCCGCGCGGTGACGACGTGCCGGACGAGGCGGATAACTGGCAGTTCGGCTCAGGTGCCGGGTTTTACTTGGATGCGACAGAGCAGCCTTGGTCAAAGAACTACAGGATGTGCAGCTACATCTTGGACGAACTCTCACAGCTGATTGCTGCAACATTCCCAGTAGACAAGGACCGCCAAGGGGTGTTTGGGCACTCCATGGGCGGGCACGGCGCGCTTACCTTTGCGCTCACCAACCCTGCGCGTTTCAAGAGTTGCTCCGCCTTTGCGCCTATTGTGAACCCCTCAACGGCCGACTGGTCACGCACGGCTTTTCAGCGGTACCTAGGCAACGATGAGGTCGCTTGGTCGGCATATGACGCCACGCGTTTGGTAGAAGACGGCCACCGGTTTTCCGGGTTTTTGATCGACCAAGGCGAGGCCGACGCCTTCTTAGATGACGGCTTGCGGCCCTGGCTTTTTGAAGAAGCCTGTCAGACAGCTAACATACCGCTGACGCTGCGCATGCAGCCGGGCTACGACCACTCCTATAATTTCATTTCGACGTTTATGCGCGATCATATCGCTTGGCACGCGGAGCGGCTCAAGCGTTAGGCAATGTAAGGTCGTCTGACAAAAAACAGCTCTAGATCGTTTCTATCTCTGATAGAAGCGATCTGATTGTGGCTCTCACGCCTTCGGCCTCAAGAGGCCTTCGCGACGCTAGGTTGGGGGAGGTGCGGCGCATAAGCGCCGGGTTGCTCTTCGCAACCGAGCGGTTCAATCAAATTGTGAACCGCATTAGCCGGTGCCTGTTTTTCGTTCCCGATTGAAGAGGTAAATGCCGGACGCGATGATAATGAAAATGCCGAGCCAACGCTGGCCATCTGGAAACTCTGCAAACAGCCAATAGCCCAACAGTGTGGCCATGACGATTTCAAGATATTGAAACGGTGCCAGCACGGATGCGCTTACCCGCGCGAAGGCCATGACCACCATGAGATGGCCAATTGTAGCAATCGCGCCAATGGCGAAGATCAACCCCCAGCGGATGCCAAACTCGGGAATACTGGTGGAAGCGAAATCATCAACGCCAAGTGTAGTCGCCAGAATGACCCAAAAACCCAGCGCCAAGACACCGCCTATGCCGGAGATAAATTGCATCGCCATGGGATTGTCGTTCCCGGCAAAGCGCCGTGTAAGCAGCAGATAAACGGCAAACAAAAAAGCCGTTCCAATGGGCATGAGCGACACCGGACCGAACACTTCCAGTCCAGGACGCAGGATCAACATTGCACCCGCAAACCCCACGATACAGGCGGCCCAACGACGCCAACCCACCGTCTCTCGTAAAACGAGCGCTGATAAGACAGTTAAAATAAAAGGCTCCAAAAAGAAGACAGCAAGCGCATCGGCAATGGGCATATATTTGAGAGCTGCGAAAAACAGCATTACGGCTGTGCCCATCAGTGCGCCGCGCAACAGGTTGATGCCGATATGCTTGGGAATCAGCCCGCGCCAACCGCTCAAAAACACAATGACGGGAAAAAACAAACACGCCTGAACCGCGAACCGCCCAAAAGTGGTCTGTCCAGCCGTGACGTTATATTGGGTGGACAGGGTCTTTGCGAGTGCGTCCATGATGGGAAGCAGCAGCATGGCGAACGCCATCATACCCATGCCGACAACCACCGGACGGCGCAGCCCCTCCTGTTCTAGCGGCTCAGAAACGGTCTGATCAGCCATAACGCCCCCCAGTGTCAGCCTATTGAAATGAGATTCGGCAGAGTTCGATGGGAGTGTCTATGCCTTTAATGGGATAGGCACCGATGGGCTCGGCCTTCACGCCGCGTGGCAGGTCGAGTTGTTCCAGCAAAGTGGTGGACGCCAGGAAATCTTCGCCCTGCTCTTTCGAGACAGTTTCAATGCGGCTGGTGAGGTTTGGCGTATCCCCCAAGAACGTGACTTGCCGTCTTGTGTCACCGCACTCGCCCACAACAACCGGGCCGCCATGCATCGCCGCGCGAAAAGCAGGCTTTTCTCCAAACTCTCTCACAAAGACATCGTTATTGGTGTTTAGCTGTTCAGACATGCTGCGCAGAGCGGCCAAACACCGGGCGTTCTTTTTGCGGTTCTCCGTCAGCGGCCAAGTCACGATCACTGCGTCACCCACATAAGAGACAATCTCACCACCGTTTTCAAAAATGGCGCTGTCCACCTGGTAGAAGAACTCACTGAGGTAATCGTGAAATCGGACATCTCCCAAAGAGCGAGCCAAACGCGTGGAGCCAACAATATCCACAAACATGAAAACACGGTTTTCACTGACGGGGCGGAAGTAACGGCCCACAACCAGGTTCACGAACCGACGGAAGCCGATGATCGACGACAATTGGGTGAGCACCACGAACAGGATCACAATGACGACCGATAGGATTGTGTCGCGGATCTGTTCAGCTGCGCCGATGCCCGAAAGAGCTGCGCCAGGCTCAACGCCCAGCAGGTATTGGGTAAGGATTGAGTTGCCCACCAGAACCAGACGGACGGCAAGAGTGAGCACCACCACGCGGACCAGAAGTCCTGTCAGAAACGGCACCCGCCTGATCCAACTGCGCCGGGATGAGCGGATGTAAAACACTTCAACGGCGGACGAAAACAGGCCCAACATCGCGCCGATGCGAAAGCCCATATAGTAGTCGAATTCCGAGCTCGGATAGAAAATCCCGCCATAGGCCTCGCCCACAAGGCCGGACAACACCGTTGATACCAAAACAATGATCAATTTGGTCGCGATGCGGGAACTTGAGGCTGGCGGTGCTGCCGGACCTGTGCCGACTTTCTCAGTTTGGCTCATTCGCCTGCGCTCGCCACGAGACAAGCTGCCATCATATCTTTGTATCGATTGGCACGGCGCGCCTCAGCTTCTTCGTCCGTGCCCCATTGCTCGATGTTCCAGTCTTCGTCGAGATGGGCGAGCGCCCACGCCGCGTCGCCGGTCAATTCGGCCTTATAGACGGCCATTGCCAACACAGCAGATCCTGTAAGCGATGTCATGACGTGGAGCGCCGCCAGTTCCATAGCATCTGCTACCGCGTTCACATGGAAGCCGAAAGCCGCAATGCTTTCCGGCGGTTGAGCAACATGCATCACCCCCTCTGCCAGCACAAAGCGGGCGGACAGGGCCGTTTGGGCCCAATCCAAAACCGGGTCCCAGCTTTGCCTTTGTCGCTCCACAAGAGCGTCCGGGCTGTCTGCGCGATAGCACAGCATGTCGGTTCCAGCGTAGCGGATGATGTCTTCTTTCACCGCTTGCGGGTCTGTCACCACACCATCCACTGCTGTGTTGGCAAGACGGGTGAGCGGCATGGTCATGGGGTCAATGCGTGCGCCCTGTGCCGCCCATTCATCGCTGACCGCTTGTGCGACGGCACTGCGTTGAAACACGAGTTTTGCCTTGCCGGGCGTGCGCACAGGTCGGCCATCCAGCACGACTGTATAAACGCCATCCTCTTCGGCCACATCGGCAGTTTCATAAAACCGCTTCGGCAACTGGCTTTCGCGCGACGGTTCCACCACCCGCGTGGGACGGTCCGGGATCGCGTCATCGCGTTCGCCCAAAATATCGCGCATTTGATCCTCCAAAGTCTTGGTTAGCGCCTCGAAAGCGGCCCGTCTTCCTCGTCCGGCAAGCCATCGGCTTCCTCAAAGCCCAGCAGATTCCAGGTTTGCTGCATATGAGCGGGCAATGGCGCGGATACATCAATCACCGGTTGCGACGGGTCGGGATGGGGAATTCTAATGCGCCTTGCGTGCAAGTGTAGCCGCTTTTGAACCCCGCCGGGAATTTGCCAGTTCTCAACATCGAAATATTTGGGATCGCCTATGATCGGGTGTCCAAGGTGCGTTGCGTGGACGCGCAATTGATGCGTACGACCGGTGACAGGCTTCATCTCCACCCAGCTGACCCTGCGCGGGCCACTGTCGATGACGCGGTAGTTTGAGACAGCATGGTCGGCGCCACGCTCTCCATGGCGGGCGACACGCATCTTATCGCCATCCTCCGTCGCCTCTTTGACGAGGTATGTGGAAATGCGCGCCTCGCGATGACGTGGCACTCCAAACAGCAGTGCCCAATACGTCTTGTCCGTATCGCGGTGGCGAAAGCTCTTGGTCAGCGCAGCAGCAGCGCCCCGTGTGCGAGCCACCACCAACACGCCCGAGGTGTCGCGGTCCAGCCGGTGTACCAGACGCGGCTTCTGGCCGGACTTATCGCGCAAGCTCTCCAACATAGAATCGACAGACCGGTTGATCCCGGACCCACCCTGCACCGCCAAACCGGATGGTTTGTTGAACACGAAGACCTTGTTATCTTCATAGAGCAAAATGTCTTTCAACACGTCCGCGTCGTGCCGGTCACGAATGGTGTTTGCGGTCACGTGCAGAGGCCGATCCGCCTTTTGATTTGCCAGCGGCGGGATGCGTACCACCTGCCCTGCCTCAAGGCGTGAGGCGCTTTTAACGCGCCCACCGTCCACACGCACCTGCCCCGACCGCAGCAGCTTTTGCAGTTCGCCAAAGCCAACACCGGGAAAATGGTGCTTGAACCAGCGGTCCAGCCGCATGCCGCCCTCGTCAGCATCAACGGTTTTTTGTGAAACTGTGTTGAAACTCATGGCTGCGCTTCTAACCCGCAAACAGGGCGCGCGCGATGGCCAATCCGAAAAAAACCGCGAGCACGGACAGCACAACAGAACCGACCACATAGCCAGCAGCAAGGCCGGTCGCACCGCGTTCCCAAAGCGTGATCGCGTCCAGGGAAAATGCCGAAAACGTGGTGAACCCGCCCAAAAACCCTGTTGCCAAAAACAGGCGTAAATCTTGGCCGTTGATCATATTTCCAAGGGCGCGCTGGGCCAGCCAACCGATCAAGACGCCCATGAACAGCGAGCCTATCACGTTCACGGTCAACGTACCGATGGGAAAACCATGACCAAAGGATCGTCCGGTGGCGGCGCCCACAAAATGGCGCGCAGCAGCCCCCAAACCGCCGCCCAAAAAAATAATCAGATACGCTTGCATGCCACGGCTGTAGACCAAGACACACAACCGTACCACTCAATATTTGAGACCGGTGATTGCCCGCTTCTCAACAAGCCTCACCCGGAGGCATGGGTGCGGCCTGCGCCGAGCGATCAGGACTTTTGGAAGTTCAAGCCGCACTTCTTCTGGGTGGAAACGCGCTCAATCGTCTGCATCTCGCCTTTGAGCTTAGCAACCTCAGCTTCGTTGGTACCACCGCCCTTAACGAAGAACAGGGCTGGCCAAAACACCACCACAGCCACTCCGGTTGCAACCGCGTCCCGGGTCGCAGCTTTCTTTTGGATACCCACAGCCTGGGAGGCACGACCCGACACCCGTTGGGCCTCCTCTGCCAGTTGGTTGCAACTGTAATTTTGGTACGTCAGTGGTGAGACGTAAGAGGCTTGAATGTTCTCTGGCTTGGCAGCACAGCCAGCAAGGACAATGGCTGCACACGCAGCGCAAACAGTTACTAATTTCATGTTAATTCCCCGGACTATTCCGGCAGTTGTTTAAAACCGAAACACCTGAACAGCAACCGCAATGAAGGCACACTCAACGCAAAACATGCATAGGTGTGGAAATATAGTTAGTGCGCGGGCCGTATGATGGGAAAAACCGTTCTCTTAATGTCCCAAGCTCAGTCTTTAGCTTGTTGTTTTAACGCGGTTTCTTTCGCTCAAACGCTTCCGTTTGAACAAAGGCGGCTTTAGTCCCTTCCACGTTCGCTGCGAAGCTTGCTCCAATAGTCCAAGCGTTTGCGGATATCGCGCTCAAAGCCCCGGTCGACGGGGTTGTAATAAGACTGCCTGCCCATTCGTTCCGGAAAGTAATTTTGCCCGGAAAAACCGTCGGGCTGGTCGTGGTCATAGGCGTAACCGGAGCCGTATCCTTCGTCCTTCATCAACTGGGTTGGCGCGTTGAGAATGTGGGGCGGCGGCGGCAGCGAACCGTGTTCCTTTGCAGCGCGCATGGACGCCTTAAAAGCGTTGTAGACAGCATTTGATTTGGGCGCGGTGGCCAGATACACGCAAGCTTGAGCCAACGCTAATTCCCCCTCCGGCGATCCCAAATAGTCGTAGGCGTCTTTCGCCGCATTGGCGATCACAAGCCCCTGTGGGTCCGCCATTCCAATGTCTTCGCTGGCCATGCGCACCAGGCGTCGCCCTAAGAAGAGCGGGTCCTCACCGGCATCAAACATGCGCGCCAGGTAGTAGAGCGCTGCATCGGGGTCCGATCCGCGCACGGCCTTATGAAGCGCGGAAATCAAGTTGTAATGACCGTCTTGGGATTTGTCATAAATCGGTGCACGGCGTTGCAGGACTGACAGCATGGTTTTGGCTGACAGAATTTCGTCTGGCTTGGCCGTGCGCCACACCTCTTCGGCCAGCGTCAAAATGGCCCTGCCATCCCCATCCGCCATGCGCACCAGCAGTTCTCGCGCTTGGTCATTCAACGGCAATGGCTTGGCCATCCGCTCTTCTGCGCGATTCAACAACAATTCAAGACTGGCCGCATCATGGCTTTTGAATGTGAGAACGCGAGCGCGAGATAACAGTGCTGAATTGAGTTCAAAGGACGGGTTTTCCGTCGTTGCGCCGATTAGAATGATCGTGCCGTCTTCCATAACGGGCAGGAACGAATCTTGCTGGGCGCGGTTGAAGCGGTGGATCTCGTCCACAAACAAGAGGGTTTGCCGTCCGTTCGACGCTCGAAGACGAGCAGCTTCAAAAACCTTTTTTAGGTCCGCGACGCCGGAAAAAATGGCTGATAATTGCTCAAAATGCTGATCGACCTCGTTGGCCAAAAGGCGGGCGACCGTGGTTTTGCCCGTGCCGGGCGGACCCCAAAAAACCAGACTCCCTAAACTGCCTGAGGCAACCATGCGCGTGAGCGCACCGTCTTGCCCCACCAGATGGTCCTGCCCAACGACATCTTCCAGCGTTGATGGACGCAGAAGGTCAGCAAGTGGACGGTTTTTAGAGCCCGCAGACGTGTCGCCTGCACCGTTGTCTGTTTGCGCGTCGCCAAAGAGATCGCTCACGTTGGAAGCCTAACGGACAACACGCCTGAATTTTCGCGCACCGCGCTGCATGACATATTGCCAACGCCCTTCACCACGCCGGATAATCCGTTCCAAACGGCGGGTGTTGTTCACCGACCGTCCGTTGATGGAGACGATCATATCCTTCGGGCGAAAACCAAGCCGTGCAGCGGGACTGCCGGGGCGAACGCTGGTTACCACAACACCTTCCAAAGACATGGGCATCGACAGTTCTTGTGCGACGCGGGGAGATAGATTGGCAACCTCCATACCGGAAAACGGTGCCCGTCCCCGGATGAAACGGGCGTCGCGGGCTGGCTCTTCCGGGGCTTGTTCAAGACGCAGGCTCACGGTCTTGCGCTGATTGCGCGACAGGAGAGCAACTTCCACTGTACGTCCAATACCTGCGGTTGCCAGACGGTAACCCAAGGCGCTGACGTGGGGCACACGCTTACCGTCAAGGCGCAGGATGACATCGCCCGCCCGCAGGCCCGCGCGTTCCGCTGGACTTCCGTCGACCACACCAGCGACCAGAGCACCGCGCGGGCGGTTCATACCCAACGATTCTGCGATCTCCGCCGTCACCCCTTGAAATGTCGCGCCCACCCATGGGCGCAACAGCTTGTCGCTGCCGCTGCGCACGCTTTGCAGAACCACATTGACCATGTTGGAGGGCACTGCGAAGCCAATGCCATTTGACCCGCCGGAACGTGAAAAGATGGCGGTGTTGATGCCGATCAACTCGCCGTTCATGGAAACGAGTGCACCACCCGAGTTTCCCGGATTGATCGCCGCATCCGTTTGGATAAAAAAACCAAAATCCTTAATTCCACGTTGGCTGCGCGCAAGGGCCGATACGATGCCGCTGGTGACGGTTTGGCCAACGCCGAACGGATTGCCGATGGCCAAAACGATGTCGCCAACTTCCAGACTTTCAGAGTCACCCAAGGGCACGATTTTCAAGCGGTCTTCGGGCTCAAATTTAAGCATTGCAAGATCGCTTTTTTCGTCAATTAGGACGATCTCAGCGGCGTATTCGCGGCCATCATTGAGCGCAACTTTGACCTCATCGGCGTCCTTGATCACGTGATGGTTCGTGACCACCAATCCGTCTTCGGCGATGATCACGCCGGATCCAAGTGAGTTCGACTGTCGCTGACGGCGCTGGCCATTGTTACCAAAGAAACGCTCAAAGAAGGGATCACCGGCAAAGGGCGTGCGCCGCTGCTGCGTCATACGCTCCGCGTAGACATTGACCACCGATGGCGCGAGACGCTTCACCAGAGGGGCAAACGACATCTGCATCGCTTGTTGGGATTGAGGCACCAACTTTTGCGCCTGCGCCGCATGGCCACCAACCAGAAATGGCACAAACATCAAAAACACCGCCGACAGGCGCGCAGTTTTACAAGCAAACATGGTCGAGCATCCCAAGACTGATCCGTGAACACAGTATGGCGCACGCAAGCGCTGATGCGAAGCGCCTAGATCATCTCTATCTTTGATAGAATCGATCCAGATGTGGCGCTCACGCTGTCGGCCTCAAGAGGCCTTCGCCCTGCGAGGGCGGCGCATGAGCGCCGGTTTGATCTTAGCAAACGAGCGGTTCAATCAAATTGCGAAGCGCCTAACGCCCGCAATCATACCTACAAAACGAGTGGTGTTGGGGCCGGATCAATTCGGACCGGTTCCCAAGCAACACACGGTTGCCGCTTAAAATTCCCAGCCCAGTTTCACCGCCAGATCGGTTTGGCCCGCATTGGCCTCTCCCGCCAAGCCGGCGTGAGACATGTGGGACAACTGAACGATGACGTTGAGATTTTCCGTTATTGACGCGCCGATTGCGATTGATTCACGAAATAAAACGGGTGACCCGAGACCGCGATAGACTTTGCCGGGCTGACCGGGGATGGGTTCGTATTCATCCATCTTGCCGTTGTGGATGGCCGCCCCGAAGGACCCTTCAATAAAGAAGATCGAGCCAAGTTCCTGATGCCATGTCAAACCGGCGTAGAGAGAACTCGTACCTTCCGAATCGAGGCTGACCGTTGCGCCTAAATGTGGGCGCGGTGTCAGCAGGCTGTGGAAAAAAGAGCCGGGTTCGTAGTCCGCCGCAGGGCCAAAGCTAATCTCGTTGAACAGCACCTCGGCGTTCAAACCTTCGCGGTGGTAGACGTAGTAGTCAAAAGACTTTTCAAACGCGAAATCGAGAGACGTGCCGCCAAAGCGCAACTCATCAATATAGCCCGTCGCGCTTTCCGCCATCGCCGATGCACACACAAGGGGCCATAACAGTACAGCAAGTGCCAAACGGGCAAGTTTCATAGCTTTTTGGTTCCTGCGCGATGTATCGCTTGTGGCACCCGTAAGCATTATCACTGGCACCCTCGGCTTGCAAAATGAAACGGGCACGAATGTTGCCATCTGCGCCCGCTTCAACGTCATTTCAATGTCATTGTGTGGCCGATTAGCCGCCATTTTCGTATAAATTAGGCTGCAGCCTCTGTCGGAGTGGTCTCCATATCAGTCTCTTCCGCTTCCGTGCGTTCACGGTCTGCTTTGCCCTTTGCATCCACATCACGGTCCACAAGCTCAATCACAGCCATGGGCGCGTTGTCGCCATAGCGAAAACCGGCTTTCATGACGCGGGTGTAACCGCCGGCGCGCTCCGCGTAACGTTCGGCGAGGGTAGAAAACAGTTTCTTGGTTGTCTCGTTGCACTGCAGCTGAGAGACGGCCTGACGGCGGGCATGCAGATCGCCGCGTTTGCCCAAAGTGATCAGCTTATCCACGATGGAACGCAGTTCCTTTGCCTTTGGCAGCGTCGTCACGATCTGTTCATGGGTGAGCAGCGAAACCGACATGTTCATGAACATGGCTTTGCGGTGGCTCTGGGTGCGGTTGAGCTTACGCCCTTGTTTGCGGTGTCTCATATGCCTTCTCCTGTTTGGATTAACGCGGCCTAGGTCTTAAGCCCGCGCGTTTTCATTGCTTCTATCTGTTTAGTCTTACGGCCATCATCCCGGATCGCCTTGAGCGACCGGGCTAATCAGCTTCACATTCCCTGTCTGGACCCCGGATCGCTTTCAGCGTCCGGGGTGATCAGCTTCGCATTCCCTGTCTGGACCCCGGATCGCTTTGAGCGTCCGGGGTGATCAGCTTCGCTGATCAATATTGATCTTCGTAGCGCTTGGCCAAATCGTCGATGTTTTCAGGCGGCCAGGCTGGAATTTCCATACCCAAGTGCAGACCCATCGTTGCCAACACTTCTTTGATTTCGTTCAAAGACTTGCGACCAAAGTTCGGAGTGCGAAGCATCTCGCCTTCGGTTTTCTGGATTAGATCGCCGATGTACACGATATTGTCGTTCTTTAAGCAGTTCGCAGAGCGTACAGACAGTTCCAACTCGTCGACTTTCTTAAGCAGGGCTGGGTTGAACGCAAGTTCTGTGACCTGCTCCTGAACAACCTCTTTTTGAGGCTCTTCAAAATTCACAAAGATAGACAACTGATCCTGCAAAATGCGCGCCGCGTATGCCACTGCGTCTTCCGGGGTCACCGAACCATCGGTTTCAACGGTCAGGGTGAGCTTGTCATAGTCAAGAACCTGGCCTTCGCGGGTGTTCTCGGTCTTGTATGAACACTTGCGCACCGGCGAATAGAGGCTGTCCACCGGAATAAGACCAATGGGGGCATCTTCTGGACGGTTACGCTCAGCAGCGACATAGCCCTTACCTGTGTTAACCGTGAATTCCATGCGGATCTCAGCGTCTTCATCCAGCGTGCAGAGCACGAGGTCAGGGTTCAGAATTTCAATGTCGCCAACGGTTTGAATATCACCGGCTTTGACGACGCCAGCACCCTCTTTACGCACTACCATGCGCTTGGGACCCTCGCCTTCCATACGGATGGCCAGCTCTTTTACGTTTAGGATAATGTCGGTGACGTCTTCACGCACGCCTGGAATAGACGAGAATTCGTGCAGCACGCCGTCGATTTGAACGGCAGTCACGGCAGCACCCTGCAGAGACGACAGCAAGACGCGACGCAAGGCATTGCCCAAAGTAAGGCCAAAACCACGCTCGAGAGGCTCGGCAATCAATGTCCCTTTGACACCGGTTGCTGTCACTTCAAGCTTGTTGGGCTTAATGAGCTCCTGCCAATTTCTATGGATCATTGGAAAATCCTTCTGAATGAATTGTCGCCATCCAATCGCAACAATTGTTGTCCCAAACTGCCTCTGGATGGTTTAGGGGCAGTTCCGGCCAGACGGATTACACGCGGCGCTGTTTGCGCGCGCGGCAGCCGTTATGAGGAACAGAGGTTACATCGCGAATAGATGTGATGACGAAACCAATACTCTGAAGTGCACGTAATGCGGATTCACGACCGGAGCCGGGACCGCGCACTTCGACTTCGAGTGTTTTCATGCCGTGATCCTGGGCTTTTTTTCCAGCATCTTCCGCGGCCACCTGCGCCGCAAACGGCGTGGACTTGCGAGAGCCTTTAAAGCCCTGCGCGCCAGCGGACGACCACGAGATCGTATTGCCCTGAGCGTCCGTGATGGTAATCATGGTGTTGTTGAAGGTAGAATTCACATGGGCCACGCCCGATGCAATATTCTTTCGCTCGCGCCGTTTCACGCGACCGGCATCTTTTGCCATTTTGGATATCCTTGCTTGATATGATCGCCGCCGTAATGCCAGCGGCTACACCAGGTTCGACACAAAAAGGGCCCGCGAAGGAGCCCCGAATTGCGCAAACCTATTTCTTTTTGCCTGCGATCGCCTTTGCCGGACCCTTACGGGTGCGGGCATTGGTATGGGTGCGCTGACCACGCACAGGCAGGCTGCGACGATGGCGCAGACCGCGATAGCAACCCAAGTCCATCAAGCGCTTGATGTTCATGGATGTATCACGGCGCAGGTCACCTTCAACCATATAGTCACGGTCGATGATTTCACGGATTTGCAGGACTTCACCATCAGAAAGCTCGTTCACACGACGCTCGGCCGGGATGGAGGCCTTATCAATGATTTCAGCGGCGATGCGCTGACCGATGCCATGAATGTATTGCAGTGCAATCACGGTCCGTTTGTTAGTTGGAATATTGACGCCAGCGATACGAGCCACGCTGATCTCCTTGCATGATGCCTTCTTCGCTTCGAAAGAGCGAAGAACCGGTTGTATTTTTTGCGAAAGCGAACCGATACGGGATCATGTGACCGACTGAAATCGTCACCACACTCAAAAGCATGACGAATCCCACCGCACAGTTGTCGCGAAATATTTGCTTGACTTAGGGCCAAATGTCCTAAGCGTCAACACTGTCAAGAGTCTTTTTGCGCCAATCACCAGCCTCACAGCAGTCAGGTATAAAGCGCGTTGGCGGGACAACAGATAGGGCGCTTTTCGCTCGAAAGCGTTTCCGCCTAAAGGGCTTCCAAAACAGTGCGAATTTCTTCGCTGACGGCTTCAATTGCGGCCATGCCATCCACTGTGTTCAGCGTGCCCTTTGCATAGTAGTACCCAATCAAGGGAGAGGTTTCTTTGTAATAAACCTGCAGGCGCGTGCGCATCGCCTCCGCGTTATCATCGGGGCGACGCTTGAACTCTGTACTACCACACTTGTCACACACGCCCTCTTTTGCGGGCATGTTCAGCGTATCATGGTAGCCGGCACCGCAATTGGCGCAGGTATAACGTCCCGAGACGCGCTCCACCATTTCCTTATCGTCAACGCGCAGCTCAATTACGGAATCCAACTGGGTCCCTTTGGACGCCAGCATGGCCTCAACCGCATCGGCCTGAGCCAAGGTGCGTGGATAGCCGTCAAGGATGAAGCCGTTGCTGCAATCGTCTTGATCAATTCGTTCTGAGACGATGGCGTTTACGATGTCATCCGACACCAACTCACCCGCGTCCATAATGGCCTTGGCCCGCTTGCCGGTCTCCGTCCCCGCGGCCACGGCAGCCCGCAGCATATCACCGGTGGAAAGCTGGGGGATGCGCTGCTCTTCTACAAGCCGGTGCGCCTGAGTCCCCTTACCCGCCCCCGGCGGCCCAAGTAATATCAGTCTCATTTTTTGCGTTTCCCGCCTCTGGTGGAGCTGCCACCTCGAACACCGGCCGCAGTGCCTTTGTTCCCGCGCAGCTTGGCCTTCTTGATCAGGCCTTCATATTGCTGGGCAAACAGATGGCTTTGCACCTGCTGCACCGTGTCCAACGTTACGGACACCACGATGAGCAACGATGTGCCACCGAGGAACACCGAAATACCAAGCCCCGTGAGGAACATTTCCGGTATCAGGCAGACAAAAACGAGATAGAGCGCACCGAGCACGGTAATGCGAGTCAGCACATAGTCGATATATTCCGACGTACGGTCGCCGGGTCGGATGCCGGGAATGAACCCGCCATGCTGTTTCAAGTTGTCCGCGGTTTCTTTGGGATTGAACACGATGGCCGTGTAGAAGAACGCGAAAAAGGCAATCATCGCACCATAAAAAATCAGATAGCCGGGCTGGCCACGACCCAAAATGGCAGTGACCGTGTTCAAAATATCATTGTCGCCCTGAGACCCGGAAAAGCCTGTGATAGTCGCGGGCAATAACAGCAGAGACGACGCAAAGATGGGCGGGATCACACCGGCAGTGTTGAGCTTCAACGGCAGGTGGGAGGAGTCTCCCTGGAACATTTTGTTACCCACTTGGCGCTTGGGATACTGGATCAACAAGCGGCGCTGAGCGCGCTCGATAAACACGATGAACGCAATCAAACCGATGATCGACACCAGCACGGTGAGCATTGTCAGTGTAGAGATGCTGCCTGTCTGGCCCGCATCCAACAGCTGCGCCAATGCGCCGGGAAGCGCGGCCACAATGCCTGCGAAAATGATCAATGAAATCCCGTTGCCGATACCCCGGGCGGTGATCTGCTCGCCCAGCCACATGAGAAACATGGTGCCGCCAACAAGCGTAACGACCGTGGTCAGCGTGAAGAACCAACCCGGGTTCAACACCATGCCATCAGATGCGGACAGACCGGCTGCAATACCAAACGCCTGCGCCGTGCCCAGAAGCACGGTACCATAGCGCGTATACTGGTTGATGATCTTGCGGCCCTGCTCACCCTCTTTTTTGAGAGCTTCCAGCGACGGCACCACCGACGTCATCAACTGCATGATGATCGACGCCGAAATATACGGCATGATGCCAAGCGCAAAGATCGCCAGACGTTCCACAGCGCCACCGGCAAACATGTTCAGCAAGCCCAAGACGCCCTGCCCCTGCTGCTCAAATGCGCGGGCCAATTGCTCCGGGTTGATGCCCGGAATCGGAATGTATGTGCCCAATCGATAGACGATCAAAGCAAACAGTGTGAACCACAGCCGCTTTTTCAGGTCGGTGGCTTTGGAAAACGTCGAGAAATTGAGATTGGCGGCAAGTTGCTCGGCTGCTGAAGCCATGGAATTCTCCGGTCCTGCCCGCGCGCTTGCAACGATCACCCGTCGCGACGCAGCATTGGAAATGAACGCCTTATATGGACCTTCGCCAAAGGCGGATTCAAGTGGGGTTTTGGGCGTAATTGGCCATCAGTCGATGGCCCGCCCGCAGAAGTGCGTCTCTTAATGCGGTTATGCGGTGGGAGCAACCTTCTTGGCAGCCAGATGGCGCAGAAGAAATGCGATTGCGGCCAACACCACAAGCGCAAACAACGGTCGCCAAATCAGCATAACGGCAACGTCTGCCCCCATCGCCAGCATCACGATGGTATCTTCAAAGACCGCATGAAAGATCGATAAGCCCACAAGCGGGGCGAACAGGTCTTTGCGGGAAAACTCCGAATTGCGCGTTTCATTCAAGAGCAGGCCCCCGCCATAGGTGAGCCCCAACAACATACCGATCGTCGTCAATTGCGCCAAAGCGGGCACGATGCCGAGCGCCATAAAAAACGGTGTCATCTTGCGTGTAAGCCAATCAAACAGGCCCACATGTTTCATCCAATCGACGAGTGCCAGCAGGGCAAACAGGATGACGAGCATCAGGATCATCGTTTTGAGCGTGTTCAGCATCCATCCGATCCAGCCGGAAGTTGGTTCTGATATCGACAAAAGCCCGAGACTGGCAGGCTCACTCAACCATCCGGTCATTGTGCCCACCGCATGCATCAGTGCAGCAAAGGCAATAGCGCAAAACACCCTGGCCAGCGTTGTGAGCGCAAAACTGGCCCCTGCCCGGCGCACGATGGCCTGCTCCACCGGAATGGCGTGTGCGAACAGGATCATCGACACAAGGCTGTTGAATTGCAGCGCCGTCAGTGTGACGGCTTGCCCGCCCTCACCTCCGGCTTGCATCAGCGCAATTAAAGCCCCCAATCCACCGTAAATGCCGGACAACAGGGCAATGGCCCAGACGATGCCTGCCTCACCGGGAAGGCCAATCCACTGCATCAGCGGGGCCAACCAACCGCCCAACACACCGGCCACCCCAAACTCCCGTGCAACATGAACTAGAGCCATGACGGGCACCATGATCTTGGCCACGTCAAAAAACGTTAGCAATGTCTTGGTCGCGAGAATACGCAGGTACATAATGGGTGCTGTGGTTGCCGGCACGGTGTTCTCAGTTTGCATGGTGATGAGAGCGTCGGCCCCACAAAAACAAAAAAGCCCGGATGCGATCCGGGCTTTCTTAGATCGTCATTGTAAGCGCAAATCAAGCGTCAGCAACTTCCGCCTTCGCGGGGGTGAGTACGGTGACTTTGCCCCCGGCTTTTTCGATCTTTTCGATAGCGCCTTTGGTGGCCCCGGCCACTTCGAGGGTCATCTTGGAGGATGCTTCGCCGTTGCCCAGCACGCGCACGCCATCACGGACACGGCGGATAACACCGGCAGCCTTGAGCGTTTCAGCTGTGATGGTGTCTTTGGCGTCGATCTTCTTGGCGGCAATCGCCTTTTCCAAACGTTCGATAGAAACTTCGTTGAAGTCGCTGGTGAACATCGCGTTGGAAAAGCCACGCTTTGGAAGACGACGATAGATGGGCATTTGCCCGCCTTCAAAGCCGTTGATCGACACGCCGGAACGGGACTTTTGGCCCTTCACGCCGCGACCACCGGTTTTGCCGGTGCCGGAGCCGATACCGCGTCCAACGCGCTTACGGCCTTTCGTGGCACTGTCCAGATCGGAGATAGTGTTGAGTTTCATGTGTCCAACCCGCCTTATTTGGCCGCGTCGTCACCCACCACGCGAACGAGGTGCGAGACTTTGCGGATCATGCCACGCACGGAAGGTGTGTCTTCCAAAGTGCGTGTGCGGTTCATTTTGTTGAGACCCAGACCGATCAGCGTTTGACGCTGGTCGTTTGGACGGCGCAATGGGCTACCGACCTGCTGGACCGTTACGGTTTTTTTGTCAGCCATGTTCGCAATCTCACTCTTCTGCGCCGATCAGGTCGCGACGGCGCGCCTGAAGCGTGGAAAATTTGAGGCCGCGCTGAGCAGCGATGTCTTTGGGGTGCATCTGACGCTTCAAAGCATCGAACGTGGCCCGCACCATGTTGTACGGGTTGGACGAGCCAAGAGACTTTGCAACCACGTCCGACATGCCAACCGTCTCAAAAACCGCACGCATGGGACCACCGGCAATGATACCGGTTCCTGGAGGCGCCGCGCGAAGCACAACTTTACCGGCGCCGTGGCGACCGTTGACGTCGTGGTGCAGTGTACGGCCATCACGCAATGGCACGAAGATCATGTCGCGCTTAGCGGCTTCCGATGCCTTGCGGATCGCTTCCGGCACTTCGCGTGCCTTGCCGTGACCGAAACCAACGCGGCCCTTTTGGTCGCCAACGACGACAAGAGCGGCGAAGCCGAAGCGACGGCCACCCTTGACCACTTTGGCCACGCGGTTGATGTGAACGAGCTTGTCGGTAAAACCGTCGTCTTGCTCTTCCTCGCGGCGGTTGTTGCGTCCGCCCTGCTGAGGTCTTTGTGCCATATCCTATTCCTTATTCTTTTCCGGGTGCACAAGGTTTAAGCCGAACGCCTTTTCCCCACTTTGGAGGAAGTACGAACGGCGGCGAAAAGTCTTCGATGCTCGCGCTGTCGGCCCAAGGACCTTCGCTGCGCAGGCGCGGCGCATAAGCGCCGGGCGGCTCTTCGCCGCCTGAGTGTCGCCGTCAAGACGGCGAACGCTCGACTTAGAACTTCAGACCGCCTTCGCGGGCCGCTTCTGCGAGCGCCCTAACACGGCCGTGGTACAAAAAGGAACCACGATCGAACACGACTTCGGCAACGCCAGCTTTCGTGGCACGCTCCGCAATCAACTTGCCAACAGCTTCCGCTGCGGCGACGTTGCCGCCCTTGTCCGCCACGCCCTTTTCCAAGGTTGAGGCAGAAGCGAGTGTGGTGCCCGCAACATCGTCAATCACCTGTACGTAGATGTTGGCGTTTGAACGATGCACGCTCAGGCGCGGACGGCCGTTTGCGACCTTTTTAAGCTGGCGGCGAACGCGAAACGCGCGGCGCTGCTTGGTATTTTTCTCATTAGCCATGACGGATTACTTCTTCTTGCCTTCTTTGCGGAAGATCGTCTCGTCCGCATATTTGACGCCCTTGCCCTTGTAGGGCTCCGGCGGACGGTAAGCGCGAATTTCGGCAGCAGCCTGACCGACGACCTGTTTGTCGTGGCCGGTAATGACGATTTCCGTTGGCTTGGTGCACTGGATGGTCACACCTTCGGGTGGAGTATAAATCACCTCGTGGCTGAAACCGAGAGACAAGGACAAGTTAGAGCCCTGCATGGCTGCACGATAACCCACGCCGTTGATTTCAAGCGTTTTGCTGAAACCGTCTTTGACACCCAAAAAGATATTTTCGATCATTGTGCGGGACATGCCCCAAAACGAACGAGCGGTTTTTGTGTTGTTGGCCGGATTAACCGTGACAGCACCGTCTTCCATTTTCACGAGCACTTGCTCGTTTACAATGAAGGACAATTCACCCTTTGGGCCTTTGGCTGTGACCGTTTGTCCGTCCAGCGACGCGGTTACACCATCGGGTATGGTGACCGGCTTTTTGCCAATACGTGACATTATTTTTACGCCTTTTCTTGCAGCAGCGCTTTTTCAAACGCCGCCAAATCTGAAATCTGCTCGCCGATCAGAAGATACGGCAAAGCACCTCGCCGCCGACATTGTTTTCGCGCGCATCATGGTCCGCCATCACGCCTTTTGGCGTAGATAGAATGGAGATGCCGAGACCGTTGGCCACGCGGGGCAGGCTCTTGACCGAGGAATACACACGACGACCGGGCTTCGAAATACGGGTGATCTCGCGGATAACCGGAGCGCCCTCATAGTATTTCAACTCGATATCGATATCGGCTTTGCCGTTATCGTGGTCGGTGCGTGTGTAGCCGCGGATATACCCCTCGGACTTCAGCACATCCAAGACGCTGGCGCGCAAAGAGGAAGCCGGCGTCGACACGGAAGACTTGCCGCGCATCAGGCCATTGCGGATACGGGTGAGCATATCACCGATTGGATCATTCATAGACATGAAACCGCTCCCTTACCAGCTGGACTTGACGAGGCCAGGGATCAAACCCTGAGACCCAAGCTCGCGCAATGCGATACGGGACACGCCCAATTTGCGGTAGTTGCCGCGCGGACGACCGGACACACCACAGCGGTTGCGCACACGAATTTTTGCACCGTTGCGTGGCAGTTCAGACAGTTGGAGCTGCGCCTTGAAGCGCTCTTCAATCGGTAAGGAACGGTTGGAGACGATTGCTTTCAGCTCCGCACGCTTCTTGGCGTATTTTTTAACAAGCTTGGCGCGCTTGTTATTGTTTTCGATGGCAGACACTTTCGCCATATCTTTGGTCCTTCAATTCGTTTGCCGTTACGACCGGGCACCATTGCCCCGGTGGAGAATTGGGAGAGCGAGACGCCTTAAGCGGCCTTCTCTTTCTCTTTTTCCTCCGGGAATGGGAAGTTGAAGGCACGCAACAATTCACGCGCTTCATTGTCCGATTCAGCCGTCGTACACACGATGATGTCCATGCCCCAGATCTGGTCTACTTTGTCGTAGTTGATCTCCGGGAACACGATGTGTTCTTTCACGCCCATGGCAAAGTTGCCGCGGCCGTCAAAGCTCTTCGGGTTTAGACCGCGGAAGTCACGCACGCGCGGCAGCGCGATGGTGATCAGGCGATCCAAGAATTCATACATTTGCGCGCCGCGCAGGGTCACTTTTGCGCCCAGCGGCATCTGCTCACGCACTTTAAAGCCAGCGATGGACTTTTTGGCACGGGTCACAACAGCTTTTTGGCCGGCGATCAGCGTGAGATCATCTGCGGCAACCTGGGCTTTTTTGGAGTCCGCAGTAGACTCCCCCACACCCATATTGATCACGATCTTGTCGAGCCGAGGCATTTGCATAACGTTTTTATAGTCAAAACGCTCCTGCATGGCCTTGCGAACATCGGTTTCATAAAATGTTTTGAGCCGGGGCTCTTTTGCTGCGTCAGCCATCGATGGTCTCTCCGGAACGCTTGGCGACGCGCACTTTTTTGCCGTCGTCGTTGGTCTTGATGCCCACACGTGTTGGCTTGCCGTCCTTAGGATCGGTCAGCGCGACGTTTGAGATGTGAATGGACGCTTCTTTGGCGATGATACCGCCTTCGGAAGTCTGCGATTGTTTTGTGTGGCGCTTCACAAGGTTTACACCTTGCACCAACACGCGATCGGTCTTCGTGACCATCTGAAGCACAGTGCCGCTACGGCCCTTGTCCTTCCCGGTCAAAACGACCACCGTGTCGCCTTTTTTGATCTTGTTCATAACTGAGTTCCTTGAAAGTGCGCGCCGACCCAAAAGGGCCGCCTAGAGCACTTCGGGTGCGAGCGAAATGATTTTCATGTGACGCTTGGCGCGCAGTTCACGGGGAACGGGGCCAAAAATACGTGTGCCAAGCGGCTCCGACTTGTTGTCGATCAACACGGCTGCATTTGTATCAAAGCGGATCACGCTGCCATCGGCACGCTGAATGTCTTTGGCGGTGCGGACGACCACAGCCTTTGCGACATCACCCTTCTTGACGCGACCGCGCGGGATAGCTTCCTTCACCGACACCACAATGATGTCGCCGACACCGGCATATTTCCGCTTAGAGCCGCCAAGCACTTTGATGCACATGACGCGGCGCGCGCCGGAATTATCGGCAACGTCCAGGTTAGTTTGCATCTGAATCATGGCTATTCTTCTCTTGTTTGTGTGAGGCCGTTACCGGCTCACAATTCTTATCAGCGGAGCCAATTTTCGTTCCGCTTTTGCCATTGTGGGCAAAGACCTGCGAAGATCCCTGCCCCCTAGTTCCATTCGCCAATCAGCTTTCGACGACGATCCAAGACTTGTCCTTGGAGATGGGACGGCTTTCCTCGATGGACACCATGTCCCCCACCTTCTTGGCGTTGGTTTCGTCGTGCGCCTTGTAGTTTTTGGAGCGACGGACGGTCTTTTTAAACAGCGGATGTGTGAAACGGCGTTCCACTTTCACAACCACTGTTTTGTCGTTCTTATCGGACACTACAGTGCCCTGGAGAATACGCTTCGGCATTGTCTTTTCCTTCAGTGAGGCCGTTGGCCGGCTGTTACGCCGTGACCTCTGCCTGCTTCACGCGGGCGATGGTTTGAATGCGGGCGATGTCGCGACGCACCTGGCGCATGCGCGCCGTGTTTTCCAGCTGACCCGTGGCACGCTGGAACCGCAGGTTGAACTGCTCTTTCTTCAGGCTGACCAGTTCGTCTTTCATCTGATCTTCTGTCATCGCACGGATGTCGCTGGGCTTCATCGCCTCAACCTTTCTGTTGTCTACCGCCCCGTCCCGTTGGACATACGCGGATGGCCAAATGCGGCCTTAGTCTTGAATGCGCTGAATAAACTTGGACCGAACCGAAAGCTTCATCGCGCCAAGACGCAGGGCTTCACGGGCGATGGTTTCATTCACGCCGTCGATTTCAAACATGACGCGACCAGGAGCCACGCGGGCGGCCCAATATTCTGGAGCGCCTTTACCTTTACCCATGCGAACCTCAGTCGGTTTCGACGAGATTGGCAGGTCTGGAAAGATCCGGATCCACACACGACCGGCACGTTTCATGTGACGGGTGATGGCACGGCGGGCCGCTTCGATCTGACGAGCGTTGACCCTGTCCGGCTCTAGGGCCTTAAGGCCATAAGAACCGAAGTTCAACTGCGTACCGCCCTTTGAGTTACCGCGAATACGGCCTTTATGGGCTTTGCGGAATTTTGTGCGTTTTGGTTGCAACATTGTCTTTTACCTTCGTAATCCCGTCCCCGCCTTCTCGTGCGGGGTTTGGCCGGAGCGTTTTCAAGCGACGCGGCTTTGACAGCGTCTCAACCGCGCCCTTTATGCGCTTTAGCCGTTGCGCGGAGGACGACGTCCGCCACCGCCACCGGATTCCTGCGCCTCAACAGAGCGACGCTCGGACGCCATCGGGTCGTGTTCCAGAATTTCGCCTTTGAAGATCCACACTTTGACACCGCAGATGCCATAAGCGGTTTCAGCTTCGGCTGTTCCGTAGTCGATGTCGGCGCGCAGGGTGTGCAATGGCACACGGCCCTCGCGGTACCATTCGGTCCGCGCGATCTCAGCACCGCCCAAGCGACCGCCACAGTTGATGCGGATACCACCGGCACCCAATCGAATGGCCGATTGCACAGAGCGCTTCATGGCACGACGGAACGCAATACGACGCTCCAACTGCTGGGCAATCGACTGTGCCACGATGGTGGCATCGAGTTCCGGCTTGCGGATCTCAACGATGTTCAAAGACACGTCGGAATCCGTCATCGTCTGAATCTTGCGCTTCAGTTTCTCGATGTCCGCGCCTTTTTTGCCGATGATCAGACCGGGACGACCGGAGTGGATGGTGATGCGGCATTTCTTATGCGGGCGCTCGATGACCACTTTCGCGATTGATGCGGCCTTCAACTCTTTTTCGATGTAGTTGCGGATCGCAAAATCGTCGCGCAGAAGGCCCGCATAGTCGCCTTTTGTGGCGAACCAGCGGCTGTCCCATGTGCGGTTGATACCGAGACGGAAACCAACGGGGTTAATCTTCTGACCCATTACGCGGCCTCCTGCTCTTCAGCTTCGCGAACGATGATCGTCAAATGCGAAAATGGTTTTTGAATGCGGCTGGACTTGCCCCGACCGCGGGCCATGAACCGTTTCATCACGATGGACTGACCGACGAACGCCTCTTTGACGACCAAGCTGTCGACGTCGAGATCGTGGTTGTTTTCAGCGTTAGCAATGGCCGACTGCAGGCATTTGCGGACGGTGCCGGCAATGCGCTTGGAGGAAAACTCCAAATCGGACAATGCGCGCGAGGCAGATTTGCCCCGGATCAACTGTGCCACAAGGTTCAACTTTTGAGGGCTGACCCGGATCATACGGTGGACCGCTTTGGCTTCGTTATCGGCAAGCTGCCGTTCAAGCTTGGGCTTACCCATGACTTACTTCCTCTTTGCCTTCTTGTCGGCACCGTGGCCGTAATAGGTCCGGGACGGGGAATATTCGCCCAGTTTCTGACCCACCATTTCTTCCGAAATGTTGACCGGGATGTGCTTTTGACCGTTGTAAACGCCGAATGTCAGGCCAACAAATTGCGGCATGATGGTGGAGCGGCGGCTCCAGGTCTTGATGACTTCGTTGCGGCCGCCTTCGCGTACCTTCTCTGCTTTTTTGAGAAGGTAACCATCGACAAACGGGCCTTTCCAGACTGAACGTGACACGTGTGTTATCCTTACTTCTTACGCTGGTGGCGGGAGCGCATGATGAACTTATCCGTGGTCTTGTTGGACCGCGTGCGCTTGCCTTTGGTAGGCTTGCCCCATGGCGTCACGGGGTGACGGCCACCGGATGTACGCCCTTCACCACCGCCGTGGGGGTGATCGATGGGGTTCATGGCAACACCACGGACTTTGGGGCGGTTGCCATACCACCGGTTGCGGCCGGCCTTACCCATGTTGGTGTTGGAATTGTCCGGGTTGGACACAGCGCCGATGGTGGCAAGGCATGAACCGTGCACCAAACGCTGTTCGCCGGAGTTCAAACGCAAGATCGCGTAGACACCGTCACGGCCAACCAATTGAACATACGTCCCGGCGGAGCGTGCGATCTGACCACCCTTGCCCGGCTTCATCTCCACATTGTGGATGATGGAACCAACCGGAATGGCGCTCATTGGCATGCAGTTACCGGGCTTCACGTCTGCGGATGCAGCACTGATCACCTTGTCGCCCACAGCCAGACGCTGAGGCGCCAGGATGTAGGACAATTCACCATCATCGTATTTGATGAGCGCGATGAAGGCCGTGCGGTTTGGATCGTATTCCAAGCGCTCAACGGTCGCTTCCACGTCGGTCTTACGACGTTTGAAATCGATCTTACGATAAGAGCGCTTGTGACCGCCACCGATACCGCGAGACGTCAAACGGCCCACATTGTTGCGGCCACCGGACTTGGTCAGGCCTTCGGTCAAAGTCTTGACCGGCTTGCCCTTCCAAAGACCTTCGCGCGACACGATAACCAACTGGCGTGTGCCTGGTGTGATCGGATTGAACTTCTTCAAAGCCATTGTTTTGTTCCCGCCGGTGTCGTTCCCGGCACGCCTCTTTTAGCTATGGTGACCCGCTCAAAAGCGAGCCAAAATTCTTGTGACTGCGCTTACAGGCCAGTCGTCACATCGATGGACTGACCCTCGGCCAGTGTCACGAACGCTTTTTTGACATCGGACTGTTTGCCCAAATGACCACGGAACCGTTTGACTTTGCCTTTGCGCAGCTGCGTGTTCACGGCTGTGACCGTCACACCAAACAAGGCTTCAACAGCCTTCTTGATTTCAGGTTTGGAAGCATCGCGCGCCACGTTGAAGACCACTTGGTTGTCTTCAGCGGCCAGCGTTGATTTTTCCGTAACAACGGGCTCGACGATTACGTCATAGTTGCGAATGTCGCTCATTTGGAGGTCTCCCCTTCAAAGCGGGCCTGCAAGGCGTCTACAGCAGCTTTTGACAGCACCAATGTGTTGCGACGCAGGATGTCATAGACGTTGATGCCTTGGACTGGCAGCACATCAATATGCGGAATGTTGCTGGCGGCGAGTTTGAAGTTGTTGTCCAACTCCGCGCCACCGATCATCAATGCATTTTCGAGGCCCAGCTTGGCGAACTGACCACGCAGGGCAGCCGTCTTAGGTTCAGTGGCCGCCAGATCGTCCATGACCACCAATGTGCCGTCTTTTGCCTTGGCGGACAACGCATGGCGCAAGGCCAGAGCGCGGAACTTTTTGGGCAAGTCATGGCTATGGTCGCGGGACTGTGGGCCATGCGCTTTACCACCGCCCCGGAACTGCGGAGCAGCCTGTGAGTGGTGACGTGCACCGCCTGTACCTTTTTGGCGATACATACGAGCGCCTGTGCGGTCCACATCGGAGCGACCTTTGGTCTGATGCGTGCCCTGACGCGCTTTGGCGCGCTGATAGCGCACCATGCGGGCCAGAATGTCTTCACGTGGCTCAAGGCCAAAGATGGCGTCAGACACGGAGACTTTACCGCCCTTGGAGCCATCCAATTTTGTGACTTGGATATCCATTATTCTGCGCCCCCGTCTTTGGCTTCTTCAGCCGCAGCAGCGGATTGTTCAGCAGCCTGCTGCGCTTCCAGATCAGCGGCGGCCTCCGCAGCCAGATTTGCCTCGGCCTGATCGGCAGCTTCCGCAGCCGCTTCCGCGTCACGACGACGGGCAGCGGGGAAAATTGCGTCGGGGTGAACAGGCTTTTTGACAGCGTCCTTGAGCGTTACCCAACTGCCTTTGGAGCCGGGCACCGCGCCCTTCACCAAAATCAGACCGCGATCCACATCAACCTGCACAACCTGCAGGTTTTGCGTTGTCACGCGGGTGGAACCCATGTGACCCGCCATCTTTTTGCCTTTGAACACCTTACCGGGATCCTGGCACTGGCCGGTGGAACCGTGCGAACGGTGCGACACGGACACGCCGTGTGACGCGCGCAATCCGCCAAAATTATGCCGCTTCATGGCACCGGCAAAACCTTTACCGATGGACGTACCAGTCACATCGACAAATTGGCCCGGCATATAGTGAGCGGCGATAATTTCGGCGCCCACTGGAAGCATATTCTCTTCCGTGACACGGAATTCCGCCAGCTTGCGCTTGGGCTCGACCTTGGCAACCGCAAAGTGGCCACGCATAGGCTGCGAGACGTTTTTCACTTTTGCTTTGCCCGCACCGAGTTGAACAGCGGTGTAGCCATTTTTCTCTTCGGTACGCTGCGCCACAACCTGCACTTTTTCCATGCGCAGCACGGTTACGGGGACGTTGACGCCCTCGTCCGTGTAAATGCGGGTCATCCCGACTTTCTGTGCAATCACGCCTGAGCGCATTGTCTTCATCCTTTAGCGTTGATGAACCGGCCAATAAGTCACCGGTTCCGCCTGTCTTGATGCCTTAGGGTTGCCCTTAAAGCTTGATTTCCACATCCACACCGGCAGCCAAGTCGAGCTTCATGAGCGCGTCCACGGTTTGAGGTGTTGGGTCCACGATATCGAGCAGACGCTTGTGTGTGCGCATTTCGAACTGTTCGCGGCTCTTCTTATCAATGTGCGGCGAGCGGTTGACCGTGTAGCGCTCAATCCGCGTTGGCAGCGGAACGGGTCCACGAACCTGCGCGCCCGTCCGCTTGGCAGTCGATACGATCTCGCGAGCGGAGGTATCGAGGATGCGGTGATCGAACGCTTTCAGGCGAATACGGATATTCTGACCGTTCATGTCGTCGTTTCCTTTGGCGTTAACGCCGCTTGTTCTGCGGACCGTAACCGATCCGAACGGGCGTCAAACTGTCATAAAAAGGGGCGCGGAAGGCGTATCCACCCGCGCCCGTGTTTGTTTGAATTACTCGATGATCTCAGCAACGATGCCTGCGCCGACGGTACGGCCGCCTTCGCGGATGGCGAAGCGCAGACGGTCTTCCATCGCGATGGGCACGATCAGTTCGACCGTCATCTCAACATTGTCGCCCGGCATCACCATTTCCGTACCTTCGGGAAGAGCA
>JBCDKS010000009.1:0-157782 GCA_038746275.1 Pseudomonadota bacterium | reverse complement strand
CTGACCCGCTCGCTAGAAGATGCGGAAAGCAACATTCGATCTATCGCGGGCGCGCTGCAGGACGCAGCGCCGACGTGGGCGCGCTTGCGGGACGATGTGACCAACGGCGTTATTCCAAACGGCATGGACATTACAGACGATCTTCTATCTGCGCTGCGCACCGTTATTAGGGCCCGCGATGAAGGCATGAAGCCAGCCGCGGCGTTTCGACAATCTGAAATGTTTGATGGCCCGTCTGAGATTGCCAAAGTCATCGGGCGTGCCTTGTTTGGCGAAGGCATGAACCGCGCCGTCAGCCGCAAGGCGGTAGCTAAATTACTGACTGAATATGCTGACGAAGCCCGCAAGAACCTTGCCGGTCCCCGCCTTCTTGATGATCCGCTTGAAGCGAGTGACATTATGCGAACGTCTCTCAAGCGGACTGGTCGACTGGATCTGGCTGATGCTCTTGAGCGCGACCTTGATGACGCGGCCATTGATTCCATCGCATCATCGCCGGACGTAGAGGACGCTGTTGTTTTGGAAGCGCAACGTTTGCGGGCTGAACCGGGCGGCGATCAAATTATGGTCGACGTGCCCGAAATCGGACCTGATGGCGAAGAAGTCATGGTTTCTCGCTCGCTGGATGACGTGATGGAAGAAGCAGATGCAGAAATCGCAGAAGCCGAACGTGTCGAGGCGTGTGCGTCCGGAGTTCCTGAGCAACCCGCACTTGTGTAGCTGGCCCGGCTGCGGCCAATGGGGCGGCTTCGGCTATGGTTTTTTTGGAATGGGCAAACCGTATTGGCGTTGTGTCAAACACCGGCCGAAAAATATGAAAGGTTCGTCAGATGTCTCTGCTGAGAAACTGCCTGACAAAACTGGTCGGTAACGGATCGATCACAGAACAGGTTGCCAAGGATGCTCTTGGGATCGCTGAGGGCGTGCAGGGCCGCTTGTACCCTCAAATGCCACCGGCGTCAGCTGAGGCTGCAAGCGCACTACAAGCCGCGCAGGCTATGGTGAAAGCTGCAAAGCAGCGCAAGCTTCATGTGGCTAAACAAGCAATCTCCATGGCGCGGGCGCGCGAAAGAATGCAGCGCCATTCTCAAGGCCCGGTTCATGGTCTGATTTCGATGATGACGCGAGACGTGTGGGAGGATGGGGCAAACACGGGCCTTTCCCAATTGCACGTTGAGGGCCACACAGAAGCCGTTTTGGGCGACCTGATGCGCCGCGGTGGAAAGTTCTTTGATCCTCTCCAACCGGGCGTTCTCGGCCTTAGGCAGGACAATCAGGTCATCACCAACACCATTGCGGAATTGTTTGGGGAGTCGACGGGCGATGAGGTCGCTGGCGCAGCTGCAAAGGCTTTCAACGAAATGAATGATGCGGCTGTGAAGCGCCTTCAACAGAACGGCGTGATGGGCAATCAACTCGATGATTGGCGACTACCCCAGCGATGGGATAGCGCTCGTGTGGCCAAATTTGGTGAACAAGAGTTTCACCGCGACATGATGGAGGCCATCGAGGCTGGCAAGATAAAGGTTCGCGATAAGAAGTCCCCTGACGGGTACGCGCCACGCGCCGCAATCTCCGGAATCGTTCTTCAAAACTACAAGAACCACGTCATCGGGCGCGGGTCGGGTCACTCCGGTTCATCGCTGCAACAGTTTCGCGTTTTCGAGTTTGAAGATGCCGCGACTTATCGAAAGTTGATGGACAAGTACGGCCCTGGTCCGGGCGGCTTGTACGGGATGATGACGGGGCACGCTCAGGCGATGGCTCGTGAGATTGCGTTGGTGGAAATGTTTGGGCCTGCCTACCGCTCGTCCTTCAAAAAGCTGCACCAAGAAGCTGAGCAGCGCTACAACAAGCAAAAGCATGACGCTTCGGGCGCTGAGAAAGCTGGACTGATCCTGAAGTCCAATGTGCTAGGGGCGACGCCGCGCGCTGCGCAACGAATGTTTGATTGGGTGGCTGGTGACTTGTCGGCGGTAGAAAGCGACTCCCTTGCCGGCCTGTTTGGCGGCCTGAGAAACCTTGCTACGGCTTCGCGATTGGGTTCTGCTTTTGTGTCAGCCGTTCCCGGCGATATGGTCACAGCGTCACTTGCTGCAAACTACAACGGACTTCCAGCCGCCAAAGTCATCGGGCGCGCGGTTGCCGATATGGTTAGCGCCGCTGACAGGGACGAGTTGGCCTCGCAGATGAACCTTGTGTCGAATGCGATGCTGGATTCAGCAATCATGTCGAAACGCTTTGAAGATGGCGTTGAAGGCTCTGGCGTCACGGCGAAACTGGCTCAGGCTGTTATCCGGGTTCAAGGCCTTCAAGCTTGGACTGAGGCTATGAAGCGCTCGTTCTCGATGGAATTTATGGGAATGATCGGGCGGCAAACGGATCGCACGTTCAACAGCTTGGAGCCTGACTTCAAGCGCTTTCTCAAACGGTATGGCTTCTCCGCTGCGGAGTGGGACGAGTTGCGTCAGACGCCGAACATATTGGCGGATGGGGCTCGCTTCTTTGATCCTGCTGGAATGCAAAACCGTGAACTTGCTGACCGCCTGTCTTCGGCCATTATCGATGAGCGCGGTTTTGCGATTGTGGAGTCCAATGCGCGTGTGCGTCAGATGACAACAGCGGGTCGGCGCCGGGGAACGGTAACGGGTGAAATGGCTCGGTCGTTCTTTTTGTTCAAGTCGTTCACTATGACGATTTTGACCACTCACATGATGCGAAACTTTACCCAAGGCACCATGGCTGCCCGTGCGGGCCGAATGGCGTCTTACATCACGTTAATGACAATGGCGGGTGCGGTTTCGTTTCAGGCCAAAAGCCTGCTTACCGGCAAGGATCCTGCCGACATGACAAAGCCCGAGTTTTGGGGCGCTGCATTTGCTGCGGGTGGCGGCGCTGGCATTTACGCTGATCTGTTCTTCTCGGCTCAGTCGCGCGGCAACTTGGGCGTTTACGAAATGGTGGCTGGCCCGGTGTTTCAACCGCCGATTTCAGCATTCTCAATGCTCGCCGGTGGCAAAAAGGTGACGGGGAAAGGGCTTGTCGATCTGGTTGCCGCTTATACGCCCGGATCGACGCTTTGGTACACTCGCGCGGCTGTTGACCGGCTTTTGTTCGATCAGGTGAACAGGCTGGTTGATCCGGATTGGGACAAGTCTAACCGTCGTCATGAAAAGCGCATCTTGAAAGACTTCGGGCAGGACTATTTTTGGCGACGTGGAGACGCAGCGCCTTCTCGCGGTCCGGATTTGAGCAACGCCGTCGGCGGGTGATTGTCTTGTGCTTTGTGCTGCAGGCGAATTTCCTAACTATGCCTGCGCATGGCCGATGCGATTCCGTTCAATGATCGTTTGTTTACTGCGCAGCCGCTCGTAGAGACGGCTTCGTTCCAAATAGACTTTCCGATTTTTGATACAAACGATCTGACTGTTGAACTGGATGGTGTCGCCACCCAGGCCTTTTCCGTGTCTGGCACTTGGACCGATGGCGTTCTTGAAAACGCGACTATCACACCCACAACGCCGGCCGATTGGGTTAACAAGACTGTTCGGATTTACGGATCTCGCCTGCCGCGTCGTGCCAGCAATTTTGCAGACGGTCGCGGCATTCCGGCCTCTGATCACAACCTTGCTTTGCAGATTGTCGTGTCTCAGATGCAGGAACACCAGCGCGATCTGTTGCGTTCGGTCAAAGTGCCGCTTGGTACGGCGAATTCTATTACTCTGCCGTTGCTCGTGCCATCGCAAAAGCTGGTATCGAATGCTGCGGGCGATGCATTGGAATTTGCGCCTGACACATCAACAGAGGTTACCCAGGCAGCTAAAAATTTTCGCGATGCCGCTCAATCGTTCGCGCAACAGGCAGCAATAAGCGCTGGAAGTATAACGTCTGCATTTTTGAGTGTTACAGCTTATGGGGCCGTAGGTGACGGTTTAACCGACGATACAGCAGCTTTTGTGGCTGCACTGACCGCTGCTGCCGGGAAAACGCTTTTTATCCCCGCCGGAACTTACATGGTAAATCCGCTCGTCGTAAAAAGTAAAACTAAAATTGTCGGCGAAAATAGATGGTCTACAACCCTCAAACTGCGGCCGCAGTCTTCATGGTCGGGTAATAATCGCTCGATTTTCACGAACGATAACATTTTACCCAGCGGATTTTCGGGTGGGTCGGGTGCTCGTGATTGTGGCATTGAGATGACAGACTTTTCTATCGATGGAAACAGTTCTGCTCAAACTGCTGGTTATAGCAGTGAAGCCGAATGCATATCGTTTTTTGGAGTAAAAGATTGCCTAATCGAACGTGTCAATGTCTACAACGCCACATCCGAAGGTATCGACATAGATGCGTCTGATCGTGTTGTTTGCCGTGATATTTTGATTGATGGGTGCGGAAAAACGGGGGTGCACTTTTCTCTAGGCCGCGCTGGCGCTGCATCAGGCGGCTGCAACGATTGTGTCCTCGATAACGCACTCATTATGAATTGCGTAGGATGCGCTGCAAATGACGTTTGGCATTTGGGGCGCGGTGACGGCAACATTTTCCGCAACATAGTCGCCATTGGATGCGGTCAAGAAACCGATTATATCGGGTCAGTTTGCCGAAAAGGCAAGAATGGCATTACGGAAAATATTCTAGTCATTAACTCTACGAAGTCTGGCCTTGGTTCTGGCGATACAAGCGGAAGTATGGTCGCCGATGATCGCAATGTATACAGAAATATTCAGGTAAGGAACTCTGGTTCAGTCGCGGTTAATATTTGCTGTGAAAACGGTTTTATTGACGGAATTGTAACACTGAATTCGAAAGCAACAGGTATTTATCTTTCTAAATGCATCGGCGTTTTGGCTTCTGGTCTGTCTGATAATGGGGCTGGAGCAGAGTCTGTTTATTTAGATAATTGCACGAGATGCACTTTTAACAGTGTCAAGTCTGAGGACGCCACGACTTTCGGGTTGAGGTTCGGGGGAACAAATGCAGACTGCACAGTTTTCAACGTTGATGTTGCCAACAGTGGCAGCCGAGGGATTCAAGCCAAAGGAACCTCAACCAATCTTTCCCTGTCGGTTGTTTCAATTGTAGACGCTGGCGCAGAAGCTGTACGCATAGAGGGTGCAACTGGGCTCTTTATGCAGTCGTATAGATTGGTCAACGCGGCATCACATGCAGTTAGTTTTGGCGGAACAAACTTACGTCCATATTTCTCTGACGGAGCTATCCTTGATGCGGGTGACCACGCATTTGAGATTAAAGGCACCACGCCATTTGCGGTTGTTGAAGGATTGAAGATTTACGGAGGCTCTGGGGACGGGTTCTTGAGTGAAAATGACAACGGGATTTTTCGTAATATCGATGTTTTTGGCGTCAGTGGTCATGGTATTTATCTGACAGGAACGGCGGACGATAACGTTGTCCAAGGCGGTTCGGTGAATGTTTATAACAGTGTTACGCCAAAAACAGGATTGCGCGTTTCTGGTGACGACAACTGGGTTGTCGGTCTTAACCTAAAAGGTGGCGCAACAACAGAAACTAACATTTCGGGAACGGGGAATGACGTCAATGTTCGCACAACAGTTTAACGCGGCTCATCTCAATGAGATCGTAATGGACGAAACGAAGTTTCCGAGCAGCGCAGCATGACCGCACTGACCACGCTTGAACCTTTCATCGACGCTTGGTTGCCGCCATCAGGCGCAAGTGCGTGGCAAGGAGTGCATCTTCATGAACTCTCCTGAAAGCGGTCTCTGGGCTCTGTGGAGCCAGATTGGGCAGAACATCCAAGTGCTGTTTGTAGCGGGCGGCCTCGGCGCATTGGCAAAGGCGTTGGTTGCTCCGGAAGGCCGTTGGTGGGCGCGCATTGTGCAGGCCGTCGGCGGGCTGATCTTTGCCTTTTGCCTTGGACCAATCGTTGCAAACTTTCTCACTCCGTATGCGGGGGAAGAAATTTGGGCATGGCTGGCGGCTGGATTCCTTTGCGGTTTCGCAGGGGAGAGTTCAGTCACCATTCTCCAAAACAAGCTGATGGGTGGCAGGAAATGAGTGCCATTGAAATCTACGATCAGCTTGTTTCTTGGGCGTGTGTGATTGCCTGTTGGTGGATCATTCACCAAACGGCTCAACCAATTTGGTCCAGCCCGCCAGTTTTCTTGATGCGTGCCGGCGTCTTCTTTTTCGGAAGCGCTCTAGCCGTGATTACCGTAGTTCGTCTGTTTGGTGGCGAACCTTGGCTGGTTGGCCAAGTCCTCAAGACGGCAATCTTCTCACTGCTGTTGGGCGTGATCCTCTTCCACAAAAACCGGTTTCAAAAGCTTTAGGCGGACTGTTGCTGAAAGGAGACTGTAATGGATGCAACGTTTGACCAAGTGATTGGACAAGTCCTCAAGCATGAAGGCGGTTTCGTAAATCATCCGAAGGATCCGGGCGGCGCGACGAACAAGGGCGTCACGCTGCGCACGTTCCGTCGTTATGTGAAGAGCGATGGCTCCGTTGCTGATCTGAAACGGCTGACGGACAGACAGGCTCGCCTCGTGTACCGGCGTCATTATTGGGATGCCATCGTTGGTGCTGACCTCCCGGCCGGCGTTGATTACGCAGTCTTTGACCTGGCGGTGAACAGCGGCGTTAGCCGTGCATCAAAAATACTGCAGAAAGTTGTTGGCGCGACGCAAGACGGGCGGATCGGGCCTGCCACTATGGCGCGTGTCGAGACGTTTGACGAAGGCGAGCTCATCGATGCGATCTGCGATGAACGTCTGGCGTTTATGAAGCGCATTCGCGGTGGCAGACTATGGAAAACCTTCGGTCGAGGATGGCAGCGCCGGGTCGATGACGTGCGGCGGGTTGCCCATCGGCTTGACCGCGAAAATGCGATTGCTCGCATGTCATCCTTCGTGGGTGCCTCTGCATCCGGTTTGCCGGATATTCCTGCGGATGAAATGGAGGGAGTGCTTCGAGATAAAGGCAGCCGCACCATTGAGGCCGCTGATCAAATCCGGAAAGAGTCTTGGGTTGATCGCGCATGGTCTTTTGTGACCATGGGCGGAGTGGGCGTCGCCAGTCTGTTTGACGGTGCTGTTCAGTTTGCTCGTGACAACCCTTGGGTCATCGTCGCGTTGGCTGCAATGGCCGTCGCCGTTTACTTCGTCCTGCAGCACCGTAAGGCCAAGGCGGCTGAGCGAGTGATCGCAGCCCGGGTGGACGATGCCGTGACTGGTCGAAACTCAGCGCGCCTTTTGGAGCGCCTGAGTGCTTAGGGAGATCCTAGACTTTCCTCGCACTGTCAGCGTTGCCGCTTACAGCGTGGCGGCAACGCTTGTGCTGTCGCTGCTGTTCTACGAGGGGATTCCGTTGGTCCGCTCGCTGCCTTTGATTGAAAAGACGGGGATGATTGGTGGCATAGCTGAGGGTCGAGTACGCCGCTTCGCTCGCTTGGAGACGGCCGCACAAGCCGCCCGTGTGGAAGCCGAGAACGACCGTCGCCGGAAGCAGGCTGAACGCGCCACTGCCGAGCGAGAGCGTGAAGGCTTGGCACAGAAACGCAAACTGCAGGCCGCCCGTCGTGAGGCCGCGGACAACCTGCGCCGCATGATCGATGCTGAACTGCGCATCCCTCCCGAGAACCATTTGGACAATGGAGAGGTCCGGTTTCCCGATCGACAATCTCAAGAGCCTCAAGTCGTCCGGGTGCCCGTGCCCTACACGGTGCAAACCCGCTGCTTAAAGCAAGACGAGGAAAATCCGAATGTTCAGATACGCGAAGTCATCAAGCTTGTGCCGCGCCAGTGTCCCAATCCTCTTAATGAGCGCATTCCTGACAGGTTGCTCAACCGGGGCCGCTAGCAAGGCCGGCGTAGATCTTGTCCCGATACCGGAGCGCTTGCAGCAACTCCCTGAGGGTTCAACGCCGCACTTACCGAAGGGGTCGTTGTTCAAGGACTTGATCGAGAGCGAAGCTGAAAATGCGTTTCGCGCTGACACGTGCCGGTTGGACTACGCAACCCTTCTCAAAATTCTGAACGAGCGTGACGCCATACAAGGAAAGTAAGAACATGAGCCGTCTTAAAATCACCTGCGTACTTTTGATCGTATCGGCGTGTCTTTGCGGGCCTGTGATGGCTGCAAAGCCAGAAGGTTGCGAGACGTGGCAAACGGTGACTGACAGACTGGCGGCGCTCCACGGGCCCAGATTGAGTTGGGCGGGGCACGCGGGGGAGCTCGTGGTCACCAACGGTAAGGCCGAATGGTTTCCCACGACCATCATCACCTACGTGGAGGGTAGCAAGAACGGCCACCGGCACCACTTTTCAGACGGTTGCCGGTTTGAGGTAGAGGTGGTGCCGGCGCTTGAGGCAATCAGGATCATTCAAAGAGGCCAAAGCATAAGCCTTACCCGGACTGATTAACTTCCCTTCTAAGAGTCGGTCGGGATGACCGAGAAATCTAAAAATGTATCGCCAAAGCTAAGGCTCAGCGTCCAGCAAAGGCGGCGATGTTTCATGACGGTCATTTCACCAATTTGATTGAACGCGAACTTGTCTAGTACCGCCCTTACCAACACCTCTGGACCGGATACCGATGCCGCCCATGGCACAGCGATCAAATCAAAATCCCTTGCCAAAGAACCGTGCGCTGCTAGCGCGTACCCATGGTCTCGCGCCAAATCGGCAAGCCCCTGATACATGCAGGCATATACTGGCGCGGAGTTGGCAGGTTTCACAGTTACTTCCGTTTTTGTTGCCGCCCGTGGGCGGTGAATTGGGTGGCCGTCTCTCCGGCCTGTCACGCCTGATCTCAGGTGGCGTTCCCCCACAACGAACCCGCAGTCGTTGTTCTGCCTACTCACATCTCCCGCCAGCATTTAAAGGATTTCCTTTTTACGATGGCCTTTTCACCATCAACCTTCGGTTGCCCGTTGTCCTCGGATGCTTTCGCTTCGGGATTTCGTCCGTTTAAATTGCAGCCGTCACAAGCAGCAATCCAAGCCATCCCCCAAACACCAAAATGATCAAAACATACCAGCTGGCGGCGCCGTAAAGCGCCCAAACTAGCGGTTGCAAATCATGATTCAGGTGTGGGTCCAAAAGGATAGCCAATCCGAACGCCAGCCAGGCGAGCAATGCAGGTATTCCCGCACCAATCCACAAAATCGTTGAGCCGTTTACATGGTTGCCAAAACCGCGATTGAAAGCACTTCCGTCCATCTCAATGTCCCTCTAAGTTGCCAATGGCTTGCGTATTATATCGCTGACCAAATCGGTCAGCATATCAAGTTGTTTCGCGGCCATTTCGCCATTAGTTTGAAGGTCGCAAAATTCGCGCACCTCGTCCCACTTAATGGGGCCGGACATAAGTAGCTTTCGGGCTATATCTTGCGCTAGCTGCTTGGTCAGATTCATCGATCAGTTCCCTCTTAGTTGCCGGTCACAAACGTGACTTCCGGCTCGTGTATTTGCTCTTTTGATATGCCTTGGCCAACCCAGCGTGCGCGGGTCGAGAGGATTACGTTTTTAGGGTCCACCAGCATCCCATGATGCTGCTTCGCCCACTCGGAAACGGCGGCTCTTACCTCTGCGCTTGAGAGGGTGACTTCTATTTTCGGCATATCAGTTGCCTGCTAGTTGTCGAACAGTTCAAGCGTATCAACGCACCGCTGCTCTGGTATCTCGTCTTTGGAATAGGCAGTGCAGATTAGTTCACCGCCATTACTGAATTGCCACTCAGATGGATACTCTGCCTCGTTGATCGAGTGGCACAATGCTCGCAGGTTTATGTCGCAACTGCGGTCTGGATCTGCGGGCTTGAAGTGCGCGCATTTCTGGCACCACTCCGACATGAAGCAGTCACCCTCCGTGCCGTTCGACGGTCTGTATGGCCGGTATGTTCCGCCCGGCTCAGGCATTGTGTGCCTTCTGCAAAGCGATGGCGACGCTGATACAAGGTAGTGGCAATAAGATCTCCCCACGACGCATCGTCACTCGACACTCTCTTGGGTTTGGCTCAGTGAGCAGCTGCACTTGGCAAGGGTTGATGTAGGCGGTCAGTACCAGGATCAGCGCACAACTCATTTGCCTTCTCCCTGCAACTGCATCTGACGCACTCTACGAGCGCATTCGCTCTGGCCTTGGTGCGGCATGTATTTGCTGCGACCGCTGCGAGCATGCAGGCCGTGGATGGACTTTTTGCCCGGTCCAGGTTTGGTCTCAGTTGCTATAAACCTGTCTAGTGCCAAGGCTTGGGAGAATGCTGCAAAAACGCTTTGGCTTGATGCAAGCACCGCCATGTTTGATCTGCGATTAAACATGATTGCCGCCTCCTTCCTGTTCTTGCAGAAAGGCCGCAACAACGAGAAAAAGCGGCAAGAAATTTGCCAATGAAATCGCGTTCTTACGGCTCGACTTAGAACGCGTTTCAATCAAATCAACGGGTTGATTGAGACTACGAATCTGGGGGTCGGGCGTTCGAATCGCTCCGGGTGCACCAATCATTTCAATCACTTATCTTGCTCCTGTATTGTATCCGCACCACCGGTTTGCACTTGGTTTGCAAACTTTGTTGTTCTTCTGTTCTCGATGCGGGCAATCGCTTGGCCAGCCAAGGCGCGTGTTCGCGCTGTATATCGATCCAAAATACTCGATGCCGATCTGAACGTGTGCCCTGTAATCGATGCAATCTCAGCGGTATTGCATCCAGCCTCGGCCAGCATGGTTACGGCTGTACCGCGCAAATCATGAAAGTTCAGATCAAGAATGCCCGCGTCATCGCTGGCTTTCTTCCACTGGCTTGAGAAATAACGCTTCTGCCAAGGGTGACCATTTCGAGTTGTGAGAATCAGTGCGTGTTCGCGTGGAATGCTTGCCAGCGTGGCCACTAGTGCCTTGGTGGCGGGGATCTCCACCTTCTTGCGTTTGCGTCCTTTGCGAAGGACAATCCAGCCGTCTTGGTAATTCGCCCAAGTGAGTTGCCGAATGTCACCTTGCCTTAGGCCTGTATGCAAAGCCAAGTCGAGTGCCCTATGCATCTCTATTGGAGCCACCGCCTTAAATGCCGCAATGTGTTCGGGAAGCCAGATTTTCTCCGATCGATCAACCCGGTGCAGGCGCTTAAAACCCCGCAAGTGGTTTTGCTCGACACCTACATTGTCCATGCCCCAACTAATCATAGCTGATAGAACAGACATGCGGTAGTCAGACTCGCGTGCCCCGGACGTTTCCGCGACCGTGGCCCGCCATCTCATAAACACTGAGCGGACCTTTGGATCGTTGAGCGCAGCAGTCGGCATGGTGCCAAAAGCTTGCTCAATGGCCGTCAGTTTCCGGCCGTATTCCTTTTGAGTGCTGGCAGCCAATAGGCCGAACTCAGGCGATAAGGCGTAGTCTCTTATCAAACCAGACACAGTGCCAGCATTGCGGTCAGTCAGCAGTTTTTCGGCAGCCGCGTAGTCACTTAGGAACTGAGACGAGCCGGGTTTGCCGTGCAAACGCTCACCGGTCGCGCGGTGATAGTAATAGACCCGCCGCTCGCCGCTCTTGAGTTTCTTATACGTGGTGTTGATACCGTCCAGCCTAGCTCTGACCATGCTGACGCTCCCAACTCTCCAAAGGCGTTGATCCGCCTTTTTCGCCATCATCACGATAAGCCGTCATCACCACACCATTGGGTAGTTCGATGCGGGCGCGTGTTGCGCCGCCATCAAACGCGCCTTGGCACAGTTCTTTGGTTTGCCGTTTGGTGATGGGGGAAGGGCGGTTTGCCATGGCTTCAAAGGCTACTCCGTAGAGTGAGCCGTCCCGTGAACAAAGTTCAGGTTCAAGGCGTACTCAAGATTGATCATATGTAGATGGAGTGAAGGCCTATTCCGTTGGAAGCGAGCGCAGGCTGGACCCAACGCAGATTCTCCAACAACGCCTTCGGACCATCCGGCCCACAGTTCGTCGCCGTCAAAATCGAGGTCTGGCGCGATCAAAAAGTACGCCTTTTGACCCTTCATAGCCTCAGAAAAGGCCAGCGACACAGAACTCGGAACGCTGGAGTCTTCTTCCATAATAAGTCTGAAAACACGGGCCATTTCTTTAATCACTGAGATCGCCGAGGCCACACGTCCAAACCCCGAGAGAAGGCGAACGATCCTCAACTCGTCATCCGAGTAAACAACCGGAGACTTGGAAAGGGGGATGATGATTTCCTTGTCATGCCAGTATTGAACCGTTCGCCTTGGAAGGCCTGCCTTGCAGGCCATTGCCGTGATCGTGTGCATATCTGCCACCAAAATTTCGTTTATGGCAAACAATTACACTATGTGTAATGATTTGGCAATAACCAAATTAGGCGGCCCGTCGCACCAAGTCTTGCGCCACACTTAGCATTTCATCAGGGTCCGAAGCATCGCAGTGAAGCTGCCACGTCAACCGTAGTTCACAGAACGCTCGGTAATCATTTTCGGTGTTGCGGGGCTTTCTCACGGCAACATCAACGATGGTTTGAGCAAGGTCATCTAAGCGTTGGTCCAAAATCGTTTCGAGCCAGGTCTTGGCTTCACCCGAACAGCGCGGCTTATTTATTTCACCTTCAAGCGCATCGGCACTCGCAACGATAGCCGTAAGTGCGGCGGTTAATTCAGGCATGCTCATACGCTCAAGAATGCGAGTGTCCGCATAGTTCTTGCACATGAAATGAGTGTACCGGTCGCATGGGATGGGATTTGTCATAATAGTTCTCTCTGGTTTTGGCTTTCTAGTGCCGATCCAGCGGCGGGCTGGAGCCGGGGTCTAGAAACATGCCAGAGAGACATGCGGGACGCTTTTAAGCTTACGCTCTGGACAGCACGGCCCACCCCGGCCATTGTGGCCAAGTAAACGCGCCGCTAGGCAGCGTTAGGATCGGCACAAAGCCGGTCGCAACGACCCTAATCACGCCAATGATTGTGTGTCGTCTCTGGTCAGGGTTTCTAGGCCCAATGACTAGAGTTTCTGATTTGCCCCACAATTGCAAGCCCAAACCGAATGGGGCCGCATCTCGCGGCCCCGGGTTCGGCTTCTCGCCTACAGCACCACGGCGGCAATAAGGAAATACTGCCCGTGCTGTGTCAGGGTTTTGGGGCACTCGCTGACTAATCCCGGTTCATTCGGCCCTCACTACGTCCTAGGCTGAACCCGCCTTTTCCCAGTCCACCAGCTTAAGCGCTTGAGCCGGATCGACACCCGCCTCTTTTGCCATCGCCATGGTTTGAACAATTGCTGACAACGCCCGTGCACGTCCGCCAGCGTCAAACGCTTGCAGGGGCCGCATGGTGTCGATCTTGACCGTGGTGCCCAGTTTCTCGGAGGCCTCTTGAGCCAACAGGGCGGCCATGGGCTGCAAGGTCCATTGTGCAATGTGCCGCTGTGCTTCGCGCACCATGGGGCCGGTGGTTGCCGGATTGAGCAATCCCGGCAGAACACCAAACACTCCCATGATCCCGTCACGGGCCGCTGCAAGCGTTTCCCTCGTCATGGCTTTGGACAGGTCCGGCGACACGTCAGCCGGTCGCCAATCCGCTTGAGGGGCTGGTCCACCAGCAGCCGCAACCGCCACTGATTCCCGCAACAGAACGCGCCCACGCCTGCCCCGAAACTCGCGCCCTATTGATTCCAAATCGGTTTCTGCGCTTTCAGGGAAAGGCACAATCTTACTGCCAAGGGGGGCCATTTCGTAGACCTCGCTCAAGCTGGTCTCAACAGCGTTCAACAGACCAGCAGTCAATTGCGCTCGTTTGAGTGGAGCGGAGCCCAGCCACGGTGCACTGGAATCGCAGCCAATGCGCAGGTGGAGCACTTCACCAGCAAGAACGGTGTCAGATCGCCCGCCACCGGCCTCTGCAATAGAAACGCGGTATGCTGTGGGTTTGCCGTTGCGGGTCCGCACTTCCCAATCATGCACCGGCACAAGACCACCGTCGCGGATCACAAACACGGAATCACCCCGCAGAGCGATAGAGCGGCCCATCATCGATAGCGTAGAGGGGTCCAGCAATGACGTGCCATCCACGTCAGCAAGGCCAAAGCCGCCTTCCCAGATAGATATGCAGCTTTGCGCCGTGGCCGTGAGTTCGGCAATCCCGCGAACGCCTGAAACATACGCCTCTCGCGCCGCCATGATTTCCGCCGTGAACCCAGCCCCGGTAGAGCGGGTTTCAATGGGGTCTTTGGGCTTTCTGGTGAATGGCCACATAATCAAGCCCTCCGGTATGGGCGCAGCAGATCGGCTGCACCTGAGTATTGCAGAGCGCGGGCCAAGGCTTGCGGGTTGCGCGTTTCTTCAACGTCGAGTGGCCCAATGGAGTTCTTACGCACCGAAACACCGCCGTCCGAAACGTCAGCCTCGTGCATGTATTGGGCAAGTCTGGTGAAAGCCGTTGTGACACTCTCAGGAACAGGTCCAGCGCCCACCGTGGCCGTGAAGCGATAGTGCGTATCATCCGGCAGATCGAAGCCGTTCAATGGACTGTCCGACAGCGTGACCGTAAACCAAGCACTGTCAGACCAAACCTCAGCTTTTGTGATCGTGGCGGGAGCCATGGGGGGAACCCATTCGCCCGGTCCTTCCACAGTCCAAACCACTTCGCGCGGCGTCCAGCGATAGGCGATATACGATTCGATACGCGCCCAAACGGTCGCCGCAATTTCAGTCGTCACCCCGCTTGGAGTGTCAGGATGGGCCGTCGGAATAGCTTCAACCTGCTTTAGTGTGGTCGCCATATCAGGCCCTCCACCGGTTCAAATGGGTGATGGATTGAGGCTGGTGCTCACAACCCGGTTGCCAGTTGCGAGCCTCGACCTGGGCCTCAGGATAGGCCGGTCGCGTCACAAGGCTCAGTTCATACAAGAGCGCCGCCCAGATCGTGCGAATGATCGCATTGTGAGCGCCGTTCTCCGGGTCGTGGCCTTCGTCTTCAATCGTCTCAGCATCTTTGACAGCCCGTTCCGGTGGAATGCGGAAACCCGGCGATATACCCAAAATGAGACCAGCAGAAACCGCTCCCAACAGATCCGAGACATAAGACACACGCTGCATGTCCGGCGTGATGATTGCCGTGAAGGTCAGTGCGTCGTCCGCATCGTCCAGCAGTAGAGTGCCGGCGTTGCGGGATGCCAAAGGCCGGTCATAGGAATGGCCCACCAACAAATGGATATCATTCTCTGGTGGTCCCTTTGGCAGGTCCAATCGGTAGGAAAACGCCTTAGATGCAATGACCTCTTTTCGGGGACGCCCGGTCCTGCCACCATCTGACAGGACCGCACGTTTGTTGTAAGGAAAGCGGCCCTGCAAACGGGTGCCGCCGTCCTCAGACTGGCGAAGTTCCAGCCCGCCGCTGTGGCCGCCCCAGAGCACTACTGAATACCCGTCAGGATTTCAGTTTGCACAGAACGCGACACCGTCACGTCCATGGTGGTGAGCGCCGTCAGACGCAATCCACCAGACTTTGCATCGCTGTACGGGTCACGGATCAAATCCACGGCGCCCCATGTGCCGACAAAGAACGGAGCCACACCACCCACAGACGTTGTGAGAATGGCAGTGGATGCAGCAGGGTCGCCAGTCGGAGCGGCAAGCGCGTTTGGAGACAGAACCACAGTGCCAACCTTTGCGGACAGACGGTCCCACTCAGATACAGCGGTGCCAGAGATCAGATCATCGTCCATCCCGTCAAACACTTCCGGCCGCAACAGCAAGCGAATAGCGTTTGGGCCGGTTGCTGCATTGGCTATCATGAACCGCACCGCAGCCGCACGAAACGCGCTGTAGGATGCCGCAGCATTGATGGCAGTTTCGGTGATGCCCCAACCGGACGCACCGGCCAGCAAGCCCGTGGGTTCGCCACTGGTGCCACTGCCGAGAAACACAGCTTTGTCCATCGCTTCGGAGATAGCCCCGTTCATATCGCGCCGCACCGCTTGCTCAAGCCCAGAGCCGGACTGTTTGAGCGTCTTGCGGGTGATCTGCATTTGAATGCCCAGATTATGGTCAGGCTTCAAAGGGCGATCCAGAGTGGTGTATGCAGCGGGTCCCGGCACGTCACCCGTTTCGCTGGTTGCCCATCCTGCTGACACGTTGGACGTGGTGACAGGGTATTCCAGTTCACCCACACCCACATTGATCATCGATCCGCCCATGCGAGCGGCAACAGATGATGCAAACAAGCGGTCAATGATGGGTGCCGTGCGGATTGGGTCAGGTGTGCCACTGGCCACCGTTTCACCCGCCCGCATTTCCAAGGCTTCCCATGGGACAGGAACGCCACGATAGCCGCCCTGCGAGCGCAGTTCGGATACGATTTCAGCGGTTGCACCGTCCAGCGATTTGCCTTCATCCAGTGCGAGAGCGACTTGCCGCATCTCAAACCCGGCCATGACTTCGGACCATTCCTTGTCTGACCGTGTTTCCAGATCATCTTTGGCTTCACGCCGTTCTTCGTCTTCGGAGATCAGCGCCGCGCGATAGCGGGTTTCATTGGTGCGATATTCCGAATCCAGATCGGTGATCGACCGGGTTTCGTCTTCCGTTGGTTTTTCCTTACCAACAAGGCCAGCCAATGCCTGTCTGATTTCAGACTGACGGGACTGGATTTGAGCAGATACCAACATATTAGAGTTCCTCTTGTTGTTGGGATTGATTGCGCGGAATGCGCAGGAGGTCGCGCCAACGTTGACGCTCAAGAGGCAACGGCTTGTGACCGACCTCAATTCGGGTTTTGCGGGCATGGCAGGAGCCGCACAGCGTTTGCAGGTTGGACAGAACGAAGCTCAGGTCTGGCCGGTCGCGAACGGGCTTGATGTGATCAACCTCAAGTCGAATGTGGGTGCCGCATTGGACGCAAGCCCATCCGTCTCGGTCCAAGGCCTGCATACGCAAGGCCTTCCAACGCCGTGTGGAGCACACCCGTTTTGAGTGTCTGGCATAGTCAGAGCGTTTGCTGTTCATGCCCATACGACACGCCCCCCTCTCGCCATTGGGCGGCCCATGATCCGCGCTCCCTCAGCAACAGCGAGAACGGTTGCGGACGCCGCATCGATCCGACCCGTTGATCGGGCTTTTGCCAGTTTCAAGTTGTTCGCAGGGTCACGAAGGCAAACCGCGTCAGCAAATGCCGAGCGGAGCAACAGGGACGGTTGAGACCGCACTTTGCCGTCATAGGCCGCACGGCGGAATCGCTCGCAGTCCTCGCCACCATCGCGGAAACCTTGGCCACGCCAGACAATCGGAGCCCGTATACCAGCCCGATCAATCGCCTCACCGATTTCAGCCTGTTTGTATCGGTCGCATGTGAGTGCCGCGATTTCCTCGCCTTCCACCTGCTTAACCACGTCCACCAGCCAAGACGCGATTGGCACAGTTGCATCGCCAAGAGTGGAGAGTTCGCCACGGTCCTGCATTTCAACATATCGATCCGCCACGCCGTCGTTGCGCCCACGGTCTCCCAACGAAGGCTTGGACGGAAACGTGCCAAGGGCTTCCAACCTTCCGGTGTCCGGCCAATAGAACGCCGCAGCCGACATGCTGGCAGACCCGCCCAGATCGATGCCGACAACCACTTGCCCTTGGCGCGGCGGGAGTTCCGCCGTTTCGCAGTTGAGCCATTCATCCACCGTCAACAGCACGTCGCGGCTTTCGCCACTCACACGCTCATTGCGGTTGTAGAGCCGGAAACTGGTAAGCGCAGACCCGCCCCGTGCAATTGCTCGTCTCGCTTGTGCTTCCAACCATTCCAGACTGGAACCGATACCGTGCTTTGCGCCCGGGTTGGCTTCCAACAGGCTCTCTCGATCATCGGCAGCAAGCGAAGGCGAAGGCCGGTGCTCTTGCACATAGACACCCTCTTGCGGTTCATCGATCCATTTTGAGAACGGGTGAGCATCATCCGGCGCTGACGTGCTGATGATCAGCGCCCGCCCGCCACGCTTGCCGAGACCGGACAACAGTGCATGTTCCAGCGCATCGCCTTGATCAGCGGCCCAATGGCCGCGTTCATCCATCAACACCAGCGTAGGAGCCGAGCCCAAAGCCGATTTGCCGTCCGCTGCAATCGCCCGCACGATATGCCCGCCGCCATCACCGGAAAACTCAATTTCCAGCCGTGGTGAGCGACGGAAGGTCAGTTGCTCTTGCACGTCCTCAGGCAGGGAACGGGAGAACCCTTCCACGAAGTTCCACGCAATCCGTGCCTGGTCACGGGTTCGGGCTGCAATCAGGATTTCGCGTTTCGGCTGGTTATCCCATTCACCGAGCAGCGCACCCAACGCCAGACCAGCGGACAACGCGGTCTTGGCATTGCCCCGTCCAATACTGAGCACCGCCGTGTTCACGTCCTTTGCGAGAGCACCGCGGACAAACTTCTTTTGAAATGGAGCCAGCTTCACCGGTTTACCAGCGTTTGGCCCCTCAGGGATTGCCAGCCTCTCCATGAAACGGATTGCCTTGGTCGCAGGGGTCATACCGTGCCCCCCACGCCTGTTAGCGAGACAGCAGAATCCCGCCCCGCGAGACCCCTCCCAATATTATTCTGGGGCATTGGGACCATATGAACCATCACGGCGATCATCGACGGTTCGCCTTTGGTGTTGCAACGTATCGACCGCTCATGGCCGCATCTGCCTTGCCCGTCCCTATGCTACGAATGGTCTGCGCTTCGGCATGACTGACTATCGATGGAGCAGCAGCTTGCACCACACGTGCAGCCTGTCCTCGTGCCACCTGTTCAACGAATGGTGTTAGATTGCCGTTGTTGTCTGCACTCACACCAACTGTGATGTGCATAGGTTGAGGCCCTGTGCCCGACTGTCTGGCAGCACTGACCTGCTCACGTGACAGCACCACTTCACCTGTCTGTGCAATTATCGGGCGTTCATCGGGGGCTAATCCCATGCCACTGTGTTTGCGTGGTGCTCCACGGAACACGCTCATATCTACGGCTCTGCTTGGAGCGTTGTCATTCATGGCTGTGACAACACCACCAGAGTGAAACACACCAACTGACCTCATACCGCCCCAAGGGTCACCGGCACCTGGGCCAAACATCTGACCACCGCCAAACAGCGATGCCACAAAATTGGCTATCGCTTGTTCCAGCAGCTTGTCTGCAATCTTTGTGAGGGCGTTGATTGCCGCATCACCGAACGACTTCCAGAGTCCTTTGCCCTCAGACAGTCCTGTGCGGATTTCCTTGAAGAAGCCAACGGCAGCGTTCTTTGCCGTGTTCATCATTTCGTTTGTCGCGTCAGCAGCGCTTTTCGCACCGCTCTTGACCGACTCCCACGCCATTTTGCTGGTCTCGCCAGCCTGCGTTAAGGCGTCCTTGGCTTCATTGGTTTTGGTCTTCACACCATCAATCGCGGCTTTGGCCTTCTCGATTGCCTTAATGCGAATGTCAGAAAACAATCCGCCCAGATAGTCCTCAGATGCCGCGCTCTGGAAAGCGTCAGTCACGGCCTGTTTCACAGATCCGGCAGCGCCATCAAAGCCGTTTTCGAGCCCGCCCAGTTTGACCTTGCCAATCTCGCCGATTTGCATACTGGCAGGCGCGTACTTGTTCACCTTCTCGGTGAAGGCGTTGATCACTGACGATGATCGATTGACCATGTCTTCAATCGCCTTGATCACGTTGTTTGCCGTTGTGATGGCTATGTCTCCCATGGCTTCCGGCAGCAGTGACCAAGTGTTTCTCACCGCGTTGTAGGCACCCACGAACATCGCAATCATGGAATTGGCCGAGCGCTTGGTTAGGTCCAACGCAATGTCCCAGCCTTTTTCGACCCATCCCGAGACCGCCTCGACCGCAGGCTTAACCAGCGTGTATAGCCGCGAGGAAACGACATCGTAGGTTGCCGACATCACGTTGCCCCAAGACACGCTCGTTTCGCTGGTCTTGTTGATCTCGTGTCGCAACCCGGCAAAGCCAACGCCCAAGGCCGCCGCCGCACCCGTCAGCAGGGGAAACTTGGTAAGAAGGCCGCCCATCATCTTGGCCGATTCCTTGAAGGCTCGCCCAACACCACCCTCACCGGGGCCGTAAATCTGTGCGAGTTGAGGGCCTTGCTGCAAAGCAACCGTCATCGGGTTTTGGCCAAGTGCCAAAGTCTGGAACACGTCACCCATCTGCAAGGCCACCTGCCGTTGCTGGAAAGCAGCGTTCTTGGATTTGCCAGCATTCATCGACATTGCAGCCGAATTGGCAGCCAACGCCGTGTTCATCCGGTTGAGGGCCGCGACCGCACCATTCGCCCCGGTGCCCACGTTTGAGAGACCCGCAACGGCAGTGCCAGCCGCAGGTTTGATCCGGGACAGCCCAGAAGCAGCGACACCCGATGCAGTGCCAACGCGCTCGACACGATCTTCCGTGCGGACGGCAACGTCGCCAACGTCTTTCAAGGATTTACGAACAACGCGACTACCGGTGACCATGCCGGAAGGATCGATTGCGAGTGAAAGCCGGTGTTGCATCACACGCCCCCCCGACTGGCGAGGAAGTATGGATTCTCCTCGCGCGCACACTCACCTGAAGAGAGTTCATTCTTCTTGGCTGGCATTGCAGGTGTTCTAGTCGGTAGTTCTAACTCAGGTGTTAGGCGGACAGATTTGTCAGGTCTGAGAGTGTCAGGATTGTCGCACTCGACGACAGATTTGTCCGGTCTCAGTGCGTCAGATTTGTCAGGTCTGAGAGTGACAATTTTGTCCGCACTCAGCTTGTCGGAATTAAAGCGATACCGATAAGCGGACCGGCGGCCATCGCGTTCACGAACAACCCAACCCAAAGCTTCCAGAGCCTCAGAGTGACGCTGAGCCGTCCGAACGCTGACGTTCATCTGCTGTGCAATTCTGTCCATCGACGGCCACGCGAGACCGCTCCCGGCATTGATGTGCTGCATCACCCGAAAAGCAAAGCGGAACACTCCGTCCTTGACCTCAGGGTCACAGGACAGCGCTTCCAACATCTCAAGTTTGTGGCTGGTGAAACTGCGCTTATCCATCACGCCACCCCGCCAAACTGGTTTGCAAAGCGGTTGCTAACCCATTGACCTACAATCGTGGTTTTTGGTGATGGTTTGCAGAAATGTGCAATAAAAACAGATGCGTGGGTCAGCCTACGAATCTGGGGGTCGGGCGTTCGAATCGCTCCGGGTGCACCATTTTTGATCTTACGGCATTCGCTTTGCTTAGGCCTGTGATGGCGCTTCACTCAGGCCTGCGATGGCAGAGGCTTCTCGCCCGGCTCGCTTTTCGCCCGCTGGTGCGTTCGAAATTTCTCTATTAAGGCGGTCAACAATTTGAGTGAACCGCTGCGTTGCGAAGAGCAACCCGGCGCTTATGCGCCGCCCCTCCCCCACCTAGGGTCGCGAAAGCCTCTTGAGGCCGACAGCGCGAGCACCACAACTGGATCGGCTCTATTAAAGATAGAAATGATCCAGGTTGTGCCGTTGGTGCAGATGACGATCAGCGTCGAAATTCTACAACCGGGTGCTCATGCTGTAGCCGGGCACGAAAGCCTGCACGACATGCGTGATGCCCTTTCCGTCCACCCTGGTCGTCCGCGTGATGGTGAAACCTGCGCCGTGAGGTGAGCAACCGAAATGCAGGGCGCGTTCATCCCCGATTGCCTCTGCTGAAAATTCGATGTGGCCTTCGGTATATGACGCGTTCAGCACAAGCCACTCATTCGCACTGATTTTCGAGAAATCGACATTTGCGGCAGCGGGAACGATCGTGGTGTCGATCCAACGATCTTCCATCATGAAGGGCCGGTCGTCGGCCAAGTGCAGACTGACAAGATGCAGCATGTCACGCGGTTCGCAATTCATGCTTGAAAGCACCCCCACATCGGGTGTTCCGGTGCGCGCCGACAAAAGACCGTAACCCGCTCTTTGGCCAAGTGCTTCTATCTCATGCCGGATGATGGGAATATCGAACGTGGCCTTGGGCACGGGGTGAAGCGCTACGCGCGTGCCAGCCTTGCGACGTCGTTCCAGCAGCCCATCATCAGCCAAGGCCCGCAACGCACGGTTCACTGTCGTGCGTGCACAGCCGAATTCACGTGCGAGGTCGCTCTCGTTTGGTATCGAAGCGCCAGGTGTCCACTCCCGCTCATGCACGCGGCGCTTCACCTCATCACGAATGGTTTGCCAGGAATTGGATGCGTTCAAGCGGTCAGCCGCTCCATGGTTTTGCGGTACCGAGAGACGATCCCGTTGCGGTGGATGTGGTGTCCATTTTCTACCATATGTCGACCGGCTGACCATACGTCGGACACGAAGCGGTCCGAGCCGGCAAAAAGCCAAGCGTCGAGGAGATAATCCTGTCGGCCATCGAACAAGTTCGCCTCATCTCCATCCAGCGCTAACAAATCTGCCCAGTAGCCTTCTGCGATTGCGCCGGACCGGCGACCTGCAGCCCGTGCACCACCCGCACATATTGCGTTGAACAGTCTGCGGCCTGTCGAGATTTCTGGTGTCGCGAGCACAGCCCGTGCCTTGTCGCGCAAGCGCTGCGAATATTCCAGTGTGCGCAGTTCTTCAGCCAACGAGATGCGGATGTTGGAGTCCGATCCGATGGCGATTGCGCCACCAGCCTCCAACCACGTCGGCGCCTCAAAAATACCATCGCCCAGGCTCGATTCCGTGATCGGGCAAAGACCTGCGATTGCACCGCTTTTCGCCAGCGCCTGCGTTTCGTGGGGCAGCATCTGCGTGCAGTGGATTGCACACCAACGCTCGTTTACATCAGCATTGTCCAACAGCCACTCGACCGGTCGCGCGCCATGGTGAGCCTCGACCTCAGCCACCTCAGCCACCTGCTCGGCCAGGTGGATATGAATGGGGCCGTCGCCCGCCAGTTCGATCGTACGGTGGATATCATCGCGTCCCACCGCGCGCAGCGAGTGGGGTGCCACACCGATAGCGGCGTCGGCGGGGAGCGTATGAATGGCGGCTGCGGCACCATCATAAAGGCGCTCAAATCTGTCGGGATCGTTCCCGAAACGCACCTGCCCGGATGCCAGTTCACGCCCGTCGCAACCGCCATGGCGATAGAGAACCGGTAGCAAGGTCAGGCCAATACCGGTCTGTCGAGCAGCGGTGACGATGCGGGCCGACATCTCCGCCACATCGTCATATGGGACGCCGCCGGGGGCGTGATGTAGGTAGTGGAATTCCACATTGGTGGCGTACCCGGCCTCCAGCATCTCCATCTGCACGAGCGCGGCGATTGCCTCCACATCATCAGGGTTGATGCGGTCGAGAAAGCGAAACATCTCCTGTCGCCACGTCCAGAACGTGTCCGGCGCGCCATGTGCAGTATCGCGGCCTCGCATTTCGGTACGGCCCGCCATGGCGCGTTGGAACGCGTGGCTGTGTGCGTTGGCTGGCGCGGCCAAAAGGTTGCTGACTGTCCTGTCGCCTGCCTTCTTTGCCGCGTTGGACTGAACCTCGGCTATCCGTCCGTCTGTCGTGATGGTGACGCGCACATCGTTCCACCACCCATTGGGAAGAAGCGCCTGCTTTGCAAAGACAGCCTGCATATCAGAAATTCTCTTGACGTTATTATGTGCATACATAATAGATGTTGGTGCGGATGAAGCAAGGAAGTGTTGCCGTGCTGTTGACGAATGCGAATGTGGCCATGCTGAACGGCATTGCTGGCAGCCGTGATGGCTACGGTTTGATGCCCGGTACAGCCTTGGCATTGGAGCACGGCCATATCGCTTGGATCGGTCCCCAGACCGATATCCCGTCGCAATATAACGGCAAACCATATGATTGCAGCGGACGGCTGGTCACGGCTGCCCCGTTGGATTGCCATACCCATGTCGTGCATGGCGGCAATCGTGCCGGCGAATTCGAAATGCGGCTGCGCGGCGCGTCCTATGAAGAGGTCGCACGGGCCGGTGGCGGCATCGTGTCGACCGTGAAGGCAACGCGCGCGGCCAATCTCGACCAGCTGGTCGCCTCCACATTGCCGCGGGTCGATGCGATGCTGGCCGAAGGCGTGAGCACCATAGAAATCAAGTCCGGCTACGGACTGGATCGCGAAACCGAACGAGACATGCTGCGCGCAGCCCGGCGTATCGGCGAAGTGCGTCCCGTCCGTATCTGCACAACCTTTCTGGGTGCCCATGCGGTGCCAGCAGAATATGCCGGTCGCGCTGATGCCTATATCGACGAAGTCTGCTTGCCTGCCCTTGATGCCGCGCACGCCGAAGGTTTGGTGGATGCGGTGGACGGCTTTTGTGAAGGCATCGCCTTCACACCTCAACAGATCGGTCGCGTCTTCGATCATGCGGACGGATTGGGCCTGCCGGTGAAGTTACACGCAGAGCAGCTTTCAGATCTGGGCGGTGCAGTTATGGCCGCGCGTCGCGGTGCGCAATCGGCTGATCATGTGGAATATGCCGGTCCCGAGGCCGCTGCCGCAATGGCGAAATCCGGCACCGTTGCGGTACTTTTGCCCGGTGCGTTCTACACATTGCACGAGACAAAAAAGCCGCCCGTTGAAGCGTTTCGCGAGCACGGTGTTCCCATGGCTCTGGCCACGGATTGCAATCCCGGCTCGTCGCCGATGAGCTCCATTTTGCTGGCCATGAACATGGGCTGCACGCTGTTTGGCCTGACGCCGGAAGAGGCGTTGCGCGGCGTCACGGTCAATGCGGCAAGGGCCTTGGGCTTGTCGGATACAGGGCGTGTGGAGGTCGGATGCCGCGCCGACTTGGCCGTCTGGGACGTCGCACACCCTGCGGAACTGGCCTACCGCATCGGCTTCAACCCTTTGGACATCCGCATCTTTGAGGGGAACATCACATGAGCAGCGCCATCACCTTGATACCCGGTGAAACCACGCTCGATCAGTTGCGCCGGGTTGTATCGGAAGGCCTGTCGGCCAGTCTCGACGACAGTGCGAAGGCAGGGGTCGACCGCGCTTTCGAACAGGTCGCGCGTGCAGCTTCCGGCGATGAGGCTGTTTATGGCGTCAATACGGGCTTTGGAAAGCTGGCCCATGTGCGCATTGCACCGGCTGATGTCGCCACGCTTCAGCGCAATCTCATACTGTCACATTGCTGCGGCGTGGGAGAGCCGCTGGAAATCGCCACCACGCGGCTGATGATGACGCTCAAGTTGCTGTCGCTGGGCCGCGGTGCGTCCGGCAACGCTTGGAGCACCATCGCACTCCTGCAGGACATGCTGGTACGGGGCGTGACGCCTGTGGTGCCTGTGCAGGGTTCCGTCGGTGCTTCCGGCGATCTGGCTCCTTTGGCTCATATGGCGGCTGCCATGATCGGTGAGGGCGAGGCGTTCCATGACGGTGTTCGCATGAGCGGTGCGGACGCATTGGCCCGTGCCGGGCTGACGCCCATCGTGCTCGGGCCGAAGGAAGGTCTGGCGCTCATCAACGGCACACAGTTCTCCACCGCGTGTTCGCTCGTTGCGCTGTTCGATGCCTGGCGCAATGCGGGGTCGGCCATCGTGTCGGGCGCACTGTCGACGGATGCGATCATGGGCTCCACCGCACCACTGGTCGATGCCATTCACACGCTGCGCGGCCATCGCGGGCAAATCGAGGTCGCCCGGGCCCAAAGCGGTCTTCTCGAAGGCTCGCAAATTCGCGAGTCCCACCGCGAAGGTGATACACGGGTGCAAGATCCCTATTGCATCCGCTGTCAGCCGCAGGTCGTGGGTGCTGCGCTGGACCTGCTGCATTTCGCCGGGCGGACGCTGGAAATCGAAGCGAACGCCGTCACCGACAATCCCCTGGTGCTGGAAGCGGAAGACCGCATCGTTTCCGGCGGCAACTTTCACGCCGAACCGGTCGCCTTCGCAGCCGATCAGATCGCCCTGGCTGTGGCAGAGATCGGTGCCATCACACAGCGGCGCGTGGCGCTCATGGTCGATCCCACATTGTCCCACGATCTTCCCCCCTTCCTGACGCCGGAACCGGGATTAAACTCCGGCCTGATGATCGCGGAGGTGACGACGGCGGCGCTGATGAGCGAAAACAAACATCTGGCAAACCCGTGCTCGACAGACTCAACCCCCACATCCGCCAACCAGGAAGACCATGTCTCCATGGCAGCTCACGGCGCGCGCCGGTTGAAACGCATGAACGCGAACCTGTCAGTCATCATCGCAGTGGAACTGATCTGCGCCGCGCAGGGCGTCGAATTTCGGGCACCGTTGATGACCAGTGCTGCCCTGCAGGATGCCATGGCCATTGTGAGAGACGTTGTAAAGCGGGTCGAAACCGACCGCTACATGGCTCCCGACCTCGAAGCAGCCGCCGCCCTAGTGACCGAAGGAAAATTGCTCGGTGGTTTGCCCGCATTCGTGAAAGGTGAGGAGCAATGAGCACCGTTGAAATTCAACAGGGTGTGAGCCCGCTCGTTCTGGCCTTTCCTCATTCTTCCACCGAGATGCCCGACGAATTTGCCGCTCATCTCAATGATGAAGGGCGTATTTTGCGAGACACCGACTGGCATGTCGAACGTCTCTATGCCGATCTGGTACCCGAAGCGACGACCGTAGCTGCAAGGTTTCACCGCTACGTCGTGGATGCCAACCGTCCCCCTGATGGCAAGTCTCTCTATCCCGGACAGGCCACAACGGACCTTGTTCCGTTGAGCGATTTCGATGGAAACGAGATTTGGGACATTCGACCGAATGCCGATGACATCGACCGGCGTCGCCATATCTTTCACGCCTCCTATCATGCGGGTCTGGAAGCCGAGATGGAGCGTGTGAAGAGTTTGCACGGCTTTGTGATCCTTTATGACTGCCACTCGATCCGCAGCCGCGTACCGCGTCTGTTCGATGGTGTCCTGCCGGATATGAATATCGGCACGAACAGTGGCACGACCTGTGCGCCGCAGATCGAGACCATCATTGCTGACGCTTGCAGCCGCAGCGAGTTCTCAAGCGTTCTCAACGGACGCTTCAAGGGCGGCTGGACGACGCGGCATTACGGACGACCCGCCAACGGCTGGCACGCCGTGCAGATGGAACTGGCCCAGTCCACCCATCTGGCCACCGAAGAACCACCTTTCGCCTACAGCGCCGAACGGGCAGCCAAACTGCGCCCCGTGCTGGGCGACATCCTTGCAAAATTGACTGAATGGAGACCCACATGAGCAACCGCCGTCACAACAGCCGCGACATCTTTCCCCCCACGGGAACAGAGCTGAACACCAAGTCGTGGCTCACCGAAGCGCCGCTGCGCATGCTGATGAACAACCTGCACCCCGATGTGGCCGAGAACCCGCACGAACTTGTGGTCTATGGCGGTATAGGTCGCGCGGCCCGCAACTGGGATGCGTTCGACAAGATCGTCGCCAGCCTGAAGGAATTGGAGGACGACGAGACGCTACTCGTCCAATCGGGCAAGCCGGTCGGAGTGTTCCGTACCCATGCCGATGCACCCCGCGTTTTGATCGCCAACTCCAACCTTGTGCCCCATTGGGCGACCTGGGATCATTTCTCCGAGCTCGATCGCAAAGGCTTGATGATGTACGGCCAGATGACGGCCGGGTCGTGGATCTATATCGGCACACAAGGCATCGTGCAGGGAACCTATGAAACCTTCGTGGAAGCCGGTCGCCAGCACTACGATGGTGATTTGACAGGCAAATGGATCCTGACCGGTGGTTTGGGCGGCATGGGCGGCGCGCAGCCGCTGGCTGCCGTTATGGCCGGCGCCTGCTGTCTGGCAGTCGAGTGCGACGAGACCCGCGCCGACTTCCGAATTCGAACCCGTTATGTGGACGAGAAGGCGCATACGTTGGACGAAGCGCTGGCGCTGATCGACAAATGGACGAAGGCGGGTGAGGCCAAATCCGTCGCTTTGATCGGTAACGCAGCCGACGTCTTTCCTGAACTCGTCAAGCGTATGAAGGACGGCGGTGTCCGTCCCGACATCGTCACTGACCAAACGTCTGCGCACGATCCGGTGCATGGCTACCTGCCACAGGGCTGGACGGTGGCACAGTGGCGCGAGAAGCAGGAGAGCGATCCAAAGGCGGTCGAAAAAGCTGCCCGCGCGTCTATGAAGGTCCACGTCGCTGCCATGGTCGACTTCTGGAACGCTGACGTGCCCACGCTGGACTACGGCAACAACATCCGTCAGGTCGCGCAGGAAGAAGGGCTGGAAAACGCGTTCGCCTTTCCCGGTTTCGTGCCCGCCTATATCCGTCCGCTCTTCTGCCGCGGCATCGGCCCGTTCCGCTGGTGCGCGTTGTCCGGCGATCCTGAAGACATCTACAAGACCGATGCCAAGGTGAAGGAGTTGATTGACGATCCGCACCTGCACAACTGGCTCGATATGGCGCGCGAACGCATCGCGTTTCAGGGCCTGCCCGCCCGCATATGCTGGGTCGGGCTGGGTCTGCGCCACAAGCTCGGCCTCGCCTTCAACGAGATGGTCCGTAATGGCGAATTGTCGGCGCCCATCGTGATTGGTCGCGATCATCTGGATTCTGGCTCCGTCGCCTCACCCAACCGCGAGACGGAAAGCATGAAGGATGGCTCCGACGCTGTCTCCGACTGGCCGTTGTTGAACGCATTGCTGAATACGGCCTCCGGCGCCACATGGGTCTCGCTACACCATGGTGGCGGTGTCGGCATGGGCTTTTCTCAACACTCCGGCATGGTCATTTGCTGTGACGGTACAGAAGACGCCGACCGCAGGTTGGAGCGGGTCCTGTGGAACGATCCGGCCACCGGCGTTATGCGCCACGCCGATGCCGGTTATGACGAAGCCTTGGACTGTGCGCGTGAACAGGACTTGAACCTGCCGGGCATCTTGGGGTGAACTAACAGCCATGCATTACGCTCCCGGTCGTGAACCCAATCCGCTTCAATACTCGCCGTTTAAAGCATGCACTGTGCCGCGCCCGATCGGCTGGTTGTCGACCGTCTCCCATGACGGCATCGCCAATCTTGCGCCTTACAGCCAATGGCAGAACCTGACGTTTGATCCGCCGATGGTCATGTTCGCGGCCAATCAATACCCGGACGGCCGCCGCAAGGACACGGTCGTGAATGCGGAAGAGACCGGTTGGTTCGTCTGGAACATGGCAACCTATGATCTGAGAGAAGCTGTCAACCGCTCCGCAATGGCGGTCCCGTCCGACGTGGACGAGTTCGTGGATGCCGGCGTGACGCCCATCTCATGCGTTGACGCTCCCGGACCACGGGTGGCGGAAAGCCCCTGCCACTTCGAATGCTCTTACATTTCCACACACCGCCTGCCGGGCAACTCGCCGGTTGGGAGTATCGACGTTGTTTACGGCCGCGTGGAGCGCATCCATATCGACGACGCTGTGCTGGACAGCAGCGGTAAACTCGACATTTCGAAGATCAGACCCATCGCGCGAATGGGTTACTACGAATACGCCGTGATCGACGAGACATTCGAGATGAGAATACCGGGCGCGTCCGGAGCAGAAGCAGATGGTCTGGAGGGCAAGGCCTGAACAAGTTTTAACTTCAACAACAAGGAGAAGAAAATGACCGACCTCAAGAGACGCAAGTTTCTCACGCGCTCCGGCGCCGTGGCGACAGCAGGGCTGGCGGCGACCGCTCTGGCGACACCCGCAATCGCGCAGGACATTCGCCAATGGAAGATGGTAACAGCCTGGCCGAAGAATTTGCCCGGTCCCGGCGTTGCAGCCCAAATGCTGGCCGACCGCATTACTGCGCTCTCCAGTGGTCGCATCGAGGTGAAGTTATTTGCTGCCGGTGAGCTGGTGCCCGGACGTGGCGTATTTGACGCGGTATCCGAAGGCACTGCCGATCTCTACCACGCCGTGCCAGCGTATTGGGGCTCGAAAGCTAAGGGCATTCTTCTGTTCGGTTCGCAGCCATTCGGCCTGCTGGCCGATGAGCAAATCGGCTGGATGAAGCACGGTGGTGGCCAAGCGCTCTATGACGAGATGTATGGCCAATTCGGCCTAAAACCCTTCCTTTGCGGCAACTCCGGTCCTCAGTGGCAGGGTTGGTTCCGCAACGAGATCAACTCCGCACAGGACCTGAAAGGTTTGAAATTCCGCACGACCGGTCTGGCTTCGGAAATGTGCGCTAAGCTTGGTATGGCCGTGCAAGCCATGGGCGGGCGCGACATGTTCCAGGCGCTGCAATCGGGCGCACTTGATGCCGGCGAGTTCATCGGCCCCTGGACGGACAGCGCGCTGGGTTTCTATCAGATTGCCAAAAACTACTACTGGCCGGGATTGGGCGAACCGTCCTCCGCGGAAGAATGCGCGATAAACGCGGACACATATGCTGCTCTGCCGGACGACTTGAAACAAGTTGTCCAGACGGCATGTGACTCGCTCTACAACGATGTGTGGACGGAATATACCACCAAGCATGGGCAGGCTTTGCAGCAGCTCGTGGCGGATCAAGGCGTGATGGTTCGCAAGCTGCCCGATGATGTGATCGACGCAATGGCGGTTGCCGGTGCCGAGGTCATTTCAGAGCTGCGTGAGGATGATGACGCGCTGACCAAGCGGATCACCGAGAGCTTCGTCGCATATCGCGATCTCGTCAATTCTTACAAGCCTTTCGCCGATAACGGTCAGATGAACGCTCGTGCAAAGGCTTTGGATCTGTAGCGATATGGGTCGCACCGCAATCATGCTCGACCGCGTCAACAGCGCGGTCGGGCACGTGATATGCTGGGCCGCACTGGCGATGGTCTTGCTTCAGTTCGGCATCGTGCTGGCCCGCTACGTTTTCGGATTTTCCAGCATAGCTGCTGGCGAAACCGTGCTCTACCTGCACGCCACATTGTTTATGCTAGGTGCAGGATACGCTCTTTTGGTCGACGGTCATGTGCGTGTCGACATCTTCTACGCGGCCGCCACACCACGTGGCCGTGCTGGCGTGGACATTGCAGGCCATCTGCTGCTGCTCATGCCGTCTACCCTCGCCTTGCTCATCTGGTCGTGGCCATCCGTGCGGAATTCGTGGGCAATTCTCGAAGGTGCAATATCGGTGGGCGGTATACCGGCGTCGTTCCTTTTGAAATCCCTGACACCCGCCTTCTGTATTCTGCTTCTTATACAATCCACCGCTTGTCTGCTGAGGGCGGTTCTGGTTTGGCGTAATCCGACAATCGGCGGGACTACATGACCTTTCCGCTCGACCTGCTGATGTTTGCCGCATTGGTGGGGTTTATCCTCACCGGTTTTCCCGTCGCGTTCACGATTGCAGGTGTGGCAGTAGCGTTTGCCGGTCTCGGCTGGGTCACCGGGCAGCTCGACATTTCGCTTATGGGCGCGCTGGGACAACGTGTGTTCGGCGTGCTCACCAACAACGTGCTGATCGCCATTCCACTGTTCGTGGTCATGGGTGTGGTGCTTGAAAAAAGTCGTATCGCCGAAGAACTGCTGGAAACAATGGGTCGCTTGTTCGGCGGTCTTCGAGGTGGCCTTGGACTTTCCGTCATCGTCGTTGGTGCGCTGTTGGCCGCCTCTACCGGGATCGTAGGCGCAACCGTCATCGCAATGGGGCTGATCGCGCTGCCGACGATGTTACGCTCCGGCTACGACCCACGCCTGGCATCCGGTATCGTTTGCACGGCCGGCACATTGGGGCAGATCATTCCACCTTCGACGCTGCTCATCATTTTGTCGGACGTCATGTCCAACGCTTATCAACAGGCGCAATACGAACAGGGTAAATTCTCGGTCGAGACCATATCCGTGGGACAAATTTTTGCTGGTGCCTTGCTTCCCGGCCTTATGCTGGTTGCGATCTACATCGCATATGTGTTGATCCGCGCATGGTTTCGGCCGTTGGATGCACCAGCTGCAGAGGCAGGGCCGCGACCCACAGCAGGCGAAATCAGCGCCACTATCCTGCCGCCCCTTCTGCTCATTGTGGCCGTGTTGGGCGCAATTTTGGGCGGTATAGCAACGCCGACCGAAGCAGCGTCCGTGGGTGCAGTCGGCGCAATACTGATGGCGGGCCGTCGGCAAGGCACATCATCACGTATCGTCATCGCCGGCGCTGCAGTGTTGCTGCTCTTGGCTGTTGCGGCAGGTGTGGCGCCGGTGCGGCTGCAACGCGATGATACCACCATGATGGACTTGGTTCTGGGGGTTACATATGCATCGTTCGCTATAGCCGGTCTATCGGCAGTGTTATTGGCGGTCACAACGCTGATCAAACGTGGCCTGATGCAGCCTGCGCTGATCCAGACCATGAGCGTTACGTCCATGATCTTCGCCACCATCCTGACGGCCAGCATGTTCTCGCTCGTCTTCGTGGGTCTGGGCGGGGAAGACCGCATCGAGGGCCTGCTGACGTCCATGCCGGGTGGACCCACGGGTGCGCTCATTTTCTGCATGGCGTTGATTTTTGTGCTCGGCTTCTTCCTGGATTTCGTGGAGATCACCGTTATCTTGCTGCCGCTGATCGCACCGCCCTTGCTGATTATGGGGCACGATCCGGTGTGGCTGGCGATCCTTATTGCCATCAACCTTCAAACGTCTTTTCTGACGCCACCGTTTGGATTTTCGCTCTTCTATCTGCGTTCCGTCGCACCGCCCGAAATCACGACATGGGATATCTATCGCGGCGTATTCCCGTTCATCGGGTTGCAGATCATCGGCGTCACGATCATCTGGTTTTTGCCGCAGGTCGCCCGCTGGTTGCCCGATCTAGTGTTCGGGTAGAAGCCAGATCTCACGCAAGCAGACCGCGCGCGATGATCGTGCGTTGGATCTCGGATGATCCTTCGTAGATGCGAACGATGCGAAATATTGCAAAGATGCGAAGGTCGCCCATGTAGCGTTCCAACGGAAAGCCGCGGGTAGAGCCAGAGGCGCCGGCTTGGCAAGGAGAACCGTCGGCTCGCGGAGGAGAGGGGGTTATTAAGGAAGGCTACGGTGTTCTTCGCCAATCAACGGAGGGTCGCAACGTCATCGGTTCGAGCGACCAGCTCGACGCGGCACCAGGCAGTCGACGCCCTGTTTCAAGACATCAACGGCTTCTACAACAGCCGCTGAAGACATTCAGCAACAGGAGGAGTGGTGCCCGCCAAAAATCGAAAAACAATCGAGTTAAACGAGAACCTGATGCGAAACTATAAAGGGACAAGTCCATGCAGTCCCTTCAGCGGTTGGAGCAATTCTGCGCCTCGCTTTGCACGCGGGTGAGGTTAATCGTGTTTGTCACAAATTCTTTGGATGCCTTTAACAGTTTGTGAATATCGTTTACCAAACGGAATTGGCCGGAAAATTGGGCGTGTTTTCCGGTCTTTGCCAAGACTTTGGCGAATAAATGAGGCCTGGAAGGTTCCGGGCGGAGTTCAAATATGTTGCATCCTGCGCCCGCAGTTTCCCGGACCATAGAGGCGGTTTCAAAATCTGCCACGCCACGGGTTTCAATCGGGCTGCCGGTTTTCAATGGCGACGCCTATTTGACACAGGCTATCCAAAGCATCTTGGATCAGTCGTATGACGATTTTGAACTGATCCTCTGTGACAACGCTTCGACCGATGGTACCGAAGAGATCTGTCGGCAGTTTGCGCAACTGGACCCCCGCATTCGCTATATCCGTCACGGGCAGAACCTCGGAGCGGCGGCGAACTACAATCGCGCTTTTGAAGAAGCGCGTGGCGTATATTTTAAATGGGGTGCACATGATGACACCCTACACCCCGACTTTTTGGCCCACTGCGTGGCCGCGTTAGACGCCAACCCCACCTGCATCTTGGTTTACACTGAGACCGTTCTCATCGACGAGTGCGGTGTTGAAACCGGACGGCATGTGGACCGTTTCGCAAGTCTGAGCAGTGATCCGGCAGAGCGTCTGGCAACTTGGCTGACTTTCCCACGGTGCCTGTGCAATCCAGTTTTCGGCCTCATACGCCGGGCAGAAATGGCCAAGACCATTCGGCACGGCACTTATATGGGGGCGGATCGTGTCTTGCTTGGCGAACTCGCCTTGCGAGGGTGTTCAATTATGATCGAAAAGCCGTTGTTCCATCGACGGATGCATCCCGACATCTCCACTTTGGCCAATCCGAATTTTTTGAAGTTGACGCAGTGGTTCACGGGAAAAAAATCGACTGGTCTGCGCTTTAAGCGTTGGCGTCAGGTCTGCGAGTTCCTGGGCGTGGTAAATCGGGTGGAGACACTAACGTGGCGCGGGCGGTGGCGCAGTCGCGCGGTTGTGTTTGGGTGGGTCATCGCATTGCGCAGTGAATTCCTGAAAGAACTCATGCTACCGCTTTACATCAATGGGCAGGACACACCCCTCAAAACGTGGATGCGATCGCGCTCCAAAACGGCCTCGACAAGCGCCGCGGGCAAGCAGGTGCAATCGTGAAGGTTGTGATTTTAGCCGGTGGACAGGGCACCCGGTTGCGCGGGCCGGGGACGGCCATGCCCAAGGCGTTGATCCCGGTTTGCGGCAAGCCGATCATTGAACGGGTGATGGAAATTTATGCCAGCCAAGGGTTCGATGATTTCCTGGTCGTCGGGGGTTATCTTTGCGACCGCCTAACAGAATGGACGGACGGGTTTCGGCAGACCCCCGACCTCGGTTGGGCATTGAACGTTGTGGACACCGGGCCGGACACGGATACCGCATCTCGGCTGGCGCGGGTGCGGGATCACATCCCGGACGCCACCTTCATGCTGACATGGTGCGATGGGTTGGCACAAGTTGATCTCAAAGCCGCCCTACAGTTTCACGCCGATCACGGGTGCCCCATCACCCTGACGGCGGTTCACCCCCAAGAGCGTTTTGGCATTCTTGACCTTGAAGGGCGACGGGTTGCCAGGTTCCGCGAAAAGCCTCTCCGCACAGATCTTTGGGTCAACGGTGCGTTTTTCATTGTCCAGCGCGACGTGTTGGACGGGTTGGGCACCTATGGTGAAAACTGGGAAAAAGACGTGCTCGAACCATTGTCGGCTGCGGGGCAGGTGATGGCATGGCAGCACCATGGATTGTGGATGTGTATGGACACTGCAAAGGACCGCAGCGCCATGGAAGACGCTCTGGAAGCCGGTCTGTTTGAATTGGAAGATGCGGCATGAAGGTGCTTCTCACCGGGTCAGAAGGTTATATCGGCACTGTCCTTCAACCACTGCTGAGGCTGGCCGGCCACGAAGTAACGCGGCTGGATTCCCTGTTTTTTCAAGGATGCGCCGTCACGGTTTCAGGAGACACATCGAACATCATTGCCAAGGATATTCGCGATCTGGCGCGCGCCGATCTCATTGGGTATGACGCTGTGGTCCATCTGGCCGGGCTGAGCAATGATCCGCTGTCAGAATTGGCCCACCAACTGACCTGGGACATCAATCACCGGGCTGCGGTGTTTTTGGCACAGACGGCCAAGGAGGCCGGTGTCAGCCAGTTTGTGTTTTCGTCCACCTGCTCGGTATACGGCTATGGTGGCGAGGACTTTTTGACGGAGAACAGTCCGCTTAATCCGCTGACGGTCTATGCGAAGAGCAAATTGGCTGCGGAGCAGGAGATCGATACGCTGGCGGACACCGGATTTTTTGTCACCCATCTGCGTCACGGCACCGCTTATGGTGCCAGCCCCATGACCCGGTTTGATCTGGTGGTGAACAATTTTGTCGCTTGGTCAAACGCAACCGGCAAGGTGCATCTCAAAAGTGCGGGCAATGCTTGGCGGCCATTGGTCCATGTGGAAGATATTGGACGGTCCTTCGTCGCCGCCCTTAATCCGGTGCGGGCTCAAACCACAAAACGCGTGTTCAACATCGGCATCACTGCAGACAACATGCGTATCATTGATCTGGCAGAAATAGTTGCCGAAGAGATGAGCGCGAGCGTGGAATTTGGCCCGGGTGCCGAACCGGACAATCGTTCCTATCGGGTCAGTGCTGACAACGCGCTTCGACACTTGCCAGGGTTCGACCCGCAATGGAGCGTGCGTGCTGGCATCCGCGAGATCGCGCAACAGATCAGCGACAACGGCTTTAGTGTGGATGATGTGGAAGGCGCACGGCTGGGTCGCATCGCCCATCTCAAATGGTTGCTGAAGGAAGGACGGCTCGGGCCCAATCTGCGCTGGCCTGCCGCCAAGGAGAAAGCCTCACTTTTGGAGAGTTCATGACCACACCGACAGTGTCGTGGTCTAAAGTCAGTGCATGCCGGGCCTGTCTCGCAACAGACCTCCGGCCACTCGCTGATTTTGGGGCAACGCCCCTGTCCGACAAATTGGGCACGCTGCCCGACAGCGAGCAGCCCGCGCCAAAAGTTCCGTTGGAACTGATTTTTTGCAATGCTTGCAGACTTCCACAATTGTCCGTCAACGTTGCACCCGAAGCGATTTACGATGCTGACTATCCCTATTATTCGTCCGTTTCCCCACACTTATCAGCCCATTTTGCTGCCCTGGCCGGTGAAACGCTGGAGCACCTAACTGGCGGACTTGGTGCCCAACAGCTGAAAGTGCTCGAAGCCGCAAGCAATGATGGATATTTGCTGCGCCACTTCGCAGCCGCTGGCGCGACAGTCCTTGGATTCGACCCGTCCAGCGGCCCGGCATCAGTGGCGCGAGCGATGGGTGTAGAAACCAAAACGGAGTTTTTTGGCTTGAGCGCCGCGCGGGCTCTCGTGCGCGAGCGGGGGGCGTTTGATGTGTTTTTGGCCAACAATGTTCTGGCCCATGTTCCCGATCTTCGCGGTTTCGTTGAAGCGATTGCGCATGTTTTGCGCCCGGGTGGCATGGCGGTGATCGAAGTGCCTTACCTCGCCCATCTGGTGGACGGGCATGCGTTCGACACGATCTACCATCAGCACCTGTGTTACTTCTCGCTCATCAGCTTGGTGCAGCTGTTTGAGGGTTTTGGTCTGGGCATCGTCTTGGTGACGTCACAGCCGATCCACGGTGGCTCGATACGCTTGCGGATCGTCAAGGGCGCATCCACGTCAGACACGGTGCGGTCCATGGTTCGCGCAGAGACCGAAAGCGGTCGCAACAGGTTCGAGTTTGTTCAAACCATTGTGCAGTTGGCCGATACCGTAAAAACAGATTTACGAAACCTACTTAGGGAATTGATGCGCGATGGCGCGCGCATATGGGCTTATGGGGCTGCTGCCAAAGCCAACACGCTGCTTTCGTTTTGCGGTTTGGGCCATGACCAGATTGAAGCTGTTGCAGATCTCAACACCCACAAACACGGTCTTTACATGCCGGGCAGCGATTTGCGCATCATGTCTCCCGATGAAATGAAACAGGCTGCGCCAACCCATGTTTTGATCTTGGCGTGGAACTTCCGCGAAGAGATATTGCAACAGTTGGAGCCTATGCGCGCAAACGGCACACGGTTCATTATCCCCGTACCTCGTGTGGAAATCGTGTGATGGCCGACATGCCTTGCCCGGTCTGCGGTGACAGTTCGCTATCATCTGCACTGCGCATTGAAAACGCGCCGGCCCATACAGTGGTGGTTTACAAGACCGCACATTCAGCGCGGGCCGCTGCCGTTGGAACGATAGACTTGAGCGCCTGCAATGCCTGCGGTTTCGTATTCAACCGTGCATTCGATGCGACCCGGTTGCACTACACCCACGACTACGAAGCCACCCAGTCTTTCTCCGCAACTTTCAATTCGTTTCATGAGGCTCTCGCGGCTGACATCGCGCAATCCGCCAGCGCTTATGAGGGCGCGGTGCTGGAAATTGGCTGCGGTCAAGGCGAGTTTTTGGCACTGCTGGAGGATGCAGGTTGCGGCGATGGTATCGGGTTTGATCCGGCTTTTGACCCCGCGCGCTCCAGTCTGCCTGCAAGCTCAAGCATATCAATCCGTGCAACGACGTTTGACCCAACCGGATCATTCCCCCCAATCTCGGCAATCGTTTGCAAAATGACATTGGAACACATTGCCGACCCGGTGACCCTGCTGTCGCAAATGGCGGGCCTATCACGCAAGAACAGCGCATGTCCGGTCTACATCATGGTTCCCAACGGGGAGGACGTGTTCGTCCGCCGCGCGTTTTGGGACGTATATTATGAGCACTGCAATTACTTCACGCGCGCAAGCTTGAACCTGGCCATGCAGATCGCAGGTTTGAACCCGGTTGAGACGAAAACTGTGTACTCGGATCAGTATCTGCTGTGCTGTGGACAGGCATCGCAAAACGACTTCCAAACGATTGAGGGCCCGCAGACAACCGCACCAAACGATGCACATGGTCTTGAGAGCGAACTTGACCGGTTTCATCAGTTCCGGTCAGACGTCGCGACCGTGCGGGGCTTTTGGCAAGAACAGCTAAAGGCATGGGCCGCTCAACAAGAACGTATTGTGCTTTGGGGTGGGGGATCAAAAGCCGTGGGGTTTTTGACCCTGATGGGTGTTGAGCAGGAATCGGGCTCAGGGTCGGGGTTGAACGATCCCATTGTTGGCCTCATCGACATCAATCCCCGCAAACGCAACAGCTACCTCCCAGTCTGTGCAAAGAAAGTTGTGCTACCCTCCGATTGGCAGCGCTTGTCACCCACCCGGATCGTGCTGATGAACAGCGCGTATCAAGGCGAAGTGGCCGGACTGTGCACCGATATCGGGCTGGACGTGCCCATTGAGTGTGTCGATGCGCGCTAGTCTGTTGTTTTGGCGCAGTTCCTTTCGATCAAACGGTTCCGTTTGAACGAAAGGAACTGCTCTTGGCCATGCATACGCACGCGCAAACCATCTAAGCGGCAGGTTGTTTGGCTGGTCTGGCTATGCCAGAACCCAACCGCCGTCGACGTCCACCGTGGTGCCGGTCACAAAGCCATTTTGGATTACGAAGAGAATGCCTTGCGCGACCTCTTCTGACGTGCCTGCGCGGGGGATCAGGTTGTTCTCGGTCATTTTGGCATATAGCGCTTCCCGCTCTTCGCCCTGTACGGGCACCATGGGTGTGTCGATGGTGCCGGGAGAAACAACGTTGACGCGAATGCGGGGTGCCACTTCGCGGGCCACCGCACGCACCATGCCTTCAACCGCATTGCCAACAGAAGAAAGAGCGATTTGACCGGGACGGCAATTGCGCGCTGGAGCACCGGACACCAGCGTGATGGAACCACCGTCCACCACATGATTTGCACCGTACCGAATGACATTGGCATAACCCCAAAGCTTGTCGAACGACGCCCTGAAGCCTTTCATGTCCATCTCAAGGAACGGACCGATGGCCCGGCCTCTCCCGGTGGCGGCGCTGACCAAAATATCGATCGGGGCGAGTTCCTGCAGCAAGCCTTTAACCGCATCCTCGACCAACACATCGCAGGACCGTGTCGTGGCACCGTCCGGCATAGCGCCAGCCTTGGAAGGATCACGGCTGATTGCGACAACGGTTGCTCCCGCATCGGCCAACATATGGGTTGTTGCCAAGCCGATGCCTGATGTGCCGCCAAAAATGACTGCTTTTTTGCCGGTTAAATCCATGATGAAGGCCTTTCTCAAATTAAAATTACGCAGTGAAAGAGTGGACGCGGCTCAGCCTCACACAGGTTGGAAGCCCCCCGTACAGCGTTGGATGCATAGCCAATTATCCTTGCCATTCATACTGGAACTGATAGCCAGAACTGTTGGCCAAAACCTGTTGGAGCGATCACCGGCTATGCAGTGCGGGGTTGGGAATAATGGCACCGCGATAACCCACCACCTCGCAGGCCAGTGCGTGGCCAACTGCACAAGCGGCAGCCACGTCGCCGGTCGTGAGGTAAGAGGCTAAAAAACCGCCGTTGAAACTGTCGCCAGCGGCTGTCGTATCGACCACCTGTTTGGCTGGCTGAAAGGCTGGCAGAGGCGCATGTTCACTTTCGATGGGGACGGGTCCAAGAGCGCCTCGCTTCAAGGCACCATGTTCCACGCCCCATCCGCGCAAGCGGCTCAACACTGCCGCTTCGTGCGCGTCCGCAAACAGCGCCGTTTCATCATCAACCGAAGGCAAACCGATGTCGCAAGCTTGCCATGCCCGGGTGATTTCGCGCCGGGCGATTGCGCGGTCGGGCCAGAGGGCGGGCCTGTAATTGCTGTCAAAAACAAACCGCCCACCGGAAGAGCGAAAATCTGCCAGCCATGCAAAAAACCCATCACGGTCGGCCTGCGAGAGGATGGCCAAAGAGATTGCGGATGCCGAGATCACGTCGAACGCGGCCAACTCATCAAACGCTACCCCTTGCGGATCACACATCATCAGTCGCGCGGCCGACGCTTCTCGCCAGTAGCAGAACGAGCGCTCCCCCGCGCAGTCGGTGTTGACGGTGTAGAGACCGGGCAGTTTTGTTGCGTGACGCTTTAGCAGTTTGGTGGAGACACCCTCAGAAGCTATGAACGTTTCAATCCGGTCGGACAGTGGATCGCGGCCAACCATGGAAACAAAGGCAACTTCATGATCCGCGCCCAAGGCGCGTTTGAGATAAATTGCCGTGTTCATGCTGTCGCCTGCCACGCCCAAGGCGGCGCTGGTGACACTGGCATTTGCGATCATCTCGATCATCGCTTCGCCAAGACATGCAATTTTGAGAGATTTCATGGGGGCTTTCGATCTGACTTTGAATGGGTGACCCACGTGATGGATAGGTTTCGCGGGCAACGAAGGCGCAGCAGCGTGCGGTCGCCAGCTCGGGACCGCGCTCGCAGATCATTCTTTAGATGCGATCACTGCTTCTTTGAAGCACTGATCGCCCATGGCCTTTGGGTTTGACGCGGTTCCTTTGGTTCAAACGACTGTGTTTGAACGGGAACGGCTACGGAAAAATGGACCGCCCGCGCGCGATGGTCGCCACAAGAGTGCGGCCCCATTACGCGCAAGAAGCGTCTCAGGCCTCGCGCCTATCACGGATGGATTGCGCCCGTATTTTGGTGCGCAGTTGTTTGACAACCATAAGTGTGGCCAAGATCACCAAGGCGCAAAGGGCCGCCTTGGACAGGGTCTCCATGGTTCCTTCAATCAACATGGCATGGGCCACCGTTCCGCCCACCGTGACGATTGCCAGTGCGGTGTGAACCACGCGCCACGTCATCAGCCGCAATCCAAGGCGTTTTCGAACTGTTGCGAGCAGGGCCGCCGCAAAGACCGTCCACATGGCGATCACGCCCCAGATGGAAAACTGCGTTGGAGACACAAAAAGAAGGGCGTCGATCACATCCGGCGGGCTGGTGATCCAAAGCGCGCCAACATGCACGATCACAGCCACCACCAATCCGCCGCCGACCCATTTATGGCCAACACGACCAAGACGCCCCTGCAAGCCGGGCAGAAAATTGCCGATCAAAAGGGGCTGCAACAACAAAAGTGACAGCGCGATAACGCCTGAAAAGCCAGCTAAAATGTAGACGCCGTCACGCCAAGCCAGCTGCGGGCTCAAACCGGCAGCCACGGACGGAACGCCAATTGCGATGGCCAGCGCAGACCAGATGAGAGCTGCGCGCCACTTACTCATTTGGACGATCCCGGACGCGGGCAGTGGAAGTGTTAAGCCGGCTGCAGCACGAAGTCTGCGGTGAGACTCGTGTCTTTAGAGTTGCGCATGATCGGGCGCAGAAACACGGTTTTGAAGTCATCACTGTCATAGGCCAGGTGGGCATGCGCTTGGCCAAAAGCCGGCACGATTTGCGGCATCTCCAAACGATAGACGCCGTTTTCATCGGTCAGTGTCGCCCCGTGGCTGCGGGCATCGCGTTCGTGGCCTTCGGTGGTGTGAGCCCAAATCTGAATGCGTTGACCGGCAAGCGGTGCGCCATCACCCGCCCGGCGGACGGTACCACTCATCCAAAAACCGCCATTGCCAATGCGCTCGACGATGGGTGCGCCAGGACGATAATTGTTTGCACCGCCGCGCATCGTGCGGGTGGGGGCAAAGCCAGCCGCGTTAGCAGGAATGATAATGCCTGCCGCGCCGGTGGCCACCAAAGACGCACCGACTGCAACCAGAGTACGACGTGTGATCGGAACGGATGTCATGATGGTCTCTCCTGTTACTCGCATTTCGCCTACGTTGGGGCTGGTGGTGCAAATCCGGACTAAGCACTACCACACGGCCTTTCTATGATCTGCTAAGGAGAGTGACCTTCCAAACAACGCCGTTTCACGGCTTCTTGATGGCTGCGCGCACCCTTGGCTGCGACTTTAAGGCCGCAACAGCCATTCGCCCAGAACATCCACATCACCTTCTTCGTTGACGCGGATGAAAAAGACCTCGCCGGAAGAGACCCCGCGACCCGTCAATGCGGTTATATTGACTTGATGGGTAACCAGCATGACCCGTTCATCGTTGCCGAGGCTGGTCAGGAATGCACGTACGTCCTCGGTCTGGGCATCACGGGTGCTTCGGTCTTGGAAAAACGAATTAAGCGCGGGCAGATCGTCCGGCGCACCCAAATTCAACAAGTTTGCTGTCTCGCGGCATCGGCACCATTGGCTGGTCAAAACGCGATCAAAACTCAGGCCAGCCTCATTCAGTGCTTTGCCAATGGAAGCCGCCTGCGCCCTTCCCCGGTCATCCAAGTTTCGCTGCGTTGAACACTCATTCAAAGCAAAGGAAGACGGATCGCTCGTGCCGGGAGCCAGCGCGTGCCGCATAATAGCATGCACCCCCGGCTTCCCCCACAGCGGGGATATGGCCGGGGTTTCAGCAATAGCCGCCTGAGGGACCACTGTGAGCACCACCAGAATGAGTGCACCGACGCCTGCGAGAAAACAACGGTTCAACTCAACTGCTCCCGTGTGTTTGCATTCACTTTAGCTGCCGTCCGCATTCAAGTTCTGGCAGCCCCCCAAACTGTGAATACACCAGCCCGCACTTATTTATCGCGGCGCGCGCTTGGCCAAAATTCTTTGCAGGGTGCGGCGGTGCATGTTGAGGCGACGGGCCGTCTCGGACACATTGCGGTCGCACAACTCGTACACCCGCTGAATGTGTTCCCAACGAACCCGGTCGGCAGACATTGGATTTTCCGGTGGTGCGGCTTTGTCATCCGGGCTCTGCATCAGCGCTGAAAACACATCATCCGCATCGGCAGGCTTCGCCAAATAATCGATAGCACCCAGTTTCACCGCCGTGACTGCGGTCGCGATGTTGCCATAGCCGGTCAAAACGACAACCCGCGTGTCTGCGCCCTTGTCGCGCAACACTTCGACGACGTCCAAACCGTTGCCATCTTCCAAACGCATGTCCACGACTGCGTAATCGGGTACCGATTGGCGGACATGGGATATGCCTGCTTTGACCGTTTCAGCGATGGTAACCACAAAACCGCGCGATTCCATTGCCCGAGCCAAACGCTGCAGGAAAGGACGGTCGTCATCCATCAGTAGGAGTGTTGGGTTCACACCATTCATGTCTTCCGACAATGTGGTGTTGGAATCGGTGGAGTCGGCAGTGGTTGCAAAATCGGACACGGGTTCAGCCTTAGAACGGTTCTAGTTTCTGCTACAACGTAGGGTAAGCGCAAAAAGTTTGAAACAGGCACCGGTTACACCAATTGCCACAGTGTCGCGGACAACACCTCCCACCTTAGGGATGACCCGACCGGGCCGTACCTGCGCGGGACAGCTATGCCGCAATCGCCGTGTTTTCCGCTGGCCGTTCCAGCGCCGTTCTGTCCCAGACCACAAACACGTCCGCCCCGTGAGCACGGTCATCATCGCCCTTGGCGTTGGCCAAGCGCACATCCGCCCCGGTGCGGGCCAAAAGCGTTTTGGAGATAAACAGACCCAGTCCCATGCCCGGCCGCCGGTCCCGGCGCTTTGCACTGCGGGATGTGACGAAGGGTTCCCCCAATTTGGCGATAAGACCGGGGGGAAACCCGGGACCATCGTCGCTGATTTTGATGGAGGCCGATGTCGCATCCCAAGATAAGGTGATTTCGACTTTCGAATTGGAGAACTCGACGGCGTTGTCGATCAGGTTTCCCAGCCCATAATGCAACCCCGCACTGCGCTTGAATACGACCGGCGATTGCTGATTGCCGTCATTCTTTACAATGATCGAAGTGCCGAACGCCCGCAGCGGTTCCACAACCTCCTCCACTAAAGAGGACAAATCCTGATCCTCAACGATGGTTTCCCCTTCGCTGGATAGAGACGCGAATTTTTGCAAAATCTCACGGCAGCGCTGCGCCTGATCCCGCAACAGATGCGCGTCTTCCATCAAAGGACTGTCTTTTGGCAGCGCGTGGGCCATTTCTTTGCTCACCAGCGCGATGGTGGCCAGCGGTGTGCCCAGTTCATGGGCTGCTGCTGCGGCCATACCGTCCAAGGCCGAAATATGTTGTTCGCGCTGCAACACCAGTTCGGTTGCCGACAGGGCATCGGCTAAACCACGCGCCTCCTGTGCAACCCGAAACACATAGATCGCAGTGAATGCCAAGGTGCAAATGATCGCCAAAAATGCGCCCACGATGAACAGTGTGGGCAGACGCAGCGGCTGTTGGGGGTCCCACGGTAGAGGCCAATGAAACACCGACAAGAAGCAAACGGTGGCCAGCGAAAGACCGCCTAAAAGCACAATCTGACGTTGGCGTAAGGACGTGGCGGATACCACCACCGGTGCGATGAGCAGCGTGGCAAAGGGATTTTGCAGCCCGCCAGTGAGCGACAGAAGAATGCCCAACACCACAATATCGAATGACAGAAGCGCAAATGCCCCATTGCCTGACAAACGGTGATTGATGCGGTAACGGCGCGCCAAATAGAGATTGAGAGCGCCGGAGAGGCCGATCAAAAACAAGCATGTAAGCCAAGGCATGGCATAGTTCAGCCCGAAGGCGACGAACAGTACCGCGCCTGCCTGACCTATGATCGCGTACCAGCGCAATCGGATCAGCGTATCTAACCGGATAAGTGCCCGGTCATTCATGATGCGCTGGTAGCTTTGAGAATCCATGATCAGCCTTTTTGGATTGGGACAGGTTTTCAATGATGCACGACCGCCACCCCATACACCAAAAATCGCGGCGTTGCGGGATGGGGCGTAAGCGCACCCCGACGATTGCAACCGCTTTTGCCGTTACTGCTTTCGTGGTTTTGCGCGGGCGGTGGGATCGGCTTCCAGCGGATTTTCCGGCCAAGGGTGTTTCGGGTAGCGCCCGCGCAGATCGGCCCGTACATCCTTCCAACTGCCACGCCAAAAGCCCGGCAAATCGCGGGTGATCTGAATGGGCCTGCCCGCCGGTGACACCAAATGTAATTCTATGGGCATGGACCCGATGGACGGGTGACGGTCAAGACCGAACAGTTCCTGTGGGCGCACTTCCAAAATACAGCAGGTTTCATACCGCAGGGGCAGGTTTGAACCGCTTGGGGTGAAAAAATGGGTTGGCATCACACGGTTGAGCGTCCCACGATCCAGCGGCATTGCACGATACCAAAGGGCATTTTCCATGTCCGATGGTTCAAGACTGTTGAGGGATGTGCGCCCGTCCAAGAAGGGCGCGAACCAATCTTCCAGATCGTTCAACAGGTTTTTCTCGTCCATGGCGGGCATCGGATCGAGACCCAAAGCCGCAGCGTTTTGCTGTGCGAAACGCAGGCGTGACAGCAGGGTTTGGACACGATCTGCAACCGCCAGTAGACAGAGACCGTGACTACGCATTGCTTGCAGCAAGATCGGCAGAGCATCTTGGGGCGCGGGCTGGGTTGGCTTCGCATTGCCCAGTTCAAGCGCACCCAGCATCAGGCCCGACTTCGCGACCACCGTCTTTTGCTGTACGTCAAACCTCAGGCTCGATCTTGGTGCGACCTGATCGGCCAAGACTTTGAGAATGTCCTGTTTTTCAACCGCCGCTGCGGAAAGGATGCGGGCACTGCCCGCGCGGCCCGCCAAATCAGCCACCACAAGATACTCCTCCGACGCCAAAGCGTCCTCGGCAGCGATCTCTACGCCTCGACCATTCGCCATTTTGAACCGCACAGCGCCAAAACTGTTCTGGCCTCCCTTCCGGGCCACGCGATCCGGATAAGCATTAAGCAGCAGTCGACCTGCCGTTTGCGCATCTGGCTCAGGTGTTTGCCCAGCCTGCGGCGGCGACACGGTGCGCGCAATCATCTTGGCCGAGGCATGTATGGATTTGGCGCGCTGGCTGCGGTCTTTCAAAAGACGGTCGAGCCGTTGGCCCAAATCAGCCCCCCGGCCGCCGACACCCTGTTCTTGAACCAACAGCGCAAGACACGCAGCCATATAGGTTTCTGTCTCCGGGGCTTTCAAAACCATGGTCCCCAAACGCGGGTCCAGACCCGTGGCGCCGACTTCCCGACCCAAGGGCGTGAGTGAACCGTCCTTTGACAGAACGCCAAGCATCGCAAGCAAGGATCGGGCTTCGTTGAGAGCTGCGTCCGGCGGCGGTGTTACCCACGCCAAGTCTTTTGGATCGCGCACGCCCCAATCCGCCAAGGCGACGGTCAAACCGGACAGATCGCTGACCCTAATTTCCGGCGGGGCGTGGTCCGGTAGCGCGGCGGTTTGTTGCTCACGCCACAGGCGTACAGCGTGACCTGGCCCAAGGCGGCCCGCTCTCCCCGCCCGTTGATGGATAGAGGCCTTGGAGGCTTTCACGGTTTCCAAACGCGCGGTGCCGGATTGCGGATCGAACACCGGTTGGCGGGCCAAGCCGGAATCTATCACGGTTGTGACGCCTTCAATGGTCAGCGACGTTTCGGCAATGGCGCTTGCTAATATCACGTGACGTACACCGTGTTGTGGTGCAGCGATTGCGGCGTCCTGTTCAGCCGGGTCCAGTGCACCGTAGAGCCGCAACAGCCGTATGCCGGTGCCAAGCTTGCCGTCCAACGCCTCGTAGCAGCGTTCAATCTCTTTTCGACCAGGGAGAAACACCAGAATGCTTCCCGGGTTTTGCGCCAGTGTTCCACGCACCGCCTTTACCACCGCTTGTTCCAAAGTCTCGTTGGGCAGGCGGTCCTGATACGTGATGTCGATTGGGAAGCTGCGTCCCTCGCTTTCAATCAAAGGCGCGTCCAGAAATGCGGTCAGGCTTGCGCCTTCCAGTGTGGCGGACATGGGCAATAGGCGAAGATTGTCGCGCAAGCCCTGTTGCAGGTCGCGGCACAGGGCCATGGCCAGATCGCTGTTGAGACTGCGCTCATGAAACTCGTCAAACAGCACAGCCGCGACGCCCTCAAGGCCGGGATTGTGGGAAAGCAAACGCAAAAAAACGCCTTCCGTAACCACTTCGATGTGTGTGTCGGCCGAGGTCTTACTGTCAAAGCGCACCCGGTAGCCAACCGTTTTGCCCACCGGTTCCCCCAGCAATTGAGCCATGCGGCGGGCGGCGGTGCGTGCAGCGATCCGCCGTGGTTCAAGAACCAGGATGCGTCCACCCTGCCGCCATTCAGCATCCAGCAGCGCAAGCGGCACGAGCGTGGTCTTTCCCGCGCCGGGAGGTGCGATCAAAACCGCATTGGGACCAGCGCGCAGAGCATCACCGAGCGCGTCCAACACGTCGGTTACAGGAAGCGATGGCAAGGCCGGACTGTTGGTCAAGGATAATGCGCGCGGTGGACTAAAGGGACTTGGTTGATACGCGGGCTAAGGAGCAGTCGCAAATCATCAGCCACAATCCATCCCGCCTTAAGCGCTCTCTTCCGCCAGACGAATGATCTTGCCGCCACAGGCTGCCGCATCGGCCTCGTCATGCGTGACCATGACCACAGGCAACATGCGACGGCGGGCCTCTGCAAACACAAAACTGCGCAACTGGTCACGCCGTGCCGTATCAAGTTTTGAAAAGGGTTCGTCCAACAACAGGGCATCGGGGCTCGACAACAGCACCCGCATCAGCGCAACACGGGCGGCTTGGCCGCCGGACAGGGTGGCCGGGTCGCGCTCTTCAAATCCGCCCAAGCCTGCTGTCTCCAAAGCCGACGTGACCAGCGCTTTTCGGTCCGCAGCCGGTGCACCGGGAGGGACCGCAAACAAAAGATTTTCCGCCACTGACATGTGCGGAAACAAAAGCGGGTCCTGAAACAGTATGCCGACGCGGCGGGCGTGTGGTGGCAGATCGGTGATGTCCCGCCCTTGCAACATCACGCGCCCGGAGCAGGTGAAATTCGCGTCAAGGGAGCCGTTGATAAAGGACAAAAGACTGGACTTTCCGGCGCCGGACGGACCCATCAATGTGAGCACGTCCCCACGAGCCACCCCTTCTGTGAGAACAATTAGGGGTTTGCCCCCCAGTTTTATCTCAACATTGTCTAGGACCAGTGCGCTCATGCTTGTCCCCCCATGGCACGACGGTTGCGAAACAACAGAGCCGGAACCGCCGCCGCAATAACAAACACTAAGAACGGCAGCACCATTTGCAAAAACGCATAGACGCCGATAACGCGCCGGTCGCCCCCGGCGGAAAGCGCCACAGCCTCCGTCGTTATTGTGGAGATGCGGCCTGATCCCAACAGCAACGTGGGCAAATACTGGCCCACTGAAACCGCAAACCCCACGGCCAGTGCGACCAGTGCCGGCTTGAGCAACATTGGCAAACGAATGCGCCAAAAGAGACGATTGGGCGACGCACCCAGACCGGCAGCGACGGACGCATAACGCGGGTCCCACGCCCGCCACGGGTCCGACAGGGACAAAAACACATAGGGCAGCACGAAGACCAGATGGACCAGCACCATGGCCGCCATTGTGGCGTCCCACCCGATCAGCAGGAAGAAGACTTTTAAGCCAAAGACAAAACTCACCTGCGGCACAATCAAAGGCAGATAGATAAACCAGAGAGCGCGGGACCCGCCGGTGCGCCCGGTGCGCCATTCCCGTTCCAAACAGGCCAGCGCCAGCAGTGTGGCGACTGCAGTTGCGACCACTCCGATAAACAGCGTGTTAGCCATAGGTCCACTGAGGGAAAAAGATGCGCGGTTCCAGGTTTCAAAACTGAGCGCCTTGGGTGTGATGTTGGGGAATGCCCAAAACCCCGCCACCGACCACAACGCCAAAACGGCCAGCCCGGAAAACACCAGCAATGCCAAGAAGGCCGTTGCCAGCATGGCAAACCAGCGCACGACACCATCCCGCGCCAACCGTCGCCCCTGCGCCCGCAGGCTATGTAAAATCGCTCTGCCAAGCCGTTCCAGACTGATCCAGATCACCAGAGCCATCAACGTAACACCCAATTGCAGCAATGCGCCCGCCGATCCAACGAAGCGCAGTGCAAGATCAGCGTCCGACATCCACTCTGTGAGACGCACGGCCAAAGTGGATGGTGTGGACGGGCCCAAAATGATGGCCACGTCCACCACCGAGGAGGCGTAGGCAATGACCGCGAAGACGGCCAGACGGATTTGCCGGTAAATTTGCGGCCACGTCACAAACACAAACCCGCTGAGACGGCCATAGCCCATGGATTGGGTGAGCCGGTCAAACTGCGTCGCCTTGGTTTGCGGCAGGGCCGCCAGCGTGACCAAGAGCAAAAAGGGAACTTCCTTGATCACCAGCCCGGCGATCATGGCAAGGCCGAGCGGGTCATTAAGAATGAGCCAGTCTGGCGGTCGGTCTAGACCGGTCGCCCAAGGCGAGAACAGCCGCATCAAAAAGCCCGACGGCGCAATCATGAAGGCAAGACCGAAGGCCGCCGCTGCGTGCGGGACGGATAGGAGCGGCGACAAGAACTGCTGCATGCGCGAAAACGACCGCGTTCCCCGCCATCCGCCCACAAACAGCGCAACAAGCGCAATAGAAATCAACGTCGTGATAAGCGATGCAAACAGGCTCAAACCGGCGGAGCGGCCTATGCCCGGCATGGCCAGCAAATCTTCAAACGGGCCCAGTGACCATGTGTTGCCCCCCAGGGCGGGCATGTAGCCGAAGGCGGGTAAAACCGTGGCCAGCAAGCCGCAGCACACTGGCAGCACCAGAATGGCAATCGCGAAGCCGGGCGCTGCGGCGAGGAACGACACGATAACCCGTCACCCAGTGTGAACGTCAGACGTCGGTTTAGTTGCCAGCGCCGTAGCGGCGCGTCCATTCTTTTTCGATGGCCGTCATCCAGCTTGGGTGCGGTTCCGGCAACATGGGGCCGAGTTCGGAGGGACGCAGGGTCGCGATGCCCAAGTCGAGTGCCTCAAATTTTGCCCGTTCATCATCGCTCAATTTAGCCATGTTCAGCACTGTTGGGTCGCCCCAGACGGTGGGGTCCTGTTTGCGGGCTTGCGCTTCCGGAGACAGCAGGAAATTGGCCGTTACCAGCGCACCTGCCTTGGCCGACGCGTTGTAGGGGATCGCCACAAAATGTGTGTTTCCCAACGTGCCACCAGAGAATGTGAAGGAGCGAACAGTGTCCGGCAGTTTGTTTTGTGCGATGGCGTTGGACGCTTCGGCAGGGTTGAACGCGAAGATGATTTCCAGTTCGCCATCGGCCATCAATTGCACCATGGCCGGGTAGTTTTTGGGATAAGCACGGCCCTTACGCCAAAGGTTCGGATGCAGAGAGTCCAGGCGGGCAAACAGGGGAGCCGCGACGGTTTCAAACTCACTGTCCACCACCGGCTGCAAAAGTTTGGAACGGTCGGCGACCGTCTCCAACAACACTTGCTTGAGGAACGATGAACCGATGAAATTTGGTGGGGCGGGATAGGAAAAACGTCCCGGGTTGGCTTTTGCCCACTCCACTAGGTCAGACGTCGAGTTTGGGAGACGCCCCAGTGCCTTTTGGGTATCGCGCGCTGTGTCGTGGAAGAACACCATTTTGGCTCCGCCCCATGGCGATTCCAGGCCGTCGGTCGGGATCGTGAAATCCACCGTTATCGTGGGTTTGTTTTCGACGTCTACGAAGGACCAGTTTGGCAGTTGCCCGGCCCAGCCGGGTGAAAACAAAAGCCCTTGCTGCTTCATGGAGGCGAAGTTTTCGCCGTTGATCCAAATCAGATCCACCTTGCCCCCACTGTCTTGTCCAGCGGTTTTTTCGGCGACCACCGTGGCAACAGCCTTTGCAGTATCATCAAGCTTCACATGCTTTAGGGTGACACCGTGGCGTTGCTTCAATTCGCGGCCAGCCCAGGCGATGTAGTCGTTGATGTTGGGCGCACCGCCCCAAGCGTTAAAATAAACGGTTTGCCCCTTGGCGGCCTTCTCGACAGAAGCCCAATCGGCGGGATTCGGTGTTTTTTCGGCGGCCAAAGCAGAAGCGGTTGAAAGACCGACTGTGAGTGCGAGACCCAATTTGAAAGCCGTTGCGCACTTGGCCCAAGCTGCAACGCGGCAGTTAGTGTTGGTTTTCATGACTGGTCTCCCGGGCGGGGACGAAGGCCCCCAATGATCGGTGTTCGGCTTATTGCTTGCGGCAGACGGGCGCAAGGCGGCAATGGTCAACTCATTTTCACAAGAACGGGACACTCGGCGCTTATCGACGCTTTTGACACGACTGTTTATGCGCCCCGCTTGGTCAAAGTGCGGCTTACCGCATCCTGCCAACCCACATAACGGGCTTGGCGCAGGTCAGGGTCCATATCCGGTTCAAAGCGCCGCTCGCAGTTCCATGTGGCTGCAAAACCAGCCTGATCAGGCCAGACGCCGGCTTTAGAACCGGCGAGCCATGCCGCACCAAGTGCGGTGGTTTCCATAACGGTTGGTCGGTCCACAGGCGCATCCAGAATGTCGGCTAGGAATTGCATGGTCCAATCGCTTGCGACCATGCCGCCATCCACCCGCAACACTGTCTCGCCGCTCGCTCCTGCCCAGTCGGCCTGCATGGCTTCCAAGAGATCCCGGGTCTGATAACAAACGCTCTCCAAGGCGGCGCGGGCGAAGTCTTCCGGGCCGGTGGCACGGGTCATGCCAAAGACCGCGCCCCGCGCCTCGGCGTCCCAATGGGGTGCGCCAAGTCCGGTAAACGCCGGCACCATATAGACGTGATGGCCCGGATCAGCCTTTTGCGCCAGCCCACCGGACTGGGTGGCATCATCGATGATTTTCAAGCCGTCGCGCAACCACTGCACCGTGGCACCGGCCATGAAGATAGAGCCTTCCAGCGCATACGTGGTCTTGCCGTCCAAACGGTAGGCGATGGTGGTGAGCATTTTGTTTTTGGAGGGAACCATGGTCTCCCCCGTGTTCAACAGTGCAAAACAGCCGGTCCCATAGGTGGATTTTAACATGCCCGCTTCAAAACAGGCGTTGCCAATCGTGGCCGCCTGTTGGTCGCCCGCCACACCAAGCACCGGCAGTTCGACACCCAAAAAATCGGCATTGGCAATTCCAAACTCGCCGTTGGAATCCAAAACCTCCGGCAAGAGTTGCTCGGGCACGCCCAACAAGTCGAGCATGGCAGCGTCCCAGCGGTTCTCGCCGATATTGTACATCAGTGTGCGTGCCGCGTTGGTGGCATCCGTGACGTGACGCGCGCCGCCCGTCATGCGCCAAATCAGGAATGTGTCCACCGTGCCGAAAACCAGTTCGCCGGCCTCTGCTCTCTCGCGTGTGCCTGGCACATTATCGAGCAACCAACGCACTTTCGTGCCGGAGAAATAAGGGTCCAAGAGCAGGCCTGTGCGCGCGGTTGTGTTCGCTTCATGGCCGGCGTCGCGCAGGTCTTGGCAAAACCGTGCAGTGCGCCGGTCCTGCCACACAATCGCGTTGTGGATCGCCTCACCGGTTTTGCGATCCCAGATCAGCGTGGTTTCTCGCTGGTTGGTAATACCAATGGCGGCAATGTGCGATGCGTCCAGACCGGACTTTGCGAGAACGCCGCGACACACGTCCACCACGGATTGCCAGATCTCTTCGGGGTCGTGTTCCACCCAGCCGGATTGCGGAAAATGCTGGGTGAATTCCCTTTGGTCCACGGCCACAATGGCTTGGTTATCATCAAAAATGATCGCGCGCGACGAGGTGGTTCCTTGATCTATCGCGAGCACATACTCCGCTTTGGTGTCGTTGGCATTGGACATGACCATTATTTCCTCCAAAAAAACCGGCCAAAGCTTGGCACAATGACTATGGCAACCACCGCACGTGCCAAAATCGCAAAATGGATGGGGCGGGCATCAACACCATAGGCAAGCGTTCTCAGTTACCCTAGATAGGAAGAATGGAAAACAGCGATCCCTCATCGACAGCACAGGATGCTGACAGCGGGCACGGCCGACGGACGCTCCTGTTGACCGGGGCGAGCCGCGGGATCGGTCACGCCACCGTAAAGCGCTTTTCATCCGAGGGGTGGCGGGTGCTCACCTGTTCGCGGCAACCGTTCGATAAAAACTGTCCGTGGCCTGAAGGGGAGGCCAACCACATCCATGTCGATCTGGCCGATGCCGACAGTCTGGGTATGGCCGTGAGCGATATTCGCGACCGGTTGGAATCCGAAGGTGGCAAGCTGCACGCTTTGGTCAACAATGCCGGCATATCGCCCAAGCTGGAGGGCGGCGCACGGCCCAATTCGCTCGACACACCCATGCAAGTTTGGCGACAGGTGTTTCAGGTCAATTTTTTCGCGCCCATCCTGCTGGCGCGTGCACTGTTTGATGAGTTGAACGCCGCGCAAGGCGCGATTGTGAACATTACCTCCATCGCCGGAAGCCGGGTACACCCGTTTGCCGGCAGCGCCTATGCAACGTCCAAAGCGGCGTTGGCGTCTTTGACCCGTGAAATGGCTGCCGATTTTGGCCCGCATGGCATCAGGGTAAACGCAATTGCGCCGGGCGAGATCGACACCTCGATCCTGTCGCCGGGCACGGAGGACATGATCAAAGACATCCCGCTTGGCCGTTTGGGCAACACGCAGGAAGTGGCAGATATGATTTTTTATCTATGTTCAGACAAAGCCAGCTACGTGACCGGTGCCGAAGTGCATGTAAACGGCGGCCAGCACGTCTGATGCCTGCCATCACACCAGCAACGTCCCAAAAAGCCTATGCCTGAACTGCCGGAGGTTGAAACCGTCCGCCGTGGGCTAGCCCCTGTCATGGAGGGTGCGATCATTGACCGGCTGGAATTGCGGCGACCGGATTTGCGGTTCCCGTTTCCCGATGGATTTGAGACCAGTCTCACCGGCCACAGGATTGTTTCCGTGGGGCGGCGGGCCAAATACCTGCTCATGGACATGGATGACGGTCAGGTTGTGATCATGCACTTAGGCATGTCCGGTTCGTTTCGTGTGGAAGAGGACGGTGAAAGCGTGCCCGGCACGTTCCACCATGAACGGTCCCGGTTGGAGGCGCACGACCACGTCGTGTTTCATCTTACCGATCACAATGGCGTTCCCGCACGTGTCGTCTATAACGACCCCCGCCGGTTTGGTTTCATGTTGGCCACGCCGCGGGCAGAGTTGGACACCCATCCCAGCTTTGCTGACATGGGCGTGGAACCGGTGGGCAATGCGCTGTCGGCGGATCACTTGGCTGCGTTGTTTGCCGGCAAAAGAACACCCATCAAGGCAGCGCTGCTGGATCAAAAGATGGTTGCCGGGCTGGGCAATATCTATGTGTGCGAAGCGTTGTGGCGCAGCCGCATATCCCCCAGGCGTTTGGCGGGCAGTTTGGTGACCAAAGCCAAACAGCCCACCGTGCGGTTGGAGCGGTTGGTCGACAAAATCCGCGCCGTCATAGAGGAAGCCATTGACGCCGGTGGCTCATCGTTGCGAGACCACGCCGCAACGGACGGCTCGCTGGGGTATTTTCAACACCGGTTTGCCGCTTATGACCGAGAGGGGCATCCGTGCCGACATGAGGGCTGCACAGGCACTATCGGACGCATCGTTCAGTCAGGTCGATCCACCTTTTACTGCACACGCTGCCAGCGATGATGATTTTGCGGTTGGCGGTTTGAGACCACCCGGCCAACGGTCTGGGTTTCGGCAAACGCAATCGAGCGCTATGACATTTATTGGCGAAACGGTTTTGTTTGGAAGCAAAGCCCATCTTGGCCAAATCCACCTTGGGAAGGAGAGGTCGCATGGCCTTTGAGACAATTATAACGGAAACCAACAACGGTGTGGGGATGATCCGTCTGAACCGTCCCAAGGCGCTGAATGCGCTCAACACTCAGTTGATGGGCGAAGTGGTGGCGGCTGCTGAAACATTCGATGCGGACGCCAAAATCGGCTGCATTGTGATCGCAGGCAGTGAGAAGGCTTTTGCGGCCGGAGCCGACATTAAAGAGATGCAGCCGCTCTCCTACATGGATGCGCATCAACAAGATTTCTTTGCGGGGTGGGACGGGCTGACCCGGGTGCGCAAACCCATCATAGCAGCCGTTGCCGGATATGCTCTGGGCGGCGGGTGCGAACTGGCCATGATGTGCGATTTCATTATCGCGGCTGATACGGCCAAGTTCGGCCAACCGGAGATTACTTTGGGCGTTATGCCCGGTATGGGCGGTTCCCAGCGTCTGACACGGTTTGTGGGCAAGTCGAAGGCGATGGACATGTGCCTGACCGGGCGGATGATGGATGCAGATGAAGCCGAACGCAGCGGTCTTGTCTCGCGCATCGTACCCGCCAGCAATCACATGGAAGTGGTGATGGAGACTGCCGAAAAGATCGCCAATTTCTCTCAACCTTCTGTCGGCATGACCAAAGAGGCTGTGAACCGGGCCTATGAGACCACTTTAAGCGAAGGCATTATTGGCGAAAGACGCCTGTTCCACTCCCTGTTTGCGACCCATGATCAGGATGAAGGCATGACAGCTTTCGTGGAAAAACGCAGTCCGCAGTTCAAAAACCGCTAGCGGTCGGGCCGTTCACCCGCAATCGTCCTTTGACCGCATGCCAATTGGCCGGTTAAATCCTTGACCTATGCCGCCAGTTGGCCCTATACCCCGCCCACTCGGTCGCTTTATGGCGACGGAAAACAATTTGTATGTCTTCTACCAAATCCTGCCCAACAGGAACGGTCGCATTTGCCAAGTGTTACTGGTCTGCGATCGTGCGTTGATTTCGGGATATCGCAATCACTGAGCGCGGCATGTGCGCGGCGGTGATCGGGAAGGCGGCAAACCATAAACGAAGTCTTTGTCATCGGCCCCTGTGGCCGCTTCGACATCAAGCAAAACAAAGAGGGGCCCCATGGCCAACACTTCTTCGGCCAAGAAGGCCACACGCAAGATTGCCCGCAAAACGGCAGTGAACAAAGCCCGCCGCACTTTCATGCGCGGTCAGCTGCGCAAAATGGAAGAGGCCATTGTGGCCGGTGACGCTGCAGCCGCTAAAGAGCAGTTGCAAGCTGTGCAGCCGGTGATCATGAAGTCCGCCTCGAAGGGTATTATCCATCGCAACACGGCTGCGCGAAAAATGTCTCGCTTGTCAGCCCGCGTCAAAGGGCTCGCATAAGTAAGACTGCCTGGTGGTGTGGAGCGTGTAACGTGTCCGCTCTACTCCCTGCACAACGGTCAATAAGGAAGGCTCCAGCAATCGCTTGGGGCCTTTTTTGTTTGCACATGGTTCGCTCTAACCAGCCGATGATCCCACTTGGACTTTACGACGGAAACATCATCCTGAAGTTGCTCTCAAAAACACGCATCCGAAACGATCCGAACAGTCTGCATCTCCGCCTGGGATGCTCAGACAATGGTGCAAGCCAAAAGTATCACTCCGAGGGCGCGACCTATTTGTGTCATCAACATGACAGCGTTTTTGCATTAATTTCAGAGCCTTATGGGGAGGTTGTGATTGGCACCCTCAGGCATCACAGGTCTGGAAGGTCACTATGGTGAGTCAAGTGTGAAGATTCGCAATAAATTTTTTTCGGCCCGCAATATCTCATCTTTCCGTCGGACTTAAGCCGGAGTCAGATTGATTCAAAAGCCTTTTTCAGACGGCAATTTTCTAATCACATACAGATTTTTTTTTTGGCGGCACATGCGAGTCAAGATTCTGGCCGGGAGGTTCTTGTGGGCAAATTTCACTATGTGTATGGTCCCATCGGTGGCAAGAAACGGTAAAATCGCAAGTCTTAGTTCAGTAACGTTTATTCAAAGAACGATCCTTTCAGACGAAATTTTGTTTAAAAATTTCTAAATGCGTGTTTTGCCGATGTCTGCAACTCAGTCTACTTATATATACTTTAAGTAGATTGGGAATTTTGAAAATTGTAATGGTTTGGATTGTTGGCGTGGGTCAGCGATAACGGGAGAGTTTTGCATGAGTTATGCTGGCGATATCAGCCCAAAAGCCTGTTGGGACATGTTGGGTGGCGATGATCGTGCAGTCTTGGTGGACGTGCGAACCCGGGCCGAATGGGCCTATGTCGGCGGCCCCATCGTCCACAGCGACATGCGTGCTCCCGTCGGACAGGAATGGCAGGTATTCCCAACTATGCAGGTTGATACCGGCTTTGTGAGCGCGCTGAAGCAGCAATTGGATGCGCAAGGGGCCACGCAAGATACGAAAATATGTTTTCTATGCCGGTCCGGCGTGCGCAGCTTGGCTGCGGCACAAGCCATGACGGCCCATGGATACACCCAGTGTTTCAACATTGCAGGCGGCTTCGAGGGCGACCCCAATGGGGACGGCCATCGGGGGCATGTGAACGGCTGGAAAGCGGATGGCCTGCCTTGGCGTCAGCCGTGATGACGCGACGGGCACAACCGGTGCCGTCGCAACCGAAATTTGAACTGTGGTCTTGGGCCACTGAAAATGGGGCTTCGGCCCAAAACAAGAAGACGGCCAAGAGCCGCAAGGAGGCAAATATGCATATGGTCCCATCTTCCGGTCTCGTTCGCCTCCGAGACACAGTGCCCGATGGTACGGACGCCGGATGGAAGCGGGATTGGATTGCGTATTTGGTGTTGGGAGCGCCGCAAGACGCACGGTCGCTGTAACGGGCAGCGTTAGGGGCGACACCGGTTTTATTGAAACAACTGGGCCGTCCAACGGGGCGCTTGAGGGTGGGCGGATTTCTCAATCCTACCCGCCAACAAAGCTGATGCAAATAGATGAAATAATGGGGCGCAGCCGGTCTTTACCGACGGGCTGACGATGCGAAATGACTTTTTTTGAAGGCGAGGACTTTATGGGCAATGGTGGCAAGCGCACTCCGGCGGACGAGACACCAATAACCCCACCGGCATCCAATCCGGTTGCGCTCGGCGGAACCGGCAAGAACGGTGAAAAGACTACAAAAGATGGCAGGGCGACGAAACCAACCCCTCCGCCAGTCCAAAAAACAGCCGCTAAGCCCATTGCGAGAACAGACGGCAAGGCCATTGCCAAGGGCGGGACGCCCCGCTCCAAAGCCGCACACTCTTCTGAACAAACCGATGGTGCTGCATCCGCGACTGTGGCCGCAAAGGATATACGTAAATGGGTGCGCGTACAGGCGCAAATGCGCACAAAGCTGGGGCATGATTCCTACAACAGCTGGTTCGGACGCTGCCGTCTGGAGGAAGTGGCCAAAGGACATATCACGCTTTCGGTTCCCACCGCGTTCTTGAAGAGCTGGATTAAGACCCACTACCAAGCGGCCTTACTGGCCCTGTGGCAGGCGGAAAATGATGATGTGTTGCGCGTGGATGTGCTGCTGCGCAGCGCCGTACGCACACAGGCTGCTGCGGCATCCGGCAATCCAAACGAGGGTGATGCCCTTAACGGGAACGGCCAGGCAACGGGCGGCAACGGCGCGGCGTCTGGCAGCCTAAACGGGAAAAACCCTCCCCACGGCCATGGTCCAAACGGACGGTTGGAGCAAGGGCGAGGGCAGGGGCACTTCGGGGCCGGTGCGGCATCTGGGGGAGACTTCGGTGGACAAGGGCATGGCGGACAAAGGCATGGCGGACAAGGGGGCGCCAACGGGTCCGGCATGGCACAAATCGGAACCGGTTTGCCGCAGCAAATTGTGGATCGCATGTCAGGCCGTGAGGCGGGTGGTGGTTTTGTGTCCGGGTCTGCCCATGGTTCCGGTGCTCAAGGTGTCTCCGGCGGTCCGGCGCCGGTCAGCGCAAACAGCCGGTTTGGCTTTTCCGGTTCACCGCTCGATCCAAACTACACGTTCGACACGCTGGTAGAGGGCGCGGCCAACCGGGTTGCCTGCGCGGCGGCGAAATCTGTGGCCGAGGCCGATGGTGCGGCGGCACGTTTCAACCCGCTTTTCCTGCACGCCAATGTGGGGCTGGGCAAAACGCATTTGCTGCAATCCATCGCTTGGGCGGCAGCCAGCCGGAACAGCGGGATGAAAATCCTGTACCTAACGGCTGAATATTTCATGTGGCGGTTTGCTTCTGCGATCCGCGACTCTTCCGCCCTGTCCTTCAAGGAAAGCCTGCGGGAGATCGATCTGCTGTTAATCGATGACATGCAGTTTTTGCAGGGCAAATCTATCCAGCAGGAATTTTGCCATTTGCTCAATGCGTTGATTGACAGCGCAAAACAGGTTGTCGTGGCAGCTGATCGTCCGCCATCGCAGCTGGAATCACTTGATGACCGCGTACGCTCGCGTTTGCAGGGCGGCGTTGCCTTGGAAATCGCGGCGCCTGACATCAGCATGCGCGAAGACATTTTGCGTCTGCGCTACCAAGATGCGCAACGCGACGATCCAAGCCTGAAAATTTCCGATGCGGTCTTAAAATACGTTGCGGAAACGGTGACCTCTTCCGGTCGTGATCTTGAGGGCGCGTTCAATCAGCTGCTCATCCAGCAGCGGTTCACGGACGGGGCTCTGGATGTGGATGCGATAGAGAAATTGCTTGGCCATCTGGTCCAGTCCAGCGAGCAGCGCAAAGTGCGCATTGAAGACATCCAGCGTGTGGTGGCGCGTCACTACAACGTGTCCCGCAACGACATGCTGTCCACGCGGCGTACGCGGGTGATCGTATTGCCGCGCCAGATCGCCATGTATCTATCGAAACTGCTTACGCCGCGCTCGCTTCCGGAAATCGGACGTCGGTTCGGGGGGCGGGACCACACGACAGTGCTTCACGCCGTGCGCAAGATTGAGCGTCTGTTGGCGGAGGACCAGCAATTGGCCCATGAGATCGAGTTGTTGAAACGGTTGATCCACGAGCAGGGTCAGTAGCGCCACTCTTGCACCAAGGCGGGTTTCGACACATGCGCCGGTGAAACCATCGGCGGCAGAACAGATGCGACGCGCAAAGGCTTGGATAGGCTGTCTGCCCCCCTTGAAAGGGGGCAGGGCATGGGCCAATTTGCAAGGCCAATCGAGATGATTTGCCGTTTCGGCATTTGCGTCAGCTCTTTTCGTTTTTATCAGATTTGCCGCACCCGGCTTTACCGCCCGGTGACCACACGGCACCGTCCCTTCGGCAGGAACCTGCAATGCGCGTTACCCTTGAACGGTCCAATCTCCTCAAATCGTTGAACCACGTGCAGCGCGTGGTGGAACGGCGCAACACGATTCCAATCCTGTCCAACGTGTTGTTGAAGGCGGACGGTGGTTCGTTGATGCTTAAGGCGACCGATCTCGATTTAGAGGTGACGGAAGAGACGGCAGCCAGCGTTGACCAAGGCGGGGCCACCACCGTGTCCGCCCATATGCTCTACGACATCGTGCGCAAATTGCCGGACGGGTCGGAAGTGATGATGTCCGTGGGCGATGACAATGGTCTACGGTTGGTTTCAGGACGGTCACAGTTTCGCTTGCAGATGCTGCCGGAAGCCGATTTTCCCGATCTGACAGCGGGTGAGTTCAGTCACATGTTCCGCATGGCCTGCGCGGACCTGAAACGTCTCATCGACCGCACGCAGTTTGCGATCTCAACCGAAGAGACGCGGTATTACCTAAACGGGATTTATTTTCACGGCGTGGACGGAGACGAAGGGCCGTTGCTGCGGGCTGTCGCGACAGACGGTCACCGTTTGGCTCAGGCCCAAAGTGCAGCCCCCGATGGCGCGCCGGGCATGCCCGGCATCATCGTGCCCCGTAAATGCGTGGGTGAATTGCAAAAATTGCTGGAAGCGCCGGACAGCTTCGTCACCGTTGAAGTGTCCGACACCAAAATCCGCTTCACCGTGGATCAGGTCGTGCTCACGTCCAAGCTGATCGACGGCACGTTCCCCGACTATAACCGTGTGATCCCAACCGGAAACGACAAGGAACTGAAACTGGATCGCGCCACCTTCGCGTCCGCAGTTGACCGTGTGTCCACCATCGCGTCGGACCGGGGGCGGGCTGTGAAACTCTCGCTCACCGGCGGTCAATTGGTGCTGAGCGTCAACAATCCGGATTCCGGCAGCGCGGAGGAAGAGTTGGCGGTCGATTACAGCGCTGAAGGCCTCGATATCGGGTTTAACTCGCGATACCTGCTTGACATTACCAATCAACTGTCTGCGGATGAAACCACATTCATGCTGGCCGATCCGGGTTCACCAACGCTGATCCGTGAGGAAACCGATGCAGGCGCGCTCTACGTGCTTATGCCGATGCGGGTCTGACGGCAGGCGATCTTCCAACCTGCCATCATCGCAACTTTTCACCGGCCCGAACGCTCAATCGGTGAGCCCATCTTGTGGCGCTGCTCGGTATGACGGTCGATAACACCAGCCCTCCAGCATCGGCGATCGTCAGCAACCCGGCGCGGGTTTGGATCGCGCGCGTCTCTCTCACACGGTTTCGCAATTATGCGAGCCTGCGCTTGCCCTTGGACGAGCGCCATGTCGTGCTGACCGGCAATAACGGAGCCGGTAAAACCAACCTTTTAGAAGCGGTTTCGTTTCTCTCTCCCGGACGCGGGCTTCGCCGAGCGCCCTATGAGCGGGTGGCCATGACAAACCCCGCCGAGGACAGCGCGGGTGGGGACACTTCGATTGGCACTTGGGCGGCGAATTTCGATCTTCATGGCGCGGTGGGTCCTGTTACCATCGGGACCGGTTTGCGGGAAACACCCAACGGGCCGGAAACGCAACGACGCACACAGATCAACAAGGTGGCCACCCGGACCAGCGAAGCGGTTCAGGAACATGCGCGGGTGTTGTGGCTGACCCCGTCCATGGATGGCTTGTTCACAGGCGCGGCGGCTGATCGTCGCCGGTTTTTGGACCGTATGGTGTTGGCCATCGACCCCAGCCATGGAACACGCGTCAATGCGTTTGAAAAAGCCATGCGCAGCCGCAATAAATTGCTTGAGGCGCGCAGTACTGATGGCACATGGCTCGACGGTCTGGAGGCGCAGATGGCGCAGATCGGCGTTGCTATTGCCAGCGCCCGGGCCGAGTTGATTGCGCTGCTGACAGAACTGATCGAAGCGGACAGCGCAGTACAGGCAGAAACCAGCGCCTTTCCAAGGGCCGTCCTGTCCATGGAGGGGTTGCTGGAAGAACAAGCTCGAAGCGGAGCCAGCGGAGACTTGGAAGATCAATACGCCACGCTGCTCTGCCGAAACCGCCCACGCGACAGCGCGGCGGGCCGGACGCTGGACGGCCCCCATCGCAGCAATCTGGCCGTTGTGCACGGCCCGAAGGCCATGGAAGCGGCACAATGCTCAACCGGCGAACAAAAGGCGCTGCTGACCGGCATGGTGCTGGCCCACGCGCGGCTCGTGGCCAAAGTCAGCGGCATGACGCCTCTGCTGTTGCTGGATGAAATCGCGGCCCATCTCGATGCCTCCCGTCGGGCGGCGCTGTTTGATTTGCTGGATACGATCCAGTGCCAAGCATGGATGACGGGAACGGACACCGATCTGTTTTCGGCGCTCGGGGATCGCGCCCAACGGTTTACGATTGCCAATGGCACCGTGGACACCACATCATAGAACATGGCTGACCCGCACCTGAACAGCGAAGAGATTGAACGTTATGCGCGCCATTTGGTGCTGCCGGAAATCGGTGGCGTGGGGCAACAAAAACTGAAAGCTGCGCGGGTCTTGGTCGTTGGCGCGGGCGGATTGGGTGCGCCGGTCTTGCAATATTTGGCCGCCGCTGGGGTTGGCGCGATCCGGCTGGTGGACGACGACAGTGTGAGCCTGTCCAACCTGCAACGTCAGGTGATCCACGATACGACATCGGTGGGCATGGCCAAGGTTGCGAGCGCCGCAGCATCAGTCGCCCGCATCAACCCGCATTGTGTGGTCGAGCCCGTCGAGGAACGCTTCACCGCGTCCAATGCGGGGACCCTTTTGGACGGCTGTACAGTGGCGATTGATGGAAGTGATAACTTTGATACCCGCTACGCTGTCGCCACCGCCTGCGGAAGGGCGCAGGTTGCTTTGGTGACAGGAGCGGTGAACCGGTTTGACGGGTCTGTGACGGTGCTCATGCCGTGGCTGACCGGGCCGGACGGGGCGCTCTACCCGCGCTATCAAGACCTGTTCCCCAACCAACCCGACGATGGGCTCTTGCCCAGTTGTGCGGAGGCCGGGGTGTTGGGCGCCACCACCGGGATCATCGGCACGATACAGGCGGCAGAAGCCATCAAAGTTATCACCGGTGCGGGTGAGCCCTTGGTTGGGCGTCTTCTCATGCTTGATACGCTCCGCATGGCCTTTCAATCCATCGTGTACCGGCGGTCCAAATGACCCTGCAGGACCGGCCCAAAGCTTTTATCTTTGACGTGTTCGGCACGCTGGTGGATTGGCGCAGCAGCGTCGCGCGGGACGTTGCTGCGTGTTTTGGCCAAGTCGGTATGCAAGTGGATGCGACAGCGTTCGCCGACTATTGGCGGGGCCGCTATCAACCCGCGATGGAGCGCATCCGCTCCGGAGGGCGCGGATATGTTGCGCTCGACGATCTGCACCGGGAAAACCTTGATGAAACTTTGGAGGCCTTTGGTCTAGCAACTGCGCTCGACGATTCCCAAAAAGCGCACCTCAACCGGTCTTGGGAACGGCTGGACCCTTGGCCCGATGTTGTGGAAGGGCTTACCAAGCTCAAGGCGCACGCCATCATCGCCCCCTGCTCCAACGGGTCCATCGCGCTGATGACGCGGCTGGCCAAGTATGGCGGCCTGCCATGGGACTGCATTTTGGGGGCCGACCTGGCGCAAAACTACAAGCCGGAGCCGCAAGTCTACCACGCCTGCTGCACCGCCCTGCGCCTGCAGCCCGCCGAAGTTATGATGGTCGCCTGCCACAACAACGACCTCACCGCCGCCCGCGCCGCCGGCCTGCAAACCGGCTTCATCCCAAGGGTGACCGAGCACGGACCTGGGCAGACGATTGATCTGGAACCGGAGAGCGATTGGGACCGGGTGATCGAGGTGATTGGGGATTTGGCGGTGTAAACGCAGGCCGGCGCAGCAAGTGGCCCTATACCGTGACAAGCACTGGGGTGACGGAATTTCCGGTCAATAATTCCTCATCCCACCACCCTCAACGTCAGATTGATCCGGCCTCCGCCCTTCAGCAAATCGCTCGTGCCGGGATACACCCTGTCCACCCCGTGGAAGGCCAGTCTGGCGGGTCCTGAGAGCATCATCACGTCGCCGGAGTGGAGTTTGAAGGACTGTGTTTTGCCGCCGCGTGTCGTGCCACCCAGTCGGAACAGGCAGGTGTCTCCAAGCGAGATTGAGACAACCGGTGCTTCGAGGTTTTGCTCGTCCTTGTCTTGGTGCAGGCCCATTTTGGCTGTGTCGCGATAGTAATTGACCAAACACGCTTGCGGTTTTGGCGCGTCGGGGGCGCAGCGCTTCCACAGGTCCAGCAGCATGGGTGGGATCGGCGGCCATGGCCTTCCGGTCGTGGGATGGGTTGATTGGTAGCGGTAGCCACTTTCCTTGTCGGTCAACCAACCCAGATCACCCAAATTGGTCATTTGCACGCTTAAAGGCTTGCCGGTGCGGGGCATGGCGGGAGTGAAAAGGGGCGCAACGGCCACCGCTTCCCGCAGGTGCGACAAGAGGGCGTTTTGGGCCTCGACATGCAGCATTTGGGGCCAAACGAACGCGCCTTTCGGCAATTCAGGTAACGGTGTGCGGTCTGACGGCGTGTTTTGAGAAACACCCTGACGTTTCTCGATTGTTTGCCCGAAAAGATCGGTTTTGGCTGCCTCATTCATGCCAATTTTCCCCCAGTTGCGCCTTGCAGGCAAAAAACGCGCTTCTTATATACCTGCCAGCGTCGGAGCAGGCAGTCTGTCTTGGCCCGGCACATTGAGACCCTTATCCCATAGGTTTTGCGCCTGATCGCCTGCGCCATACTGGGCATTTTCAGGGTGGGTTCAAAACGCTGTTAAATGGAGAGACCAAAATGGCAAAAGTAATTGGTATTGACCTGGGAACGACCAACTCCTGCGTCGCCGTGATGGACGGTAAAGCGGCAAAAGTGATTGAAAACGCCGAGGGCGCGCGCACAACGCCGTCCATGGTGGCGTTCACAGAAGACAAAGAGCGTCTTGTCGGCCAGCCCGCCAAACGCCAGGCCGTCACCAACCCGGAAAACACCCTTTTTGCGGTGAAGCGTTTGATTGGCCGTCGGTATGATTCCGCGGAAGTGAAAAAAGACAAGAAGCTGGTGCCCTTCGAAATTGTCGAAGGCGACAATGGCGATGCATGGGTTGAGGTCAACGGCGACAAATATTCTCCGTCTCAGATTTCGGCGATGATCCTGCAGAAAATGAAAGAAACGGCAGAGGCTTATCTCGGTGAAAAAGTAGAGCAGGCGGTGATCACCGTCCCCGCATATTTCAACGATGCCCAGCGTCAGGCCACCAAGGATGCCGGTAAGATTGCCGGTCTGGAAGTGCTGCGCATCATCAACGAGCCAACAGCCGCTGCCCTGTCCTACGGGATGGAGAAGAATGACGGTAAAACCATCGCGGTTTACGACCTCGGCGGCGGTACGTTCGACGTGTCGATCCTCGAAATTGGCGACGGCGTGTTTGAAGTGAAGTCCACCAATGGAGACACGTTCCTAGGTGGTGAAGACTTCGACATGGCGCTGGTGGATTACCTTGCTGCCGAATTCAAAAAGGACCAGGGCGTCGATCTGAAAAACGACAAGCTGGCTCTGCAGCGCCTGAAAGAGGCTGCCGAAAAAGCTAAAATCGAATTGTCGTCTTCTGCCCAAACAGAAGTGAACTTGCCGTTCATCACCGCCGATGCGTCCGGTCCAAAACACCTGACTATGAAACTGACCCGGGCCAAGTTTGAATCGCTTGTGGGCGATTTGGTCAAACGCACAGTAAAGCCGATGCAAGACGCATTGAAAGATGCCGGTCTGGCCACAAGCGACATTGATGAAGTCATCTTGGTGGGCGGTATGACCCGCATGCCCAAAGTGCAGGAAACGGTGCAAGACTTCTTCGGCAAAGAGCCGCACAAAGGCGTGAACCCTGATGAAGTGGTGGCCATGGGCGCTGCTATTCAGGCCGGGGTTTTGCAAGGCGACGTGACCGACGTCTTGTTGCTTGACGTAACACCTCTTTCGCTGGGCATTGAGACACTGGGCGGTGTGTTCACACGCTTGATCGATCGCAACACAACGATCCCGACCAAGAAGTCGCAGACGTTCTCGACCGCCGAGGATAGCCAAAGTGCGGTAACCATCCGTGTTTCGCAGGGTGAACGTGAGATGGCGTCTGACAATAAGATGTTGGGTCAGTTCGACCTTGTTGGCATTCCACCCGCACCGCGCGGCGTGCCGCAGATCGAAGTGACGTTCGACATCGATGCCAACGGCATCGTTAACGTGTCGGCCAAGGACAAAGGTACCGGCAAGTCGCACGAGATCCGCATTCAGGCCTCCGGTGGGCTTTCCGATGCTGATATCGAGCAGATGGTCAAAGACGCCGAAGCGAATGCTGACAGCGATAAAAAGCGTCGCGAATCCGTGGAAGCCAAAAACCAGGCGGAAGCCCTGTTGCACTCCACCGAGAAATCTTTGGAAGAGCACGGCGATAAAGTGTCCGCAGAGGATAAGGCGGCCATCGACACGGCCATGGCAGAGCTCAAAACATCGCTGGAGACGGACGATGGTGACGAGATCAACGCAAAAGCACAGGCGCTCGCCGAAGCTTCCATGAAAATGGGTCAAGCGATCTACGAAGCCCAGCAGTCCGAGGAAGAACAAAACGCTGCTGCCGATGCGGCCGCCCATGCCGCGGCAGATGAAAACGTAGTCGATGCCGATTTCGAAGAGATCGACGACGAAGACGAGAAAAAGTCGGCGTAAGACAGATCGGTTGCGTGTGATCGCGTTTTGATCGCAACACCATCATCTGAAATCCCGCTCGCTTAACCGGCGGGCGGGATTTTTGTTTTCTGGCGCTCCCCGCAGCGCCGCACCAGCCACGGGACAAGAGCGTGAGCAAGCAAGATTATTACGACACTTTGGGCGTCTCCCGCGATGCCGATGAAAAAGCGCTGAAAAGCGCATTCCGCAAACAGGCCATGAAATATCATCCGGACCGCAACCCGGATGATGCCGCTGCGGAAGCCAAGTTTAAGGAAGTTGGTGAGGCTTATGAGGCTCTCAAAGACCCGCAGAAGCGTGCGGCCTACGACCGGTTTGGCCATGCCGCGTTCGAAAACGGCGGCGGCGGTGGCGGTCCTTTCGGAGGCGGTGGCAGTCCGTTTGGTGGCGGCGGTGTTGGTGATATTTTCGAGGATATCTTCGGTGAGATGATGGGCGGCGGTGGCCGCCGCTCATCCGGTGGACGGACCCGCGGTGCAGACCTGCGCTACAATATGGACGTGACATTGGAAGAGGCCTTTGCCGGTAAAACGGCGGAGATCGAAGTGCCTTCCTCCGTCACCTGCGGTGTCTGTTCCGGCAGTGGTGCAAAACCCGGGACATCACCCACCACTTGTCCCACCTGTGGTGGCGTGGGCCAAGTGCGTGCCAGCCAAGGCTTCTTTTCCATCCAGCGCACCTGTCCCACTTGCCAGGGACGCGGTGAGGTGATCGCCGATCCGTGCTCGGCCTGTTCAGGCACCGGCCGGGTGGAGCAGGTCAAAACCCTCTCCGTCAATGTGCCAGCCGGCATCGAAGACGGCACGCGCATTCGCCTTGCCAGTGAAGGTGAGGCCGGTACACGCGGCGGGCCGCAGGGCGACTTGTACATTTTCCTAACGATCAAGCCGCACGAGTTCTTCCAGCGTGACGGGGCGGACATCTATTGCCGCGTACCGATTTCCATGACCACCGCCGCCCTCGGCGGGCAGTTTGAAGTGGGCACAATTGACGGCAGCCAAACGCGGGTCAAAGTGCCGGAGGGCACCCAAAACGGGCGGCAATTCCGGCTCAAGGGCAAAGGTATGCCGGTGCTGCGCTCTCCGCAGGTGGGCGACATGTATATCCAAGTGGCCATTGAGACCCCCAGCAACCTCACCAAGCGCCAGCGCGAACTTCTTACCGAATTTGATGAGTTGAGCTCGAGCGACAATTCACCGGAATCCACCGGCTTCTTCGCCCGTATGAAAAACCTGTTTGACGGATTGGCGGATTAACCCACTGCCGCCGCCTTCCGCACCATTGGAGACTTACCTATGTCCAAGATTATGATTATCCCCGGCTCCAGCCGGGACGGCTCGTTTAATCGCAAACTTGCGACGTCAATTGCGACGTGTCTTGAAAGTCATGGAGCAACCGCCACCGAAGTGAACTTGGCGGACTATCCCATGTCCATTTTCAACGAAGACTGGGAAAGCGAAAACGGTGCGCCCGCCGAAGCCAAGGCGCTGGCGACTTTAATCGCCGAGCATCAGGGCGTCGTGTTCGTTACCCCGGAATACAACGCGTCTTTGCCGCCGCTGCTGAAAAACACCCTTGACTGGCTGTCACGCGATGTGGGCGTAAAAGTCTATCAAAACCGCGTATTTGCGTTGGCAGCCTGCTCGCCGGGCGGTTTGGGTGGCATTCGTGTTCTGTCTCACATTCGTGATATTATGGTCAGCGTGGGTGCCGATGTCATCACACCACAGACCGCGGTTGGCCAAGCCCACGGCGCGTTTAATGATGACAACAGCCTCAGCAATGAACGCAGCGCGGATATGCTGAACCGGATGTGCGCGACGCTCGTGGGTCGTATCAAATCCGCATCCGCCACCTGAAATGCCTGGGCAAATGGCAGATGACCGGCTGATTGTTGCACTCGACGTGCCCACCGTCCAAGCAGCCCGCCAAGCCATTGCCGAGCTTGGCGACAGCGTTTCGTTTTACAAGATCGGGCATCAGTTGTGCTTCGCGCCGCAGCGCGAAAACGGCCTGCAACTCGCTCAGGATTTGTTGCAGGAAGGAAAAAAGGTCTTTTTAGACCTCAAACTCCTGGACATAGACAACACGGTGGCCAAGGGCGTCGAAAGCGTGGCGCAGATGGGCGTAACCATGCTGACGTTGCACGCCTATCCCAAGGCCATGCGTGCGGCAGTGGCAGCCCTGGCCGGCGGCTCCATGACCCTTCTGGGCGTCACTGTGCTGACGTCCATGGACGATGCAGATCTCAAAGAGGCTGGATACACACTCAGTCCGGCCGAACTGGTGGCGCTGCGGGCGCAACAGGCAAAAGAGGCGGGCATGGGTGGCTTGGTGGCTTCCGCTCAAGAGGCGGACGCCGTCCGCTCCATCATCGGGCCCGATATGGCGCTGGTCACACCGGGCATACGGCCTGCCAACACGGCAGCTGACGACCAGAAACGGGTCATGACCCCGTCTGATGCCCTACGGGCAGGAGCGTCTCATCTTGTGGTGGGGCGCCCGATCATGGCAGCGTCAGACCGCAAACGCGCTGCCGAAAGCGTGTTGGAAGACATGGCGTCGGTTTAGACGCTGCATATTTTTAGATCGCCGTTGGGAGGGAAACCATGGCCAAAGGATATTGGATTGCGCGGGTGGATGTGAACAACCCGGATGGGTACCCCGACTATGTGGCCACCGCCAAACCCGCCTTTGAACGCTTTGGTGCAAACTTTCTGGCACGCGGCGGCACGGCGCACTCGATGGAAGGTGACAATCGCGCCCGCAACGTCGTTATCGAGTTCCCATCCGTCCAACACGCGCTCGATTGCTACAATTCAGACGAATACCAAGCTGCGGTGAAAATCCGCCAGTCCGTGGCCGATTCTGAGCTGATCATCGTGGAAGGCGTTTGACCATGTCCGCAAAACCGCCAAAGGGCTATTGGATCGGGCGCGTCGATGTGAACGACCTCGATGCGTACAAGGCCTATGTTGCGGCCAATGCAACCGTTTTTGAAAAATTTGGCGCGACGTTTTTGGTACGTGGCGGCGCATTTGAAAACCCGGAAGGCACGTCTCGCAGCCGCAACGTCGTCCTCGAGTTCGAGAGCTACGAACACGCCCGCGCCTGCTACCACTCAGCCGACTACCAAGCCATTATTCCTTTGCGCAGCGAGGAAGGCGTGTCGGTGGGCGACGTCATCATCATCGAAGGGTATGACGGATAAAGCGTCAGCTGCACGACCAACAGGTTGTTTTGGCGGGCGGCAACCTGCAACACAATAAGCCAAACTTAAATAAAATGGTGCCCGGGGGCGGAATCGAACCACCGACACGCGGATTTTCAATCCGCTGCTCTACCCCTGAGCTACCCGGGCAACCGGGCTGTTGAGCGGCCTGTTTTAAGCAGGATCAGCGACGGGGTTTGACGCTTCGTTCATGACAGCAGTGTGGGTATAGTCAGCGGCTCTAACCGTGTCCAGCCGTCAAATGGTTCAGAGCGCACACAAATTTCACGAGTGCTGAGTTGTGCGGGTTAACATGTGATGTTCAAGCCGATTTGGTTTTAGACTGCACCAACAAAGATAATTGAGAACATAAGTCTAAATCGCAGTCTTAACCTCTGGTAGCTTGTTGCCTACGAGGCCAGGCGATCACCGAAAGTCCGAGAAGGTGTTGGATTGGAAGCGCGCCGGTCGGTTTTAGATGACATCCCTAATCGCTGTCGCCCTCCGGTGTTTCCAAAGATACGGTCTCCACCCCCGCAATGGCATAAGAGCCGTTCAACCAAGCGCCGAGGTCAAGGTCGCTGCACCTCTTGGAACAAAACGGACGATAGGCGTGAAGGGCGGTCTTCCCGCATTGCGGGCAGGCTGCACCGGCGACTTTAATATCCAAATCAATTTTTGAGGCTGTGTCTGGTGTGTCCGCCATGGGGTCAGCCCTGATGCGTCAGCCAGCTGAAATGAATGGGATAGCCTTCGCCTTGCAGCAGGGCCCCGGTTTCAAAAAGCGGAAGCCCAACAACATTGGTGTAGGAGCCTTGAAGTTTCATGACAAACGCCCCGGCAATGCCTTGAATGGCATAGCCGCCGGCTTTTCCGCGCCATTCACCGGATGCAAGATAGCTTTCAAACTCATCTGTCGACAGTTTTTTAAACCGCACTTTGGTCTCCACCAGACGGTGCCGGGCAGCACCTTTTGCGTTGATCAGCGTCAAACCGGTGTGGACGCGGTGGGAACGACCGGACAGCAGACGCAGACAGGTTGCCGCTTCGTCCAGCATTTCCGCTTTTGGTAGAATGCGCCGACCAACGCTCACCACGGTATCGGCCGCCAGAATAAACGCCGGGTCCGGTGTCGAACCTTGATCCTTTTGTTCGGACGCTTCTCTTGATGCAAGAGCGGCCTTGACCCGCTCGTAAGCCAGTTCCGCCTTGGTGCGGGCCAAACGTTTGGCCAGCGAGCGCGGTGCTTCGGCTTTCAGCGGGGTTTCGTCAGCGTCAACAGGCTTTAACTCGTCGGGCTCGATCCCGATCTGCTGCAACAACGCCAACCTGCGGGGCGAACCGGATGCGAGAATCAGTCTTGGATGGGTCGCCATGGCTAAGGAGCGCTCGATTTGAAGGTCTTGGTGTCAAACGGTGCCAGCTTTGCGCGCAGCACGCACTTGAGGTCCGCAAGTGTTTGGCGTTTTGGCGAAGCCTATTTGAAGCGGTACGTGATCCGGCCTTTTGTGAGATCGTAAGGCGTCATCTCCACCAATACCTTGTCTCCGGCTAGCACGCGAATGCGGTTCTTGCGCATCCGCCCTGCCGTGTGGGCGATGATTTCGTGTTCATTTTCAAGCTTCACGCGGAAGGTTGCGTTGGGCAGCAATTCGCTCACTGTGCCTGGAAATTCGAGTACTTCTTCTTTCGCCATGCGGTGCGGATATCCTGATATATGTTTGATGCCGAGGGACCGCGAGGCGGTATCCGGCGTGAGTATGAAAGGATGGCGGAGCGCCATTGCGCCACGGTCAATTTGGCCCAGCAGGCCCGATCGCGCCGGAACCTACCTGCAACGGATCGATTTGTGAACCGTTGTCCAAAAAGCGCGTTTCCGGGGCTTGTGCCACCTGCAACTGCAAGCCCGCCCGAAGGAGTTTCAGCGCTTTGTGTAGGCGACACGATCGCTGGCCAGAAGATCATCAATTGATGGCGGGCAGGCCAATCCTTCGGCTACCTGCGCATCTAGATCGTATTCCAATTCGCTTACGCGTTTTAGTCTGTCCAATACGTCTGTGATCACATCAAACGGCACTGTTACCACCCCGTCTTTGTCTGCAATCACCATGTCTCCTGTTTCGACACGCCGGCCACCAATTTGAATGGCGGTGCCAACTTCGCCGGGCCCGCTGCTCGTGGGAGAGTTTGGGGTCAGTCCAACACACCATGCGGGAAGCCCCGCAGCTGCGATACCGTCCAAATCACGCATCGGTCCGTCCGTTACAAAGCCGACAGCCCCGCCGTTTTTGGCCATACCACAGACCCGGTCTCCGGCGGCGGCACATCCACTAAAGCCCGCAAAGCCAGCCACCAAAACGTCTCCCGCCTGAATGAATTTCAATGCGGTCAGCGTGGCCAAAATATCGCCGGGGCTGCAATCGGTGGTGAGGGCGGGACCGGCCACGTGGTGGGGCAGGCGGCCCTCGGGGTCCACCGGCGCGATCTCAAAGGAAAGCGCGCCAACACCGTTCATCGCATCGGCGACAAAGCCGGTTGGCACGTTTTGAAAGGCAGCGATCTGGCTTGGGGTGGGGCGCCGATCCGGCTTTTGAATGGTAATGAGAGGCGGTTCTTCAATCATGGTGATGTCCAGGCAAGCTTAACAAAAATCAGGATCAGTCAATTGTGCCAAAGCGGGCGATGATGTTTTCCAGCAACCGGTCACGCACATCTCGGTAGGCATCCAGCCTTTGTTCGCGGCTGCCTTGAGCGACGGTCGGGTCGGCGGACGCCCAATAGCCGATCTCATCCGCTTCCACATAATCCATGTCCAAGGCGACGTGATGGGCTGTGGGGGAGAGTGTAATGATCACGTCAAACCATGTGTCTTCCAGATCGGCGAGCGCTTGCGGCGGTCGTTCATGCAAGTCGATTCCTGCTTCTTCCATAACGGCATCTACAAACGGATCAGGCGTACCCGTTTTCACGCCGGCGCTGGCAACAAACATCTGGTTGCCGTAGCGCGCGCGGGTCAAAGCTTCGGCCATGGGGGAGCGGATGATATTGTGATTGCATACAAACAGAACGGACTTTGGGTCAGCGACAGTCCGCTCTCCCAGTGGTTTGGGAGCGTCGTTCCCGACTAAGGTTTTGGATTCGTGATCGGAGTTTGGCTTGTCTCCCGGTTCCATGGTTACGCCCGCCAATGCAGGACACAGATAAGCGTGAACAGTCGCCGCGCCGTATCAAAATCGATGATGATTTTGCCTTTAAGCCGGTCTTGCAGCGTGTCCGATCCATCATTGTGAAGGCCGCGCCGGGCCATATCGATGGCTTCAATCTGGCTGGGTGAGGCTGACTTGATCGCCTCGTAATAGCTTTCGCAGATCTGGTAGTATTCCTTGACGATGGTGCGAAACGGGGTCAGCGACAAAATATGGGTGGCGACGGCTTGCTCGTCTGCGTCGCGAATGTCGAACACCAGACGCTGTTCTACAACGCCTAGGCGTAAACGGTATTCGCATGCGCCATTGGCACAATGGCCCACGGGCCAGAAGTAATTGCTCTCCAACAGATCAAAGATCGCCACCGCCCGTTCGTGCTCGATATCAGGGTTGGCACGCCCGATTGTGGCTTCGTCCAGGATGACATCAAGAAGCGTGGCCGAGGCGGGCCGCCCGTCGTCCTCTTGGCTTGGTGTTTGCTCGTTCATCTCAGTTGCCCGTCGTGCCTATGGTGACATGCCGTTTTGTGTCAGTGGTTTGTTTGGATGCGTGTTACGTTCTACACGCCTGCGGTTGCCTGCCCCAAGATACACGATCCAAGATACATGCCCCAAGTTCTGGCGCGTGTGGTCACGTTTATGGTGTGTGTTTGGGTTTTGATCGGGTTTCCCACGTTCCCCCCACGTCGCTCATCCGCACTTCAACACATTCCACATCTACGTGCATGGATGCATCGCCTGCAAAAATGAGCTCAATGAGGCCGGACGGGTCGTCTTCGGTCTTGGGGATGAACGCCACTGACAAAAGGGACAAAACCTGCTTGTCATCGCGCCGGTCCACGCCCTTTGCCCGCACGCCGCGCACCCGGTCTATGTGCAGCACCGCACGGCGTCTCTCATGGGTTTTAAAAAGCCACCGGCGCGTGCCGGGCGTTTCCCACGCGAAGCGGTTTATAGGCAAAACCAAGCCACCGATTTTTGGGTCATAGATGATGTCTGCACTGCGCAAGACAGCGTCTTGAACGTGGGCGGAGACGACGGTGAGATCGTTTGCATCCAAAGCAGCGAGTTTAAGAGTGTCCGGCATATCGCGAGGGCTGCGCACATGGGCGCCGCGGGGGCGCAAAGAAAGTGTTGATCACTGGTAAGCCCGTTGTGAACACCGCGCAAGCGCACTCTTCGCTACACAACCGTGCAAAGGGTTGCTGAACCTCCCTGACAGGTTGTTTTTGCACTACGCACTCGGGTCGCAAGGGGTCGGTGTCGCAAAACAATGCAGGTTGCCGGTTTGCTGGGCAGGCGCGACCATCTATCCCCTTGTGGATTCAATTCGAAAGCAATTCTGGCCTCACAGATTCGAGTGCAACGCTCTTTGCAAGGCTTGGTAACTCTGTAACCATCACGTTAGATCGGTTAACGGCCCCCGTTATCGGCCAAGGCTATGCCGCAGGTTGCAACGGAAACTGGCAATACCGTCTACTGACGCAAGGCAAAAAATCCTTCTGGCTTTGTCCGGCGTCGCAAAACTGAAACAGCGGCCAAAGCCGCTAGGGAGATTAAGCATGAAAATTCTCAAAACACTGGCAGCCGCGTTGGCTGGTGCCGCGGCACTCACCGGCGCAATGACAGCCGCATCCGCAGATGGCCATGGCGAGTTGACCGTCGGTTACTTCCTGGAATGGCCAACGCCGAACCAGTTCGCTCAAGCCACCGGCCTTTACGAAAAAGCGCTGGGCATGAAGGTGAAATGGGTATCGTTTGATGCCGGTACTGCAATGTCCGCCGCCATGGCCTCCGGCGATGTGCAGATTTCGTTCTCTCAAGGTGTGACGCCATTTTTGGTGGCAACAGCTGCCGGTCAAGATCTGACCGTGGTGGATGTGGCTGTGTCCTACTCCGATAACGACAACTGCGTCGTGCGGTCTGAGCTGGAAATCACAAAAGACAACGTGGCCGGTCTTAAAGGCAAAAAAGTTGCTGTCCCGCTTGGTACCGCCGCTCACTCCGGCTTCCTGGCTCAGATGAAGCATTTCGGCATTGCCGAAGCTGACCTGACAATCGTGGACATGGCACCATCTGACTCCGCTGCCGCATTTGCACAGCCAAGCACTGATCTCGCCATGGCTTGCGGTTGGGGCGGTTCTTTGCGCGCCATGAAAGAGCACGGTAATGTGCTTTTGTCCGGCAAGGAGAAGCAGGATGTGGTCGGCAAAGTGTTCGACGTGACATCCGTGCCAACCGGTTGGGCTGAAGAGAATCCAGAGGTTCTGGCCAAGTTTCTCAAGGTCACGGCCGACATGAACGCGCAATACGCCAAAGATCCGGCCCCGATGATGGAACCCATCGCCAAAGCAGCCGGTATGGATGCTGACGGCACCAAAGCGGTGATCGGCACGTTCGTCTTCCCATCCGTGGAAGAGCAACTGTCGGCTGAATGGATGGGCGGCGGTGTCGCCGAATATCTGACCGCCAGCGCAAAGTCTTTGGAAGAAGGCGGCAAGATCAAAGCGCTTCCAGACTACAAAGCACTGGTCAATGCCAGCTACCTCGAAGCCGCTTCCAAAATGTAAGCAGGCCTTTGCGGCAATAGGCACGCAAAGCGATGGCGCGGCACCCGGTGGCCGCGTCATCAATTAGGGGCAAATAAAGCCCTTGTGTTCATTTCGTCTAACGGTTTGCAGATCGCACAACACGATACTTTACCGTGTTTTCTTTGCTCTCTTTTTTTAACAGTCCTCACCGCCATTTTGGTGCTCCAACCCAGGATCTTGCATGACCGGATTGATCATTGATGACGTTTCCATGACCTTCGAATTGCCCGGAGGCGGCAGTGTTGAAGCGCTCAAGGGCATTAATCTGGAAATCAAAGAAGGTGAGTTGATGGCGGTCTTGGGACCGTCCGGTTGTGGCAAGACCACAATGCTCAACATCCTCGCCGGTTTCCTGGCTCCAACAGCCGGGATCATCACGCTCAATGGCGAGCGGGTCGTCGGCCCAAGCTCCGAGCGGGGCATGGTGTTCCAGCAAGGTGCGCTGTTCGAGTGGATGAACGTGTCCAAGAATATCGGTTTTGGCCCCCGCATGGCGGGTGTGGCTCAATCGAAAATCGATGCAACGGTAAACGAACTCCTCGGCATTGTTGGCCTGCAGGATTTCGGCGAGAAAATGATTTATGAATTGTCCGGCGGCATGCAGCAGCGCGTGGCGCTGGCCCGCTGCCTGGCAAACGATCCGGACGTCATTTTGATGGATGAACCGCTGGGTGCATTGGACGCGCTGACCCGCGAGAAAATGCAAAGCCTCGTCCTCGATATCTGGAAAAAGACCGGCAAGACCATCATCCTGATCACCCACTCCGTGGAAGAGGCCCTGCTTTTGGGAGAGCGCCTGCTGGTTATGGCCCCCAGACCCGGACGGATTCACAAGGAATACAATTTGCCCTTCGCGGAACTCGGCGTCGGTGCGGACCTGCGTGAGGTTAAGCGTAACAAAGAGTTTGGACCCACACGCGATGAAATTCTTTCCATGATTTGGGACATGGAAGAGGAAATCATGGGCCGGACGGAAACGGCGTAGGGGGCAGGACCATGGCGCAAGAACTCATAAACGTCTTGATCACCAGCCTATGGATGGTTCTCGGCATTCTGCTCATTTTTGCCATCTACCTAGGCGTGAGCGCGGCCTGCTATTTTGTCTGGAACATGATCAGCGGTTCCCGCGAAACGGGCAAAGGGTTTGGCAGTCTCAAGACAGTCACGTTTGGCGACGAAAGCTCGGTGGTTGCCAACCGAACAGCGTCCATTGCTGGCGTTATCACTATCTTTTTGATCTGGGCGTTGGCGACAGGCTCTTGGCTGTTGCCATTCAGCCTGCCCAAGCCCTTTGTTGGCACAACCCAGTTTGAATACACCGTCGCCAAACCGTCCGGCGATACAGACGTTGGTACCGTGTTCGTGCGCGTGTCCGGCAAGGATGAAGAGGGCGCAACTGCTCCGGAAATCGATCAGGAGTCCTCACAGGGCTTCGCGCGTGATGACAGCACTCTTATCCCGGAGCGTCGCTCAAAAATCGTCCGTGCCCACCGCAACGATGACGGTGGCGACAACGCTGAGTTCAAAGTCACTGAGGTCAACGGTCAAGCCATCGCCCCCGGCGATCTCGTCAATTTGGGTGATGTGGCCATTCTGATGACCCGGCAAGGCAGCCTATCGATCCGCCCCGACACGGGCTGGACCATGGAGGCTCTTTACCTGCCGCCGCCCGAACAGGTTTGGAACCGCTTCTGGCAATTGAACGCCGAAGGATACCAAGGCGTCGGCTTGTGGGAAAACGTCATGTGGTCGCTCATCCGCGTGGTTGTCGGTTTTTTCTTGGGTTGTTTGTTTGGCATTCCGCTTGGGTTTGCCATGGGTCTGAATTCGTGGTTGCGGGGCTGGTTTGATCCCATCGTGGAATTCATGCGCCCGGTGCCGCCCTTGGCGTTGATCCCTTTGGTCATCATTTGGTTCGGCATCGGTGAACAGGGTAAAGTCAGTCTTCTGTTCCTCGCCGCGCTTTGGATCATGACCATTTCGGCAAGGGCAGGCGTTTCGGGCGTCAATATATCCAAGGTCCATGCCGCCTACTCTTTGGGAGCCAGCAAATCTCAATTGTTGTCCAAGGTGATCCTGCCCAACTCCCTGCCGGAAATTTTCACCGGGGCCCGCGTTGCCATGGGGGTGTGTTGGGGCACTGTCGTCGCCGCAGAACTGGTGGCTGCTGAGAAGGGCGCCGGTAAGATGATCATCGCCGCTTCCAAGTTCCAGCTCACCGATATTGTGATCATCGGCATCATCATCATCGGTGTGATCGGCTACGGTATCGACGTGTTGATGCGGATTGCTGAAAACCGTCTCGTGCCTTGGAAGGGTCGCGGCTAACCCGTCGCGAAGCGCCAGCCTGTCAATTCACCGCCCATTAAGCATTCCCGTTTACCATGTTTGGTAAGCGGGAATGGCCTCGTAACGTCTGCAGGTCGTCAACCCGTGACCCAGTTTTTGTTTTGCGTATGGGTTCTGTGTTGTGCGTATTGTGCGGTGTCTCGTCGTGGCACTGGGCGCGTTTGCGTCTGTGTCTGCGACCTCTTCTTTGGTATTGGCCGCTTGCGGGCCAGATCGGCTTGGCACGGCCCGTACCATCACGCTTGATCCAACAAAAACCCGCTATGTCAGCGGCAAGGAACGGGCTCTGGGGATACGCAACAAAGAAGTCATCCTAACCTTCGATGACGGGCCAATCGCTGGAAACACGTCCCGTGTGTTGAAAGCCTTGGCGGACGAATGCGTCAAAGCCACGTTTTTCTACGTTGGACGCATGGCCCGTGCCTATCCTAGTCTTGTGCGACGTGTCGTGCGGGAAGGCCACACGCTGGCGCATCATACAGCGGCCCACAATCGCTTGCCGGAATATTCAACGGCCAAGGTCTCAAAATTGGTTAGTCGGGGCATCCGAACGGTGGAGCGCATCGCCTACGGCAAGGCTTATGCCAAGCCGCGAACGCCTTTTTTTCGCTATCCCTATCTCGCCCGCAACAAACGCACGGATAAAGTGTTGCGGAGATATGGCTTGATCGATTTCAACGCCAATATCGACAGTCTGGATTGGAAGCGCGACAGCCCTTCGGTGGTGCATGACAGGATCATGCGGCGGCTTAAACGCGAAGGCCGTGGCATCATTTTGATGCACGACATCCAGACCCGAACCGCAAAAATGCTGCCCCGTCTGCTGCGGTCCTTGAAAGCCGGTGGCTATAGAGTGGTGCACGTGGTGCCCACCAACAGGTCGACCAATAGCCCTGGCGTCGGCTCCCCCGTCGAAGACACCCCGCTTTTGGTGGCGTCAACCGATAAGGTGCAACCCAAATCGAAAGTCTCAAACGTTGGCAGCACCCGAAAAAACATCCCAGAACCAATCACCACAATCGACATGGCCTCGATTGACGCGATGGCCAACGCCGCGCTGGCAGCGCAAAAGGCTGAGCCAACCGCTGACAGGCCGTCCAAGCGGTCCGGAGTGCGCACCCCGGTGATTGCTGCGAGAAGGGCGGAAGATCAGCTGAAAACGCCTTCCAGACGGGTGCGGTATTTGCGCCGCAGATTGGCGGCCCATGGCGCAAAATCCAACGAAGGTTTGAAAGTTGTTGCGGGTCTGGGAGCAACCTCGATAGGCGCTAAGGCGCACGAACGTGGCAAACCAAGGGTTCTTAAAGTCGGCGCGAACGGCACCCCGCCGCCCTCGTCCAAGCCGCAAACGAGCACGATGACCACCCAGTCCATCGGGACTGGAAAAGGCAAACACTATCGCAGGCGATTTGCCGGCGTCGCCCGTCGCACGGCCTTTGGTCTTGATATGCATCACGCTTTGCCAAAACAGAAACGCGCCGCACCACAGCCCAAACCGGGCAAAACAAAACCCGTCCAGTTTAGCAATTGGAAATTGCGCCCGTCGCAATGGATCTTGCGTTAGTTTAGGTTTTTGGGAGCTGTAAGACTGGCTCCGATACGCGCCAAAAGCGGGTCAATCTGGCCGCGCTTTTGGACCGGATAAAGGAACTCGAAAACAGCAACGCGCGACAGATCGGAAGAAGGCTGAAAGCGACGGTAGACTATGCGCTCGCCTTTCTGCGCATCTTTCGCCGTTCCCGACAAAACGGCGAAATCGTCCCTCACCCGTCGATAAGTGACGTCAGTGTTTGTTGCTCCCTCCAGCGTGATGTCCACGATAGTATCCAAAGACAATTCATCGCCGTTGTTGACGGCATAGGCGCGAAACTCGATCCACCCGGCCAGGCCGTAGAGTGTGGTTCCGTCGCCATTCGTGGAAAACGTTTGGCTGGCAAAAAGCTGCGTCGGATAATCCACTGAAAACCCGTAGGCGCTGTTACGGTAGGTCGCCCAATCCATTGCAAGCGCCGCGTTGGCGATACCGACCACAATGCTCAACGCCAACCAAAACCTGACGACGGGTCGCGCCAAACGCGAAGGCGTCTCAGTCAGTTTGATGTTGCGCGCAGCCTCCGTTGTGTTCATTGCCATATATTCGATCCCCCAGTCTCGTCATCATGGACAAACTCACCCCCTCAAGCGTAGCTGAACGGAACGAACACACAATCGATTGCGCCACCAAAGACGACCCCGCCCAGACGACCCCGTAAACACGACAAAGTGGAAGGCATAAGGAATGAGTGAGCACGGCTATGAAGCGGGGCGGTTAAACCTGCCATTCGTCGGCATCAGCACGTTTGGCAAACGCCCCATCGTAACCGACTGGAGCGATTTTTCCGCCCATTGTGCTGTGGTGGGAGCACCGTTCGATGCCGGCACCCAGTTTCGGGCTGGAGCCCGTTTCGGTCCCCGCGCAATCCGTGAAGCGTCAACCCTGTTCTCCTTCGGCCATGCTGGTGCTTACGACCACGAGGATGATGCGGTCCACCTGCCGGCGTCGGTCGAAATCGTGGATATGGGCGACGCAGACATCGTTCACACGGACACGGTTCAAAGCCACGCTAACATCCGCCATGCGGTAGAGTGCGCGTTGAAGGCCGGTGCCATGCCGGTGGTGCTGGGGGGAGATCATTCCGTTAACATACCCTGCATTGACGCGTTCGAAAATCAGCCGCCTTTTCATCTGGTTCAGATCGACGCCCATCTCGACTTCGTGGACGAACGCCATGGCGTGAGAAACGGTCACGGAAACCCAATGCGCCGCGCATCGGAAAAGCCGTGGGTTACCGGCCTGTCCCAGTTTGGCATTCGAAATGTCTCGTCCACTGCGAAAGAGGGCTATGATGCTGCGCGGGCTGTGGGATCGGACATTCTTTCCGTCCGCCAGTTTCGCAAGATCGGGCCACTCAGCGCAGCCGACCGCATTCCTGAGGGTGCACCGGTTTACGTCACAATCGATATTGATGGTTTTGATCCGTCTATCGCAGCCGGGACAGGCACTCCGAGCCATGGCGGGTTTCTCTATTATGAGATTTTGGAGTTTTTGCAAAAACTGGCGCAAGACCATCCGGTTGTCGGCATCGATCTTGTGGAAGTGGCTCCCGACTATGATCAGTCCGGGTCAACCGCCACGCTGGCCGCGCAAGTGCTGCTCAACTTTTTGGGCTTCATCTTTCACGCCCGCCCGCCTGTCATCTGATCCTGCCGGTTTGCCTGTGGGGCTGATAGAGGTGGAGGTCCAGTCCTGGGGTGAGAGCACCCCGGTTGGACTGCCTGAAAATGAGCCAATGAACCCGTTGGTCTGATTTTGTGCAGTTTTTAGGCGGAAAGACTACCAATTTAGCTGTTCGAAGGTCTATCGCCTGTTGACGGCGCAAGTGCATGCCTGTTCACTTCTGGAAATGGTGTCTGCCTCGACCGAAGGCAGGTGGCCTTCGAAAATTTGGGGCGCGGATCGCACGCAAAAGCGGTCTTTTGGATAATTTCGGCAGAACACACGGGTGGCCATGACGTCTGACACAGTAAGCGGGACCGGCGCGGACGCATTTGTTCGGTTCGAGAATGTACAAAAAAGCTATGACGGCGAAGTTCTGGTCGTCAAAGACTTGAATCTGGACATTCCTGAGGGCGAGTTCCTCACCATGTTGGGCCCATCGGGCTCCGGAAAAACCACATCACTGATGATGTTGGCGGGTTTTGAACCGGCCACCAATGGCGAGATTTTTCTGGGCGGCGAGTCCATCAACAACGTTCCGCCCAACAAACGCGGTATCGGCATGGTGTTCCAAAACTATGCGCTCTTTCCCCACATGACGGTGGCTGAAAATCTCGCCTTCCCGCTCAAGGTGCGAAAAATGGGCTCCGCCGAGATCGAGACCAAGGTCAAGCGCGCGCTCGAAATGGTGGAATTGCCTGAAATGGGTGGCCGCCGCCCGGCCCAATTGTCCGGCGGTCAGCAACAACGTGTGGCTGTGGCCCGCGCCCTCGTCTTCGATCCCAAACTCATCTTGATGGATGAACCACTGGGTGCTCTGGACAAGCAATTGCGCGAACAGATGCAATACGAGATCAAGCATATTCATGAGAACCTTGGCGTCACTGTCGTCTACGTGACTCACGATCAGGCCGAAGCGCTCACCATGTCTGATCGTATTGCAGTGTTTAACGACGGCGTCATTCAACAATTGTCCACGCCGGACGATCTTTACGAGCAGCCGCAAAATTCGTTCGTCGCTCAGTTTATCGGCGAGAACAACAAACTTCAGGGCAAGGTAACGAAACTCGCCAAGGGCGTGGCCACGATTGATTTGGATGGCGGCGGCAGTGTCACCGCCGAGGCGGTTAACATCGGTGCGGTGGGTGAGCGCACCACCTTGTCATTGCGGCCTGAACGGGTTGAAATCACGCCCAAGACGGGATCGGTTCCCAATATTCTTGAGGGCGAGATCAGGGAATTGATTTATCTTGGCGATCACATCCGCACGCGGATGAGCGTCGCCGGCAATGAGGAATTCATTGTCAAAGTGCCCAACAGTGCTGGCCACAAACCGCTGGCCGAGGGCGCAAAAGTGAAGGTCGGTTGGAAAGCGCAGGACTGCAAAGCCCTCGACGCGTTGGCCATCTGATCCAACAAGAATGCCGGCGGGACCACCCGCCAGCACATCGGTCCGCAGAAATGCCGGGTCAATCCAAAGGGAGACTAAACATGAAACTATCGAAACTTCTTGCAACCTCCGCCGTCGGCGCAGCGATTACATTCGGTGCCACGACAGCGGCTATGACCGTTGCCAGCGCCAAAGACCTAACCATCGTGTCTTGGGGCGGTGCTTACACCAAGTCTCAGGTAGAGGCCTACCACAAGCCGTTCATCGCCAAGACCGGCGTGAACATCAAATCCGAAGACTACAATGGCGGCATCGCTGAGATCAAAGCGCAGGTGGAAGCTGGCAACGTGTCTTGGGACATCGTGGACGTTGAATTGTCCGACGCGATCCGCGCCTGTGACGAAGGTCTTTTGGAGACCATCGACCACTCCGCACTGCCCGCCGGTGCTGACGGTACGCCTGCAAAAGAAGACTTCATCGAGGGCACGCTTTACGATTGCGCCGTGGCCAACATCATCTGGACCACGATCTTCGCCTACGACAAAACCAAGATCACGGGCACCGTGCCAACCACAATGGCTGATTTCTTCGACCTGGAGAAATTCCCCGGTAAGCGCGGCCTGCGTAAAGGCGCAAAGGTCAACCTGGAATTCGCTTTGATCGCCGACGGCGTGGCCGCAAAGGATGTGTATGACGTGCTCGCAACACCGGAAGGTGTGGACCGTGCATTCGCCAAACTCGACACCATCAAATCCGAAGTTGTCTGGTGGGAAGCCGGCGCACAGCCGCCACAGCTGCTGGCTGACGGTGAAGTGGCGATGACCACGGCCTATAACGGTCGTATCTTCAACGCCGTTGCCGGAGAGGACAAGCCGTTTGAAATCGTCTGGGATGGTCATGTTTGGGACTTGGACCTGTGGGTGATCCCCAAAGGTGCTAAGAACAAAGAGACCGCGCTGGAGTTTTTGAAATTCTCCACGCAGACCGAGCAGCTCGCTGCCCAGGCCTCTTACATCTCCTACGGTCCTGCCCGTAAGTCCTCGGCCCCCCTTGTTGGTAAATACTACAACAAAGACATCGACATGGGTCCTCAGATGCCAACTGATCCGGCAAACCTGACCAACGCCGTGCAAAATAACTTCGAGTTCTGGGCGGACAATTCCGACCAGTTGACCGAACGTTTCAACGCTTGGCTCGCTAACTAAACAGCACTCAGAGAAAGGCGCGGATCATTCGGTTTGCGCCTTTTTCGTCTCCAACTAGACTGACTTTAGACTGGTATTCGACTGACCCGCCAAATGCCCAATTTGGTGCAAAGGAATTTTCGGCGGTGCTGCATTGCCGTCCATCAGGGGCCCTCATGACCGACGCAACACTCTCCGCTCCTGATACGATCAACCGACCGGCTCCAGCCTCTCAGGCTCCTTTGGTCACGGCAGACGGTGTTCCGCTCAAACTCAAGCTTGCACGCACAACACGCCGCATGAAGATGCAGGCCTTCCTGCTCACTTTGCCGCTGGTGTTGTTCTTGCTGATCTCCTTCGTCTTTCCCATCGGCTCCATGCTGTTCCGCTCAGTGCACAATCCCACCGGGTCCGCCGTTGTTCCCAACTTTGCTGTGGCCATTCAAAACTGGGATGAACAAGGCACACCGCCTGAAGAAATCATCGAAATCTTTGTCAAAGACCTGTCTGCCGCCGCCAGAAACCGCGAAGTGGGCAAGACGGTGGGCAACCTCGCCACACGCGTGAACTATGAAATTCCGGGCTCCCGCAGTCTGTTTACGCGCACAGCGAGACGGATAAGAAATCTGCCGGACCCGCCTTACAAAGAGGCGCTTTTTGCAATCGATGAGCGATGGGAAAATCCGGCACTCTGGACCACGCTTAAGCGGGTGTCGCAGGACTACACGATTGCATTTTATCTGGCTGCGACGGACCGCAAATTCGATGCAACCGGCAACATCGTGCGCGCGGACGAGCTTTACCGCATTTATCTGCCCATCCTCTGGAAAACCATCTGGTTATCGGCGCTCATAACCGCGCTGTGTTTTTTGATCGCCTATCCGGTGGCCTATCTGCTCTCCACTCTGCCGCTAAGGACATCCAACCTGTTGATGATCCTTGTCCTTCTGCCGTTTTGGACATCGCTTCTGGTGCGCACATCGGCTTGGATTGCGATGCTGCAGAAAGAGGGCGTAATCAACAATGTGCTGGTCTATCTGGGTTTCATATCCGATGCTGGTCGCATCCAGATGATTTACAATGCCACCGGCACCGTGGTGGCCATGGTGCACATCTTGCTGCCGTTTATGATCTTGCCACTCTATTCTGTTATGAAAACCATCCCGCCAAGTTACATGCGCGCGGCACGGTCCATGGGCGCATCCGGGACATATGCGTTCGTGCGGGTCTATTTTCCGCAAACAATACCGGGCATTGCCGCGGGCACACTGCTCGTGTTCATTTTGGCGATTGGCTACTACATCACGCCAGCCTTGGTGGGCGGCAATGATGGCCTGCTGATCTCAAATTTGATCGCCGGTCACATCCAGCGCACGCTCAACTGGTCTCTCGGCGCCGCGCTCGGTACGATCTTGCTGGTGGTGGTTTTGGTGATGTACTGGCTCTACAACCGGCTTGTAGGCGTCGACAATCTGAAGTTTGGGTGAGGGCGCAACGATGGCACTCGCTGAACGCATAAAAACCCCCGGCTTCATCGCGCTGGCTTTTGCCGTTGTGGTGTTCCTACTCATGACCCAGTCTTTGGCGGGCACGATTGGTTTCGCTCTTATTTTTGGCATTCCCCTTTTTGCCATGAGCAAACTGCCCCCCTACGCCACGACGAAGGATAAGATCGGCCAATATGCTTTTTTGACCACTTGTACGATCATTTTCATTTTTTTGATCACGCCGATCCTCGTCATCATTCCGCTGTCGTTCAACGCAGAACCCTATTTCAGCTTCACCGAAGGCATGATGTCCCTCGACCCGCAGGCGTATTCCACGCGCTGGTACGCGGACATTGTCCGTTTTGGGATGACGGCACCGGACGCGGTTGAAGGCTGGTGGACGGATATGTGGAACAACGCCACGTGGATCCGTGCTTTCCGCAACTCCTTCTTTTTGGCCATTGTTTCTACTCTGTTGGCCACCGGCTTGGGCACGTTGGCCGCGCTCGGTCTGTCGCGTCCGGAAATGCCGTTCCGGTCGGCAATCACAAGCCTTTTGATTTCACCTATGATCGTACCATTGGTCATTACGGCAACCGGCATGTTTTTCTTCTACGGTGGCACCATGCAGGGGATGATTCCGGGTTACGAGGGCGGTCTGGCAAAGACCTATCTCGGTCTGGTGTTGGCCCACGCCACGCTGGGCGTGCCTTTCGTCATCATAACGGTCACTGCAACCCTGTCCGGCTTTGACCGCTCGCTCATCCGCGCGTCCCAAGGGTTGGGCGCGAATGGGTGGACGACGTTTGTAAAGGTCATCATGCCCTTGATCACGCCGGGCATGATTTCGGGCGCATTGTTCGCGTTCATTACATCGCTGGATGAAGTTGTTGCCGTGATCTTTATGGCCGATGTCGATCAGCGCACCATCCCGCGTCAGATGTTCTCCGGACTGCGCGAGCAAATCAGCCCGACCATTTTGGCCGTGGCCACGATCCTCGTGTTGATGTCGATTGCGCTTCTCACCACCGTGGAACTGCTGCGCCGCCGCTCGGAACGCTTACGGGGTCTGTCTCCGGGCTAGAGCGGTTCACAATTTGATTGAATCGCTGGGTTGCGAAGAGCAACCCGGCGCTTATGCGCCGCCCCTCCCCCACCTAGGGTCGCGAAGGCCTCTCGAGGCCGACAGCGTGAGCGCCACAATTAGATCGATTCTATCAAAGATAGAAATGATCTAAGGCGCGGATGTTCGGGTACACCACCGAAGGTTCGAGAACCTAAGCCTCGGACCAACCAGCCAGCACAGTTTCAAAATCCAGCGGTGTCATATCCGTGATCGGAACGCGGGGCGCTCGACCGCCATAGCGGGGTGCGGGGGCCGGTTGCAGAACGCCATCCTTCGACTGGAAGACGCCCCGTTCTTGGTTGTGAGCGTGACCGGTCACCTCATCCATGGAAAGCACCGGCGCAAAACAAGCATCGCTCCCTTCAAACACTTTCTCCCACTCGGCCCGCGTTTTTGAAGCAAAGGTTTTGGCAAACAGTGCCTTGAGGTCCGTCCAAGCCTTTGGGTCTTGACGCCGCGCCAGAAGCGGATCGTCCAGAGCCAGTTTTTCGATCAGTTCTCGCCAAAACGGTTCTTCAATCGCACCGATGGCGATCCATTGCTTGTCCGCAGTCTGATAGGTGCCGTAATAGGGTGCGCCGCCGTCCAAAAAATTCCCGCCGCGCCCGCTGCCCCACATGCCCTGCGCTTTCAAGGCAAACGGCATGGTCATCAGCAGGGCGGCACCCTCCACCATGGCTGCGTCCACAACGCAGCCCTTGCCCTGCATTTTGGCTGGCAGCAGTGCTGCGCAGATGCCGTAAGCGATCAGCATCCCGCCGCCGCCAAAATCTCCGACGAGATTCATCGGCGGCACCGGCCCGCTCTCCGGTGTGCCGATGGCATCCAGGGCACCGGTCAACGCGATGTAATTGATGTCGTGTCCCGCACGGGCCGCCAGCGGACCGTTCTGTCCCCATCCCGTCATGCGGCCATAAACGAGGGCTGGATTGAACGCGTGACACACGTCCGGCCCCAGACCCAACCGCTCTGTCACGCCGGGGCGGAAGCCTTCGATCAGCACGTCGGCTTTTGCAATCAAGGCGAGCGCTTTGTCCCGGTCTTCGACGTTCTTAAGGTCAAGTTCGACCTTGCGGCGACCGCGGAGCATGGGATCGCTGTCAGACCGTGCCGTGCCCACGTCGCGCCCGCCGGGCTTCTCGATGCGCACAACGTCTGCCCCATGATCCGCCAACATCATCGCTGCAAAAGGTCCAGGCCCGATGGAGGCCAGTTCGACCACGCGAATACCGTCCAGAGGTAGCGGGGGCGAAGAGTGTGGTACAGCCATGATTGCTTTCGTCAGTTGTTGGCGCGGCGCTCTTCCGAGGGCGAGCAATCGAAGTGATTGCGGTAACTTTGGGCAAAATAGGAGTGGGAGGTAAAGCCGGTGGACAAAGCCACATCCAAAATGGGCGCATTGGTGTGGCGCAACAGTTCCCGCGCCCGCTCCAACCGCACGGACATGTAGTAGCGACCCGGCGTGCAGGACAGATGGCGCAAGAACAGACGCTCCACTTGACGCAACGAAAGTCCGACCCGTCGCGCGATCTCAAGAGCCGATAACGGCTCTTCAAGGTGCTCTGCCATCAGTTCAACAGCCCGTTGCAGTTTTTCAGACTTCCCGCCCAGATCCCGTTCCGGTCCGACACGCTGACGGTCCGTATTGGTGCGAATGCGCTCGTGTTGAAACTGGTTGGCCACCTCATTGGCAACCCGCGCGCCGAAGTCCTCGTCGATGATGTGCAACATCAGGTCGATGGATGTCGTCCCGCCCGCAGATGTGTAGCGGTTGCGGTCCACTTCAAACACGTGGCCGGTGCAGTTGGCGTCTGGATAGGCCTCTTGAAACGAAGCGCGATTTTCCCAGTGTATTGTACAGGCATAGCCGTTCAAAAGGCCCGCTTGTCCCAGAATATGCGTCCCAATGGACAGACCGCCCATCGCGCCACCGCGCCGGGCACGCTCCCGCAACCGCGCCAGCAAGCGCGGTTGTCCGGGCACTTCCAGCCGATACCCTGCACACACAAAAAGAATGTCACACTTTCCAAGACTGTCGATCGAGTGTTCTGCTTCAACGACCATATCGTTGGATGCGGTCACAGGTTCCCCGTCTATGGACACCATGCTCCAAGAGTAAAACGGCCGGCCCACCAAGCGGTTGGCCGCGCGTAACGGGTCTATGGCGGCAGCCAAGCACAACATGGAAAATTTGTTGATGGCCAAAAAAGCGAAGTGACGCCCCTCCTGCTCGCCTTCAATCACCACCTGTTTGCTGGGCTCGTTCATATGACAGAACGTCAGAAAACGGGTACGTCGGCGCCGGCTGTGCGGCAGGCTGCGGTCAGGGTGTTGGCCATCAAAAGAGCGATGGTCATGGGGCCAACGCCACCGGGTACGGGGGTCGCGTGCGCCGCGTTTTCCAAAACCCCGGCATAATGTGCGTCTCCGGTCAAACGGGTCTTGCCTTCACCCCGCTCTGGCGCTGGCACGCGGTTGATACCGACGTCGATCACTGTGGCGCCAGGCTTGATCCAGTCAGCCTGTACCATTTCCGGTCGGCCCACGGCAGCCACCACGATGTCGGATGTGCGGCAAAGCGCGGGCAGGTCCTTGGTGCGGCTGTGGGCAATCGTTACCGTGCAATTGGCCCCCAAGAGCAAATTGGCCATGGGTTTGCCCACAATGTTCGACCGACCGATCACAACAGCGCTGAGGCCGGAAAGATCATCCCCCAAAACGCGGCGGATCAAGATCATCGAACCGGCAGGCGTGCATGGCACAAAGGCTTCGGACAGATCGCCCGTGCCCAGCCGACCCACATTCATGTAGTGGAAGCCGTCTACATCTTTGTGCGGTGCGATGGTCTGGATGACCTTTTTATCATCGATGTGGGACGGCAAAGGCAGTTGCACCAATATGCCGTGGATGGCCGGATCGTCATTCAGCGCACGCACATGGTCTAAAACGGTGTCTTCGCTGCTATCTGCGGGCAACGTATGTTGCACGGAATGAAATCCGCATTCCTTCGCTTTCTTGCCTTTGGACGCAACGTAAACTTGGCTGGCCGGGTCTTCACCCACGATGATGACGGCCAGCCCCGGCTGCACCGTATGGGACGTCATCAGCGCTTCGGAACCTTGCTTAACGGTTTGAATGACCGTTTCCGCAACCAGTTTTCCGTCTATGCGTTTGCCTGCATCGTCCATCGGTGAAGTCCAAATCGGTGTGTGTCAGACGGGGACTTTGTCAAAAACGCGACGTCGCGCAAGCGAAAACTTTCACAGCGTTAAATCCATGGACTTGGCGTTGATGAGTGGCCGTGAAGGATTGGCTTCGTGTCGGCTTCCGCTAGGGTTGGTGTCGGCAATTCGACAACGGTTTGCTGACCGGCCTCACACACTGCGTTCAATGTGCCTTGTGCGCCGGAAGCATGTTAGATACGGGGCAGGCGCACGAGGGACACTCCATGATAGCAGGCAACTCATGAAACGCTATTCCGCGTTCTCCATCGTCAAGAATGCGCTGACCGGTAACAAGGATTGGTCACCTGCATGGCGCAAGCCGGAGCCCAAAGCCCGTTATGATGTGATCATCATCGGTGGCGGCGGCCACGGCCTGTCGACAGCCTATTATTTGGCGTCCATGCACGGCATCAAAAACGTGGCTGTCGTGGAAAAGGGCTATCTTGGTTCCGGTAATATTGGCCGTAACACAACCATTGTGCGCTCCAACTACCGTCTTCCCGCCAATTCCGCATTCTATGAAAAGAGTATGGAGCTATGGCGCGAACTGAGCCACGAGTTGAACTTCAACGTCATGTTTTCGCCCCGGGGGGTGCTTAATCTCGCCCACACACCTGGACAAATGGATACCTATGCCGAACGCGGCAACCAGATGCGTTTGATGGGCGTGCGCAGCGAATTGCTGGACCGCGATCAGGTGGGTCGTCTCAACCCCGGTCTGGACGTTTCGGGTTCTTCACGCTTCCCCATTGAAGGCGGCCTGTTGCAGCCCGATGCCGGCAACGCACGTCATGATGCGGTGGCGTGGGGCTATGCCCGCGCGGCGGATGCGTTGGGCGTCGACATTTTGGAAAACACCGAGGTTTCGGGCTTCCTGAAAGAGGGTGACCGGATTGTTGGCGTTGAGACCAATCGCGGTGAAATCCGTGCCGACAAAGTGGGCGTGGCTGTGGCGGGCAACACCAGCCGTGTCATGAAAATGGCCGGTGTGGATGCTTTGCCTATTGAATCAACGGTGCTCCAGGCTTTCGTATCGGAATCCATCAAGCCCATCATTCCAAACGTTGTCACTTTCGGTGCGGGACACTTGTATGTCAGCCAATCGGACAAGGGCGGTTTGGTTTTTGGCGGCAATATTGATTACTACAATTCCTACGCCCAGCGGGGAAACCTGCCGGTGTGGGAAGAGGTGACCAGCGAGCTTGTGTCCATGTTCCCCAATTTTGCCCGCCTGCGCCTGTTGCGCTCTTGGGGCGGTATTATGGACATGTCCATGGACGGGTCGCCCATCATCACCACCGGGCCGCTGCCGGGCATGTATCTCAATGCGGGGTGGTGTTACGGCGGCTTTAAGGCTACGCCCGCGTCCGGCTGGTGTTTTGCCCACACCATCGCCAATGACAAAGCGCACGACATCAACAGCGCCTTCACGCTTGAGCGGTTCAAAGACGGCCGTCCCATTGATGAGTTGGGCGCTGGCCCAACCCCTTGGTATCATTAGGAGGGGCGGCTGTGAGAATAAGATGTCCATGGTGCGGTGAGCGGGATCACCGTGAATTCACCTACATAGGCGCCGCAAGCGCCATCCGTCCGCCCATCGCGTCCACCGACATGGAGGCACACAAAAGCTATGTTTATGACCGGGCCAACACACCCGGGGACCATGATGAAATATGGCTCCACACCGGCGGTTGCCGCCGCCACGTGCGGGTGAGACGCAACACCACCACCCACGCCGTCAGCGCCAGCGAGCCGGTTGGCCCGTGGAGAGACACGCTTGATGCGCTCAATACAGTCGACCCAGTGGGTGGAGACAAAACATGAGTGGCTTCCGTCTCAAACTGCGCAAGGGCGTTGGCACGGGCGTGTCTTCCGGCAAGACGGTCACTTTCACCTTTGATGGAAAGTCCTATCAGGGCTTGGAAGGCGACACGCTTGCATCCGCACTGATCGCCAACGGTGTGTCGGTGGTGGCACGGTCGTTTAAGTATCACCGCCCGCGCGGTGTGTTCTCTGCGGGTTCGGAAGAACCCAGTGCATTGGTAACTTTGCACGAGGGTGCCGAACGCGAACCCAATATCCGCGCCACCGAAGTGCCGATCCGGGAGGGTCTCGTGGCGCGCAGCCAGAACGCTTGGCCGTCTGCGAAGTTCGATCTCGCCGCGATTAACCAGTTGGGCGGGAAAGCCCTTTCTGCCGGATTTTACTACAAGACCTTCATCGGCCCGCGCTTGTCCGGCCACCGCGCCACCGCCTTCTGGTATGCCTGCGAACAGGTGATCCGACGTGCTGCGGGTTTGGGTGCTGGCGCAAAGGAGCGCGACCCCTCCCGCTACGGCCGTATGAATGCCTTTTGCGATGTCTTGGTGGTTGGGTCCGGCGCCGCCGGTCTGGCCGCCGCCCACCGTGCGGCAAAACAGGGCGCGCGGGTCATTTTGGCGGACGAAGCCGCACAGACCGGCGGTGCATTGCTCAATGCACCGGACTTTATCGACGATTTGCCGGCAGCCCAATGGGCGACACAGATCGCAGACGAATTGGTAGGTATGGAAAACGTCACCGTGCTGCCGCGCACCACGGTTCAGTCGATGTTTGACGATGGTACGTACCTCGCCATCGAGCGGGTGGAAGAGGCGGCCGACCGCAATCCCCACGCGCCCCGTTTGCGCGCTTGGACCATAATCGCAAAATCCACCGTCATCGCCACCGGCGCCCTGGAGCGTCCCATCGTGTTTGCCGGCAATGACCGGCCTGGCGTGATGCTGGCGGACGCGGCCCGACGTTACGCAATGCAATATGGGGCTGCCCCAGGCAAAGCGGTTGCCGTGTTTACAAACAACGATACCGGCTGGCTGGCCGCCCGTGATATGGCCCGGTGCGGCGTCATCGTGACCGCAATTGTGGATGTGCGCACAGACGTCGCGGATGACATTCGCAAGGCCGGCGAAGAAAGCCGCGCGCAATTGCTGACCGGTTCTGCCGTCCTGCGCGCGAAAGGCCGATCCACTATCACGGCGATTGAAGTGGCGGATTACAACGAAATTTCCGGTGCCGCAGGCGATAACCGCAGGACCATCGCCTGCGATTGTCTCGCCGTATCGGGCGGATGGTCCCCCACTTTTCACCTCACCTCGCAACAGGGTGGCAAGCCCGTCTGGGATGCGGAACTGCAAGCCTTCTTGCCTGGCGAACCCACGTCAAGCTGGCACGGTGCGGGAGCCATGTCGGGCGCATTCGGCCTTGGGGCCGCCTTGCGTACCGGTGCTAAGGCCGCAGACGCCGCGCTGGCGGACGCCGGATTGCCCGTCAAAGACACCACCAAACTGCCGGATGTAGAGGGCGATGAAGTCGACCATGCACCGGCCCCGGTGTTTGAAATCAAGGCGAGTGGCGTCGGCAAAGCCTTTGTCGATTTGCAGCATGACGTGACGGCGGACGATGTGCGCCTTGCCCATCGCGAGGGTTATGTCTCGGTCGAACACTTAAAGCGCTACACCACGCTGGGTATGGCGACCGATCAGGGCAAGACGTCCAACGTGACCGGCCTTGCCATCATGGCGGACACGCGCGACATGGCGATCCCGGATGTGGGCACAACACGGTTCCGTCCGCCCTATACACCAACGGCCATCGGCGCGCTGGCCGGCGAGCTTTACGGCCACCTCAAAAGTGAACGCCAAACACCCATGCACGATTGGCATTTGGCCAACCGCGCCGGGATGGTGGCCAATGGTCCTTGGCTCCGCCCCGAGAGTTACAACGCACCGGGCGAGACCGTGGAGCAGGCCTATATCCGCGAAACGAAAGCCGTTCGGAAATCTGTTGGACTGGTGGATGTCTCCACCCTTGGCAAGATCGATGTGCAGGGCCCGGATGCTGCGGAGTTCTTAAACCGCATCTATTCCAATGGATTTGCAAAACTGCCTGTAGGCAAGGCCCGCTATGGCCTCATGTTGCGCGAAGACGGTTTCCTGTTTGACGATGGGACCACATGGCGTTTGGACGAACACCGCTTCTTGGTCACCACTACAACAGCCGGCGCCGGCAAAGTGATGGAGCACCTGGAATACCATGCTGAGATCGTTTGGCCGGACTTGAAAGTCGCCCTCGCGTCAGTTTCGGATGAATGGGCGGGCACAGCCGTCGCCGGTCCCAACGCCCGCAAGCTTTTGGAGGCGTGTGTCACCGCGTGTGACATGGGCAATGACGCGTTCCCCTTCATGGGCGTGCGGGAAGGCAAGATCGCCTCGATTGATGTGCTGATCGCGCGACTCTCGTTTTCGGGTGAACTGGCCTATGAGGTCTATTGCGGTGCCCACCACGGACAAGCCGTCTGGGATGCCTTGATGGCGGCTGGCAAACCGTTTCATGTCGTGCCGTACGGCTTGGAAGCGCTTTCAACTCTGCGCATTGAAAAAGGCCATGTGGCAGGCCCGGAACTGAACGGCCGCACAACCGCCCACGATCTGGGCCTCGGCGGCATGGTGTCTACCAAAAAACCGTTTGTCGGATCGGTGCTCGCGACGCGCGAAGCGTTGCACGAAGCGGGGCGCTTCCAATTGGTTGCAATCAAATCGGCAGACGGGCAACGCATCGTCGGCGGGTCGCATTTGGTGAAAGGCTCAAAAGAAGAGACGGGGCCAAGCATGGGCCACACCACGTCCACGTGTTTCTCACCGGAACTCAATTGCTACATATCGCTTGCGATGTTGGAAGACGGTCGCACGCGCCACGGGGAGCGCATGTTTGCCACTAACCCGGTGCGCGACCGTCATGTCGCGGTAGAGGTGGTTAGTCCACATATGGTCGATCCCGACGGAGGACGCATGCATGTCTGAGACTCGGCGCGTGTCACCTCTGGCGGCTATTTTAAAGCCGGGAACCCACGGCCATTTGGTGCATGGTCCCGCAGTCCATCTGTCCACCCGCCTGTGCCGTTCATTGGTGCAAGTTCAGTCTTGGCCCGATACCAATGCCAAGGTTCAGAACCTTTTGGCCGCTCACATTGGGACACCCCTGTCGAAAGACCACCAAGCCGTGGTGACAAAGGGCGGGTCGCATATTATACCGACCGGACCCGGGCGATACTGGATCGAGAGCGATCAACCGGGTCTCGACACCACTTTGCGCGGCCAGATTACCAGCGATATGGGAGCTGTGACCGGTCTCACCCACAGCCGCGTGGTTGTGACGGTGAAGGGAGAAAAAGCGGCTTGGCTTTTGGCGACTGGCATTGGGATCGATTTTGCTGAACACGCGTTTCCGGCAGGATCCGTTAGGCTGACCCATCACCACGAAATCGGTCTGACCATCAACAGAGTTGATGCGCAAACCTTTGAACTCTACGCCTTCACCAGTTACGCGCGGGGCCTGTGGCACTGGCTCACCGAAGCGGCATCAGAAGTGGGCTACGAAGTGGCTGCCGCGTCATAGGCGGCCACAAACGCCTTCGCCTTTTCGCCAACCTCATCAGGTGACCACCCCGGTTTGAAGATGTTCGACCCGATACCGAAACCATCTGTGCCAGCGGCCAACCATTGGCCAATTGTGTCCGCCGTGACACCGCCCACCGCCAGCACAGGCATTGACGGCGGCAAGACGGCTTTGATCGCCTTTACGCCGCCGGGTCCGTGCAGCGAAGCGGGAAAAAATTTTAACGCATGGCAACCCGCTGCAATGGCAGAAAAGGCTTCTGTCGGTGTGAAGACACCGGGGTAAGAGAGACCGCCGCGCTTTACGGTCTGGCGGATCACGGCCGGCTCCATATTGGGGGAGACGATCAACCGTCCTCCCGCGTCGCTGACAGCATCCACATCTTCTACGCAAAGCACGGTACCCGCGCCGATGATGCAGGTATTGCCAAAGGCGTCTGCGAGCCGCTGAATGCTGAGCAATGGTTCGGGTGAGTTCAACGGCACTTCAATCATGCCGATACCGGCGTCTACCAGTGCTTGGCCAGTCGCCACAGCCAAATCCGGTTCCAGCCCGCGCAGAATGGCAACCAATGGTCGGTGACCTTCAAACAGATCCATATTGTGCGTCTCCCTCATAGATCTTCCGACCGCATTGAGCGGCAGCAGAAGCGAGCGGTGCCAACATCAAACCAGCCTGGCTTCGCGTGCCAAATTGTGAAGGGCGGGCCATATCAAGTCCGTCCCATAGTGGCTTTCCATCTGCGCGCCCAACACGGCCCCCGCACCTCGATAGCGTGCAATCAAGTCTTGTGATCCGATGAACGTCACGTCCTGCACATCGTAGCCGTCCTGCGCGGCGGCTTGAAATTCCATGCCGATCAAAAGACCGGACAAGCGCTCACGCCCCTGATCCACCGTTTGACCCGCCAAAAGTGACCGGGCTCTTAGATCAAAAAAATGGCGCAATCCGCTGCCACCGGCCGCAAAGACATCCTGTACGGCCTGTTGGAACGTGGCGCCTTCTGTTTGCCCGGTGGCACCCTTGGAAACCCGGTCGGCAACAGACGGACGCAGCATCGTGTGGCCCGAAAGGGCGCTGAACATGTCTCCCGTCATATAGGTGTGGAACCGCTCGACGGCTCCACCTTTGACGTGCACCCATTTGCTGTGTGTGCCAGGCAGGACCAATGTGCCCTCAAAGACGGGACGTGAAGCCAGCAGGCCTGCGATCTGCGTTTCTTCTCCGCGCATCACGTCATGATGGTCTGCGGTCTGCATTTTCAGCCCCGGTACGATGGCAACCGTTCGCCCCAAATGCTGAAAGCGCGAAAGGCTGTTGGCCAAGCCATCCATGCTGGTGGGGCAGGCCAGATAGGTGGCCTCGTGCCAGCCTTGGCGGCTTCCCACCATGCCGGCGGCCAGCGCCGGCACGTTCGGCCAATTGGCAACAAGCGCATCGAACCGTGACCCAAATCCTTTTGTGTCCAAGATGCCAACACCGCTTTCGCCGTCTCGCGCGGCCAATACTGCCCCATTGGCGTCCAGCAGGGCGGCGCGGACATTCGTCGTGCCCCAGTCAAGCGCGATTAAACGGCCAGCGGTGCTCAAATTGCTTCCAATCGAACGCTCAATCCGCTCTGGGCGTAAAAGGCGGGCAGTTGCAATCCAACAGTGGCCAACACGCTGCCGGGCAATTCTAGGTCACCATCGATCAAAGGATTGGAAAACAGACGATTGGCCTTGGCCAGTGTCCCGCTCAAAGGCGCCATGGTCACGCAATACAAAGCCTGCGCATCCAAACCGGGCACCCGTATCGCGGGTGACACAACGGAACGGGGGCGATCCGTCTGCGCCATGATCAGCCGGGCCTGTCGCTGGTCAGTGCTTACGATAGCTGCCCCGATGAAGGCCGGGTCCACCGTGCGGACACGGAAAAAATCACCCCTGTGCAGCAGGTCACGATCCGCCTTGTGATCCGCAATCGTGGCCCGGAAAACGGCAATATCAGCGTCGCTGATTGTTGTGAGATCGCATTCGAGACCCATGTGCCCGTAGCTAGCAACAAGTGCCCGAAAATCGGCGTGAAAGCCCCGCCCGGTCGTGTGGCACCAGTCCGGCCCGATGTGGCTGCCCATCACCTCCGGCGGCAGGAAGTGGGAAAATCCGGTCTGAATCCGCATCCTTTCAACAGCGTCATTGGAGTCAGACGTCCAAAAGCGATGGGTGCGTTTCAAGATCTCAAAGTCGATACGTCCTCCGCCGGATGCGCAACTCTCTATTTCCAAATAAGGAAAAGCGGCAAGCAGCCGGTCGATCAGGCGGTACAATTCTGTGGTCTGTCGGTGCACCGCAGCATGGCCAGCCCCGTCCCCCGGCAGCACCAGATCGCGGTTCATATCCCATTTGAAATAAGAAATTCTGTACTCGGTCAAAAGCGCGGAAAGACGATCAAACAGATAGTCCTTCACGGCGGAATTGGTGAGGTCCAGCACAAGCTGATTGCGGCCCGTCATCAGTGGATAGGGGTCCAGTTGCAAAACCCAATCGGGATGGGCGCGGTACAAATCGGAATCCGGGTTCACCATTTCCGGTTCCACCCACAGGCCGAACTCAAGCCCTTTTTCGTCCACCACGTAGTCTACAATTGGATGCAAGCCATCGGGATATTTGTCCGGATCGGGCACCCAGTCACCCAGCGAGGTTGTGTCATCGTTGCGCCCTTTGAACCAGCCGTCGTCTAAGACAAAGCGTTCCGCGCCGATATCGGCAGCCGCATCGGCCAGCGCGCGCAACTTGCCGTGGTCATGATCGAAGTAAAGCGCCTCCCACGTGTTCACGGTGACGGGGCGAGGTTTGTCAGGGTCCGGCAATTTTAGGATCGCGCTGCGCACGTGCTTGTGGAACTTTTGGCTGAGTGCATTCATCCCGTGGTTGGACTGGGCAACGAACAGATCGGGTGTTGTCAGCGTGCCACCCGGGGGCAGGGAACCCTCGCGGGAAAAATGCAGCACGCCCATCTGCAACTGGCACTCGCCCGTGGTCATCCGTTCCAGCACCATGCGGTGATTGCCGCTCCAACCCAGATGCACGCCCAGACAAGAGCCGGTGTCTTCATCCGTTGTGGGCGTGAGCAAAATGATGCCGGGAAACGCCTCATGACTCGTGCGCCCGCGCCGGTTTTCAGCCTTCACCATGCCCATCGGCACTGAGCGCCGGTCGACGGAAAACTCGGCACACCAGCGGCCGTGAAAGTGCAGATACTCGCAAAGATGCTGCGGCACCGGCAGCACCGGCGCGCTCATCCAGTCCACAACGCAGTCGGCATCACCAGTGTTGGTCAGCCGCGAGCGCAGCGTTGCAACACCCGAACCCGGATGAAGGTCGCACTCGATATCGAGAGACAAACCGCGCCATGCGTCCAGACAATGAAACGTCACACCATGGTCTCGAGTGGTGTGGGCTTGATGGGTGAACAAGCCCGCCCATCCCGGCTGGTCCGTGCCGGTGCGATGGGCGATTAACCCGGGGTGCCCCATGAAGCCACGCGCGATTTCCGGCTGCATGGAAACGGGTGCGTTTTCATCCAGCGTGGCATGCCCCTGAGGCTTTGCGCGGGAGCGGGCAAAGGTTTCCGCATCCAAATCTGAGGGCAGGCTGGCGCCGAAATAAATGATCTCCGGCAGCCCATCGGCCCAGCCGAACAAGACGGTCACCGCCCCAGCATCGAGGCGGTGCGTGTACACACTTCCCACAGTTTCAGCCCTTCGTCGCGCCGAGGGTCAGACCCGCGATAAAGTGTTTTTGCGCGATGAAGAACATGATCACCGGTGGAATGGCGGCCATCAAGGCCGCTGCGGAATAGAGGGAATACCGGGTGAGGTACTGTCCCTTGAGCGATTCCATACCCGCAGTGATCGGCTTGGCTTCGTCACCATTGGTCAGCACCGTCGCCCAGAAAAAATCGTTCCAGATGAAGGTAAAAATCAACACCGCCAGGGCCGCCAGTGCCGGACGCACCAAGGGCAGCACGACGTGCCAAAAAATCTTGAACTCTCCAACACCCTCAATGCGGGCACTTTCGATGAGTTCAAACGGGAGTGCCTTGATGAAATTGCGCATGAACAGCGTACAAAATCCGGTCTGAAACGCGGAGTGAAACAAGATCAGGGCCCATACCGTATTGTACACACCGATGTTTTCAGAGAATTCGCGCACCGGCACCATAAGGATTTGAAACGGTACAAAATTGCCCGCGACAAACAACATGAACAGGGGGATAGCCAGGTTGGCTCCACCCAGCGGTATGCGGTAAATCGCCAGCGCATAGCCTGCAAGGCAAGCGAATGACACCGACAAAATGACGGTGGGCACGGTCACCAGAAACGAGTTGATCAGATATTGCAGCGCCTTGGTTTCGCGAAAAACCTGCGCGTAGTTTTCAAGCAACAAAAAGTCGGTTGGCCAGCCAAACACATTGCCGGACGTGATGTCGCTTTCAGGCCTAATCGACGTCATGAAGATTGCGATCAGAGGCAACAGCCAGATGAATAGCGCAATGGGGACTGCAACATTGTAGCCGATTTGCCAGCCGGTGGCGGACTTCTGGATGGGAGATGGAAACATCAGTGCTCTCCCTTCTCGTCTTGGTACATCCGGTAGAGGAAGTAGCTGATATAGATGAGCATGATGGCAAACAGCACTGTGGCGATGGCCGCGCCATAGCCGTAGCGGAAGCCGAACTCTGACAGCGCCACCTCATACATGTAATAGGCCAAAACGTTGGTGGAGCCGACGCCAGGGCCGCCTTGGGTCATGATGGCAATCATATCAAAGGAGCGCAGCGCGCCGATTACGGTCACCACAACGGCGATAAAGGTTGCAGGCCGCAACTGAGGCAAGATCACATACCACAACATCCGCCAGCCTTTTGCGCCGTCCAAACGGCCCGCCTCCACTTGATCAGGCGACACGTTGTTGAGGCCTGTGAGGTATAGGATCATACAATAGGCGATTTGCGGCCACAGCCCGGCGGCGATGATACCGTAGGTGGCAAACTCCTCGCTGGCCATCAGTGCAGGCGGATCAATTGAGCAGCGGGTTGTGAGATTGCCCATAATATTGGGCACCTGTTCGCAAAAGAAAAAACCCCACACCTTGCCCACCACACCGAATTCCGGGTTGTAGAACCAAAAGAAAACGAGGCCGACAACGACCTGTGAGATTACGAACGGAAAGAAAAACAGCGACTTGTAAAACCGCATTCCCGGTGTTGTCTGGTTCAAGAACAGCGCGATGAACAAGCCTGCTGGCACGGCCAGCATGAACAGCACAAGCCAAAGAATATTGTTGGTGAGCGACGTCCAAAATTTTTCGTCGTCCCAGAGCCGCACATAATTGTCGACACCGACGAATTTGGCTTGATCGGCTACCAAACCGTCCCACTGATAAAACGACAGCGAGATCGACATGAAGATCGGCACGATCACATAGATCATGAAAAAGATCAGGGCCGGTGCCAAAAACAGCCACGGCGCGATGACCAACCGGTTGCGCACATACCAACTGCGTTCATCGACTGCGATTGTGCGGGTTGCTTTGGCGGAATTCGAAAGGGTGTCAGACACAGCAGTGCTCATAATTCCGGCCCTCCTACTTTGCGTACCGTTTCACTTAAGCCGCTTCCGTTCAAACGGTTACGTTTGATCGAAACAAACCGCGCTAGACCAACAATCATGAGAAACGGGTGCCCGAAAACTCGGGCACCCGAAAGCGGTCTTATTTATAGACTTCTTCTTGAACCTTATCGAGGCGCACCAGAATCTCTTCCAGTTTGCTCGGATCGTTCATGAACTGCTGGAAGCCCTCCATGCCTGCCTTGGCCATCGCAGCTGGGGCGTCACGGTCGTAGAACTGCGCCAAGCCGGCAGCGGTGGACACAGTCTGCATGCCCTGCTGAATGAACTTGTCGTCGGATACTTCAGCTTTCGAGTTTGGCGGCAACTGACCGATGGTCTTGTTCCAAGCGGACTGAATTTCCGGACGTGCGATGAAGGACAGGAATTTCTTCGCGTCTTCCTTGTTTTTCGCGTTGGCTGGAATGAACAGTGCATCCGCAGGCGCTTCCTCAGCGCGTGGCACACCGGGTGTGATTTCCGGGAACGGGAAGTAGTCGATCTGATCATAGGTCAGACCGGCGTTTTTGAAGCCGTCCACGGCGAAGTTGCCCATCACATACATGGCCGCATCACCCTTGGCGAAGGGTGCAATCGCGTCCTGCCAGGACATGGCGGAGTGGTTTTTCACAAACGCACCCATGTCGATCAGCTCTTTCCAGTTGGCAAAAGTCGCCCGGATGCGCGGATCGGTATATTTGATTTTGCCAGCGGTCAGATCGTTGTGCACGTCGTAGCCGTTGGTGCGTAGGTTGATGTAGTCAAACACACCGGCTGCGGTCCAAAGGAACTTCGTGCCGATGGTGAAGGGTGTCACACCGTTATCGACCATCTTTTGCGAAGCGGCTTTCAACTCGTCCCAAGTCTTTGGTTCGCTAAGGCCCAGCTTGTCGAAGATGTCTTTGCGGTAGTAGATGCCCCACTGATAGTAGGAGTAGGGGACGCCCCACTGCTTGCCATCGCGGGTCATGGTTGGCTTGATCGCCTCAAAATTGGATTTGAGGTTCTCATACGATGCCCACAAGTCGGACAGGTCCGTCATAAGACCGGCATCTGTAAACGGTGCCATGCGGTTGCCGGGATACCAAGACGTCACGTCCGGTGCGTCAGCGGTCAAAAAGTTGCGGATCGCAGTTTTATGCGCTTCGCGGTCATTGATAGACACGATGACGTTGATGTCCGGGTTCTCGGCTTTGAAAGAGGCAACCGCGTCTTCAAAACCCTTTTTAGGGCCAGGGTTGGTGTCATCGAAGATGATTTTCAAATCAGCGGCAAAAGCCGTTGATGCCAGCATCGCTGCAAAGCCAACGACCGCTGTTGCTCTCATGAGCGTCTTGTACATTGGAGTTCCTCCCATTGGTGTCCAATTGGTTTGGCCCGCGCTTGGAGACGCAAACCACCGGGCTGCAAAAATGGCAGTCCGGCTGAAATCGCATTTTAGAGCCGTTTTCGTTCAAACGGTACCGTTTGAACGTAAGAAACCGCGTTAAAACAAAAAGCTAGAGACAAACGACGCTTCAAAGAAGCGATGATTGGCTCTGGCGTGGAAGCCTTGGCACACAAAACACGTGTCAGGGAAGCGCGCGAAGCGGACCTTCCGTTCCTGTGTGAAAATCCTCCCAAGTCACACTGAGCTCTTCCAAGGTGTTCCATTTAGTGGAACTCAATTTGACTATTCAGAATTAAGCGGATAGCGTCGTCCCCTGTCAAGCCGAGGGAAATTGCGCCCTTGAGTTTGCGACGCAGCAAATTGGGTCTCAAGGACCCTGCTCGCATCTGATGGATGTGAGCCAAAGACTTAGGGATGTGTTGGCTTTGGGAGGGGCGACACGTGACGGTGAAGAACAGATCAGCAAACGCGGCGACGCGTCGGTCAAAACGTGATTTGCCGAGCGGTGGAAACATCCCTGCGACTGCGCCATCGTCTGCGGTGTCTGCGCTTGAAAGCTGGACAGAAACCACGACCAACCCGTACCCAACCGGCACTCTGGGCAAAGCGCTGGAAGCGCTGGATGTGATCGCGTCGGCGGACAGGCCCATCCGCTTCACCGAAATTCTCAATCAACTTGACCAGCCCCGGGGCACGCTGCATCGCCAATTGTCCAACCTGGTGGCGGAGGGGCTGGTGACGGTTGACCAGAACCAGACCTATACGCCCGGCCTTCGCCTGTTGAAACTCGCGGCCCGTGCTTGGTCCCGCAATTCTTTGCGTTCCGTTGCCGCCCCGCACTTGATGGCCTTGCACGAGGCCACAGGTGAGACGGTTCATCTGGGCGTCTTGAATGGTCTGGAAGTCGTCTATCTCGACAAGGTTGAATCGCGCCAATCCGTGCGCATGCACAGCCAGGTGGGCAACGCATCACCGCTTTATTGCACGGGGGTGGGCAAAGCCATGTTGGCGCGCCTGCCGCTTCAAGATGCGGCCGATCGGGCGTCCCGTTTTGCCTATGTTCAGCACACGCCCACCACGCTCGCCTCTGCGTCCTTGTTGCTCGAGGAGCTTGAGGCCATCCGCCAAGACGGTTTGGCGTTTGATCGGGAGGAGCACGAACCGGGCATCGTGTGTGTCGCCGCATCGGTTCTGTACCCGGAAGGGGAGGGCGTAGCGGGCCTTTCGGTCACCGCCCCCGCCTTTCGCATGGGGCCGGACAAGATCGCCGAATTCAGCGCATTGGTGCGCCAGACGGCACAAAATATAGAAGATGAAACAGACGCCCGCCTCGGCCCGCGTCATCAGGAGTAAAAAACCATGTCAGGTGTGGAACTCAGTCAGGTCCGAAAATCCTTTGGTGATGTGGACGTCATTCATGGCGTGGACCTCAAGATTGACGACGGTGAATTCGTTGTTTTTGTGGGCCCTTCGGGGTGCGGAAAATCCACGCTTTTGCGCCTGGTATCGGGCTTGGAAGAAACAACCTCGGGCGCCATCGCTATCGGCGGACGGGACGTCACGTATGTCGATGCGGCGGACCGTGGCATCGCCATGGTGTTCCAATCCTATGCGCTCTATCCGCACATGACCGTCTACGACAACATGGCCTTTGGCCTGAAAATGACGGGCCACAACAAATCGGACATCGATGCGCGGGTGCAAAAAGCGGCGGACATTTTGGAGTTAAAACCGCTGCTGGATCGCAAACCCAAGGCCATGTCCGGCGGTCAGCGTCAGCGCGTGGCGATTGGCCGTGCCATCGTGCGCGAGCCGCAGGTGTTCTTGTTCGATGAGCCACTCTCGAACCTGGATGCAGAATTGCGCGTGCAAATGCGTCTGGAGATCGCCAAGCTGCACAACGATTTGGGTTCCACGATGATTTATGTGACCCACGATCAGACCGAGGCGATGACATTGGCGGACAAGATTGTCGTTTTGCGCGCCGGCGTGGTGGAGCAATACGGCTCCCCACTGGATTTGTATGACAATCCTGACAACGCATTCGTAGGTGGCTTCATCGGTTCGCCGCGTATGAACTTCCTCAAATGTACGGTCACCACCGCCGATGCGAGCAGTGCCGCCGTCACCGTCCCGTCCCTCGGCGATCTTGTGATGACGGTTGCCACCCGTGACCGCACACCAAAGATAGGCGAAGAATTGGAAGTCGGCCTGCGCCCCGAACACTTTGTGGCCGCCGGTGACAGCAAGCTGACCTTTAAAGCGCCAACAACCGTGGTCGAGCAATTGGGCGGCGTGTCATATCTCTACCTCAACATCGGTGCAGGCGAGCCGCTCACCGTCGAGCAAAAAGGCCACACGGCTGTGCGCGATGGCCAGATCGCAAACGTGGGCGTCGACCCCGACCGCACCATGCTGTTCGATGCTGATGGTTTGCGCGTTTGAGTGTTTTTCGTCATTGCGCGGCGTGTCCGCGCAATTGTCGGCAATGCGTAAATGACATCACACTTCCCTCATCCTGAGGAGATAGGCCGCATCGTCTCGGAACCCTTCCCTCACCCCGAGGAGATGCGCAGCATCGTCTCGAAGGGCGAGGGAAGCCCCGGTTGGCGCTGTTGATAATGCCCAAACCGTACACCACCATCCTCGCACTTCGAGGCTCCCACCGGTCGCACCTCAGTATGAGGATGGTTTTCATCTTTCAACGCAAACCCCCTAAATCACAGTCAAAAAAGGGCTCCCATGTCTCCATCCTCTCCACAATTGGGCGTCTGTTATTATCCCGAACACTGGGACGAGGCGCTTTGGGAAGACGACGCCCGCCGCATGGTGGCTTTGGGCATCACTTGGGTGCGGATTGCCGAATTTGCCTGGAGCCGGATCGAGCCGAAGCGCAATCGGTGCCAGTTCGATTGGCTGGACCGTGCTATTGATGCGCTTGCGGAAGCAGGCCTTAAGATCGTCATATGCACGCCCACCGCCACACCGCCTAAATGGCTGGTGGATGAGATGCCGGACATGGTGCCGGTGGACCGCGATGGAAGACCGCGCGGTTTTGGCTCCCGCCGCCACTACGATTTTAGCCATCTTGGATATCGCAAAGAGGCCGAGCGCATCACGCAAATGGTGGCCGAGCGATATGGCAAACATCCCGCTGTCCAAGCGTGGCAGACGGACAATGAATACAGCTGTCACGATACGACGCTGAGTTACAGCCCCGCGGCCCGCGACGGCTTTCGCGAATGGTTGGCGCAAAAATATCAGTCTCCCGACGCGCTGAACCGCGCCTGGGGCAATGTCTTCTGGTCGATGGAGGTCGGGGATTTTGACGAGGTTGAACTGCCCAACCTCACGGTCACAGAGGCCAACCCGTCTCACGTGTTGGATTTCCGCCGGTACGCCTCCGATCAGGTGGCGGCGTTAAACCGCGTTCAAACAAATCTGCTGCGCAAGCTGTCGCCGGGCCGCCCGATCATCCACAATTTTATGGGCCGCACGTTGGACTTCGATCATTTCGACGTCGCAGCAGATTTGGACATCGCGTCTTGGGATTCTTACCCAATCGGCTTTTTGGAACAGTTTGGCCGCGATGCCGCTTGGAAAAACTGGTATACGCGGGCGGGCGATCCGGACTTCCAAGCCTTCCATCATGACTTGTACCGCGCCTGCGGGCGGGAGCGGGATCATCGCTTGAGCGAAAGCAACCAAGGCCAGGGGCGTTGGTGGGTGATGGAGCAACAGCCCGGTCCGGTAAACTGGGCGCCTTGGAACCCGGACCCTCACCCCGGCATGGTGCGGTTGTGGACCCTTGAGGCCATGGCCCACGGGGCGGAAGTGGTGAGTTATTTCCGCTGGCGTCAGGCTCCTTTTGCGCAGGAACAGTTTCACGCCGCTCTCAACCGTCCGGACAACACACCCGACCGCGCCTTTGACGAGATCGCGGCTGTGACCGATGATTTGGCCAAGTTGCCCGTGGCACAAACCGAACAGGCGCGGGTGGCGCTGTTGGTCGATTATCCCGCGTTTTGGGCGCTGGAAACGCAACCACAGGGTGCCGATTTTGATGGGTTCCAACTGGTGTTTCGCTGGTACTCCATGCTGCGCCAATTGGGTCAGTCCATCGATATCGTGCACCAAAAGTCAGACCTCGCCGGCTATGATCTGATCGCTGTGCCCACACTTCCGGTGGTGGACGAGGCGCTGACCGATCATCTGAAAAACGCATCGGCTCAGGTGATCATTGGCCCGCGCAGTGGCTCACGCACGCAGCATCATCACATCCCGCCGAACTTGCCTCCGGGGGCACTTGCCCAGGTAACGGGTGTGCGTGTGGAACGGGTGGAAAGCCTGCGACCGGGAAACATTGTGCCAGTGGAGGGTGGGGGCGGATTTCATCGCTGGGCGGAACAGATTGCTGTCGATGACCAGACACAAGTGCTGCATCGGACCAAAGATGGCCATCCTGCCGTCACCCGTAAAGGCACCATTCATTACGTGGCCGGTTGGCCCGACGATGGTTTGCTGAAAGCCATCCTTATGCAAAGCCTCGCCGCCGCCAAAGTCCCGGTCGTGGAAACCGGGGATGATCTGCGTCTGCGAGACCGGGGCAATCTGCGCACAATCGTCAATTACGGCCCGAAGCCCCGAGACGCGCGGGAGCTGTTCAGCCGTAAAGACCGCATTCTTGTTGGGGAACCGGTTTTGGAATGCGCCGGGGTTTTGATCGTCGAGCGCCACACGCCATAGCCCGCTGCGAAGAGGCGCGCCCCTCTTAAACACGACCTGAAACATCGCCGCTGGCACGACCCCTGCAACGTCGCTCTTAGAGAGCGGCGGAGGCGCGGTACATGTCCCATTTCAGGACGATTGTTAAAATTGTAGCGGTCTGTTTGACGGTTTTGTCTCCCGTTTGGGGACAATTGGCCATGGCCCGCGATCACACTCTTCCATCCACAAGCTCCGCCGATGAGATCAACGCGGCACTCGCCACGGTCCAACCGGGTGACCGGGTGGTGCTGGGCGCAGGCACGTTCAATCTGGCAGGCCCTCTGCGGATCACCCGCGACGGTGTTGCGTTGGTCGGCGCAGGAAGCGGCAAAACCGTTCTTCGTTTTCAGGATGAAACGTCCGACTACATCACGGTTAAAGGTCGGTGGTTTGACCGCGAGGTGAAGCTGGCAGCCGCCGCTGCTGTGGATGAGACCAGAATAGTTCTGTCGGAAGGTCACACGCTAAAATCCGGCGACATGATCTATCTGCAACAGCCCAACACACGTGCGTGGATCGCCCAAAACGGCTGGACCAATGTTGCTTGGAAGGAGGCTGAGGACCGCCCGTTCCGGGAGAGCCTTCATCGCGTTGTGAGCGTCAAAGGCCGGGCCATTACATTAGCAACCGCTTTGCCGTTTGCCCTGTCGGCCAAAACAGCCACCGCCCGCCGCGTGGCACCGCGCAAAAACGTGTCTATCTCTGGTCTAACCGTGACTTCCAATCTCGGTACTCCGGCGTCTTTTGCCTTCACCAATGAGCGCCCGGCCGCGTCCAAACACGCCGCCCTCCGCCTGCGTCATGTTGTGGGTTTCAAAGGCACGGATTTGGAGTTCAAACACACGCCGTCCTCCGCGATCGCCTTACAAAGCACGATTGAATCGACGCTGGATGGGATCAGTGTGGAGGGTGCGCATAACAAAGGCGGTTTGGGCAACGGCTACGGTCTGGAACTCAAGGAAGCCTTTGACAACCGGCTGACCAATTTGACGATCCGCAACATGCGCCATGCCGTCATTTTTTCTGCGTGGCATGCCGAGGCCCGCAATCACGTCCACGTTCGCCAAACCAATCGGGATATCAATTTCCACGGCTCCGTCGATCATTCCAACACGGTGGAAATCGACGAGATCGCTCTGGAGTTTGCCCCCGACCGGTCCCGCTCAAAGCGCCGCAATGTCTGGCCTGTCCTTAGCCCGGGCGGGACCAATCATGCGCGCACCGACTTTCTCGCCACTAATGCTGTAGCCATTAAAAACGCCAAAGGATCATGGCGTGACGATGTGTTGGTGGGCTCCGCCGAAGGCGCAAAGTTTGAAGGTGGTTTCGGCAAAGACACTTTCGTGGTGACCGGTTACACACAGATCGTCGACTTCAAGACGGGAGACCGCGTGCGCTTGATCGGCGAAGAGGCAATCTATGTTTTGGAGCGTGAAGGCGTGGACACAGTGTTGCGCATTGCGGGCCAAACCCGCGTGCGCTTTTTGAATACCCGACCCGCTCAGATCGACCGCTCTGCCATCGAGTTCACAAAGCCGGCAAACACTTAAAGGCGGCTACCCAAACAACCGGGCGCCGGTATCGGAACCTGAAATATTGGCCCGGAACATGCTAAACAATTCTGTGCCCATGCCATAATCATTGCCGCTTAGATCGGCGGTTTGAACCACGCGGGCGTCCCATTCCGCCGCGTCCACCAAAGCCTCCAACGTGCCGTTGGTCGCGTCCAAACGCACGATATCCCCATCCCGCAGCTTGGCAATGGGGCCGCCTTCTTTTGCCTCGGGCGTCATGTGGATCGCAGCCGGCACTTTGCCCGATGCGCCGGACATGCGGCCGTCCGTGATGAGAGCAACCTTGTGGCCACGGTCCTGCAACACGCCAAGCGGTGGTGTGAGTTTGTGGAGTTCCGGCATGCCGTTCGCCTTCGGCCCCTGGAAGCGGCACACGGCAATTACATCGCTGTTCAGTTCCCCCGCATCAAATGCTTTTTTGATCCCGTCCTGCGTGTCGAACACCCGCACAGGAGCTTCGATCACATGGTGGGCGGGTTTGACAGCGGAGATTTTGATCACCGCTTTGCCCAGATTGCCAGACAGCATTTTCAAGCCGCCGTCTGCGGAAAACGGTTGGTCAGCGGTCGCCAGTATTTTGTCATTTGCCGCTTTAACGGGTGCTGGATGCCACGCAACGCCACCGTCATCGGCCAGTTTCGGTTCCTGCGCCATGCCGGAAAGGCCTTCACCAAAGATGGTTTTCACATCCTCATGCAGATGGCCGCTGCGCAACAATTCGCCGATCAGATAAGGAAGACCGCCTGCGGCATGGAAATGGTTCACATCCGCCAAACCGTTGGGATACACCCGCGCCAAAAGCGGCGTCACGTTCGCCAGATCGGACATGTCTTCCAGTGTCAGGATGATACCCGCGGCCCGGGCAATCGCCACCAAGTGCAACACATGATTGGTGGATCCGCCCGTGGAATGCAGACCGATAATGCCGTTCACAATGGCCTTCTCGTCAATGACTTCGCCTGCCGGTGTAAACGCATTGCCACCGGCTGTTATCGCCAGCGCCCGCTGCGTTGCCGCCTTGGTCAAGCCGTCGCGCAAGGGCGTGTCCGGATTGATAAAGCTGGACCCGGGCAAATGCAGCCCCATAAACTCCATCAACATTTGGTTGGAGTTGGCAGTGCCGTAAAACGTGCAGGTGCCTGGCGAATGGTAGGAAGCGCTTTCCGCCTTCAGCAGTTCATCGCGCCCGATCTTGCCTTCGGCATAGAGTTGGCGGATGCGCACTTTCTCATCATTTGGCATCCCGGACGGCATGGGGCCTGCGGGTACAAACACCGCCGGGATATGCCCAAAGGTCAGCGCCCCTATCAAAAGGCCCGGCACGATCTTGTCGCATACGCCCAGATAAAGCGCCGCGTCAAACATGTTGTGCGAAAGACCCACTGCCGTCGCCATGGCAACCACGTCACGCGAAAAGAGCGAGAGCTCCATCCCCTTTTGGCCTTGGGTAACGCCGTCGCACATGGCTGGCACGCCGGATGCCACCTGCGCGACGCCACCCGCCTCCCGCGCAGCTTGTTTGATTTGCTCGGGAAAGCGCTGGAACGGCTCATGCGCCGACAGCATATCGTTATAGGCGGTGATGATCGCCAAGTTCGGCACCACGTCGCCAGCAAGATTGTTCTTGTCTGTCAGGCCGCAAGCGGCAAAACCGTGGGCGAGGTTTCCACAAGACAAAGAAGAGCGGTGTGGTCCCTGGCTGGCAGCAGCATGCAACCGCTCAAGATAGGGCTCGCGGGTCGGCTTAGACCGTTCGATCAGGCGTTTCGTGACAGCATCAATTGCGGCAAGTGTCATGACGAACTTTTTCCTTCCAAGCGGGCAACGGTTTGCATCATGCCGCCCAGTAGACTTCCACATTGGCAAAGGGATGACGCAGCAAATGCCGGATGGGCATGGCGTCGGCGGGGCCGTCCTGCATGGCGATGTCGAAGATGGCGCGTTTTTCCGCACCCTCGATGTGGAGCACGATTAAGTGGGCGCCTTGCAAGGCCGGCATGGTCAGGCTCACGCGATCTTCAACCAGTGTGTCGCCCGTGACGGGAACCGCAAGCGCGTCGGCAGCAGGGTCCACGGCCAGTTCCAAACCGCTGGATGCGGGAAACCAAGATGCAGTGTGACCGTCGGTGCCCATGCCGAGCGTCACCACATCAAAGGGAAGTTCTTCATCATCCATCAGTTTTTCCGACGCGGCCTGCGCGGCGGTTGCGGCGGTCAGGCCGTCTTCGTAGAGCGCAAGAAACTCGGACGCTGGATGATTGGAAAGCCGCAACGCTTCCTTGATCATGCGGCGGTTTGCGCGGTCGTCCGCAAAGGGCACACAGCGTTCATCCACCAGCGCGAAATAGATCATCTCGCTAAAGGGTTCAATCTTGTCCGCCAACAGGTTCAGCATCGGTTTGGGGGTCGATCCACCCGAGAGGGCCAGTGAGGCAAACTGGTTTTCTTCCAATCCGGCATAAAGCGTTTGAGCGATCCGGTTTGAGAGAGCATTGGCCAAGCCCGCGCGGGAGTCGAACGTGTGAAATTCCGAGACGGCCATTACTCGTCACCATCGTTCCAGGTCCGGCCATCCCGTTCTATCAGCGCGATGGACTGGCTTGGACCCCACGTGCCCGCCGTGTAGCCACGCACCGGCTGGGAGGTTTCGTCCCACGCTTCAAAGATAGGGTCGATCCACCGCCACGCGGCTTCCACCTCGTCACGACGCATAAACAGGGTTTGGTTGCCCCGGATCACGTCCAGCAAAAGCCTCTCGTATGCGTCGGGGCTACGCTCTTCAAAGTTTTCGGCAAAACTCATATCCAGCGGCACGTGCTTGAGCCGCATCCCGCCGGGGCCGGGGTCTTTGATCATGATCCACTGTTTGACCGATTCATCCGGCTGCAAACGCAAAACCAGTTTGTTGGAAACGGGCAGGCCAGCGTCTGCGCCAAAGATAGCATGGGGCACCGGTTTGAACTGGATCACGATTTCCGACATGCGCATCGCCATGCGCTTGCCCGTGCGCAAGTAGAAGGGAACACCGGCCCAACGCCAATTGCCCACCTCTGCCTTCAACGCAACGAAAGTTGCCGTCTGGCTGTCCGGGTCGCCCAATTCGTCGATATACCCGTCCACTTTGCCGTCCGGCCCAGCCCCTTTACGGTACTGCGCGCGCACAGTGGTGGCGTCTGCATTGGCCGGTGTCACGGGTTGCAGCGCCCTGAGTACTTTTAGTTTTTCATCGCGGATGGCATCTGCGTCGCCGGACGCCGGTGGTTCCATCGCCACCAGACACAACAATTGCAACAGGTGGTTCTGCACCATGTCACGCAGCGCGCCGGACTTGTCATAATAGCCCACACGATCCCCCACGCCGACGGTTTCAGCGACGGTGATCTGCACGTGGTCGATGTGGGAGGCGTTCCAAAGCGGTTCAAACAGGGCATTGGCAAACCTCAGGGCTAGGAGGTTTTGGACCGTCTCTTTGCCCAAATAGTGGTCGATGCGAAACACTTGGTCTTCGCGAAAATAGCGTCCCACTGCTCCGTTCAGTTCGACGGCCGATGGCAGATCCCGACCGAGTGGTTTTTCAATCACCAGCCGCGAGCGATCATCGATCAGACCACTGCGCTCCAAACGCTGCGAAATCGCACCGAACAAAGATGGCCCCACAGCAAGATAGTAAGCCCGAATTTGTCCGGTGTCCCCGGTGTTCAACCTATCGGCGAGTTCTGTCCATCCGCCATCCCCCATCGCGTCCACAGCAACATAATCCAGCCGGTCCAGGAAACGGGTGACGCATTCGGGTTCGCGATATTTTTCCGGTACAAATTCGGTTAGGGCGTCCTCGGCATATTCCCGATACGCCTGGCGGGTAAACGTGGACCGTGCAGCGCCGATGAGGCGACAGGCGTCCGGTAGCTGGCCATCGCGGTCCCGGTGATAAAGCGCGGGCAACAGTTTGCGCTGCGCCAAGTCGCCTGTGCCGCCAAAGAGCACATAATCAAACGGCTGAACGGGAATAATCTGGCGGGTCATGACAGCGTCCTAATGCAAACTGGCCTTAATTTCAATCGATTTAAATCACCGTTTGACCACGGCATTTTTCACGCTCATGAACCAAGTGCCTTCGCAAAATAGACCCGATCAAACCCATCTTCTCTGCGTCGGTCGGTGATCTTAAATCCGAGTTTCGGATATAGGGCCAAGTTTTCGTGCATCGCGGCATTGGTATAGAGCGTGATTGTGTCCGCATCCGCTGCGCCTGCTTTTTGCTCCAAAGTTTCAAACATCAACCGCGCCAAACCTTTGCCTTGAAAGGAGGGACGCAAAGCCGTGTTTTCAACAAACAGCGTCCTGGCTTCATCGTCCAAAAGAAGCTCGCTCACGCAGTAGCCTGCCCATTCACCGTTAACCTGTACAATCTCCACCAAACCATCCTCAATCTGGCTTCTAAAGTCTGCATCCATAGGCGCTGGCCTGCGGCCAATGCGGTCGATGTAAAGCGTATAAGCAGCTTCCGCGCACTCTTGAATGCGTGCCAAATCCGCTTGCGTTGCTGTGCGCATTGAAAAACTTACGTTCCCGGCCAAATCAAAAGTGCCCTTTTCCTGATGGATTAAATCACCCATGCTTTCAGCCACTGTGACAGAGATGCTTGTGTCTTGGGAGGACATCCATGCGTTTGGAAGGAAAAGTAGCGATCATCACCGGTGCAGGCGCTGGCTTTGGCGAAGGCATGGCCAAGCGCTTTGCCCAAGAGGGCGCAAAGGTCGTGGTTGCCGATCTCGATGGTGCAGCCGCTGAACGCGTGGCCGCAGACATTGGCGATGCTGCGGTTGCCATCACGGTGGATGTTGCCCGCGCGCAGGACAATCAGGCCATGGTGGCCGCCGCCACGGGGCATTTTGGCAGGCTCGACATTTTCATTCTCAATGCAGGTTACACGCATAAGAACACCGGTCTTCTGGACGTTGACGAGCAGACCTTTGACCGCATCACCGAGGTCAATATGAAAGCCCTATTCCACGCCTCCAAATACATTGTACCAGTGATGGACGGGCAGGGTGGGGGCGTGATTTTGGCAACCGCGTCCACCGCTGGTCTCAGACCTCGGCCGGGTCTGGTTTGGTACAATGCATCCAAAGCTTGGGTCATCAACGCTTGCAAGTGCATGGCGGTGGAACTGGCTCCCAAAAACATTCGCGTTAACAGCCTATGCCCTGTCGCCGGGGAAACCGGAATGCTGGCAGATTTCATGGGTGAGGACACGCCGGAAATCCGTGCCAAATTTCAAAGCGTCATACCGCTTGGCCGGTTCAGCCAACCCCGCGACCTGGCCAATGCCGCCCTTTATCTGTGTTCAGACGAAGCCGATTTCATAACCGGAGTGGCGCTGGAAGTGGACGGCGGGCGATGTGTATAAACAGGCTTCCGAAAGGTGCGCTCAACCCAAAGCCCGTTGCAAGTCCGCAATTAGATCGGCTTCGTTTTCGATGCCGACTGACAGACGGATCAGCGTGTCGGGAACGGTAGCTTCGATTGTATGGCGGTGCTCGACCAGGCTTTCCACGCCGCCAAGGGACGTGGCGCGTTTGAACAGGTCGAGTTTGCCGACGACACGCAACGCGTCCTTGCGTGTACCACGCACCAGGAACGACAATAGGCTGCCATAGCCACCGGACATCTGCCGGTTCGCAACCGCGTGACCGGGGTCGTTTGAGAGACCGGGATAGAGCACGGTTTCGACGCCCTCGTGACGGTGCAAATACTGTGCAACCGCCAGAGCATTCTCGCTCATGCGCTCCACCCGCAGCGGCATTGTGCGCATCCCCCTTATCAGCAGCCAGGCTTCAAACGCGCCGATCACAGCGCCCGCATCATGCCGGTCAGTCGCGATGGCGGTCCACGCCGGATGTGCCGCGTTGCCCGTGGCCAAAAAACCGGCCAACACATCGCTGTGGCCGTTTATGCCTTTGGTGGCCGAGTGCATAACAACGTCCGCACCGTGGGTGAGAGGCTGGCTCAAAGCGGGTGTTGCAGCAGTAGAATCCACCACCAGCATGGCGCCCAGAGTTTTGCACACCTCCGCGCACGCAGCGATATCAACCGATTTTAGATAGGGGTTTGAGGGCGTCTCGATCCAGATCAGATCGGCTGTACCGTCCAACGCGTTGAGGGCGGCCTTGTCAGACATGTCGATCTCTATGAGATCAATGCCCCGTCGTGCGCAGAACTCCCGTGTCCACTTGGTGGTTCCCCAATAGATGCCCGACTGCAAAACGATGCGCCCGCCATTGGGCACCGTGCGCATCACCGCAGCAACCGCCGCCATGCCGGAGGGGAACAGTAACCCGTCTTCCCCCAATTCGGCCCTGGTCAAAATCCGCTCGGCCAAGCGGGCCAGATCACTGTCGTCGCGCGAGTAGAGATGATCTTGAGAAAGCGGAACATAAGCTCGATCTCGCACGAACGTGGTGGAACTTTGGATCGGCGGCACCACCCCTCCGGTTTGCGGATCGATCATTCCGTCAGCCTGCGCAAACAGGGTCGCCAAGTCTGGACGATTGTCTGGACGATTGTCTGGACGACTGTCTTGGCGATAATCGGGGTGATCGCGCGTTTGATCGTCCGTTGAACCCCAGGAAGGGTCGTTGTTGTCCGTGGTCATGGCTTTGGCTTTGATCGCGCTTTCATCTGTTGTCGCATCATTTCGCACGGATCACCAATGTTGTCGCGGGGGGTGAAGACAACAAAGTCGTAAAGCGGTTTGCCGTCATCGCCAGTCAGGCGGTAGTCCGCAAAGTTGAAATCGTCTTGGGAGACGTCAATCAAGCCAATACTGAGTGTAAACAGGCCTGTTCCAAGGCTCTTCATCACCGCCGGTATGCCTCGGTCATTTCTCGCATGTCCATTGCCGGTAACAATGAGGGCTTGGCTGCTGTCTGTACCTTCCATCAGGGCGTCTTTGGTCACCCGTGCCATCATGCCGTCGCGCAACCGTTGAACCAGTGCCATATTGGGCAAAATCTGCTCCGGCAGCATGTCGCAGTGGGAGTCCGCCATTTCCTTGATAAGCCCAGCTTGAACAGCGTTGGACACAGGCAAAGCAAGTCCCGTTTTATTGGCCACTGTGCCGTCAAGCGCATCTAATCCGCCCCGGGACAGGGCGCGGGTCATATCTTCATCGGGGTTGCCGGCAACCAAACGCGCCCCATGCGCCTGGGTCGCTGCAAAAATCGGTGCATAGGGCTCAAAGCTGCCCCATCCACGCTTTTCCCATGCGAGTGCCTTGCCGAGCGCTTTCCCCGATAATTCGCCGGAAGTTGCGCGGTCTAAAACAGGTTGCAGGCGCTGGGGCACCATCTCAAACACGGTGGCAAACAGATTGTTGGTGTGTCGGGTCGCCATCGCCTGCGCCACAGCAGCCTGTATCGCGTGATGATCCGCGTTGGTGTGGGTTTCTCCCACCAGCACCACGTCCATTCTCTCGGTGGCCCTCAACATGGCATCCCATGTTGAGGCGATGCCCTTGCCATCAAATATGCGCCCCACCAGCGGATGGTCCTGAAAGTGCTGCGATTGCCACCCGCCGCCAAAGGGTGGTCCATCCGACGCTTTGGCGGCCATAAGAGGAAAAAACCATGCGCAAAAAGCTAATGCCGCTGCCATGAGAGCCGGTTTGAGGTCTGCATTCGCTTGTGAAGCCATGTTTCAGCCTTTAGGTTTGCCGCCACCGCTGCAGAGCGGTGCAGTGCCGAGCGGCGTGCACACGTCCGCATTGGGAGAGGCACGGAAAGAGTATCTGCAAAATGAGTAAGCCCACATGACAAAGACAGCAATGAACACCGTTGTCATCAGCGGCACCGGCGTCTTCACGCCGCAGCAGTCCGTCACCAATGCCGAGCTTGTGGCTGCTTTCAACGCCTATGCCGACCGCTTTAACGCCAGCAACGAGACCGCGATTGCGGCGGGCGAAGTGACGGCCATGCAGCACTCCAGCGAGGAGTTCATCGTAAAAGCCTCCGGCATCGAAAACCGCTACGTGGTGGATAAAGAAGGTGTGCTTGACCCCCAAACCATGTACCCGCGCCTGCCAAAACGCGCTGATACCGATCCCGGGATTATGGCTGAAATGGCGCTGGATGCCGCCAAAAAAGCGCTGGCCGCAGCGGGCCGTGAACCGGCTGATGTGGACGCCGTTATCTGCGCGGCCTCCAACCATGAACGGGCCTATCCGGCCATCGCTATAGAAGTGCAAGACCTGTTGGGCATTGATGGCTTTGGCTTTGATATGAACGTCGCCTGCTCCTCCGCCACATTCGGCATTCAGGCGGCGGCGGACATGATCCGCTCCGGCTCCGCCCGGCGCATTTTGATGGTCAATCCGGAGATCTGTTCAGGCCATCTGGAGTGGCGTGACCGCGACTGCCACTTTATCTTTGGTGATGTGTGCACCGCTGTGCTTTTGGAAAACGCCGAGGACGCCCGGTCCCAAACGCAATTTGAGATCATCTCAACGCGGTGCCTGACCCAGTTTTCAAACAACATTCGCAACAACAATGGCTTTCTGCGCCGGTCCTTGCCGGATGGTCTGACCGATCAGCGCGACATGCAGTTTATGCAAAACGGGCGACAGGTTTTTAAACAGGTCGTGCCCATCGTCTCCGACATGGTGCTAGGGCACCTCAAGGACGAAAAGATCGAACCGACCGACCTCAAGCGCATGTGGCTGCATCAGGCCAATAAGTCGATGAATGATTTTATCGGGCGCAAGGTGCTGGGCCGAACGCCGGAACCGCAGGAACAGCCCAATATTTTGCAGGATTATGCCAACACCTCGTCCGCTGGTTCTATGATCGCGTTTTCCAAGCATCAAGACGGTTTGGAAATTGGCGACCTGGCTATCATCTGTTCGTTCGGCGCGGGCTATTCGGTCGGAAACGTTATCGTCCGAAAGGTGTGATAGGGTCTACAGCCGTTTCCGTTCAAACGGAATCGTTTGAGCGAAAGAAACCGCGTTAAAACAACCAGCTAGAGGCGATCAGTGCTTCAAAGAAGCGATGATCGACACGAGGAAGCATCTAAAGGGAGGGAGACTGTCATGATCTTCGTGGCGCAAACCAAGGCCGGTGACACGATCACCTATCGCGACACCAAACGTTACCTTTGGCTGCTGTCCCTTACAGTCCCTCTCGTGCCCAGTCTGGCTGTTTGGCTTTACTTTGCGTCGGGCAATCAGCCCATCGTAACCATTCTACCGTTGGTTTACTCTTTCATCCTGATCCCAATCTTGGATTTGGTGTTCGGCGAAGATCCTGCCAATCCGCCGGCCGAGATCGTCGAAAAAATGGCGGAAGACAGTTACTACCGCTGGCTGCTCCACGCTTCGGTACCGCTGTTTTGGATCGCATTGCTATCCACCGCTTGGCTCATAGGCACGCAAGATCTGCCTTGGTGGGCTGTCATTGCCATGGCCATCAGCACCGGGTTCTCTTCTGGCACTGCGATTACGGTGGGGCATGAATTGGGCCATAAGACCAACCGTCTTGATCGTTTTTCGGCCATGCTGGCCAACGCGGTGTCCGGCTACGGGCATTTTTGCATTGAGCACAACAAAGGCCACCACACATGGGTGGCGACCCCGGAAGACCCGGCCTCTGCCCGGTTGAACGAGAGCGTCTATGGATTTGCCGCCCGTGAAATTCCCGGCACGCTCAAGCGCGGATGGCAGCACGAGCGCGACCGCCTGTCCCGCAAGGGTTTGCCGTTTTTGCACTGGCGCAATGAGATTTTGCACGGCTATGCCATTACGGCGACCGTCAATGTTGCACTCATAATAACTTTTGGCTGGATCATGATACCGTTTTTGCTGATCCACAATTTCATCGGCTGGTATGCGCTCACCGAAGCAAATTATGTCGAACACTACGGTCTTAAGCGTCAAAAGCGGGAAAACGGGCGCTACGAACCCTGCCAGCCACACCACTCGTGGAACACCAACCACGTGGTCTCAAATTTGATGCTGTTTCATCTGCAGCGTCACAGCGACCATCACGCCAATCCCATGCGTCCCTACCAGTCCCTGCGCAATTTCGAAGACCTGCCCCGTCTCCCCTCCGGCTATCCGGGCTGCTTTGCCCTAGCCGCGATCCCACCGCTTTGGTTCAAAGTTATGAATCCCAAAGTGATGGCCTGGGCCGATGGCGACATATCGCGGGTGAATACCGGTTAGAGTGGTTCACAATTGGATTGAACCGCTCGGTTGCGAAGAGCGACCCAGCGTCTATGCGCCGCCACTCCCCCCTCCCTAGGGTCGCGAAGGCCTCTTTAGGCCGACAGCGTCAGCGCCACGACTGGACAGAAATGATTTAGAGACTGTTCCCGTGCTTGAAAGCTAGCCAAACAGTTTGGGAAAGAACCGGCCAGTCGTCTCTGTGAAGGCGCGGTACTCGTCCGACATGTCTGTCTTGGCGAATTTGGCTTCTTCATCCCGCGCGGCGTTCCAATAGGTCGCGAACATCAGGACCACTGGAACGATGGCCCAAATGCTCCAAGCCGCAATGGCCCAACCGATCCACTGAATGAGGTACGATGTGTAAAACGGGTGGCGCACATAGGCGTAAGGCCCAGTTTTTAACAGGCCGTGCGGCAGCTTTTCGTCAAATGCAGCCAGCAAACGGGCGTTCGATGTTTCCCGAATGGTGACCCAAAACAACACAAAACTGACGATCAAAAAGCCAAACCCAACCGCCTGTGCCAACCAAGGTTGCTCGTTGCTGATGGTGAGATAGGTGAGCCAAGACGCGCTTAGGATCACCAAGGTTGAGATCACTTTCACCCCGCTTGGGGTCTCTGGCATGTCGAAATGATATCTCAGCGACCATGTATGACACCCGATGATCACCCAACCGAGCGTGCAAACCAATGCATCCCAAACCATGAGAGAGCCCCTATTCTTCTCTTAGGCAAAAATTAGCGATAGCAACCGATCGCAGCCCGTTTGGCCTTAAAACCGGTTCTAAATTCAGTTTCGTTAAGTCCAGCGGGTTACCGTCCCCGTTCCGAGATAGCGCTTGCGGACTGGCCACGTTGAAAAGAAATTTTCCCAATTGTCAATTTGGATCAACCCGGACGCTCGCCTATGTGGATCGTCCCGGGCGGGGCACGCCAATCCTGTTTTTGCACGGCAATGGGTTTTCTAAGGAAGTTTTCTCGGCCCAATTTGACAGCGATACTCTGGCTGACCACCGGTTGCTCGCCGTGGATTTACCGGGCCATGGCCGATCCAAAGACGCTGAAGATCCCAAGACCACCTACTCTTTTGCCGGGTTCGCCCGCGAAATCGAAGCCTTTGTGGCAGACATGGGCCTGGAACGATGCATCCTGGCGGGCTGGTCTTTGGGAGGCCAGATCGCTTTGGAGATGCTCGATGCGACGCCAGCAGTTGCCGGTGTGATGGCATTTGGCGCTGCTCCGGCTCCCAACGGTCCGCTTGGCATTCTGCAATCCATGCATCTGAGCAAAATTTTGTTGCTGGCGGGCAAAGGCGTCTTCACCCGCGAAGATGCGGAATATTTTGAGAAGGCCTGTTTCGGTGACCGCACCACCTATCAGTTCGTATCCACACTGCTGAGAACAGACCCGCGCATGCGGCCCAACCTTTCAAAAAGCCTTTTATACGCGTCCGGTGTCAGTCAAAAAAAGCGGTTGGAGCAATCTCAAACCCCGGTTTGCCTGCTGCATGGTCGCAATGAACCGTTAATCCGCACGAGCTTCATGCAGCAAATCTCGGCCTATGCGCTGTACGCAGGTCAAACGATTGTCATGGACGATGCCGGTCACGCTCCTTTTGTCCAAGCTCAAGGCGAGTTTGATGCGGCGCTCAAAACTTTCGCAAACGCGGTCGAAACCAAAACAGCGCTTGCCGGTGCGCCGCAGATCGTCAAGGCGGCTTAGAGCCCTTTGGGCACACTCTTAGAACCTTGGGAGTTTAACCCTCACAGCCTGTCCAGCATAGCGTACCAGGTCAGTGCAAGGACCTTGAGAGGTTCGCGCATCCACTGGCCGCCGGGGAATGGCTTGATCTTCAACGCTTGCAGCAGGCGCACCTGGTCGCTGACACCTAAAAACTGTTCAGCAATCAACCGACCCGTGTGGTTGGATAGCATCACGCCATGGCCGGAAAAACCGCCTGCGGTCCACAATCCCGGTTCCAATTCACGCACAAAGGGCATGCGGGGCAGGGTGATGCCCACATTGCCACCCCAGGCATGGGTGAGGGGGGCGCCTTTGAGCTGTGGGTAAACCTCCGCGATTTGCTTCCCGATGGCTCGGCGAATGTCCCCCGGCGTGGCGCGGCCATAGGCCTCCCGCCCGCCAAAGAGCAGCCGGTTGTCTTTTGATTTTCTAAAATACCGCACAACAAAACGGCTGTCGTCCACCGCTTCGTGACCGGGCAGAATGTAGGGAAAAGCGTCCAAAGGTTCGGTAGACCCAATAAAACTCTGGATAGGCAATACGGTGTCAGCCAGTTCCGGCCGTAGATCACCATGATAGGCGTTGAGCGCCAGAAGGCAGCGGTCCGCCGTTACCGTCCCTTGCCCTGTACTGACCTCAATCGAGCCATCGCCCAGCCGTTTGACACTGTTGACTCGTGTGCCTTCATACAAATGTACACCATGGCTTTCGGCAGCCTTGGCCAGCCCGATCACATATTTCATCGGGTGAATGTGGCCGGTGCCCGTGTCCCGTGTGCCGCCAAAATAATGTGCACTGCCCAAGGCATTGGCCATATCGTTTCGTTCAAGGTACGATATCGCACCGTAGCCGTAGCGCGTAGCCAACACCTCCACCGCTTCTTGCGCTTCGACTTCATAACGCTGTCTATGCATTGGGGTGAGTTGGCCGGGTATGTATTCGCAGTCGAACCCGTGTGTGCTGGCCGTGTGGAGCAGACTGTTCTTGGCATCTTCCGCCATGTCCCACAGGGCTTTGGCGCGCTCAAAGCCCAAGTCTTTTTCTAGGTCGAGAACGTCGGCCCGCTGGCCGGAGCCCATCTGCCCGCCATTGCGGCCGGAAGCGCCGTCACCGACGCGTTCCGCTTCCAGCAACACCACGTCAACACCTGCCTGCGCGAGCCGCAAAGCCGCCGCCAGACCGCAAAATCCGCCGCCGACAATCACAACATCGCAGCGCCTTGAGCCGTCCAAAACGGGATAGGACGGGCGAGGCCCGCAACTGGTTTCATACCAGGATAGCCCCGGTGCGATGGCGCTGGGGGTTGGGCCGGTTGTGTTGCTGGCAACGGTGTCCTTGGCGTTAAACATTCAACAGCAAATGCTCCCGCTCCCAAGGAGAAATCACCTTCATGAAGGTTTCAAACTCTTCGCGCTTGATCGCAGCATAGACGCCGACAAACTCCGCACCCAACAGATCGATAATCGCCTCATCATCCTCAAACAGCGACAGCGCATCGAGCAAACCGCGCGGCAAATCGTTTTCCCCCTCATTGGCCGCTGCAGCTGTAGCGGATCCGGGGACGAGATTTTGCGTGAGACCCAACAGGCCGCAGGCGAGGGACGCAGCAAGCGCCAAATACGGGTTGGCGTCAGACGACGGGATACGATTTTCCAGCCTCCGCCCCGCTGCATTGGATTGGGGAACCCGCAGGCCGGTGGTGCGATTGTCATAGCCCCAATGCACGTTCACCGGGGCTGACGTGTTGGTGGTCAGTCGCCGGTACGAGTTCACGTAAGGCGCCATCATCACCAGCATACGCGGCACATAATGTTGGGTGCCCCCGATGAAGGCGCGGAACGCCTCCGTCTCCTCGCCATTGGCATCGGAAAAAATGTTCTGGCCCGTCTCAACGTCCACAATCGACTGATGAATGTGCATGGCTGAGCCCGGTTGGCCCTCAATGGGCTTGGCCATAAACGTGGCGTACATCCCGTGTTTCAACGCCGTTTCGCGGATGGTGCGCTTGAACAAAAATACCTGATCGGCCAGTTCGATGGCGTCACCGTGGTTTAGATTGATTTCAAGCTGCGCCGCCCCCTCTTCGTGGATCAGCGTTTCGATCTCCAGGCCTTGCGATGAGGAATAGTCGTACACATCATCGATCAACTCATCGAATTCGTTGACCCCTGCAATGGAATATCCGTTGCCGCCTGTTATGGCGCGGCCGGAGCGACCGATGGGTGGCTGCAAAGGCAGGTCCGGATCCTCGTTGGTTTTGACCAGATAAAATTCAATCTCGGGCGCGACCACAGGCTTTAAGCCGCGCTGCGTATAGGCGTCTAAAACCTGGCGCAACACATTGCGCGGTGTGTAGGGGACCGGCTGACCCTGATAGTCCTGCATGTCGCAAATGACCTGTGCGGTGGGGTCGCTTTCCCAAGGCACAGCGCACAGGGTCGACAGGTCAGGCATGAGTTTCAGATCACCGTCGGCAGGCGGGTAGTGAAACGTATCGGATTCCTCCGGATAGTCCCCGGCAATGGTCTGCATAAAAATTGAGGACGGCAGGGCCAGAGTGTTCGCGCTCAGGAATTTGGAAGACGGCATCATCTTGCCGCGCGCCACACCGGCAAGGTCCGGTGTGATGCACTCAATATCTTCAATACCGCGCTGCAACAGCCATTGGGCCGCGCTCTGGTAGTCTTTCACCCCGCGCAAGGACTGCGCGGTTTGGTGTTGATCCCGAGCAGATTTGTCTTGGTCCGCCAAAGCGCTTTCAGGGGCTGTCTGGCTTGGATGCGCCGTCATCGGAACAGGGCTTTCTTGGCATCGTTTGGACGCAGACTAGGCCAGCACCGGACCAGACGCAAAGCCAATTGAAGGGTGAATGGACCACCGGATTTTTCCACACAACAGCGTTTACCATCCTGCCAAACAGGCTGCAGTTTGTGCCTCCGACACAAGGGAGCGTTAACTGTAATCGGCGTATCTTGTTTCCTTAAAGTTAGGGGATCGAAGAGCAATGGACAATTCCACGCTTTTAAGGCGCATTGGTGCAACCAAGGTCAGTGCCCCCACGCCCACATCTCAACCCGGCGTGCAGCCAAGTGGCCATCCGCCAGTTCAGCAACACGTGCAGCCAAACCCGCAGTCCGTCGCTCAGCCGCATGCCAACGCTGCGCCGCACACCCAGGTTACCCCCCAGCCCCGTCCGCCCCTACACCGTCCAACTGAGCAACGTCTTGCCACTGCGCAAACTGCACCCGGTTATGGCAATCCAAATCCGGTGACACCGGCGGTTCCTCAGCCTGCACACGCCCAGCCCATGGTGGCTTCCCCGCAACAGCCCCCTTCGGTCCATGCGGCCCAACAGGCCGTCGCGCAAAATGCTGCCGCAGTTGCAGCACAACCAGTGCAAGGCGTCACTCAACCGGTCTCGCCAGCCGTCCAACCAGGCACCCCGGAAACGCTCATGTCGTTTCGGCCCGTACCGGCAGTAGAGAAAAACCCTGGCCCCGATGGAAAAGACGCGCCGCGTCCCATGCGTCGGGAAGACCGGCCCAAAGCCTTTGTGATCGCTTGTAACGGCAGCATGGCGGTGGTGCAGGGCGACACATCCTGTATCGACACCGTAACCGGTCTGACTTGGGCTGTCGGGCGCATGCTCTCCATCGTGGTGGGCAAAAGCCGCATCGTCGGCATGATCTGCGATATCGACATGCCCAAGGGCGAATTCACACCCGAGGGCAAGTCCATGTTGCGCTTCGAGGTGGAGCTTCAGGGCGAAGTCCAGGAAAAGGACGACGGCTCGGTCGCTTTCCAAAAGGGTATCACGTCCTATCCCGGTGTGGGTTCGATCGTGCACCAAATCCGTGCCGGTGATCTGGGTGCAATTTACGCTGCCACGGGGTCTTCAAACGCCGTGATTGGGGCCCTGTCGCAAGATGATACCATCCCCGCGTATGTGGATGTGCCAGACATGTTGTCGAAGCACTTCGCTGTTTTGGGCTCCACTGGGTGCGGCAAGTCCGCATCGGTCTCGCTTTTGCTGCACGCCGCGCAGGAAATGGTGCCGGATTTGCGCACCATCATTTTGGACCCGCACAACGAATATTCCCGCGCTTTTCCCGACGCCAACACGATCGAGCAGGCAAATCTCGACCTGCCGTTTTGGATGTTGCAACTGGAAGAATATGCCGAATGCCTGTTTCGCGGAAAGCCCATCGTCCACGAAGAAGTTGACGCGCTACGCGAGTTCATCCCGGACGCCAAGGCCAAGTTTCGGCTCGGCGATGATAAGCTGCGCACCCGCCCCGACAGCGCCTCAAACGCATTTACGGCAGACACCCCGGTGCCATACCGCATGCAGGATTTACTGGCCCAGATTGATGAAGAGATGGGCCTGCTTGAATCGCGTTATGACAAGACAACCCTGAAAAGCTTGAAGTCGCGCATCAATGCCCACTGCAACGACGCGCGCTATGCCTTCATGTTTCGCCACCGCACGATTGAAGATATCGCAGCCTGGGTGGTTGGCACATTTTTCAATCTGCCGGGACAAAACACGCTCACCACGATCATTCAGATGGCCGGCATGCCGGCGGAAGTGGTGAACGCGGTTGCCTCCGTTCTGTGCCGTTTGGCGTTCGAACTGGCCATCGCGGCCAAGGGCAATCTGAAAATCCTCGTTGTGTGCGAAGAGGCCCACCGCTACGTGCCATCCGGCAAGGACGCCTTTGAGCCGACCCGCCGCGCCATCGCGCGCATTGCCAAAGAGGGCCGCAAATACGGGTCTTTTATGGCCATCATCTCCCAGCGCCCGTCCGAGCTGGACCCCACGATCTTGTCCCAGTGCTCCACTGTGTTCTCGCTGCGGCTGACAAACGATTTCGACCAGGAGATCATCAAGAAAGCGATCTCGTCGTCGTCCGCCAGCACAATTGCCTTCATCTCATCGCTCGCCAACCGGGAGTGCATCGCCTTCGGTGAGGGCATGTCGACGCCCATGCGCATGCGTTTCCGCATGTTGCCAAAACAATGGTTACCCGGCGCGGAAGCGGATGTGTTCGGCAATTCGCAACCGGTGCGCGACATGGCCTCCGCCCAGGCGGTGTTCAACCGCTGGCGTGCTGTGGGATAACCGCTCAAGAAATTCTTTTTGACCCAGACGGCTGACAAACCAATTTGGCGCACTACATAGCATCCATCGTAAATTACCGATGAAAGCGTCAGCCATGAGCGACACACCCCCAAATCAGCCTGCCGGATACGAGCCTCCCAAGGTCTGGACCTGGAACCAAGACAACGGTGGAAAGTTCGCCAACATCAACCGGCCCATCGCCGGGGCCACCCACGAAAAAGACCTGCAAGTCGGCACGCACCCGTTACAACTTTATTCGTTGGCCACGCCCAACGGTGTGAAAGTGACTGTGATGCTGGAAGAGCTTTTGGCGGCAGGTCACGCCGGCGCTGAATATGATGCCTGGCTTATCAATATCGGCGAAGGCAATCAGTTTTCTTCCGGTTTTGTGGACGCGAACCCCAACTCCAAAATACCGGCGCTCGTGGACCATTCTACCGATACGCCGACCCGCGTTTTTGAATCCGGATCGATCCTCGTTTATCTCGCGGAAAAATTTGGAGCCTTCCTGCCCGCCGGGCACAAGGCGCGAACGGAAACTATGAACTGGCTGTTCTGGCAGATGGGTTCATCTCCGTATCTGGGCGGTGGCTTCGGTCATTTCTACGCCTATGCGCCGTTCAAGCAGGAATATCCCATTGACCGTTTCTCCATGGAAGTGAAGCGTCAGTTGGACGTGCTCGACCGCCATTTGGCCGATAATGAATACATGGCTGGCGCAGACTACACGATTGCCGATATGGCCATTGCGCCTTGGTACGGGTCTGTGGTGATGGGAACGATTTACGGCGACTCCGCCACGTTCCTGTCGGTTCACGAATACGAAAATCTCATCCGCTGGACCAAACAGGTCATGGAACGGGAACCTTATCAGCGCGGACGCATGGTCAACCGCGCCTTCGGGGAACTGTCCGAACAGTTGCGCGAACGCCATGACGCGAGCGATTTCGACACCAAAACACAAGACAAGATCGAAGCCGCGGAGGCTGCGGAATAAGTCTGAACGTCGTCACATCAAAACTCAGTCGGGCCGGGCGCTTTCCATCAGCGCTCGGCCCTTCTTTTGTCTGGCTGCGCACGCGTTTTAGTAGCGGTGTGATCATGGGCACCAACAAACAGGCGGCCGCGATCAGCAAGATAGCAAGGGTCAGTGGGCGCTCCCAGAGGAAAGACCAACTGTCATTGTTGATCAACAGCGCGCGGCGCAAATTCTCCTCCATCATGCCCCCAAGGATGAATCCAAGGAACATCGGTGCCATAGGAAAGGAGAGCAGCCGCAACACCGTGGCGGCAAACCCGAACAACATCATAAGCTGGATATCAAACGTGTTGAACGAGACAAAATAAACGCCGATCAACAAGAAAACAAATTAAGCGGCAGCTGAAACCGGGCCGGTATCGCCAGCACCCGGGCGATGTACGCGATCAGCGGCAGGTTCAAAACGAGCAAGACATGTTGCCCAACCACATGGAAATGATCACAGTCCAAAACACGTCCGGCTGATCGATATAAAGCCGCGGACCGGGTTGGATACCGTAGCCGATCAACGCGCCCAGCATGATCGCGGTAGTGCCTGAACCCTGTATGCCCAGCGTGAGCAGTGGCACGAAGGAGCCGGTCGCGGCGGCACTGTTGGCGGTCTCCGGCGCTGCAAGTCCACGCACAGATCCCTTGCCAAATTCCTTGCCTTTTTCCGTGCCTGCAATCCGCTGTTCGATGCCATAGGCCAGAAAGCTGGCAATTGTTGCGCCTGCGCCGGGTAGGACGCCGATCAAAAATCCAAGCACCGAAGAGCGCCCGATCACGGGTACCATCTCTCTCACGTCTTCTTTGGTGACTGCCATGGAGCCAAGCTGAGAGGCGGCCTTGCGCTCCCCCAACATGGCAAACCCGATTATCAAAAAGAGTGATGTGGCGGCCAAAAATCCTAAGAGACGGACGGTAAAACCGTAGATCGACATGAGCACAAGGAACGCCAGACCCAAGGGCCAGTTTAGCCCTGTCAAAGACAAGCGCTGGTCGCTGCATGGAAACAGGATCACCAGAACCGAAAGCCCCGTGTCCAGCACGGCCAGCACTTCAGGGATCGTGCTTGGCGTAAAAGTTTGGTTGGCTTGAAACGGCAGCAGACGAATATCGCCGATCTTCCAAGCGTACAAAGCCCGGAAGGCCAACATGAGAAGCCCACCAATTCGATCCTTGGACAGCGTCATGGGCGTCTTTCAATGGTGAAATGGGGGACAAGGCTGGGCAGCGCTGGGCAGCACTGGGCAGCATTGGGCAGCATTGGGCAGTGAGCGCGGATGGTGACCGCCCTGCTGCGGCTGTGCCCGTGTCAGGGCACGAGATGGAACCGCAATGGCAAAGAGCGGCCCGAAAGCCGCCCCCGATTGTGGTCTACGCTTCGATCAAAGGAAGCCGAGTTCTTTCATCAGCCCGCCGATTTGCGCTTCCTGGCCCTCTAGGAATTTCACGAAATCCGCGTCGGCGTTGAAAATATCGACACAGCCGTTGCGGTCACGCACGGTGCTCCATTGCGGCGTGTCGTACATTTTTTTCAACGCGGCGATGTAAGCGTTCTTTTGCTCATCGGAGAGGCCCGGCACGCCGAAGAAACCGCCACTTTCAACAGTTTCAACAATTCGTCTCCTCCCAGAGATAGTTTGCCAGAATTGGGTCGAAAGGAACGGTCTGGCCATCGTTTCTCACCTTTTGAAGCAGCGCTTCATCGGTGCGGCAGGAGAGTAATGCAGACAGGCCCTGTCAGACTTTTCCTGCTTCGCTTTTGTTTTGTGTCTTCATCGTGGCCTTAGTTGCGCAGGGCGGGCAGCCCCACGCCGGTGCTGTCAAAGCCGCCATCAACCGCGATGGTTTGGCCGGTGACATAGCTCGCCTTGTCCGAGCACAGAAACGCGATCACATTGCCGATCTCTTCCTCGCTGCCATATCGGTTGAGCGGGATCGCATCGTGATAGGCGTCGATGATTTCCTGCGTGTGCACGGCCATCGCCAGTTTGGTGCGCACAGGTCCGGGGGCCACGCAATTGGCGCGGATGCCGTACTCCCCAAGCTCCGCCGCTTGTTGCAATGTCAGTTGGATCACCCCGGCCTTGGACGTGCCATAAGCCACCCGCAGCGTGGACGCGCGAAGCCCTGAAATTGATGCGATGTTGACGATAGCACCACGGCGCTTTTTGAGCTCGGGAATGGCTGCTTGCGACACCAAAAACACGCCGTCCAGATTGGTTTCCATTACCCGGCGCCAACGGGTAAAATCGGTCTCTTCGATCACCCCAAAATCCGCAACACCGGCATTGTTAATCAGCGCGTCTAAGCCATCAAAGCTGCCCCGCGTCGCCTCTATCATGGCCTCAATTTGTTCGGGGTCCGAGACGTCACAAACAAGCGGCAAAGCCCCGTTGAGACCGTGCGCCGCTTTCGCCAATTCATCGCCATCGCGATCCACCATGGCAACGCGATACCCGTCCGCCATCAAAAGCTTGGAAGTAGCCAACCCAATCCCCCGCGCTGCGCCGGTGACGATGGCTGTTTTTTGAAAGTGTTCCGCAGTCATAATTTTCATCCCCGCTTTTTACGAGCATTGAACGCGCCCCGGTAGAAACAAGCGTTTTATGGATGCCTTGGGTTTCATGCCACTGTTTTGGTGGCTTACCGTATCGATGGGGATGCTTGTTCGCTGTGACCTTATGTGTGATTTAGGCCGTGTGTTTTGGGTGAGTGAAACGCCCCGCCCAATCCGTGCTACTGTGTCAGCAGAAATAGCAGTTTGATTCAGCCAATCGATGTTGAAAAATCATTTGAGCACTCTGAAAGTCTGGCCTGCTGGGTTTGCTAAAGCGGATGATCCAAGTGATCTAAAATCCACGCTCTATAATGTGTTGCGGCACACCCAACGTGGACGCATCAGCAGGGCCTCCACCGCGCTCGGCAAGCTCTTTGAATTCCACAAGAAAGACACAACATTTCCAGACCGTCTCGTCGCCCAAATTGGCACCATGGTTGACGAACATTCGCGGCCAAAGGGCAGTGTTCAAGGCGAGGGCCTCGAGCGGTTCGTACTTCTTTCGTTAGATCATTTGCGCGCAGGGAAACACATTAAACAAGCGGTCGTCTGCGCTGAAAGTTACCTCGCAGTCTATCCAGCATCGGAACCGGTTGGCATCATTCACGCCCGGTGCTTGATGCTCGACGCGCGGCCCCGTGAAGCGCTTGCAGCCTTGGACGCCTTTTACGCACAGCAGGGCGGCTCAATTGAACTGTGCAAGGCGGCGTTGAGCATTGCCGAAGACTGTCATGAGACCGACTGGATCATGCCGTGGGTGGACCGTATTTTTCAAAAGGATCCCACAGACGTGTGGGCAGTGTGCAAACTTTCGGCGCACCTGGACAGCGTCAAGAAGCTGGAATTGATCCGCCCACATTTAAAAAACACTCAGTTGGACAAGAGTGTCGACCCATTCACCACTTTCCTGATCTGTTCCACGATGATCGACATTGGCGAGCACGATCTGGCTGAGGAGACCCTGAACGCCCTTGCCAAGCAGCGCCCGGAGAGCTTGCGCTGTCTGGGCACACGCTTGGCCAATGATTTGTCCACATCCAATTTGGACAGGGCAGTGCAAACCGGACGAAAGGTTATGCGGTCTCGCGACACAAGTCCGGACCGGTATTTTTTATATCAAGATTTGATAGCGGCGCTTAACGCAGACCCGGCAGCGGCCCAAAGCCATGCGGCCGATCTGGCTGAGTTCGAGGATGCATACAAAAAAAGATGCGCCGCACCAATGGATGCCTCAAAAACGCACTGGATTGACCGGAACCGCATGGTCCTGGGTGAAATTCGCAACACCCAGGAAGCCCGTTATCTGCGGCGTCAGCAACCCATGACCATATCCGTGATCTGCCCGGTTCACCGCCGTACAGACGTGCCCAACTTGGTTGCTCAGATCGCCCATCAGACCTGGAGAAACGTAGAAGTTGTCTTTGCCATCAACGGCGGCCGGGTCACGGCTGAGGACATTTCATCTGCATGGGCTTCATCGCATCTCAGCGACATGCGATGTCAGATTGTCGATTGTCACGATCTTTCCGGCATCAGCGTAATTCTCAACCGCGCGATCGGTGCCAGCAGCGGTCAGTTCGTCGCCCGGATGGATGCAGATGATCTCTACATGCCCGATTATCTGTCGGACATGATCACCACCATGCAGTATTTTCGGGCGGATATGAGTGGCAAGCGCCCCAACTTCGTCTTCTTCGAAGACCGAAACTCGTTGGCTGTGAGCAACGATCAAAACACGTATGACGAACTGGAAATCGGCCATCTGCATTTCATGACGGGTGGCACAATTTTTTTCCGGCGCGGACTCTTTGAAACGGTGCGTTTTAATGAAGGCTTGGTCACCGCCGAAGATACGGATTTTGTAAGAAAAGCGGTATCAAACGGCTTCAACGTCCGCTTGGCTGACCCATTCAACTACCTCTACATCCGCCACGGGACACCCGGTGTGCATACGTGGAGCCCACCAGAGGCGTTTCTCTATATGGTTTCCAGCCTGATTCATCTTGGTGACAAGTCGGCAATCGAAAAGCTGGTTTGGTACTGATCATCCGCACGTGTCATGTAACGTGAAAGCGAGCGGTTAAGCCCTAGTTCCAACCAATAAAAGTCCCAACAAGAAAAGGCCGCCCGATGGGCGGCCTTCTACATTCTTTCGACAACGGCTCGGCGTTAGCCGAACTGGTTCCCCTCGGCGTTAGCCGAACTGGTTCCCCTCGGCGTTAGCCGAACTGATTCATAGTGTTGTCTTCGCCTGCCGCTTTCAGGGCGGCGTCGCCGGCAAAGTACTCTTTATGGTCGTCGCCCATGTCGGACCCGGCCATGTTTTGGTGCTTCACGCAGGCGATGCCCTGGCGGATTTCCTTGCGTTGGACACCGGCCACATAGCCCAGCATGCCTTGGTCGCCGAAATATTCTTTGGCCAGATTGTCCGTGGACAGGGCAGCCGTGTGGTAGGTCGGCAGGGTGATGAGGTGGTGGAAGATACCGGCCTCGCGGGCTGCGTCCGCCTGGAACGTGCGGATGCGCTCGTCAGCCTCTTGTGCCAAGTCGCTTGCGTCATAGTCCACGCTCATCAGGTTGGCACGCTCATAGGAAGAGACGTCGCGACCTTCTTCACTCCACGCATCGAAAACCTGCTGGCGGAAGTTCAGCGTCCAGTTGAACGAGGGTGAGTTGTTGTAGACCAGTTTGGCGTGGGGTGCCTTCTCGCGAATGCGGTTCACCATGGCTGCGATCTGGCCGATATGTGGTTTTTCGGTCTCGATCCACAGCAGGTCGGCACCGTTTTCCAAGCTGGCGATACAGTCCATGACCACACGGTCCGCACCGGAGCCTTCGCGGAACTGGAACAGGTTGGACGCAAGCCGTTTGGGACGCATCATCTTGCCATCGCGGTTGATCACCACATCGCCGTTCTGGATGTCGTTGGCAGCCACTTCCTCACAATCGAGATAGGAGTTGTATTGGTCGCCCAGGTCACCCGGCTGTTTGGAAACCGCGATCTGTTTGGTCAGACCGGCACCCAACGAGTCTGTACGGGTGACAATGATGCCGTCATCGATGCCCAGCTCGAGAAACGCGTAGCGGCAAGCGCGAATTTTCGCGATGAAGTCTTCATGGGGCACGGTCACTTTGCCGTCCTGGTGGCCACACTGTTTTTCATCCGACACTTGGTTTTCGATCTGTAGGGCACAGGCACCGGCTTCGATCATCTTTTTGGCCAGCAGATAGGTCGCTTCCGCATTGCCGAAACCGGCGTCGATGTCGGCGATCACTGGCACAACGTGGGTCTGGTAGCCGTCAACGAGCTTCTCGATGCGCTTGGCTTCCAACTCATTGCCTTCCGCGCGAGCCTTGTCGATGTCGCGGAACATGCCGCCCAATTCACGGGCGTCGGCCTGACGCAGGAACGTATAAAGCTCTTCGATCAGCGCGGGCACGGACGTCTTTTCGTGCATCGACTGGTCCGGCAGAGGCCCAAATTCGGAGCGCAGCGCAGCAACCATCCAACCGGACAGGTATAGATATCGGCGGTCGGTCGATTCAAAATGCTTCTTGATGGAGATCATCTTCTGCTGGCCGATAAAGCCGTGCCAGCAACCCAATGACTGGGTGTACTGGTTGGGATCGGCGTCATAAGCCGCCATGTCGCGGCGCATGATACCGGCTGTATATTTTGCTATGTCCAGACCGGTCTGAAACCGGTTCTGAAGGCGCATACGGGCTACGGATTCCGCGCTGATGCCACCCCAGCTTGGTCCGTTTGTTTCGATCAGACGGGCAGCCGTCTGGGTTTCCTGGGTGTAGCTCATGGTCTCTTCCCTTGTTGTTTGGCCCCGGTCCGGGGCCTTATGCACAACCGGCTGCACCATGCAGCCGATTGTTGATTCCAAGTGCGAAGCCGTTTCCCGGCCCGCGCTATGGGTTGCCGATCAGCCCTTGACGATGACGGGGACCATCAGGTCGCCCCAGTTGCCTTCGCCGCCGTGGTGACGGGCGGAGCGCACCAGCTCGACGCTCACTCCAGCGTCCACGGCCTTCATGACAGCGTGGTTGAGGCGGTGCAGATCGTTGGCCAGCTGGCGGATCGCCATCTCCTGATCGTTGGATACGGCCGACGGACGCTCGTCAGAAAGGGCGGCGGCGCGCTGCTTGGCTTTTTTGATGGGTGTGACGCTCTCCGTCATGGCAGTCTCCTTTATTTGTGTTCCCGACATTTGACGCCGGCAGTTTTGTGTTCTGTGACCGGGGACCATTCCCCGACATCTGAACTCCGGTTTAGCTTACTCCGGAACGACCAACCAACAACACGTTGTAAAATCTGTTAATGATCTTGCCCGATGGATGATGTTAGTCCGAAAACCATCTTCCCGGGTTGGCGTAAGTGTTTCATACCGTCAATCCTGCGATATGAACTGCAAAAATGGCGGACAACGCATCATTTCGAGTGGTTTTGTACGTCCTTTGACTCTTTCGATTTGTCAAATTGTCACAAATGTCATAAATTTGGACCTTAATTGATCCGAAAGTTGTAAAAGGGTGACCACTCATGGCCGAAGCCAAGATTTTTGCCGGGCCACGCGTACGCCGGATTCGCAACGGCCTCAGTTTGACACAAACCGCCATGGCGGAAGTGCTGGAGATTTCGCCCAGCTATTTGAATCTGATCGAACGCAATCAACGCCCTTTGACGGCCCAACTGGTGCTGAAAATGGTGGCGCGGTTTCAGGTGGACCCGGAACAATTGCAGCCGGCCGAATCCGGTTCGGCCATCGCAGCCTTGCGCGAGGTGTTTTCTGACCCGCTCTTAGCGAGCGAATTGCCGGGCAACACCGAATTGCTGGAACTGGCCGACAGTGCCCCCAACGCGGCCCAGGCCATGGTGAAACTCCACCGGGCCTACCGCGAACAGCAGCAACGCCTGTCCGATTTGATGGCTTTGGTGGGTCAAGGTGGTCATCTCGGTGTCAGCCAACTGGGCGATGCGGGCGGGTTGGCTTCGAGCATCGGCCAGCCCATGCCTGCCGATCAGGTGCGCGGGTTGTTTGAAGATCGCCCTTGGTGCTTTGCCGGTTTGGAGCGTGCCGCTGAGCGGGTGCTGGCGACGCTGGGTGAGGACGGTCCGCGCATGGCATCGCTTTACTATCGGCTGCGTGCCGAGCACGGCATTGCCGTGCAGGTTTTGCCGGTCGAAACCATGCCCAACCTGCGCCGTCGCTACGACCGTCATTCCAAACGGCTTTTCATTTCGGAGCGCTTGCCCCGGCCGGAACGGGCGGAGTTGCTGGTTCGTGAACTTATTCGCCTGCAGGAGAGTGAGGCCGTCACGGAAGAAGTGGAACTATTGGGCCTGAAGGACAACGAGGCCCGGCGTCTGGCAACGGCGGAGTTCACCCGTTACGCAGCGCTTGCGGTGCTGATGCCCTATGGCCGTTTCTTGCGCATTTGCGAGCGGGTGGGTTTTGATCCGTCTGTGCTGGCCACGCGGTTTGAAATGGGGCTGTGGCAAGTTGCGCAGCGGCTGGTCTCCCTGCAAGACCGCAGCGATGGGCGACGGGCGGGTCTGCCCTTCTTTGCGCTGGAGATCGATCAACGGGGCACGGTGCTGCGCCGTATTGGCGCCAAAGGGTTCCCCAGAGCGTTGTTTGGCGGCGACTGCCCAAAACTCGCGGTTCACGCCGCTTTTTCGCGCCCTGGCGAAATTATTGCAGAACGGGTGGTCAACACATCGGGTGACGTTTTTCTTACGCTGGCGGGTACGGCCGCAGGACCGGACACCGGCGCCGGCGAACGTCCGCGCCGCACCGGGGTGCTGCTGGGACTGGAAGACAAACACGCGCAAGCCCTCTTGGAAGCTTCATCGGCGGTTCAAACCACCAACGCTGGCGGGGCAATGGAAACGGTGGACAAGAGGCGTGGGCCCATCGTCTTTGAAAAAGATGACGTGGTGGCCCGAACCTTGGTTCACGCCCGCATTTTGCCCGATCCCTTGATTGCACCCCCCATCGCCATCGGTCCGGCCTGTCGTCTGTGCGAACGGGAAGACTGTGTTGCCCGCAGGGCACCGCCGTTGACCCAACCTGTGGGTCTGGATGATGCGAGCGAGGGTTTTGGAACATTCGGCCTGGGTTAGGCGGCAAACCGTGTCGGGCACCACAACGCGGTTAACGCACTGTGAACGGTGAATTGCTAAAACAAATGGCACTCCGGTTGCGCCAAAGGTTGACATAATTGTGCCGTGGCCATCGGCAAACGTGGTGTCCAGCTTGCGCTGTTTGGGCGGCTCACCGGCTGTTTGCCCCAAAATGCCAGATATTAAATGCCACGCAAATTGAACGAGGGATTACCATGACGCTGAAACATACATTCCTAAGTGCCGTCGCCACCGCCGTGATCGCGGCTAGCGTGATCGCACCGGCTGCGGTCGGGGTCGCCTATGCAAAATGCAGCGATTCGGCTGCAGGATTTGCCACGTTCAAAAAAGAGTTTGCCCAATATGCCCGCTCACAGGGCGTGGGAAAGCGCGGTCTTGCAGCCTTGGGTGACACTTATTACTCCAAGTCAGTCATCAAGTTTGACCGCGCGCAACGCAAAAGTTTCCGGAAAGGCTTTGACGCCTTCTACAAATTGCGCACCACCGGTCTTGCCCGCCCTGCGCGCAAACAGATGAAGAAACATGCCAAACTGCTGGCACGGGTTGAACGCAAATACGGTGTCCCAAAAGAAGTGTTGGTCACGATCTGGGGCATGGAAACGGCGTTTGGCTATTATTCCGGCAAATACGACATCGTCACATCGCTGGCTACGTTGACCCATGATTGCCGCCGTACAGACTTTTTCCGCCCCAACCTGCTAGCGGCGCTGCAAATCATCGACAATGGCTGGATGCCGCGATCCCAAATGAAGGGTGCCCGCCATGGCGAGATTGGCCAAACCCAGTTCATGGCCAAAAATTACGTCAAGTTTGGTGTCGACTATAACGGTGACGGGCGCCGGGATTTGGTGGCCTCAATATCAGACGTGATGGCGTCTACGGCCAATTACCTCAAAGCCCATGGCTGGCGCGCTGGTGAACCCTATGGCGAAGGGACGCACAATTTCAGAGTGCTCAATGAGTGGAACGCGGCAACGGTCTATCAAAAAGCCATCGCAAAATTCGCGTCTTCGCTCTGAGCTGTTCCCGTTCAAACGGAACCGTTTGAGCAAAAGGAACCGCGTTAAAACAATAAGCTAAAGCGGTTCACAATTTGATTGTACCGCTCGGTTGCCACGTGCAACCCGGCGCTGTGGCGCCGCCCCTCCTCCCACCTAGGGTCGCGAAGGCCTCTTGAGGCCGAAAGCGCGAGCGCCACAACTGGATCGATTCTATCAAAGATAGAAATGATCTAGAGGCAAATAGCGCTTCAAAGAAGCGGTGACTGGCTCTAGGCGAATGGGTCGGGCTTCAGCGCCCGATCCCGGCAGTTGCGGCTCGTGCAGTCTTAGGCGCTGCGGGCGCGCAGTTGAGAAAATGACATGAGCTGCTTCGTCTTTTCGTCCCATAAGTGAAGCCCTGCGCTGGCAAGGCTTTCGCGGATGTTCATGCGGTTGTTGTCAGCCAATTCGCAATGATCCCGCAGCACCTCGGGCAACCGGTAGAATGGAATGCGGCTGTAGAGATGATGCACATGGTGGATGCCAATATTGGCCGTCACCCATTGCAGCGGGGAGGGGAGCACGTAGTGAGAGCTGCCCTTGAGCGCGGCCTCGTGCAATTGCCACTCTTCTTCTTGCGCCCAATGGGTCGTCTCAAACTGATGCTGCACGTAAAACAACCATACCCCCGCCATGGCTGCCAGGAAGGTTGATGGCAGAAAAATCAGCAAGATTGGCATCAACCCGCCGGTGAAGAAAATCACGGTAAGCGCACCCAAAATAGCGGCATTGGTCGCCATCGCGCTGAACCAGTATTTAGCAATTTTGGTCAGTCCCAACGGCAGACGGTATTCCACAAAAAACAGATAGCCCGGCCCAAGGCCGAACAGGACGATGGGGTTGCGATACAGCCGGTAAAGCAGGCGACTGAGCGCGGAGCGTGACTCATACTCTTCCACCGTCAGCGTATGCACATCACCAATGCCCCGCCGCGCCAGATTGCCGGACGATCCGTGGTGGATCGCATGTGTGCGCCGCCACACATCATAGGGCGTAATGGTCAGCACCCCGATCACTCTGCCAACCCAATCGCCAAAGGTCCGGTTTTTGAAAAACGCCCCATGCCCGCAATCGTGCTGGATAGTGAACAGCCTCAACAAGAAACCGGCATTTACGATGGAAACCGCAAGAGTGAGCCAGTAGCTGACACCCAGTGACCACCAAGCGATGGCCCATAATGCGATGAAGGGACCTACGGTGATGGCCAGTTCAAAAGCGCTGCGGGCTGTGTCCGGTTCGCGGTATTGCGAAAGGATTTTCACCCAGTCCCTCGCGTCCGCCTTGTCTGTTTCGGATGCGGGTGTCGCGCCAGACTTTGAAGCTGAAACGTGCGCACTCACGTGCGGCGTCTGGAGATCGGGTTGGAGATCGAGATCAAGCATGTCAGCGCTGGCCGCCCTTACTGAGCGGACGTTTGCAGGCGAAATCGCCTTGGCCGCAGTCTTCAAGTGATTTGTGTCGACAATAGCCGTAGCAAATCCAATCCGCCGGGGCACTCACCATTTAGGCTGTATCACATTTTTCCTGGCAATCCGATTGAGGCCACTCCAGCGAGCCTCAACTGAGCGGCAGCCTGACGACCTCAATAGAAATAGGTCACGTCGCTCAAACAGAGCGCAGAGCGTCAACGTCCTCATCGATGGGGTCGGTCAGATCGTCAACGTTCGGCATGGTCGTCGCGGCTTGGCCCACACTGTCTTCGTGCACAGGCACGTTCAGTCTGCGGCCATCTCCGCCGGTGATGGCGAAATCGTATCCGTCTTTTCGTGTGCCGGAGACAGAATAAGTTAGCACTTCGGTGATGGTATTGTCCGCATCGAACGTCAAAACCTTTGGTTCCAGCGTCGTCAGTTCACTCTCACTCACGTAATCATTGGAGCAGATAATGACCTGATCGCCCGTCTGGCAGGTGCGGGCAGCGGCTCCGTTGAGCACACAAGCCTTGCTGCCCGGTTCGCCAAAAATCACATAGGTGGAAATCCGCGCACCGGAGTTTTTGTTCCAGATGTCCACGAATTCCATCGGCACGATCCCGGCTATTTTGCACTGTTCGGGGTCCAGCGTGATTGAGCCATGATAGTTCAAATTGGCTTCCGTTACATGAATTCCATGCAGTTTGGCGGCGACGATCTTTTTCATATCTACAAGTCCCTGTCCTAACCTCGAACTCTGGACTAGCGCCAAGCGATGCAAATAGCGTTTAAGGGCGGCCAAACACGTCCATACGTGCAGGGGTTTTGAAGATCTTGGATACTAAATCCTTTCAGGCGAGCCATCCGAAGCTGAAAACGGTGGAACTTTTGCTGACGGACCCCGGTGGGCTCGCGCGGGGCAAGTGGGCTCCGGTCTCCACTTTGGAAAAAGCCTTCGGCAGCGGTGTCAATTTCCCGCTCTCGCTGCACGGTCTCGACGTGTGGGGCAATGAAGTTGCGCAAACCGGGCTGCACATCGAAAGCGGAGATCTGGACGGGTTCAACATCGCTGCGTCCGCAACTCTCACACCCGTGCCATGGCCCAATAACGCCGCTGTGGCGGCCGATGCCGAAACGGCCATGGTGCTGCTGCACACGCTCACGCCGGACCGGAAACCGTTCGGCGGCTGCGCCCGCACCGTGCTTGCCGCGCAGGTTCAAAAACTGGCGGCAAAAGACAGGCATCCGGTTTGTGCGTTTGAACTGGAATTTCACCTTTTGGCCGAAGAGACGCGGGAACCCCGTCTGGCTTTGGACACGAGCCATGTCACCAGCGACGCCCAATACATGTATGGTCTCGAACCCTTGGCCGAACATGCTCCGGTGTTTGAGATGATCCGCAAGGCGGCGCAGTGGGCCGATCTGCCGGTGGACACGATGGTGAAGGAAGCAGGACCAAACCAATACGAGGTCAACCTGCTCCACCGTAACGACCCGTTGCAGGCGGCCGATGACGTGATTTTGCTCAAGCGCATTGTCATAGAAGCCGCCCGCGCCCACGGTTTGCGGGCGACTTTCATGGCCAAGCCGTTCATCGATCAACCGGGCAACGGTATGCACGTCCACGCCAGCCTGCTTAACGGGGATGGCGAAAACATATTCGCCGATCCGACATCCGGCGAACAGCGTCTGCGCCACGCCACCGCCGGTCTGCTGGCCACAATGCGCGAGATGACGTTGGTGTTCATCAACACCCGCAATGGATTTCGGCGTATGGCAGAGGGCTCCTACGCCCCCACCCGCACCAATTGGGGGGAGAACAACCGTTCCGTGGCCCTGCGTCTGCCTGCCGCCCCGCCCGAGGCCAGACGGGTGGAACACCGCGTCGCCGGTGCGGACGCCAACCCGTATCTGGTGCTCGCTGCAATTTTGGCTGGCATTGACGAAGGATTGGATGCGGGCATCGAACCGCCACCACCGTTGGTCGGCAATGCTTATGACCCCGCAACGCCCAACCGGGGTGAAAGCCTGCCGGAGCGCATGGCATCGGCTTGCGATGCGTTGGCCGGAAGTGGATTTGCGGCCCGCGCCTTGGGCGAGGAAATGGTGGCGATTTTGACGGCAATCAAACGGGCGGAAGCGGCCCGGTTTGAACAGGACATTTCGCAGTTTGAAATGAGCACCTATCTTTGAGCAGCCCCCCGCGCAAGCGCCGGTAAATCCCACTTGCATTCGCCTTGGCACTTCGTACACTTTATCAATCTTTGTGCGGCCTCCCAAGTCCGCGCAGTTTCGGTCAACGGTTACAGGACACCCAAAACATGGTCTCGACCACTCAAAAATTTGCCCGCGCCTTTGCGCTTTCCGCAACCGCATTTGCCGTAGCACTTACCGCGGCCCACGCGCAGCAGCGCACTGTCAACGTCTACAACTGGTCCGATTATATTGACGAAGCGATTATCAAAGAATTCGAGGCCGAGACCGGCATAAAAGTGGTCTACGATGTGTTCGATTCAAACGAGATTTTGGAAACCAAACTGTTGGCGGGCGGCAGCGGTTACGATGTTGTGGTGCCGTCGGCATCGTTCATCATCCGCCAAATTCAGGCCGGGGTTTTCCAAAAGCTGGACAAGTCCAAACTGCCCAACATGAGCAATATGTGGGACGTGGTTTTGGAGCGCACCGAGGCCTACGACCCGGGCGCGGAATACTCCATCAACTATATGTGGGGCACCACCGGCATCGGCTACAACACCAAGGCAGCGCAAGAGCGCATTGGTGGCGCAATCACGTCGTGGGACGTGGTGTTCGACCCCGAAAAATTGGCGAAGTTCCAGGATTGCGGTGTTCACATGCTGGACGCGCCCACCGAACTTATTCCCGCCGCGCTGAACTATCTGGGCAAGGACCCCAACAGCACTGAGAAAGCCGACATCGAAGCCGCCGCCGCCGCGCTCGAGAAGATCCGCCCTTATGTGCAGAAATTCAATTCATCCGAATACATCAATGCGCTGGCCAATGGTGATATTTGTCTGGCTGTGGGCTGGTCCGGTGACGTGTTCCAAGCCCGTGACCGTGCTTCGGAAGCCAAAGCGGGCGTTGAAGTTGGTTACTCCATTCCGGCAGAAGGCGCTGGCATGTGGTTTGACCAAATGGCCATCCCGGCGGACGCCAAAAACGTGGCCGAGGCTCATGAGTTTTTGAACTACATCATGAAGCCGGAAGTCATCGCCAAGGCGTCCAACTATGTCTACTACGCCAACGGCAACAAGACGTCGCAGGACCTGCTTGAAAAAGAGGTTCTGGAGGATCCAGCGATCTATCCACCGGCTGAAACGCTGGTCAAACTGTACACCTTCAAGCCCTACGATGCCCGTACAACCCGCACCGTGACACGCGCTTGGACCAAGGTAAAAACCGGGCAGTAAGGCTTCGTTGGCCCTCGGCATCGGCCTTCGGTTTTGAACCAGACCGTCAATAAAACTGATAAGCAGGCCGCGCAACAGGCGGCCTCTTTTCGCCGTTCTTTCCAGCCTTGGAACGATGCTGTGGCGACCCCTTTCATCGAGTTTCGTGGGGTCACGAAACGCTATGGCGCGTTCACCGCTGTCGATGATCTTTCGCTGAACATATACGAGCGGGAGTTCTTTGCCCTGCTTGGCCCATCCGGCTGCGGCAAGACCACGCTCATGCGCATGCTGGCCGGATTTGAAGAGGTCACAGAAGGCTCGGTCTGGCTGGCCGGTCAGAACCTCGACGGAGTGCCGCCCCATAAGCGGCCCGTGAACATGATGTTTCAGTCCTATGCGCTGTTCCCGCACATGAGTGTGTCCAAAAACATCGCGTTTGGCCTCAAGCAAGAGGGCATGCCTAAAGGCGAAATTGATGACCGCGTGGCGCATATGCTTGCGCTGGTCAAAATGCAGGATTTTGCCAAACGCCGCCCGGACCAACTTTCCGGTGGGCAACGCCAAAGGGTGGCGCTGGCCCGTTCGTTGGCCAAACAACCAAAACTCCTCTTGCTGGATGAGCCGCTGGGGGCGTTGGACCGCAAACTGCGCGAAGAGACACAGTTTGAATTGGTGGACCTCCAGGAAAAGCTTGGCATCACATTTATGATCGTCACCCACGACCAGGAGGAAGCAATGACGGTCGCTGACCGTGTGGCGGTGATGGAAAAGGGCAACATCATGCAAGTTGCGCCGCCCGTGGAAATGTATGAACTGCCCAACAGCCGCTACGTGGCGGACTTTTTGGGCAATATCAATTTGATTGAGGGACGGGTGGCCAGCCGCAAGAGCGGTGCGATCCGGCTTGATGTTATCCCGCAGGAGGACGGCGAAACACAGGGCAAGGCGATAGCGTTGACGGTGGAAAGCGACAGTGCTGCTCCGGTGGGGTCAACGGTTTGGTTCGCCGCCCGTCCGGAAAAATTTTCCATAGCCCGCAAAAATCCCAAAGGTGCCCAAAACTGTTTGGCCGGTGAAATCTGGGATATTGCGTATTTGGGCGACCTGACGATTTACAAAGTGAAGTTGGATATGGGCGGGTTTGCCAAGGTCTCGGTGCTCAATCATGCACTCAACACAGATAACGAAGCCGCGCTGCCCATGACTTGGGAGGAACGGGTGTATCTCACCTGCGACCCCGAATCCGCCCGGCTTTTGGAGGCTTGAGGGCAATGCGGGGCATGGTCACCAAATCGCTCTCCAAAGTGACGATCTGGCTGCCATACCTTTGGCTTCTCATTTTCTTTCTCGCCCCGTTTTTTCTGGTGGCGAAGCTTTCCCTGTCACAATACGCCATTGCCCAGCCGCCCTACATCCCAGCTTTTGAATGGGCCGACGGATTGGCTGGATGGTGGCGGGATATCAAACTTCTGTCGTTTGAAAATTACGTCTTCATCACAGAAGAGAACCTCTACTGGAAATCGTATCTCTCAAGTTTGCAAATAGCGGCGGTCTCCACATTTTTCACGCTCCTGATCGGCTTTCCCATGGCCTACGGCATGGCCCGCGCACCGTCCGGCTTACGCCCCGTTTTGGTCATGTTGGTCATTTTGCCGTTTTGGACTTCATTTCTGATCCGCGTCTACGCTTGGATCGGAATTTTGAAAAAGGAGGGCCTGCTCAACCAGTTCTTGCTGTGGTTGGGTGTGATCAGCGATCCGCTGACGATCCTCAACACCAATTGGGCGGTCTATATCGGCATCGTCTATTCCTACTTACCCTTTATGATTCTGCCGCTTTACGCGAACTTGGAACGGCAAGACGCCAGCCTTTTGGAAGCCGCTCAGGATTTGGGCAGCACGCGGCTCGGCGCGTTTTGGCAGGTCACTTGGCCCCTCGCGCGCCCCGGAGTGATTGCCGGTTGTTTTCTGGTTTTCATTCCCACCGTGGGTGAATTCGTGATCCCCGCTTTGCTGGGCGGGTCTGAGACGCTGATGATCGGCCAGACGCTTTATGATGAGTTTTTCAAAAACCGTGATTGGCCGGTTTCCAGCACGGTCGCAATCCTGTTGCTGTTGGTGTTGATCATCCCGATCATGCTGTTCCAGCGATCCCAAGCACTTGCCCGGGAGAACGCCCGATGATCGGGAACGCGCGATGAACAAGACCTGGTCGTCCTTCAATATCGTCTCGGTGGTGGTTGGGTTTGCCTTCCTCTACATCCCGATCCTGTTGTTGATCATTTTCTCGTTCAACGGGTCGCGCCTTGTAACCGTTTGGGCCGGTTTTTCCACCAAATGGTATGCGGAGGCTTTTTCCAATCAAGGCTTGATGGATGCTGCGTGGGTGACCGCCAAAGTAGCCTTTGTGTCCGCATCACTGGCCACGGTGTTGGGCACGATGGCCGCATTGGCGCTGGTTCGGTTCAACCGTTTCCGTGGCCGGTTTTTGTTTTCGGGCATGGTCTACGCGCCCTTGGTCATGCCGGAGGTCATCACAGGTCTTTCTCTTTTGCTTCTTTTCGTGTCACTGGGCATGGACCGTGGGCAGACCACGATCATCCTAGCCCACATAACTTTTTCCATGTGTTTCGTGGCTGTCGTCGTCCAGTCCCGCTTATACGCACTTGATCCGTCGCTCGAGGAAGCCGCCCAAGACTTGGGAGCCAATCCGGCTCAAGCGTTCTTTTCGGTGACGCTTCCCATCATCGCTCCGGCCATCATTGCGGGGTGGATGTTGGCCTTCACTCTATCGCTGGATGATCTGGTGATTGCCCAGTTTAACTCCGGCCCCGGCGCGACCACACTGCCGATGAAGATCTTTTCGCAAGTGCGTCTGGGTGTGACGCCCGAAATCAATGCCATCTGCACTTTGCTCGTGGCTCTGGTGGCCAGCGGTGTGATCATCGCATCACTGGTGACCAAGTTCACGGACTTGCAGCGTCAGCGAAATGCTGCTCTGGCCCGACGGTAGCAGGGCGTGATTATTTCATGCCAGTCGACTTGAAAACGTGATCACCCATGGGTTGAAAACAACCCTTGCTGTAGCGACATGCAACGACTGCGTATGGAGAAAAGTATGAGCCGCACAACGCTAGTCAACGAAATTGGAGAATGGTTGATCGATCAGGCTCTAGGCCAGCCTGAAATTGTTGAACTGTTCGAACAGTTGTGTGTGCGCCTCAAAGGTGTCGGTGTGCCGCTAAGCCGTGCGCGGTTGACCTGGCCAACGCTTCATCCCCTGTTTCAGGCTGAAACGATTCTATGGGAAGAGGGCGGTGTTGTTGAGTTCGAACAATTCAAGCATCAGGACGAAGTGTCGGCTTCATGGCTCTCTAGCCCACTGCACTTTATTTTGGAGAACGGACTGGACACGCTTCGCCGCAATCTGGACGGAGAAAACGCCCAGTTTGACTTTCCAATCCTCACCGATTTGGCGGAACAGGGTCATACGGATTATCTGTTGATTGCCACAGGGTTTGGCGGCACCCGGGTGCGCAACACGCGGATGCAGGGCGGCATTCTTGTCGCCTGGTCGAGCAACCGCGAGGGCGGATTTTCGGACGATGATTTGATGGCGCTGAAAAAGATCCAGCGCCGGTTTGCAGCCGCTTGCAAAAACGTGGTGCAACAACGCATCGCCCGCAACATCACAGAGACATATCTGGGCCTGCAAGCCGGCTCCAAAGTGTTGGACGGCGCAATCAAACTGGGGGACGGACGCGAGACCGAGGCTGTGGTATTTTATGCGGACATGCGCCGGTCCACCGCCTTGGCGGACACGATGCCGTCGGAAGACTTTTTGGTCCTTTTGAATGATTACTTTGCCTGCAGCGCTGGTCCGGCGATTCATCACGGCGGGGAGGTGCTCGATTTCATCGGTGATGCTGTCTTGGCGATTTTCCCGTTTGACGACGAGGCGGGCAAAGCACAGGCTATCCGCTGTGCCACTTTGGCCATGCAAGACAGTATTGATCTGGCCAAAACATCAAACGCCAAGCGGGTAAGCGAAGGCAAACCACCGTTCGATTTCGGTATTGGGCTGAACATAGGCCGCTTGATGTTTGGCAATATCGGCGTGGCCTCACGCCTGTCTTTTTCGGTGATTGGCCCAACGGTCAACGAGGCTGAACGCATCGAGACATTGACAAAAACCATCGATGCCCAAGCTTTGGTTACCGGAGAAATCGCACAGGCCTCCCCGGATCAATGGACGTCTATCGGTTGTCATGCGCTCAGCGGTGTCGCCCAGAAGGTGGAATTGTTTGCCTTGCGCACCGCCGCTGATGGCGGCGTCATCCCCATAAAAGATCCGTCCGATTTGAAGATCGCCGCGAGCTGACGGAACAACGCGAGGGCACCGGCATCGTTTTTGGTGTTTTGAAACAGCTCTGGAGCGGTTCACAATTTGATTGAACCGCTCGGTTGCGAAGAGCAACCCGGCGCTTATGCGCCGCCCCTCCCTCCACCTAGGGTCGCGAAGGCCTCTTGAGGCCGACAGTGTGAGCGCCACAACTGGATCGATTCTATCAAAGATAGAAATGATCTATTGGCTGGGTGCAGTTTCTTCCTTCGTGTTCGGCACGTCAGGTTTGGCCACAACGCGTTTGGGAAGCGGTGCGTAGAGCGGCGCGTCCGTAACCCCGCCTACAAAGAAGGGATGGGCACCTTTTGCTGGTCCATCCGTTTCCGATACAGCGCTCTCATTCACGGTCCCCCGCAGCGCAATGCTGCGGCGCACCAGATCAGCTTTGCCGTTGAGAGTTGCGGTAAAACTTGAGTTTTCGAGGTTGGTGTCGCGCAGATAGACGATACCATCGGACACTAAAAAGCCGATTTGTAGCGCGTCATACGGGGTGTTGCCCGCAAAAATACTGGTTTGTGGGGAGGCTTCCTCACCGATGGCACGGGTCAAATCCACACCCTCCAACATGCCGCTGGCAGCGGTGAGCGTCCCTTCGCCCCGCAATTTTTTCAAAAAGTCGCCCGACGCACTCGCTTCCGACTTAAACCGAAGGCGGGCATTCCCTACGCCGCGCAAGGCAACAGCGTTTTCGCCCACCAAAGCCGTGAGTGCTGGCAGATTCACCTGTTGAAAATTCGCCTCTAACGTAAATTGATTGGGCGTGCCCGGCACGACGCCAAACACGCCGGAAAACACCCCTTCCAACGCATCGGCAGAGCCAATATCCATGCTCGCGTTGCCATCGCGCACCAACACCGTCGCCGCCAGGTTCTGGATCGATAGGCCATTGCTGGACGCGTTTTGCGCTGACAGACGAAGATCGAGGTCGATCGTGTTGAGAAACCCAAAATCCAATTGGCGGATGGTCCCCGCATCTGCCGGGTCGTTGTTGGAGCGAAAGAACGCGCTCCAAGCGGGCAATGTCAAAGAATCGAAAGCAAGCGTTCCGCTTATTTCTAAGTTCCGGTCAGGCTGGTCCACCAGTTGCAACCGCCCTGTCCCCGTATCGCCATCAATCAGAACGGTGGCATCCGTCAGTTCCACGCTGTCGGCCTGTTTCAACAATTCCCCGGACAAAGAAAGCTGCCCGAGTTTTTCTGCAATGTCTTCAGTCCGGTTCAACCAGCTGGCCAACCGGCGCAGAGACGGGGTTTGGACGGACAATGCGCCTTGCAGGATCGAGATTTGTTCCCCGTCTGCTGTCCCCGCATAGGTCAGTGTCATGGGGTTTGAATCGATGGCGACTGTCACGTCAGACTTCTGGCCTGTCAGCAAGTTAAATGGCGTGTCTGCCTCTGCGGTGACCTTAACGACCTCGCCGCGCCAAACACCGCTAAACGTCACGTCGAGACTGGTTGCCAATTCAGGCCAAATCATTGTGCCGTTCACGGAGGTCAGCTCGGAGACGGCTCCCCCATTGTCTTGGGTTTGTTGGTTCGTGAACGTGATAATGCCATCGGTGACAGTCAGCCGTCCGATGGGAAACGGTTCGGCGTCTTCAAGTGTGTTTTTGTCGAGCAGCGCTTGCAAACGTCCGCTCACCGGCAACCAATTGGGCTGACCGGAAGCATTGCGCGAAAGCGAAAGGCGAGGGCGCACCAGGGTGACCTTGCTTAACCGGGCATCGCCCCACAGCACAGAAAACACACCCAGTTGAGCACGCATTTCATCAATCTGAACCAAGGCATCGTCCGTGCCGGGCGCACCACCGATGGAAACATTGGAATAGGTGACACCCAGATAAGGAAACAGCGACAATGAGGAATCGCCGGACAGCCGCACAGGCCGCCCCGTGACGTCGGACAGCTGCGCTTCAATGCGGGTTTTCACGCGGTCTGACGACATCACAAGGGGGGCCGCAATGAAAGAGACCGCGCCGAGGCCTAAAACAACCGCAAGGATGGAGACTGCTTTTTTGATCAAACCAAGCCCCCTTTTCCCAACCCCAGTTCAAATGCAGTGCGCAACCATTTCACACCAAGGGTAAAGCTGTTCGATGTCGCGGACCATACGGGCACGACATCTGCTCCCCAGTGGCATCGGATGAACCCAAAATCCACGCTATCGAGTGTAGAGCGATGGTGCAGCCTTTGAAACGTTAACAATCCGAAATAACGCCTAAAGTGGCATGCCAAGCGCCATTGTCCCCCGCTGTTCGGCCCAATTCATTTTGCTTCCGTTGCGTCAAGCGGGCTCTTTGCCATCGTTTGGTGAGAAACCGAACACGCAAAGACGATGAGTATTTTGCCCGCCGCTGTCAGTTCTATGCGGCGAATGGCAAGGACGGGCTTGTCTTGCAGCCTTCTTTGTCGAAAAAAGAGCCGGTTATAAATTCGCAATTGAGCAGTGTCCCATGGCCGCCGCACCTCTCTGGACCCCATCCGAAGATCGCATTCAAAATAGCAATCTCACGCGGTTTGCCCGCCTCTGTGAAACGCTTGGTCACGGTCCTTTCGCCAGCTACGCCGATTTGCACACTTGGAGTGTTGAGAAGTCCGAAGACTTCTGGTCGGTCCTATGGGACCATTGCGCCGTTGTGGGAGACAAGGGTGATCGTGTTCTTGAAGGCGGGGATGATTTGAAGTCGGCCCGGTTCTTCCCCGACGCGTCCATCAGTTTTGCAGAAAACATGCTTGCAAAGGCCGGGCCGGGCGACGCTTTGGTGTTTCGGGGAGAAGACAAGGTCACCGACCGGTTGTCATGGGACGATCTCCACGCTTTGGTCTCCCGTTTGCAGCAGGCGTTTGTCTCTGCCGGCGTCGGCAAGGGCGACCGTGTTGCGGCCATGGTGCCCAACGGTCCCGAAACCGTGGCCTGCATGTTGGCTGCCAATTCCATCGGTGCGGTCTGGTCTTCATGTTCTCCCGATTTTGGCGAGCAGGGGGTTTTGGACCGTTTCGGGCAGATCAAGCCCACGCTTTTCGTGACGGTGGACGGATACTTCTACGCGGGCAAAACCATTGATGTGTCCGCCAAGTCCACAGCGATAGCGCAGAGTCTCGCGCCCAAAGCCGTTTTGCGTTTGCCGTATCTGAGCAAGGCGGGCATCCAGCCGGAAGCCGAAGTCGGTACGGCCCTTACCGATTTCATTGCGCCGTTTGACGCCCTCCCGGTTCAGTTTGAACGTCTGCCCTTCGATCATCCGCTCTATATTTTATATTCATCCGGCACCACGGGCGTGCCCAAATGCATCGTCCACCGGCAGGGGGGCATGTTGCTGCAACACCTCAAGGAACATGTGTTGCATTGCGGAGCCAATGAGGGCGACCGCGTGTTCTATTTCACCACCTGCGGGTGGATGATGTGGAACTGGCTGGTCTCCGCACTGACAGCCAAAGCCACGGTGATGCTCTATGACGGGTCGCCGTTCCACCCCGATGCCAATGTCATCTTTGACTACGCGGAGCAGGAGAAATTCACTTTCTTTGGCACGTCGGCAAAGTTCATCGACGCCGTGCGCATCGGCGGCCATCGCCCGGCGGACAGTCATGATCTCTCCTCGGTACACACCATTGCCTCCACCGGCTCGCCTTTGTCGCCGGAAAATTTTGTCTTCGCCTATGAGGGTATCAAGCACGATGTGCATCTGGCCTCCGTTTCGGGTGGCACAGATATCGCAGCGTGTTTTGTGTGTGCGGTACCGTGGCAGCCAGTCTATAGCGGCGAAATACAAGGGCCTGCGCTCGCCATGGATACGCAGGTTTGGGACGATGAAGGCGCACCCATACGGGGCGAAAAAGGCGAACTGGTTTGCACCAACGCATTCCCGTCCACGCCACTTGGCTTCTGGAACGACCCGGATGGCAGCCGCTATCACGATGCCTATTTTGCCCGGTTTGAAAATGTCTGGTGCCACGGCGATTTTGCCGAATGGACGCCAACCGGAGGTATGATCATCCACGGGCGCTCCGATGCAACGCTGAACCCGGGCGGCGTGCGGATCGGAACGGCTGAAATCTATAACCAAGTTGAACAAATGCCCGAAGTGGCCGAGGCCTTGTGCATCGGTCAGATCTGGCAGCACGACACGCGTATCGTGCTTTTCGTGCGCTTGGGCGAGGGCGTCGTTTTGGATGAGGCACTAGAGGCCGCCATCCGCTCAAAAATCCGCACCGGCGCGTCGCCAAGGCACGTCCCTGCGGTTATCGTGCCGGTGGCGGACATTCCCCGCACCAAGTCCGGCAAGATCACGGAACTGGCGGTTCGCGACATTGTACACGGGCGCGCAGTGAAGAATGCGGAAGCTTTGGCCAACCCGGAAGCGCTCGCTCTGTTTAGGGATTTACCGCAGTTGCAGGGGTGAGTGGCTAACAGGCTTGGTTAACAAACTGATACTGAAAAATTTACTGAACTTTTTGGAAAGGCCAACTCGCAACAATTTGAAACAGTTGAGCAAGGTTTCGGTAACAGATCGCCGTCATATTCGCGTCCAACGACGCATTGACCTTCACCGATCGGCCAAAGCGTCCATAAGATCCACTGGACTTGAGACCTGAGCCACCGCCTACCGTCACAGCAATTAACCAACTGATCCCAGCGCGGGCCCCTCGGGTCCGCGTTTTTTTTTGTCCTGCGTTTGGGGTTGTCGCGCTCTTGGCATCATCCGCGTTCTTAGAGCGGTTCACAATTTGATTGAACCGCTCGGTTGCGAAGAGCAACCCGGCGCTTATGCGCCGCCCTCGGGCAGCGAAGGAATCTTGAGGCCGACAGCGTGAGCGCCACAACTGGATCGATTCTATCAAAGATAGAAATGATATAGAGCCAACGGGCGCGAAAACGGGTCCTTTATCGATCCGCCAACACCCGCTGGGACGGGAAGTGGATTTCCACTAACGTGCCTTCGTCCAATTGGCTTTCAATATGAAAGCTTGCCCGGTTGGCTTCCACCATCGCTTTTGTGAGGGGTAATCCAAGGCCCGTGCCTTCGCTGCTGCCAGCGCCACCGCTTGCCCTTGAGCGGCTTCCATTGGCACCTGTTCTATCGCCCCGTCCCACCTGCTCAAAAGGCTTCAGCGCGCGGGCGAGGTCCAATTCGCTCATGCCGATCCCGGTATCGCGCACACGCAACACTACCTCTCCGGCCTCGTCGTAAACGGTGGAGACGATCACCTGTCCGCCGGACTTGGTGAATTTGATGCTGTTTGACACGAGGTTCAAAATGATCTGACGCAAGCTACGCTGGTCCGCCACCACTTTGGGCACTACGGCGGAAAGGCTGGTGCGGATGATCACCCGTTCTTTGTTGGCTTCCGGTTGGGTCAGCGCAACGGTTTCCGAAACCAGCGTGTTCAGGTCGCAGGCGTCGAATTCCAACTCCATCTTGCCAGCTTCAATCTTGGAAATATCGAGCAGGTCATTGATCAGTTCCAGCACATGGTTTCCCGAACGGCTGATATCGCGCAAATATCCCCGATAGCGGTCATTATCGATCCGTCCGAACCGCTCCTCCACCATCATGTCGGAAAAACCTATAATGGCGTTCAGCGGCGTGCGGATTTCGTGGCTGATGGTCGCCAAAAATTCGGTCTTCTGTGTGCTGGCGCTTTCGGCAAGCGCCTTGGCGCTGAGCAATTCCTCTTCGGCTTTTTTCCAGCTGGTAATGTCGCGTAAGACAGCGCAGCAAGCATCAGTGCTTTGCAGTTTTCCAAAGGCCATAAACAGGGGTATCAAACCGCCGCCGCTGGTGCGCCCGATCACTTCGCGACCATCATTGAGCAGGCTGGCGACGCCGGTACCGTTCATGCCGGACAGATAATCCATCGCTGATCTGTGGCTTTCCGGTGCCAACAGATCGGTGATCAACCGACCGCTGACGCGCTCCGCTTCGCAATCAAACAGAGCTTCCGCAGATCTGTTCATGGCGCGGATGTGCCCGTCATTGGAGACGATCACCACGCCGTCCGTCGCCGTGTCCACGATGCCGCGCAGATCTTCCGCATCGAGCCCGCCAAAGGCACCCCCGGAGCCGTATTTGGAACGGCGTTCTTCTGATGTGTCTTTGGGGCGCTCGACTTGCGTTTGTTCGCTGCCTTTGCGCTCCCCGCCGTCCCCTTCATTGGCAAACGGTACCAGCGAGGCTTGATCCGGTTGTTCATCGTTTTTGGCCAAGTCGGAACCGGAAAGGGCTGTTGCGGCCAGCGCGCTTGCGGCACCGGCGCCAACTGCTGCACCGTGGGTGGCCACCAGACTCAGCCGGGGACGGTTTTTCTCCGATGAACCAGACGGCGCATCGCCTGCATCGGACTTGCGGTCGGTTGAGACGCTGTCACTGGTTTCATCCAACCCGTTTTCGGGAACTAGATCACCACCGTCATCGTCGGCACCATCTGGGCCGCCTGAACCATCAGACCCGCCAGACCCGCTAGACCCGCCAGACCCGTCATCATCCCGAAGGGTGAGCAACATGGCCTTGTCTTCGTCCCACGGCACACGCTGGATATGGGCGCGAAGGGGCAGGCGGTCGCCGCTGCGGTGGAAAATCTGCGCCTGTTGCGACTCCTCCAAAGCCGATGATGCGCCAAACAGTGCTTCGACCCCGCCGGAATTCGCCAGCGATTGCAGATCGGAATAACCGGTCACATCGAAGAATTCATCATTGCCAAACAGCAACTCGTCTTTGCGGTAGACCAGCACGGGGATGGGCAACCGCGCCAGAATGGACGTGTCCACATCGTGGCTGGGCGTGCGCATCGTGTCGCTCTTGCCGGCGGTTTCAGTGGCTGCAGTTTCGTTCGGCTGGTCAGAGACATCGTCCTGAGATGGAGTGCTGGACAGTGTGCCAAGTGAGGCTGCACCCATGCCGGCCACTGCTGCCGTAGCGGCGCCAACAAGACCCGGGCCGGAAGTGTCGGACGCGTCTGCTTTTACGCCGCCGGAATCTGAATCAGTCTCCAAAGCGCCTTTAGGAGGAGAAACAAAGGCGGAAGGAATGATCTCGGCGTTTGAGGTTGTGTCGCCGGTCCCCTTCTCGGTTTCACCTTGGTCGGCTGCGTCGGCTGCGTCGGTTGTCGACAGTTTCTCCGCAATCTCGTCAAACGCCTCTCGTTCATCGCTCGACAGGTCGCGCCCCGCTTTTCCAGCAGGATCGCTTTTCTCAGCCCGTTCCGTCAGCCGGTTGCGCAAATCGACAACCTTGTCTTCCACGCCGGAGTTTGGCTCTTCATCGTTTGATCTTCTCAAACCGGTCGCTGCCAATGCCCCGGTTCCCAAGGCGGCAGCACCAGCTCCGACTTGGGTCAAAACGCTGCCAACCGTCGGGCCGTCTTCTTCAACAGATGGGCCGCGGTTATCCGGCATGACCGCGTCGGGATCCACCACTGCGTCTGCGGTACGCACCAGTCCAAAGCCGTTAAATCCGTTGAACTGCCGGTCCCGGTTGTAGGAAGGCAGGCCGGCAAGATCGACCGGCACGCGCATGTCGGTTCCCTCAACCGGCCACATCACAGTCTTGCCGGACCACGTGTCGCCTTTCTCCAAAAGGGCCGTGATGACATCGCCATTTTTGAAACCGCGTAGTTGCGCCGCTTCAGCCCAACTCAAGCCGCTCACGTCTGCCGAAGCCGGTCCGACGGCCTGCGCCAACTCGTCCGACACGGATGTGAAAACACCGGCACCGTCCATCTCCCAGACAAACCGTGTGGGTTTTTCAGACGCGGAGAATGCAAACGCATCACCGCCTGGCGCTGCGCCGGATGAGGCTTTTTGAACGGTGCCTGCAAGCTCCGGGTTAGGCTGACCGGTGTCAGTATCTAAAAAGTCTTCTTCAACCAGACCGGACTTTTGCAAGGCGCTCTCTTCGTCTCCGCTGGCGGGTGGGCCCGGGGTAATTTGGTCCGTTTCGTCTTTGAGAGCCGAACCGGCGGTTGCCAGTTCCTGTGCAGCCGTCGTGGCTTCGTCATCCGTCTTGTCTTCTTCCGAGCCTGTCAGGGCAGTCGCGACGGCGGCGCCTGCGCCGCCCAACGCGCCAACAGCACCGCCAATGACGCCCGCTGTGACGGTCCCAAGATCAACGCCGTCTTCGCCATCGGACGGGCTGCCGTCGGCTGTTTGTGCCTCGCTTGGCTCCGGCTGGTGCTCGACATTCGCCTCAACCGCCGCTGCAACTGCTGGTTCTTTCGTTACACCGCCGTCGGTATCGGTCCCGTCAATTGCGCTATTTTCTGTCTTCGACGCCTCGGCATTGTTGTAGTACCAGCGGCTGAATGCGCCGTTGGGCAGTTTGCCGCGTTTGCTGGAAAACGCACCTACGGGTTTTGCCGCCGCCCCGTCGTCATGGACATCCGGTTCATCGCTTTCAGCGTCGGTATCGTCCGGGTCACTTTGCGGCGCGCCTGCGCCTAAAGCGGCCACGCCCAAGGCGTTTGCATCGCTGACACTGTCAGCTTCCGGGTCATCCATTGTTTCAGCGACCTGCGCAGCCAGTACAGTGTCGTCTGCCGGGTTTGTGCTGGCGATCACCAGCAGGTGGCTGGCGGGTTTCTCGCTCAACCGCGCGATACCCGATGGCATTGCGCCCTTAGTGGTTTCGATGGGTCGCTTGACCAGCCGGTCATCTTCCGTCGCAACTTCTTGCACCAGCGCGACAAGGTCGCTTGCTTGAACGCCCAAATCATCAAAATGTTGCGAACCGGCCAAAACCTTGCCATCCGCACCGATGATCGCGGATGCGTGGCTGTAACCGTCCAGCCCTTCCACTGCGATGCTCGCCATGTCGGCCTCCCGATGCGTTCGGGGCCGCAGATTTTCGGTGAGCAGGAACACACCTTTCTCTCCGTCAGGAAGAGCAATCAGCCGGACGTTGAAACCCACAAGTCTGGTCTTGAAGCCAGACCGTACCCGCATGATCGCGCTTGCATTATCGTCCTTGTCGAGCTTTCCGGCAGCCGTGCGAATTTGCCGTTCCATAGCGGGGTTGAGCGTGAACTCTCCTTCGATGGCCGGACGGATCGCGGACGCTCCAATCAGCGATGCGCCCTCGCCATTGGCCCACAGCAAGCGTGAAAGATCGCGTGAAAACAGCAGGGCTGCGTTGGGTGCGATGATGTGGTTTCGAACATCATCCAGCACCGTCAAATCGAGATAGGGATACTGCGCCTGCGCCATGGCGAACTCACTTACCTTGCAGTCTGCAGAGTTGCGGCGGCGCCCGTGCCGGTCGCTAAAACAGCCACCGAGATCGGGCTGCATGCGTCCGGTGTGTCGTCCCCCAGTCCCTAGGCGGGCCTGCAGATTTCCTTAACGAAAGGTAAATACAGGGATTGCTCCATACAATCCACACGCAAATGGTATTTGCGAACCTCTATGGTCAACGAGGGTTAATGGTTGGGGCCACAAACAGCGGATCAAAAGTGCCGCATTTTCGATTGATGGGCTTGCCCACCCGCCGCTTTGGATTTAAGGCAATCGCTGTCGAGGTCATTTATGGCCCGGCAGGATAGTGTGCCGCTGTAGCTCAGTTGGTTAGAGCGCTGGTTTGTGGAACCAGAGGTCGAAGGTTCGAACCCCTCCAGCGGTACCATTCCAACAAAAGTCAGCGCAGGAGCATCGTTGTCGGTTAGCCCCGAAGGCGCTATCAATATTGTCTACTGGTTCGACGCCTTGATTGCGTTCACCGCGCGGGTCAGGCAGGCCTGAATACCCTCATCATCTTGCAAAACAGCATCGGCAGCCACATTGAGCGCCGGGCGCACTTGGTGCTCGCTGACCTGAAACGGTTCCCGTGCCGCCACTTCTTTAAGCCGGTCCCCCAAAGCAAGTGCGCCGGAAAGCCGTGTCTCGGGAAGAACGATGCCAATCACATGCCGGTCGAAGACGCCGATAAGATCGATACCGGTGCGCGAGACGCTTTCGCACAATTGGGCCACACCCGCGAAGATTGCGCCCGCAGTCTCCTCTCCATGCTGCGCTTCGATGGTGTCCAAGCCCCGTACCCTCACCAAGAGCACGCTGACATGATGGCGGTAGCGTTTTGCCCGGCGAAATTCCGCCGAACCCCGTTCCAGCAATTGACCCCGACTGGGCAAACCGGTGTGGGGGTCAAAACGGTGCAGGCGCGAATGCCGTTTGGCCTGTGAGGCTTTGAGCGCAGACACTTCACCCGTTAGCCGCTCCACCTCGGCGTGAAGCGCGACCACATCCATGCCGGCCAGATCTGTATGAGCCGTGTCCGATCCATCACCCCTGCGGAGCGCGGCACGATCCACCGGTGCGGCCTGTTTTTCAGCTGTGTCTTTGGACATGGGTACACCGTTTAACGCGGACTTTGAGGCAGTGTCCCGCCCAAACAGTAACGAACGCGTAAAAACAAGCATCAATTCCTCACCGCAAGGGAGCATACCCTCAAGCGGCTAAGAAAAGCCTTAACGATTGGTTACCGCGTCAAAGTCCAGCATGTTGTGCAGGCCCACGTCGTTGATATCGGTTTCACCACACAGACCCATGGTTTTATCCAATTCGCTTTCGATGATTTCCAACGATTTGGTAACACCGGCTTCGCCCATGGCACCGAGCCCGTAGATATAGGCGCGGCCGACATAGGTGCCCTTCGCGCCCATGGCCATGGCCTTGAACACGTCTTGGCCGGTGCGAATGCCGCTGTCCAGATGTACTTCGATGCGGTCACCAACGGCGTCTACGATCCGTGCCAACATGTCGATGGACGCGGCTGCCCCGTCCAACTGCCGACCGCCATGATTGGAGACGATAATTGCATCCGCACCGATATCGGCGGCGATGCGCGCGTCTTCCACGTCGTTAATGCCCTTGAGGATCAACTTGCGGTCCCAGCGGGATTTGATCCAGTCAATGGACGACCAATCCAGCGACTGATCAAACTGCTTGTGCGTCCACTCCGAAAGGCTGGACATGTTATCAACGCCTGTTGCGTGACCGACAATGTTGCCGAATGTGCGATTTTTCGTGCCCAACATGCCCATCACCCAACGGGGCTTTGTTGCCAAATTGATCATGTTGGCGATGGTTGGTTTTGGCGGGGCGGAAAGGCCGTTTTTCACGTCCTTGTGGCGTTGGGCCAGCATTTGCAAATCAAGTGTTAGAACCAAAGCATCGCAATTGGCTGTGTGCGCCCGTTGGATCAGGTTTTCAATAAAGCCACGGTCCCGCATGACGTATAGCTGAAACCAAAACGGCGCTGATGTCGCCGCAGCCACTTCCTCAATGGAGCAGATGCTCATGGTGGACAGGGTGAAAGGAATTCCCGCTCTTTCTGCGGCCCGCGCCGCGGCGATCTCGCCATCTGCATGTTGCATGCCAGTCATGCCTACCGGGGCGAGTGCCACGGGCATGGACACGTCGCGTCCGATCATCTTGGTTTTGAGCGAACGGCCATCAATGTTGACGGCAACGCGCTGGCGCAATTTATATTTTTCGAAAGCGCTGGTGTTATCGCGGTAGGTGCCTTCCGTGTAAGAGCCGGAATCCGCATAATCGTAGAACATCCGTGGCACCCGACGTTTGGCGAGTTTTTGCAGATCAGCGTTGCTGGCGATGGCAGTCATGGTGGCACCCTTGCTTGTCGTGTTGCGGCTTCTTAGCGTCCAAGGCGCGGTGTTGCCAAGCCGACAAAATGCGCAGCCCTATCTGCGCCTGGATTTTGCGGAAGGAAAGAAGAGACATGAAAGACGGGCAAAACTCGCCTCTGCAAAGCCCTTTGCTAACCCCTTTGCAAAGCCGGCTGCAAAACCCGCTGCATAACAAAGTGTTTCCGGACGGGTCCATCCGCG
>JBCDKS010000008.1:0-161438 GCA_038746275.1 Pseudomonadota bacterium | reverse complement strand
TCCGGCACGCCGGACAGTGATGCGAGCCAGCAAACCAATGATCCCGCCAACCCGCCGGGCACCTACACAATCCCGGTCACAGCAACCGACCCCCAAGGCGCAACATTCACGACAATCGTAACCTATGTCGTGACAAACCCGCCGCCGGTGATCCTTGCGGACATACCTGATCGCAAGAGTATCGACGGTGCGCCGTTTACGGCGGACATCAAAGGTTTCTTTGACGATCCCGACGATGATGTTCTCAGTTACGATGCGCAGGGTTTGCCTCCGGGTCTGACAATTGATCCTGTCACGGGCATTATTTCCGGCGCCATTGCCGGGGATGCGTCGACCGGTGGGCCCAATGGTGATGGTATCTACATCGTGACGGTGACGGCCGATGACGGTCAGGGTGGCACGGTGAGCCAGGAGTTCGAGTTTGAAGTCGATCCGATCCCGAACACGACGGTGCCGCAACCGCCGATCCTGCCGCCGCCCGGAGGAGAGCCCGAAAATGTCGATGGGGATCCCGTTGGCTTGACGGTCACCGATGCCGTCGATGGTATCTCGTCACTTGGACCGCATATGGGTCTGCCGGAAGACTTGGTTGTCACGGCTGCGGTGAACGGTATCGCCGATCTGGGCAATGATATTTCGCTCGATGGCGATCACCCGGTCACGGAAGCCATCGAACAGCAACGTCGTGAGGACGCTATATCGAGCACCTTTGGCAGCGGTATCGGCGGCGATTTTCCGGAATACCCATATCTGGGTGGTCAGGTGGAAGCCTATGACGGGCGTGTTCTTGTGCGCAGCCTGATCTATCAGGATGAGGTCTTTGTTGAGTTGCGCAACTTGCGCAGCGATGGTGTTCAAGACTGGGGTGTGGGCCTTTCCAGCGGCCGTCCGGTGCCGGATTGGGTGACGATGCCTGCGGGAGATCTGATCTTGATCGACCGTCCTGCCGACGTCGATCATCTTCATCTAGAAGTCTTGGGTCGACTGGCCGATGGATCGGTTGTCACGATCAACGTGCGGGTCGATCTGCGCACTGGAGAGATCGTTCGTGAGGGAAGCACGGAAGTGTCGCAAGCCTCTTCGAGAGCCGTTGGCACAGACGTCGCGAGCGTTGAAGTTGGACTGAGCGCATCCTTGGACCGGTTGGCGCACGCCGAACGGGCCGACGTCACCTCACTGTTTAAGGTCTAGAGAGATGAACCCGGACGCAACTTCTTCTGTTTTCTCGTCTTCAAATACAACCCATAATTGCAACAAGGGTAAGATAACTACCATGTCTAGAAACGATATAACCTCCGAAATGGCAGCTGTCTTCACCCAGCACGGTTCACGACCTGCCAGACAGACATCCCGCACACTGGCCAAGGTTCTGCCGGTGACTTTCGCAGCCTTGTTGGTGGCAGGGTGTCAGATACAGCCCATGGCATACAATCAGGCTGAACTGTCGACTTATGCGTCCGACAAGCTGACCCGCGTAACGCAGGACCAAGAGCCAATCAGCGGAAAGGTCACGCTTTACGAAGCCATGGCACGGGCGCTGAAATACAATCTCGACTACCGCGTTGAGATCATGAACCGGCAATTGGCCAACTCAAAACTGCGGCTGCAGTCCTATGACATGCTGCCCAAATTGGTGGCCAATGGCGGATGGGCTGACCGCGACAACTCCCCGGCGAGTTTTTCCAAAACGCTGTTTGCGGGCGTGACCTCCACTGACCCTTCGACGTCGGACGATCCGGGCAAGTTTGCCGGTGACGTGACATTTTCGTGGCACATCCTGGATTTTGGTCTGTCCTACATCCGCGCAAAACAAGCGGGTGACGAGGCGTTGATCGCAGAAGAGCGGAAGCGCAAAGTGATCAACCGGATCATTGAAGACGTGCGCACGGCTTACTGGCGCGCGGTTAGCGCAGATCGGCTGTTGGACGGTTTTCACAAATTGCGCCACCGCACGGAAAAGGCGCTCTCGCAATCGCGCAGGCTTTACAGGGCCGGCAATGCGTCCCCTGTTGCAGCCTTGAGTTACCAGCGGGAACTGCTTGATATCAAGGGCCAGATTCACCGGTTAGAGCGCGAATTGCGCACCGCAAAAATGCAGTTGGCTGCACTGATGAACGTCAATCCCGGATCAAAATATTCGCTACACATTCCCAAGCGCCGGCTCACAGATTTGAAGATCACCGCCAATGGTGACGAGATGGTGAAACTGGCCATCAACAATCGGCCGGAACTGCGTGAAGTGGCTTATAAGCAGCGCATCAACCAACAGGAAGCGAAGGCGGCGCTGCTGGGCATTCTGCCGGGCTTGCAGGTTTACGCGGGTGCCAATTTGGACACCAACGATTTTCTCTACAATTCCAACTGGATCAGTTACGGCGCGAAGGTGGGCTGGAACCTGATGAAGGTTTTTGCTTATCCCGCGCAAAAGCGGTCGGTGAAAGCCAAAGAAGAACTGCTGGACAAGCGGGCACTCGCCACAACGATGGCGATCATGACCCAGGTCTATGTCTCGCGGGCCCGCTATCACCATCTGCTGCAGTCCGCGTCCAACGCGTCAGAATATTACAGCGTGCAGCGTCGTTTGCGCACTCAAATCCGTTCTTCGGTGCGGGCGGGGGTCGCGTCCGAGCAGACTTTGATCCGCGAGGAAATGAACACGCTCGTCGCTGCTGTGAAGTTCGACTTGGCCTATGCCGAACTGCAAAACGCGTTTGCAGCCATCTACTCGTCCGTGGGTGTGGACCCCTATGACGAAAGCATTTCGCTGGACATGAGCGTGTCCGAGCTGACCGGCGTTTTGAAAACCACATGGCGAGATCGCGGTGATGCGCATCTTTAGAGGTTGCTGAGGGGCGACGACGGGGCTCCGGTTTGGTGTGTCGCCTGCGGGCCGCGTCCGAGCTGGAGCCAGTCTCTCATCAGGGGCAAGATATTCAAATTCTGAAAAAGGGGGATAGGATGATAGATCGTTTTTTGAAGCGTAAGCCGGTTGTTTGGCGCGAAGTGATGCGGTCGGCTGCGCCGGCCAAACACGCCGTTGCTTTGGTGTTGATGGTTGGTTTGTGGCCCGGCTTTGACATTGGAAAGGCCTCCGCACAGCAACGGCTGACCCCCAGTGTGGAGAAGTCTGCGCGGGCCTTGGTGAAGGCGTCGGCGCGGGTGGAATATCGCACTGATTTGGTCGCCGTAGTTGAAGACGCGCTGCACCTACCGGGCAGCCGGTTTGAGAAGGGCGACAGGTTGGTTGCCTTCAACTGCAACAAGCAGCAGGCCGAATTGGAAAGCGCTCGGGCGCAGGCCAACGGCGCTTCGATTGAATACAAGAACAAGAAGAATTTGCGTGCCAACGGTGCTGCGGGGCGCAGCGAAGTGCGCTTGGCCAAGGCCGCGCTGAGCAAGGCCTGGGCTGACGTCAAGGCTCTGAAGGCCCGGATGTTCCACTGCGTGGTTGAGGCTCCGTTTGCCGGGCGGGTGGTGGAACTCAACGTGCGACAGCATGAAATGCCCAACGGCCAGAAACCGTTTTTGGTCATCATTGATGACAGCGCACTGGAATTGGAGATGGTGCTATCGTCCGCATGGCTGCGCTGGCTGGATGATGGCCGCAGGTTTGCGTTCACGGTGGATGAGACCGGGCGCAGATATGAGGGCAGTATCACGCGGCTGGGTGCGGAGGTTGACCCCGTCAGTCAGACCGTGAAGGCGTTTGGTCGTTTGGAGGGATCGCTGGACCGCGTGTTGGCCGGTATGAGCGGCGTGGTGACATTTCGCGACACCGGTTCGTGATCAGTGGCGCAGTCGAAGATCGTGTCCGGTAGAGACGTGGCTGCCGTTGCAAGTCAGCCCTTTCAAGACCGTCCCACCGATGGACGCGCAGATCGTGTAGTGTCGATCAACCCTACTGTTGCGCGCGCAAACTCGGGGCCGCCAAAGCCTCAAGTTCATGATCTCGTTCAAAAGCGGGCGCGGGCGGACAAAGCGAAAGCCCGGGCTCAACACCAAAGGATTGAAAAGCTTGAAACCCTGTTGGCCGTGGAAGGCGACCTGCGGCACTGCGAGTCTGTGGTCGAACTGGAATATCGGATCGCCAATGATCTGATGCGGGTCTTCCCGGCTCAAAAGGTTTTCGTTGTAAGGCGGCGAAAGACCTTTCGCATGAAAATGCGGATGGCTGCGATCACAAGCCTCAGTTCGTTTGATCGCAATGCCCCGGCGGTTGTGAAATTGGAGACGTATTTTGAGCGTCTTGCCATAACAGCTGCCAAACGGGGCGAGGAAGACCGTTTACAGCCCCTGGCGTTCTCGACCCGGAATGGGGATGTAACCAATCCCGAACAAAGGGGGTTAATTGCAGACTTGCCGGACCTGTCGGGCGCCTTATTGCCGTTTTACGATCGGCGCGGACACCTTCACGCGGCGGCGATCGTGTTGGCCCCCACCGACTTGGTGGCCGAAAATCGTCCGCTCCTGGCACGATTGGGTACGGCGGTTGGGCACGCGTGGCTTTCGCTTTTACCAAAGCCCTTGCGGTTTGTGCCGGGTCGGCGTGCCGGTTTGGTGCTTGGTGCAATGGGCGTGTTGGCTGTGTTTGCGATGTTTATTCCTGTGCCGATGACGGCGCTTGCGCCGGTCAGCATCGTACCAAAATCGCCCCATGTCATCGCCGCACCCATTGATGGTGTGGTGGACGAAATTTTGGTGGATGCCAACAGCGTGGTGCGGGCGGGCCAGCCGCTGTTCCGCTATGTAGACACAACCCTACGTTCGGGTCTTACGCTGGCAGAACAAAGGATGGAGGTTGCCACCGCCAAACTGAAGACTGCCCGTCAAAACGCGTTTGGTGACGGTTTGGGCCGCAAGGATATGGCAATCTTGGAGGCGGAACTGGACCTTGCGCGTTCCGAACTCGACTTTGCCAAACTCCAGTATTCCAAAGTGATCGTGCGGGCGAGCCGCGACGGCGTGGCTGTTTTCGATAAGAAATCCGACTGGCAGGGCAAACCGGTTTCAGTGGGGGAGCGTGTCATCGAAATTGCGGATACCGGCAGTGTTGAGGCGAAGATTGATCTTCCGGTTTCCGACTCCATCGTTCTCAATCAAGGGGCCAGTGTGCGTCTCTTTCTCGACGCTAACCCGCTTGCGCCAATTGAAGGTCGGGTTACCGCCGCCGGATATCGCGCACTGGCCGGAGAGGGTGGTGCTGTCAGTTTTGATGTGCGCGCCGGTCTTTCAAATGAACTGACGCGTCTGCCGCGAATCGGTGCACGGGGCACGGCGCAGATTTATGGTGAGACGGTATCACTGGGCTTTTATCTTTTCAGGCGGCCCATTTCCGCTGCCCGGCAGTGGTTGGGTATCTAACGTGGGGGCTGCGCTTCGCTCTGGTGGCGCTTCGGGTTCGGACGGCGCCGGTGATCAATCTGAAGACACTGATTTGCCGCCCTTGCGGCAGGATCTGGAAATTTTGCCGGCTGCAACTGCACCCAACGGTGCGCCGGGTTGGATGCTGTTTGATCCCTACCGCAACGCTTATTTTCGCATCGACCGGCCGTCATTTTTTCTGCTCTCCCATTGGACTGCGGGTGAGGCGAGTGCAGTGCGCAGCGCGGCGCAGCGGGCGCTGGGTCTGTCCGTGTCTGATGAAACGCTATCGGGTCTGGTGAAATTTTTGTTCGCGAACCATTTGACACAAGTGTCCGTCAGCGGTGGTTCCGACACCTATTTGGATAGTCACAAGCGGGCGCAGAAGTCTTGGGTGTCCCATGCGCTGCACTCTTACTTGTTTTTCAAAATTCCGCTGTTTCGTCCGGAAGCGCTCTTGCGCAACACGTGGCCCTTGGTGCGTCCACTGTTTTCGATCACTGCAGTCATTGCTTGGCTGTGTCTGGGTGTGTTGGGGCTGTATTTGGTCTCGCGCCAGTGGGACAGTTTTCAAGACCAGTTCATGAGCCTTCTATCGTGGCACGGCGCAGCGATTTATGCCGGCAGTCTGGTCTTTGTGAAAGTGATCCACGAACTGGGGCACGCCTATATGGCGCGGCGCTACGGGGTGACGGTTCCGGTCATCGGCGTGGCTTTTCTTCTGCTCATGCCCATCATGTATACCGACACGTCCAACGCATGGCGGCTGCGTGAAAAGTCGAAGCGGCTGATGATTGACGGCGCGGGCATCATGGCTGAACTGATGTTGGCCGTGATCGCCACACTCATGTGGGTGTTTTTGCCGGATGGCGCCATGCGCTCGGTGGCGTTTTCAATTGCGGCTGTGAGCTGGCTTTTGAGTTTGGCCATTAACCTCAATCCCTTCATGCGGTTTGACGGGTACTACTTGCTTGCCGACGCCTTGGGTGTTGAAAACTTGCAGGCCCGTGGCTTTGCTTTGGCCAAGTGGCGGATGCGGGAGGCGTTTTTTGGCCTTGGCCGCCCGGCACCGGAATACTTGCCCGGTTACAAACAGCGGTTTGTCATTCTCCACGCTTGGGCGACTTGGGTTTACCGCTTCTTTCTGTTCCTGGGCATCGCGCTGCTGGTGTACCACCTGTTTGCCAAGGTCATTGGCATTGTTTTGTTCGTTGTCGAAATCTGTTTTTTCATCCTCATGCCCATTGCCCGCGAGATCGCCGTTTGGATTGAGGATCGCGAGGCCATCATGAAAACCAAACGTTCCCGCACCGGCCTGCTCGTCTTGGCCGCGCTCGCAATCGCTCTGTTTTTACCCCTCTTGGGATCCGTGCGTGTGCCTGCTGTGCTGCATGCCGTGCAGGAGTTTCGGGTTTATCCCAATGTGGCCGCTGAAATTCGATCCATAAACGTTGTGCCGGGTATGACGGTGCGGGCAGGCGATGTTTTGGTGCGCTTGCAATCCGATCAGCTTGATCTCGACACCAAACTGGCCGGGCAACGCCGGGCTCTGCTGCAAACCCGTCTCACCATGGCCAATCAGGATGCGCTTTTGAAGGCCGACATCAGGGTGATCGAACGCGAGTTGGCGAGTGTTGAGCGGGAGCTTGATGGTCTGGCGCAAAAACGCCGTGAGCTTGATGTGTTGAGCGAGTTAGACGGCGTGGTGGTCGATCTCGACACGCGCTTGCGGCCCGGCCAACAGGTTGCGACCGGTCGTTTGATGTTCATTGTGCGGGCGGTGGACGGTCACGCGTTGACCGGCTTTGTGCACGAAGTTGACGTGGACCGTCTCCGCGCTGGTGTTGAAGGGCGCTTTGTGCCGGACAATCCGCGCCTGTCTTCGGTTCCGGTTCGCTTGTCTGCCATTCGCCGTACGGCTGCGGCGAAACTGGATTATGCGGAGCTTGCAGAAACCCATGGGGGTTCCGTGCCGGTGGAACCGGATACCTCGCAAGAGACCAAAGTGCGGGGCAGCTATTATCAGGCCGATCTTATGCCTGTGGGCAGCGTTTTATCCATCGACAATGGACAGACTGTCCGCGGGGAGATTCTGTTGTCGGCCCAGCGCCGTTCTGTTGCCCAGATCGCGTTTGAGCGAATCTGGTCGGTGCTGATCCGCGAAACCGGATTTTAAGAAACGGTCGGTGCTGCGGTGCTGTCTTAAATATCGAAGAAGACTGTTTCTTCTTCGCCTTGCAAGCGGATGTCGAAGCGATAGGTGGCGTCGCCGGTTTTTTTGGCGATGAGCGTTTGCCTGCGGAATTGGTGTTCGATGCGTTGCAGCACCGGGTCTTGGTTGTTCGCTTTGTCTTCGTCCTCAAAATAACAACGCGTCTGCAGGCCAAGATTGATGCCGCGTGCCACAATCCACACCGTGATGTGGGGCGCTTGGGGCCGTCCGTCCCGCCACGGCACCGGGCCGGGTTTGACGGTTTGGAAAGCGAACTCTCCCGTAGCCTGATCGCTGGCACAGCGTCCCCAACCGGTAAAATTCGGGTCCGCCTGACCGCGAGTTTCTTGCGGTGTATTAAACAGGCCCGCCGCGTCTGCCTGCCATATCTCCAGCAGAACATCGCGCAAGGGCGCGCCCATGCCGTCGATGACTTGGCCAGACAGAGTGATCTGGTGTCCCGCCACAGGGTCGGTAATCATGGTCGCGCCCAAGTCTTGGGGGTAGACGCCCGAAATGCCGGATGCCTGTGGCGTGCAGCCGATGTGGACATAGGGGCCTGCCGTCTGCGACGGGCTTTCCTTGAGATAGGTGAGGGGTTGTACCATCTTCAAAGACCCTCCGGCCGGTTTTCAAAATGGGTCTGCCGCCGTCCGCGCAACACGATGTCAAACTTGTAGGCCATGGCGTCCATGGGGATAGTGCGGTTGCGGTCCAAGGGGGCTACGAGAGCCTCTACGGCTTCGCGCGAAGGAATGGACCCCACAATCGGGCAATGCCAAATCAATGGGTCCCCTTCGAAATACATCTGCGTGATCAAGCGCTGGGCGAAAGCTGCGCCGAAGACTGAAAAATGGATGTGAGCGGGTCGCCAGTCGTTCATGCCGTTGGGCCAAGGATACGCGCCGGGCTTGATGGTCCGAAATTCGTAGACACCGTTTTCGTCGGTGATGGTACGGCCACAGCCGCCAAAATTTGGGTCGAGCGGCGCAAGATAGGTCTCGTTGCGGTGGCGGTAGCGCCCACCCGCATTGGCCTGCCACATCTCGATCAAGGCGTTGGGCACAGGGCGACCGTTTTCATCCATCACACAGCCATGCACGATGATGCGCGGTCCGATGGCGCTTTGCTGGTCACTCTCTCCATGGGCCGCAAAATTGTGGATCAAATCAGCGTCCAGCGGGCCAAGCATGGTGTGGCCGAATACGGGGCCGGTCTCTTCGCCCAGCGATGTGGGCAGCGAGATCGGGGCCGCTTTGGGCGAGCGGGCAACGGATGTTTTGTAAGGCGTGTGCAGGGCAGGCGGGTGCCACGTCCGGTCGCGCACCATGTAGCCCGCAGCGGGCGGTTTTGGCGTTGGGTCGCTCATGAGGCTTCTTCCATGTCGGCGAAGGTGGCTTTGGCCAGTTTAATTGCATGATTGGCCTTGGGAACGCCGGCGTAGATTGCCACGTGTTGAAACGCCTCCATGATGTCTGTTTGCGATGCGCCCGTGTTGGCGCAGGCGCGTATGTGCATGGGGATTTCATCAAAATTGCCGGTGGCCGCCAACAGGGCCAGCGTGATCATGGAGCGTTCGCGGCGGGTGATGGCGTCGCTGGACCAGACCGTACCCCAGGCACCTTCTGTGATCAGCGTCTGAAACGGCACGTCTAGTTCGGTCTTTTCAGCCTCCGCCCGGTCCACATGAGCATCCCCCAGCACGGCCCTGCGGGTCTTCATTCCGGTGTTAAATCGTTCAATCATGGATCACCCGCATGGTCTCTTTCAATGGGTCTACCTCTAGTAGGGCAGCCCGACATAGTTTTGCGCCATCGCCTTTTGGGCCGCGCTGTTGCTGCGCAGAAATTCCAGTTCGGCCACCTGCATTTTGAAGTCGAATGCGCTTTGGTCGGGAAAACGGTGCATCAGCGATGTGAACCACCAGCTAAACCGTTCGGCTTTCCAGACCCGCGCCAAGGCACGCTGCGAGTAGCTGTCTATTCCTTCGCGCTCACCGGTTTCGTAGAACTGGCGCAAGCCCGAATAGAGGTAATGCACGTCGGAGGCTGCGGTGTTGAGGCCCTTCGCGCCAGTGGGTGGCACGATGTGAGCCGCATCTCCGCACAAAAACAAATTGCCCCAGCGCATGGGCTCGGTCACAAACGAGCGCAGCGGCGCGATGGATTTTTCAATCGCCGGGCCGGTCACCAGATTGTCCACCTGATCGGCGGGGATACGGCGTTTGAGTTCGGTCCAGAAATCCACATCCGACCAGTTTTCCACTTTATCGTGGGCACTGCATTGGATGTAATAGCGGCTCAAATTTTCGTTGCGCATGGAGCAAAGGGCAAAGCCCCGAGGCGAGTTTGCATAGATCAACTCATGGTTCAGAGGCGGTGTCTGTGACAGTATGCCGAGCCAACCGAACGGATAGACCTTTTCATACTCTGTGCGGACGTCTTCTGGGATGGTTTTGCGGCTTACACCGTGGAACCCGTCGCACCCGGCCACGAAATCACAGGTGATGCTGCGAGCCTCGCCAGCCACACTGTAGGTAACCGTCGGACGGTCGCTTTCTGCATCGTGAATACGCACGTTTTCGGCGTTGAATTCGATGGCCCCGCCGCACGCTTCGCGCGCATCGTACAGGTCTCGCGTGATCTCGGTCTGGCCATAAACCATCACCGGTGTGCCCGTGTGCTCTTGAAAGTCTACGCGGAACATCTCGTCGCCGTAGGAGATTAACGTGCCCTCGTGGGGATAGCCTTCGCGCTGGAGGCGCTGGTCGATACCCGCTTCTTTCATCAAACCCAACAGGCCTTGTTCCAGCACACCGGCCCGGATGCGGCTGAGCACATAGTCACGGGTCTTGCGTTCTATAACGGTGCTTTCAATGCTGCGTGTGTGCAGCAACTGCGCCAGCAAGAGACCGGATGGGCCGCCACCGATGATGCAGACTTGCGTTTTGTTTGTTTTGGCGCTCATGCAGGCTGTGCCCTAGACCCGTTCGAGCGCGATGGCGATGCCCTGGCCAACGCCAATGCACATGGTGGCCAACGCGTATTTTCCGCCACGCTCCACCAAGTCCAAGGCCGCGCTGCCGGTGATGCGGGCACCGGACATGCCCAGTGGATGGCCAAGCGCGATGGCACCACCGTTCGGGTTCACGTGCGGTGCTGCCTCGTCGACACCCAGTTCCCGCAGCACGGCGATGCCTTGCGCGGCAAACGCTTCGTTTAGTTCGATCACGTCGAAGTCTGTCGGTTTCATGCCCAATCGGTCGCAGAGCTTTTGCGTGGCGGGTGCCGGTCCGATGCCCATGATGCGAGGCGGCACACCTGCGGTTGCGCCACCGATGATGCGGGCAATGGGGGTGAGGCCGTGGCGCTTGGCTGCGGTCTCTGTGGCAATGATCATGGCGGCGGCACCATCGTTCACACCCGATGCGTTGCCCGCTGTCACCGAGCCGCCTTCGCGAAACGGCGCTTTGAGTGCAGCAAGTTTTTCCAGACTGGTGAGACGCGGGTGCTCGTCGGTATCAAAAGTGACGGCGTCGCCACGCCTTTGGGGAATGGTGACCGGAGTGATTTCTTTGGACAGACGTCCTGAACCCTGTGCGGCGGCTGCTTTTTCCTGCGAGCGCAGGGCAAACGCGTCCTGATCTTCGCGGCTGATCTGATAGTCTTCGGCGACGTTTTCCGCCGTTTCCGGCATGGAATCCACCCCGTATTGGGCTTTCATCGCGCGGTTGACGAAACGCCATCCGATGGTGGTGTCAAAGATCTCCGCCGAGCGGGAAAAGGCGGTGTCTGCCTTCGGCATCACGAACGGCGCGCGGGACATGCTTTCCACGCCGCCTGCGATCATGATGTCCGCTTCCCCCGATTTGATCGCCCGTGCGCAGGAGATCGCGGCGTCCATGCCGGAGCCGCAAAGCCGGTTGATCGTGCTGGCGGGCAATGTGGTCGGCAGACCGGCGAGCAGCGCTGCCATGCGACCGACATTGCGGTTGTCTTCTCCGGCCTGATTGGCGCAACCATAGACGAGATCGTCCAGCGCTTCCCAATCCACGCCAGCGTTACGCTCCATCAAAGCGGTCAGCGGGACCGCGCCGAGATCATCTGTGCGGACGGCAGACAATGCGCCACCGAAACGCCCGATGGGTGTGCGTGTATAGTCGCAAATGAAGGCCTCAGCCGTGCCGCCGGTCATCCTTTGCCCCTCCCGTTGACCCGTGAAGGGCCTTGCAAACGTCGTGGTGACAGTTTTGCACCGGGATGGCACCCGTGCCAACCCGGCATGAACCTGTTGGGCGGATCGGAAAACCTTAAGCTATTTGCATGGACCTCAAAACTTCGACTGATTGCGGCCGGTGGCGCAGTTTCCAAAACGCCTTGCCCAAAAGGCCAAACATTTGGGCCAGGCTATCGCGAACCGTATATTGGCGCCACGGCTCTTGTCCCGCTGCCAGTTCCTCGTTGGGCAATTGGAACGTCCTCGTACCGGTCGGTTCCGGTACGGACGGGAAGCGTGATTTGCCAACGGTGCTGCGCCCGATGAAGGGCTGATAGTGCGCATTCAAACGCCGTAATAGCTCCGGTACCAACGCACGAACTTTGCCGTTCCTTGCTGGATGTTGGTTGCGGGCGCAAAGCCGGTGAGATGCCGCAACAAGTGTGTGTCGGCCCAAGTCGCGGTCACGTCACCCTTTTGCATGTCGACGAAGTTTTTCTTGGCCTTGATGCCGATCGCGTCTTCGAGGGCTTCGATGAAATCCATCAGTTTTTCGATCTGCGCATTGCCGATATTGACCATGCGATAGGGTGCAACAGGGCTCAGCGTGTCGAAGTTAGGAACCGTGCTCGGGTCGCTTGGTTCTTGCGGTGGCGTGTCGATGAGCAGGCGAATGCCTTGCACGAGGTCTTCGACATAGGTGAAATCGCGTTGCATTTCGCCGTAGTTGTAGATGTCGATTGGCGTGCCTTCAAAAATGCTTTTGGTGAATTTGAAATAGGCCATGTCCGGGCGACCCCACGGGCCGTAGACGGTGAAAAATCGAAACAGGGTCGTGGGGACTTTCCACAAATGGGCGTTGGCGTGCCCCATGGCTTCAGCGGCCAATTTGGTTGCCGCGTAGATGGTGAGTGGTGTCGCGGATTTATCGATTTCCTGGAACGGCATCTTGGTGTTTGCGCCATAGGCGGACGACGTTGATGCGATCAGTAAATGCTCCACGGCGTGGGCCCGCGCGCATTCCATGACGTTGAACGTGCCAATCACATTGGAATCGATATAGGCACGGGGGTTTTCAAGGCTGTAGCGGACGCCGGCTTGACCCGCCAAATGCACGATGACGTCTGGATCGTGTTTTGTGCAAACAGCCTGTAACGCGTCCATATCTTCCAGCATGGCTTCGTTGCCGTCGAACGCGTTGTGCTCTCTCAGGATCGCGTGGCGACGGTGCTTGAGCGCAACATCGTAATAGTCGTTCATTCCGTCATAACCGACCACAAAAAAACCCTCACGCATCAAAAGCTGCGCGAGATGGAAGCCAATGAAGCCGGCGCTTCCGGTGATGAGGACTTTCTTCATGCGGGGTGCAGAAGGCATTTAACGGACACCACCGCTGTTTGCGCAGCGGTGTTCATCCCGTCAATCCCATCCGTTCCATGGACCGCATGGGTGTGATCGAGTTATGCCGGGCGCGCCGGGTTTAAGACCCGGCTTTGGTGAGTTTGAGCAGACGTGCGCCGCCGCGATCTTCCAAAACGTAAAGCGCGCCATCGGGCCCCTGTTCCACGTCGCGGATGCGTTCGCCCCACGAAATGCGTTCCACCTCACGGGCTGTGTCGCCCTCAATGGCCACGCGCACGACGCCACGCGCCACCAGTCCACCCATCACTGCGTTTCCGTTCCATTCTGGAATGGCGGAGCCGGTGAAAATTTCCAGCCCGGACGGGCCGATGCTGGGCACCCAATAGGCCTCCGGCGCGTTGAAAGAGGTGTCCGTGTCATGGTCCGGTATTTTGGCGCCCGAGTATTGGTCGCCCCAGGATACGACCGGCCAGCCGTAGTTGTCCGCCTGTTGTGTGAGGTTCAATTCATCGCCATGGCGGGGTCCCATCTCATTGGTCCACAAACGTCCCGATCCATCAAAGTCTATGCCAAGCGGGTTGCGGTGGCCGACAGACCAGAAGGATTTGGCCATCTCGCCACGGTCCTGAAACGGGTTGTCGGGCGGCAGTGTGCCGTCATCGTTCAAGCGAATGATCTTGCCCAGATTGTTGGAAAAATCCTGCGACGGAGTTTGCCGCTGGCGGTCGCCGGACGTGATAAAGAGTTTGCCTGCCTGCGCAGTGCCTTCGGGTCCAAATGCGATGCGGTGCGCGTAGTGACCCCGGCCTGAGAGTTTTGGTTCCTGGGTCCAAATGCGCTGAACGTCCACCAGTTTCGGTGTGTCGCCGGACGTGTCCAATCGGGCGCGGTTGACGACCGCCCCAAAGGTCGATCCGCCGTCTACCGTTTCAGCGGACGAGATGTAGACCAGCCCGTTGGCCGCGAAGTCTGGATGAGGCACCACATCGCCCAATCCGCCCTGACCGCCAAATGCGACGTCCCACATGCCGCCTATTTCAGTGCGGGTGCCATCATTCTTGACGTGGTACAAGATGCCCGGTTTGGTGGCCACGAGCAGTGTGCCATCGGGCAAAAAGCTCATGGACCATGGTTGATCGAAGGTCGCGATTTCGGTCGCAGTCAATTTCGACCCGGCCGACCCTTCGACCTCAAATGCCTTGGCAGGCACAGTTGCGGCGAAAGCGATGGCGGCAGCCATGGCAATTTTTGGCAGATGCGGACGGGTAAATGGCTTGGGTCCAAAACGGCGTTGGCTGCGACGTCTGATCATGATGGTGTCCTAGGGTGGATGGCCGGATCGCGTTGTGATGAAGGTGACCTAGATATGGGATGTGGTTTGCAAGTGAAAAGAGTTTGTCGGGCGCTATAGCACTGAGCAACCCTCACATTTGTGTCAGCAAATATGTGTCGCTGGCGTGGCATTGGCATGCGGCATGCTGTTCTTTCTTGCGGTGTGCCGGCTGGTTTGCGATGGGCAGGCTGGCTTTGCACCGTAAACGAAAACCTGCCACACAGCAGGCAGATAAGACGATGGGGCCTTGCAATGATGGATACGTTTTCTGCACCTGCTGACGCTCAGACCAGCGTTCCTGCCCAGACCTTGCGGGGCACAATTTCCGGTCTCTACAAGGCCGAGGGAAAGAACTTCATCACCAGTGCTTGCGAGCGCTTGCCCCTGACATTTGATGGCATTCCCGGGGATGTTCACGCCGGAACCACCCGCAAGTCCGGCGGCCGGGAACCGTGGTACAAGCGCGGCACGGAAATGCGCAATGAGCGGCAGGTGTCGATCCTGTCGCCTAACGAATTGGCTGTGATCGCCCGTCGCCTCAGCATTCCCGAGGTGCGGCCGGAATGGATTGGCGGCAATTTGCTCCTGTCCAGTATTCCAGACCTCACGCTTTTGCCGCCCCGCACATTGCTATTTTTTGAAGGTGGCGTGACCATCAAGATTGATGGGGACAACGCCCCCTGCCGTTTGTCGGGCCGCTCTATTCAAGGTCAGTATGAAGGGCGTGACGACATCGAAATGGCTTTTCCCAAGCAGGCACAAAACCTGCGTGGGCTTGTTGGTTGGGTGGAAAAGCCCGGTGAGATCGCCGTTGGAGAAGCGTTTAAGGCCCGCTTGCCGCCGCAACGACTTTACCACGCTTCGTGACCGTTTTCGCCGCTGACATCATCTTCTTCGGCAAGGTCTGTCTCGCTTCCATCCACAAAATGGCTGGCGCCCCACAGCGATAGGACCTCGTTGATATCTTCGAGTACGAAGTGTCGCGCGGAGGCGAGATCGTAGCCCTCGCTCAGCAATGAATCGTAGTCTGTGTGTTCATGTCGAATGTAGGCGACTGAGGCGAGAAACGCGCAGTCACGCGGGGCGAGGGTGCGCATGTGTTTTGATTTGGCCGCCTCGAAAACCGGTGCAAAGTCCGCATAGGGCGCAAGCGGTATGTGGCTGCGCAGGGCTTTCAAAATCGCCTTTTGGCGTGGTGTATTGGCTTGCATCGTATCGACTGGTCTGTTGGCCACTAGAGGAAATCACCGCTTCTTTACCGCGCTGATTGCCGCTAGATTATTGTTTTCAAACAGTTTCTTTCGCTCAAACAAATCCGATTCAATGGAAACGGTTCTGACCGATAGACTTTGTGGTTGGGCACAAGAGGTGTAACAGGGGTGAAGCCGTATTCCCATCGGCTCCTTTAGGCGAGATCAACCCACGTAGCGAGGACCGGTGAGCGTAGTTACTGTTGCCTTAGATGCCGAAATGGAAGCAGTGTCCGATATCGACGCGGCGGCGGGTGATGAGGCCGTCGGGCTGGACGAAGCCGTCGGTTGGATGCGTGCCGCTGGCGAGACAACACGGGTGCGCCTTCTCGTCTTGTTGGATCAATTAGACCTTACGGTCAGCGATCTGATGTCGATCCTCGATCAAAGCCAGCCGCGCCTGTCGCGGCATCTTAAACTGTTGGTGGAAGCCGGCTTGGCGGAACGCTCCCGCGAGGGGGCTTGGGCTTACTTCCGTACCGTGAACCGGGGTCCGGCACGGTCTTTTCTCAATGCAATCTTGCAGCCGTTGGACGGGGACGATCCGGTGTTTGCCGCCGATGGCAAAGCGCTGGAACGGGTGCTGCGGAGCCGTCAGCAAAGGGCCAGTGACTATTTCGCCAACAACGCTGCAAACTGGGATCGCATTCGCGCGTTGCACATCGCGGAAGAGGCGGTGGAGGAGGCTATGCTCACCATGGCCCTGGCGGCGAACCCAAAAACCCTGCTTGATCTGGGCACGGGCACGGGACGGATTTTGCAATTGTTTGCACCCCATATTGAGCGCGGTGTGGGTCTGGATACCAGCCACGACATGTTGTCGGTCGCCCGGTCTGCCTTGGCGAGCGACAACACGCCCCACATTCAAGCGCGTTTGGGGGACGTCTATGCCCTTAATCCGGTGGAGCGGTATGACCTGATTGTGCTGCACCAAGTGCTGCATTTCCTGGAAGAGCCCGGCGCGGCCATCGCCCGTGCCGCCGCTTGTTTGAGCACGGATGGGCGGCTGTTGATTGTCGATTTTGAACCCCATCGGCATGAATTCTTGCGTGAAGACCATGCCCATCGGCGTTTGGGGATCAGTGACGCGCAGATCGAATTGTGGTTTGCCGATTGTCAGTTACAGGTGATGGAAACGCGCTCGTTGAAAGTTGAACCCACCCTGTCGGACCCAACGAAAGACGGGCCGGTGGTAGATAGCGATGAAGCGCTCACCGTTCGGCTTTGGTTGGGCAGCTTGGTTTAGTTCGCATTACTGTTGGCTGTTGATGCGGGTTTCCAGCCAGTGGGCAGCCTGCAAAAGGTCTCGGTCCCTCCCAAAACGCGCCACCAGTTGCAGCCCCAGTGGCATGCCGTTTTTGTCCGCCAAGCCGGGCACATTGATGGCTGGTACGCCAAGCAAGGTCCACATGCGGTTGAAGATGGAATCGCCGGTTGTGTCCAACGATGCAGGAGCCACGCCCGGCGCCGAGGGCATGAGCAACACGTCGCATGTCTTGAACAGATCGTGGCTGGCTTTGCGGGCTTTATTGGCGGTTCTGCGGGCGGCATCGTAGGTGTCGGGTGCGATCGATCCGGCTTGTTCCAGATAAGCCAGCAGGTCGGGGCTGAGCTGATCCGGCGCTGTGCGCAACTCGTGGGCGAGCGCAATCCGGGCTTCGTAATCCTGTATTGGCCCATGGGCGTCGCGTGCGGCCTCCACTTCGTCCGGGCCGTTGATCGTGCGCACAGCTGCACCCCACGCTTTTGCCCGTTTTGCCATCTGGTCGATGGCGTTTGCCATGTCGTGGTCCATCTGGTCATCCACACTTCCGCGATAGATACCGATCACCGGTGGTGTTTGAGTGCGTGCGTTTACTGTCAGATCGCGACCGGAACAGGCAGCGGCGATGAAGGCAGCGTCGGCCACGGAGGCGGCAAAGATGCCCGGCGTGTCCAGTGACCAGGCAAAGTGTTTCATGCCGATGGTGGGGAACAGCCGAAAGCTGGGTTTGTATCCCGCCACGCCGCAAAAGGCGGCGGGCCTTAAGACGGAGCCCCCGGTCTGGCTGCCAATTGCGGCGGGGAAAAAGCCAGCCGCAACGCCCGCAGCAGACCCGGAGGAAGAGCCGCCGGGCGTGTGGTCCAGATTGTGCGGATTGCGGGTGGGGCCTGGCTGGAACCACGCATATTCCGTGGTCACCGTCTTGCCCGCGATGGTTGCGCCCGCGTTTTTCAACTGCGTGACAATGGCCGCGTCTGCCGGTGGTTGGTTGTCGTGATAGATCGGTGAACCGTGGCGCGTTGGCATGTCGGCGGTGTCGAAAATGTCTTTGATACCTACCGCAATGCCAGCAAGCGCACCTTCTGCGGGCTGAAGAGTGTCCGGACGGGCGGTGAATGCGTGCACCTGCGGCTCATAAGCGTCGACCGCGCCTTCGCCCAGTTGCAGCGCTTCTTGCGGGGAGAGCGTGCCCGCCGCAATTTCATGGGCGATGGCGAGGGCCGAGAGGGGCTTGCAAGGTATGGATGCGCTCACGTGGTTTCTGCCGGTTTTATCATCAGTGGTACCTTGTAGCGGCAAAGCTGTTGATCGAAAACTGGTGCCGTGGAGACGATTTTTATCAGCTCATCACGGCCAACCTTAAGGATGCTCTTTTCGCAAAAACCGCCCCTGCAAACGTCCGTCCATGATCACGAGACTGATCATGATAAGCGCCATGCCGACGATATGTCTTGTGGCCAGGATCTCGTCCAAAAACACGATGCCGAGCAGGATGGCGGAGACCGGCACCAAAAGTGTGACCAGTGAGATATTGACCGCACCGGCGCGGGCCAAAATCCGAAAGAACATCAGGTAAGCAAGTGCGGTGCACAGCAATGCCAAGGCGACGACCGACCAAATCGCTGTTAATGAAGGCATGGGCAACGTCCAGGGCAGATCGGCAAAAAAGGCGATGGGGATCATCATCAGTGTGGACATGGTGAGTTGTCCCCGTGCGGTTTGCAGCGGGGCAGTTTTGGCGAATCGTTTGCCGAACACACCTGCGCAGCCATAAGAAACGGTCGCTCCCAAGACTGCGAGTTGTGCAACCACAGACGTGCTCAATCCGCCAAGCGCTTCCGCGCCGATTAGCACTATGACACCGGAAAAACCCAACAGCACCGCAATTATCTTGCGTGATGAAAAGCGCTCATCGCCGGTTGCGAAATGGGCGATGATCACTGTCCAGATCGGCGTCATGGCGTTGATGATGGCGGCCAACCCCGCGCCAATTTCCTGTTGACCGTAGAAGATCAACCCAAACGGGATGATGTTGTTCAACACGCCCATAATCGCAAAACTGCCCCATGGCAGCGGCTCTTTTGTTGTGCGGTGTGTGGACCAGATGAAAACGTTGAGCGCCAGCGATGCCAAAGCCACGCGGGCGAGCACCAAAGTCATGGGCGGGATTTCCTGCACGGCGACCCGTGCAAACAGGAACGACCCACCCCAGATCAGCGAGAGCAAAACAAGCAGCGCCCAATCCTGACCCATCATGGATGCGTGGGCGTGGGTTGGTTCCGATGCTGCGTCTGGCTGTTGAGACACCACAGGTTTGATGGGCGTGGACGACATAACACCGGTTCACCGATAAAATCACGTTCGCCTCGTAGCACCGTGTGTCATCAATCGACACCCAAAACTTGCGGTCTCCGAAGCCGGGTGAGCCGTTGAACGTGCCGCCATGCCAAAACGCCCTGCTGCGCATCGCTTTCAAACCGGCTATGCACAATGTTTGTATGGATTACGGGGCATAACACGATGAGGGTAGCGATATTGGGGGCAGGGGTTGCGGGTTTGTCTTGCGCCAACCGGCTCCAACGAAATGATATTACTCCGGTTGTGTTTGAAAAGAGCCGTGGTTTGTGCGGCCGCATGTCCACGCGGCGTGTCGAACTGCCGTCCGGTGCGGTTGTGACGTTTGACCATGGTGCACAGTTTGTGCGGCTTAAGGGCGATGGACTGGCGCAGGCTGTCACAAGGCTGAGTGCTGCTGGGGCGGTTTTAGAGTGGCAGCCGCGTGCGGTGGTGGGTGAGGATCGTGAGCCGGTGGAACCGGATGGCCGGGCCCTGCACGTGGGCACGCCAGCCATGAACCGTTTCTTCACGCCCTTTGCCGATGGACTGGACGTTCGCCTGAACACGTTGGTGGATGCTGTGGCGTTTGACGGTGTCTGGACCATCGCCGGTGAGGTGTTCGACGTGTTGGTGAGCACCATCCCGGCCCCCCAAGCGCGGAATTTGTTTGAAGACCGATGGGGCGTGTTGGATGCGTTGGCACCGGTTGAAGTGGCCCCGTGCTGGGCGCTGATGGCGGCTTTTAATACGCCACTCACCAGCTGTTTTGACACCTGGCGGCATGTCAGGGGTTCGATTGGCTGGATGGCGCGCGATGGCACCAAACCGGGTCGCGCATCAGCATCCGCCGCCGCTTCGTTTGACACTTGGGTGGTGCACGCCTCTGCGGACTGGAGCCGCGAGAATTTGGAATTGGACAAGGAGGACGCGGCAAAGAAACTGCTGAGCGAATGGAACCACGTCATGCCCTGCGTTCTGCCCGAGCCGATTTACTGTGCCGCGCACCGCTGGCGCTACTCGCAAACGATCACGCCGATGGGCGCACCGTTTCACAGCGCTGAGGATGTGGGCCTGTATGTCGGTGGAGACTGGGCGTTGGGCGGGCGTGTGGAAGCGGCCTTTGATAGCGGGTGTGCCATGGCCGACGCAGTTTTAGCCCGCGTTGACTAATTTTCACCATCTCCGCGCTGCATGGCGCTGCTGATCTGTTCCAGCGTGATAGCACCGCAAAGCGCGTCGTTTTGCTTCACATGGGCCCGCTTTTTGCCGGTCTTGATCAGTGTGTGGAGGGCGTCTTCGAGGCTGCAGTCCGCTTGCAGCGTGGGTAGGCCGTTTGTCGGTTTTTTGTTTTCCCCTGGCTGGATTTTTTTTGTCTGGGTTTGTTCTGTCGGGGGTAGAATGGACGCGAGTTTCAGTGCCCGCCCGCGATTGATGTCCCGCACGAAGGCGCGCACATAGGCGTCTGCCGGTTTCAACAATATGTCCGCCGGTGTGCCCTGTTGCACCAGGCCCCCGTCGCGCAGGATCGCGATCCGGTCCCCGATGCGCAGCGCTTCATCGAGATCGTGGGTGATGAAGACGATGGTTTTGTTTAACTCGCGCTGAAGGTCTAACAACACGTCTTGCATCTCGTTGCGGATCAGCGGGTCGAGAGCAGAGAACGCTTCGTCCATCAACAGCACATCGCAATCCGTCGCCAAAGCGCGGGCGAGGCCCACACGCTGCTGCATCCCACCGGATAGTTCCGATGGGAGGCTGTTTTCAAACCCCTCCAAGCCCACCCGCTCTACCCAGCATTGGGTGCGTTCCTGCAGTTGCGCTTTGTCTACGCCGCGCAGTTCCAAACCGTAGGCCACGTTGCGAAACACTGAGCGGTTCGGCAGCAGCGCGAATTTTTGAAACACCATGGAAACTTTGTTCCGGCGCAGATCGCGCAGGGCGGTGGCACCCATGGTGAGCACGTCTTCCCCATCGATGCGCAGTTCGCCGATGGTCGGTTCGATCAAACGGTTGATATGGCGAATGAGCGTCGACTTGCCGGAGCCTGACAGACCCATCACAACCTGCAGACGTTGTGTTGGAATATCCAAATCGACCCGGTCCAACCCCAGTACATGGCCGTGTTTTGACAGCAGGTCCGCTTTGCTCATCCCAGCTTCGACAGCCGCAACGTGGCTTTGTGGTTTGGGTCCAAAAATCTTGGACAGGTTACGGATTTCAATTTTGTTGTTTTGCTCGGTCATTGAATACGGGAAGGGCCGTCGGCTGGGCGGTCAAAGAATGCACCAATCAAACCGTTTGTCTTGGTCGTGGCAAGTCGGATCGACTTTACAAACACTCACCGCTTGAAGGTCACTTTGATGGCGCAGCCGGGTTCATCCAACATGCGGGCATGGCCGCCATGCACTTCCGCGATCTGGCGGACGAGGGGCAGACCAAGGCCGTAGCCTTCCACGTTCTGTCGGCCCGGCGTACGGTAGAAGCGTTTGAAAACGCTGCCCTGTTCGTCCGGAGCGATGCCAGGTCCATGATCGGTGACGGTTAGGGTCACCTTTTGAGGAGTGTCAGTGATCTGTATGAGGACCGGCGGTTCTCCATATTTGGCTGCATTGTCCAGCAGGTTTCGTACAACACGGCGCAGCAATTTGCCGTTGGCCGAGAAGGTGTCTGCATTGCCTTGAATGCGCACATCCTCATAGCGAGCGGCTTCCTCGGCGACGATGGCCAGCAAGTCCGTTTGCGTGTCCACAGAGCCGATCTGGCCGGAATCCAAACGGCTCATCATCAAAATTTCGTCGATCAGCGTGTCGAGTTCTGCGATGTCCTGTTGAAGCGCGGTTTTTCGTTTTTCGCTTGAGTCGTTTTCAAACAGCTCTATGCCCATGCGAATGCGCGACAAGGGTGTGCGCAATTCGTGGGACGCGTTGGCCAGCAGTGTGCGGTTCGAGGTTACAAGGTCTTCGATCCGTCCGGCAGCGGTGTTGAAGCTCTCGGCCAGTGACGCAATCTCATCGCGGCCTTCCACCTTCACGCGATTGGCAAGGTCGCCCTCTCCCATGCGTTGCACACCCTCTTTGAGGCGATCCAAGCGTCCTGTCAGCCTGCGCACCAGCGGGTAGGAACCAATGCCCACCGCCAAAGTGATGACGCCGATAAACAGCAACAGTGCAAAAAACGGGCGTCGGCGGTCAAACTGTCCAATACGGACAACAATCCACCGGCTATCGGGCAGTTTAAGCACCCAGCCGCCACCCTTGTGCCGCCGTAAGCGTGTGGCTTCCCAACCGTCTTCGCCTCTATTGCCCATGGGACGTCGGGCTGGTGGGCCGACGGCAGCAATGATGTCTCGGTTTTGATCAAACAGGGTCGCGGTGATGTCCAGTTCCCGCGCCAAGCGTTCCAGCCCGCGCGTTTGTTGCTCGCGTGTTGCGGTGGCGGGGGGGAGAGCCAGCCATGTGAGTTTGCCGCTGATCTCATAGACCCGCCGATCAAGCCGGTTTTCAGCAAATGGTGCAAAAAACAGCGCAGCCAAAACCACAACGAGCACAAGGCTCGCTATGATCGTTGCATAAATTTGCAGATGAAGACGGCGCAGGAAGAACATCGCTTGGTCTCTTCAACCCCGCTTAATCTTGTTCACGGGCAAACACATAGCCCGCGCCGCGCACGGTGATCACCCGGCGCGGGTTTTTAGGATCATCTTCGATCTCTGCACGAATACGAGAGATGTGCACATCGATGGAACGATCAAACACGTCTAGGTCGGTGCCCTTAAGACGGTCCATCAGAGTGTCCCGGCTCAGCACCCGTCCCGGAGCTGATGCCAATATCATCAACAGGCTGAACTGGTGAGCGGTGAGATTGCAGTCTTCGCCGTCCAGTTTTACCGACATGGCGTCGGGTGCGATCTCCAAACGCCCGAAAGTCAGCGTCTCGTTGGCGCCGGGCGCGGCCTTCCCGCGTCTTAGGACCGCGCGCAGCCGGGCCAACAATTCGCGTGGTTCAAACGGTTTTGGCAAATAGTCGTCCGCGCCGATTTCCAAGCCGATGATACGGTCCATAGGGTCGCCTTTGGCGGTCAGCATCAAAATGGGCACGCTGTCATGGGCTTTGATGGTGCGGCAAACTTCCAAACCGTCAATGTCTGGCAGCATGAGGTCCAGCACGATGGCGCTAAAGGGCGTGCGGGTGTGCTCGTCAATGCCGTTTGCGCCTGTGCCTGCCACCGTCATGTTAAAACCGAACCCGCCGAGATAGTCGCTGACCATCTCGGCAAGGCGGGCGTCGTCTTCAATCAACAAAACGCGGTCATTCATGGTGAGACCTCATCGTGCGGGATCCTGTTGATCTTGTCTGACACTAGCCACGACCGCCGTGACGCCAACCACGGCTACCACCCATGGCGCGAAAATCCTTGATACGTTCCTTCAAAGTGATCCGCTGCTCCGCTGTCAACACGGCAGAAACGTCGGCCAGTGCGTTGACGACCTGTTTGCTGCGAGCATCGGCGTCGGCAATGCGTGCTGCGCGGAGGGTCTCCAGTTTGGCGCGATCAACGGTCGGTTCGGTCAGCGTGTCGAGCATGTCCATGCCCACAGCCCGCCATTCCTTGCGTACGGAGCGCATGTCTTTCGCGACGGCTGTTACCAAGGCTGTGATTTTATCTTCCTGCTCTTTGGTGGCGTCGATCTCAATCGACGCGTGGCGCACCATGCGGTTGACACGTTGTTCGACCTGCTCGTCGCTCATTTCGCTAAAGCGCACCCGTTGGCCGCCAAACCAGCCACCGCGCCGTTCTCCGCGTCCACCCCAATGGGCTTTTTGCGTGAAGGGGTTCGCCGCCTGGGCTTCTACGACGGCATGCTGAACATATTTGCTGTCAGCGATGGCTTGGACGCTGAAGCTGGCCGCGATCAAGGCTGCGCCACCGGCGATTACATAAAGCGCCTTGCGGCTCGTGGTGGCCGGTTTTTTCGAGTTTTTGTCGGGGGAGGTCATGGGTGTGGTTCCTTTGGTTGGATGGCTCTTGTCGATGTGCATGGAACAACGATGTTTTCCGTCTCTCCGCAGCGTCTGTTTCCCAAAGGCGGGTGTCTGCCGTTCGTCTGCTGTGTAAAGAAATGTAAAGCCATCAAAGCCGTCGAGAACGATGCCCTGTCGGGGGCATTTATTGATCTGTGTCAAAGAACGGCCTGGCGAATCCCTGCAAAGTGCCTGTCATGGGAAGTGCATCGCGCGCTTCGCACCAAGATTGAGAACCCTGATTGGGGGAGGAGTGTAGGCGTATGGCCCTGTTGAACCGTATCAATGATAAGCTTTCTCTGATGGGAGAAAGCATGGCCCGCAGCGGTGCTTTGGAAAACCCAGCCGGTGTCAATTTTGAGCGTGACTACCGCCGGGCGGTGACATCGTGTGTGTTTTGCAAGCACGGAAAAGAGTGCAAGGACTTCCAAGCAGCAACGCAAGATGCCGCTTCAGGTGGCCACGACGTTCCAAGTTATTGCCCAAATATCGCAACCTTCGAGCGGATGAAGCAGGGCTGATCCGCAGCAACAGACTGTCCGACTGAACGAATCCTCCCGAACTGAGACCGTGCCACTTGGAAAAGTGGACACGGTCTTTTTTTGTGTTGGGGTTAAGTGCGCGCGTTCCCCTCAAACGGGTTCTTCTGAACCGGAACGGCTCTACGCGGTGCCGTAGCCTCCGGCGGCCGGGGTTGTCACGATCACAGCTTCACCGGCCTTCACTTCGGTTTGGTCGCAATGCTTGAGAAGCTCAATCGAACCGTCCAACCGACGGATTTCGGTTTTTCCGCATTCGCCATTGCCGCCACCGTTGAGACCCTTTGGCGGGTTGTAGCGGCTGGAGCCGATGATGGCGCAGGTCATGTCCTCCAAAAAGCGCATACGGCGTGTGGTGCCATCCCCGCCCGGATAGGCTCCTTGGCCGCCAGAGCCTTTGCGGATCGAGAATTCTTCGACCACCACCGGATAGCGCATTTCCAAAATTTCCGGATCGGTCATCCGTGTGTTGGTCATGTGTACGTGCACCCCACTGGTTCCCGCAAAGGGTGTTGCGTCATTCATGACACCCGCGGGTGAGCCGCCGCAGATGGTCTCGTAGTTCTGGTAGCGGGCATTGCCGTAGGTGAGGTTGTTCATGGTGCCGGGGCCATTGGCAAACGCCCCCAGTGCCATGAGCAGGCAATTGGTGGTTTGTTGGCTTGTCTCCGTGTTGCCCGCGATCACGGCGGCGGGGTAATCGGGTTTCAGCAAGCAGCCGTCCGGAATGATGATGTTGATCGGTTTGAGGCACCCGGCATTCATGGGGATATTGCCCTCCACCATAATGCGGAACACGTAGAGCACGGCTGCGCGGGTGACGGGCTGCGGCGCGTTGAAATTGTTTTCAATCATCGGCGAGGTACCGGTGAAATCCACCGTTGCTTCGCGCTTGGCGTGGTCCACCGTAATGGCGACTTGGATTTGTTGGCCGTTGTCGGTCTGCAATGTGTTGGCGCAGTTTGACAGCCGGTCGATGACGCGGCGTACGCTCTCTTCCGCGTTGTCCTGCACGTGGATCATGTAGGCGTCCACCACGTCCTGCCCGAAATGGGTGACCATCTTGCGCAGTTCCGCTACGCCTTTTTCGTTGGCGGCCACTTGGGCGCGCAGGTCGGCCATGTTCTGGTCCGGGTTGCGGCAGGGCCATGGATGGTTGGTGAGCACCGCCCGCATGGCCTCTTCCTGAAAAGCGCCTCGGTCCACCAGTTTGAAATTGTCGATCAGCACGCCTTCCTGGTCGACATGGGTTGCCAACGGCGTGGCAGAGCCGGGCGCCATGCCCCCCACGTCCGCATGGTGGCCACGGGAAGCGACATAGAAGAGTATTTCGCCGGCGCTTTTGGTTTCGTCTTCGCCCGCTTGGGTTTCAGAAACAGCATCCGCAAAAACCGGCGTCACCACCGTAATGTCGGGCAGGTGTGTGCCGCCATTGTAAGGCGCGTTGAGCACATAGACATCGCCGGGCTTCATGTTGCCTCGGTTCAACTCGATGATCGTTTCCACGGATCGGTCCATGGACCCCAAATGCACCGGCATGTGGGGCGCGTTGGCTACCAACTGGCCTTCGGCGTTGAACACCGCGCAGGAGAAATCCAACCGCTCCTTGATGTTCACCGAGTAGGCCGTGTTTTGCAGCGTCACGCCCATCTGTTCTGCAATCGACATGAACAGATTGTTGAACACTTCAAGCAGCACGGGGTCAGCCCCGCCTGCACCGTTGGTACCTTTCGTGCCGATCGCAACCTCCCTTGGCAGCGGCGTTGCCCGGTGTAGGATGATGTGATCGCGGCTGTTGATGTTGGCTTGCCAACCCGGTTCCACAACGATGGTCTGATGATCCTCGATGATGAGCGCGGGGCCCGACACCGTGTTTCCGGGCTTTAGGGTCTCGCGGGGATGCAATGCGGTGCTGTGGCTGTCTCCGCGGGAGAACATCGCGATCGTGCCGGTTGGTTCCGGAGTTCCCTTAGACAAGGCCTGCTCAGCTTCCGCCGCCGCCACGCCACCGCCTACGGCCTCCAGCTCCAAGGCCTCCACAATCAAAGGTTTATCGAAGGTGAAGCCGAACTGCTTTTTGTGCGCTTCGCTAAACGCCTCTGCCATCGCGTCAGCGGAGCTACGCGGCACGGCGATGGGTGTGTCTGTCCCATCGTAGCGTAGGTGCACGCGGGCAAAAATCGTGATTTCTGAAGCGCTTACGCCCTGTTGTGCAACTTCCAGTCGCACGGCTTGTTCAAGTTTTGATTCAAGCGCTTCTAAAGCGGTGAATCCGGTTGTGGCCAAAGGTTCTATGATCGCCTGAGACCGGCTGGCGCGGATGTCCGCCAAGCCCATGCCATAGGCCGAAAGAATGCCGGAGAAGGGATGGATGATGACGGTTTCCATGCCGAGATTGTCGGCCACCGCGCAGGCGTGTTGGCCGCCCGCACCGCCAAAGCATGTCAGTGCGTAGCGGGTAACATCATAGCCGCGTTGGACCGAAATTTTCTTGATGGCATTGGCCATGTTTTCAACGGCGATGCGCAGGAACCCGTCGGCGATCTGCTCCGGCGTTTGACCCGTGTCGATCTCATTTGCCAGCGCCTCAAATTTTATGCGGACTGTATCCGCGTCCAGCGGTTGGTCTTGGTTGGGGCCAAAAATCGAAGGGAAGTTTTCCGCCCGCAGCTTCCCCACCATCACGTTGGCATCGGTGACGGTGAGTGGTCCGCCGCGACGGTATGCGGCGGGGCCGGGATTTGCGCCCGCCGATTCTGGACCGACCCGAAACCGTCCGGCCTCATGAAACAGGATGGAGCCACCGCCTGCAGCGACTGTGTGAATGCGCATCATGGGCGCGCGCATGCGCACACCAGCCACTTCGGTTTCAAAGGCCCGCTCGTATTCGCCGTCAAAGTGGGAGACGTCGGTGGACGTGCCGCCCATATCAAAGCCGATCACCTTGTCGAATTCAGCCAATGCTGACGTTTCCACAGCGCCAACCACGCCACCGGCAGGGCCGGAAAGTATAGCGTCTTTGCCTTGAAACAGATCAGCTGACGTAAGGCCGCCGGAAGACTGCATGAACATCAAACGTGGTTGATGTCTTGTATCGTCGCCATCGGAGAGTTCACCACGTACTTGCTCGACATACCGGCGCAAGATCGGTGACAGGTAAGCGTCGACCACGGTGGTGTCGCCACGGCCCACCAGTTTGGCCAGTGCGGAGACTTCATGGCTTACACTGACCTGGGAGAAGCCCATAGCGCGAGCCATTTCAGCCGCGCGGGCTTCGTGTTCCGGATAGTTCCAGGCGTGCAAAAACGCGATGGCTATGGCGTCGATACCAGCTGACTTGGCTGCCTCCAACGCGGCCTGCACCGCAGCTTCGTCCAGTGGTGTTTCCACGGTGCCGTCCGCCAACACGCGTTCCGGTATTTCGTGGGTTTGTTTATACAGGCTTTCCGGTTTGATGATCTGCTTGGCGAATATGTCGGGCCGGGCTTGGTAGCCAATGCGCAAACCGTCGCCGAACCCTTTTGTGATAAGAAGCGCTACCGGATCGCCCTTCCGCTCCAACAGTGCATTGGTGGCAACTGTGGTGCCCATCTTCACAGCACCGATTTTATCCGATGGCAGAGGATTGCCTTGTTTGACGCCGAGCAACTGGCGGATGCCCTCTATGGCGGCGTCCTTATAGGCTTCAGGATTTTCCGACAGCAACTTGTAGGGGTGCAGCCCGCCGTCAGGAGCAAGCGCCACGATATCGGTGAATGTGCCGCCCCGGTCGATCCAAAAATCCCATTTTTGTTCCATGTCTTGCCTGCAGTTTTTCGGTCGTAAAGTGTCGGCGCAGGTGACCGGTGTGGCTGGTGAGAGTCAACACGAAAGCGCGCCTATAGCCGCGTGTTGGCGGTGCCGTGGCATGTCATGTCGCGGGCTGTGGTGGTGGTTTCGTCCCGGCCGTTCTATGGAAAGGTCGTATCTCCTCAGTGCGGAAATCAGCCCATGCCCTCATCCTCTCCTGCCAACTCCATTGCGAGCGAAACGCCAGATTTTGACACGTTGGGAGGCCGTTTATTGCGGGCACGCGTTGCCATGAACCTGTCCAGTTCGGACATCGCTAAGCAGATCGGTGTGAAGAAACAAACGCTGGAGGCGTGGGAAACCGACCGGTCTGAGCCGCGTTCCAATAAGCTGACCACCCTTTCCGGTTTGTTGGGCGTCAGCCCAACCTGGCTGCTCTACGGAGTTGGGTCTTCGCCACAGTCGGAAACCGTGTCCGACGAGATTCAGGTCCTTAAGGGCCAGTTGGACCGTTTGCATGAGTTGCACGAACAAACGGGCGTGGCGCTGTCCAACATCCAAAATGCGCTGGACCGTTTGGTGGTCTCTGACCACCGCTGATCGCCCGAGAGTTGGGTCCCCGCACGCAGTACAGGAACCCAAGCTTTACGGCGTGTAAGATCAGCTGATTCACTTAACGCACAAGAATGCGCGATCCGTTCCGGGTGCGGTTGTAGAGGTCGATCACGTCCTGATTGATCAAGCGCACGCACCCGCTGGAGACGGCCTTGCCGATGCTTCGAATTTCCGGCGAACCGTGGAGACGGTAAAGCGTGTCCCTGCGGCCTTGGAAGATATAAAGAGCACGCGCCCCCAGCGGATTGTCCAATCCCGGCTTCATGCCACCATTGCGCACGCTGTATTTTTCCAGCTCCGGACGGCGTTTGATCATCGTGTCCGGAGGCGTCCAGGTGGGCCATTTTTTCTTATAAGCGACCCGTGCGCGGCCCGACCATTCAAAACCGGCCCGTCCCAAGCCCACGCCGTAGCGCATGGCGGTTCCGTCTTTTTCCACGAGGTACAGGTAAAACGAATCTGTATCGACCACGATTGTGCCCGGTTTTTCCCCCGTGGGATTGTCTACGCGGCGGCGGTAGAACCGACTGTCCAGCAGGTTCAAATCCACCGCAGGCAGCGCAAACCGCTCGTTGGGCATTGCAGCATAGAGTGCCTCTGCCTCCGCCCGTTCCCGCCTGCGCGAACTGCGCAGCGCGTTGCGCAGGGCGGCCCGCCTCTCCCCGCCCCCGGCGCAAGCGGCCAGGGTTGCACCAGCCGTGCCCAAGAGCGCCAAGCGGGCTCCGGACTTCACACTGTTTCTTAGGAATGTCCGGCGGTTAGCAACGTCTTCATTGACGATAAGATTGCTCACAGCACCACCACCCGCGCGCCAACGCTGACACGGTTGTACAGGTCTTTTACGTGATCATTCAGCATGCGCACGCAGCCGTTTGAGACGGCCTGTCCTATGGACCAAGGCGCTGTGGTGCCGTGAATACGGTACATCGTGTCCCGCTTGCCACGGTAGAGATAAATGGCGCGCGCGCCCAACGGGTTGCGTGGACCGCCCGGCACACCCTTGGCGTAACGGCGATAACGCGGGTTGCGGCGCATCATATTTTTGGTTGGTGTCCAGCGCGGCCATTTGGCTTTGCGACCCACGCGAGCGCTGCCACGGAAGGCAAGACCTGCACGTCCAACGCCCACTCCGTAGCGGCGTGCGGTGGCTCTTGTCTCCACCAGGTACAAAAACCGGGCGCGGGGATCCACCACGATGGTGCCCGGCGCATAGCCGGAAAACGCGACAGTCTGAGGCTTGTATTTTTCAGCCAGTTTGAAGGCCTTGCGGCGTCTGCGCTTTTTTGTGTGGTGGGCGAGGGCTTCGGCCGTGGGGTCAAGAACTGTGGTGGCCAGGGCGGCCATGGCAGCGCCGAGGAGGGTGCGTCTGTTCATCATGGATTTCACTCGTCGAATTCGCGTGTCAGGGATGGCTCAACGGGCGTGTGCCCGCGTGAAGGATCAGTGGACTGCGGTTCGGGGTGGGTCCAAAAAGGTGAAGGACACGCTTTGGAAAGCGGGATCGTGCACCCAAATCATGGTGAGGCCGCCAGTGCTTGCCATGACAGGCTGTGGGTCGCCGATGTTCAACGCCGATGGCGAAGAGCAAGAGCCGGACGTGTGGCATTTACATTGACACTTGCGCGACGCAAGGCGTTCGGCGGATTGCCGTTCATCTGATGTTTCCAAGGCTGACAAAGAGCCCCCTTCGCCGGACCGCTTTTCTGGGTCCGCAACAGTCATCTGTGCGATGACCGCACTGCCGGACAGGAGCGACGTCCCCTTGCCGGAACCACCATATCCAAATGCATCCGCCGTGTTGCCAAAAGATATGGCGACGGCAAGGACCGATAACAAAAACAGAGTTGATAGGACGCTTCGCATGCACGTGTCATAAGTTGAAAGGCCAAAAACCCATACTCACGAACGGCACAAAAAAATGTGAGATCAGTGTTTTGGCAGTGAGGCCGACCAAAATACCACAGCTGGATTTTTGCACTTGCTGCCAAGACAGACTTGCCTGCTGGGTTTAAGGATTGAAGCGTTTCAAGACGGGATCACAGGGGAGACGGCAGAATGAAAACAACCATTTTGGGCCATACAGGGCTGGAAGTGTCGCGGCTGTGCTTTGGTTGCATGTCTGTTGGCACACCAGGCGGCCCGACCCATCCTTGGGTGATTCCGGAGGAAGAGGGCGAAGCGCTGTTTCGGGTGGCCGTCGAAGGCGGGATCAACTTTTTCGACACCGCCGATCATTATAACTATGGCGATTCAGAAGAGATCACCGGGCGGATGCTCAAGAAGTATTGCCGCCGCGACGAGATCGTGATCGCCACCAAAGTGGGGCTGACCATGGGGGACGGGCCAAACAAACGCGGCCTGTCGCGCAAGCACATATTAGAGAGTATCGACGGGTCTTTGAAACGTCTGCAGATGGATCATGTCGATCTTCTATACATTCACCGGCTGGACCCGAACACACCGTTCGAAGTGGTCATAGAGGCGCTCGATACCGTAGTGCGTCAGGGAAAGGTGATCTATCCCGCTGCATCCTCCATGTGGACATGGCAGTTTGCCAAACTGCGTGAAATGCAGATCGCTGCCGGGTACACGCCGTTCGTGGCTATGCAGAACTTCTACAACTTGGCCTATCGCGAAGAAGAGCGCGAAATGTTGCCCTATTGCGCGAGCGAGAATGTGGCCGTGGTGCCGTGGAGCCCGATTGCCCGGGGTTTCCTGGCCGGCAACAAGCCGAAATCCGGTGACAGCACCAACCGCGCGAAAACCGATAAAATGGGCGGTTACTTCGGAACCAAAGAAGACTACGCAATCCTCGACCGTGTTCAAAAGATCGCCGGTGAGTTGGGCACCAGCGCTGCCAAGGTTGCCTATGCGTGGGTGCTGGCCAAGGACTGGGTGACATCGCCAATCGTGGGCGCAACCAAGCCCGGGCAACTGCAAGAAGCGATTGATGCGGTGGACGTCACGCTGACTGCCGGTCAGATCAAGCGGCTGGAAGCGCCCTACAAGACCCGCCCCGTGATGGGCCACCAGTAGGCTCGAACTGTTGCGTCAAGGGAACGGTCATGCTCTCGCTTTCCGCGCCCTTTGACCGATTGCAACCGTCACAGCTACTGCGAGCGCGTAGCCCAGCATGTCCCACGTGACTTTTTCGCCGATCAACAGCGCAGCAATCGCGATGGTGAAGAAGGTTTGGAACAATTGCAGTTGCCCCACGCGCGCGATGCCGCCACGGGTCAGTCCGGCGTTCCACGCAAAAAAGCCGAGGAACATTGAGCCGAGGCCCAAATAGACAAAGGCAACCGCATGGCTCATGGGCGGGGTCAGGTAGGCTGGTTCAAAAGTGAGGACCATGCCGGTCAGTGTGAGCGGTGTGACAAGAATGAGGGCGCGGCAGATGATTTCCCAACCGGGCATTTGGCGGCCCAATTTGCCGGAGAGAACATAACCCAAGGCTGCAGAAAGGCCCGCCATCAACAACCAAAGATCGCCCGTGACCGGTGCCCGTGTCCCACCGCGCAGGGCAAAAGCGATTACGATCAGCGCGCCCAATACTCCGCAAATCCAAAACAATGGCGAGACTTTTTCGCCTGCGATAGCGACCGCAAAGATGGCCGTTGCGAGCGGCAAAATGCCAAGCACAATGCCCCCATTGGCCGAGGGCACGGTTTGCATTGCGACGGCGACGAAACCGGGAAAGCCAAAGACCAGTAGCAGGCCGATACCAAACATCAGCGCCAACGGCCCATCAAACAAATTGCGCCCCATCCATTTAAGGCATGCGATGGCGGCCAGCGTCGCCAATCCGGCCCGCGCGAAGGTGAGAAATGCGGGATCAAAAGTGCCAATTGCTATGCTTGTAGCGGGCAGTGTGCCCGAAAAAATTATCACCCCCAGCAAGCCAAGCGCCATGCCAACGGCAAGGTCGGACGGGCCGCTCCTAGCAGCCGTTGATGATGCGGGCTTGTGGGTCATGAAATCGCTGTGGTGTAGGCTGTGGGAGACGCTTTGGCCTTACGCCAGCCGTCACTGCGGCTAAGTTATAACCAGCCCATGAGCCCCTGTCATCGGTGCCCGACACTCAGTGGTAACGCACGCGGCCGACTTTACAATTCATGCGCAAAGCATGTGCCTTCGCCTCTCGCTTGTCACTGTCTAACTTGCTATACTGCAAATATGTCCATTTGGTCTGACATCGGCGATATCATCTCTTCCATTGCGACACAGGCTTTTGAGTCCGTGATGGAGGGTGTGCGCACAACGTTCTCCGGCAATGCGGAAACCCGCAAGAAAGTGGGTTTTTCCGTCGCCATCATCGCCCTGTCCGCCAAAATGGCTAAGGCCGATGGTGTTGTGACCGAGGACGAGATCTCGGCCTTTCGCGATGTCTTTGCTGTTCCGCCGGACGAGTTGGACAATGTGGCCCGGCTTTACAATTTGGCCAAACAGGATGTGGCGGGTTTTGACGCCTATGCCCAAAGGGTGCGGGATTTGTTTCCCGGCGACGAAGACGGCGACCGCGAAATCCTGCGCGATGTTATTGACGCGCTGTTTCACATCGCCAAAGCGGATGGGCTGATCCATGAAAATGAATTGCTGTTTCTAGAAGAGATTTCCTCAGTCTTCGGTTTTGACGAGGCGGATTTTGCCGCCATCCAGTCCCGTCACGTCCATGGCGAGGAGGACGATCCCTATGAAGTGCTGGGCGCGCAACCCAATTGGGATTTCGAGACAATCAAAAAACAATACCGCAAGCGCGCCAGCGAATCGCATCCAGACCGGATGATCGCGCGGGGTGTGCCGAGCGAGTTCATCGCACTGGCAACAGAACGTTTGGCGCAAGTGAATGCGGCTTGGGAAACGATTCAGCGGCTGCACGCTTTGGGTGGACGGTCGCAGCCCCGTCTGGTCAACTCTGACGCGTAATTTCGCGTCCCGCGAAGCCCTACCCAAAGAAACACCGCGCCCCTCATGAGCCCCGACACGCCTTTGACGTTTTCCGATGAGCCGCCGTTCGAGGCGGACAGTGCACTGGTGGATGAAGTGCGCGTGGCGCTCAACATCGGGCCGCGCGTCAATTTCCCGGAGGGTGAGACCGGTCCTGACATCCTGTTGCTTCACTATACTGGCATGGGCAGCGCTGACGGCGCGCTGAAATGGTTGTGTTGTCGCGAAAGCAAAGTGTCGTGCCACTATTTCATTTATGAAGATGGCCGTATTGTTCAAAGCGTGCGGGAGGCAGACCGGGCGCAACACGCGGGCGAGGGGGCTTGGGAAGGCCACCGCGACATCAACTCACGCTCCATTGGAATTGAGATCGCCAATCCCGGCCACGCCGGTGGCCTGCCGGAGTTTCCGCAGGTGCAGATGGACGCCGTACTGCGTCTGTCCCGCGATATCATCGCCCGCAACGGTATCAAGTCATACCATGTTATCGGTCATTCCGACATGGCACCCCACCGTAAGGAAGACCCGGGCGAGAAATTTGACTGGGACTGGCTGGCCGAAAACGGCGTCGGCCACATCGTCCCGCCTGCGCCGCAAGAGGCGGGCAGTTTTTTCCAAATGGGGGATTCCGGCCAGCCGGTTGAGGCCCTACAATCCATGCTGGCGCTGTACGGTTATGACTTGGAGATCACGGGTGCATTCGATGAGCGAACCCGCATCGTCGTGACGGCGTTTCAGCGCCACTTCCGGCGCGAAAAGGTGGATGGGGTGGCTGATCTATCAACGATCAAGACGCTGCACGCTCTTTTGCAGGGCGTCGCAAAGACCTAACGTGCGACCGCCAGAGCAGAAGCCACGTTAATTCCAGAACGTCTCATGGACGATGGCCTGGCGCGGGCCATCGGGCGTTTCGACACTCACTTTTGTCCCTTCTTCCCAGTGGGTAACGCGGATCATACCGACGGCAACGTTGGTGGAAAAATCTGGAGACCAAGCTGCGGAGGAGACGACACCAACCTGCTTGTTTTTTGCGATGACTGGCCAAAAGCGGTCGCACACAGGCACCGCGTCGCCTTGTATGGACACCGCCCGAATTTGTTTGACCGGACCTTCCTTGGCCACGCGCAACAGCGCATCGCGGCCGATACAGCCAATCGCCGTAGTCGTATTGCAAAATTTGCCAAGGCCGCATTCGTGGGGCGTGTTGTCGTCGGTCATATCGTTGCCATAGGACAACAGACCGCTTTCGATGCGTTCAATGCCATTGGGGCACCCGGCATAGACGTCCAGGTCTTTTCCAGCTTCGATCAGAGCGTTCCAAAGCGGCATCGCAATGTCGGCGCCTTCGACGTAAATCTCAAAGCCACCCTGTTTGGAATAGCCGGACCGGGCAACGACCAAATATCGACCTTGAAACTCCAACTGCATAAATTTGAAGAAGCGGATATCCCGAACTCTGTCGCCAAACACCCGGGCCATCAAATCATCGGATTTGGGGCCCTGAACCGCCAACGGAGACACATCAGGTTCGTCCACCAACACATCCAGACGATAGCCGTAGGCGAGGCCTTTGATCCAGTAGAGCAGATCGCTGTCAGCAATTGAAATCCACCACCGGTCTTCCGCGAGTTTCACGACAACGGGGTCGTTCAGCATGCCGCCGGTCTCATCCACGATGGGCATGTAATAGCATTGGCCTGGCAACATTGCGCGCAGGTCGCGAGGGGTTAAGAGCTGGATCAAACGACCTGCATCCGGCCCCCGCACTTCCACTTGCCGTTCCACCGATACGTCCCACACCTGGACCGCGGCTTTGAGGTGGTGATAATCCTCTTGCGTAGAGCGGAAGACCGTGGGCAGCAGCATGTGGTTATAGACGGTGTAGGCTTTCACGCCGAATGCCTCGACGCCTTCTGAAAATGGGGTCCGCCGCAACCTGCGGGACGGGGAGAGCTGTGGCACTAAGGTTCAATCCCGTTTTAGTGTTTCGCGCGTGCAAGCCGTGCGGCCTGTGCAGCGAAAAGTGTCGATAGATGATCAAATCTCTGATCAGGGCGTCGCTTTGTCAGTTTCGGTCGGCTTTTGCTATAAGCAATGCGACAGGCCTCACGGCACTGCACTAAAACATGGCCCACCGGAGCGGGCTAAACTTCTCAAACCATTCATTGTTTCCGCTTTAGCCCCAGCTTGTCCGGGCTTCTGTGGGCTCATCAAGCCGCATACGGGCTTCTGCCACCGCAGGGCCGCCAAAGGACAAGCTTCCAGCTTTTTCAAACTCGTTCCCACATTCAACGTGGGAGCCGCATCATCCGGAGACACCATGGCGCTTACAATCGACACAACACGTTTTAAAAACCTAGCAGTGCAACCCCAGGATGGAGGGGTGTGGGTTGTGAGGCTCAACCGTCCCGCCAAACGCAACGCGCTGGACATTGCTACCATCGAGGAACTCGTCGATTTTTTCTCCGTCGCGCCCAGGGCGGACGTGCGAGCCGTGGTCTTGGCGGGGGCAGGTGATCATTTTTGCGCCGGTCTTGATCTGATTGAGCATCACACCGAAGACCGTAGCGCGGCGGACTTTATGCACGTGTGCCTGCGCTGGCATGAGGCCTTCAACAAGATGGAATATGGCGGTGTTCCAATCATCGCTGCCCTGCAAGGGGCTGTGGTGGGCGGCGGGCTGGAGCTTGCCAGTTCGGCCCATGTTCGGGTGATGGATCAAACGGCCTATTATGGCTTGCCGGAGGGGCAACGCGGCCTGTTCACCGGCGGTGGGGCCACCATTCGCGTGTCCGATCTGGTGGGCAAAGCGCGGATGATCGACATGATGCTGACCGGGCGAACCTATCAGGGACAGGCGGCGGTCGATGTCGGTTTGGCGCAGTATCTGGTTGAGGGGTCAAGCTTCGACAAAGCCATGGAACTCGCCCACCGCGCAGCTCAAAATTTGCCTTTGTCGAACTTCGCGATCTGCTCTGCCGTCAGCCATATGCAAAATATGTCCGCGCTGGATGCAGCCTATGCTGAGGCCGTGGTCGCTGGCGTAGTGAACACGCAGGTGGATGCCAGAGAACGACTGGCCGCGTTTGCAGACAAAAGCGGAGCACGGATCAGGCCGCAAGGGTGAAGTAATGGCGTTGCGGCCAGCGCTTTTATCCGCGTGATTTTAACGCTTAGGCGCAAAACGTATGCAGATTGTTTTGCGCGACCCCGCTGTTGCGACGATTGCTTATGGCGTCTTGGTCTTAGCGGAAAATGTAAGCCGGAATGCGGGTGTTTGACCGGAAACAACAACTCTTACGGTCTCTGCCTTAATTCCGCTCATATTTTGCTGTGTCGCACCCCCGCAGCGGCCTGTTGTCCCTTTTGAAATGTGGCATTAAGTTTTGTTGTGTGCGGTTTTTGGGATATTTGACTGCCGGATTTGGTTTTAAGGGTTTTCATGATTTCGCTTCGTAATTTGCTTGTGGCCGTTGTGGTGCCGGTTGTTTTGTCGGCTTGCCAGTCTGCTCAGTTTGGCAGTCTTTTCAACGATCAAGGGGTTTCCAGCTTTTCCGGGGACCGCTTGAACGCCGCTCCAGTGACGTCTCGCAAAGGTGTCGCGAAAGTCACCGAACCGAAGCCCAAAGTTAAAAAGGCCGACAACGACAAGGCGAAGGGAAAACCTGCTAAATCCGCTAAAAAGGTGGCCAAGAAAAAATTCGCTAAGCGTTCTGGTAAAAAGCTGACCTTCAAGCAACGTCGGGCAAAGTATAAGCCGATCATCGCGAAATATGCTCGTAAGCACGGTGTTCCAGTGCGTTTGGCGATGGCGGTGGTGGAAGTGGAATCCAGCTTTCGCGCCAATGCGACGGGTCGGGTCGGCGAGATCGGCCTGATGCAACTGTTACCGCGCACCGCGCGCTACATCGGGGTTAAGGGCGATCTGAAAAATCTATACGACCCGGATATGAACATCCGTTATGGCATGAAATATCTGGGCGGTGCCCACAAGCGCGCCGGTGGCAAGACTTGTCGCACAATCCTGAAATACAATGCCGGCCACCACGCCACGCGGATGAACCCGATGAGCGCAGACTACTGCAAGCGTGTCGCCAAGATCTTGCGGCGGGGCTGAGGCTGTTTCCGGAACTGAACCCTAATTCAACCCGGTGCAGTTATGGGCGGATCCGGTTTTTCTTTGACCTTCCGTTGATTTAGCGCAACAAGGCACGGCCAGTTGGCTGGACGGCCGCTCTCGGCAATGTCGAAAGACGCGCGGGGGAGGAAAGTCCGGGCTCCAAGGAAACACGGTGCCGGGTAACGCCCGGCGGGGGCGACCCCAGGGAAAGTGCAACAGAGAGAAGTCCGCCCGTCACGCTCTCAAGCGTGTGCAGGTCAGGGTGAAAGGGTGGGGTAAGAGCCCACCGCGGCGTCGGCAACGGGGCTGGCATGGAAAACCCCACCGGGAGCAAGACCGAATAGGAACACCACGCTCGGTGCGGGCTCGCCTGCGCCAAGCAGCCGGTTTTCAGGCCGCGTGTTCGGGTTGGTCGCACCGAGGCGTTCCAGCAATGGGCGTCCCAGATGAATGGTCGTCAAGCGCACGTCCTTTGGGCGGGCGTGAACAGAACCCGGCTTACAGGCCAGCTGGCAACTTTTTTGCGCTCACAGTGTCGGGCGGCTTCATCGTTCGGGGCGAGTGTTGCACGGGCGCGGCGCATAAGCGCCGGACGACTCTGCGTTCCGTAAAGTACGCTTACCGCATCGTGTTGCTTTGATGCTGTTGCAGATAATTCAGTTGGTATCGGGTTCTGGGCCCAAATCATAACCAACCCTTAAGGTTCTCGATTCATGATCGGTTAACAGTTCGCATTGCGCTCCCCGATGCCTGAGTGATCAGCGGTGGCCTATGTTTAAGGCGAACACGTCATGCGGTTGGAAGCGGGAACTTGTGCTGAACACGACACCCGACAGGTTTGATTTGCGGTCTGCCCATTTTGGCGGCTGCTTTCGCGCGCCCGAAACCGGCGCCGGTCTAGGTGCACGGGACCAAGAGGCTGCGCCGCATATTCCGGTCATGCTGCCGCAAGTCCTGGAGGCGCTTCAGCCGGGCAAAAATGACACGCTGGTGGATGCCACATTTGGCGCTGGCGGGTATACGCGGGCAATTTTGGAGACGGGCGCAAGGGTGTTCGCGATTGACCGTGACCCCGATGCGTTGTCGGCAGGGCAGGCTCTGGTGGACCGGTCCGGAGGGCGTTTAACCCTGTTGGATGGTGCGTTTTCGCAGGTAGAACCCCTGCTAAACGGGCATGATGTAGGCCAAATCGACGGACTTGTGGCCGATATCGGGGTATCTTCCATGCAGATTGACCAGGCTGTGCGGGGCTTTTCGTTCTTGCGGGACGGACCTTTGGACATGCGCATGTCGCAAAAGGGGCCGAGCGCAGCGCAGGTCGTCAACACATTTGCCCGGTCTGATCTAACCCGGATTATCGGCATTTTGGGTGAAGAACGGCAGGCCTCAAGGGTCGCAGCCGAGATTTCTGCCCAGAGGGAGCGTCAACCGTTTGAAACTACGGGAGCGCTGGCCGCTTGCGTGGAAAAAGTCTTGGGGCGCGGCCCGAAGGACAAGATCCATCCCGCAACCAAAACCTTTCAGGCCTTGCGAATTTTTGTGAATCGCGAACTCGAAGAACTGGCTGATCTTTTGCTTGCTGCCGAACGCTTGTTAGTGGAAGGGGGGCGGCTGGTTTTGGTCACGTTTCACTCGCTGGAAGACCGGCTGGTGAAACGGTTCTTTCAGGACCGGGCGGAGCAAGCCAGCGGGTCGCGTCACCTGCCGCCACAAGCGCAGGAGGAGGTGACCTTCCATCTGCCCAAGCGCGGTGCTCTGGCAGCATCTGCGACAGAGATTTCGGTGAACGCCCGGTCACGGTCCGCAAAACTGCGTTTTGGTGTGCGCACCGCTGCGCCTGCGCGCTCAGCTGACCGGTCTTTGTTTGGTCTGCCACGCCTTGCCAATCTGGATGCCATTGGAGAGGGCGCGCGATGAAACGGATGCTCGATCTTGCTTTGCTCGTAGCGGTTTTGGTGGGGGCCATCTGGACGTATCAGATCAAACATGAAGCCGAGATGTTGTCTAAAAAGCGCACCAGCCTGCAAGCGCAAATCGCTGCGCAGAAACGCAAGATATTGCTGCTTGAGGCGGATTGGGCGATTGAAACCGCGCCGGGTCGGCTGGAAATTCTCGCCAATCGCTATTCGGACCAATTGGGTCTAGCACCGCTGGAATCGACCCAGATCTCCACGGTCGAAGAGCTTCCGGCGATGCGTCAGGAGCGCGATGACAGTCTGGATACCGCCAACGCCACCAGCAGTGGATCGTCTTTGGGTGGCAGTCGCACATCGGGTATTGATTCCATTCTTACCGGTGGCATTTCCGGTCTTATCGAGCGGGAGCAGTCTCAATGATCGGTTCTGTGATCAAGTCGCTGTATCAGTCTGTGCGTCACCTGTTTCGCGGTCTCAATGGCCCCAGCGTTTCGTTGGAGCATCAAGCTGGACAGACGCGGGACCGTATCATTGTCATCATGTGCGGTATTGCGGTTGTGTTTGCCATCGTTCAAGCGCGCTTGATCGCCATCGGATTCAGCGAAGATAACGGCCCCGCCCGACTGGTGCAGCAGGACCTTGCATTGGCCGCCTCGCGCCCCAGGATCGTGGACCGCGACGGGCGTACCATGGCGCTCGATATCGAAGTTCAGTCATTGTATTCCGAGCCGAAAGAGATCGAGCGACCCGAAGAAATTTTTGCGGCTCTCAAGACAGTATTTCCGCAACTGGACGAAAAACGCACACTGAAAAAGCTGAAAAGCGGACGCGGTTTTGAATGGCTGCAGCGTGAAATCACGCCGCGGCAACAGGCAGAGGTTTTGGCGTTGGGTTTGCCCGGTGTCGGCTTCAAGCCGGAGACCAAGCGCTTCTATCCGGCTGGACCCACAGCCTCACATATTATCGGTCACACCGATCTCGACAATAAAGGCATTGCGGGTCTGGAAAGCCATCTGGACCGCACCGGCTTGCGCGATCTGCACAGAGCCGGGTTTGCGCTGCGCGAAGACCTGCCACCGGTCAGCACGTCGATTGACCTGAGGGTTCAGCATTATGTGCGGGAAGCGCTCTCAAGCGCCATGAAGCGCTATCGTGCTATTGCAGCTGCCGGTGTGGTGCTGGACGTGCGCACAGGGGAAATCGTCGCCCTCTCATCCTTGCCGGACTACAATCCCAACAAACCAAAAACCTCCACAAAGGAGGGCACGTTCAACAGGATGACCGCTGGCGTTTTCGAGATGGGGTCGACCTTTAAGATGTTCACCACCGCCATGGCGCTGGATTCGGGATTGGTGAACCTCAACAGCCGGTTTGATGCCCGTAAACCCATCCGGATTGGACGGTTCAGGATCAACGACTTTCACGGCAAGAAACGCGTGCTCTCCGTGCCGGAAGTGTTTATTTATTCGTCCAACATCGGCACCGCTAAAATGGCTGAAACCGTTGGTATTCCAGGCCACCGCGCCTTCGTTGAAAAACTGGGCCTGCTGTCTCCCTTGTCCGGACTGGAACTTCCCGAAATCAAATCACCAACTGGCCCAAAGGTTTGGAAGCAGGTCAATTCCATTACCATTTCTTACGGTCACGGCATCTCGACCACGCCTTTGCAAACGGCGGTCGCTGCGGCCGCTCTGGTCAACGGCGGGCGGCTGATACCGCCTACACTGTTGCCCCGCACCGAAACGGAAGCCGACGCACTGGCCAAGCAGGTGTTGCAAACGTCAACCTCGGATACGATGCGCTATCTCATGCGCCTGAATGTGCTAAAAGGGTCCGGTAAGCGGTCGGACGTTCCCGGCTTCATGGTTGGTGGAAAGACCGGTACTGCCGAAAAGGTGGTCAACAAGCGCTATTCCAGCGATCACCGCTTCAACGCGTTTTTGTCGGCCTTCCCGATCAACGATCCGCGCTATGTTGTTTTGGTCATTATTGATGAGCCGAAACCCGAAGAAGGTCAGCGCTATGCCACCGCCGGTATGAACGCTGCGCCCACAGTTGCGGAGATCGTCAAGCGGTCCGCGCCGGTTTTGGGGGTTGCGCCGGACTTTCGGGTTCGCGATACCGCAATTCTGTCGTCTTACACATCGTCCTTAGGGCGATAGCGCCCTCCGGTCTTGTGTTGGTGGCGCTCACTTCGCGATTGGTAACGCAATGCGCTTGAATGATCTTTTTCTAACAGACCGTTCGGACAATCCGGAGATTGAGGGACTGACCTCGGATTCGCGTGAGGTGAAACCCGGCTTCCTGTTTGCAGCCTTGTCCGGCTCTGCTGCGGACGGACGGAAATTTGTGCCTGACGCATTGGCCAGTGGCGCGGTGGCGGTCTTGTGCGATCAGCCATTGGAAACGTCTGAAGCGGTCACAGTCCCAGTCATACGGGTAGACAATGCCCGGCGGGCTTTGGCGCTGGCGGCGGCCCGGTTTTATCCTAATCAGCCGAAGGTCATGGCGGCAGTTACCGGGACTGCGGGCAAAACGTCCGTCGCTTCTTTTTTGCGGCAAATTTGGGCATCCACCGGCGAAACAGCTGCGATGATTGGGACCACTGGTGTCGATGCGCCGGGTAAAAAGACTTATGGCTCTTTGACGACCCCCGACCCCGTATTGCTGCAATCACTGCTGGACGATTTGGCTGGGGACGGTGTGACCCACTGCTCCATGGAGGCTTCCAGCCATGGGTTGGAGCAATGTCGTTTGGACGGTGTTCGCCTTTCGGTGGCCGGTTTCACCAATCTGGGGCGCGATCATCTCGACTATCACGACACGGTAGACCACTATCTGGCGGCCAAGATGCGGCTGTTTGATACGCTTCTTGAACCGGGCCAACCGGCCGTCATTTTCACGGATGATGCCTTTTCTGACACCGTTCTCGACGTGGCCAAAGCGCGGGGCCTCTCGATACAGAGTGTTGGCCGGACCGGCACACTGATTGGCTTAAAACGGGTGGAACAGCACCGCACCGCGCAGGTTGTGGAGTTGCAGTACGACGGTCGCTTGCACCGCGTTGATCTGCCCTTGGCGGGAGAATTTCAACTCGCCAATGCCCTTGTGGCGGCGGGCATGGCGCTTGCAACCGGTAGTGACCCGGATGCCGTGTTTGCTGCTCTCAACGGTCTCAAAGGCGCTAAGGGGCGTTTGGAGAAGATCGGACAAACGGCGCAGGGTTCCCCTGTCTATGTGGATTATGCGCACAAGCCTGAGGCGCTGGAGAGCGTCCTGACCGCGCTGCGCCCCTACACCACCGGCAAGCTGTCAGTCGTGTTTGGATGTGGTGGGGATCGCGATCCTGGCAAGCGCCCGATCATGGGCGAAATCGCCACCCGTCTGGCGGATGATGTGATCGTTACAGACGACAATCCAAGAACGGAAGAGGCGGCTGCGGTTCGCGCGGCCATCATGGCCGCTGCGCCCGGGGCACGGGAGGTGGGCGACCGTCGCACGGCAATTTTTGAGGCGGTTCAAAACCTTAAATCCGGAGACACATTGGTGGTTGCCGGCAAGGGACACGAAGAAGGGCAGATTGTTGGAACTACGGTGTTGCCGTTTTCCGACCATGCCGTTGTGCGGGAGGCCTTGGCTGCGCGATGAGCGAAGACACTCAACCCCTCTTAAAACCCCGTTCGAGACCTCTTTGGACCTTGGCCGCCATGCGCGAGGCCACCGGCGGGCGATTGGTGGGTGCAACGGACGGGATGATCACCGGTATATCCATTGACAGCCGGTCGTTAACGGCTGGCGAAGCCTATTTTGCGATCAAGGGCGATGTGCATGACGGGCACAGCTTTGTGTCTGCGGCTGCGCAAAACGGTGCGGCGGTGAGTGTGGTTGCCGAGGCCAAAGTGCCGGGCTTGGATGATGATCATGGCGTGCTGCTGGTGGTGGACGATGTGCTGGGCGCGCTTGAGAATCTGGGAAAAGCTGCGCGGGCGCGCTGTCAGGGTCAGATCATCGCGATCACCGGAAGCGTCGGCAAGACCACGACGAAAGAGGCGCTGCGGGTGGCCCTGTCCGCCTGCGGTGCGGTGCACGCCTCTGTGGCCTCATTTAACAATCATTGGGGTGTGCCTCTGACGCTGGCGCGGATGCCGCAGGATACCGAATACGGTATTTTTGAAATCGGGATGAATCATCCAAACGAGATCAGCCCGTTGGTGCAAATGGTTCGGCCCCATGTTGCGATGATCAACAATGTGGCCCCGGTTCACTTGGGCGCTTTCGACAGTGTGGACGGCATTGCCCACGCCAAGGCGGAAATCTTTGACGGTTTGGACGGGGACGGCACAGCCGTGTTGAACGCGGATGATGGGCGGGTTGGAATGCTGAGCGATATCGCCCGCGCCAAAGGCATCAGCCGTATCGTGACCTTTGGTGAAAGCGAAGGCGCTGATGTCCATTGTGACAAGCTGGTGGAACATGCGGAGTGTTCTTGCCTGACCGCTACCGTTTTTGGCACGCAGATGATGGCCAAGATCGGTTCTCCCGGCCGGCATATCGCACAGAATGCGCTCGCCGTTCTTGGCATTGTATCGCTTGTTGGGGCCGATCTTGCCAAGGCCGGGTTGGCTTTGGCGCATTTGGCTCCGGTCAAAGGGCGCGGGCAACGGCACACGCTCACCATGAAGGGCGGTCAGGCTGTCTTGATTGATGAAAGCTATAACGCCAATCCGGCCAGCATACGCGCGATGTTGACCATGCTGTCGGCTGTGGCGCCGGACGGTCGTGGCAGGCGCATCGCCGTACTGGGCGATATGCTGGAACTGGGGTCGCAATCCGCCAATCTCCATGCCGGACTTGCAGATGCCGTGCTGGAAAGCGGCGTTGATCTGGTCTTACTGGCCGGGCCTGAAATGACAGCTTTGCGCGATGCGTTGCATGGCAGCGTGTCCGTGTCGCATGCGGATGATGTGAACGCCCTTACCCCGATGGTGCATGAGGTCTTGAACGATGGCGATGTCATCGCGGTGAAGGCCTCTTTGGGCTTGCGTTTTGGCGCGTTGGTGGACGATCTGCTGTCCGCCTATGCGTAAGGTCTTGATTGTGTTTTCCCTTCGAACCGGATACCTGACATGCGCCTTTGGGGAACGGGCTAGCGGCCAAATGACCGCGCGACGCTAAAAAACGAGGGATCTGTTCAGCGCACATCGCGGGCACCGAACAGGCGAAGGGATTTCATGCTGCAATTGCTTTCGGAATTTGGCGGGCAGTTTCCGCTGCTCAATGTGTTTCGCTACATCACTTTCCGCACCGGCGGAGCGCTGATTACGTCGGCGCTGATCGTGTTTTTGTTTGGCCCGGCCATCATCCGCAATTTGCGTATTCGTCAAAAAAAGGGCCAGCCGATCCGTGCTGACGGTCCTGCGACGCATTTCAAAAAAGCCGGTACACCCACCATGGGCGGCCTGATGATCCTGGTGGGGATATTGGGGTCCACGCTGCTTTGGGCCGATCTAAGCAGTGTGTTTGTTTGGGCAATCCTTTTGGTGACCGTTGGGTTCGGTGCCATTGGGTTTTATGATGATTATCTCAAAGTCACAAAATCGTCGGACAAGGGCTTTTCGGGCCGGATGCGGCTGCTCTTTGAATTCATCATCGCCGGTTTTGCCTGTTATTTGATCATGGCCTATGGCGCGCATTCCACGAGCGCTGGAGGCAAGGATATGGCGACGGTGCTCACCTTTCCGTTTTTCAAAAACCTGATGCTGGACTTGGGCCTGTTCTTCATCGTCTTTGGCGCGTTCGTTGTGGTTGCGGCAGGCAATGCAGTGAACTTGACGGACGGTCTGGACGGTTTGGCCATTGTACCGGTGATGATCGCGGCCGCCTCGTTTGGGATCATCGCTTACCTGGCGGGCAACAAGGTGTTTGCCGATTATCTGCAAATCCATTTTGTGCTGGGTACGGGCGAACTTGCCATCGTGTGCGGCGCGGTGATTGGTGCCGGTCTCGGCTTTTTGTGGTTTAATGCGCCACCGGCGGCGATCTTCATGGGGGACACCGGCTCTCTCGCACTGGGCGGCCTTCTTGGTACGGTGGCGGTGGCGGCAAAGCATGAGATTGTCCTGGCGATCATTGGCGGCTTGTTTGTGATCGAAGCGCTGTCGGTCATCATCCAAGTGGGTTCGTTCAAGCTCACCGGAAAGCGGGTGTTTAAGATGGCGCCGATTCACCACCATTTTGAACAATTGGGCTGGACCGAAAGCCAGGTGGTGATCCGGTTTTGGATTATCTCAATCCTATTTGCCTTGATCGGCTTGGCGACACTGAAGCTGCGCTAGACTGATGATCCCGGTAACTTGCCTGCAAGGTCAGCGCGTCGGCCTGTTCGGTTTGGGCGGCTCCGGCCTGGTCACCGCCCGCGCGCTGGTTGCCGGTGGTGTGGACGTTATTGCGTTTGACGATAATCCCAAGAGTGTTGCTTTAGCCTCAGAGCAGGGTATCGAAACAGCGAATTTGCGTGATGTGGACTGGGCCGGGTTTGCGGCCCTCGTCCTGGCACCCGGCGTGCCGCTCACCCATCCCAAGCCCCATTGGGTGGTTGAGATGGCGCACCGCCATGCCGTTCCCATCATCGGAGACATCGAACTTTTTTCCCGTGAACTCGCCGCGCGAGGTCGTATAGCGCCCATGATCGCGATCACCGGCACCAATGGTAAATCGACGACGACCGCGCTCATCTCCCATGTTTTGGATCAGGCTGGTCGCGATGTGCAGATGGGGGGCAATATAGGCCGTGCGGTGCTGGATTTGGATCCGTTTGCCGACGGTCCGGCGGCGGCCCATCAGGTCTATGTCGTCGAGTGTTCGTCCTATCAGATCGACCTTGCCCCGGGCTTGTCGCCCCATGTCGGCGTGTTGCTTAACATCACGCCGGACCATCTGGAGCGGCACGGCACGATGGACAACTATGCTTCCATTAAGGAACGTTTGGTGGCGAAGGCGGATGTTGCGGTAGTGGGCAGAGACGATGTTTTTTGTACCGCAATTTCTGAACGGGTTGTGGATGCGGGGAGCGCGGTCATAACCATCGGCGTGGCTGCGGGTAGCAAAGCGGACATGGTGTTCCGCGATGGTGGGCTGGTGGTGGACGAAGACGGCGCCATCGATATGAGCGCCATGGGCGCCCTCAGGGGGCGGCATAACGGGCAGAACGCGGCGGCTGCCTTCGCGGCCTGTCAGGCCGTTGGTCTTTCGCGGGAGGAAATTGTTGCCGGTTTTGCATCTTTTCCCGGTCTCGCCCACCGAATGGAGCAGGTTGGCACGGTGGGGCAGGTGCTCTTCGTCAACGACTCCAAGGCCACCAACGCGGAGGCGGTTGCGCCCGCCCTTTCCAGCTTTGAAAAGGTGTATTGGATCGCCGGTGGCTTGCAAAAAGATGGCGGCATCGAAGCGCTGGCACCGCAGTTTGACCGGATTGCCAAGGCCTATTTGATCGGAGAAGCGGCGGGTGCCTTTGCAGCCCAGCTGGGTGATACGATTCCTTATGAAATTTCCGGCACATTGGAAGAAGCTGTTAACCACGCGGTCGCCGATGCGGCAGCCAGTGGGCAGGCTGAAACCGTGTTGCTGTCTCCGGCGGCTGCCAGTTTCGACCAATTTGCCAATTTTGAGGTGCGCGGAAACGCATTTCGGGCGTGTGTGACGGCTTTGGACGGTTTTACAAAGCTGGGATAAAGCACGAAATGATGTCGCGCGCGCAACGGGGGCCGGTCGCCAATTGGTGGTGGACGGTGGACAAATTTCTTTTGAGTGCGGCGATGCTGCTTTTGACGGGCGGGTTTTTGCTGTCCCTGTCCGCCAGCCCGTCCGTCACGGCGCGTCTCGACATCGACGACACGTTTTACTTCGTGAAACGCCACGCGATCTTTTTGTTGCCCGCAATTGCGGTGTTGATTGCCACATCGTTTCTGTCGGTACGGCAGGTGCGGCGGGCTTCCCTTGTTTTGCTGATCGGTTCCATCGTGGTTTTGGCGCTGCTTCCCTTCATCGGCTACACGGCCAAGGGCGCTACGCGCTGGCTGGCGATTGGTGGTTTTCAGGTTCAGCCGTCCGAGTTTTTGAAGCCGGGCTTCGTGATCATCTCCGCGTGGTTGTTTTCCCAAAGCACGCAACGGGCCGATATTCCGGTCAATTTTTTGGCCATTTGCCTGTTTGCCATTTGTGCGACGCTTTTGGTGATCCAGCCGGACATTGGCCAGACCGTGTTGATTGCCTTGGTGTGGTCGGCCCTGTTCTTCATGGCGGGCATGTCGTGGTTGTGGATTTCAGTGTTGGGCGCTTTGGGCGTTGGTTTGGGCGGCTTGGCTTATCTGCTCATTGATCACGTTCAGAACCGCATCGACCGGTTTTTCACCGGAACGGGTGACAATTTTCAGGTGGAACGCGGGGTTGAAGCAATCACCAATGGTGGCTGGCTCGGGGTCGGTCCCGGCGAAGGGCAAGTGAAATACGGCCTGCCTGACAGCCATACGGATTTCATTTTTGCGGTGGCCAGCGAAGAGTATGGCGTGTTGTTTGCTATGGTCCTCGTATCGGCCTTTGCCTTCATCGTCCTGCGTGGGCTTTTCCACGCTTTGCGCGAGAGCGACCGGTTCATTCAACTGGCGGTGAGCGGTTTGGTGCTTTTGTTCGGCTTTCAAGCACTGATCAATATTTGCGTGAACCTGCGCCTTGTTCCCGCCAAGGGCATGACGCTACCGTTTATTTCTTATGGCGGTTCATCGTTGATTGCGGTGGCGCTGGGCATGGGGCTTGTCTTGGCTTTGACGCGCAAACGGGCGGAGACTTATCGTAGCCACAAAGTGCATATAGCGCACGGCCTGTTGCGGCGCGGCGCGTCCGGGCAACTGGCCCAAGCCTAGGAACTGTCGAATTGAAAGAGCCTTCTACGATGACGAAGACGGCCCTGCTGTGTGCCGGTGGCACCGGCGGGCACATGTTTCCCGCGCAAGCTCTGGCAGAAGAATTGAAAGTGCGGGGCTGGGCGGTTGATCTGGCAACAGATGAGCGTGGCCTGCGCTACAGCGCTGATTTTCCTGTCCGTGCGGTGCACACGATCCCATCGGCGACGTTTGGTTCCAAAAACCCGATTGCTTTAGTCCGTTCCGCGACCCTGCTGTTCAAGGGCTATTTTGCTGCGAGACGGATATTATCCTCGCTTGGGCCGTCGGTTGCTGTTGGGTTTGGCGGTTATCCCACTTTACCGTCGATGTTTGCCGCCAGCCACAAAAGTGTGCCTCTGGTGCTGCACGAACAAAATGCGGTTCTGGGTCGGGCCAATAAACTGTTGTCCTCACGCGCCCACGCTGTTGCTGCCGGTTTTGCCGGGGAAGGTCTGCCGGACCATGCGGTGATCACTGGTAATCCACTGCGCCCAACTGTGCTGGAGATTGCCCGACGTCTGGATGGGCTGACGGGTGGCGGGCAGGCCTACACCGCTTCGGTCGGGGATGCGCCGTTTCATCTTTTGGTGTTTGGCGGCTCGCAGGGGGCCAGCTATTTCGGGGAAACCGTTCCCGCAGCCATCGCTTTGCTGCCGCAGAGCGTACGCAAGCGGTTACGTCTTACTTTGCAGGCCAGGCCGGACACGGTGGAGACGGTTCGTGCTGCGTTGGATGGACTGGTGGACAGTGTGGAGATTGCTCATTTTTTTGACGACATGCCAGCGCGCATTGAGAAAGCCCATTTGGTCATATCACGGGCCGGTGCATCCACCGTTTCCGAAATTGCTGCCATCGGAAGACCGGCACTTCTCGTGCCCTATCCGCATGCGCTGGACCATGACCAAGCCGCCAATGCGCAGCAATTGGTTGAGCGTGGCGGGGCGCATGTGGTGAAGCAATCGGATCTCGATGCGGCGGCCCTCAGCGATCATATCCACCGGGCGATGCTCGAACCGGACCGCCTTGCGCAGCAGGCGCAAGCCGCAGCCATGACCGCGCAGCCGGATGCAACGGATCAGCTTGCTGATTTGGTGGAAATGGTGGCCCATGGGCGCTACAAGCCCACCCGATAAGGCATATTTTGAGCACTTGATCTAGATTTTTGGCAGTTGGATTGCACGGTTGGTTATGATCTGTGCCGCAACACCGCAACGCCGCCCAACACAGGACAATCCACCCATGCGCATGGCAGACGACATTGGCCTCATCCATTTTGTAGGCATAGGTGGCATCGGCATGAGCGCCATTGCCGAGGTGCTGCACAACCTTGGGTATGCCGTGCAGGGGTCGGACCAAAATGACGGTGCCAATGTCCGCCGTCTGCGGGAAAAGGGCATCGACGTTCACATCGGCCACCGTGCCGAAAATCTGGGTGCAACACGGGTCGTTGTGACCTCCACCGCCATCAAGCCCGACAATCCGGAACGGATAGCCGCCAAAGAACGGCATCTGCCCATCGTGCGGCGGGCGGAGATGCTTGCTGAATTGATGCGGTTCAAACAATCGATTGCCGTCGGTGGCACCCACGGTAAGACCACAACCACCTCCATGGTGGGGCAGTTGCTGGAATCCGGCGGTCTCGACCCCACTATCATCAATGGCGGCATTCTCAATGCCATCGGCACCAATGCCCGTATGGGGGAGGGGGATTGGATGGTGGTGGAGGCTGACGAGAGCGATGGCTCTTTCCTGCGTTTGCCTGCCGATGTGGCCATCGTCACCAATATCGATCCGGAACATCTGGACCACTACGGCACGTTTGACCGTGCTAAAAAGGCGTTTCAGCGGTTCATCGAAAATGTGCCGTTTTACGGTTTCGGTGTGATGTGCATCGACCATTCTGAGGTGCAGGCGCTGGTCTCGCGCATCGAAGACCGGCGTATTATCACCTATGGGCAAAATCCGCAGGCGGCTGTGCGTTTCACCAATGTGCGGGCGGAGGGTGCGCGCTCTTATTTCGATATCACGATCCGCCGCTGGAACAGCGATACCGAAGTGACCATGCGCGATCTTATGTTGCCCATGCCAGGCATCCACAATGTCTCCAATGCCACGGCTGCCATTGCGGTTGCCAACAAGCTTGGCGTGGACGAAGCGGGCATAAGGGCGGGCTTGGAAGCCTTCCAGGGCGTCAAACGTCGCTTTACCCATATGGGGACATGGAAGGGGGTCGAAATTTTCGATGACTACGCCCACCACCCGGTGGAAATTGCTGCCGTGTTGAAGGCCGCGCGGGCGGCTGCGCCGGGCAGGGTGATCGCGATCAAACAACCGCATCGCTTCACCCGTTTGGAAAGCCTGTTTGATGATTTCAGTGCGTGTTTCAACGAAGCGGACACTGTGTGCGTTGCTCCGGTTTATACAGCCGGTGAAGCGCCGATTGAAGGCTATGACTCCAAGTCGCTTGTCTCGGCCTTAAAAAGCGGCGGGCACCGCGATGCCCGCCTTCTGGCCAGTGAAGATGAGATTGCTGCGCTTGTGTCGCAAACAGCCAAGGAGGGGGACTACGTGATCTTTTTAGGCGCGGGTAACGTCACGCAGTGGGCGCAGGCGCTGCCCGGTCAGTTGGAGGCGTTCTAGTGGCCGGCGCTGAACTTCTGGCCCGTTTGGACACGGACGGTATTCGTGGGCGTCTGACGCCGGATGCGTTGATGTCTAAGCTAACATGGTTTCAGGTGGGCGGCCCTGCCGATCTTCTGTTCAGTCCTGCTGATAGCGATGATCTTGCGCTGTTTTTGGAGCGATTGCCGGAAGATGTGCCGGTGCTTGTGGTGGGCGTTGGATCCAACCTTTTGGTACGCGATGGCGGGATCGAAGGGGTTGTTGTTCGCTTATCCGGCAAGGGCTTCGGGCAGGTGGAGCGGCTGTCAGACACGCGCTTGAAAGCGGGTGCTGCCGTGCCGGATAAGAAACTGGCGGCTGAAGCGCTGGCCGCCGGGCTGGGTGGATTTGAGTTTTATCACGGGATACCAGGCGCAATCGGCGGCGCGCTGCGCATGAATGCCGGAGCCAATGGTGGTGAGACGACCCAACTGGTCAAAGAGGTTCACGCGGTGGATCGATCAGGTCAGGCGCATGTGTTGTCCCACGCGGATATGGGCTACGCCTATCGGCACAGCGGCGCATCGAAGGATTTGATTTTCACGCACGCCGTCTTTGAAGGCGAGCAAAAGCCTTTGGCGCAAATTGAAGAGGCGATGGCTGCCGTGCAGAAGCACCGCGAGGAGGCGCAGCCCATCCGCGAAAAAACCGGTGGATCGACGTTCAAGAACCCGCTGCCCCATTCCTCATGGAAACTGGTTGATGCGGCAGGCTTGCGTGGCCACCGCGTAGGCGGCGCGCAGATGAGCGAGATGCATTGCAACTTCATGATCAATACAGGCGATGCCACCGCTTTTGACCTTGAGACCTTGGGCGAGACCGTCCGCGAACGGGTCTATGCTGATTGCGGTGTGCTGTTGGAATGGGAGATCAAACGGTTGGGCCGATTTGGGGCCGGGCGCGCGGTGCAGGTGTTTGAGCCGCAGTGAGGCTTGTTGTGCTGCCCGGGGCGTAAAAAAACTGCTGAAGTCCAATTGCATCAATTAGTGAGTCAAAAGAATCGCTTACTGACTCCGGCTGAACGGACGCATCAAAACCGGCCTCAATTGAAGGCTCAACGCCAGTTGAAACGCTCTCAAACCTGTGATTCTTCTCGAATTAGAAGAATTGGGAGCCTGTTTGATGCAGCATGTTGCGGTTTTGATGGGGGGCTGGTCGTCTGAAAGGCCGGTCAGTCTGTCCTCCGGAAATGCCTGTGCCGATGCGCTGGAGGCTCACGGCTACAAAGTCACGCGGGTGGACGTGGACAGGGACGTTGCCGAAGTGCTCAAAGCGCTGGCCCCGGACGTCGCCTTCAATGCATTGCACGGACCCTACGGTGAAGACGGCTGTATTCAGGGCATCCTTGAATATCTCGATATCCCCTACACCCACTCGGGCGTGATGTCGTCGGCACTCTCCATGGATAAAGAGCGGGCCAAAACCGTAGTGCGCCGCGTCGGCGTACCGGTGGCGGAAGCCAAGGTGATGCACCGGTTGGAAGCTGCCGAGCGCCATGCCATGGCACCGCCCTATGTGGTGAAGCCGGTAACGGAAGGGTCCAGCTTTGGCGTGCTGATTGTGGGGGAAGATCGCTCCACGCCGCCGCAGGAGCTCTATTCGTCCGATTGGCCCTATGGCGATATCGTTATGGTGGAGCGGTTCATCCCCGGACGTGAATTCACATGCGCCGTTATGGGGGATGTTGCGCTGGGGGTGACCGAAATTGTGCCCTTGGGCGATACGTTTTACGACTTTGAGGCAAAATACGCGGAAGGCGGGTCCAAACATGTCCTTCCGGCCGATATTTTACCAAATATTTACCAAAAAATTCAGACACTGTCGCTGAAGGCGCATCAGGCCCTTGGTTGTCGCGGCGTGAGTCGGTCCGACTTTCGCTGGGATGATCGCGTCAACGGGACGGGCGAACTTATTTGGCTGGAACTGAACACCCAGCCCGGCATGACGCCCACATCATTGTTGCCGGAACTTGCAGAGCATGCGGGGCATCCTTTTGGGGATTTCCTGGCTTGGATAGTGGAGGACGCATCGTGTCGTCGGTGAACGGTCTGCTCAGATTGGTGGGACTTGATAAGGCCTCTTGCGCTCACACGAGAGGGGAGGCTGCGCCAGTTCATGGCTCTTTGTTTGCCCGCTGGATAACGGCTCGCCGCTTGCGTGCCGCTGTGCGCGAGGCGCGTCCCTTGCGAACTGGTGTGGGCAGCGTTTTGGCTTTGGGGTTTATTACGGCGGGCTGGGGGTATGGTTTGACCGTGGGCGGTCACGCTCCGGTCGTGGTCTCCGCCCTCGCGTCGTCTGCCGGTCTCAAGGCCACTGACATCGTGATCACCGGTCAGATCGAGACGTCCGAAACCGACGTCTACCGCGCCCTTGGGCTTGGTGCGAAGCAGTCTCTGGTGGGTTTCAGCGCAGCCGACGCGCGCGGGCGGTTGCTTGCTCTGCCTTGGGTGAAGGATGTTGCGATCCGCAAACTGTATCCTGGCAAGATGACGGTCGCCATCGCAGAGCGTCGCCCCATGGCTGTTTTGCAGCAGGATGACCGCTTGACGGTGATCGAAGAAACCGGGCGGGAGATCGACCGGTTTGGCATTGCTGATCTGATTAATAATCGTTTTGGGCATTTGCCGCATCTGGTGGGCAAAGGAGCGGCTGAGGCGGCGTCGGACATCCTGCCACTCGTCGCAGCCTATCCCGAAATTGCCACTAAAGTGACGTCTTATATGTTGGTGGCGAAGCGCCGCTGGGACATTGAGTTGGCAAACGGTATCCGCATCAAGTTGCCGGAGTTTGATGTGCCGCAGGCCTTGGCCCGCGTCGAGGTGTTGGCGCGCGAGCAACGGGTGTTTGAGCGCGAAATCACCACTTTGGACATGCGCGTGCCTGACAGAGCCGTTTTGGCACTGTCCCAAGCGGCTGCGAAAAGCCGGTCCGACTTTGTTGCCGTCCGCCTCAAGGCGATGAAAAAAGCGGATACAAAGCTTTGAACCCATCTGTATCTTTTTCAGGCGGTTTTCGTCCGGGACACCTGTCAGCAAGCCGCTCGACGGTCTTGTCCGTTTTAGACGTGGGCAGTTCCAAGGTCTGCTGCATGATCGCGCGACTGACGCCGCAGACGATGTCTGCCGTTTTGCCTGGACGATCGCATGGCATTGAAGTTCTGGGCTTTGGCTATCAGCGCTCGCGGGGCATTAAGTCCGGCGTTATCGTCGATATGGATGCGGCGGAAGCCGCCATCCGTCAGGCCGTGGATAGCGCCGAACGGTCTGCCGGTTTGACGGTGGACTCGCTGCTGCTCAGCGTGTCTGCCGGGCGCTTTGCTAGTGAGACGTTTTCATCTTCCATCGTGATGGATGGGCGTGAAGTCGAAAGTTCTGATATCCGCGCTGTGTTGGCTTGCGGTTGCGAGCAGGTGGCTCAGGACGGGCGCACAATACTGCACGCTTTGCCAATCGGTTACGCGTTGGACTCTCAGACTGGCATTCGCGATCCCGAAGGCATGGTGGCGCAGGAGCTGGGCGTGGACATGCATGTGGTGAGCGCGGACGCGTCCCCTCTGCGCAATCTGGAACTGTGCATCAACCGATCACACCTCTCTCTAGATGGTATCGTGGCTGCGCCCTACGCCAGTGGCCTTGCTTCGCTGGTGGATGATGAAGCTCGTATGGGCTGTGCCTGCATCGACATGGGCGGTGGCACAACGACTGTATCGATTTTTCTCAACAATGAGCTGGTTTTCACCGACGCGATTGCGCTGGGTGGTCAGCACGTGACGATGGATCTGGCCCGTGGCCTGTCCTCCGCCGTCAATGACGCTGAGCGTTTGAAAGTGCTGCACGGCACAGCGCATATTCTGCGCGATGATGATGGAGAGACCGTCTCGATCAACAGTGTTGGGGACGGTGCCGCGCCGCAAAACATCCAAATCCCGCTTTCACTGGTTTCCCGCATCATACGTGCCCGTGTGGAAGAGACCTTTGAAATGATCCGCGACCGGGTGGCCCGTTCCGGCTTCGCCGGTGCGATTGGCCGTCGTGTGGTGCTCACAGGCGGTGCCAGCCAATTGTCTGGCGTTGCCGATGTCGCCTCTCAAATTTTGGGCGCAAACATTCGCCTTGGACGCCCGATGGGTCTCACAGGCTTGCCACAAACCGCCAAAGGGCCGGCGTTTTCGGCCACGGCTGGATTGTTGATCTACCCGCAAGTGTGCGGACGCGAATTTACCGGCCGGTCTTCCATGGCCAGCCGGATGTTGAATGCAGCCGGTGGCGGCCCCTTTGCTAAAGTGGGCCGTTGGTTGCGGGAGAGTTTTTAACAATGAGTGAGACACACCCAGCCGCACCCCAAACGGCACATCCGGCCATGCCGCCGAACAAAAACGAGGAAACGACCATGACCATCAATTTGCAAAAGCCGGACATCACCGAGTTGAAACCCCGCATCACCGTGTTCGGTGTCGGCGGTGGCGGCGGCAATGCGGTCAACAACATGATCTCCTCCGGCCTCGACGGTGTGGAATTTGTGGTCGCCAACACCGACGCTCAGGCTTTGACCATGTCCAAGGCGGAGCGCTTGATCCAGCTGGGTGTTGCGGTGACCGAAGGGTTGGGTGCCGGGTCGCAACCGCAAGTCGGTGCGGCTGCCGCAGAAGAATGCATCGATGAGATCAAGGATCATTTGTCAGGCACGCACATGGCGTTTGTGACCGCGGGTATGGGCGGCGGAACCGGCACGGGTGCGGCGCCGGTCGTGGCTCGGGCCGCGCGGGATGCGGGCATTTTGACAGTTGGTGTGGTGACCAAACCGTTCTCGTTTGAGGGTAAGCGCCGGATGATGCTCGCCGAAGACGGTATTTTGGAACTGCAAAAGAACGTCGATACTTTGATCGTTATTCCCAACCAGAACCTTTTCCGGGTGGCCAACGATAAGACAACCTTTGCCGACGCCTTCTCCATGGCCGACCAAGTGTTGTATTCCGGCGTCGCCTGCATCACCGATTTGATGGTGAAAGAAGGTTTGATCAATTTGGACTTTGCCGATGTGCGTTCCGTCATGCAGGCTATGGGTCGGGCGATGATGGGCACAGGGGAAGCGTCCGGCGAGAACCGCGCCATGGCTGCAGCAGAAGCTGCCATTTCCAACCCGCTGCTGGACGAGACCTCAATGTCTGGCGCGCAGGGTTTGCTGATTTCCATCACCGGTGGTCGCGACATGACCCTGTTTGAAGTGGACGAGGCGGCAACGCGCATTCGAGAAGAAGTCGATGTCGACGCCAACATTATTCTGGGCGCAACCTTTGATGAAAGCCTTGAGGGCATCATTCGCGTATCTGTGGTTGCGACCGGCATTGAATCTACCGCTGGCATGCAACACGACCCGCAACTGCTCAGCGAAGCTGCCGAGCGTCTGCGTGAGTCTGCCAAAATGCGCGCCACGGCTCTTGCCGGTGGCACCGAGGCCGCGCCCGCTGTTGCTGCAAAGGCGCAAGCGCCCATCGCTGCTTCAGCGAAACCGGCTCCAATCGTGGAGCGTCAACCTGTTGCGCAGGCCGCCCAAGATATTGAAGCGGAAGGCGCATTTGATGCGATTTCCGATGACGAGTTCCAGTCCGCTTTTGAAGAGCAGATTGCAATGACAGCCCATCAGTCCGTTAGCACCCCGGTGGCAACAGCTGCAACGCCGGTCCCAAGCATTGATGATCTTGCGCAGGCCGCGCGGTCCGCCGTCCCCCATGCGGGCGCGATGGCTCACGGAGAAGAAAAATCGGCGGAAGATACGGGCGCAATCGGACTTTTGCGACGTTTGGCAACCGGCCTTTCCGGTCATGCTGAAGGGCACACTGCGCCCCAATCAGCGCAGTTGGCGGCACACCAGTCTGCCCATCATCAGGCCCAGTCACGCCCCCAAGTTGCTGCGCCTGCACAGCACGGGCAAGCTGTGGCGTCTGCTGATCGGGCTGCTGCCGATACAGAATCGGCCTATGCGCCACCGCGCAATGGTACATTGGACGTTCATGGCCGTTCTGTTGGACTGCCAAAAGCGAGCCAAGACGATGATCAGTTGGATATTCCTGCTTTTTTGCGTCGGCAGGCCAATTAAACCGCCGTTTAATGTCTCCGAAACGGTTGGCGGCGTTTCAGTTCAATGCGGAAAAGACAACGGTCGAGCACGACCTCGATTCGGCCACGAGCGCATAACAGGGCTGTAACATATGTTGCAAAGGTGAAGGCCGGTGGCTGTTTCGTCGCCAATCATGTAACAAATTGAGGAGGTTAGCCGCTCGGCGCCGTGTTTACACAGCGAAAGAAAGCGTGATTTTGCACGCGGGCTCTGCGCAGCTATGTTCTCCGCAGACTTGGGATGGGCAAACTGCTCCGCTCAGTATCTTGGTAGCAAATAATGGCATCAATCGGGCGTCATTAACCAAGAATACCGATTGGAGCAAAAAAACGTAAAAGCCATCATTACGGTGGCAAGGGGACTACCTTATGAATTCTGGTAAGCAGACAACACTCGCTGACCGCATTGACCTCTCCGGAGTTGGCGTGCACAGCGGAAAACCTGTTTCCATTTCCCTCATCCCTGCCGACGTTGACACCGGCATTGTGTTCAACCGCAGCGACCTTCCGCTGTCCATGCAAAAAGATATTCCAGCCATCGCTTCTTCTGTAGGCGCAACAGCGCTGTGCACAGTGCTCGGCGACCCCTCCGGTGTGAACGTTATGACGGTGGAGCACCTCATGGCTGCGCTCATGGGTTTGAACATCGACAATGTTTTGGTGGAAGTCGACAGCGCGGAAATCCCTGTCATGGATGGATCGTCCGAGGTGTTCGTTGATGCCATCGACAAGGTTGGCATTCGGCTGCAAAACCGCAACCGTCGATATTTGCGTGTGCTAAAGGAAGTCCGGTTTGAATCTGGCGCGAGCTGGGGCAAGTTTACGCCGTCCGATGTGACCCGCTTTGAAGTCGAGATCGACTTTGAGGAAGATCTTATTGGTCGACAGTCCTTCGCCTCCGACATGACACCGGATGTTTTCCGCAAGGAGATCTCTCGGGCCCGCACATTTGGCTTCATGAAAGACGTTGAGCGCTATTGGGCCGCTGGTTTTGCGCTTGGCTCCAGCCTGGAAAATTCTGTCGTGATCGGTGACGACAACACGATCATCAATCCTGAGGGTCTGCGCTACAAAGACGAATTTGTACGCCATAAGACATTGGATGCCGTGGGCGATCTGGCGCTGGCCGGCGCTCCTATTTTGGGTTGCTATACGTCTTATCGCGGCGGACACATGGTCAATGCCATGGCGCTTGAGAAACTGCTGTCGGACCCAGCAAACTATGAATGGACCGACTCCACGGGTGCAAGCCCCCTGTCTTCCGTCAATGCGCAGTCGAAATCCAGCGCCGGTTTGGTGGCTGTGGCATCCCCGGCTTACGGCCCTGACAAAAACTGATTTTGATCTGCGTTAAGTCTGCCTCAAATTTGAACCATTTGTGGCTGATGGGCAGTGGCGGATGTCTTGAATTCAGGGCATAAAGTGTTTTGAACAGTGTCAAAATTGCCTGATAAGCGATTTTCCATGCGACGTGCAGGGTCAGTTATGAAATCGATTTTACACACATCATCGGGTTCAGTTGAGCGCAGACCTGCTTTTCTGCGCACTGCGAGCATCGTTTTGATGTGCGGTTTGGTTGCGGCTTGCGCCAAAGAGGAATCGACAAACGCATTCGTGGACCCGACCGTTCCCGCCGATCAGTTGTACAATGAGGCTTTGGCCAACATCGATGTGGGTGACGTGCCGCAGGCGCGCCGCAAGTTTAAAAAGCTGGATCGTCAGCACCCGTATTCCGGTTTTGCCAAAAAATCGTCGATCATGAGCACCTATCTGGCGTATCGCGCCGGGGACTACACAGAGGCCGTTTCGCAAGGCAAACGCTTCGTTCAGTTGTACCCAACCCACAAAGACGCGGCTTATGCGCAGTATCTGGTTGGCATGTCTCACTTCCGGCAAATTGCGGACATTACCCGCGATCAAAAGCAGGCGCGGCGCGCCTATCTGTCGATGCAGGAGGTGGTGAACCGCTATCCTGACAGTGAATATGTGGAAGACGCCAAGACTAAGATGCGTGTCGCCAAGGACAATCTGGCTGGCAAGGAAATGCTGATAGGGCGCTATTATCTTGAGCGGCGTGAGTTTTTGGCTGCGATCAACCGGTTCCGCACCGTTGTGGAAAAATTCGAAGACACCCGCCATGTGGAAGAGGCGTTGGCGCGTCTGACCGAGTCGTACTACGCGCTCGGCCTGCAGTCGGAAGCGCAAACCGCGGCAGCTGTCTTGGGACACAACTTCCCCGACAGCAAATGGTATCGTGATTCCTATGCGCTCTTGGACAAAGGCGGCCTGCGCCCGCTTGAGAATCAGGGCTCATGGATTTCCCGCGCCGCCCGTTCCATCGTCGGCGCCTAAAGCCGTTTCCGTTCAAACGGGATCGTTTGAGCGAAAGAAACCGCATTAAACAAAAAGCAAGAGACAATCGACGCTTCGATGAAGTGGTGATGTGCTTTAGATCATTTCTATCTTTGATAGAAACGATCCAGTTGTGGCGCTCACGCTGTCGGCCTCAATAGGCCTTCGCTCCGCAAGAGCGGCGCATAAGCGCCGGGTTGCTCTTCGCAACCGAGCGGTTCAATCAAATTGTGAACCGCTCCAGCACCTCAACATAATCATTGCTGCGGTTTGCATCGTTGTAAGTCGTTAAACTGTTTTAGAACAAAACAAAAACATCGTGACTCTGTTGCAGTGGATGGCTTAGAATAGACGCTGGTTTTGTTGGCCTTGGCGATTAATGTCTGCCCATGCTGTGCGCTCTTTCCATTCGCGATATCGTTTTGATCTGCTCGTTGACGATCGACTTCAAAACCGGCCTGTCCGTTCTTTCGGGGGAAACTGGGGCGGGGAAGTCGATTTTGTTGGATTCCTTATCCCTTGCGTTGGGTGCGCGGGGTGATGGTGATCTGGTGCGCGTGGGGTGCAAGCAAGGCGAAGTAAGCGCGATTTTTGATGTCGCGCCGGACCATCCGGTGTTCGCGTTGCTCACGTCCCACGATCTCGCAGAAGAAGGTGCTGCTGATGGCGTCATACTGCGCCGCGTGCAAAGTGCCGACGGGCGCACACGGGCCTATGTGAATGACCGTCCGGTGTCCGTTGGTGTGCTTAAATCTGTCGGTCAGGCGCTTGTGGAAATTCATGGCCAGCATGAAGAGCGGGCGATGGTGGACGTTGATGCGCATCGACACCTCGTGGATGTTTTTGGCGGTCTGGAAGGGCAGGTTGACGCCGTGCGCGCTGCCCATGGTGCGTGGCGCGATGCGAAGCGGGAACTGGATGCCGTCCGGGCGCGGGTCGCCAAGGCTGCGCAGGAGGCGGACTATCTGCGGGCTAGTAGTGAAGAACTGACCGCTCTTGCGCCTCAAGAAGGTGAAGAGGAGGATTTGGCGGGGCGTCGGCAAACCATGATGGCGGCTGAACGCATCGCCAGCGACTTGAACGAAGCTTATGACGTGCTGGCAGGGCAGGCTTCTCCCGTGCCGACGCTTGTGAGTGCCATGCGCAAATTGGAGCGGAAGGCCGATGCCGCGCCCGGGCTTTTGACGGCGGCCATTGAAGCGTTTGGCACGGCCATTGACGGGCTGGCGGCGGCTGAAAACGAATTGCAGCAGGCCATTCGTCTTTCAGAATTTGACCCGCGGGCGCTGGAAGATGCTGAAGAACGCTTGTTTGCCCTACGCGCCGCGTCGCGCAAATACAGTGTCCCGGTGGAAGGTTTGGCCGCCCACGCCGTCAGTCTGTCACAAGCCCTGTCCGATCTGGATGCCGGTGAGGAGCGCTTGACTGCGTTGGAGACTGCTGTCGCGCAAAAGCATGAGGCGTTGATAAAATTGTGCGACGCGCTTAGCACTGCCAGAGCTGCTGCGGGTGAAGCGCTTTCCCACAAGGTGATGGCTGAGCTTGCCCCGCTGAAACTCGATCAAGCCCGCTTCTTTGTTCATCAAGTGTCGCAGCCATCGGACGTTGGGCCGGAGGGTTATGACAGTCTGGAATTTCAGGTGCAGACCAATCCGGGCACGCGGCCCGGGCCCATGATGAAAGTGGCGTCCGGTGGCGAACTTTCCCGCTTTTTGCTGGCGCTCAAAGTGGCCATGGCCGACCGGGGTTCTGCGCCGACCCTGGTGTTTGACGAAATTGACACCGGCGTTGGGGGCGCGGTTGCGGACGCGATTGGTGCACGGCTGGAAAATCTATCCGGCCATGTGCAAGTGCTTTCCGTGACCCACGCTCCGCAAGTGGCGGCCCGCGCCGACGCGCATTTTTTGATTGCTAAGCGCGGTGATGAAGACGTGATGGATGGAGAAACATTCGTGCAAACCCGGGTTCGCCCGATATTGGGAGATGAACGGCGCGAGGAAATCGCGCGCATGTTGTCGGGTGCGGAAGTGACCAGCGAAGCGCGGGCGGCGGCCTCTCGCCTGCTGGCGGCCAAAACTGGGGCGATGGCTGTCTGATGAGTGCGGCGGAAGACGTGACCGACCTGACCATTGACGACGCCCGGCTCGAACTTGAACGGCTGGCTGCCGAAATCGCCAAGCACGACAAGCGCTATCACGGCGAAGATGCCCCTACGATTTCCGATGCGGAGTACGACGCGCTGCGCCGCCGCAGCGCCGCGTTGGAAGCACAGTTCCCCGAGGCTATGGCCGGAATTTCTCCGTCCAAGACGGTTGGCGCAGCCCCGGCTTCCAAGTTTGAGAAGATCGTCCATGACGTTCCCATGTTGTCGTTGGACAACGCGTTTGATGACGACGATGTTGCTGATTTTGTCACCCGCGTCCGCCGTTTCCTGAAATGGCCGCAGGATGAACTTTTGGCATTCACAGCGGAACCGAAGATTGACGGTCTTTCGCTGGCGCTGCGTTATGAGAACGGAGAGTTGATCAGTGCGGCAACACGGGGCGATGGGGCTGTGGGCGAGAATGTCACCGCCAATGCCCGCACCATTGGCGATATTCCGCACCGTCTTGTCGGTGATACTATACCGGATGTGTTTGAGGTGCGGGGCGAGGTTTACATGGGCAAGGCCGATTTTATGGCATTGAACGCCCGCATGGAGGCTGAGGGCAAGCCGGTCTATGTCAATCCGCGCAACACGGCGGCTGGGTCTCTTCGGCAATTGGATTCGACCATCACCGCGCAACGGCCTTTGCGCTTTTTTGCCTATGCGTGGGGGGCGGCTTCGGAGGTTCCTGGGACCAGCCAGTTTGATGTGGTGGAACAGTTTGAGCGCTGGGGGTTTCAGATCAACCCACTGACGGGCCGGTTTGAAACGGTCGATGAGATGATTGAGCGCTATCGCGAGATCGAAGAAGTGCGGGCGCAACTCGATTACGATATTGATGGCGTCGTTTATAAGGTTGACGACCTGGACTTGCAGCAGCGGCTGGGTTTCGTTTCGCGCAGCCCGCGTTGGGCCATCGCGCATAAGTTTCCCGCGGAATTGGCCACGACTGTTTTAACGGATATCGAAATCCAGGTGGGCCGAACGGGCGCTTTATCGCCGGTGGCGCGTCTGCAGCCTGTTACCGTGGGGGGCGTCGTGGTCTCTAACGCCACATTGCACAATGAAGACTATATCGTCGGCATTGGGTCGGACGGCGCGCCTATTCGCGAAGGCCGTGATCTGCGTATTGGCGATACAGTCACCGTCTATCGCGCAGGCGATGTGATCCCCAAGGTGATGGACGTCGATCTTTCCAAACGCCCTAAGAATTCGCAGCGCTTTGAATTCCCCACTCGGTGTCCAGCCTGCGGCAGCGCCGCCGTCCGTGAAACCAATGTGAAGACCGGCAAATTGGATTCTGTAAGGCGCTGCACCAACGGTCTCATGTGTCCGGCGCAGGCGGTGGAGGGGATCAAGCATTTCGTCTCCCGCAATGCGTTTGACATCGATGGGATGGGGGAGAAGCAGGCTGAGGCCTTTTACGAGTGGGGTCTGATTGCCAACCCGGCTGACATATTTACCCTGCAAACGCGGGATGCCCGGTCTCTGACGCGTCTGAAAAATCGGGATGGCTACGGCGATACCAGCGCCGCCAAGCTGTTCGCCGCGATTGAAGAACGGCGTACCATCGCGTTACCGCGCTTCATATTTGCGTTGGGTATGCGCCACATCGGCGAGGGCAATGCGAAACTGCTGGCGCGGCACTATCAGACCATCCAAGCATTGCTGGAGGCGGTGGACGGTTTGGGGGCAGACGTGCTGGCTACGCTTGCGGCCGCCGATGTAGGCAAAGAGGCTCGAAAACAGGCTCTCGTCGACCCGACCGTTGCTGAACTGCTGTCGATTGATGGATTGGGGGAAACGGCAGCGATGGCGCTGCTCACCTTTCTGCGCGATACCAACAACAGAAGGGTGGTCGACGCACTGCTGGAGAATGTCGACGTGCAGCCGATGGAGGTGGCCCAATCGGATTCGCCGGTGGCGGGCAAAACGGTTGTGTTTACAGGGACGCTGGAGCGCATGACGCGGGATGAAGCCAAGGCCATGGCGGAACGGTTTGGTGCGAAGGTTTCAGGCTCCGTGTCTGCCAAAACCGATCTTTTGGTGGCCGGTCCAAAAGCCGGATCAAAGCTGAAAAAGGCAACCGATCTTGGTGTGGAAACCATCGACGAGGATGCCTGGTTTGATCTGGTCAGTGCCTGATAAGTGCCAATCGAATAACAGACAACTTTGGGGGGCCAAAACTGGAGATGCACTATGAGTGGTTTTGGCCGTGATCCTAGAACGCCGGAGCCTGGTGCCCGTGCTGCGCAACAAGCTGTCGCAACTGGCCCAACGCCTTGGGACACTATGGAGCGGCAGTTGCAGCGCGACGAAACGTTGATTTGGGCGGACAGGCCTGTCGACCTCGTGGCTCACGCTAAGACGAAGATCGTTCAATCGGTCTTTGGAATTCCCTTTTTGGCGTTTGCAATTTTTTGGACCACAACAGCGACGAACATGACTGCAGGCATCTCGTCAGACGGCATTGGTGATGCGATTGGCACTGTCTTTCCGCTGTTTGGCTGGGTGTTCATCATCGTGGGAGCAGGGCTTGTTTTGTCGCCGGTTTGGGCCGCTTTGCGTGCACGAAAGATGATCTACGGACTGACCGATAAACGGCTGATGATACGGCAGGAATTGCCCACCACCAGCCTGCGCAGTTGGCCCATTCGCGATCTCGGCCCTTTGGAGAGAGAGGGGGCGGACACTGATAGCGGCACAGGCAGTGTGTTTTTTGCCAAGGACGTTAAAAGCAACAACAATTCTCGCGGTGTGACCGTTACCAGAGTGGGGTTTGTCGGTGTGCGCGACCCAAAGCGATTGGAAGAAGAAATTGAAACTCTGAGGCAAGCGCACCGCAAAGGGTGATGCCATGCACGGATAAGCTTATCCGGAGCTGTGATCACGCTGCATCCAGTCGCACAAGGCCGTATGGCCACGCAGCATAAGCTGCGCTATCGCTTAAAGACATATGTCGCGCCGTGACCGGTGGCTGATCCCATTTAAGTAGCACGCTTTCCATGTCTCAAACCATCGTCGACTATTCTGTGCCGTCCATGTGGCGTGACGCGCTTGATGGTGTGCGGGACGCTCTCCCGGTCTTGATGGCCATTGTGCCCTTTGCCGCTGTGTTCGGCGCCTTGGCGCGGGAGGCGGGATTTTCTTTTGGCGACGTTATGATCGCGTCGGCCACGATTTACGCCGGTGCCAGCCAATATGTCATGTTGGAGTTGTGGGGCACACAAGCACCGGCATGGTCGATTGTGCTGTCGGTGTTTGTCGTCAATTTTCGACATATCCTGTATTCGGCAGCCATTGGTCGGCGCTTCACGCGTTTGTCGCCCCTTAAAAAAACGCTGGCGTTTTTTCTGCTCACGGACCCCCAATTTGCGACGGCTGAACGGCGCATGGTCACTCATGGAAGTATCGCCCCGGCGTACTATTTTGGCTATGGCCTGTCGCTCTATACCGTGTGGATGATCAGCAATGCGTTGGGGGCCTTGTTTGGAGCGTTGATCGAAGACCCGGCAGCGTTCGGGTTTGATTTCATACTGCCGCTTTACTTTGTGGGTCTAGCGCTGGGGTTTCGAACACGCCCCAATTTTGTGGTCATCATGTTGGCCAGCGGCTGCGCTTCACTCTTGGCTTATGTGAGCGTTGGCAGCCCGTGGCACATCACTGTGGGCGGATTGGCGGGGCTGGTGCTGGCAGCCGCGCTTAGCAAACCCGATGATGCGGTGCCTCTCGTGGAGCCGTCTGAGACCGCTGAGCCGGGACGGGGAGGGCTGAATGTCTGATCTCGTTTTACTGGTGCTCGCTTGCGCCGTTGCAACTTATGTGACCCGTGCCGGTGGATTTTTGATCCTGTCGCGCTTTGGGCGTATTCACCACCGGGTGGAGGCCGCTTTGGACGCTGTTCCGGCTGCGGTTTTGACGGCCTTGGTGGCACCGGCCTTGATCAACCGGGGCCTCGCGGAGACCTTGGCTGTGGTCATCGCGGCTCTGGTGGCCTTGCGCTTCTCTTTGACTGTGACTGTCGCCATCGGGCTGTCCGCTGTGGTGGGACTGCGCGCCGTGGGGCTTTAGTCGAACGGTCAGGCAGATGCTGCCGGTAGTTCCTTACTCAACGGCTGTGTTGCTTGTTCCAGCCACTGGGCTGTGTCGTGCGGCACCAAAGGTGCAAGCGTACGAAGAACCCAACCGTGATAGGCGTTGAGCCAATGCAACTCTTGATCTGTCAGCAGGATTGGGTCGATCAAGCGGTTGTCGAACGGTGCGAGCGTGAGGGTTTCAAACCCGTGCATCATGATCTCGCCGCCCTCGATTGTCTCTCTTCCGCTGACCAGCACCAGGTTTTCCAACCGGACCCCGAATGCCCCGGCACGGTAATAGCCTGGTTCGTTGGATATGATCATGCCGGGCAGGAGTGGCTGCATGCCCCTGCGCGAGATGTTTTGCGGCCCTTCGTGCACGGATAGATAAGAGCCTACGCCGTGGCCCGTGCCATGGGCATAGTCCATGCCGTGCTGCCAAAGGGCGTTGCGGGCCAAAACATCCAGATCAACGCCCCGTGTGCCGGCGGGAAAGCGGGCCAGCGCCAGCGCGATATGGCCTTTTAGGACGAGTGTGTAGGCCAAGCGGTGCTCTGTGTTGGCTTCGGACTTGGGTTCCAAGATGGCAATGGTGCGGGTGATGTCGGTTGTTCCATCATCATATTGGCCACCGGAATCGACCAAATAAAGCTCACCCGCTTGCAGAGTTCGGTTGGTCTCTTCTGTCACCCGGTAGTGCACAATCGCGCCGTTGGGGCCTGAGCCGGATATCGTATCGAAAGATATATCTCGGAGCGGATGATCACCTGCCATATCCGCGCGAAATTGTTCAAGGCGTTGAGCCGCCCTGATCTCGTCTACGGTGCCCGCACGTTGTTTAATCAGCCAATGCAAGAAGCACGTCATGGCTGCCCCGTCACGAATGTGCGCTGCGCGGCTTCCTTCTATCTCCGTTTGGTTTTTTTGCGCGCGAGGCAGGCTGACGGGGTCTTTACCGTGCACGACGGTGCCACCGGCTTTGGTGACGGTTTCTTTCAAGGTTTGGGAGGAATGATCCGGGTCCAGCTGCACCGTGCGGTCCTTCGCAAGGCTGGCCAGCGCGCCTTCCAAACTGGCTGATGGTCTTACGTCAGCCACTTGGGTCAAAAACGCCTTGGTCTCCATGTCCAAGCGGTTCTCATCAATAAAGAGTTGCGGCAGCCCGTCGAGGTTCAAAACCGCATGGCTCAACGCCAGGGGCGTGTGTGCAACGTCTGATCCGCGTATGTTGAACAACCAGCACACGGAGGCTGCGTCGCTGAGCACGCAAAGGTCGGCTTTGTTGTCTGCGATGTTGGCGGCAACAGCCTCCATCTTTTGTGCGGTGGTTTTGCCGCAAAACTCGAACCGGTGAATGGTGACCGGACTTGCCGGCGGTGCAGGTCGATCTTCCCAGATGGCATCGACCAAGTTTTTGGGCAGGGGCTTAAGCTTGGCCCCGGCTGCCTCAGCAGCGATTTCAAACCGTTTCACCTCGTTGATCGTGTGGAGCGCGGGGTCGAAACCAACCGTTTGCCCCTCATCCAGATTGGCCTTCAACCACGCGTGGGGCGGCAGTTCGATCAGGCTTTCGACGGTCCAGTGGCTGGCGTCAGTCTGCTTGGCACCTTGCAGCGTGTAGCGCCCGTCAACAAACACCACCGCGCGATCCAGCGTGATTATGGCTTCCCCGGCCGAGCCGGTGAAACCGCTGATATAGGCCAGCCGCTCAGCACAGGCCGGTAGATATTCATTGCGCTGTTCGTCGGCATGGGGAACCAGATAGATGTCCACACCGTGGTCGCGCATCACGTCACGAAGTTTGGTCAAGCGCTCATCGCCCGCCACGCGCTCCTGAGGTGCATCGAAGTTTTGAAAGGTGGTTGGTGGCTGATTAAGCTGTGCCATGGGCGGGCGTCCGGACAAATGGGAAGGGTTTTGCCAGCAACATAGCCTTGCGATGCTTGCAACGCCACGCTGGCTGGAGCGCTCGGTCATCGGTTGTCGCATTGACCGAACTGGCCAAATTGGAAAGTCGACAAGCCATGCGTCCTGCGCATGATGCTGTTGCAGGTTTGCCCCTAGCCGATCTCAACCGGTTTCCTATCTTCTTGTCATCGGCGGTCATGTGACGGGCCGAACGGAAAAAAGGAAGACGGATATGGGATTTCGCAAAACACTCGATCGCATGATTGCTGCTCGTGAGAAGCAGGCCCGTCGGTACGTCAACGGCGCATTGCTGAACTTGGACGATGAAACGCTGGCCCGTGGCGGCTTCGACCGCGCCAAACTGCGCGCACAGGGTTCCTCTGTTTACCCGCTGTAAGCTGCCAGCTACGGCGGCGGTTCAGTCGCCGTAAACTCTGTATCAAAAAGACCCGCATGGATCGTTCCATGCGGGTCTTTTTATTCGTTTCAGTGCTTGCGCAACAGAAGCGTGAGCCAACCGTCACGAATGTGGCGGCGCTCGTAGATCAGGCCTTGCAACCGGTAGTTGGCCACAATCCGCGCTTCTTGGTGCGGCAAAAGGCCTGACAGAATCACGACGCCACTTGGCATGGTGTGTGCGGCGAGGTGCGGTGCAAGGCCCGTGAGCGGGCCTGCCAGAATGTTTGCCATGACCAGGTCTGCCGGGCCATACTCCGTAAAAGCGGTGTTTGAGAAGCCATTGGCCGTTTCAAACCGGATCGCATTGCCTACCCCGTTTAACGCCGCGTTTTCCCGCGCCACGCGCGTCGATATGGGGTCGATATCTGTGGCGAGGATGGCTGCTTGGCAGGACTTGGCCATGGCGATGGCCAGCACACCCGAACCGCAGCCGATATCATAAGCGACTTGCGGTGCATGCTTTTTCAGGACTCGCTCCAGCATGTCCAAACAGCCGGCCGTCGTGCCGTGATGCCCGGTGCCGAAGGCTTGGCCTGCGTCGATCTCAATGGCAAACCGTTTGTTCTTCGCCAGTGCGCGATCATGCGAGCCGTGCACAAAATATTGCCCAGCCTCCACCGGTGCGAGTTGTTCGAGAGACTGGGTCACCCAGTCCAGGTCGGGCAGGACTTCTTCGTTTAAGGTGAGGCCAAAACCATCCGAACCGAGCGTGGAGAGTATCCGCTGCTTCCAGCCATCGACCTCCTGCGTTTCAACGTAGAGCGAATAGCACCAAACGCCCGGCTGCTTCTCATCCTCGAACAGAGCTGTGGAGACGATTTCATCGTCCAGCGTTGGGTCGAGGATGGAGGCGATGTGGTTGGCTTCCGGCTTGCGCGCGAAGAAATAAAGGCGTGTTTGGGTCACCGGGATGGAAGTCCTGCGCTGTCTGTGACGGGATGGCTTGTCTCTGCTTCAACTTGCGAAGCCGTCTCCTGTTTGGGGCCAAATGAGACGACGATGTCCCCCGTTTCCGGTTTGGCGGTCTTGGAGGTTTGGGCAAACACCAACGTGCCGTCGTTCTTTTTCCAAAAAAGGATTTGCGCTTGAACTGTGGTGGGTTCTGCGGACGTATCTTTTGCGGTTGCTGTTTCTGCCTCCGACTCTGTCTTGTTGGCGGGCGGTTGTGTGTAATCCGTGCTGTAAAATTCCCACCCGTTGAACATGTCCACGCGTAGCTTTGAAAAATCCCGTTGCGGTTCGAACAGGGATTTACCGCCCACCGTAACAGACACGGAGCGGCGCGCGCCGTCACTTTCTCCGCGCCCCAATTGGAACACGTTGCCGCGCCCAAACTCCGGGCCGAGTTCGTTGCACACCAGCGTGTTGTAGGCATCGTCATCGGAGGCTGCGATCACATGGCCGTAGCGATTAAACGCGATGTCGTGGTGGGCGGCGTCTGAAAGCACTTCGCCATAGTAAACCGGAACCTCAAGCGAGCGCGTGGTGCGGATGTGGTTCCAGTTGGAATCGGCCACCATCACCGGCAAACCAAGGTCTTTGATTTGCACGGCCAAAGCGTTGGACCAATCGGATCCGCCCACTATCAAAACACCGGGTTTGTCGGCCGATTTAAGGCCCAGCAGTGAGGCCAGCGGCGAGAGGGTGAAGCCGTGCAGGGCGATGGTGGAGGCCACAATTGCAAAGGTGAGGGCGGTGAGTTGCGCCCCGTCCGCTACGCCCATGTCCACCAAGGTTGCTCCAAACAGGCCGGACACTGCCACGGCTACAATGCCGCGCGGGGCGATCCAAGCGGTCAGCAACCGTTCCTGCCAGGTGAGGCCAGCGCCGATGGTGGCCAGAAAAATCGCCACCGGGCGGGCGATAAACAGAACCAGAAAGACGAATATCAGCGCTTCCCACCCAAGAGAGGTGATGGTCGCCATGTCCAAAGACGCGGTGAGCAGAATGAACAAGCCGGACACGAGTAGGACAGTGACCGTCTCTTTGAAGCGCTTCAACTCATTCAGGCTTGCCATTTTGGTGTTGGCCAGTGTGATACCCATGACTGTCACGGTGAGCAGGCCGGACTCTTCCAGGATCAAATCCGAAACGGCAAAAGCTCCCAAAACGCTGGTGAGCAAGACAGGTGATTTCAAAAATTCCGGCACATAAGCGTTTACAAAAGCCCATCCGATAAGGCGTCCAAAAGCGTAACCGCCGCCAATGCCAACCACCAATGCGCTGACGACCGAAATGGCAAGCGACGTGCTGTCGTGGGAACCGTGGATTACGAGGTAAGTCTCAAACGCCAGGACCGCGAAGATGGCCCCGATGGGATCGTTGACAATGGCCTCCCATCGCAACAAGGACGCGGGCCGCTGGCTCAACTGGGCCTGCCGCAGCAAGGGCATGATGACGGTGGGGCCGGTGACCACCAGTATCGCGCCCAAAATGATGGAAGTGGTCCAGGACAGGCCTGCGCCATAATGGGCGGCGAAAGCGGAGAATATCCAAACCAACGGTCCGCCGGGAAAAATGATACGGCGCACTGCGGTGGATGTTTCGCGAATTTCACGAAATTTGAGCGTAATGCCGCCTTCAAACAGGATGATGGCGACCGCAGACCCGATGATCGGTTTGTAGAGGTCGCCCAACATGGCCTTGGGTTCAAGGTAGCCTGTAAAAGGCCCCATGATCAGACCGGCCAGCAGAAGAAGGGCGATGGCCGGAATGCGGATGCGCCAAGCGAGCCATTGCGAGCCGATGCCCGCGCCGCCAATCAATGCAAATTTTAGGAGTATAGAGGACATGGCCTCTTATGGCCTTTGCCGAGCGCCGCCGTAAAGTGGCGGGGCTCTATTGCGATGGCCTGAATGTGGCTGTCGATCAGTCGTTTACAGCGGGGCTAAACATGGACGCGGCATCATAGACTTCGATAGGGCCCTTCCAGAGGAGCTCCAAAGCCAAGCGGATGAAGGCTGGTGACATTAGGCCGTTAGCTAAAACAACGAGCGTTGCATCATACAGTTGAACGTCCATGACCGCGAGGCGCAGGGCCGGGCGCTGTTTGATGTGGGCCTCCACCTCTTCTAACAAGGCGTCCAAATCCACAACAGATCCGGACTGTGCTCTCTTGGAATAGTGTCCCTTAGAGAAATCGGCGTTGGAGGCGGCAGGTGCAAGCTGGGGCGCAGCGGACATTGACAGTCTTTCTTTTCTTTCGGCGCGCTCGTCCCATGGGACGATGCGTCGGGGTTTTGTTCCAAACGTGCGAATTGTGCTGTGCCAGCAAAGGTGCACGGGTTTGGCTTATCGTTGCTACGGGGATTGGGTTAAGGTGCTGTGTCGGATGCCATCGTCCAACTTCTAAAATGGCAAGACTGTGAGAATTGTCACCGCCTTGTCGCCAAAAGGGAAAAACAGGATGAACAGGTCGTTATCGAATGGGCTCTTGGCAGCGGTTTGGGCGGTTTTCATCGCTTTTTTCGGTGCTATGCCGTTTCTGGCAGTCTTGCCTCAGGCTCAAGCTCAAGAGGATGCCGGTGACATCTGCGATGGTACTGTTTGCACGCTCAAAGGGGTCAATGGCGGTACTTTTCACGTGGCCCTGCCGGAGGGCTGGGATGGAGTGGCGCCGCTACGGCCGTTTGTGTTTTTCCACGGTCACAATGGCAGCGGCGAAGGTGTGATGCGCAACCGTGGGCTTATCAAACAGGTCACCGAACGCGGCTATGCACTCATCGCGCCGGACGGGCCGTTGTTTCGGTTTTCCGGCCGTTCGGTTCGCGGCTGGGCGGCACGGGTAGAACCTGGCGGGCCACAGCAAAGCCGTGGCGGGAGGGATGATATCGCGTTTGTGGAGCGGGTGTTGGCGGCGCTGCCAAACGTATTTCCCGTTAAAGCTGACAGCACAATCATCACCGGCTTTTCGTCCGGTGGATCCATGGCGTGGTATATGGCCTGTTATTCTCGCACACCGGTTCGCCTTTATGCGCCGGTGGCGGGGGGCTTGCGACGTCCGCTGCCGGTCAAGGGTGTGCGGGATGCGGCTGATCCTGAGCGCCGTTTGGACGGGTCTTTGGCGCACACATGCCCTGCCGGGCCGCAACGCCTGCTTCACATTCATGGTTTTTCGGATCGTCAGGTGCCGTTGGAAGGGCGCGGCATCCGTTCTTGGCACCAAGGTGACGTGTTTGAAGGGTTGGACGCTTTGCGCAACACCAACGCCTGCGGATCACGTCCAACCCGCGTCGAGACGGACGGTCCGGTGTGGTGCCGCACTTGGGACGGCTGCGGTTCGCGAAAAGAGATCACCTTTTGTTTGCACGCCGGTGGCCATGGCATGCCTGGCGGATGGCTGGACGTGGTGTTTGAAGCCGCCAAAGCGGCCAAATGATGGGACCTGCACGACGTTTGTCGAAGACGCGACTGGATGAGGTCGCTTGACGCGGGTGGGGCATTTTTGCAGAAGAGGTCAACATTTTTTACCAATTTGACAGGCCGCCCAAGCGTTCTTGCGAAACGCGACTTCCCGCTCGCACAAGGTGGCCAAACAAGTCGGCCGGTGGCTGAACCCAGTGATCAATAAAGTGATCAATAAAGTGATCAATCAAGTGATCAATCCAGAGATCAACAAAGGAACGTTTTATGAGTGAAGATCGCATCGATGTTCATGGAATGCAGGTGGCTTCCGAGCTCTACACTTTCGTCAATGACGAAGTTATGCCCGGAACCGGTGTTGATGCCGATGCCTTCTGGAGCGCCTTCGCCGGTCTGATGGACGAAATGGCACCGCGGAACCGTGCGTTGCTGGCCAAGCGGGACGATCTTCAGGCCAAACTCAACGATTGGTACAAGGCCAATCCCGGCCCAATCGCAGATATGGACGCCTATACCGGCTTCTTGAAAGAGATCGGCTACCTGGTGCCCGAAGGCCCCGCGTTTAGCGTGGCCACCGGCCATGTGGATGCGGAAATTGCTGACATTCCCGGTCCGCAGCTGGTCGTCCCGGTGATGAACGCGCGTTATGCACTCAATGCCGCCAACGCCCGTTGGGGATCTCTTTACGATGCGCTGTATGGCACGGATGCGATCTCGGAAGCCGATGGCGCTGCCAAAGGGCCGGGCTATAACAAAGTGCGCGGCGACAAAGTGATTGCTTGGGCGCGGGACTTTTTGAACAAGAGCGCGCCGCTGGCCATGGGCTCTTGGGCCGACGTCACAGGTTTTAGCGTCGAAAGTGGACAATTGGTGATGTCGCTCGCCGATGGGGGCACGGCAGGCTTGGCCGATCCGGACCAGTTCAGGGGTTATAACGGCACCGAGGCCGGTCTCGATTCCATCCTGTTGGAACGCAACGGGATGCATCTGGACATCATCATCAACCGCCAACACCCGGTGGGTGAGACAGACATGGCGGGCATCGCTGACGTGGTGCTGGAGTCCGCGCTGACCAGCATTATGGACAATGAAGATTCCATCGCTGCTGTCGATGCCGCTGACAAAGTGGTGGCCTATCGGAACTGGCTCGGCCTGATGAAGGGCGATCTGGAAGAGAGCTTTGACAAAGGTGGACGCACGTTGACGCGCCGTCTCAACGATGCGCGCAGCTATCTCAATCCGCGCGGTGAAGAGATGAGCTTAAAGGCGCAGGTTCTCATGCTGACCCGCAATGTGGGGCACCTGATGACCAATCCCGCGGTCCTTCTGCCGGACGGCCATGAAGTGCCGGAAGGGCTTATGGACGCCATGATCACCGCACTGGCCTCGAAGCACGATGTGGGCAACGGCAATGGCGCTGAAGGCGGACGACGGATCAACTCGTCGGAAGGTTCCATGTATGTGGTGAAGCCAAAGATGCATGGCCCGGAAGAGGTGGCGTTCGCGGTGGAGACGTTTGACCGCGTGGAAGACGCACTGGGCATCGCGCGCAACTCCATCAAGATCGGCATAATGGACGAAGAACGCCGCACGACGGTGAACTTGAAAGAGTGCATTCGCGCTGCGCAAAATCGGGTTGTGTTCATCAACACCGGTTTCTTGGACCGCACAGGGGATGAAATGTTCACGTCCATGGAAGCCGGACCGATGATCCGCAAAGGCGACATGAAACAGTCTACCTGGATTGCGGCCTATGAGGCGTGGAATGTGGACACAGGCCTTGCCTGCGGTCTTCAAGGAAGGGCGCAGATCGGCAAGGGCATGTGGGCCATGCCGGACCTGATGGCCGATATGTTGGACCAAAAAATCGGTCACCCCAAAGCGGGCGCCAACACCGCATGGGTGCCAAGCCCTACCGCCGCCACACTGCACGCGACGCACTATCACGAGGTGAATGTGAAGGCTGTTCAGGAAGACCTGAAATCCCGGGATCACGCCAAACTGTCTGACATCTTGTCCGTCCCTGTCGCAGAGCGTCCCAACTGGTCGCCGGAAGATGTTCAGGCGGAGTTGGACAACAACGCGCAGGGGATTTTGGGCTATGTTGTGCGCTGGGTGGACCAAGGGGTCGGTTGTTCCAAAGTGCCGGACATTGATGATGTTGGTTTGATGGAAGATCGGGCGACCTTGCGCATTTCTTCGCAGCACATGGCCAATTGGTTGCACCACGGTGTTGTGGATGAAGCACAGATCCTTGAGACCATGACGCGGATGGCCGCCAAGGTGGACGCGCAAAACGCAGATGATGCGCTGTATGAGCCGATGGCGGGGCGCGAGAACGAGAGTATCGCTTTCCAAGCGGCTGTGGAATTGGTGCTCGAAGGGCGACAACAGCCTAGCGGATATACGGAGCCAGTGCTGCACCGCCGCCGGTTGGAGAAGAAAGCCGCCGGTTAACCAAGATGGTTAACCATGCTGTGAGTTCGCGGCGGTGTTATCGGTTTGAGGCCGAATTCACCTGACAAATCTGCCTTGGCATGGCAATTTCCGCAGCAAGGTGGGGCGTTCTTGCGATGCCCGCTGTCGAAGCAGGGGTGCGGAGAGTGTAGAGCGATGACGAGTCTGACGCGGCGCTGGTGTGTTGTTTTGGGTGTTTTGGTCCTGTCGGCGGCGCAGGCTTTCATACCGTTGTCGCAGTCGAACCAATCCAGCGCACAAGAACGGGTGGAGCGGCCACCGCAATTCGTGCTGCTTTCGTTTGACGGATCCAAGGATAACAAGTTTTGGCGTGAATCCCGTGCTTTTGCCAAGAAGCACAATATTCGCTTCACTTATTTTATAAGTGGCGTTTACTTTCTCACCCGTGCTGAACGTAAAGTCTATGTCGAGCCAAAACGCGGTCCGGGGCGCAGTGCCATTGGTTATGGTGGGACGCCTGAAGACATTGCAGACCGACTGGACCAGCTGTGGCTAGCCTTTTCAGAGGGGCACGAAATCGCGTCCCACGCCAACGGCCACTTCGATGGGTCCAGCTATACCGCCCGCATGTGGAACTCCGAGTTGAAGCAGTTTGGGTCCATCCTTCAACGGGCCTGGGCAAAATATTCGCGCAAAAAAGTGCCGGAGGGTTTTACGGATATGTTCGACCGCAGCATTATCGGCCTGCGCGCCCCGCAATTGGGTGTTTCGAAAGGCCTGTTTCGCGCGCTGCGCGAGAAAAACTATCTTTACGATACCAGTCGCGTGAACCGCATGAACTATTGGCCGCGCAAACGGGCTGGCGTGTGGAATTTTCCGCTCGCGTCCATTCGGCTGGCCCGCAGCAAAAAGCGTACGCTGAGCATGGATTACAATTTGTATTTCGCCCATTCCAAGGCCAAACGCGCACCCAAGTCCAAGTGGCAGGCGTTTGAGGACGAGACGTATGAGACGTATATGAATTATTTCCGCAACAACTATTACGGAAACCGCGCGCCCATAGATATCGGTCACCATTTCTCCAAGTGGAACGGCGGTTCCTATTGGCGCGGCATGCAGCGTTTCGCCCGCGCCGTCTGCAACCGTGACGAAGTGCTGTGCGTCACCTATCAGGATTTGATGGCCTTCATGGAAGCCAATGTGAGCAAGACCGACGCTTTTCAAGCGGGCCGTTTTCCAAAGAAAAAGCGCGGCAGCTGATAGGCTCAGCCAAAGGTTTTGAACGCTGGACCCGGCTGTTCGAGTGCAATAGCCGTGGGTTTGAGTAAAGTTGGCCCTACGGAAAAGTGTGATGCGTATTGTTGATGTTTGCGAGATCACCCAGCCGATCTCATCTCCGATCCGCAACGCCTATATCGATTTCAGCAAGATGACGGCCAGCCTGGTGGCGGTGGTGACCGATGTTGTGCGCGATGGACGCCGCGTTGTGGGCTACGGGTTTAACTCCAACGGGCGCTACGGGCAGGGCGGGTTGATCCGGGAGCGGTTTCGCGACCGTATTTTGGATGCGCCACCGGCCCGTCTGCTCAACGATGACGGCACCAATCTCGATCCCCATCGCATCTGGGCAGCCATGATGGCCAATGAGAAGCCGGGAGGACACGGCGAACGCTCGGTTGCCGTCGGTACGATTGATATGGCGGTTTGGGACGCGGTGGCGAAGATCGAAGACAAGCCGTTGTTCCGGCTGCTTGCGGACCAGCAGGGGCGGGAGGCGAATCCTCGCGTTTTCGTCTATGCGGCGGGTGGGTATTATTATCCCGGCAAGGATAATAGTGCCCTGTGCGCCGAAATGCGTGGCTATGTGGACCGCGGCTACACAGTGGTGAAAATGAAAATTGGCGGTGCCTCAATCGACGAAGATCAGGCCCGTATCGAAGCGGTGCTGGCCGAAATCGGCTTGGAAGCGCAACTGGCCGTGGACGCCAATGGACGGTTCGATCTTGAGACCGGGATCGCCTATGCCAAGATGCTGCGGCAGTATCCGCTGTTTTGGTACGAAGAAATTGGCGATCCTCTCGACTACGCTTTGCAGGCGGCTATGTCGGAGTTCTACGATGCGCCGATGGCCACGGGTGAGAACCTGTTTTCCCATCAAGATGCCCGCAACCTGTTGCGTTATGGCGGGATGCGGCCGGATCGGGACTATCTGCAATTCGACTGCGCTTTGTCCTACGGGCTGGTGGAATATCTGCGCACGCTGGACGTGCTGCACCAGTTTGGTTGGTCGCCGGAACGCTGTGTGCCCCATGGCGGGCATCAAATGTCGCTCAATATTGCTGCCGGTTTGGGTCTTGGAGGCAATGAGAGTTACCCCGACCTGTTCCAACCCTATGGCGGATTTCCAGACGGTGTTGCGGTGGAGGACGGCCATATCACCATGCCGGACCTGCCGGGCATCGGATTTGAAGGGAAATCCGATTTAATCAAAGTCATGCGTGATCTTGCCGAGTAAGCCCCGATGGGTCACCGTGAGGTTTTTGGGATTTTAGTTCTCTTTTGGTTTTTGCCCGAACGGTTTGTCTGGCACGTCTTTGAAGTGCGGTTGCAGCTCTGGAAACATGTCCAGCGTACTGGCGTCTCCATTGGCCACGTCGAAGCGCATCATCCATGCTGATGGCTTGGTCAGCGACCCACCTTTCTCCCATTTGAAATACCCCAATGCACCTATGGCCGGGATCGGTTCCACGGGCTGTGGATTTTCCAAAACGAGCCCATAGGGCCCGCCAAACCATGGTTGGTGGCTTTGGGGGCAGGTTTCCTCGATGACGATGTCCACCACATCTACCGTGCCGATAATGCCTCCGCGGATGAGTTCGTCCGGGCGGGGCAGGGTGACGTCGATCTGCTGAAGTTTCCAGACGGCCCAGCGATACTCCTTTTCGCGCATGCCGGTTGCCGCGTGAATGCAGATCGTCCGGCAATCCATATTGCCGCTGCGGATGGCGCCCAAAGTCCTGTTTTCTATGACCTTTCCGCCATAGATGATGGCCCAGGCCCATGGTTGGCGGACTGACAGGGCAAGCGGCGGAAGCTGGTCAATGGTCATGGTGCGCTGCACGGTGAACGGATTCACCCGATATTAGCGTGCGCGCAGGAGCGTTTGAAGGATTGCGCAGAATTTCCGCGCAATCCATGTCTGGTTTTTGCCGTACTTGTTGGTACGTAGACTGTTATGGACGCCAGTAGGTGAAGTGCTCAACGCCGTTCTGGTTCTCATAAAGACCGCGCATGTCCACCATGGGTGCGCCTTCCGGTATCAGGGTGGCCAGCGTTTTGGCGTCCAATTCATTACGGAAGACGGAGTGGCCAAGCGTGACTACGACTGCGTGGTAAGCCTGACCGTCAAGTGGATCATCAATGATGGTTGTGCCGCGCCCCCCTTCGAAATGGTCGTCTTCTGCCACCGGATCGTAGTTATAAACGTCGGCACCCTGCGCCCACAGATAGTCCATCATCTTGAACGTCTTGGAATTGCGCGTGTCGGGGCAATCCTCTTTGAACGATCGCCCAAGCACCAAAACGCGTTTGCCGGAGATGCTGTCGCCCTTTGCTTCAAAGCACTGTTCCAGCTTCTCGGCGATGAAGAACGGGGTCTGTTCGTTCACGCTGCGGCCTGCTGCCACCAGTTCCATAGACAATCCGTGGCGTCGGCCGGCATCTACCAGGTAATAAGGGTCCACCGCGATGCAGTGCCCGCCCACCATGCCGGGGCGATAGTGGTGGAAGTTCCACTTGGAACTCGCAGCCGCAATCACATCGGACGCACGAATATCCATTTTGTCGTAGAGTGTCATGAGTTCGTTCATCAGAGCGATGTTGACGTCGCGCTGTGTGTTTTCGAGGATTTTTGCCGCCTCTGCGACGCGAATATTTGCGGCTGGAAACAGACCTGCCTTCACAACGCGGCTGTACATGTGTTCCATAAAGGCTGTCACGTCGGGGGTGGAGCCAGCCACGATCTTCTTAATATCAGACAGTTTTCTGGTTGGATCTGCAGGGTTGATGCGCTCCGGCGAATAACCGATGAAGAAGTCAAAACCCTCTTTCATGCCCGATGCGCTTTCCAAAATTGGCAAGCATTTGTCTTCCGTCGTTCCCGGGTCAACTGTGGATTCATACACCACCACAGCGCCTCGTTTCATGTTGGCTGCGATGGACTTGGAGGCTGCCAAGAGTGGACGGTAATCCGGGCGGTTGCGGCTGTTGACCGGTGTGGGCACGCAAATGAGGATTGCGTCGGCGTCTTTGAGGGCTGCAGCATCTGTTGTGAACAGCGCGTCGGCAGACTGCAATTCGTCGTCGGTGACTTCACCCGTGCGGTCTTTGCCCTCGGTCAGTTCGGAAATTTTGACGGTATCAATATCGACGCCAATGGCGCGGCTGTTGCGGGAGAACCCGCAAATCAGAGGCAGGCCAACATAGCCCAGTCCAACAACAGCCACGCGGCATGTCTGTGGATCTGGAAGCGGAGCGGGGTCCTTTGGCATCAGGCGCGGCTTGGCCGCCTTTTCCCAATCGCTGTCGGTGGTTATCTCCACTTCGTTGTCTTCAATACGCCCCACGCGCAGCATTTGTGCCACTTTTTGTGCGCCAATAATCATAGTTCGCCCCTGCCAAGAAATCGTCTTTTGGTGCGGGCAGGTAAGGCTCCGTCGGTTACAGAAACGTGTGTTGGGTTGTATCGACCTGCGAAAGACGCGCTGATGGTTAAGCGTGTCTTAGTGCGCTGATCGGGCTTTAGTGCCTGTTAACTGTGCTGGAAAGATCAGGGTGAAGATCTGGTAATTTCAGTCTCTCAAAGTGGATTGAGTGACCCGCGTTAACCCCGCAATGACTCGTCGTCCGTCTATGTGGGTGCGTGCTGGGGCGGCGCGATACCAAAAGCGAAGAGCACTGTTCCCGGCTTGGAAAGCGTCTCCGTTGAGGCGTTGCAGGGAAAGTACATGCTGGCAATCACCACCATTGAATGGCTGTTTGGGCTGCTCGTGCTGATCGTTTTTACGAATCGGTATGTGTTCGGCTCACTGCTGCGCGTGGCGGACCGGCGCACCGAAGTTGATTTCAACATCGACCCACCGGAATGGCCCAGCGTCGCGATTATCGTTCCGGTGTTTTGTGAAGGCGAGAGTGTATTGCAAACCGCTGCCTCGTTTGCCGCTCTGGATTACCCGCGTGACAAGCTACAGATCGTGTTCGTGGATGATGTTTCCACTGACGACACATATGAGCACCTTCAAGAGGCCTGCCGTCGCTACCCTTGGATGAAGCTCATCCAGAATTCGCACAATATGGGCAAGCGGTTGGGCATTAAAAACGCTGTGCTCGATATCCATACGGATCTCGTCATGTCTGTGGACAGCGACGTGATCGTCGATTCCAATGTGGTACGCGAGTTGACCCGCCACATGTATTCCACTGGGTGCGATGCTGTCGGTGGTTGCGTGTTCGTGTCCAACGCCGACGAGACCTGGCTGACCCGCATGCAGGCGGTCAAATATTGGATTGGCTACCAGTTCCTCAAAAACGTGGAGAACGCCTATAGTCACGTTATGTGCCTGTCCGGCTGTCTGACGCTCTACAAGCGTGAGGCGATGATTGCCGTTGATAAGGACGTGGAAAGCCGCACCTTCCTGGGCGACGAGGTGAAATACGGCGAAGACCGGTTCCTAACGCGTAAGATTGTTGAGCGCGGTTTTAAGACAAGGCTGTGTTTCTCGGCGCGCTGCTTCACCAAAGCGCCAACGCATATGGGGGCTTACCTCAATCAGCAATTGCGGTGGCGCAGGTCGAATATGATCGATCTGCTGACCGCGATCCCGCATCTTTACAAGTTCAACCTGTTTGTTCTTATCCACTATCTGTCGATGGGGACGCTGCTGTTTTTCTATCCCATTTTCCTGTTGGTGAAGTGTCTGGAACTGCAATTTGTGCTGCCGATGCTGTGGCACGCGCTGCTCGTGACGATCTTTGCGGTCTGCTATGAGTTCAACAAGCACACGCTGCCCACGTTCGCCCAAGCCAACGGCCTTTGGTTTTTGGTCATGGCGGCTGTTTTTCCCGTGGTTTATCTCACCATGACGCCGCTGGGCATGTTTACGCTCGGGACCACGTCATGGGAAACGCGCGGTGGCGCGAAGTCCGACAATGCCGGTATCGGCAATGCAGCAGACATCGACATGTCAGCCCTTGGCGGGGAAGCCGTTGAACACGCCCGAGTGGACCATGACGCCCAAGGCGTTTTGCGGGGAGGTGTGGCGTGAGCGAAGCCCTTCACACCAACCAAGCTGCACACGCTTCCGGGCAGGACAGTGGCTTCACACGGGTGGATGAAGCACCGGTCCATGTGTTGTTTGTGGGGCCGGAACTCGCTGGCACCCATGCAATCTTCAAACGCCGAGACGAGATCGTTCGCTGCGATCACGTGGCCAATGTCACCGACGCCCTTACGGTTGCGCTGATGCAGGCGGAAACCCGCGCTTTTGATTGCATCATGGTGGATATGCGCCATGAGAGCGATGGCAGTCCGCTGCACGTTGTTCCGCTCGCAGCCGCGAACGCAACCGCTTCTCTTGTGGTGCTGACCCACTCGGGCAATGCCGAGCAGTTTCAGACGATGCCGGGTGTTGCCAAGGTGATGATCGCGCCGGTCGCGCCCTTGGACATGATCACCACGATTGTGGAGGCCGCACCGACAAGGCCTCAAGAGGGTGATTTCATACAGGTGAAGCGCTCCCAACCGCGCAACGCGCTGGGTGCCGACACGACCGGTGCTGCTGCCAATCGCGCCCAGAAGACAGCGGGTGAGCCATCGGGGCCGCTATCGGGGCCGCCGTCTGAGCCAGTTGCAAAAGCGTCTGAACAACCAACTCAACATGCTCAAAAGTCCGCCGTTACGAAGGGCTTTGAGTCATCCCTCGCTCTGGCGCAAGAGGCTGATCAGCAGGTTTGGCAACGGTTCGTGCCATTGGCGAACTTCTTGTACAAAAAGCTCGCCATTGTGGTGCTGACCGCCCTGTTCCTGACCTTTGTGACCTACGGGGCGATGATCGTGTTCTTCATGTCATCCTCCTCTTGGTCGCTGCCGTTTGAACTGTCTCGCGGGCACGCTTTGGTGGAAAAGACCGAGCGTGATCTGTCATCGTTGCAGGTGCGCCTAAACCAGATCAAGCAGGACTTGACCGTGAACAGCGTTGAGCAGGCCCAAGCCGCTCGCGACCAGCGGGATGGCCAATTGCGGCTGACGCTTACCAAACGGACTGTTGAAGAAGAATTGCTTCTGCAGGAAAGCGCCCGACTGGAAATTCAAGAGCACATCGCGCGGCTGAAAAAGGTCATCCGGGACTTTAACTCCGTAAACGGCAAGGGTGGTTTTGCAGGCACCCTGAGCGAGGCCTACGCCAAACGCTTGATCACCAAGAAAGCGCTGAACAGCGGCACACTGGCTGTGCTCGAAACGCTTCACCGGATGGCGACGGTACAAAATGAAATTTCGCAAAAACAACTTGAGTTGCAAAAGGTTGACCGCCGGGTCGAATTTCTACTGTCGTTGCTTGATGAAATTCCGAAACCCGAAGTGACCGTCATCACATCTGCGGGGTCTGATCTTGCGCATTTGGCGCGGGAAGTCATCGAAGCCAAAACCCAGATTTCAGGTGCCGAAAAGCGTCTTTCCGCGTCCGGTGAGCGTGGGAAGCAGTTGGAGAACTCGCGTCAGGTTGTGGCCAATAACCTTGTGTCCTTGCGCAAGACACCGGCCGCTCGCGCCTTGGACAAGCCGGTGATGGTGCTCTTTGTGCCGTACACCAATACAGATCGGTTTATGCAGGGTGATCCGCTCTACGCCTGTATGGGCTCGATTGTGGTCTGCCGCCGGGTCGGCACTGTTGGGCCTGAAATCAAGGGTGAAACTACGGCGGTCCACCCGCTGTTTGGCAAGCCGCTGCGGGGTACCTTTGTTGAAGCGGAATTCGATCACGCCAAATCCGTCACGAACGAGCTTATGCACGTGGGACGTGCACCCCTGTTCTTCTAGTATTGCGTTGGAACCAAACCATGTTGAGACAATCATCACATTTGCCATGGCTGGCCTGCGTGTTTGGAGCGGCGCTGACACTGCAAGGCTGCAAACTGGCCGCGAGTGATCTTAATGCCGGTTTGAAAACCTCTGGCACGCACGCATCAACCGCCAATGTGAAGGCTATAGCCGTTAAGCGTGCTGATCTGCCAAAGCCATCACCGCTGGCTGATGACACCAATATTGCCGCGCTGAAACCGGCGATCCTTCCCAAGCCGCTGAAGGTGAGCAAGCAAGCCATCGATGTTTCCGGCGTTTCCGACTACGGCAAATTTTTGGACCGCAAAGCCACCACCGGGTCCGTGGGTCAGGGGCGATCTGCCCGTTGTCGGCAGATTTTGGCCGAAGCTGGTTTGGATGCCACTATGCTGCGCTCGCCAACGCTGTCTGCCACTTTGGATCAGGACGGCAAGGGCGGCATGAGCCTTGGCTATGATGTGCTGGACCTGCGCCGTGCTCGCATGAAAATCGAATTGGCCCAGCTGCAGTGCGACCGCTACGAAGCCTCGGTGCGGCTGGCCCAATTGCTGGTCACCTCCACACAGGCACTCAGCCGGGCAGGGTATCTGGCCAAAGCCGACTATTTGGGCCGCAACCGTGTGGCCTTAAAACGTGTTCAGCGTAAAGTGGTTTCGGATGTGGACGAGGGTTTGGTGACGGTGCACGCCGCCAACGCCATCCGTCAGCGGGTCAATCAGGTGATTGCTAAAGAAGCGCGGGTGCGCGGTGAGGCGGAACGCCGTGAGGTGGTCGACAATATTCAGGTGAAATCGGCCCGCAATGTCGACCGCAAACTGATCCACTATGAGCAGCGCATCTACAAGCTGCAAAGGGCGCTTCGGACAACGGATGCCTACGAAGTAAGCGTGAGCGGTGGCTACAACTACGATGCGCAAGACGACCCGTTTAGCGTGGACGCGGGCAACAGTCTTTATGCCAAGGTGAAAGTGGGGGTGCGTTTGGGCGTTTTCCACCGCGACCGCGCCGCGTTTGAAGACGAGTTGCGTCAGTCCCGTATCGATGCGCTCTACCAAACCAATACCGGTGCCTTGTGGCGGGCCGACAAGATGGCGGGAGCCAACAGCCGGGTGCTGCACAATCTGCGCATTCAGCGCAACGAAGTTGCATCGGCCTTGAAGGAAGCCAAGCGCACTGTCATCGCGTCGCGCAATGCGGATGACCCATGGTTGGTGACGTCGGGGCTGCGCTCGCGCATTGATATCGTTTCATTGGGAGCAGAACTGGCCGGGCTCGACGCCACTATAGACGACGTGGGTCGATTGGACAAAAAACTGCGTTTTGAAAAATAAGCCTGGAGCGCCGAACTGGCTTATGCGGCGCTGGCTGTTTCACGGGTTGTGAGCAACGCGAAGAGCGAATCCTCGTCCTGCATCTGGCGCAACTGGCCCAGTAGCGATGTCTGTTTCAACACCCGCGCAATACGTGAGAGCGCTTTTAGATGATCGGCGCCCGCGCCTTCCGGGGCCAGAAGCATGAAGGCTACATCGACGGGTTGATCATCGATGGAATCAAATTCCAACGGCGTGGCCAGTGTCGCGAACGTGCCGACGATTCCCTCAAAGTTGGGCAGCTTGCCGTGGGGGATCGCAACGCCATTGCCCACGCCGGTCGAACCGAGCCGCTCGCGCTGAACTAGAATATCGAAGATCTCGTCTTCATCGCGGCCGGTATCCCGCGCAGCAATGGACGCAAGAGACTGCAGCATTTGTTTCTTGGAACTGACTTTCAGGCCCGCCACGATACGCTCGCGGGTCAACAGGTCTGTCATTGCCATGTTTCAATGTCCCATCCGAAAACCGAACGTCGAAGACGTGCAGCGATTGCTCCGCTCCCCATAAAGGATGCGATGCGATGATTTGATGTCGATCTCCACACAACGCCAAAGCAACACGGAGTGTCTGCAAAAGGCATATTTGTGCGTGATGTTGTGCTGCGCGCCGTTGCGCAGGGTGCGTGGTCGTCTGTCCTACTGTGTTTCGTGCTCTCGGGAGGGGTCTACCCAACCGATGTTACCGTCACTTCGGCGATACACCACATTTACAGTGCCGCTGGCTGCGTTGCGGAACACGTTGACGGGTTCATCCATCAGTTCCAACTGCATCACGGCCATCGCCACGGTTTGCGTTTTAACGGTCGTGGCGCTTTCTGCAACCACAACCGGTGCAAAATCTTCCGTGATTTCGGCTTCCTCAGGGGGCGTGGACATCACGGAAAAAGCGACCGACGTATCGTCTGCCGCGTTGTGATGATGATCCTTTAATTTGCGTTTGTAGCGGCGCAAACGCTTCTCGATACGGTCTGCTGCGCGGTCAAAACTGACCTGGGGATCGTGTTCGCGTGCGCTGGCTTGTAGCACCACACCGGAATCCAAATGGATGTGGCAATCGCAATCAAAGGAAGATGATTGTTTTTCAATGGTTACGCGGCCGCTGAAACCGTGGCCAAAATATTTGTCTATCGCTTCTGAGATTCTCGCATCGATCCGGGCTTCCAAGCTTTCGCCAATGTTCATGTGTTTTCCGGATATCCTCAAGGTCATCAAAAGTCCTTTCGTCTTATGGCCATGGCCGCGACAGGGTTGAAACCCGTGCCGGACCAAATCAGGACGAACAGCCTACTACCAACCTTTTGGGTGAACATAGATTGACAATATTTTTTTTTGGATTGTCGATTTTTGGGGGCTCAACCGCCTGATTTGCGCCGTTTCTGGCCATGCAATCCAAGTTAGCAACGGGCAACCGTTTGTTTTGTGCTTTATTTGGCGCTTTCCAGTGCCCGCTTTTCCCGGCGTCTTTGGACCGACGAGGGGATGCGCATGGCGTCGCGATACTTTGCGATTGTGCGCCGGGCAATGTCGATGCCTGAGGCCCGCAGGGCTGCCACGATGGCATCGTCGCTCAGCACTGCGGTGCTGGTTTCACGGGCGATCATGTCTTTGATTTGATCGCGAACGGCCTCCGCCGAGTGGGATTCGTCTTCGCCGGTGGCGTTGATGGCTGTTGTGAAAAAGTATTTCATCGAGAACAGTCCGCGCGGCGTCATGATATATTTTTCGGTGGTGACGCGGCTGACGGATGATTCATGCATATCGATGGCGTCGGCCACCGTTTTCAGGGTCAATGGTTTGAGCTGGCGCACGCCGTGCAGCAGAAATGCATCCTGTTGTTTGACGATTTCTCGGCTCACTTTGAGAATGGTCTGCGCCCGCTGATCCAGTGACTTTGTGAGCCAGTTCGCGTCTTGCAGACAGTCAGTGACGAACTGGCGGTCTTTTTCGTTGGCAATGGATGGTTTGATCTCCACCGCGTAGCGATTGTTAACGAGAACGCGGGGCAGAACGTCCGTATTAAGTTCGACATTCCACCCGCCTTCCGGCGTGGGTGTGACGAAGACATCTGGGATCACGTGTTCCGCGTTGCCGGTGGTGAAGACTGCACCAGGCTTGGGGTCGAGAGCTTTGATTTCTCGGGCGGCGTCAATCAGGTCGCCCATGGAGAGCTTACAGATGCGCTTGAGGGCATCGAAATCCCGTTTGGCCAACAAATTCAGATTGTCGAGCAGCGTCTGCATGGCGGGGTCAAGCCGGTCTAAGGCTTTGAGTTGGAGTGCCAGACACTCCTGCAAACTGCGGGCTGCAATGCCGGCTGGCTCCAACGATTGGACGAGCATCAAAGCCTCATCCACCGCTTGGAGAGGCACGTTCAGGCGTTCTGCGAGTGTGTCCACCGGCGTGTCGAGATAGCCGTTATCGTCCAGCGAATTGGCGACGGACTTGGCGATCAGCAGGATTGTTGGGTCGCATGGCACCAGGGCAAGCTGGGCGCAAAGATGGCCCGGCAGATCGATTGGAGCCGCTGTGCGGCTGGCAATATCGGTATAGTCACCGCCCAGCGCGCCGGTGCTCATTTCCCGCCCGCGATGGGTGGGTTCGGCTGCGATATCGTTGGCGCTACGCTCTTTTCGGGACAAATCGTCGAGCCGCTTTTCGTCGGGAAACGCGTTTTCAAGGCTGGTGCCAAGATCGGCCTCAAGGCCTTTTGTGTTGGCGCCAAGGCCAAGGTTCTCCGAGAATTCCCGGTGTGAAAAGTCGGGTGCCGAATCATTGCGCGCGTCAGCGTCCATGCCAACGCTTTGCTCTTCGCGTCCGTTTGGGATGCTTTGATCAGGTTCCAGAAATGGATTTTTTTCGAGTTGTTCGTCCACGAAGTTGGACAATTCTACGCTCGACATGGCCAGCAGTTTGATGGACAGGCTCAGTTGCGGTGTCATCACCAGCGACTGGCCTTGGCGTATCGCCAGACGTTGAGCCAATCCCACGCAATACCCCCTTCCGCAAACTGTGCGGAGTTACGCAATGACCGGTTTGGGCAGGTTCGCAGGCCTAAAACCAGTTACAAGCAAGCTTCGTGCCATATTTGTAAACTGATTTTGCGCCTGACGACAAGTCGCATGTCATCAAAGGGTAAACTGATCACCAAGATAGAGACGGCGAACGTCCGCGTTGGCCACGATATCCTGCGGCCGACCGTGGGTCAGCACTTGTCCGGACGCGATAATATACGCCCGGTCGATCAAGCCAAGGGTTTCGCGCACATTGTGGTCGGTAATCAAAACGCCGATACCGCGCCGGGTGAGATGACGCACAAGGTCCTGGATGTCGCCAACCGCGATGGGGTCCACGCCCGCAAACGGTTCATCCAGCAACATGAAAGCGGGATCGGACGCGAGCGCTCGGGCGATTTCCAACCGGCGGCGTTCGCCGCCTGAAAGCGCAATGGATGGCGACTTGCGCAAATGGGTGATTTTGAACTCATCCAGCAAACTGTCGAGTTTGAAACGCCGTTGTTTGCCGCTTTTTTCAACAACCTCCAGCACCGCCAGGATGTTTTCCTCCACGCTCAAGCCCCGAAAAATCGAGGCCTCCTGTGGGAGATAGCCAATGCCCAAACGCGCGCGGCGATACATGGGCATGTGGGTCACGTCGTGCCCGTCCAGTTCGATCAAACCGGCATCCGGCTTCACCAGCCCTGTGATCATGTAAAAACACGTGGTCTTGCCGGCACCGTTTGGACCCAGAAGGCCGACAGCTTCGCCGCGCCGCACACCCAGGCTCGCCCCGTTGACGACCGTGCGTTGTTTGTAAGTCTTTTCCAAACCTCTGGCGAGCAATACGCCCTGGCGGGATTTTGGGCCGGGCCGATTGGATCGAACCGGCGCCGGTGCTGCCGGTGGTCGGTTTGGTGTGACTTGTGGGTTGTTTTGCGCAGGCGCCGCCGGGGGTGGTGTCGGCGATGATTCAAGAGTTGTTTTCGCCAACGGCGCAACTGCCGCCGGTGCTCGACCCGCTCCAGATTTCTCGGTCTCGTGTTCGGGCAGGCCCATCCGTGTGAGCGCGGACGATGCGGTATCGCGCAGTTGGTTGAGGATTGATTTCATGTGAACAGGAAAGCTTGGCGCACCGTGTCAGTTGCGATTGGGGGTGAAAACCGATTTCACCCGGCCGCCACAGGAGTCGAGCTTAGCCACATTTGTTTTAAGATTTGCCCGCAATTTGCAGCCCTTGGCCACACTGCTGCCTTGGCTCAAAACAACATTGCCGGACAGGGTAATGTTCTCGTTGGCCACTTCATACACGCCGCTGTCGGCGGTTGCGGTGTTTTGGGATGAGACGACTACTAGCCCGCCGGAAAGTTCCAGACGGTCGATATCCTGTTGTCCACCGCCGCCGCGCTTGTAACGCACGATCAGTTTGCTGGTTGTGATCGTGCTGGAACCCTGACGCACCTTCACATTGCCCGCGAAGACAGCCATGGCTTTGCTGTCCACAACTTCCAACCGGTCGGCTTCGATCTGAATGGGGTTTTTGGAGTTGCCGCGAAACCCCTCAAATGCCTTTCCGGACACTTGAGCATGGGCCAATGTTGGAGTGGCGGTTGCAATGGCCAACAGCACGCATGCTCTCGCCAAGCGGTTGACTGTGTGGAGTGCGCGCAAGGTCATTGTGTGGCCTCGTTTTGTGAAACTGTTGGGCTGGCGAGTGCCGGGCGCAGCTGTGTTACCGGCGTTGATGTGCCGACATCGACCCCTGTCGCTAAAGGCTCTTGGCCCCGGGTCACCGGCTGTTTGATGGTCATGCGCACCCGCTCGATAAAGACGATTCTTGCGCCATTGTCTTCCACGGAAATGGCGTTGGCCGAAATTTCGGCTTGTTGCGAGGTCACTTCAACGGGCTTGTCGCTGGCCAGTGTCCCGTCTTTCATGTTGATGCGGGCGTCTTCCATGCTGATGTCCATGCCACGGGCGCCGCTCATGCGCACATTGTTGCGCAGTAAAAGCACTTCTTCGGTATTGTTATAAAAGCCCTGGTCAGCCTTCACATTGGCAAACGTGCTGGCATTGACGGGCACTTTTGCGTCAATGCCTTCCAATTCCACTGCTGCCGGGTTGGCAAGATCTGTGATCGCCCTTGTGGCAATGACTTCAAAAGCGCGATTTTGCTTGTCGACGCCTTTCATCCTGGGATTTTTCATCACCACGCGCCCGTCTTCGATGAGGCTTGAATCCATGGTGATTTCAACGTTGGGGACGAGATTCATTGCAATTGAAGCGCCAAACACGCCAAGTGTCCCCACAACCACCATCGGGAGCGCCCATTTGAGCGTTTTGACCCGTCTGGAATGGTTGCGTGCGGTGATATGATCCCGTTCTCCGCGTGCGGCGCTGCGGGAGCCTGCTGGAGGGTGAGTACGGATCTGAGCACGGGGATCAGACGCTTGCGGTGCTGCTGACGTGGAGGGCGTCGTTGAATGCGTGTTTTTCGCCGACACGGCAGGCTGACGGTCTACCCCCGGAGCGGCGGGTGCGGATGGCATGGGCGGAGCGACTGCATGCGAAATCTGCGTCATGTACACCCCTTTCAACAGCTCAGCGGTCGGTGCTGATCACCTAGCTGGCACCCCAAACCCGGTTTTGCGTCATAGCCGCAGTTATGGCGCGCGCACTCTTTCAGGTCCCCAGACCCAATAGAGTATTTGCCCAGCCATTGCGGTGTTTTTGCGGCGCATTTTCCAATGGGGACGTCCACAAACCGGTACAGGCTTACGAATGTGCGAAAATGTCCTGTTCATCCCAACCTGCCAAGTCCAACAAGGATCGGTGTGGCAGAAATTCAAAACACTTTTGAGCCATTTGCGTACGTTCTTCGCGCATAAGCCGCAATTCCAACTGCGCGCGCAGGTCGTGCAGATAGAGGACGTCGGAAGCGGCATAGGCCTGTTGCGCATCGCTGAGCGTTTCCGCTGCCCAATCGGAGGACTGTTGCTGCTTGGAAATATCGATGCTCAACAATTCCCGCACCAGATCTTTTAGTCCGTGACGGTCAGTGTACGTGCGGGTGAGGCGCGAGGCGATTTTGGTGCAGAAGACGTTTTGTGTCAGCGCGCCAAAGGCGTTGTATAAAACTGCGATGTCGAAGCGGCCAAAATGGAACAGTTTTTCCACCGAAATGTCCGTCAGGAGCGCCTCGATATTGGGGGCGCTGGTCTGACCCTTTGCGATTTGCACGATGTCCGCTGTGCCGTCGCCGGGCGACAATTGCACCACGCAGAGCCGGTCACGGTGGGGTTTGAGCCCCAGAGTTTCCGTGTCTATTGCGACGGACGATGTGTAGTTGGACAGATCGGGCAAGTCGCCCTTGTGCAGGCGTATCGTCACTGTGAGCCCCAGTTCGGTTGTGGCGGATGGATGTTGCGCCACCTTGAAAGGCTATGGAGGCTTAAAGTCAACGAAGGGTGTTGCTGCGGCTCTGTCTTGTTGTTTGAACGCAGTTTCTTTCGCTCCAACGATACCGTTTGAACGGAAACGGCCTTAATATGTGGCCCGTCCCCCGGAGACATCAAACACCGCGCCTGTCGAGAAAGAACATTCATCGCTCGCCAGCCAACAGACCAGCGACGTGACTTCGTCAACAGTCCCAAACCGGCCCAAAGGGATTTTCGACAGCATGAAGGCGATATGTTCTTCGCTCATTTGATCAAAGATGGCGGTCTTGACGGCTGCCGGCGTCACGCAATTGACGGTTATGGGTTGGTCCGCCAGTTCCTTGCCAAGCGATTTCGTCAATCCGATCACCGCCGCTTTTGAGGCGCTATAGGCGGGTGCGTTGGGATTGCCCTCTTTGCCGGCAATGGATGCGATGTTGACGATGCGGCCGTAGTTTTGGTCGCGCATGTGGGGCACGCAGGCGCTGTTGGCGTAAAACACGCCGTGGACGTTCACATCAAAAACGGCTTTCCAATCCTTGGGTGAATATTCCCAAGTTTTCTGGTTGGGGCCGGTTATGCCCGCGCTGCAGACCAAAACATCGATGCCACCCAGCTTGTGCGCAGTCTCCGCAGCGGCTTGGTTGACGGCCTCTGGGTCGGTGAGATCGACGCTCATGCCATGAATTGAATCGACTTTTTCGACTAAGCTGGCAGTTGCTTTGGAGTCCCGATCCCAGATCATCACGGTGCCACCCTCTGCCGCGATTCTAGTAGCGATGGCCGCACCGATGCCGGCTGCGCCGCCGGTGATAATCGCTTTTTTGTTTGCGAATCGCGTTTCCATCATAAGGTTTCTCCGTTGCGTGGTTGTTGGCGCCTGCCTTCACAGGCGAGTTTGCCGGTTTGTAGACCGGCAATCTGCACAGGCTGTGCAAAGCCGCCATGTCGCCAAGTCTGAAATACTGGGGTTTGACGGCCACCTAGTCAGCCACTTTTAGTGTGGTTTTGTTCTACCGGGCCGCGAAACTTAACCGTCAGGTCGGCCGCAACTTCGCTGCCATCTTTGAGGAACGGTAATATGCCCTTTCGCAGCGACTTGCCGCGCATGGCTTTGATATCGTCATCCGACAGCGTAACCCTCTGTGCCAACCGCCGACCCCATGTGGCCAAATAGCCGTATAGCCGCTCGATTTCGGCCTCGTGCCCGTCATTTTTTGCAAGGTCGGTAAGCTCTTGCGGGTCGGTTTCCAGATCAAACAAGAGCGGGCGGAAACCGCCTTCGGCATGGACCAGCTTGTAGCGGCCATCAAACACCATGAAGAGACGGGCATCGCGTGGCTCAAGGCCCAGTTTGGCTGCGATGGGGGTTGCTGAATAATCGAACTCGCTGATGGCAAACGTTCGCCGAGGTGTGTCACCACCGTTCAAGAATGGTTGCAGGCTGCGGCCTTCCAAAATGTGGTCCGGCACTTGTGCGCCCGTGGCCTCCACGAAAGTCGGTGCGAGATCAATTGATTCCACCAGCGCATCGCAGGTCGTTCCACGGGTGCTATCGGCCTGGGCACGGGGGTCGTAGATGATCAGTGGCACCTTCACTGACGGGTCGTGGAAAAAGCCTTTTTCGCCCAACCAATGATCGCCAAGATAGTCGCCATGGTCCGACGTGAGGACGATCATCGTGTCTTTTATCTGGTCGGTGTCTTCCAGATAGGCGAGCAAGCGGCCAAGCTGATCATCGCACTGTTTGATCAGGCCCATATAGGCGGGGATGACCTTCTCGCGCACGTCGTCATCCTGAAACGCCGCCGCGATCTTTGTGCCCATATAAGCGTCAAAAACCGGGTGGGCACTGTTTCGTTCAGCGTCGCAGCGCACGGCCTGCGGGACGTGATTGAGACCGAACATGTCATGATAGGGCGCAGGCACGATGTAGGGCCAATGGGGCTTTATATAACTTACATGCGCGCACCAGTTTTGGTCCGGCTTCTCCTTTCGGCTTTGCATGAAGGCGATTGCCTCGCTGGTGAGCCAAGGGGTTTCGCTGTCCTCTTCACGGATGTTGGCGGGCTTGTCGGCATTGTCGAACATCCAGCCGCTGGCTATCTCGCCGTTTTCAATTCCCGCATTGGCGTAGTCCAGCCATGGGTTCGTGCCCGCATACCCCTTCGATTTCAGGTATTCATTATAGGGTGAGCGGTTTTCGTCGTAGAAACCATCCGGTCCTTCCGCCCACAGGCCATCGTCGCGCACCCAGACATCAAAACCGCACTCGGCCTGCCGTGCTCCGATCACACTTTGGGCGCCCAAGCCCAAACGTTCCATGCCTTCTTTGTCCACCCGCATGTGGGTCTTGCCGATCAGCCAACACTCCATACCCGCCTTACGCAGGTGGTCGCCCATGGTCTGCTCGCCAACTCGGAGGGGAAAGCCGTTCCACTGCGCGCCGTGGGACGAGGGGTAACGACCGGTATAGGTGCTCATGCGGCTGGACCCGCAAATGGGGGATTGCACATAGGCGTTTGTGAACCGCACGCCCATCTTGGCCACACGGTCAAAATTAGGCGTGTGCAAATGGGGATGACCGGCGCAACTAAGATAATCGAACCGCAACTGATCATACATGATGAAAAGGATGTTCAAGCCGGTCTCCTCCCCGGTAAATATTGAGGCACTTCATCGTTCAGTCGGTGCGTTGTGAAGAGGTGGCAGATTCTTGGCCTGCCACAAACATCGGTTTGGCGTTTTCCGTTGGTTTCTGCCAGATAGGCCCACTGCATTGATAGAAGTAAGAAGCCCTTATGAGTGCTGAGCCAACCGGGTTTGTGGAGGAACTGCGAGAGCGGATTGCCAGTCGTTCGCCTGCGCCCGAAGGCAATGGACGGGGCTTGGTGACGGCATTTGGCGGCAATCGTAATTTCACGAACGGGTATGTCTTGCTGCGCCTGTTGCGCGAAGAATTGGGTTGCACGCTTCCAATCGAGGTTTGGCACTTTGGCGAGGGTGAACTCACGCCAGTCATGCGCCACCTTCTTGCGCCGCTTGATGTGACATTGGTGGATGCACGGGCTGTGCAAGACAAATACCCTGCGGATGTAAACGATGGCTGGCAGTTGAAGGCCTACGCCATGATGCATTGTGCGTTTGCTGAAGTTCTGTTTTTGGACGCTGATCAGGTGCCGGTTGCAGATCCTGCGGCACTGTTTGACTGGCCGGAATACCTCGCAAAGGGCGCCGTGTTTTGGCCCGATATTGTGGATTTCCGGGCACAGAATGGCATTTGGGAGTTGCTCGGTCTGGAACCGCAGACCGGGGCATCATTCGAGACCGGGCAAATCCTGGTCGACAAGCGCAAACATGCCAAGACCTTGGATTTGGCATTGGCGCTGAACGAACGCGCCGATGTGGTCTACCAGCATGTGTATGGTGACAAAGACACGTTCTTCATGGCCTGGGCGTTGGATGCCGCCGACTATGCGTTTGTTCCTCACCGACCGATGCTGCCCGAAAGGGCGCTTTTGCAACGCGGATTTGATGGTGAGGTTTTGTTCCAGCACCGAACAAATTCCAAATGGCTCCATTCCGGCTCGCAACACACTTATGAAGGCGAGGTCCATCGCGATGTTTGTCATCAATATTTGGCCGATCTGAAAAAAGCATGGAATGGTCAACTGTTTTATCCCCCAGACCGCAGTGTGCGGGCACAGGAGGCCGAACGGGTTTTGGTGGAGCGCGGGGTCGTGTTGGCGCAGTTTGAGGGTGATCGCAAGGAACGATGGGAATTCATCTATCCGAATGAATTTGGTGAAGGGCGAGGCCTAAACCGGCGCAATTGGTTCATCGTTGAGGACGATGGAGACCTTCGGCTCGTTTTCGTCGCTAGCGGGCAGGTCAGTTACGAGTTCAATCAAGTTGAAGATGGTGGATGGCAGGGTCAAAGCATTGAAGCTGTTGGAGAAACAGTGACGCTTATGGCAGAGGAGGCTGTGGTAAGTCGGCCGCCGTTGACGGGTTTTCAGGCTGTTTCGCCGCTCTTGGAAGGCGTGATTGAGGCGAGTGGCTTTGTTCAATCTGGCGATGTGACATCCCGTCAGAAATTGACTGACACCATGAGTTTGTTGCTGCGGGCGCAACCGCAGTTGCGCGATGCGCTCGAGGTTTACAAGACTGGCCAAACGCCGATTGCGCCGGTGGCGCGGGAGGTCTTGAAACGGGTCCCAAAGGCTGGATCGCGGGCACCCAACAAGGGCTCGAAAACGCTTGAGACAGGGTATGTCGATTGGCGCGCGAAACGGATTTGAGCACACCAACTCCCAAAGCGCTGTTTGTCACGCCAGCCGCTCCGTCAGCGACCGGGAACGGGTTGATGCAGCGGTGTCAGCTCTTTCTCAATGCGTTGCGGCGGCAATTTGATGTTACCGTGTTGGTGCTGCCGGTGGCCGACACGCGAACCTTTCTTGGACAGGCTGGTCGGGTCGGCGAAAAAGATGATGTGCTGGATTTGAAGCCGCTCAGTCGGGTCTCCGATCGCAGCACGCATTTCGGTCTTGTGCGGCGGATCAGTGATCCGGCGAAACGTGCTGCCGCTTTTGCGCTCTACGGACTGCCCAGCGCCTGCGAGGGTTTGACGGAGGACTGTGTGCAACTGTGCACCGAGGCGCTGACGGGGCTGGTGTTTGACCATATCCACGTGATGCGCAGTTATTGTGCGCCCCTTGGCGGTGACTTGGCCAAGCGGCTTGAAGTTGCGAACCGCGCACCGGTTCTCAGTCTCGATTTGGATGAGGATGATGCTGCGTTTTTTGATATGCTGGCCGCACATTTGGACGATGGTAACACCACCACCGACTATGGGCTGGATGCGCTTTGGTATCGGCAAGAGGCCGCCGCGTACCGTGCGATCCAGACCACTGTGCTCTCCAAATACGATGGCTTTTTTGCCAGTTCTGATTTGGAGGCGAAGCGGCTGACGTCAACGATTGGTCAAGAGGTTAATGTTGTGCCCAACGTCGCCCACTGTCCGATTGTGCCGCCACAGGCGAAGAGTTCAGATCGAAAATTACTCTTTGTGGGAAATTTTGGCCACATACCCAACGCGGATGGTCTGCGGTGGTTTGTGAATGAGGTTTGGCCGCTTTTGTTTGAGGGAAAGCCAGTCCAAGAGCGGGCCGACACGCCAAGCTGCAGTGACGGGCCCGATGTAACCTTGGTGGGGCCGGTGTCAGACGGTCAACGCGCTTTGATCGCCAAATATCACAGCATCAAAGCTGTGGGGAAGGTAGAGAGTGTTTTACCGCATTATGCGCAGGCTGATCTTGTTATCGCGCCGCTGCGACTGGGGGCGGGGACAAGGATAAAGCTGCTGGAAGCTGCCCGGTTGGGCGTGCCTTTTGTGGCCACCAGCCTTGCGGCGGAGGGGTTGGGCATGCGCGCTGGAACGCATGGGTGGTTTGCGGACAGCGCTTCGGAGTTTGCCGCTGCGATCACCGCCGCGCTGGAAGATCCGGCGGAACGGTTCAAACGGGCGTGCGCTGCCCAGGATTTTGCAGTTTCACACAATGTGGTCGACGCGGTGGAGGCTGCCCTGGCAGAGCAGTTTTGTGCGTTACGGTCATAACAAATCGGGCGGCGCATGAAACAAACCGTGGCACTTTTGTTCGGTGTAGTTTGGCTGTAGACGTAGGCCATACGCCCAACTGGATCCCCAAAATGCTCGATACCGATAGTTTTGAAGAAAACGGCCCTTGCGATGCGCAACTGATGAGTGACGGTTTCGTGGTCTATCAAGAGGAACTTGAAAAAGTGCATTACCTCAATCCGTCAGCGTCGGCGATTTTTGAGTTGGCGCGGTCTGGCATCACGGTGGGTGAAATGGCGGCCTACCTTAAGGAAACGCACGATCTGCCCGAAGCTCCGCTTGAAGATGTGAAGACGTGCGTTGCTGACTTAGTGGACAAAGGGTTGTTGAAACTTTGCAGCTAAGGGCATCGGGCGCGAATTTTTCCCCGTTTGAACTGCCGCTAGCAAAGGTTGTAAACGACTCCACCGTCGAGGTCCGCACCGTCGCAAAAAAGCTGGTTTTGGCGTGCCCTGACGCAGTAATCGCGGATAGGCTTCGCTTCATCGATGCGCGCCCGGAAATTGTTGGCCTTGATGCAGAGACACAGTCGCTGGATCTGGAGGTCAAAGACGATCTTATGCGGGCCAATGTGCTTGACGGTTACAAGACCGAAGGCTGTTCAAAAACGATTTTGGCCGACCTGCACCAATACCACTACCGTGAGTCGCGTGCCGAGTTTCCTTCTTCCCCATTGGTCCATGCAGCCTCAATAGAGATGAGCGGCGGCATGGTTTTGTTTGTGGGCGATAAAGGTGCGGGCAAGAGCACCTTGATATGCGCCCTGGGACTTTCCGGTGCCAAAGTGCTGGGTGATGAACACGTGATTTTGGCTGGCGGAAAAGCCATTACCCGCCCCAGAACGATGCGGATAAAAACCGGCTCCCTGCAATGGTTGCCGCACGAGTTTTGTAACACCGTCTCAGTGCATCACTGTATCACCGATTGGCACGGATTTCGGATTTTCTCCGTACCGCCGAGCGTGTTTGGTTCCCCGTGGGTGTTGTCTTGGATGCCGGTACGGGCTGTCGTTATGCTCAAGCCAAATCATGGCGGTGCATCCAGTATGCGTCGGATCACGGCTGATGAGGCCACGCCGAGGCTGTTCGAAAACGGCGTTTTGCCTTCTCAAAACAGGGTGAGAGGTTTGGGCGACCTGCGAATGTTGCTAACGCGCACCACACTGGTGGAATTGCGAGTGGGGTGTCTTGAGCACGCCTGCAGATTGATGTACGCGCTTTAACGGCTGCAAATCTTGCATTCTCCATTGGTGGTATAAGACTATGAAAAAGAACATTGAAGCAAAACTGGACACTGAAAAGCGTGAAACTCTGAAAAAGCTGGGTACCGCGGCATGGGTTGTGCCCGTTGTGGCTACTTTCGGGCTCGGTTCCATGAGTGCTGATGCGCAGGTTGCTGATAGTCTTTCCGTCAGCAACATGTCCTCTTCCTCGTAACGCAGCTTTAGAATACCTGCCTATGAAGGCTACCGTCACTGCCGCGATGATTGTGCGGGATGAACGGACGTTTATATCGGGCTGTTTAGACTCTTTGATCGGTATCGTTGACAATATTGTGGTTGTCGATACCGGTTCAGTGGACGAGACACGGGAATTGTGCCGCGCTAAGGGCGTTGAGCCGCTCGAATATGAATGGAGCGGCGACTTCGCTGCGGCTCGAAATTACGCTTTGTCAGCGGTACAGACCGACTGGACCCTCTACATTGATGCTGATGAACGCTTAGTTGTGCCAGTTCATGGTCTGCCGCGCGCGCAAATGGCGGACGCCAACAACGTGGCGCTAACTGTAAACTTTCGCGCAAAGGTGAACAGCACGACGTTCCACGAAATTCGGCTTTTCCGAAATACCGAGGCCATACGCTTCCAAGGCCGCATTCACGAAAGCATCCATCCAGATATCCAAACTCTTTTGAGGGCTGGCGACAACCGGATGGAACACACCGACCTTGGTATCGACCATTTTGGATACGAAGGCGACCTTACCCACAAACACAAACGCAACCTTTCACTGCTGGAGAAGGCGGTCGTTGACGACCCAGACCGGGTCTATTTGCGTTATGCGCTCGGAGAGGCCTTGCTTGGTCTGGGACGTGAGTCGGAGGGCGTTGCAGAGCTCAAGGCCGCCATTGAATTGTCGAGAAAATTCTCCGGTTCTCCCAAGCAAGTTGTGGACGGTATCGCTGCATCCGTGATGCTGGTGCGACACTATCTGCGTCATGATCCAAGCGATGCTCTTAAAACTGTTGAAGAAGCCAGATCGTTGCACCCTGATTTGCCTGTCCTTCGATATTTGCACGCACGTTGTATGTTTGAAGCAAAGACCGCCGACTACGATCCGTTGCGGATCGTTGATGCTTTGGACCACCTCATATCAGAAGATGCGTCTTCCTATTCGCATCCGTTGATCGCATTCAGCCAAGAGTATTTTCGATCGCTGCCTTGGTCTCTCAAGGGCGCGGTTTATGCGCGTGAAAAGAACTTCAAACGGGCGGCCGAGGCGTTTCAGACCGCATCTGACCTTGACCCCAGTGCCGAAGAGCACCGCATCAAGGCGGCTTATTTCACCATGGCCTCCGCCAAAGCTCACGCTTAGATCATTTCTATCTTTGATAGAACCGATCTGATTGTGGCGCTCACGCTGTCGGCCTCAAGAGGCCTTCGCGACCCTAGGTGGGGGAGGGGCGGCGCATAAGCGCCGGGTTGCTCTTCGCAACCGAAGTGGTTCAATCAAATTGTGAACCGCTCTGGATAAAGTTCGCCTGCGTGTTCATGAACGGAACAGTTTTGGGGCCAGCATCCATGCGGCGTTGACCTTCGCTGGTAGCCAGATCCTCCGCGGCGCTGTTTGAGACAGACGGTTGCGCTCACAGGATGGCACTAAACCGAGCAACTCTTTGTATCCAGGATATGACCCTGAAGTGGCTTCTTCACTTTCTGTGCGTTGTAGCCAGATATTGGCCAGCGCCACAGCCTCCTGCGATACCCAATCTGCTACGCCCGATGCATTTGGTGGAACCTGGGCTTTCAACGCCGACTGGCAGGCCGCGCACCACAATTCGAAACTGGTCCATGCCAGGGGGGTGCGGGACGCGAGTTCCAGTAAATCGGTCCACTCAGCAGGAGACATGTCGCCGATTGAGGTTGCAAATTCGTACAGGCCTTTGAGTTCCAGACGCCCCCGGGCAAAGCCGCTGTGGCCGAATTGGTGGTGCACCAATCCATGCCACACGTGGTGCGCCCGTTTGGGCAGTTTGACCGTGCCGGACGTGTTGTGTGCCGTGGTGCTGCCTTTCCAGATTTCCGACGTGGACAAAAACTGTTCTGCGTAAGGGTTGCCCGCCCGGCGATGCAGTTCAATCCAACCAATTGTGCCCCCGCGAAACAGCGGCGGCATGTGGTGACGGCGTCTGCGAACAACCGCCGGTCCATCGGGAGCAAATCCAAGGCTGCGCACCGCTTCCCATGCGCGTTTCGCATCTTCCGACGGAATCAAAAAATCCAGATCACGCATGGTGCGCACCGGATTGGTATCGAGCCAAACATAGCGTGCGCCCTTCAGCAGCAGCGGCTCAATGCCTGCACTGTTGAGGGCTGCAACAACCTCATTCAGGACGGTGGCCAGCGCCGAACGGCGGTACTGAAACTCATTGCCATGAAGGTCCATATCGCGCTGATGCAGGCCGGTTTGTTTGCTCTTTGATGGCAATTTTGGAAACAAATTTCGTTGGTTTACGCTTTCCGCCACCGCCGGGAACAGGCGCATGCTGAGCGCTGTTCGCACCAAGAGTGTCCAACCGTCCGGTTCGAACAGGCGTTGACGAAGCGCATTGTTGGCCTCCCACGAGTGGTCAAAGTTTAAGACGTCACGCAGCAGGGTTTTTCCCTCCGGCTCGGCGACGCCATCTTCTTGCACCCACACCACGTCCTTCGCCGGCGAAGTTTCACGGGTACGTTCTTCTTTATCCATTGTGATGGATCACTTCAAAATCGGGCAGCCCCCAACACTGGACACCCATATCGTGTGCCATCATTGCAAGGCCTTCCGTCTCAATTTCTCCGGTGCCCCAAACAGGATGCTGCTCGCGCATTTTTGGTGAAGGGCGACCGTATGGGTAAGGCGGAAACACCAAGCCGTCGCGGTGCAGGTCCGCCTTCACCATCAAAAGGCAACCACCGACCGAATCGAGGCGCACCGGCCGGTTGCTGCCCCGGGCCTGCGAGAGTGGTTTTTGCTCTGTCTGGTCTTCGTTATGGGTCCACGCGTTCAAATCAAATGTGTCGCCACCGGGCTCCAGCACGCAGTGCGGTTGGATAATGTCTCGTTCGTGTGCGAGCAGGCGCTGGATGGTGTTGGAAGGAAAGTCGATCATATCGACGTCGATCCACATGACCCAGTCTTCGTCTCTCAGTGCAGCGAACAGAAGGTGGTTACGTGACCGTGCCAGCACTTGCCGACGGGCGAGTTGAAAAGCCGGTTCCCAGCGGGGCAGGCCCTTTGGAATTTGGAAATTGAAATCCCGTTTGTGGAGCGTCACCCGTGACAGGCGCTGTTCCATTATGGGGCGTACCCGCTGCAACAGGTCAAACGTGCCATCGTTGCTGTCGCTCTCCAACACGCCAAGGCTCAAGGCGTTCTTTGGCCAGTCCAGCCTTTCGATCAGCCGCCAATAGGTTGCCCAGTGATCCACCGCATTTTTGACGGGTGTCAGAATAAGGATTTTTGGGGTGGGGGACACGGTAGGCTCCCTCAGAATGACGACCTGAAACAGGTCAATTTCTCCGTTGTATCCCGTCTTAGTGTTCGTTGGTCAAATGCCCATCAAGCGACGGGCTGCGCCAACAACACGCTGCCGCCCTTGCGAAGCAGCTGTGGCTGCGGGTAATGGCATGGCATGACGAAATTTATGTCTCTCCATCAGGCCGTTGCCGACACCATAAGCGATGGCGATAGTGCCGCATTTGAGGGGTTTACGCATCTCATACCCCACGCGGCTGCCCATGAGGTTATGCGGCAGGGGATGAGCGATCTCACACTGATCCGTATGACGCCCGACATAGTCTACGACCAATTTGTCGGGCTTGGGCGGGTTAAGAAAATGATCTTTTCCTATGCGGGCAATCCCGGGGTTGGGCTTTTGCGGCGGGTGCGGGATGCCGTTGAAAACGCCTGGCCGCAACCGTTGGAAATCGAAGAGCATTCCCATGCGGCTATGGCCAATGCCTATGAAGCCGGAGCCGCCGGTCTGCCCTGCGCAGTGTTTCGCGGCTATCTGGGAGCGGGGCTCAAAGAGGTCAATCCCAACATCAAGTCCGTCATCTGTCCCTTTACCGGCGAAGCTCTGGCCGCCGTACCCGCCGTCCGGCCCGACGTGACCTTCATTCACGCTCAGAAAGCTGACCGGAAGGGTAATGTGCTGATTGAAGGAATTGTCGGCATTCAAAAAGAAGCGGTGCTGGCTGCCAAACGCGCGGTGGTGACGGTGGAAGAGATTGTTGATGATCTCGACACGCACCCCAATGCGACCGTATTGCCCCACTGGACGGTGACTGCGATCTGCCAAGTGCCGGGCGGGGCACATCCATCCTACACGCAAGGCTATTATAATCGCGACAACGCAGCCTATCTGGATTGGGACACAGTTTCCGCTGATCGCGAAACGTTTTTGGCCTGGATGGAGGATCATGTTTTGAGCAGGGGCCCAGATGTGTTCGCGCAGCGTGTGGCCAACCTTCGCAAGATAGCCGACAAACCGTTGGGCGAGGACGTGGCATGAGCGATTTCACCCCCGATGAAATGATGACCATTGCTGCCTCCCGCGCACTGACCAATGACGACGTGTGCTTTGTGGGGATTGGCGCGCCTTCAGCGGCTTGCAACGTGGCGCGGCTCACCCATTCGCCGGACATCACGTTGATTTATGAAAGTGGCACGATTGGAACAGCGCCGAATGTGCTGCCGCTTTCGATTGGCGATGGTGAGCTGTGTGAGACGGCACTGACCACCGTGAGCGTGCCGGAGATGTTTCGGTATTGGCTGCAGGGCGGCCGAGTGACCATCGGCTTTCTGGGCGCGGCGCAGTTGGACAGGTTTGGCAACATCAACACAACGGTCATCGGTGATTATCACACTCCAAAGACCCGGCTTCCCGGCGGTGGTGGTGCGCCCGAAATCGCCTCGTCCAGTCAGCAGGTCTATTTGACCTGCAAACAGTCCAAGCGGGCTTTTGTGGAAACCATCGCGTTCTACACCTCGTTTGGCCACGGGGAGGGGGGCGATCACCGGGGGCGGTTGGGCATCACCACACGCGGCCCAACACTCTTGATAACTGATATGGCCGTTTGGACGCCCGACCCGCACACAAAAGAATTCACCGTTCAATCGCTGCATCCCGGGGTGACCCGAGATGCGATGCAAGACACGGTGGGTTGGACCATCGGGTATGCCGATCATGTTGAAGAAACACCGCCGCCCAGTGCCGAAGAATTGCAAGTGTTGCGTGATCTCAAAGCGCGCACACAGGCGGCCCATAGCGGGTCCAAACCTTCTGGAGTGGCCGCATGATTGTGTGTTGTGGCGAAGCGCTGATCGACATGCTGCCCCGTCCCTTAGCGGAGGGTGGAGATGGGTTTCGCCCGGTGCCCGGCGGCGCTGTGTTTAATACGGCCATCGGCTTGGGCCGGCTTGGCGTGCCGGCGCAGTTTTTCTCAGCGCTGTCGACGGATATGTTCGGCGAACTCTTGGTGGATGCGCTTGCGCAGTCGGACGTCGCAACGGACCTTTGTCCCCGCAAGGTTCAGCCTACAACACTGGCATTTGTTAAACTGGTGGACGGGCAGGCAACTTACTCGTTCTTTGATGAGAACTCGGCGGGGCGCAGCCTTGCTGTGACGGACCTGCCGATATTGGAGCGCAATGTGAGCGCGCTTCATTTCGGTGCGATCAGCCTGATCCCTGAACCCTGTGGAACGGCGTTTGAAACACTGATGGCCCGTAACACGGACAAAGTGCTTTCGCTGGATCCCAATATCCGCCCCGGTTTCATTCAAGACGCAGACGCACACCGCACACGCTTGCTGCGCATGATCGCCATGGCCGACATAGTCAAAGTGTCTGACGAGGATTTGGACTGGTTGGCGGAAGGCGCGCCCCACGATGTGACAATCAAACACTGGCTAGACGGCGGCACCAGCATCGTTTTGCTGACCGCGGGAAAAGACGGCGCCACGGCCTATACACAGTCCGGATCCGTGCATCAAAACGTGGTGGCCGTTGATGTTGTGGACACGGTGGGTGCTGGCGACACGTTTAACGCCGGGCTTCTGTCGTCACTTTTGGAGCAAGACTGCCTGACAAAGCCTGCTCTTAAGTCGATCAGAGATAAGGCGTTGTCCGCCGCGCTTCAAAGGGCGGTTCTAGTGGCTGGGGTCACCGTTTCACGCGCTGGAGCCAATCCGCCTTGGATGGCGGAACTCGACGGCTAACCCAGATTATCCCCGGTTGGGGGTTGGGTCGTTTGGGATGCACAGACGTTCCTGCCGGGGAGACATGGCGCAGGTGCCGGTTATCATATGTCCACCGCGTGGCTCTTCAAAACTGCACATGGATTGAACCGTCACGGTTGCGCAGGCCGCAATCGCTCCCTTAGGCGGTGGTCCACGACGTTCTTTGGACCGCACTTGCTTTTGTGTGGTCTGCAACCATCCCGTCCAAGAATGGTCGCTGCCTTGGGCCTGGGTTGGGGAGCCGATGATCACCAGCAACAGCGTTAGTGAAACAAAGGCCGCGACGATGATGGACGGCATAAGGTTTTGGCCCTTGGGCCTCTTTGGATTGCTACGCATATCGTTGAACACGATTTTCTTGATTGAACAGTGCAGTGGCTTTGGTCCTCCCATGTGGCAGGGTGAGGGAGGAAATGAGGAGACATTGCGGACCTGTGTGGGCCATTGTGTGTTTGGGACCTTACGCAAAACGGAGGTTAGCCGAACCTGGCAGGTCGCATTGGTGATGGGCGTGGGCGCAGAATTTTCTATCCTGCCGGTAAGAGATGTTCGCGCGAAAGGGAGTTCGTATCGTGAAATCGCATTATCGGGTTGTTGTCATCGGTGGAGGCGTTGTGGGTGCGTCCGTGCTCTACCACTTGGCCAAAATGGGCTGGACCGATGTGTGCCTGCTGGAACGCGAGGTGCTGACCGCCGGATCCTCTTGGCACGCGGCCGGTGGCATACACGCGCTCAACGCTGATCCGAATATCGCGCAACTCCAAGCCTACACGATTGACCTGCTGACCGAGATTGAGGCGGAAAGCGGACAAAACATCGGTCTGCACATGACCGGTGGTTTGACGCTGGCCGGCACGCCGGAACGCTGGGAATGGCTGCAAGCGGCTTATCGCGTGTTCCAGTCCATCGGGATTGAAGACTGCGCCCTGATGAGCCCGGAAGAGGCCAAAGAACGTATGCCTATCATGTCCACCGATGGTGTGTTGGGGGCGCTTTGGGCGGACCGCGAAGGCTATGTGGATACCACTGGCACGGTGCAGGCCTATGCGATTGCCGCCAAGAAACGCGGTGCCAGCTACTTTGAGCACACCAAGGTGGAAGACTTGGTGCAAACCAAGGACGGCTGGCAGGTGGTGACGGACAAAGGCACGATTACCTGCGAGCATGTTGTCAACGCCGCTGGCCTTTGGGCCAAGCAGGTGGGGCGCATGGCGGGGATTGAACTCCCGGTCTCACCGCTCAAACACCATTATCTGATTTCGGACACGATCCCCGCGCTTGAACAGATTGATTTTGAAGTGCCCATGACGGTCGATCTGGAAGGGTTCACCTATCTGCGGCAGGACCAAAAGGGCGTGCTGTTGGGCATCTATGAGATCAACCACGAGCACTGGGCGATGGATGGCGCGCCGTGGGACTACGGTATGGAACTGTTTCAGGAGCAGACCGACCGGATCGAGAAAGAACTGATCCTGGGCTTTGAGCGTTATCCCGCATTGCAGGAAGTGGGCGTGAAAACATGGGTGAACGGCGCCTTCACTTTTTCACCGGACGGCAACCCGTTGGTGGGCGAAGTGCCGGGTAAAAAGGGCTATTGGTGCGCTTGCGCCGTGATGGCCGGTTTTCTGCAAGGGGGCGGAGTCGGCAAATCACTGGCCGAATTGATCATCGAGGGCGAAGCGGAAGCCGATATCTACGGCATGGACGTGGCGCGCTACGGTGCGTTTGCCGAAAATAAGGAATACATTCGTCAGACCACGGGGCAGTTTTATTCGCGCCGGTTTGTGATGTCTTACCCCAATGAGCAATTGCCTGCCGGGCGACCGCTCAAGATGGCGCCCGCACACGATGCGATGACAGAAGCCGGTTGCCGTTGGGGCGTGTCTTGGGATTTGGAAGTGCCGCTTTATTTTGCGCCTTCCAAAGGCTTTGAAGAGAACCTAACGCTCAAGCGATCCAACGCCTTTGACATAGTGGCCGCCGAATGCCGCAACGTGCGAGAGAATGTCGGCATGGTGGACATCACAGGCTTCTCCCGATTTGAGTTGAGCGGACCGAACGCCGAAGCGTGGTTAGACCGTATCATGGCGTCCAAGCTGCCCGGACCGGGCCGGGCGCGTTTGGCCCCGATGCTGTCCGGTGACGGGCGGCTCAAGGGCGACCTCACCGTGATGAATTGGGGGGATGGCACATGGTGGATTATGGGTTCTTACTACCTGCGCCGTTGGCACATGCGCTGGTTTGATGATCACATGGAGGACGGCGTTAGGGTACGCGATCTCGGTGAAGAGATGTGCGGCTTTGCGCTCACCGGTCCCAACAGCCGCGCGGTGCTGCAAAAACTTTGCCATCAGGACGTAAGCGCGCTGCCGTTCATGGGTATCGGAGCGTTCGATGTTGGTATGATCCGCGCCAGAGTTGCACGTATGTCCGTTGCCGGTGAGATGGGGTTCGAGATCAACTGCCGGTATGGCGATCACGTCAAACTGCGCCGCATGTTGCTGGAGGCCGGGGCAGACCACGGTCTGCAGGAGTACGGGTTCAACGCGATGCTCTCACTGCGCCTTGAGAAGAGCTTTGGCATTTGGTCTGCGGAGTTCACCCAAGGCTATACGCCGGGCATGACCGGCATGGACCGCTGGATTGCGTGGGACAAAGGCGATTTCATCGGGCGCGAAGCGGCGATGGCCGAACGCGATGGCAACGGGCCGGAAAAAACATTGGTGACGCTGGAGGTGGACGCCCAAGATGCTGACGCCAGCGGTTATGAGCCGATCTGGTCCGGTGAGCACAAGGTGGGTTTCATTACGTCCGGCGGCTACGGGCACACGGTCGGCAAATCGCTTGCCATGGCACTGGTCAACCAAGACGTCTGTGCCGTTGGCACAGAACTCACTACTCATGTAGTGGGCGTTGAACGGGCCGCGAAAGTGATTGACCCGTCGCCCTATGATCCGGCGGGCAATGCTATGCGAGGGCTTCAGGTCTCGGGGCGGGCTTAGTGTCAGTTTAAGGATTGTGTCACAGGGATGTTGCGTTCATCCCGGACGCAACGGCCAACAAACTTGATGTGCGAGTCGACATGCAACTCTCCGCTTTCAGCGCGCCGGGCCGGTTTTGGCGTGGCAACCTCCACACACATTCCACGGTTTCAGACGGTGTTTTGGAACCAGCGGAAGTGTGCCGCCGATACAAGGCGGAAGGGTATGATTTTCTGGCGCTGACAGATCATTTTATCGGGCGTTATGGCTACCCGATTGTGAATACGATGCCGTTCCGAGACAATCAGTTCACCACGATTCTGGGCGCGGAACTGCATTCCGGTGCCATGCAGAACGGAGAAATCTGGCATGTATTGGCTGTCGGTTTACCAGCGGATTTTACGCCCCCAAATTCGCCGGACTTCAACCCCCTGCCGGATCAGGAAACGGGGCCAGAACTGGCGCAACGGGCGCGGGACGCTGGGGCGTTTGTCGCCGTGGCACATCCTCAATGGTCGGGTATGACGCTGGAGGATGCACGTTCTATTGAAGCTGCTCATGCCGTTGAGATTTACAATCACGGGTGTGCAATCAGTTGCGACCGGGCAGACGGCTTTCATGTGCTTGATCTTTTGTTGAGCAAAGGGCGTGCGCTCACGCTATGCGCGACGGACGATGCGCATTTTGACGAACCGGATCATTTTGGCGGCTGGGTGATGGTGAAGGCTGAGGCCAACGAACCCGAGGCGTTGCTGGAGGCTTTGAAGCGCGGAGACTTTTATTCGAGCCAAGGTCCGGAACTGCGCACTGTCGAACTGGCTGCCGATCATGTTCATGTGGGGTGTTCATCGGCTGTAACTGTGATCGTTCAAGGCCAAGGTTCTGCGTCAACCTCGTTGCACGGCGCGTCCATGACGACGGCTGAAATCAGCCTAGCGCGATTTGCCAACTCGCCATGGATCCGTGTGACCATCATTGATGCTGCCGGTAAAAAAGCGTGGAGTAACCCGATCTGGCTGTGATGCGGCCGATGATTGCGATTGGTGATTTCTTTCGGAGATTTGCGGCTTGGCCTTCTCTCTCACATCCGGCAAGCTGGGGAGTGTGAACACTCTGACGGACTGTAGAAGCCTTGGAACACCCAAATTTTGACGACGTTATTGACCGCGTAGGCACCCATTCAGCCAAGTGGGATGCACTGGAATCCGTGTACAGTCTCAGCCCTGATGACGGCATTCCCATGTGGGTTGCGGATATGGAGTTTCGCCCGCCCCAATCGGTGCAGGACGCGTTGTCCGGTATGTTGGACCACGGGGTGTTTGGCTATTACGGCGATCAGTCCAGTTACAAGAACGCCATCATATCGTGGATGGACCGTCGTCACGGATGGACGGTGAACCCGGACTGGATTTTTACAACCCACGGCCTTGTCAATGGCACGTCGCTTTGCATGCAGACCTACACCAAGCCGGGGGACGGGGTGATCCTTTTTACGCCCGTCTATCACGTGTTTTCCAAACTGATCAAAGCTGCCGACCGGCGTCTGGTGGAAAGTCCTCTCGTGAATACAGACGGTCGCTACACAATGGACCTTGATGCGCTGGAAGCGCAGCTGACCGGCGACGAGAAAATGGTGATCTTCTGTTCGCCGCACAATCCGTGCGGACGTGTGTGGACCGAGGAAGAATTGCAGGCCGTCTGCGCCTTTTGCATCAAACATGATTTGATCTTGGTGTCTGACGAAATCCACCACGATTTGGTGTTTCCCGGCACCAAGCACCGTGTCATGGCAACTGTCGACCCCGCGATTACATCGCGTTTGGTGATGATGACGGCGGCCACCAAGACGTTCAACATGGCCGGTGGGCACTCGGGAAACGTGATCATTGAAGACGAAAAACTGCGGGCGCAGTTTTCCGCCAAGATGATGGAGCTTGGTATGTCGCCCAACAGTTTTGGCGTTGTGATGACCGAAGCCGCCTATAATGGCGGCGAAGCATGGCTGGACAGTCTGATCGCCTATCTGGACGAGAACCGCCGCGTGTTTGATGCGGGTGTGAATGCAATTCCCGGATTGTCGTCCATGAGGCTGGAAGCGACTTACCTTGCGTGGGTCGATTTTTCCGGCACGGGCATGAGCCGTGAAGAGTTTACCGACCGGGTGCAGAACACGGCTAAGATTGCCACAAATTACGGACCGACCTTTGGGTCGGGTGGCGAGAACTTTCTGCGCTTTAACATTGCTGCGCCACGCAGTGTCGTGGAAGATGCGGTTGCGCGTTTGACCAAAGCGTTTGGGGACTTGCAGTAGAGCTTTTGGTTTCCGCGTCAGCGTAAATGCGCGCGCTGCATCAACGCGCCTTTGCAATCGCCTCGCCGAAGGCTCTTATCAATGTGGTGTTGACCGGATTGATTTGCGGATCATATTCGGCGTGCCATTGCACACCCAGAGCAAAGCCGGGCGCGTCTTTGATGCTGATGGCTTCCACGGTTTCATCCTCGGCCACGCCCTCAACGACGATGCGATCGCCTGCGTCCAGAATGCCTTGGCCATGCAGCGAGTTCACGCGGATTTTCTCCGTTCCATAGAGCCTCGCAAACGTGCCATCTGGAATGAATGTCACGTCGTGCCGGTCCGAAAACACGACTTCCGGGTCCGGGTGGATTTCGCCATTTTCCAGTCGTGGCATTCGGTGGTTCATACGTCCGGGCAGATCGCGAATCTCCGGGTGCAGAGTGCTGCCGAAGGCGACGCCGAGCTCTTGCATGCCCCGGCAGATGCCCAAGACCGGTATGCCGCGTTCGACGCAGATTTCGCAGAGCTTTAAGGCCACATCATCGCGGCGTTCGTCATAGGGTTCGTGCGCCTCATGCGGCTCCATGCCGAAATGGGATGGATGGACATTGGCGCGTGCACCGGTGAGCAAAATACCGTCCACCGTGTCCAACAGAGTTGGGATATCCGTAATGCCGGGGGCACCTGCAAAGACCAAGGGCAGGGCACCCGCCACATCGGCCAAGGCTTGCATGTTCGCCTCACCGGTTATTTGGGTGTTGTAGCGGTCCTCCACACGAAAGGCGCTGCCGATAACACCAACTACGGGTCTGCTCATGGGAAAACCGGTCCAGTAATAAATGTGGATTGTGTGTGCAGAATGCGGTCTTGCCGGTCAAGGCGTCGGTGTGGCACGGGCAATAACCTAGGCGCCAATTTGGCATGAAGTTTGCTTCGAGGTGCCTATGGCATCTGACACACTCTCTGTTCTCATTGTTGACGAAAATGCGATCCGCGCTTCGATCATCGAGGCCGGGTTGAGCGAGGCGGGCGATGTGAACGTTGTCGTTGTTCACGGCCTCCATGGGCTCGTCGCAGAAATAGAGCGCGTTAGCCCTGATGTGATTGTGGTGGATCTGGAACATGCCAGCCGTGATTTGCTGGAAGCTTATTTTTCGATTTCGCGTTCCGTGCAGCGGCCCATCGCCATGTTTGTCGACAAGTCGGACCCGGGCTGGATCGAGGCCGCTATCGATGCGGGCGTGTCGTCCTATGTTGTAGACGGGTTGCGACAGGACCGGGTGAAGCCGATCATTGATACTGCCATTTCCCGGTTTGACGCTTTCCGGCGCATGCAGCGGGAGTTGGAAGCCACCAAAGACCAGTTGGCTGCGCGCACCATCGTGGAACGCGCCAAGGGCATCTTGATGCGCACACGTGGTCTTTCAGAGGACGAAGCCTATAATCTGTTGCGCAAGAGCGCGATGAACCAAAACCGCAAGATCGCCGAAGTGGCCGAGAGCCTGATATCAGCCGCCGATTTGCTCGCTCCGGGGGGTGACCAAGGCCCATGACCACTGCTCTCAACATCGCCTTCATGCCGCTGGTGGATGCCTCGCTTTTGATCGCCGCTCACGAGTTGGGGTTTGCGGATCAAGAGGGTTTGGCGCTGAACCTGATCCGCGAGACCAGTTGGGCCAATATTCGCGACCGGATGGTGGTCGGGCATTTTCAAGCGGCCCACATGCTGGCGCCCCTTCCCATTGCAGGGCGGTTGGGCATGTCGTCGCTTCCGCTTGATACGATTGTACCCATGGCTTTGGGCTTGGGTGGCAACGCGGTGACCATCAGCAACCGTTTGGCGGGTGTCATTGCGCCTGATGCCGGGCAGTTGAGCGGGTTGGACGCCGGTCCAGCCGGACGGGTGCTGAAGGCCAATCTTGCCAAGTTTGAAAAAGAGATGGGTCGCAAACTGGTGTGCGGTGTGGTGCACCCGCATTCCAGCCATAACTACGAACTGCGGTATTGGTTGAACGCGTCCGGCATTGACCCCGATCAGGATGTGGAAATCGCCATTGTTCCGCCGCCTCTTATGCCTGATGCGATGGCGGCGGGGTCTGTTGATCTGTTTTGCGTCGGGGAACCTTGGAACACGGTGAGCGTGGCTCAGGGGCACGGCTATGTGTTCACGACCAAAGCCAGTATTTGGCGCTCCAGCCCTGAAAAAGTCTTGGCCGTGTCTAATCGGTTTCATGACAATCAGCCGGAAACCGTGGCGGCGCTGGTGCGCTCTCTCGTGCAAGCGGCGAATTGGTGTGCCGATCCGGACCATCATGTTCGGTTGGCAGAGCTTTTGGCGCGGCCGCACTATCTGGATATGGATCCGCGACATGTCATGGCTGCTCTGTCGGGCCAGTTTCATGACATGGCTGGACGGTTGGTGTCCGTGCCCGATTTCTTTTTGCCTGCGCAGAGGCTGGCGACGTTCCCTTGGCAAAGTCACGCCCTGTGGTTCTACTCCCAGATGGTGCGGTGGGAGCAAACTGATTGGGACCCCGATATGGTGGAGCGGGTGAAGCAGACCTATCGGCCCGATATTTATCGCGATGCGCTGCGGGGTTTTGGGGTCGATCTGCCTGCCGCTGATATGAAAGTGGAAGGCGCATTGGCAGACGAACTGCCGGTTGGATCAACACAAGGGCGGTTGTTCTTGGGTCCGGATGGATTCTTTGACGGGTTGCTCTTTGATCCTTCTGCTTTCGTCAAAGTTGATCGTGATGCCTAAATTCCGGCTTTTTGCTTAAATTATATGCACTATCAGTCACAGTTTAAAGTTTGAGCAATTATTGAACGCATAGCTGATATGCGTAAATTGCATGTCTCTTTAACGCATTGGATTTGCTGATCAATTCATTGGTGTTGGCTTCTTTAGGGTAATTGCACCAAAAGAGAAACTGACAGAATATCGGGGTGTCCAGTGTTGGACACCAAAACAGCAATGCCGCTGAAATGAAGACAAGCCCTTCCTCCTCCCAGGGCAAACTCTTCGTTTCAGCGGCTTTTTTTGTGCTCAGTTCACCCCGATAAAAAGCCGCAAAGGCGTTCGGGTTTACGGCGGGGCCCTTTCGCAGGAGACATCAATGTCCATCTCTTCCATCACGCGCCGCGCACTGATCGCGGCCGCCACCACCGTCCTCTTGGCCACCACAGCGATGGTGCCATCCTATGCGGAAATGCTCGATGTCGAAAAAGACGAGCTGAAATTCGGCTTCATCAAACTCACGGATATGGCGCCCCTCGCGATTGCCTATGAGAAAGGGTATTTTGAGGAAGAAGGGCTGTTCGTAACGTTGGAGCCGCAGGCCAACTGGAAGGTTCTTCTGGACCGTACGATCACTGGCGAATTGGACGGCGCTCACATGTTGGCTGGCCAGCCCCTGGCAGCCACTATCGGCTTTGGCACCAAAGCCCACATTGTGACACCGTTCTCGATGGACCTGAACGGCAACGGCATCACCGTTTCCAACGAGATCTGGGAAAAGATGAAGCCCAATATCCCGCTGGACGCGGAGGGCAAGCCAATTCACCCGATCAAAGCGGACGCGCTCAAGCCTGTCGTCGATGAAATGCGCGCCGAGGGTAAGCCGTTTAAAATGGGTATGGTGTTCCCGGTGTCGACGCACAATTACGAGCTGCGCTACTGGCTTGCTTCGGGCGGCATTCATCCCGGTTTTTATTCCAAATCAGACACGTCAGGTCAGTTGAAGGCGGATGCGCTTTTGTCGGTGACGCCGCCGCCACAAATGCCAGCCACGCTCGAAGCCGGTACGATCCACGGCTACTGCGTTGGTGAGCCGTGGAACCAGGCTGCTGTGTTCAAAGGCATCGGTGTGCCTGTGATTACCGACTATGAAATCTGGAAGAACAATCCGGAAAAAGTCTTCGGTCTCACCAAGGAGTTCACCGAGAAAAACCCCAACACAACTTTGGCGCTGACCAAAGCCCTGATCCGTGCAGCCAAGTGGCTGGACGAAGACAACAACGCCAACCGTATGGAGGCGGTGGAAATCCTCGCCCGTCCTGAATACGTGGGTGCGGACGCGGAAGTGATCGCGAACTCCATGACCGGCACGTTCGAATACGAAAAAGGCGACAAGCGCCCGGTTCCGGACTTCAACGTGTTCTACCGTTACTATGCGACGTACCCGTTCTACTCCGATGCCATTTGGTATCTGACGCAAATGCGCCGCTGGGGTCAGATCACGGAACCGAAGTCTGACGAGTGGTTTCACGAAACCGCAAAATCCGTCTACCTGCCGGACATCTATATGAAGGCTGCGCAGATGCTGATCGACGAGGGCAAAGTCGAAAAAGCCGACTTCCCGTTCGGCACCGACGGTTACAAAGACCCAACACCGGCCGCCGATATCATTGACGGCATTGCATACGATGGTCGCAATCCAAACGCGTATATCGACTCGCTGAAAATCGGTTTGAAATCCGACCAAGCGGCTGACGGTTAAGCCTGACAAGTGGCAAACGCCTGGAGCTTCGGCTCCGGGCATTTTCCGACTGCGTTACCCGAAAACTCCTCAACACCGACGACCTTGCAGAAAGGTGCTCCCCATGGCCAACGCTGCTGATGCGATCACAGAACCGCTCCCTTCTCCCCGCAAAGAAAAGATCTACAGCGCGATTACAAAAGCCAGCGGCTGGCTGGAGGCTCTCGGCTTTGCCTGGTTGGTGCCACTGTTGCGCATGGCGGCTGGCGACAGCCCGCGTGAGCAGATGGGCGCACTCAAGAACGTCCTAGTGATCCCGCTCATGGGGATTGGTATCTTTCTTCTGGCGTGGGGGATCTTGGCACCCAAAGTGCAAACATCGCTCGGTGCGGTGCCCGGTCCCGTGCAAGTGTGGGAACAGGCCGGTGTGCTGTGGCAAGACCACGTTCGAGAGCGCGAAAAGGCGGCCGCTTTCTTTGAACGCCAGGACGTTCGCAACGCCAAGTTCATTGCCGACGGCAAGCCGGAGCGTGTGAAATACCGCAATTACACCGGCAAGCCGACCTATATTGACCAAATCTGGACGTCGCTGGTGACTGTCGCCCTCGGATTTGCCATCGCAACCGTGATCGCGGTTCCCTTGGGGATCGCCATGGGCCTGTCGCAAAACGTCAATGGGGCGGTGAATCCGCTTATCCAAATTTTTAAGCCCGTCTCGCCTTTGGCCTGGTTGCCCATCGTGACGATGATCATTTCGGCCACCTATGCTGACCCGTGGGAGTGGTTGCCGAAGGCGCTGTTGATCTCAGCGATCACCGTCACGCTGTGCTCCATGTGGCCAACACTGATCAACACCGCCCTTGGCGTGGCTTCGGTTGACAAGGACCTCATGAATGTTGGGCGTGTGCTTCAACTGCCGACGTGGAAGACCGTTACAAAACTGGTGCTGCCATCATCCTTGCCATTGATCTTTACCGGTTTGCGCCTGTCGCTGGGTGTGGGCTGGATGGTGCTGATCGCAGCTGAAATGCTGGCGCAGAATCCCGGTCTTGGAAAATTTGTCTGGGATGAATTCCAGAACGGTTCTTCCAATTCCCTCGCCAAAATCATGGTGGCCGTGCTGACTATCGGCATTATCGGCTTCATGCTCGATCGCGTGATGTTTGCCCTGCAGCGCGCCTTCACCTTCTCCGCAAACCGCTAGGGGATTGTGATGAGTATTTTGGAAGTATCGAGCCTGTCCAAGCACTACTGTGAGGGCCTCGACCGGACGGATGTCCTCGACGACATTAACCTGAAGGTTGAAGACGGGGAATTTATCGCGATTGTCGGGTTTTCCGGGTCGGGCAAAACCACGCTCATCTCTGCCTTGGCCGGGTTGATCGAGCCGGATGCGGGTGGCGTTTTGTTCCGCGGAAAGCATATCGACGGCCCCGGTCAAGAGCGGGGTGTGGTGTTCCAATCCTACTCGCTGCTGCCTTGGTTGACGGTGGTGGGGAACGTCTCCCTCGCTGTTGACCAGGTTTTCAAATCTAAGACCAAAGCCGAGCGGGCTGAGATCGTTGACACATATGTGGAGATGGTCGGGTTGGGCCATGCCAGGGATCGCAAGCCGGCGGAACTCTCCGGCGGTATGCGCCAACGCGTGGCCGTTGCACGGGCTTTGGCCATGCGGCCCGATGTTTTGCTGCTGGACGAACCGCTTTCAGCCCTCGACGCCTTGACCCGTGCGAAGCTGCAGGACGAGTTCGCCGATATTTCCCAGAAGGAGAAGAAAACCATCATCCTGATCACCAATGATGTGGATGAAGCGATTTTGCTGGCTGACCGCATCATTCCGCTGACCCCGGGACCAAACGCGACTTTGGGGCCGGAATTCAAAGTTGACCTGCCGCGCCCTCGCGACCGTGGCGCCATGAACTCTAACCATGAATTTATCCGTCTGCGGGCGGACGTTACGGAATACCTCATCAAGATCGGCGTTGAGCGCCAACGGGATGTTGAAGACGAAATGGTGCTGCCCAATGTGGTGCCGATCACGGCGAAAAAGGACGGAGCCGATCTTCCGCAAGCTTATCTCGACGCCGCGCATTCGCCGATTGAAGATCGGTATTTGGAGTTTGCCAATCTGAAGAAGGTTTATCCGACGCCAAAAGGTCCACTGACCGTAGTCGACGGGTTCGACCTGAAAATGAAAAAAGGCGAGTTCATCACGCTCATAGGCCACTCCGGTTGTGGCAAGTCCACCGTCCTGTCCATGGCCGCGGGTCTGAACCCCATCACGGGCGGCGGCATCGTGCTGGACGGTACGGAGGTGACCACCGCCGGACCGGATCGTGCGGTCGTGTTTCAAGCGCCTTCCTTGCTGCCTTGGATGACGGCCTATGACAACGTGGCGCTCGGCGTGTCTGAAGTCTACCCGCAAGCCAGCGCGCAGGAGCGTCGCGATATCTGCGAGTACTACCTGTCCAAAGTGGGTCTTGCCGATGCGATGCAGCGCGGTGCGGCAGACCTTTCCAATGGCCAGAAGCAGCGTGTGGGCATCGCCCGCGCATTTGCGCTCTCTCCCAAACTGCTGTTGCTCGATGAGCCTTTCGGCATGTTGGACTCGCTAACCCGGTGGGAACTGCAGGACGTGCTGATGGACGTTTGGAAACGCACACAGGTGACCACTGTATGTGTGACGCACGACGTCGATGAAGCGATACTGCTGGCCGATAAAGTGGTGATGATGTCGAACGGGCCCAATGCCCGCATCGGCAATGTGATGGAGGTTGATCTGCCCCGTCCGCGCTCCCGCAAAGAGCTGCTCGCCCACCCGGATTACTACGCCTACCGAGAGGAGCTTCTCGACTTCCTGGAAGCCTATGAAGGTGGTGCTGACCCAAGCGAAGAACAGTTGGAAAGCATCAAGGCCAAGCGGGCCGCGCGAATTGCCCGTCAATCCAAAACAGTACGCTTGGAGGCGGCGGAGTAATCATGTCGACAAAACAAAAACTGGTCATCATTGGCAACGGCATGGCGCCCGGGCGGATGTTGGAAGACCTCTTTGACACTGCACCTGACGCGTTTGAGGTCACGATTTTCAATGCTGAACCGCGGGTGAACTATAACCGTCTGATGTTGTCGCCGGTCCTGTCCGGCGAAAAGTCTTATGCGGATATCATCACCCACGATGATGACTGGTACGCCCAGCATGGTGTGACGCTCTACAAGTCTGCGCGGGTAGATCAGATTGATCGCGACGCCAAGACGGTGACCGCCAGCAACGGTGTTACGGCTGCTTACGACAAGCTGGTTATCGCAACAGGCTCCAACCCGATCATGATCCCGCTTCCCGGCCACGATCTGGAGGGTGTGATCACCTATCGCGATCTTGACGATGTTGAGATCATGCTGGATGCGGCCAAGGCCAAAAAACATGCCGTCGTTATTGGCGGTGGATTGCTGGGCTTGGAAGCTGCGGCTGGGCTGCGCATGCAGGGCATGGACGTCACAGTCATTCATCTGGCCAACACGCTGATGGAACGTCAGTTGGATGAGTCCGCCGGGCACTTGTTGGAAGAGGCTTTCAAAGCGCGTGGCGTGACGGTGAAGACCGGAGCGAACACCAGCGCAATTCTTGGCACGGATGGAAAAGTGTCTGGCGTTGCGCTGGAAGACGGTACTCATTTGGAAGCGGACATCGTGTGCATGGCGGTGGGCATTCGACCCAGCGTGGCCGTTGCCAAACAGGCTGGTCTTGCGGTCAATCGCGGCATCCTGGTGGGCGATGACATGCGCACGGACGATCCCGACATTTTTGCGCTGGGCGAATGCGTTGAACACAACGGCCAATGCTACGGACTGGTCGCGCCGCTTTATGAAATGGCAAGCGTGCTGGCAGACAATTTGATGGGCGGCCACGCTGCCTATGGAGGGTCTGTCACGGCCACAAAGTTAAAGGTCACCGGTGTCGATCTCTATTCAGCTGGCGACTTTGCCAAGGACGATGACCGCGAGGAAATTGTGCTGCGAGACGCGGTGGGCGGTATCTACAAGCGGCTGGTGCTGCAAGACAATAAGATCATTGGGGCCGTGTTGTACGGTGAAACCTCGGACGGACCGTGGTTCTTTGATCTGCTGAAAAAACAAACCGACATCTCTGAGATGCGGGATACACTTATCTTCGGCCAGGCGTTTCAGGGGGCCGAACCCCTGGACCCTATGGCGGCCGTTGCAGCCTTACCGGATGATGCGGAAATCTGCGGCTGTAACGGCATTTGTAAATCAAAAATCACGGACGCCATCGCGTCTAAGGGCCTGACCACGCTGGACGATGTGCGCGCCCACACAAAAGCGTCTTCGTCCTGCGGCACCTGCACTGGCTTGGTGGAACAGTTGATGGTCCTGTCGCTGGGGGATGCCTACAATCCCAACGCCGTCACACCAATGTGCGGTTGCACCGATCTGGGCCACAGCGATGTGCGCCGTCTGATCAAAGCGAAAGAGCTCAAGACCATTCCTGCGGTTCAACAAGCGCTCGAATGGAAAACCGGTACGGGCTGCGCCAAATGCCGTCCGGCGCTCAACTACTATCTGGTGTGCGATTGGCCTGATGAATATGCCGACGATTATCAGTCGCGCTTCATCAACGAGCGGGTACACGCCAATATCCAGAAGGACGGCACCTATTCTGTCGTTCCGCGCATGTGGGGCGGGATGACATCATCCAACGAGCTGCGCACCATCGCCGATGTCGTCGATAAGTACGAAATTCCGGCTGTGAAAGTGACCGGCGGTCAGCGCATCGACATGTTGGGCATCAAGAAAGAAGACCTGCTGGACGTGTGGGCTGATCTGGGCAAAGCAGGCTTTGTGTCCGGCCAAGCTTACGCGAAGGGTTTGCGCACTGTGAAAACCTGCGTGGGTACGAATTGGTGCCGGTTTGGAACGCAGGATTCGACCGGCCTTGGTATCCGCTTGGAGAAGTTCATGTGGGGGTCTTGGACGCCGGCCAAGCTCAAAATGGCCGTCTCCGGTTGTCCGCGCAATTGCGCCGAAGCCACCTGCAAAGACATCGGTATCATCTGCGTGGATTCGGGTTTTGAAATCCATTTCGCCGGGGCAGCCGGGTTGGACATCAAGGGCACGGAAGTGCTCGGCCATGTTGCCACCGAAGATGAAGCGCTGGAACACGTTGTGGCGCTGGCGCAGATGTACCGCGAGCAGGGCCACTATCTTGAACGCATCTACAAGTGGGCCAAGCGGATCGGTTTGGACAAAATCCGCGAGCAGATTCTGGACGATGCAGAAAAGCGAAAACACTACTTTGACCGCTTCGTGTTCAGCCAAAAATTTGCACAGATTGATCCCTGGGACGAACGCGTGTCGGGCAAGGACAAGCACGAGTTCAAGCCTATGGCGACCTTGGCCTTGGAGGCGGCGGAATGAACGCGGTGGCCTCTCTTTGGGTCGAGGTTGGAACCCTGTGCGACATTCCCAAGCAAGGCGCGCGTTGCGTGGTTGCAGGAGAAAAAACCATCGCTGTCTTTCGCACTTTGGATGATCAGGTCTTTGCGTTGGAAGACAAGTGCCCGCATAAAAATGGGCCGCTGAGCCAAGGCATTGTGCATGATGGCTGCGTAACGTGTCCTTTGCACAACTGGGTTATCTCTCTGGCGACCGGCCAAGCTCAAGGGGCTGACGAGGGCGAGACGCGGACGTATCCCGTCAAGTTGGAAGGCGATACGATCCTCCTTGATGCGGCCGGGCTGGCTTGAGGCTGTGACCAAACTGGACGCGCCCGCCGTTAAAACGACTTGCCCCTATTGCGGGGTAGGGTGCGGTGTTATCGCTACGCTCAAAGCCAACGGGTCGGTGGATATCAAGGGCGATCCCGACCATCCCGCAAACTTTGGCCGCTTGTGTTCCAAGGGCTCAGCTCTTGGTGAAACCGTGTCTTTGGAAGGCCGCCTGCTCAAACCAAATGTCGATGGTGTTGACACCGATTGGGATACGGCGCTGGGCCACGTGGCGCAAAAGTTCCGCAGCACACTAGACGAGCACGGACCCGATAGCGTTGCTTTTTACGTCTCCGGGCAGATTTTGACGGAAGACTATTACGTCGCAAACAAGCTGATGAAAGGCTTTATCGGTTCGGCCAATATCGACACGAATTCGCGCCTCTGCATGGCGTCTTCGGTGGCTGGTCATAAACGGGCATTCGGGTCGGATACGGTTCCGGGCATTTATGAAGACTTGGAGCTTGCCGATCTTTTGGTAATCACTGGCTCCAACTTGGCCTGGTGTCATCCGGTGCTTTATCAACGCATCGCGGCGGCCAAGGTGGCACGTCCGACGATGAAAGTCGTGCTGATCGACCCGCGCCGCACCATGACGGCAGACATTGCTGATTTGCATTTGCCCATCGCGCCGGATGGCGACACGGCTCTTTTCAACGGCTTGTTGGCTCATCTGGCGGGTACAGGATCTATCGATCCTCACTACATTGCAGCCCACACCAACGGTTTCGACGCGGCTCTTGAACAGGCCCGCAAGGATGCCGCTGATGTGGAGGTTCTCACCGGCTTGGACGCGGCTGACATTGAGCGCTTCTATGCGCTGTTTGCCAACACGCCCAAGACTGTGACGATTTACAGTCAGGGCGTGAACCAATCCTCCGGTGGGACCGACAAGGTCAATGCGATCATCAATTGTCACCTTGCGACGGGACGGATCGGTCATCCGGGCATGGGGCCGTTTTCGGTTACGGGCCAGCCCAACGCCATGGGCGGACGCGAGGTGGGTGGGCTGGCCAATATGCTGGCGGCCCATATGGAGATCGCCAATCCCGACCATCGCGACCTGGTTGCGGATTTTTGGGATGCGCCCAACATCGCGAGCGAACAGGGTTTGAAGGCTGTCGACATGTTCGACGCGGTGGCGGACGGCCGCATCAAGGCTCTTTGGATCATGGCCACCAACCCGGTGGACAGCCTTCCAGATGCCGACATGGTGGAGGCCGCTCTGCGGGCATGTCCGTTTGTTGTTGTTTCTGACGTGTTGGAAACAACCGACACCGTCCGCCACGCGCACGTCAAATTGCCCTCCACCGCCTGGGGTGAAAAGAGCGGCACGGTCACCAATTCCGAACGACGCATATCGCGGCAGCGGTCTTTTCTTGACGCACCTGGCGAAGCCAAGGCCGATTGGTGGCAATTGGCGCAAGTGGCCCAGTGCATGGGTTATAGCCATGGGTTTCATTACTCCGGGCCGGACGAGATTTTCTGCGAGCATTCGGTTCTCTCCGCCCATGGCAATGATGGTAGCAGAGACTTTGACATTGGTGGTTTTTCGAGTCTATCCGGGGCTGGTTATGACGCCCTAGAACCCACGCTTTGGCCTTACAAAGAAGGGCAGGCCACCGTCTCTCAACGCATGTTTGGTGATGGTCAGTTCTTCACACCGGATGGGCGTGCCCGGTTCATTGCGGTTTCCGCTTCGGTGGTATCCAAACAGAATGATCAGTTTCCGCTGATCCTGAACACGGGTCGGATACGCGATCAGTGGCACACGATGACCCGTACGGGCCGCAGCCCCCGAAACTCCTCTCACATTGCCGAACCTTATTGTGAAATTCATCCCTTGGACGCGCTTCAATTTGGTGTGCGCGACGCATCCTTGGTGGATGTTACCAGTTCCCTTGGCACGGTGCGCGTGCGGGCGCTGGTGAGCAAACGCCAACGCCAAGGCAGTGTGTTTGTGCCCATGCACTGGACAGATCAATTTGCGTCGAATGCACGTGTGGACCGTTTGGTGCCACCGTTGACGGATCCACTTTCCGGTCAACCGGCCTCCAAGAGTGTTGCCGTCAAGGTTGCACCCGCCGCCGTCGCTCAGTTTGGTTTTGCCGTTTGCAGGGATGAACCGATACAGCTTTCCGGCCTGAGCTATTGGGTCAAATCCAGATGTGCGGACGGTTGGCAGCTCGAGTTTGCGATTGCGCAGTCAAACGGTGATACAGTGCTCGATACGCTGGCAAGTTCCATGGCACCCGGTTTGGAACCGGTAGAGTACCAGGATCAGCAATCGTCGCAGACCCGCCGGGCTTGGTTTGCGGGTGATCGCCTGCAAGCGGCTTTGTTTGTTGCGCCGGACCCGGTTGCTGTTTCCCGCACATGGGCGTGCGAGCAATTGTCCATCGTACATGATGACGCTGTCAAACGCACCATGCTTGTTGCGGGACGTCCAAGCCTCGACCAGCCGGATCGCGGTGCGACTGTCTGCTCTTGCTTTGGCGTTGGTATCAACGACATCCGTGCTGCCATCGCGGACGGCAATCACACCATCGCGGCGGTCGGCAAGGCCTGCAATGCGGGCACCAATTGCGGCTCCTGCCAATCGGAAATCGGAGGTTTGCTCGATGAGCTCTACGTTATCGCTGCCGAGTAAGCCGCGCGCAGTTGCCACTTTGAAACGCCGCAGACCGGAGCGGGTGGGGGAACTTGCCGTTTTGCCGGTGTTCTACAAACTGCGCGGCAAGAAAGTGGTGTTGGCCGGAGGCAGCGATGCTGCTGCATGGAAAGGCGAATTGCTGGCGGCCAGCGGCGCTGTCGTGCACGTCTATGCGGAAGAGTTGGACCCGGCATTTGTAGAGGTCATGGAGGCCGCGCCGGGTTGTTTTGTACACCACGCCCGTCCTTGGGCGGCGGATTGTTTTGAACACGCCGTCATTGCCATTGCAGATGCTGAAACTGATGGTGAAGCGCAGGCGTTTTACTGCACTGCCCGGGCGGCGGGTGTCGCGGTCAACGTGATCGACAAGCCTGCCTTTTGCGAGTTTCAATTTGGGTCCATCGTAAACCGCTCTCCGGCCGTGGTGAGCATTTCGACGGATGGAGCCGCTCCTATATTTGGCCAAGCCATTCGGCGTCGCATCGAAACTGTGTTGCCCGCATCGGTGCAGGAGTGGGCGCGGCTTGCCCAGCGCGTGCGGGCGCAGGTGAATGCGCGTTTGGATTTCGGTGCACCGCGGCGGCAGTTCTGGGAGCGTTTCGTCAACCGCGCTTTCTCAAGCGATGCAACTGCCGTTTCGGAGCAGGACGTACTGGCCGATGTGGAACGTATAGCTCATGCGCCCGATGCGAAGTCTGGCCGCGTGACGCTGGTGGGGGCCGGTCCAGGGGATGCTGAATTGCTGACGTTGAAGGCCATGCGGGCTTTGCAGGCAGCCGACGTCATCTTGTTTGATGATCTGGTTTCTTCCGAAGTCTTGGAATTGGCGCGCCGGGAGGCCAAACGCATGTTGGTTGGCAAGCGGGGCGGGCGGAACTCCTGCAAGCAAGATGACATCAATGCTACCCTATTGAAGCTGGCGAAGGCGGGCAAAAATGTGGTTCGGCTCAAGTCCGGCGATCCTGTCATTTTCGGTCGTGCCGGTGAGGAACTTTCCTTTTTGGAACAGACCAACATTCCGGTCACCATTGTGCCGGGCATTACGGCCGCGTCCGCCATGGCCTCGCATCTGGGTGTCTCGCTCACGCATCGCGATCACGCGCGGTCAGTCCGTTATATCACGGGTCACAGCCGTCACGGGCACTTGCCAGCCGATATTGACTGGCAGGCTGTCGCGCAGGATGGCACCACCAACATCTTCTACATGGCCGGTCGTACCGCCAAGCAATTGCAATCCCTTTTGATGGACCACGGTATGGCTCCATCCACGCCGGTCGTCATCGCATCAAACATTTCCCGTGCCGATCAGGCGCAGTGGGCGGGCAGCTTGGAGACGATTTCCCATGGCATTGACGTCATCGGATTTAAGCAACCGGTTCTTATCGGGATTGGACCTGTTTTTGGCTCCACCCGCGTTGAGGCGCTGCCGGGTGACGGCGCGTTACTTTCCGCCACCGGATAGTATGAAGGAACCGGATCAAGCGGCTTAGATCATTTCTATCTTTGATAGAACCGATCCAGTTGTGGCGCTCTCGCTGTCGGCCTCAAGAGGCCTTCGCGACCCTCGGTGGAGGAGGTGGGGCGCATAAGCGCCAGGTTGCTCTTCGCAACCGAGCGGTTCAATCAAATTGTGAACCGCTCTAGCGCCCGGTCTCGAGGATGGTGTCGAGGATGGTGTTGAAGGGGTAGCGTTTATCGAACCCTGCGTCCGTTCCGCCAAACAGAAATCCGGCTAGACCCGTATAGAGCGTTGATGCGACCTAAGTAACACCGCCGTATTTCACCCAGTAATCGCGCACATAGGGCACGGGACCGCTGCCAGATTGCCAAAAACCGCCCCACCGACCGCTGTCCTTGCGGATGACATCGCGAGGGCGCGGGTTTCCGTGGAAGACCAATACTTTGGTATCTTTGCTGGGGGTCTTCGGTCTCATGCAGCGGTTTAAAAGTGGTGGTGCCAGTAGATGACGCTTGAAACTCACGACGTCTGAAGGATCCCAGAAGTCCAACTCTTCCGCGCTGTGGGTGACGAACCTTTGCTCGTTTCTAAAATCGCTTGCGGCTCCTTCCGGATCACGCGCATAGGCGTCGTAGATGTGGGACATCCGGCCTAAATCGAAACAGAACACGCTTGTCTGCGCGCTCAACTTCTGCTTCCTGAAAAAGTCGGCGAACCGTCCCCACTCTTTGATCGCTATCAGTCTGCCCGGCTTGGTCAGGAACGAGGTGAGATCGCCAAGTACCACGGTGTCCAAATCCAAAAAGAGCGCGCGGCCTTCCAGGCCAAACAGGTCTTTCTTGAACAGCGTCACCTTTGGCCAACAGCCCATGCGGGTGAAGGCATCTTTTAACAATGGATCCGGTAACGGAAAGCACTCAACCCCGTCGACGATGCCGCTCTTGTCATCCGTGAAACAAACGAAACGGTGTGGGATTGCAAGATGATCTTTGACCGCGCGGTACAGAACATTGACGTAGCTGGCGGAATATAGCGTGCCCCACTTCATGCACATCACGACGGGTGTCTGAGTTCCCGCATTTTGAGCATCTACGATCACGGCTGAGATTAAACTCCACGATGGAATGAGCAGTTTACCAATTAGCATGCCGTAGCGCTGGAGCTTAGACCCCAGCCTCTGGTCTCACACTCGCAATTGACACTTGGGGCCCCTGCTGAGCGCATTCCACTTGCCTAGTCATGCTTTGACGTGGCTATGGTACAACTGTGCAACGTGCAAGCAAAACAACTACGGGAGTGGATGGTGTTTGGCTGCCTGTGGCTGACGCAAAATGGTGATCATGAAGGGCTTTCGTTGACATGTTGACCATCGCCGTCGCCGTCATCACATATGGACGCCCGCAGCATTTGGCAAAATTGGCTGCCAGTCTGGAGCGCCTTGAAGGCGTGGATCGACACACTTTGCATTTTGTAATCGTCGACAACGATGAGGCGGAGTCTGCCCGATCCGTTGCCGACACGTTTACAAAAAAAGATGCCCGTTTCTTGTATTTTTGCGAGCCTAAAAAGGGCATCCCGGTCGCGCGCAATCGCGGTTTGGACGAGGCTCTCGCTCTTGGAGCGGATATTCTTTGTTTCGTCGATGATGATGAAGAGGTTGATCCTCAATGGTTGGCTCAATTGTTTGCAGCCTATGACGATGGTGCGGTGCAGATGACTGGCGGCCCTGTGCTGGTCGGGCCATGTTTGCCCTCCGCCAACAGGTGGCAGCGCTTTATCCATGGGAGCCTTGTTGCCCGATCAAAACGCAAAGCTAAAAAATCTGCCAAAGATGCTCTTCAAAAAGGCAAATTTACCATCGTAACCAACAACTGGCTCGCCGACTTAGAATGGCTGAGGGAGCGTAAATTGCGGTTTGATGAAGAAGGGTTCCGATATTCGGGAGGGTCTGACACCGCCTTCTTCCGCGCGTTCAAGGCTGTGGGGGGCAAAGCGGTTTGGAACCCAAAGGCGGTTGTCTATGAGACTGTGATGGCCGACCGGCTCTCGTTATTGTACCAAATGAAGCGGGGAAGGGCCCAGAGTGCCAATCATTTTAGAATGAAGCGCAGGGCAATATCGATTCCGCTCGTGCTATCAACCGTTGGCACGGCCGCACTGCGTTTTGTGATGGGCGGACTGTTGTTGGTTCTGCCAATATTCGGTGCTGCATCGCCGGTCATGGCTGTTCGGTCTATCGGATGGTCCGTGGGGCGCATCGACGGCCTATTGGGCACACGCCCGGCGCTTTATGATAAACCACAGACAAATTGAATTTGAATGCGTGTAAGCAAGATCAAGCTCCATGCGTTCTTGAAAAATCCGGTTGGTTTTGTCCGGTCAAGACTCTTAGCGGAAATGGAACGTGTTGCAGGGCGTTCGAAAAGTCTGATTTTCAGCGTCTTGGGTGTTGAAGAGGAAAAAACGGACCGCCCGCTGGTGAAGCCGCACGACTATGTCGTGCCATGCCGCGACACTCTTCGAGCCGCCTATTTTCGGTCTCCGGCCTACAATATGGCGGACACATTCGTTTTATACCGCATCTTGGGAAACGATCTTCCACCGCGCCACACCGCTGGCCAAACGCTGGAAAACCTAAAATTCATCCTTGAGAACGAGCCGGACTTTGAGGGGTGTGAAAAACGGTTTTTACTCAATCGGCCCACGGACCCGGAACAAGAACACAGCATCAAGGGCATTTTGGATGCTCACGGTATGGCCTACACCGTCATCCCATTTGATCCCATCGAATACCAAAAGACCGATTGGTCGGTGGATGCCTTTCCCACGGAAGACTATATCTTTTCCAACGCCTTTAAGGCGTTGGAGCCCGGACGGGCTGACGTCGCTTACGGCCAGTTGCGGCGGGATAAAAATCTCTATGCGATGAACAACAATGCTGCGCGTAATTTTGCATTGAAGGAAGGGCGGACGCTCGCAAAATGGGTTCTGCCTTTTGATGGCAGTTGCGCTTTTTCCGCCGATGGCTTTTCAGCGCTGAAAAAGGCAGTTCTGGAGGAGCCTTGGTATCCCTACTTTGTGATCCCCATGGTGCGGTTGACGGCTAACGCCTCTCTACCTGGGTCCCGGCCAAAGGTTAGTGAGACGTCCGAACCGCAGGTGGTTTTTAGATGCGATGCCGAAGAACAGTTTGACGAGACGGTTCCTTACGGGCGCCGTCCCAAGGTTGATTTGTTTTGGCGGCTCGGCGTGCGCGGTATTTGGGACAGGTACCGTAACGAGGTATGGGACCTGCCTTTCCCGCAAGCTTCTGCACAAATCGGTTGGTATAAATCTGCCGCGTGGGTGGCACGTCTCGCGTCGGGACGGGCTGACATCGAGGTTGGGAAAAAGGCGCTCCAAGCCATCAGCCGTGCACGGGGCGATGCCGTTGTTGCGTTTTTGGACGGTCTGGACGGGCAGCGGTATTCGGGGACCTATAAGCGTGATGATTTGGTCCTTTACGACGACGGGAAGATCGCTGGCTTAAGCGGGGAAAGATCAGCAGTCAGTGCGGCTGTGTTGCAAGCTGCCGATGAGGCGCTGGCCCGTGCCGTGCCCAGTGTTCTGGATAAAACAGGCTGCGCACCCAGCGGCGATCGGCATGACTATTTCAGTCAAGCGCCCTATTGGTGGCCGGACCCAAGTCAGAAAGACGGACTTCCTTACACAAGGCGCGATGGCAATCGTCTTCCTGGCACAGGATTATATGAAACAGGTTCGAATGCCTTTGACCGGTCCGCGTTTCAAACTTGTTGTGAGGACAATTTGGCCCTCTGTTTGGCTGGCCGTGCGTTTGGGCAACCTCAGTACCTAGAAGCCGCCGCGCAGCGCATTCGTGCGTGGTTTTTGGACGCCGGGACTGCGATGAATCCCAATCTGACGTTTTCTCAAGTTCGCTTAGGGTCAAACGGTGATGCCGGACACGGTTCCGGTATAGTTGAGTTTCGCGGTTTGGTTCGAATCCTCGATAGCGTTCGTATTTTGACGGCAGCGAATGCGCTCAAAGACCATGAGGTTCAGGCTTTTCGTCGTTGGGTATCAGAGTATTTGAACTGGCTGCAAATCAGCCCGCAAGGCAGGGATGCCTGCCATGCACCGCACAACGTGGGCACGCACTATGATCTGCAACTGGCGAGCGCCGCACGCTTCTTGGGTGACGATGTGGTGCTGGCTAAAGCGCGCAATTGGGCGCGATTGCGCCTCTCCGCGCAGATAGCCGCCGATGGCTCCCTGCGGCATGAATTGGACCGCACAAACGCTGCTCACTATGTGGTGTTTGCCTTGGCAAGTTGGGCCAAACTGGCGCGCGTGTTTGACGGTACTGGCGATAATCTGTGGTCGTGGCGGAGCAAAAGAGGGCTAGGCTTGCCCGATGCGTTTCGCTGGCTTGCCAATACGGTCTCCAAAGCGCAGGCCGATGCGACCTTCCAACAGGAAGTCGGCTCACAACCAACCGCGCTGTTGGACTTTAGCCAATTCAACTTGGCGCCGCTTTGGATGGAGTGTCACCGTAGCGGTTTGGTTCCTGAGGCGCCTCAGGTTGATTGGTCAACGGTCGATCCGAGAGCCGAAGACTTGGTGGGTGTTTTGCCGTATTGGCAGCTCGCGCGTTGAGGTGACCGGGTTTATGGGCTGGCTGGAGGTGTTTTCGCTCCAACAGGGGGCGCTCTAGTCGAATAGCGCGATGTCGCGGTCGCGGATTTCTTTTAGGAAATTGATGAAGCCGTCGGCCTGTTTGATGGCCGTTGCCGCGCCTTTTTGTGCGGTGGCGATGCTGGCATTGCCCACGGTGCCATCCTTGTTGAGGTCGGACGCGATCCAGCCGTAGGAGGTTGAACCCGTTGGCATCAGGGCTGCATCCGGTTGGACGTCTTGTGCACTGGAGCGGAAGTTCTTCGCCTTCGCCATATCCACCAGTTCCGGGCGGAAATGCAGCATCAAAGATGTTTCGACGTCACCGCCGTGAATGCCGTATTTGAGCTCATCCGGCGGGTACATGCCCTCGGGGTGGCCGAAGGAACCCCACTGGCACTTTCCCACTAACATGTTGGCGCGGACGCGCAGTTCCCGTGAGACGATGCTGATAATGTCCAGATTGCCGCCGTGAGAGTTGACGATGGCCATTTTACGCACGCCGGCGCGGGCGACCGACAATCCTATTTCTACCCAAACCTGGATGGCCACCTCCACGGGGAGTGTCAGTGTGCCTTTTGCGTGCAAGTGCTCATTGGATTTGCCAATCGCTTGCAGCGGCAGAATGCGTATGTCCAAGTCTTGCGGCAGGCGTGAGCAGGCCGTGTCCAGCATGCCTTGGTTGATCATCGTGTCCACTCCGACCGGTAAATGCGGGCCGTGCTGTTCGATGGCTGCTGTTGGCAGGACTGCGATTGTCTTTTGCGGGTCGATCTCATCAAACTCGTTTGATGTATAATCGGCCCAATATAGCCGCCGGTCTTTGTTCATGGATGCCCTCCCACGGATGCGTCCGTTTACTTGTAAGTCGCGGTCAAGCGTTGCATTAAATACTGCGCACCCGTAACGGGTTTGTATTTTGCAGGCCCTGCGATGGTGGGCAGCTTCTCAATCACGCTGTCGGGATTGGGATCGAGAAAAAATGCGATGGAATACCGTTCTGTGGCTGGCGGTAACACGCGGTGGGGCGTGGAAACGTAGACATCATTGGTCCAGCGCATAAGGCAGTCGCCAATATTGACGATGAAAGCGCCTTCGATGTGTGGAACGTCAATCCAATCCCGGTCGCAGGGCTTTACCTGCAAACCGCTCACACCGTCGGTTTTAAGCAATGTGATCGAGCCGTAATCCGTGTGTGCACCGGCGCCAATTTCATTTTTAGCACCTGATGCCGGCGGGTAACGCAGCATGCGCAAGGTAGCCATGGGTGCGTTGAAGTGCGCCTCAAAGTAGGAGCGCGGTAGATCAAGACTGAGCGCGAGCGCCTCATGCACCTTGCGGCCCAACGCCCAAACGGCTTGGAAATAGACAAGACTGGCGTCTCGAAAACCATCCATGTCCGGCCACACATTCACGCCGCGAAACGGTTCATTCGCAAGTACCCGTGGATCATCCACTGCCAAGTCGAGACCGATATTGAAGGCTTCTTTCTTGTCTGCAACGCCACTGTTTTCATCCAGACTTTCCGAGCCAATGGTGGCGTAGCCCCGGTTGTGAGGCGACAAGCTGATGGATAGGGCGTCTTTTTGGGTCTGCGGCAGGCTGAAAAAGCGACGTGCCATCTCAAAAGAATTTGCGACCAGCCTGTCCCCAATGCCGTGGTTTGTCAGCACGAAGAAACCGGTATCCCGACACACAGCACCAAGCTCAGTTACGAATGCACCAGCTTCTCCATCGGTGAAGCGGGAAAAGTCGAGGATTGGAACTGCACTCATGCGTTTTCCGTCAGGGCCGGTTTGGAGATGCGCGATTTCACGAAACGGGCGAGTTTGGCCTTTACGGTTTCGATGTGTCTGCTGCGGGAGTCTGGCGTTGAATCATCCATAGAATAGTGAGCGGCGAAAACGGTTTTGCAGTTTGGATGGCAGATCAAGCGGATGCCGCGCAGCAGCGTTCGTTTGCCCGGCGCGCCCACCAGCCATGTCAGCTTGCGAGAAGCGCCACAGGTGGTGAAGACGCCCAGGCTTTTGATGTGTGTAAGACCCGGTTGAATATCGCCTCCGTCCGGCATGTGAAAAGCCACGCCCGGGATGAGAACGCGGTCGAGCCACCCTTTTAGAACGGCTGGGACGCCGTACCACCATGTTGGATAGACGAAAAACAGTGCGTCACACCACTTCACCGCTTCGATGTAACGGGTGAGCAGGGGGCAATCGATGTGCGGATTAAGGTAGCTCGTAAATTCGCCTTCGCTTAAACCGGGCTGGAAGCCGTCCGCGTAGAGGTCGAGCGTTTTGATATCAGCACCGGAGGCGGTGAGCGTGTCCTGCACCGATTTTAAGATGCCCGCGTTAAAACTGTTGCCGTGGGGGTGGCAGTAAACGACAAGCGCTTTCACCGTAGCGCCCCAATCTCATTGTCCACACGATTCAGGAAGCTGGCGCGCTTTTGGTCGCTGGCGCGGTTCATATCGTAAAGTGCAAGATATTTCGTTTGCGCCGCGCGGTTGACCACAAACCGTACGGGGCGGGTCATGCATTTTCGAGGCGGGTCACCGGCCAAAAAAGCACGGACACGTGTGCCGCCATAGGTGGTGACCGCGGCCAGTGTTTTGATGTTGTCAAGTTTGCCACGCACTTTGCCGTCGACGATGTCAAACGAAACGCCGGGCAGGAAAACCCTGTCGAAAAAGCCCTTCAAGATCGCAGGGTAGCCGAAATTCCAAACCGGGTAGACGAAGAACAAGCCATCGGCCTTTTGCAGCCGCTCGACATAGGGCCGCACCGGCTCAATGTTGATCGCTTCTTCATGGTAGTTGCGGCGCTCCTCCTCGGTCAAAACCGGTGAAAAGCCCTCCGCATTTAAGTCACAATCATCCACGTCCCAGCCTGATTTTTCCAGAGTGGTCAGAACCTGTTTGTGAAGGGCCGCTGAAAAACTCTCCGAACAGGGATGTGCAAAGACGACCAGAGCGCGCATTTAGCTGGCCTTTTTCATTTTCGGATAGGCGTACATGGTCTCGTATTTGAAATCGGGATCGTCCCACGAGATCATTTTTCCGGGGTTGAGCAGGCCCTTGGGGTCTGCCTCCTGTTTGAACTTCAATTGCTGATCGTCGACCGACTGGCGACCGCCTTCTTCGAGCGTGTAACGATGGGGGTTGAAGATCATGCACCCCAATTCCTCATGGATTTGAATGATCTCATTCAGGCGCTCTTCCGTGGTGAAACGCACCAGAGACAGTCCGGCAAAGTGTACCTTGCCGTTGCTGCGGATCACTTCCAGATGTTGGGGCACTTCGTCACCGAAAATACGGCGGATTTCCGCGACCTTTTCGAGGTGGTCGGGATAGCCGTAGCGCACTTGCAGGTAGGTGATCGTCGGATCAACCTTCAGCGCCCGCAGGGTCGTGTGGTTCCAAGTGTATTCAAAAATGTGACCGGGGTTGCGGGCCCAGTCATTATCGTCCGACCGGTAGACAATTTCGGCTTGACTGTATCGGTTGAGGAAGGTCTCAAAAGCGTCCAGCGAATGGGGTGCCACCATCATCATAACGAGGCTTTGCTCGCGACGGATGTGTGGCGTGAAGCGCTGGAAATAATCGTATGGCACCGGCGACTCGACGGGTGTTGCGAGCTTTAAGAGGATGCCGTCTTCGTTGGCGATGGCGTCGGCAAATGCGGCGGATTCCATGAAGTCATCGAAGCCAATCGCCATTTCCACCCAGTCGTAAGCGGGGGCCAGTGGCAGTTCCAACTCGGTGATGATGCCATTGGTGCCGTAGGCATGGGAAACACGGGCCAGTTCTTCGCCGCGAAACTCCAAGACGCGGGGTTCGGCCTCCATGGTGACCACGCGCAAACGGATGATGTTGCCAAGATCGCGCAGCGAGCCCCAGTGAATGGAGCCGATGCCGCCAGACCCGCCCGCTATGAATCCGCCAATGGTTGCGGTTGCCCAAGTGGATGAAAACATGCGCACCTCCTGGCCGGATTTAGCGATGCACTCCGCATCCAGGTCTTTGATCAGACAACCGGGCTGTACGATCACCCGGCCGGGCTGGATGTCTTTGACTGTGTTGAGATGGTTGAGATGCAAAATGCAGCCGCCATTGAGCGGCATGGCCTGGCCGTAATTGCCCGTGCCGGCGCCGCGTGTGGTGACGGGCACATCATGCGCGTAACAGATTTTGAGAATTTCAATCAGCTCTTCTTCGCTTTTGGGCGAGGCCACAAAATCCCCAACCAGATGATCGAGTTTGGATTTCAGCACAGGGGAGTACCAGAAGAAGTCCCGGCTCTTTTGTTTCACTGTGGCGGGATTTGTGTCGAGGTCGAACCGGGCGAGCGCCGTTTTGCACTGGTCTATATTGGTGGTCATGCGCTCATCCTTTGGGCTTCCTTGGTTTGTGTCATCAGATGGTCCAGTTCCGCGTAGTCCGGCAGTGTGCGGTCTATGGCTTTGCCCTGGCGCACCACGACACGGTCCGACTGGGGGCGGGCCAGAAGCTCCGTCATGGAACGGGCCTTGAAGACGATAAAATCAGCCGTACTGCCAACGCTGATGTCGTTTGCCGTCAGCCCACACGCGTTGGCCGGGTTGGCGCAAAAAGCGTCAAACCAGTGCGGTTGGGTGTGGTCCAGATGTGCAATCCGTGTGCTTTCCCGCAGCACTTCCACCATGTCCAAATCGCCATAGGCGTAAAACGGGTCGCGGGTATTGTCGGAGGCGAAAGACACGTTGATGCCCCGTTTGCGCATTTCATGCACCAGAGTGACGCCGCGCCAGCGCGGCGTGGTATCGGAATCACGCGCTTGAAGATAAAGATTGCACAGCGGCAGCGAGACGATGTTTAGCCCCGCTTTAGCGACCAGATCCAAGGTCCGATCCGCTTCGCTTTCGTCTTGTACCGCCAATGAACAGCAGTGCCCGACTGTGACTGGAGCGTCGAAACCGGTTTTGAGCACGGTTTCAGCGATGGTGCGCAGGGTGGCGACGGACGGGTCGCCGGTTTCATCGGCGTGAAAGTCCGCATCCAGACCACGCTCGGCTGCCATGGCGAAGAAGGTTTCCAAGCGCTCTGCGAGATCTGGCATGGGATAGGTAACGGCACCCAAGGTCCCGCCAGATTCCGCAACGGTGTTGGCCGTGCCCAAGAATCCACCATCGTTCTCCACCATGTCGATGGGGACCAAACAGGCCGCTTGCAGGGTAATGCGACCCGCCCACTCTTCACGCAATTCACGAAAAACCGGCCAGGAGATGCTGTCTTGCGGTGGCAGGCTGTCCAAATGGGTGCGGACGGCGGATGTGCCGTGAGCATAGGCGCATTTGAGCGAAAAATTCATCCGAGCCCTGACATCCTCCGCGCTCCAATTCGCGACCCTGTCTTCACCAACGGTGGTGAGCGCGCCCATAAAAGTGCCGTCAGGATTGGGAGCGCGGCCCCAGATGTGGCCTTTGTCGAGATGGGTGTGCATGTCGACAAAAGTTGGCAGGACGATGCCGCCTTTTGCGTCAATGCTCGGGCACGTATTGGCACCCTTTGAACCATCGACAATATGACCATCTGCTATGGACACCGAGCCGGTGCTCAAGCCGTTTGGATGCGACGGATCGAAGAGGGTTGCGTTTTCGAGAGTGAACGGCCCTTTTGGTAGAGTGAGGAAATCGCTCATCAAAACTCCCGTTTGATCGCGCTCTCGTGCCATTTGTGCAAAAGCAGATGACTGAGAAAACTCAGTGCCGCGTAGATCACGACACCCGTCAAAGCGATCAAAAACAGGGCGGCGAACATGCGCGGGATATCGAGACGGTAACCGGCTTCCAAAATCGTGAAGGCCAATCCGGAACCGATACCGCCAGTGCCAGCCACATACTCTGCTACAACAGCACCAATAAGCGCCAAACCGCCGGCAATGCGCAAACCGCCCAAGAAATAGGGCAGGGCCGATGGTATTTGTAAGAACCGCAAACGCTGCCAACGGCTCGCCCGGTAAATTTTAAACAGGTCCCGCAGGTTGTGATCAGCGCTGTTGAGGCCCAGCGTGGTGTTGGACAAGACCGGGAAAAACGCCACCAGCCAAGCGCAGATAAGGAGCCCAACAAGCTTGGATTCGACGTAGATGAAGATCAGCGGTGCGATGGAAACGATAGGTGTGACTTGCAGGATCACGGCATAGGGATAGAGCGACATTTCCACCAAGCGGGATTGGGTAAAGAGGATCGCCAGTCCCGCGCCGCCGATCACCGCGATGGCGAGCGCCATGAGCGTGATCCAGACAGTTATCTGCAGCGCGTTAAGCAGGATCACCCAATCATCGGTCAAAGAGGCCCAAACACGCCCGGGGCCGGGCAAGATATAGTGGGGTATTTCGTTGATTTTGACGATCTGATCCCAGACGATGAGCGTGACGATAATCATCACAACGGGCATCAACCATGTGCCGATCTTATCGTTGCGGCGGTTGCGCGCCCGTTGGCGTTCCTCCAGATCGATGGCAGGTTCGGCGTCCAGCGGCAGCGCGTGGGTGGCTGGCATGGATGGAGCGGTGGTGTCTTGAACGAAGGTCAATGCAGGGCGTCTCCCATGGCCACTTGCAGCGCGTCGGACGTCGCACGGCAATATTGGGCGTATTCGCTTGAGGTTCGAAATTCGTCATCGCGCGGGTAAGGGCTGTGGACTTCCAGCTCCTCGATCACCCGCCCGGGCCGCGCCGCCATGACAACGATGCGGTTGGACAGGAATACGCTTTCAAAAACCGAGTGGGTGACAAAGACCACGGTGCAACCGATACGGTGCTTCATCTCCAACAAATCGTTGTTGAGCTTGAAACGGGTAATTTCGTCCAGAGCCGCGAAGGGCTCGTCCATCAATATGAGCTTTGGTTTGGTCACCATGGCGCGTGCGATGGAGACGCGCATTTTCATGCCGCCGGAGAGTTCGCGCGGATAGGCGGTTTCAAAACCCCTAAGGCCGACGAGATCAAGCGCTTCTTGGATGCCGCCCCGCACCTGCGATTTGGCGATGCCTTTCAGGCGCATGGGGAGCCAGACATTGTCCTCAATGGTTGCCCACGGCATGAGCGTTGGTTCTTGAAACACGACACCCAGCTGGTCGGCTGAGTCGGCGTCCGCCCAATTGATCTTGCCTTTGGTCGGGTGCATCAGCCCCGCTATGAGGCGCAGGGCGGTCGATTTTCCGCAACCGGACGGCCCCAGCAGGCTTAAAAAATCATTTTCGCGAATGCTGAGGGACATATCGCGAAGCGCAACCACAGTGTCGTTGAAGACCTTGTCTACGTGGTTGACTGCGAGCAATTCAGCGGGAGGTGGCAGGGGTGCGGGTTTTGTGCGTTTGGCAGTGGTTTTGCCGGTCTTGACCGCTTTGCCTGCCTTGGCCGTCTTTGCAGCCTTGGACTTGGCACCCGTCGACTTCTCTTTGGAGACGCTCACTCTTCAACCCCTATCAGGCCCGCAAAGAAAGCCGCACACCCTGTGCGGCTCCCGTAACCTGTCGTTTGATCATGCGAGGCCTTGTGGGCCCCGCAGCAGCTCTTGATGCAGCCTTATTTTTTCAACTCTTTGCCAACACCGGCATTCACGAACTGCAAGGTGTAGGCCTTTTTGACGTCGAGGTCTGCGGAAACCACACCGGCTGCTACCATCTTGTTGTAGAAATCAGCGATTTTTTCCTCCGTCATGGCGCCGATGCCGAGAGTTTCAGCGTCGCCTGAATCTACGATGCCGTTTTCTTTCATCTTTTCGATGGCGAAGGCGATCTTGTCGTCCGTCATATCCGGGTTTGCGGCTTTGATCAGCGCGTTGGCGGCTGCGTTGTCACCGTAGAGATAGTTGTACCACCCTTTGATAGAGCCTTCGACGAAGCACTTAACGTTCTCGGGCTTGTTGGCCACCGTATCGGCCATTGTTTCAATGGTCGTTGCATATGTGGAGTAGCCGGCATCGGCGATCAAAAAGACATTTGGTTTAAAGCCGCCTTCTTTTTCCACCACGTAGGGCTCGGACGACAGGTAACCTTGCATGCCCTTTTTCTTGTCGGCCAAGAACGGCGCCGGGTTAAACGTATATGGCTGCCGTTGCTCGATGGTGAAGCCGTGCTCTTTGACCATCCACTGGTAGTAGCTTTGGAAGCCATTGTCGCCGATCAAAAGGGTCAGATTTTTCAGTTCGTCCCATGTGGAAGCTGATTCAGGATGGGCCAGGATCACCTGCGGGTGCTTTTGGAACGTCGCGCCCACCACGACGACTGGAATATCCTGCTCCACCGCTGAAAAAGCCTGCAACATGTCACCACCCATGTGGAACTGCAGTTTGCCCGCCAGCATAAGCGCCCGGTTGTTCACCTGCGGGCCGCCGGAAACGATTTCCACTTCCAGACCGCAGGCTGCGTAGGTGCCGTCCGCCACGGATTGATAAAAGCCGCCGTGTTCGGCCTGTGCCAGCCAGTTTGTTCCGAAGGAGACCTTGTCCATCGCCATGGCCGGTGAGGCCATCAACGCTCCAAGCGCCACAGAAGACGCGATCACTGTTTTTGCAAACTTCATTTCAACCACTCCAAAAAAAATGCACCATTCGACATTGCCTAAAATTGAAAGCAAAAGCGGCTTGTCGTCAAACAATTTTTGCATAAAATTTAGCCGTTCGGACAATTGCCGCTTTTATGAGCACGTTTCAGTGGGTTGGTGGGCGGACGGCCTGTAAACGCAATACGCCTTGGGGATGCTGCCATGAAGTCACTCAACCCGCCCGACATTGCCGCTCCGTTCGGGCGTTATTCCCATGGTTCGGAAGTGGGCAACTTTGGGCGGATGGTGCAAACCTCCGGCCAGTTGGGCTTAGCCGCTGACGGGACCATCCCTGAGAGCGTCACCGCGCAGGCCGAAATCTGCTTTGCCAATATCGATGCGATTTTGACTGAGGGAAACATGACCCGCACCGATATTTTTCATGTCACCGGTTTCGTGACGGACCGCGCTTACATGGCTGACTATATGGCAGCACGAGACGCTTATTTGGCCGAAGTGACGGTGCTGCCAGCTTCCACACTGCTGATCGTGTCCGGCTTCACGCGGGCTGAGTTCAAAGTGGAAATACAGGTCTCGGCGGCGCGATAGGCGCGAGTTGTCAGGCGCTTTTGCGTTCCTGCGGAACAGGCTCTTCGTGTGGTACCGGCGGTTGCCCCTGCGCAGCTTTGTTGGGCTGCTCGAACACGTCTACGAATTCCTGCGGCGGTACGGCCAAACTGTAGGACGCCTCTTCGCCGGTCATCCACACCAGCCAACCGGCAATCGGCTCCGGCTTTCCTTCAATCATCCAATTGACGAATCCGGGCTGATTGCGCGTGTAACCCTGCCGCACACCCAAGCCACGGCAACAGACCTTGAAGGCCTGAATGCCGATCATAAAGTCCGGCGTCCAGCGCATATACGCCATGATGAGAATGAGGCGGGAGAGGATGATGGTGAGCGAACCGCCGCGCAGGTCCCCATGCATCCATACTTCGCCGTGATAGGTGACTTTGCCCGCAACCCTAGAGACGGTGTTCGACATGGCAATCGTTGAATTTTCGACGTCCACGTTCAGCCCGCCGATGCGAATGTCCCCCAATTGGGTGTCCAGGTAGTGCTCCAGTGTGCGGCCGCGTAAGGGCAACAGCTTTACGGCTTGAGCATAGACCACGCGATCATTGGCGTCCCGCGCCACCATCCAAATGCCCGTGCTTTCATCAATATCGGTCTGGTTCGGATTGAATGCGGGGCTAACCTCGCTTTTGCCTTCCGTATTGCGGCAGACGTCCACAAATGTCTGAAAATCGGAACCGACCTCTACGAACACACCCATGTCCATGGCCAGCTTAATGATGCTGGCCATGTTGCGTTCCAGGGTTTGCCGTTCTTTTTCGGTCAAGAGGGTCTCCGGTTGCCTTGTTGGCTGGGCGATCAGGCGGCGAATTTCATTATGTCGTTATCGGCCAACGGGCTAAACCGTTCCGGCGGCATGGACGGGATATCGATATTGTTGGTTCTGGAAATGAGAACCATTGCTGCAGGCTCGCCGTCGGGAAAAGCGAAAGCCGCTACCAATCGTTGGTAGTGGACGCTTTGTGGCGGTTGGCCGGGTTGGCGCGGCACGCTCGCGCTCACATGGTCGTACCACAGCCCGCCTTGGTTGATGACAACTTCATAGGCGTGGACCAAGTAGTCGTAGATGGCGCTGTATGCGTTGTTCTCTGAAAGGTGCCGACCCAGCGTGTTTTGCGCCATGTCCCTGCCAAACCACGACGCATAGGACGACTGATCGCCCACCTCAACGCATAACCAATCGCCGTTATAGGGGCGATAAATCATGCAATAGGGCCGAATAATCGAGAGTTCATTATGGCTGAGCGATGCTTTGGACTGCGTCCAAAGTCTCAAACCTTCGCGCAGCATTGGTGCGCCAGACTTCCACACCGCATTCAGCGGATGCTGCTGCGAGTACATCCACCGGGTATCATCTATGGCTTGGGAAGCGTGGGTAAGTCCTTTGGGAAATGCGCTGCCAGATGAAAGCCAGGTTTCTGATTCGACAAGCAGTCGTTCGGCACCTGCGAGTGCGTCTGCCCCGGCTTCGGTCAGCTGATACTGGCGGTTCTTTAATATGAAAAGCTTGGTTTCCAAGCGCTGCTCAAGCTCATTGATGTGGCGACGAATGGTCTGTCGGGTGAGTTTCAATTCATCGACGGTCTGGCTCAGATTCAGCGACCTGGCTAATGTCGTAAAGGAACGCAGCATTTCACTGAAAACGGTTGGGACTGGTTTTTCGGTCATTCATCACCATGGTTGACGGGCAAACGCATTCCCCCTTCCGCGTATACAATCATCAAACGGCTACTAAGGGAATAATATTGTTCCGCAAGATGCCTAACAATCTGCCAATTTGGATCATTAAGGTTTCCTAAAGCAGCAAATCGATCATCAGTTGCGAGGCTTCTGTTTTTTGCAGATGTTCCGACACCACTCGATTTTCGATTGAAAAACATCTTTGGGACACCCGATGAGCGAACGCGATGACATAGATCCATCCATTTTGTTGGAGATAACGGCTGAGGTGACAGCCGCTTATGTTCAAAACAATCCTTTGGCCCGAGAGCAGTTGCCCCAATTGATCGGAGAAGTTCGCAACACGTTTGGTGGCTTGGGGGCCCCTGTTGCGGAGCCGGAAGTCGTGGAGACTCCGGCGGTTTCCGTGAAAGCATCCGTGAAAAGCGATCATTTGGTATGCTTGTGTTGCGGTCTGAAATTCAAAAGTCTGAAACGCCACTTGGGCACCGCCCACGGTCTCACGCCCGATCAGTACCGTTCTAAATGGGGCCTGCCGGATAGTTATCCGATGGTTGCGCCAGAATACTCGAAGGTGCGTTCGCAAATCTCGCTTGACGTCGGTTTGGGCAAAAAACGCACATAGAAATCAGTTAAGGGCGGCGTAGTAGAAGCGGATTGGAGGGTCGGTTTGGTCGAAAGACGGATCCAAGAGTTCAAATGTGTGTCTCGGAGGCTTAGTGCCGCGGTCGCCGCCAATGACGAGGATGCGGTTGCGGCGCTTGACGCCCAGACGGCAGCCAATTTCCGCGCGGCACTATCTGCCCAACCCGGCAATGTTTTTGAGGCCATCGACCTGGCGAGTTTCCTTTTGGAATTCTTGACCCCTGAAGGTGAGCGCACCGAACTTGAAAAACAGGCGGCTGCGCGTCTGATTGAACTGGTTGCGTTTCCCGAAGCGCCAGGTTGATGACTATGCCGTGCGCACTGAGCTGATGAAGACAACGAGCGCCTCAATGCGGCAGTAATTGGGTTTAGTTTAACCGCATGCCGGTTTCAGGGTCGAATAAGTGCAGCATCTCCGACTTGAGCGCGATGTGTAGATCGCCGTCGGGCACACGCACGTCTTGAGGCAGATTAACGATGAAAGGCGCATCCCCCAGCGGCCGTGCACCAAGCGGGCCGCGCCCAGTTCCTCTGTAAAATCGTGTGCAAAGGAAAGCGATGTGTCGCTTGCTTGGTTTGAGCCGTTGGAGAGTTTGATCTTTTCAGGACGCACGCCCACGGAAACGGCGCCGATATGGTTAACGCCCTTCATTGTGGAGACTGCTCCCAGACCATCCAGTTCCAAGGTTCCATTACCGGACACTGTGCCCGGCAACATGTTCATCGGCGGGGCACCCATGAAGGACGCGACGAATGTGCTTGCCGGCTTGTTGTAAATGTCGTCCGGCGTGCCGATTTGCTCGATATCGCCGTTGTTCAAGACCACGATCCTGTCCGCCATGGTCATGGCCTCCACTTGATCGTGGGTGACGTAAATGGACGTGGTGCCCAAACTGCGTTGCAGCCTGCGGATTTCGATGCGCATTTGATTGCGCAATTTTGCATCGAGGTTGGACAGAGGTTCGTCAAACAGGAACAGCGACGGTTCGCGCACGATGGCACGGCCCATCGCGACACGCTGGCGTTGCCCGCCGGACAATTGGCTGGGTCTGCGTTGCAAATACTCTTCAAGGTTGAGCATCTTTGCGGCTTTATCGACCGCTTGTTTGATGGTCGCCTTGTCCATTTTCCGGTTTTTCAGCCCGTAGGCCATGTTGTTGTAGACGGACATGTGGGGGTAGAGCGCGTAATTTTGGAACACCATGGCGATGTCGCGTTCGGCCGGTTCCACATCGTTGACGATGCGGTCGCCGATGGACAGTTCGCCCTCTGAAATCGCTTCCAGACCTGCCACCATGCGCAGCAGGGTGGACTTCCCGCAGCCGGATGGCCCCACCAACACGATGAACTCGCCATCATGGATGGTGAGATTGGCGTCGTGGACGGCTTGGAAACCGTTCGGGTAGATCTTTTTGAGGCCGTTCAGCGTGACGATAGCCATGGTCGTGTGTGTCCTGTGATCGGTCTATTTGTCGGATTCCACCAGCCCTTTGACGAACCAGGACTGGAAGATGACGACGATAATGACGGGGGGCAGCATGGTGATGATTGTCAGCGCCAGGCCGACGGTAAATTCGGGCACCACATTGCTGTCCGTGAAGGCTTGAATAATCTGCTTAATGCCGCGCACCAGCGTGAACATGCCTTCTTCGGTGGTGATCAGCGTGGGCCATAGGTACTGGTTCCAGCCAAACACGAACATGATGATGAATATGGCTGCGATCATGGTTTTGGAAATCGGCACCAAGATATCGATGAAGAATTTTACCGGCCCGGCCCCGTCCATACGGGCGGCTTCCACCATTTCTTCAGGCACGGACCGGAAGAACTGCCGGAAGAAAAACGTGCCCGTGGCGGATGCGATGAGCGGAACGATCAAGCCGGTATAGGTGTTGGCAAGGCCGAAGCTTTGGACCACCTCATACGAGGGCAGAATGCGCACTTCCAACGGCAAGAGCAGCGTTGTGAAAACGACCCAAAAGCTGAACGTCGCGAAGCGGAAGCGGAAATAGACGATGGCATAGGCTGCCAGCATGGAGATGATGATTTTGCCGATGGCAAAGCCCAACCCCAGGATCATGGAGTTGGTCAACATGGTCATGCCATCAATGGTGCCGGTGAAACCACCGGGCTCAAACATCGCCCGGTTGTAGTTTTCCAGGAACTTGTCACTCCAACCGAACTGTAGCCCGGTCTTTGAGAAGGCCAGCTTGTCGTAGCTCGATGTCATGAAGGTGAGCACAACCGGAAACAGCATCAGCAGCGAGCCGAAAATGAGCACCGTGTGATCGATGATCGGCTCCCATTTGATCCGCTTTTTGGGCCGTTTGGCTGCTTCACGCGCGCCTATAACGGTTTGTGAGGTTGCGGTGACGGATTGGGTGTCTGCGATGGCCATGGTGCGTCTCACGTGTAGTGAATGCGGCGTTCAATGAGCCGGAACTGGAACACTGTCAGGGCCAGAACCAAGACCATCAAAATCACCGATTGTGCTGATGACCCTCCCAAGTCGCCGCCGCGGAACCCGTCAACATAGACCTTGTAAACCAGCGTGAACGGGTTGTTGCCCGGCTCGCTGCGCAACATCACGTCGATGACGCCAAATGTATCGAAAAGGGCGTAGGTGATGTTGGTGATCAGCAGGAAGAAACCGGTGGGCGCCAGCAACGGAAAGGTGATCGTCCAGAAGCGGCTGGTGGCCGACCGGTTGTCGATCATTGAGGCTTCCCGGATTGAGTGGGGAACCGATTGAAGCCCGGACAGGAAGAAAATGAAGTTGATCGGAATTTGCTTCCAGATCGAGACGGTGATCATGGCGATTGCGGTGTCGCTATAGTTCACCCCCACCACAAACTCGTATCCAAAAAAGGCGAACATCTGGGTGATCAGGCCGTGGCCTTGGTAAAACAGGCTCACCCCCAGCAGGCCTGCAACGGGGGGAGCAATGGCGTAGACCCACATGAGAAGGGTTTTATACGTCGAAGCACCACGCAACACTTTGTCTGCCTTCACCGCAAACAAAAGCCCCAAAGCCAGCGAGCAGAACGTGACCACAACCGTGAACATGATCGTAAACCACGCGATGCGCATGTATTCGGCATTGCGGAAAAGGTCGGTGTAATTGTCCGTGCCGACAAATGTGGAGCCGAAGCCGAACGGGTCTTGCAAAAAGAATGATGAGTGCACCGCGACGATTGCCGGCCAATAAAAGAAAATGGCGATGATTGCGAGTTGAGGCAGCAGCAGGGCGGCCGGCATCCACGGATTTGAAAAGGTTGCGCGTTTCAAACTGGCTACTCTTAAAATCGAGAAAGTGGTGGCCCCGTGAAAGGGCCACCACCGTTTGGCATGGTCTTCAGAAAACGGACTTGTTGCCGGTCAGCCCTGCGTTTTGGAGAAGCGCTCAAGAAGCTGGTTGGCTTCTTTTTCGATGGCTGCAAAACCGTCTTCAACTGTGGTTTCACCGGTCAGGATGCGACCGTATTCGCGGTTCATGACGTCGCGGATTTGAACGTAGAACCCCATACGGTAGCCCTTGGTCCAGTCACCGGCTGGCAAGGTCAACTGGTTCACGCCGACTTCCGCTGCAGGGGCGCGGTCGTAGTGTCCGTCTTTCTTGGCAAGTTCGTAAGCGGCGGTTGTGATTGGCACGTAACCGGTTTCCTTGTGCCAGAAATACTGGGTCTTGGGCGATGTGAGGAAGCGGAAGAACTCGGCTGTCGCTTTGTTTTCTTCCTCTGACTTGCCGGACATGGCGAACAGCGCCGCGCCACCGATGAAAGTCTGCTTGGGTTCTTCGGTGACGCCTTCCCAATAGGGCAGCATGGTGGCGGAAAACTTGAAGTTCACCTTCTGGGTGAGGCCACCGAACGAACCGGACGAACCGAGCCACATGGCAGACTTTCCGTCCTCGAACGGCTTCGCGTTATCGCCCCAGCCTGTACGAGCCATTCGAACAAGCCCTTGTCTTTCCAGTCTTTGAGCGCAGTGAAATGCGCTTTGATGGCCGGGTGGTTGATGTTGATTTTGGTGTCGAGACCATCATATCCGTTGTTGTTTGTGGCGAACTGGATGTTGTGGCGCGAGAAGAAGTTCTCGGTGAAAATCCATGGCAGGTGAGACTGCGTCAGCGGAATGTAACCGGCTTCTTTCAGCTTTGGTGCGGTTACGGACGCATATTCTTCCCAAGTTTTGGGCGGCGTCACTCCGGCTTTGTCCAGAGCTTCCTGGTTGTAATACAGGATGGGCGTGGAGGAGTTGAACGGCATGCCGATCATCTTGCCGTCACTGTCTGCGAAGAAGTAGCGCACGCCGGGGATGTAATCATCGATGTTGAAATCAACGCCGTTGGCTTTCATCAAATCAGCCACCGGCACGGTTGCGCCTTTTGCGCCGATCACGGTCGCTGCACCGGCATCAAACACCTGCATGATGTTGGGCTGCTCGCCCGCGCGGAAGGCCGCGATACTGGCTGTCAGCGTTTCTTCGTAGGTACCTTTGAAGACGGGCGTAATTTTGTAGTCGGACTGCGAAGCGTTGAAGTCCTCAGCAATCTTGTTGACAGTTTCACCAAGGCTGCCGCCCATGGCGTGCCAAAGAGTGATGTTTGTTTGGGCAAAGGCAAGGGAACTTGTGGTTGCCGCTATCGTCGCGGCAAGGACGAGTTTTTTCAAAGACATGATCTTCCTCTCAGTACCGCGGACCATTCCGCGACCGCGCGACGGGTAAAAACCCGGTGCATCGGTTTCATGAAAATTTTGCAACAGGTGTGTGACAGTGGATAAGTGCTGACCCCTGATGCCCGCTTGCCTTGGTTCGCTTGATGGGGCCATGATTTGGGATGGGTTACCGATTTGATCTTGCCGGAACGCGCTATGCCTTTGGTTCGCTCAAGGTGTTGTTGGCGAAGGCCTCGCCGGAGCGCTCCGGCGATCTTCTGGCTGGATTGGCTGCAGACGGTCCCGTGGAACGCATTGCTGCACAACACTGTTTGGCGGATGTGCCGCTCACGGATTTTTCCACCGATGTGCTGGAAGTCGAAGGCGATGCTGTAACGCACTTGATTGAAGAGCAGCACGACACGCATGCGTTTTCAGCCGTGTCTCACTTAACGGTTGGTGCATTTCGCGATTGGCTTTTGAAGTCGGACGTGCACGGTGCGGAGTTGGCACAGTTGGCCACAGGACTTACGCCGGAAATGGTGGCTGCGGTCTCCAAACTGATGCGGGCGCAAGACTTGATTGCAGTTGCAGCAAAGATCGAAGTCGTCACTCGGTTTCGCTCAACCATCGGATTGCACGGTCATGTGTCCACCCGCAACCAACCCAATCATCCCACCGATGACAGTCAAGGCATTGCTCTTTCCGCCTTGGACGGTCTGCGCATGGGGGCGGGGGACGCGCTGATCGGAGTGAACCCAGCAACCGATTCTTTGCCCGACTATGTGCGGATTTGTGAAGTGCTTGAAGCCATCCGCACTCAGTTGGATATTCCCACCCAGCATTGTTGTCTGGGCCATGTCACCACAGCGCTGGCCGCCATGGAATCGCGCGCTCCTGTTGACGTTGTGTTCCAATCTGTTGCCGGATCGCAAAAGGCGAATGACGGGTTCGGCGTCACGCTTGCGATGTTGGATGAGGCGCATGAAGCAGCGCGTTCGCTGGGCCGCACGCCCGAGGGTGCAAACGTGATGTATTTTGAAACCGGGCAGGGGGCTGCCCTGTCCGCAGATGCCCATCACGGCATGGACCAGCAGACCATGGAGACCCGTGCCTATGCGGTTGCGCGCCGGTACAAACCGCTGTTGGTGAACACTGTGGTTGGCTTTATCGGGCCGGAATATCTGGCGGACGGTAAGCAGATTATTCGGGCGGGTTTGGAGGATCATTTTTGCGGCAAAATGCTGGGTCTGCCGATGGGGGTGGACATTTGCTACACGAACCATTCCTTCGCCGATCAAGAAGACATGGATGTCTTGCTGACCGCATTGGTTGCGGCGGGCGTCAATTTTGTCATCACGGTGCCGGGCGCGGATGACATCATGCTCAATTACCAGTCTCTCGCGTTTCACGACGCGCAATTTATCCGCGAGACTTTGGGGCGACCGCCCGCTCCTGAATTTGCGCGCTGGATGGAGAACAGTGGAATTGGCGTCGCCAAAGCAGAAACGCCAAGCCTTGAAACCGCATTGTCCCAGTTGAAGTTGCCCGCCGCATGAAGCCGCGTGAGACATGGGGCACGCCGCGCGAGGCCAAGAGGCTAGACATCAAAAACATCACCGATGCCCGCCTGACCCTGAGCGCGCCCGGGCAAGCGGTTGATACGGCGACAGCGCTGACCTTCGCGTTGGACCATGCGCGAGCGCGAGAAGCTGTGCTGTCCGAGTTTGATCTAAAGGAGTTGCGGGCCACGCTTTCGCGTCTGGGGTTTGAACATCGCACCGTGACAAGCGCGGCCGAAGCACGGGACACCTATATTCGTCGTCCGGATTTGGGGCGTGTTCTGCCGCAAGCGACTTCGGATGAATTGTCTGCCATCGCTCCTTGTGATGTTGCTCTGGTTTTGGGAGATGGATTGTCCGCAAGTGCCGCGATGTTGAATGGGCCAGCCTTTTTTGCGGCTCTGGCGGCCCGGCTCGCAGCGCGGGGGCTCAACGTGGGGCCTGTCATTGTGGCCCGGCAGGCGCGGGTGGCTTTGGGGGACGGAATAGCAACGGCGTTAGACGCGCAGACCGTCGTCATGGCGCTTGGCGAGCGTCCGGGGCTTTCAGCGGCCGATAGTCTTGGCGTCTACATCACGCACAAACCGCATCCTGGCACCGCCGACAGTGAGCGCAATTGCATTTCCAACGTGCGTGAAGCCGGTCTCAGCATTGAAGCTGCAGCGGAACAGGCAGAGCACTTGATCATGGCGATGCGCAGAACTGGTCAAAGTGGTGTTGCATTGAGTTCCTCTTTGGCAGTCAGTGCCGGCGCGGGCGCTTTGGCCAGTTCGCAGGATGACGATTTGGCGGGTTAAGTCTTTATCGTTTCGTGCGCTGCACTTGCAGCTTGTTGCACCAGATTGGCGATCTCGCGCAGTTGTGGAGCAAGCGGCGTGGTTTTGCGCCAGACCATGCCCACCGTTCGGCTGGGTTCGGGTGGCGCAAACCGGGCTATGGTGACGGGGGCGGAACGCGTTTCGATGGGCACTGCCATTTCCGGTATCAGCGTCACACCCATTTCCAACCCGACCATCTGAACAAGCGTGGAGAGGGTGCAGCCGTCCAAACCTTCGCGCGGTAGGGCTGATGGAAGCCCGCAAAACGAAAGCGCCTGATCGCGGAAGCAATGGCCTTCTTCCAACAAGAAGAGCCGCATTTCGCTGAGGTGCTGTGGACTGGGCGTTGGCTTGGCCACATCGGACAGTGGGCGCACCAATACGAATGCTTCGTCAAACAATGGCACCTTTTCCAAAGTCGGCTGCGATACGGGGAGGGCAAGAATGGCCGCATCCAGCCGTCCGTCGGCTAACTGTTCCAAAAGACTTTGCGTGACCGTCTCCCGAACCTGGATGTTCATTCCCGGATAGCCATGAGACAGAAGCCGGATTGCGGACGGTAAGAGATACGGCGCGATCGTGGGTATAATGCCTAGCCTTAACCGCGTCGCTGCGCCGGAGCGCATCATGTCAACGCTTTCGTTGAGACCATCCACGGCAGCCAGAATTTCGCGGGCTCGGGTGGCGAAGTCCTCGCCCAATGGGGTTAAGCGGACGTGTCTTGAGGTTCTCTCAAACAGCGCAAAGCCCGTAGAGGTTTCGAGGTCTTTGATTTGAGCCGAGAGGGCCGGTTGAGTTACTCCGCTGGCCTGCGCCGCGCGTCCAAAATGCCCATGGCTCGCAACTGCCTCGAAATAACGCAACTGGCGCAGGGTGAGATTGTTCATCAGTTTTTCTGATTGTTTCGATCAATTTATCCAACTATAGCTTATGATATAAATCTGTTATTGGCTATGCGAGGGAGGAACGGACGCGGCAAATCCCACACTTGCAACGCTGTCGTCATGCTCCCAAGTCTACGGTCTAAAATTTGAAATCAACACGCCGCCCGAAATCACCATAGGAGACACTGATGTCCGCGACCGAAGCTGATATGAACGACGATGGCACGAAAAAATGCCCAGTGATGCATGGCGCAAGCGCCGTTAAAGTGACGGGTAGCACGGCGAACCAGCATTGGTGGCCGGAGCAGCTCAACCTAAAGGTGCTCCACCAGAACTCGCCGCAAACCGATCCGATGGGCGAGGGCTTCGATTACGCAGAGGCGTTCAAGCAACTCGATCTAGAGGCGGTGAAAGCCGACCTCACGGCGTTAATGACCGATTCACAAGAATGGTGGCCGGCTGACTATGGCCACTATGGTCCATTTTTCATTCGCATGGCGTGGCACAGTGCCGGTACATACCGCATTCAAGACGGACGCGGCGGTGCCGGCTCCGGGTCGCAGCGGTTTGCGCCGCTCAACAGTTGGCCCGACAATGGCAATCTCGATAAGGCTCGGGCTTTGCTTTGGCCTATCAAACAGAAATACGGCAAGAGCCTTTCTTGGGCTGATTTGATGATCCTGGCTGGCAATGTGGCGCTCGATTCCATGGGTTTTAAAACCTTTGGATTTGGCGGTGGTCGAGCCGATGTGTGGGAACCGGAAGAGGATATTTACTGGGGTCCTGAGACCGAATGGCTGGGCGACAAACGCTATCAGGGTGAGCGCGAATTGGACGATCCGTTGGCGGCTGTGCAGATGGGCCTGATTTACGTCAACCCGGAAGGCCCCAATGGTCATCCAGACCCGTTGGCTTCCGCATATGATATCCGTGACACGTTTGCGCGTATGGCGATGAACGATGAAGAAACTGTAGCCTTGGTGGCCGGTGGACACACGTTCGGCAAAACTCACGGCGCTGGCGACCCGAGCCAATTTGTTGGCCCGGAGCCAGAAGGTGCTCCTCTGGAACAGCAAGGCCTTGGCTGGGTGAATGCGATGGGCTCCGGCGTTGGTGTGGACACGATCACATCCGGTCTGGAAGGGGCTTGGACCCCAACCCCGACGCAGTGGGATAACAGCTATTTCGACATGCTGTTTGGCTATGATTGGGTGCTGACGAAGAGCCCTGCCGGTGCAAACCAGTGGACGCCCAAAGACCCATCTGCGCAGGGCATTGTCCCAGACGCCCATGACCCGTCCAGAAGCCATGCCCCCATGATGTCCACCGCTGACATGGCTATGCGTATGGACCCGGCCTACGAGAAAATTTCACGCCGGTTTCACGCCAACCCTGACGAATTTGCTGACGCATTTGCCCGCGCGTGGTTCAAGCTGACGCACCGCGACATGGGACCAATCCAACTTTACCTCGGCGATGATGTGCCGTCGGAAGAGTTGATCTGGCAGGATCCTGTACCACCCGTGGATCATGAATTGGTCGATGATGCGGATGTTGCCGATCTGAAAACGAAGATCTTGGAGACAGGCCTTTCGGTTTCAGAACTGGTGTCCACCGCTTGGGCCTCTGCATCCACGTTCCGTGGCAGCGACAAGCGTGGCGGTGCCAATGGTGCGCGCATTCGTCTTGCACCGCAAAAGGACTGGGACGTGAACAACCCAAATCAGCTGGCCAAAGTGTTGACCGCTTTGGAGGGCGTGAAGGCTTTTTTTGAAAAGAGCGGCAAGCGGGTTTCTTTGGCAGATCTGATCGTGTTGGCCGGTTGCGCCGGAGTTGAGAAAGCTGCGAGCGACGCGGGCCACGATGTGACCGTGCCGTTCACCCCGGGCCGGACCGACGCAACAGAAGAGCAGACAGACGCTGCCTCTTTTGCTGTTCTGGAGCCGGTTGTGGATGGGTTCCGCAACTACGTCCAAAGCGCTCAAATCCGCACGCCGGAAGAATTGCTGATAGACCGTGCGCAACTGCTCACGCTGACAGCCCCGGAAATGACGGTGCTGGTCGGCGGCATGCGTGTTTTGGGTACCAATGCGGACAGCACTTCGCATGGCGTGCTCACGAAAACGCCCGGCAGGCTGACCAACGACTTCTTCGTCAATCTGGTCAGCCGTGACACCGTCTGGACCCGCAAGGAGCAATCCGATCTGGTTTATGAGGGCCATGACCGTAAATCAGGAGATTTGGTCTGGACGGGCACCCGGTTCGATCTAGTGTTCGGTTCCCACTCGCAGTTGCGGGCGTTGGCCGAAGTGTATGCCTCGGACGATGCCAAGGAGAAGTTCGTGGCAGATTTTGTTGCAGCTTGGACCAAGGTGATGAACCTCGACCGGTTCGACATCGCTTAAGCGATATTGGCTACTCATTGCGCTCCGGTCATATCGTTGATCGTGGCGCGGTTGGACTCATCGAAAACGGCGCGTCGACACTGATTGGCGCGCCGTTTTTTGTTCCGGTTTTCGGGGCTGCACAGGAACCCTGTTAAGCGAAAAATATGCGCTCGCGGTTCTTGGTGACGTTTTTTGTTGCGTTGCGGGTGTCGACAACGACGGCACAGTTTTCGACCAACATGTCCCAATCAACAGACGCATGATCGGCGCATATGAGTGCGATATCGAACTTCGAGATTGTTTCCTTTGAAAGTGGAACTGAATCCATCGGACCCACACCATGCTCGTCCAAATGGTCAATCATGGGGTCATGGTAACTCACCAAAGACTTGCGGGCTTCCAAAGCTTTGATAATTGGAATTGCAGGGCTCTCGCGGGCATCGTCGACATTGGCCTTGTAGGCCACGCCGATGATCAGCACTTTCGCGCCGCGCATACCGCGCGCGTGAACCGTGTCGATGGCGTGAGCCGTCTTTTCAACAATGTAGTCAACCATCTGATTGTTGATGTTTCCGGCATGTTCGATGAATGTGGATGAGCGCCCGTACTCGCGCGCTTTCCAGGTCAGATAAAACGGGTCCACTGGTATGCAGTGACCGCCCCAGCCGGGACCTGGATAGAATGCCATGAAACCAAACGGCTTGGTCTCTGCGGCTTTCACCACTTCCCACATGTTGATCCCCATGGAATCGAACACCATTTTCAATTCATTCACGAGGCCGATATTGACGCCGCGAAACGTGTTTTCGAAGATTTTGACGGCCTCTGCCACGCGGGTGGAGGAGACCGGCACCACGTTTTCGATGAAGCGTGAATAGGTTTGGACGGCGAGTTGCGTCGATTGCGGGTTCACGCCGCCGACCACCTTTGGGATCGTCTGTGTGTTAAATTTCGTATTGCCCGGGTCTTCGCGTTCCGGCGAGTAGGCGAGATAGAAGTCCTCTCCGCATTTCAAACCGGTCGATTCCAGCAGAGGCTGCAAAAGCTCTTCGGTGGTGCCGGGATAGGTCGTGCTTTCCAGCACAATCAACTGCCCTTTGCGCAAATGCTTTGCGATGGTTTTGGCCGCTTCTTCTACGTACAAAAGATCCGGTTCGCGGTTGCGGCTGATCGGTGTGGGCACACAAATGAGAACCGCATCACATTCTGCCAAGCGGGAAAAGTCGCTGGTGGCGGAAAACGTGTCTTTCTCAGTTGCGTTTGCAATAACGCTGTCCGGGATCGTTTTTAAGTAGCTGCGGCCTTCGGTCAGATCGGAAACCCGGTCTTCGATCACATCAAAACCGATGGTTGGAATGTTCATTCCACTGGTTGTGAGCATTAACGGAACGCCAACATAACCCAGCCCGAGAACGCCTATGGTTTCCACTTTGGGGAGCGCTTGGGCCGCTTGTGCGCCATGGGTCTCGTAATTTGAGACCAAACCTTCTTCAAAACCCGAGACCGCGTCCGCCACAGTATTTTTCCAAACCTTTTCATGGTGCCAATCTATGGCTTAATTGCGCGGCTTTCTGGGTTCCAGATAACCGAACGTGCTGGCTTATGGCCTTAAGGTGCAACTTTATGCAACCAACCTCACGTTGCGTTACTGGCGCGTTCGTGCGTTTTGTTTTCGGACGTGAATTGAGCCGTGCGCAAGTGTTGAGGCAACCCATGGGCGCGGCATTGTGGCTTGCGGTTAGGTTAAGCAAACCGTATCACCAACACGCCCAGGCCGGTGAAATACGCGGACAGTCCCGCGCGCGCATATGGTTGCGCAGGTCTTTTGCCGCCCATGTTGATCTGCGAGAATTTTACATGAAATTTCTGGTTACCGGCGTTGCCGGATTCATTGGTTATCACACCACTTTGAAATTGTTGAAACGCGGTACGCCCGTTGTCGGCATCGATATCGTCAACGACTATTATGATGTTGACTTGAAAGAAGCACGGCTTGCCAACCTGCACGCATTATCAAAAGAGCTGGACGTCGAGTTCACACTGCTTCGCGAAAACATCGCCAATGGGGATGCGCTGAACGCGTGTTTTGCAGCGCATAAGCCGAGCAGGGTGATCAATCTGGCAGCGCAGGCGGGCGTTCGGTACAGCCTGGAGAACCCCCATGCATATGTGGAATCCAACGTGGTTGGGTTTACCAACCTGCTAGAAGCGTGCCGCCACCATTCGGTAGAGCATTTGACCTATGCTTCCACGTCCAGCGTGTATGGCGCAAATAAGAACATGCCATTTTCGGAGCACAATGGTGTCGACCATCCGCTGCAGTTTTATGCCGCCACCAAGCGCGCCAATGAGTTGATGGCACACTCCTACAGCCACTTGTTTGGTATTCCTACAACCGGTCTGCGCTTCTTCACCGTCTATGGCCCGTGGGGTCGCCCGGATATGGCGCTGTTTCTGTTCACCAAGAATATCATCGAAGGCAAACCGATTACGGTGTTCAACTACGGCAACCACACCCGTGATTTCACTTTCGTGGAAGACATTGTGGAAGGTGTTGTGCGGGTCGCCGATCAACCGGCCGCACCCAATCCGGACTGGGACGGGGAAAACCCCGACCCCTGCACATCGTCTGCGCCGTACCGGATTTACAACATCGGCAACAATGCGCCTGTGAAGCTGATGGATTATGTGGCCGCTGTTGAGACCGCTTTGGATAAAAAGGCCGAGATTGAATATCTGCCCATGCAATTGGGGGATGTGCCCAACACGTTTGCCGATGTGTCGGAGCTTCAAAAAGCGGTCAACTACACGCCGCCAACCGGTGTGGAAGAGGGGGTGAAGGCCTTCGTGGACTGGTACCGCTTTTATTACAAAGTCTAGCGTCGGTTGCCGGCGCGATTGGGCGGATAGATCATGTCTCGTATCGTCATAGTCGCAAGTTTCGCGCCTTCTTTGGTGTTGTTTCGCGGCGAGTTGATCAAAAGCCTCGTTGAAGACGGCCACACGGTTACGGCTCTTGCGCCATTTGAAAACGATGAATGGACGCAGAAGGTGGAAGCACTTGGCGTTCGATTTGTACCCGTTGCGATTAAGAATGCCGGGTTGAACCCGTTTCGAGAGCTGGCAGCGTTGCTGTCATTTTTTCGCACAGTGCGCAGCCTCAGACCCGAAATCGTTCTGGCTTATACAATCAAGCCGATCCTGTTTTCCGGCTTTAGCCTGTTGATCAACCGGTCGGCGCGTTTTGTTGCACTGGTTACAGGCCTTGGTCTTGCGTTCAATACGTCCACATTGAAAGGGAAGTTGATACGCTTATGCGCCGGCGCGCTGTATCGGCTTGCCCTTTGGCGCGCGGATAAAGCCGTTTTCCAGAACAAAGATAATCTGCAGGTGTTTTTGGACAACCGTTTAGTGGCCGAAAGGAAAACGGCTGTCGTCGATGGGTCTGGCATTGATTGTGATGCCTATACCAATTTACCGGTGCCCACCGAGCCGATTTCGTTTTTGCTCGTGGCGCGTCTGCTGCATGCTAAAGGCGTGGGAGAATACATCAAAGCGGCACAGACGGTGAAGCAGGACTATCCCGACGCCCGCTTCGATCTGCTGGGGCCGACCGTGGACAACCCGGATGGGGTCTCGCTCGAAGACCTAGCCGACATGGATCCTACCAATGCGGTGAGCTATCACGGGCAGTCCTACGAGACCGTGCCCTACTACCAGCGCACGTCCGTTTACGTCCTGCCATCTTACCACGAAGGTATTCCGCGCACGGTGTTGGAAGCCATGTCCGTCGGTCGTCCCGTACTCACCACCAATGCCACCGGGTGTCGCGAAACGGTGGAAGACGGGGTTAACGGGTTTCAGGTTCCGGTCAAAGACGCCGATGCGCTGGCAGACAAGATGCGGTGGTTCATTGAGCATCCCGAAGACCTGCAAACCATGGGGAATGCCAGCCGTGCGCTGGCGCTCAGCCGGTTCGATATGAAGATCATCAATTCGAAAATGCGTGCTTTCTTGTCGGGTGACGAGGTCAAATAACCGCTTCGCCGCCGGACGACCGCACCGAAGTTTATCCACGGCACCGTGATGGTCCGGCACCCTTGATCAGCTCTGATGCTTGTTCAAGGACGCGCGCGCGATGGAAACGACCCCCAATCTGAAGCTGCCCTACATTGTGCCATCCCAGGCGCAAAAACATGTCACGCACAACGAGGCCATTCGCAGGCTCGACGCGCTTGTGCATGTGTCTGCGATGTCCCGCACTGTCACCCAACCGCCAGAAACGCCAGGCGATGGTCAGCGCTATATCGTGCCAGTTGGTGCCGAGGGCGCGTGGGCGCAACAAGACCATGCATTGGCGGCGTGGCAGGATGATGCTTGGGCCTTTTACCCGCCGCAGCTTGGATGGATGTGTTGGCTTGCCGACGAAGAAAAGCATGTTGTGTGGAATGGCAGTGCATGGATCGATGCTGTGGATGTGGGTTCTGCTCTGAATTCGCTAAGCGAGCTGGGTGTGAACGCAACTGCAGACACTACCAACCGTTTGGCTGTGTCCAGCCACTCTGTCCTTTTGGATCACGCTGGACAGGGGCACCAAACCAAGATCAACAAGGCGACGGACGTTCATACGGCGAGCCTGTTGTTTCAAACCGCGTATTCAGGCCGCGCTGAAATGGGCCTGGCGGGGGATGATGATTTCCGCATCAAAGTATCACCCGACGGTGCGACCTTTCACGATGCGTTGGTCGTGGACCGGCAAAACGGAGCGGTGACGTTTCCCAACTCGTCTTTTACTGCGACCGGCGGAGGCGGTGGTGCTGATCCTGCGGGTGCGGATGGTGATCTGCAGTTCCGTTCTGGCGCTGCGCTGGCGGGCGGTGGCCCAACGTTTGCAACCGCAACTGGAACGCTGACGACGCCCGGCAGTGTGAGTCTGCCAGACACATCCGACGTGAACACGGGGACACTGAAGGTGAACGGCAAAGCGTTCGCCCATTTTTTTGGCTCATCAAATACGTTTTTTGGCGAGACTGCTGGCAATTTTGCACTCACCGGCGGGTTCAACACGGGGATCGGATCGAGCGTTTTAAAGTCGCTCACCACGGGGCAAAGAAACGCGGCCATCGGCGCGCAAGCGATGATTTTCACCACCACTGGTTCGTTCAACATGGCGATGGGGTTTTATGCGCTTCGGTATAACACGACCGGTAGCCGAAACGTCGCGATTGGCGATGTGGCCGGATATGGGTGCACCGCTGCAGGGCGTAACGTCTTCATCGGCTTTGCCTCAGGCTACCGTGCGTCCACCGCCCAGCGCAACACGTTCATCGGGGACTCATCCGGCGACGATATCACAAGTGGAGCGCGCAACACGTTCATCGGTGCCAATGCGGGGCAGGGTGTGGCAACTGGCGATGGCAACGTCATCTTGGGCACGTCGGAAGCTTTGCCGCCAGACCTTGGCAACACGTTTATGCTGTTCGTGGGCTCCCAGATCAAACGCATGGAGATTGATCTCGACGGCTATGTGTCGTTCCAAGGGCCGGTCCGACCCAAGAGTTATACCGTGACAACACTGCCCGCCGCCGCCGCTGTTGGTGCCGGCTCGCAAGCTTTTTGTACAGATGAAGCGGGTGGAGCCGTACCGGTGTTCAGCGATGGTGTTGCTTGGCGGCGCTGTACGGATCGGCAGGTGGTTTCATAAGACGTCCTTTGGGTTTACCTCGACGCTTGAGCCACGGTTGCTTCCGTTCTTGTTTGCGCTGTAAGACGACACTTGTGGGGTTTGATGCGCCATAGGGAGTGACCGTGAAGCGGCTGTTCGATCTTGTTATGGTGGTGTGCGCTTTGCCCTTGCTCTTGCCGTTAGCGCTTTTTGTCGGTTTGTTGGTGCGCTTCAAACTGGGGGCTCCGGTTTTGTTTCGGCAGGTTCGTCCTGGCTTGAACGGTCACCCCTTTGAGATGATCAAATTTCGCACCATGCGAGATGCGGGCGACGAGCACGGTACGCCGTTGCCGGACGCGGAGCGGATGACACCGTTCGGCCGCACCTTGCGCGCGCTTTCGCTGGATGAATTGCCTGAACTTTGGAACGTATTGCGGGGCGAGATGAGCCTTGTTGGGCCCCGTCCGCTGTTGATGTCTTACCTTCCTCTCTACTCTGAAACCCAAGCCCGCCGACACGAAGTGCTCCCCGGTGTGACCGGTTGGGCCCAAATCAACGGCCGCAACGCCCTAAGCTGGGAAGAAAAGTTCGAACTGGACGTCTGGTATGTCGACAACCGCTCGCTGTGGCTGGACATCAAAATTCTGTTCATGACCGTGTGGAAGGTCATCGCGAGAGACGGTATATCGGCACAGAACGAGGCGACCATGCCGGCTTTTACTGGAGGAATTCGCGCCGTTGATGCGGCCAGAAGCTCTTGGCAGCGTGGAGACCGTCTTTGAGTTCGGGCGGTACGAAAGGCCCTTTGGTTCTGATTGGAGCAGGGGGGCATGCCGTCAGTTGCGCTAACGTGGCCGTATCGGCTGGCTTCGATGTTGTGGGTTTTGTGGACGATAAAAAAGCGGGCCAAATCCAATTGGAACGCCCGGTCATCAGCCGCGTTGAGTTCATCGCTCAACCACCCAGCCTGCACTGCTTGATTGCGATTGGCGATAACTTTGCGCGTCAGAGGGTGCGTGATGAGTTGGTGGCAGAGCTGCCCGAGATTTGTTTTCCTTCCGTTATTCACGCCGAAGTATCCGTGGGAATGTACACTAAGATTGGCGATGGATGTGTTGTGATGGCCGGTGCGCTGGTTGGGCCCAACACGATCCTTGGAGATCACTGTATCGTCAATTCTAACGCATCTATCGATCATGACAGTGTGTTGGCCAACTTCGCGTCTGTTGCGCCCGGCGTGACTATGGGCGGTGGTGTGGTGCTAGGCCAAGGCACTGCCGTTTCCATTGGTGCTACGGTTAAGCATGGTATCTCCCTTGGTGACCATGTTGTCGTGGGTGCCGCCAGCTATGTGCACGAAAATGTCGGTGACAGAGTTGTCTGCCACGGTGTTCCCGCCCGGGTTATTCGCAAGCGTGAGCCTGACGAGCCTTACCTGAGTTAGTCTTTGCTCTTAGGCCGCAACCGACGTGACTGTATTTTTTGTCTCCGTTGCAAACCGCTGGAAAAGACTTTAGCGCCATCACAAGTGTCGCAATCAAACCTCAATCGTCATGAGCTCATCCCTTCCTCCACCCTGGCCCCGATTTACGCAGGAAGAAGCCGACGCTGTGGCTCGGGTTTTGTTGTCCAATCGGGTGAACCAATGGACCGGGGAGGAAGTTTGCAGTTTTGAAAAAGAATTCGCGGACTGGTGTGGAGCGGACCACGCTGTTGCTTTGACCAACGGTACGGTGGCGCTTGACCTTGCTTTGAAAGGGTTGGGCATCGGCGCTGGTGACGATGTGATCGTGACTCCGCGCAGTTTTATCGCGTCGGCTTCTTGTGTGGTGAACGCTGGCGCGAACCCGATTTTTGCTGACGTTGATCGCAGCAGCGGAAATTTGAGTGCCGATACGATTGAAGCGGCTCTTACGGAACGCACCAAAGCGGTCATTCTCGTTCATCTGGCGGGTTATCCCTGCGACATGGACCCGATCGTGGCCTTGTCGAAAAAGCATGGTTTTGAAATTATCGAGGACTGCGCCCAAGCCCATGGAGCCCGTTATAAGGGCAAGCCTGTCGGTTCTTTTGGCGCGGTGGCGGCTTGGTCGTTTTGCCAGGACAAAATCATGACCACCGGCGGCGAAGGTGGCATGGTCACCACCAATGATCAGGACCTTTGGCGTCGTATGTGGTCGTTTAAGGATCACGGCAAGGACCTGGAAGCCATTAAGCGGACGGACCATCCGCCGGGGCATCGGTTTATCCATACCACCATCGGCACGAACTGGCGCATGCTGGAAATGCAGGCTGTCATTGGCCGTATCCAACTCAAGCGTATGGACGACTGGCACGCAGCCCGCACCCAAAACGGCGAACGTTTGGCGCGTGGTTTGCAACCGTTTGCAGATGAGGTTTGGGGTGGTGGCGCTCGAAGTGGCGAAGGGTGCATTCGGCTGTATGGGCTTCCATGCGCTTCCTGTTCGGGGGACTGCACAGCATCCTCCGGCTGCGCCCACGCCTATTATCGCTACCACTTTTTCGTTCAGCCGGAACGTCTTGAGCAGGGTTGGACCCGTGATCGTATTGTTGAAGAAATCGCGGGTGCAGGAGTAACTTGCCAGCAAGGCACTTGCTCGGAAATCTATGAAGAAGATGCGTTCCGTCTTGGACCGCACTATCCGTCTTCACCCCGTCCGGTTGCGCGGGAATTGGGAAAGACCAGCGTTATGTTGCGGACCGACCCGTCTTTGACTGACGAAGATTTGGACCATATGTGCACTGTCTTGCGTGATGTTTTGACCGCCGCATCGCGTTCCCGCTGATGCTGGAGTGCCGTTTCAGAAGCGGCTGCTTAACGCGTGGTTACCGGCGGACACACAGTTTGATACAAACTGGTGAGGCGGCCTCAATTAAGCTGCGCTAAGCCTTAATGACAGTTTTGTTGGGTTGACCTTCAGCATGCTTCTCCAAGGGCGGATTGTTTCATGTGCCAGATTTGCGCAGCTTCAAAATCATTTAACTTCACCTGCACGGAAGAGCGGCCCGCAGATGATGTGAGCTCGGATGCCACCGCACAGGAAATCGAAGCGGCCAACAATGCGCTCAACAAACCAAGTTTTACTTGGTCGCAAGCGGCTCAACAGATCAGTGATTGGCAGGATGGCCCCGGTGTAGAACACAACAAATGGAACGATGGCGGCAGCAACGCGCTGGGTACTGCCGGTACGGTTACATACTCTTATTCCGCCAATCCGCCGTCAGGGCTCACCCAACTCACGTCAGACCAGATTTTGTTTTCCGAACAGGCGATCAAAGCGATCACCGAGGTTGCCGATATCACTATGACCCGAATTGGTTCTGGCACGACGGGGTCACAAGCCTATAGCGATGCCGGTGAACTCACCATTGAATCCATTCCGAACTATGGTGGTGGCGTGGGTGGCGGCAGCTATTTCCTCAACAACGCGCCGGAGGCGAACGAGTATTTCAGCGGTTATGCGCGCATTGGGGCGACGGCAGGCTACACCGAAGAGGGCGATTTTGGTCTTTCTCTGGCCATGCATGAGATTATGCATGCTTTAGGCTTCAATCACCCCGGTGCGTATAATGGCTCGGGTGCCACGAATTATGCTGATCAAGCGGAGTATTTCGAAGACAGCGAGCAGTTCACGGTGATGAGCTACTGGTCCGCATCCAATACGGGTGCCGATCACTTTGAATGGGTGCGAGACGACCAAAACAATTGGGTCGGTGTCGGCGGAGCGGCAACAAACCTTCTGTTACACGATATTGCCGCGCTGCAATTTCTCTATGGTGCGAATACGACCACCCGGACCGGCGATACGGTCTACGGCTTTAATTCCAATACCGGCGATTTCACGTGGACTTTGGATAATCGGTTCGATTCCATTATTGGCGCGGTATGGGATGCCGGTGGCATTGATACATTGGATGTCTCCGGATTCGATTCAAACGCAGATATCGATCTGCGCGAGGAGGCCTTTTCTTCCTTTGGCGGGCTGACTTACAATTTTTCAATTGCCAAAGGCGTGACCTTTGAAAACGCCATTGGTGGTTCCGGCGATGACCGGCTGCGCGGCAACGATGTTACCAACCGCCTGGAAGGCTTGGACGGCGAAGATACATTGCTTGGGTTCAATGGCAGCGACGTTTTGCTCGGCGGATTGGGTGATGATTCTCTGGACGGCGGCGAAGGTGCTGATTGGCTGGATGGTGGCGCTGATCAAGACACTCTGCTCGGCGGCCTGGGCGATGACACAATCGTTTACGACGCTGCGGATGACTGGGCCGGGGGCGGGGTCGATGGTGGGCATGGCTTTGACACGCTGCTTTTTGAAGCTGTTAAGACCAGCATTGATCTCACGCTTTACGGCTTCGAGCAGGCGGCGCTCCAACTGCTCGACACGGGCAATGCGCTTTGGCGTGAGGTGCTTGAGTATTACAACACGAGCGATCAAAAGACGTCAGAAACCCGCTGGTTTGATGACGGCACGTCCACCATCACGGACTATGATGTCGCCGAAGTGGAGACTTGGTCTGAACGCATCCGAACATATGATGAAAACGGTGTCTTGGTTTCAGAAACGTTCGTTGACGATATGACCATCCCGACCGGGCCCGTTGTCAATCTGACGGATCTGTATCCTGACGCGATGTCTGTGAGCATGAGTTCGACTTACGGCAGTTACGATGGTGATCTTGTTTTGGACAATAAGGCGAGCACAGCTGCGCTGGCCTTGTACGGGCCGGACGAGTTCATCCGCCTTGATCTGGGGGGTGGGATGGACATCACCCGTGTTGAGATCAAAAACGGACGGTCTGCCGGTGACCGTTTAGACGGGTCCACGGTGTCTGTGCTCGACGCT
>JBCDKS010000007.1:0-166916 GCA_038746275.1 Pseudomonadota bacterium | reverse complement strand
GAAAATCCGTTTTGCGCCCAAGCGATGCCAAGGTTGGGGATGAACCCAAGCATTGACAGGAGCGGTATGATGAAACTGAGTGGGCCATCCACAAGCGCAAGCGAGAGGAAATTTGCTGGCGCGAGAAAAAGCATCATCCAGACTTGGGTCGGTACTGTCAGGCGCCGAAACGACGCGTAGAGGTCAAGAATTTTCTTCATGATACGGTCTCCGTAGCGAGTGAGTAATTTAGCTGGCCAAAGCGGTCACAGCGGTGGGGGTTTTGTAGAAATCAGCAATGGAAAGAGCGCTGCACCGTCCGTTATCTTCGACGATCAATTGCGGTACGCCGTTCAAGTTGAGATGTGCCAGCATCTCTCTGGCCCGTGCTGAGATTTGAGCAGCAGCTTCCGCGCCTTCTTCAAGGGCAGCGGTCACGCCTAACCGTGCAATTGCAGCTTCAACAGCTCCGCGGTTTTGGGCAGAGACACCTTCAAGGTAACGTTGGTTTTGTAGATCGTGCGCAAGTTTGATTTCTGCCTCAGCACCTTGGTTGTGCACCGCAGCGGCAGCCCACGCCGTAAACGTTGAATCCAGGACTTCGGTGGATGATTGAAGCACTTGATTGATGTAGCGCTGATCAAAGTCTTGTCCTGAAAGCCCGGCAACACGTGTGTCATGGGCGAGCGCTACCTTGCCAAAACCATCCGCCATCCGATGGGCGTTTGCGCCTTGAAAGAGGTGGACGTGAAGCATCTCCAAATGAGCGCCACTCTTGATAAGTGCTGCAATTGTGGGGTGTGCGCCACGGCACCAACCGCAATAGGTATCGTAGATATAGGTGAAACGCCGTGCCATCGTTTTGGCCTTTTCCTCAATTCGTCTGCTGGAATGAATTTAGGAGAAGGCGTCTGTCACCTAAAGACAAACTTCATGTAATCAAAGTCAACTAAAAGCTGACATTGCCGATCTTCCAGCGTAGTGTCCTTCAGAAACACGGACGGCCGATATGTCAGACAACCTTAACCGGCTTGCCTACTTTGTTGCGATTGCGGAGGAAGGCACGATCACGGCGGCGGCTTCGCGCTTGCGGGTCTCTAAGGCGGTTGTGAGTAAACAGCTCCAGCTCTTGGAGGATGAACTTGGGTCGACGCTGGTTCTTAGAAACTCCCGGCACTTCAATTTGACTGAGACGGGAGAGACTTTCTATGAAGCCGCGCGTTCTGCGGTGGCCCAAGCTAAAGATGCCTTTCAACGGGTGCGGAAAGGTCGGGATGAGCCGTCGGGAGAGCTGCGTGTAACGGCACCGCTTGAGTTTGGCGTTGGATATGTTGCCCCTGCAATTGCAGAGTTCAGCTTGCTGTATCCCGCCCTCAAGATTGATCTGACACTAAGCGACACTAGATTCGACCCTGTGGAGGCGCGATTTGATATCGCGTTTCGCGTGGGTTGGTTGGAGGACTCAGCGAATACCGCGCGGAAATTGACGGACTTCTCGCAGATTGTTGTCGCAGCTCCTTCAATTGTCGAGATTTTTGGCGCGCCGCAAACACTTGACGATCTTGCACGCCTTCCATTCATCGAGAATAGAGCATTGAGGACGCCCTCCAGATTGACCTTTACAGACAAGGGTGGCCAGAGCCGCGATATGGCTTTTCAACCGTCTGTGAGTGGCGATACCACACAAGCGGTTTTGTCGGTGGTCAAGGCTGGAGGTGGCATCGCAAATATGCCGGATTTCGCGGTAACCGATGCGCTACTCACAGGGCAGCTTCTCGATATATTGCCCGATTTTTCCTTGCCGTCCGGGACGGTCTCCGCGGTTTTTCCACCCACGCCGTATCGGTCTGCAGCAACGCGCAGATTTGCTGAACTCTTTTTTGAGAGATTTCGCGAACAAACCTAGCTTACCCTGAGAGATGCTCGACAGCGAGCCCTTAGGTCTGGTGCGTTGCGAGCTGACTATTGGCTGAGAACGGCCGGTTTCTGACCCATTCTAACAATCCGCAAACCTAGAACGAACGGCAAGGTTGGGCTCGGAGCGGAATTTGACCTATCATTTTGCGACAAGATTTTGCGACACCTAAGCCGTTGAAATAGCAGGGTGCGAAAAATCGTTGCAAAAACCTTCGATTTTGCGACTAAGACCTGCCGCCGCAATGCTGAAAGCTGCTTTTCAAAGGTCTCATAGTGTTGAGGCAAATAGCGAGGCACCATTCGCTATGTCACCCCCGCCAAAAGCCCTACCAATTCAGCTTATACACCAACCGCAGGCCGCCGGAGAGTTGGTCTTCGCTTTCCACCACGGGGCTGTCGGCTGCATCGCCCAAGAGGCGGCCGTAGCGGGCGCGGAGGTTGAGGTCCCAGTTTTCGGTCAAGGCGATGTCGGTGCCGAGTTCCACGTGCACGTCTTTAATTCCTGCACCGGCATCGTATTCAGCCAGGTTGGCGGTGGAAGCGAGGGACTGAGCGGCGGTGATGCCAAAATTTGTGCTCATATAGGTGTCGTCGGCAAAGGTTGTGCCAACGCGCGCTGTCAGGGTGATGGTGTCTGAAACGACGTAATCGTTTTGCGCGCCTAAGGTGATTTCATAACCGCTCTCGTCGCCTGTGACTTGCGTTTTGGCCGCCACGTCGATTTTGAACCAGTCGAGATCGTAGGCGACATAGCCGCCCAGCAGCAGGCCACCATCGACGTCGCCCAGTCCATCCAGAATATTGGCGTCATCCTCATCGCGGCCAAAGGTGTAGCCGACCACAGGGCCCAACTCGAAGCGGCCATTGTCCAGCAGATCAAAGCGGATGTCGTCCAAGCCACGGACGGTCACGCGGCGTCGAAACTCGCCGGGCTCACCGGAAAAATGCGGCATGATGAGAGGAACCGGGAGGACGCGGTATTCCGAAGACCCCTGATATTTGGGTCCAAAAAAGACGCCTCCGCCGACTTTGAGGCCAAAAGACCGCTCGGATGCCAGTGTGCTCGCTGACCCAAGGCCGACACTGAGCATACTGGCGATGATGGCAATGGAGAGGCGGTAAGCACGCATGGTAGATTTCCGGGACGGGTGGGCGAGGAGAGCGCCCCAGCACAGTCTGCACACGACTGTGCCTCAATCCAGTTAATTCGCTTTTAGTGTCGGCGCTGCGGCCCTTTGCCTTTTTTTAGAGCCCTCGATGGCGGGGACAGGCTGCGATGTTGCCAAGACCGCACGTCGTGCCTATCTCTGAGCCAAGACGGGATCGCCAAAGGAGTTGGAAAGCATGAACAGTGGCACGAATGATGGAATGTCAGGCGGCGGCGGGGCTGGCGGCTTTGGTGGTGGACCGCAGGGGCCAAATCGGCTGTTTGACGAGTTTGCCAAACTGGTGACCGACGCTGCCGGCATGGCACAGGGTGCGCGGCGCGAAGTCGAAACAGTGATCAAGTCGCAAGGCGAACGTTTGATCGGCCAGATGGACCTTGTGCAGCGCGACGAATTTGAAGCGGTCAAAGAGATGGCGGCCAAAGCCCGTTTGGAAAATGAAACGCTGCGGACAGAGCTGGAAGCGTTGAAAGCCGCTGTTGCGGATTTGGGATCGCCGAAGCCGTCTGCTGCCAAGAAGAGCTAAACGTCAGCCCAATGCCGGTGTGATGACGCGGTCTGCGGGCCGATTTTTTATGCCGTCTTGGCTTAGGTGCGCAGATTGGGCCGACGTTATCGTGCTCGTCAGCAGGTTTTGCGCAGCTCAAGCAAAACTTTTTTTCCGCTGTGCACAGCTGTGGATGACGTGCCGAATCCCGAGTCAATTGAATCACTTGATCGGACTTGCCAAGAGGCTGATTCAACTGTCCCCAAACCTTCGCGGGGGATGGAGGGCCATGCGGGGCTTTGCCAACCCAGCCGTCGTTATATTCTGAAATTGTTGATTGATTCGCGTTTGCCTAGCTGGCTTGTCTCGCGTCTTTTGCCGGTTTTCGAAAAGCCGTTTCGACTGCGTGTGTGCGGGACAGCCTGCCTGTTGTGTGCCGCTGAGCCATTTATGCCAACCGGGGAGAAGTCCGTCATGGCGCTGACTGATGTTGCTTTTGAACGTGGTAGCCATCCCGTCGATGCAATCGAGTATTTTGCAGACATCAACAAATGGGTTTTTGAACGTCCGGCTGAGGACGAAATCTCGATTCTCGTGAAGGGAATCTGGACGGACTACAATGTCTCTTTCTCCTGGATGGAAGACTTTGAAGCCCTGCACATAGCCTGTGCCTTCGACATGAAAGTGCCGGATGCGCGGTTGGTGGAGATCATGCGGCTGTTGTCTTTGGTCAATGAGCAGATGCTGTTTGGGCACTTTGATTTATGGGTGCAGGACGGGTCTGTCATGTTTCGTCACGCCATGCCGCTGTCCGGTGGCGCAGAACCCAATGAAGCGCAGATCGAGTGCCTGCTCGAAAGCGCGCTCACCAGTTGTGAGCGGTACTACCAAGCATTCCAATTTGTGGTCTGGACGGACAAGCCCGCCAGCGTCGCTTTGGACAGTGTGTTGTTTGATACCGTGGGTGAGGCGTAGAAGCGATGTCTGGTCATTCGGACCGTGCTGACAAACCCATGACGCTGTGCCTTGTGGGCGCGGGCAACATGGGCGGCGCCATGCTGCGGGGCTGGCTGGAGGCTGGCACCGATCCCGCCCTGATCACTGTGCTTGACCCGTCACCACCGTCTGCGATGGTCGATTTGCTGGCGACCTACAACGTGCGCCACGTAACCGACGCGGCTCACGTTGGCGTGGTGGATTTTGTTCTGGTGGCGGTGAAGCCACAGATTATCGAAACAGTCTTGAAGGGCCTTGAGCCGTTGATTGGCTCTGAGACAGTCCTGGCCTCTGTTGCAGCGGGCACTTTGATTGCGCAGTTGGAAGCGGCCTTCGCGGGTAAAGCCTCGCGCATTATCCGTGTGATGCCCAACACGCCAGCTCTGATTGGGCAAGCCATATCCGTGTGCGTGGCCAATGAAGGCGTTACCCCTCAGCAGCGTGATACCGTGACCGGTCTCTTGGAAGCGATTGGCGAGGTGGCGTGGGTTGAGGATGAGGCCTTGATTGATGCTGTCACCGGGGTGAGCGGCAGCGGGCCTGCTTACGTGTTTTATCTGGCGGAGGCGCTGGCGGCGGCGGGTGAGGCGGCGGGCCTTCCCGCCGCCTTGGCCTCCCAACTGGCAGTGGCGACGGTGGCGGGCGCCGGCAATTTGCTCAAACAGTCTCACGATGACGCCGCCACATTACGCGCCAATGTAACCTCGCCCAACGGAACCACCCAAGCGGCGCTTGAAGTTTTGATGGCCGATGATGGACTGGGGCCGTTGATGAAACAGGCTGTTGCGGCGGCCGCCAAACGGTCCAAAGAACTGGCTGGCTAGAAGGTAGAGCCGCATGAGCGAGACGATTACGTTTGATGAATTTATGGCTGTCGATATCCGTGTCGGCACGGTGGTGAAAGCCGAACCGTTTCCGGAAGCGCGCAAGCCGGCCATCAAACTTGTGATCGATTTTGGTTCGGAGATTGGTGAGAAAAAGTCTTCCGCGCAGATCACCGTGCACTACCAGCCGGATGCGTTGGTTGGGCGACAGGTCATGGCTGTCACCAATTTTCCACCCCGCCAGATTGGCCCGTTCATGTCTGAGGTTTTGACGCTGGGCTTTGCGGATGCCAACGGTGACATCGTTCTTGCAGCGGTCGATAAAACCGTGCCCAATGGTGAAAAGCTCATGTAACTGCGGTATCGATCATGACGGCTAAAAGCTCTCCATCTCACGCAACGATAGACGCCTTGCGCACGCCGGATGAGCGCTTTGCCGATCTGCCCGATTGGAATTACCCACCTAATTACATTGATGATCTGCCCGGTTATGAGGGTTTGCGCGTTCATTACGTGGACGTTGGGCCTAAGGATGCTGGCTTGAAGGATGTTGGACACACCATCCTGTGCCTCCATGGCGAGCCCACATGGGCTTATCTGTATCGCAAGATGATCCCCGTTTTTGTCGAGGCGGGCCATCGCGTAATTGCACCTGATTGGTTGGGTTTCGGCCGGTCAGACAAGCCGGTGAATGATGATGTTTACGGGTTTCACTTTCACCGCACCATGATGTTGCGGTTTGTGGAAGCGTTGGACCTGACTTCGATAACGCTGGTGGTGCAGGATTGGGGTGGTCTGCTTGGGCTGACCTTGCCGCAAGACATGCCGGAGCGCTTTGCCCGCCTTTTGATCATGAACACCGCTCTTGCGGTGGGTAAAACGCCGGGTGCCGGCTTCTTGGCCTGGAAGGCTTATGCGGCCAGTCAACCGGATATGGATGTGGGGAAATTGATCGCCCGTGGCACGCCGGTCATCGGTGATGCGGAAATCGCCGCTTACAACGCGCCCTATCCCGATATCCGCTACAAAGCCGGTGTTCGGCGTTTCCCCGAGATGGTGATGGTTGAGCCGGGTATGGAAGGTATTGAGACCAGCAAAACGGCTATTGAATTTTGGCGCGAGCGTTGGGGCGGGAAAAGCTACATGGCGGTTGGTGGCGCAGACCCGGTTCTGGGACTGGACACAATGCAGGCCATGCGCGGGATCATACGCAATTGTCCCGAGCCGATGGTGTTACCGGAGGCGGGCCATTTTGTGCAGGAGTGGGGAGGCGAGGTTGCCCGCGCCGCCCTTAAGGCGTTCAACGGCGCTTGAGCGCACTGCGCAAAACAACAGAAAAAAGGCTTATAGGATTTTGAGATCGATCGCTTTTGGACCTTTGCCCTTTTTGTCGGGCTCCACGTCAAATTCGATCTTTTGGCCTTCTTGCAATGTTGTCATGCCAGATCGTTCCACGGCCGAAATATGGACAAAAATATCGGTCGCATCATCATCAGGCGTGATGAAGCCATAGCCTTTATCAGCGTTAAAAAATTTTACTGTTCCTTGCATGCTCACTTCCAAGTTCCTCCCGGATGCCATCGGCTTGGTTTGTTTGGTTCGGCGGTGGCGTCGGGGAAAGGAAGTGATGCGCATTGGTTCGTTGCCATCGGGAAGCGGGGCATCACGCATTTGACTCAGCCTGGCATTTCACCGCAGGCGATCAAAAGTCTTCTCGATTGACGAGCCGGTTCGTCCTCGGTTCCGGCGGCTCTAATTCCAGTCTCCGGGCAGCGGCCCGAACGGCACTGTTATGCGCGACAAAACGCCGCGCAATCAAGGGGTGTGCGCGTTTTTTTTGATTTCGGCTTCTGGTCTGACTTCGTCTGCACCAGCCATTGAAACCAGTAAAATGGCTGCGAAGAGCATCGCACACCCAACATAGCCCAGTATGTCGAGACGCTCTCCCAAAATCAGCGCGCCTCCCAGCGCTGCAAACAAAGCTTCGGAAGAGAGTAGAATTCCGGCATCAGCAGAGTTCGTAAACTGCTGGCAAAAGGCCATGAGAGTGAAGGCGAGGGCTCCGGCAATCAGGCCTGCGTAGAAAATTTCCGGCGCGGCAGCTGCAATCAACTTAAGCGACGGCTGCGGTTCAAACTGGACGCCAAACCCTTGGCAAAGCCCGAAGCCGATCAATCCGGCAAAGCCACAGGTCAGAAATTGCGCCGCGGCCAAGGCCATGGGCCGCCCGCTGGTCTGGGCTGCGTGGCCCACCGCGAGCACATGAAACGCTGCCAGCACGGCTGCACCAACCATGACCCAGTCACCCCAAGTGAGCCGATCCAGACCTCCTCCGCCGATAAACCAAATGCCGACCAGTGCTGTCGCTGCGCTTGGCCAGATGATCCAAGGTTGGCGCTGCCCCAAAAGAGCCCAAGCGATGATTGGCACCAGCACAACATACAGCCCCGTCAACATGCCCGCATTAGTGACGGTCGTGGCCAATATGCCCACTTGCTGGAGCGCCATTGCTGCAAAGAACACGATACCCGCCACAACCAGCGAACGCATGTGCACTGGAGAAAGAGGTTTTGCATCGCTGCGCCGCGCTTCCCAGATCACAAACGGGATAAGCGCGAATGATGCCAGGCAGAACCGAAGTCCCAAGAACAAAAACGGGCCGATGGAGTCCATCGCGGTGGATTGGGCAATGAAGCCGCCTCCCCATGCCAAACCGGCCAAAAGCAAAAGGAGATTGGCGGTGGTGCGTGGCATCGTGTTTTTGATCTTGGTTTTGAGTTTGGGTCTGGCGTCGAACGCCGCTTATGTTTGCGAGCAATAGGGCGTCGCTTTCGCGCTGCTTTATCAAACGTGATCAGGTTTGTGCATCGCCGGGCATAGAATAGTGTTATTCATCATACAGACCTTCGCGTGCCGCCATGCTGCGGCCTGGGAAGGAAAATGTGCGCAATGACACACTGAAACCATTGTGCAGGTGATAACCGTATCTGTAACACACATCAGTGCTGTTTGATGGCCTTGTTGCACTTGGTTTTTCGCTTTACACACGATGGCCCAACGGCTGTCTCAATTTGGAATTTTTTGGAGATCCTCATGACGCTAAGCGCCCGCTCTTTCGCACCCGCTCTCGTTGCACCGGCATTGGGACTGGCCTTGCTGCTCACCCCAGTTGCAACGGTACCGACCTTGGCCGCCAGCGATGGTGGCACAACGGTGACCACACCAAAGTGCAAAAAAGGGTTTGCATGGGACCGCAGTTCAAGGAAGTGCAAAGCGGCCAAAAAGTCGTCCAACCTGAGCGACGAAGATTTGTTCCAGACCGCCCGTGAATTGGCTTTTGAGCGTCGGTACGATGAAGCTCTGACCATGCTCGATCTGGCAGCGGATCAATCCGCACCGCGCATTCTCAACTACAGGGGCTTTGCAACGCGCAAGCTTGGCCGCGTCGAAGAGGCGCTGACCTATTATCAGGCCGCCCTCGCCATCGATCCGAACTACACCCTTGTTCGCGAGTATATGGGCGAAGCGTATTTGCAGCTTGGCCAAGTTGATAAGGCCCGCGCGCAACTCAAAGAGATTGCAATGCGCTGTGGCACCGAGTGTCGCGAATACGCGCTGCTGGAAGCCGAGATCGAAAAGGCTGTTCAGTAGACCGAACTGACTGCGTAACACCGAGGCCGGAGAGACAGCTGTTTTCTCCGGTCTTTTTTAATGCAGATTGCGGTTACTGCACCCGGGTCCAAGCAATTTGGATTGGCTTATTGCAAGAAGGGATTGGTGGCGCGCTCTTTGCCGATAGAACTGTCCGGCCCGTGGCCGCAGATGAAGTTCACATCGTCTGGCCACATCATAAGCTTGTTTTTAATCGAGGCGATGAGGGTGTCGTGGTCACCGCCCGGCAAGTCCGTGCGTCCGATAGAGCCTGAGAACAACACATCACCAACATGGGCGAAGTGATCTTTCGCGTTGTAAAACACGACGTGGCCCGGGGCGTGGCCGGGGCAATGGAACACTTCAAACATGTGTCCGGCGATGGAGAGCGTTTCACCCTCATCAAGCCAACGGTCCGGCACGCAATTGCGCACTTTTCCTGAAAGACCAAACATTTGAGCCTGTTGTTCAAGACCGCTCAGCAAAGACGCATCGTCTTTGTGGGGGCCTATGATGTCTACGCCCAACGCATCCTTCAAATCCATTGCGCCAGCCGCGTGGTCGATGTGTCCATGCGTGAGCCAGATGGCTTCGATTTTAATGCCGACCTGTTCGATGGCCGCCTGGATTTTGTCGATCTCGCCACCGGGGTCCACGACGACACCCGTCATCGTCTCGTCGTCCCACAACAGAGTGCAGTTCTGTTGAAAATCCGTGACCGGGATGATGCCGATATTGAGTTTGGACATGGCGGCTTCTCCGTTTGAACGTGACCGTGGTTGGGGCCTGCTTGAGCGGGTGGTTAGATCATTTCTATCTTTGATAGAATTGATCCAGTTGTGGCGCTCACGCAGTCGGCCTCAAGAGGCCTTCGCGACCCTAGGTGGGGGAGGGGCGGCGCATAAGCGCCGGGTTGCTCTTCGCAACCGAGCGGTTCAATCAAATTGTGAACCGCTCTAGAGATAAAAAAACGGGCGACCGTGAAGATCGCCCGTCTCAACATCCGTCCAAGCAGCGCTGGGCTGCTAGGACTTATGACTTGTTCATGGCGCCCATGACTGTGCCCACGATGCCGGTCAGCACGGCGCCACCGGCCCCGCCGCCAACAGCACCGCCCACCAGCGATCCAAGATCAAAGCCGCCGGCCGCGTCGCCCGTGGCTGCGCCACCAATCATGCCTGCCAGAGGACCAGCCAGTGCTGCTGCACCGCCCAAGCCGCCAACACCGCCAGCCAAGAGCTTGGGCAACAGGCCCATGGCCGCACTTTTAAGCATGGGACCGACGGCTCCACCACCCATAATACCGGTGACGATCGGCACGCCGAACTGCATAATAAGATCCATCATTGTGTATTCCCTCCAAAAAATAAAAGTCCGCCCCGCGCGGACATGTGCGATTAACCCTTTGGTAAGGCGGTGTGTCAAACAAAAGACGACCGTTACCGGGTAGAAGCCGGTTGAATCTTCCGTAAGGTTAACAGGTTTTTTGGATTAAGACGGTGTTACAGCGGTCATGTAGTCGTCCATCATCGCCTGGCTGATGTGACCGGGAGCGAAGTTGTAAGGACCGATTTCTGATACCGGTGTCACTTCTGCAGCAGAACCGGTGATGAAGCATTCTTCAAACTCGGCCATCTCTTCGGGCATAATGGCCCGCTCCACGACTTCGATTTGTCTGTCTTTAGCCAGCCCAATCACCGTTTGGCGGGTAATGCCGTCCAAGAAGCAATCGGGTGTGGGCGTATGCAGCTTACCGTCTTTGGTGAAGAAAACATTCGCTCCCGTGCATTCCGCCACGCGGCCACGGTAGTCAAACATAAGCGCGTCGGCATAGCCTTTGGCCTCGGCGGCGTGCTTGGAGAGGGTGCAGATCATGTACAGACCGGCTGCCTTGGATTTACAGGGGATGGTTGCCGGATCAGGGCGTTTCCATTCCGCGATGTCGAGACGGATGCCCTTCATCTTTTCAGCAGGGTCGAAATATGACGGCCAATCCCAAACTGCGATGGCCAGATTGATGCGGTTGGCTTGTGCCGACACACCCATCATTTCACTGCCACGCCATGCGACGGGACGAATATAGGCGTTTTGCAATCCCTGCCTCTTCAGGGTCTCGCGGCAGGCCTCGTCAATTGCTTCTACGGAATAGGGAATTTCAAAACCCAGATATTCGGCGGATTTATGGAGACGCTCGGTATGTTTGGTCAGTTCAAAGATTTCACCGCCATAGGCGCGTTCCCCTTCAAACACGGAGCTTGCATAGTGCAGTCCGTGGGTGAGCACGTGCACTTGGGCATCCTTCCATCCTACAAATTCGCCATTGTACCAGATGTCTCCATCCAGTTGGTCGAAAGGAACGCCTGCCATAGTCTTAACCTCCGTAGAGCGCGGCACCTCTCCAATTTCGCAGCAAGAAGCGGGCGCTTTCAGTGAACTTGAATTGAACTTGTGTTGAATCTGCGGGCGCCGACCCCTCATACGGCGCCTGCACTATGATGGGATGGAAATTTATGTCAATGTGCCTGACATAAATTTCTGGGTGCCAAACACGTGTTTTAACGGATGTGTGGTGCGTCCGGTCTGTCTTTTGTATATGAAATTGTATGGCCGCTCCCACCTCCCAAGCTTTCAAGGCTCCCGTTGAGCATTCCGACGCCGATCGTGACAAAGGTCTCGATACAGGAGCTAGTCCCGCAAGCGTTGACGGCAATGCGTCGACGCTGGTGCGCGAAGCACCCATCGGTGGTGACGGTTTAGACTTCCGGTTGGTGGAACTTATGTTCTTTGCCTACCGCGATTTCGTGGGGGACGCTGACCAGCTTCTGGAAAAATACAAGTTTGGCCGCGCTCACCATCGGGTCTTACACTTCGTCAACCGTCACCCTGGCTTGTCTGTCGCCGAACTGCTTGAGATTTTGCGCATCACGAAACAAAGCCTTGGTCCCGTGTTGCGCCAGCTTGTGGAAGCGGGCCTGCTGGTACAGCAAGCCGGGCCGCAGGATCGCAGACAGCGTTTGCTCTATCCCACTCAAAAAGGCCGCAATCTTTCCGTTGAACTCACGCGTAGGCAGTCTCGCCGCTTGCGGGCATCGCTAGAAGGCATTGAAGGCCAAGACCGCGCAATGATTGAAGCGTTTTTATTTGGCCTTATCGAGCCGGAGGAACGGGCGCTGGTGGAGGGCTTAACGCTGTCGCAAGACAGCTAGTGTGCGTTGCGTGAAGCCCTAGCGGCACTGGACATAAGGATGGTGAATGCCATGGACACCCACACGATAGACACGGCGGACGAGGGCTCGCCAGTGCCCGCGGACCGGTTTGACGACAACGCTTATCATGTGTTGGTCATCGACGATGACAATCGCATTCGCGATTTGTTGTCCAGGTTCTTGGTGGAGCAGGGTTTTCGTATAACGACTGCGGCCAGCGCTTCCGAAGCCACCCGCAAAATGAGCGGTCTCTCCTTTGATCTGCTCATTGTCGACGTGATGATGCCCGGCGAACGGGGCACAGACTTTACCCGTCGTATTCGCCAAGACCTGAATGTCCCCGTATTGATGCTCACGGCACTTGGAGAAACGGAGGCCCGCATCACCGGTCTTGAAGCTGGCGCCGACGACTATCTGGGCAAACCGTTTGACCCGCGCGAGCTTTTGCTGCGCATCAACAGCATTCTGCGCCGGACCTATGTCGAAGAAAGCGTGAATGTGGAGAAGGTGCTGTTTGGACCCTATACCTACTCTGTTGTCTCCCGAGAGTTGAAGCGCGACGGGGAGATTGTGCGTTTGACGGAACGGGAACGGGACATCATGAACCTGTTTGCGCTCAATGCTGGCGAGGTTGTGCCGCGTCACGAGTTGTGCGGGCCGGATGCATCTGCCAACGAGCGGACGGTGGACGTGCAGATAAACCGGCTGCGGCGCAAGATCGAGAAAGATCCTGCTGCCCCCACTTGGCTCCAAACGGTGCGCGGCATAGGCTACCGGCTTCACATCGAATAGCCGGATCGCGTTTGCGGTTGGCACAACCGCGTTGGGGCTCGCTTGGCTGATCAGGGATTTATGGATGACGCTGCGGCGGCTACCGACAGCTCAAGCAGGCTTGAAACCAGCCGCAAAGACACACCCCGGTCGGGACTGAGTAGGGGGCGGCGCCGCCTTTTGTGGCGTGTCAATCGAACGCTTGCGGGCATGATGCCTACGGGGCTGTTTGGCCGCTCTTTGATTATCATCGTTGCGCCGATGATCCTGCTGCAAACCGTGGTGGCCACCGTCTTTATGGAACGCCATTGGCAGTCTGTGACCACCCGCCTTTCGGCAGCCGTTGTTCGCGATATATCGGGCTTGGTGGATGTCATCGAAACCTACCCGCAGGACCCGGAGTTTGAGACGATCAGCCGGATTGCCTCGGAGCGCTTTGGCCTGCAAGTGCGTTTATTGCCCGATGCGGACTTGCCGCCACCTGCACCCAAACCGTTTTTCTCGATCTTGGATACGGCCTTGTCGGCGCAGCTCACGACCAATGTTGGCAAGCCGTTTTGGATCGATACGGTGGGCAATTCTGACCTGCTGGAAATTCGCATCAAGCTGGAAGAGCAGGTGATGCGAGTGTTCGTAAGGCGCAGCCAAGCTTATGCGTCGAACACGCATATTTTTATGATCTGGATGGTGGCGACGGCTGCCGTCTTAATCCTGATTGCGGTTCTGTTTTTGCGCAATCAGATCCGTCCCATACAAACGCTGGCCGAGGCGGCGGAGCGGTTCGGTAAAGGGCAAGGTGGCGAAGATGTTTTGGAGCCCCGTGGTGCCGCGGAAGTGCGGCGGGCAACCGTGGCATTTTTGGAAATGCGAAACCGGATCGAACGGGCGCTAGACCAACGCACGGCCATGCTCGCCGGTGTGAGCCATGACTTGCGCACGGTGCTGACGCGCTTCCGCTTGCAATTGGCAATGAAGCCTACGGCTAATGACCTCAAAGACTTGACCCGCGATGTGGACGATATGCAGGACATGTTGCAGGGCTATCTCGATTTCGCGCGAGGGGATACGGGAGAGGCTGCCAGCGCGATCTCCGTCCCGCACACGCTGGAACGGATTACCTCCCAGGCGGCGCTGCATGGCAAGTCGGTTAAGATGAGCCACGATGGCGACGGTGAGGCCAATGTGCGGCCGGTCGCGTTTGGCCGTTTGGTATCGAACCTCGTCTCAAACGGCGTGCGCTATGCGCACCGCGTGGAGGTGCGCTCCCGCCGACGCAGAAAGCACCTTACGATAGAGGTTCATGACGACGGGCCCGGTATTCCTGCCAAGCAACGTGAGGATGTGTTTAAGCCGTTTGTGCGACTGGACGAAGCGCGCAATCAAGACGAAAGCGGGATCGGGTTGGGCCTGTCCATCGCATTGGATATTGCCCACACCCATGGCGGTAATATCGCCCTTGGCGAAAGCGACTTGGGCGGGCTGATGGTGAGAGTGACACTGCCGCAATAGTGTTGCGCCGCGTTTCAGTCCGCGTTTGCCTCAAGAGGTTTCAGCTTCCTCAACCAACGTTTGAGGCGGGCCAGATTTGCGCCGAAATCGGTTTGGCCGACTTGCGCCTGTGCATACATTGCCAAAGTCGATGATGTCTCATCGATCGGGATGATGCGGACGCGGGTCGTGTCTGGAAAACGCATGAGGGGCGAGTAAGTGACGAAACGCAACTCGTTTTCGTTGGTTTCCCCATCCACCCGTACGATGCCCGGTTCCGCGCTGGCGGTTTTCAAGATCGCGTCTTTCAGCCTCGCCGCATCCACGGCATAGACCGGGCTTTCCATGTCCATATCAGCTTGTTTGCAGAGGCCTTTGGGGCAGACAAGACCTTGGTTTGGTTTCGGGCCCTTGGACAGCCCCTCCCAAACAACAGGCCCCAAGTCGGCAGGTCCTCCCATACGCCATATTTTTTCAAAGCCGAACATGGCCGCCGCCCCAAATGCAACTGCGCCCACTGCGATCAAGAGGGTGAGCGCTTTCAGTGTTTTTTTCATGGAGAGGAGGTGCGCCGGTTCGGTTCAATCGTCAAGTGGGCAGGCCTTGAGAGAGCAGCCTGCACTGAACAAAGCGCGCTGCCCTTAAGCCAAGGGTAGCGGCAAAGCCACCACGGCCAGCAGGCCGACGACCGCAATGGCAATCAAAGTGGCCGTGGCCAAAATGCTCATCTGGCTGCGCATTTCGTTGCGTGCGGTTTTGGAAAGCCGGTAGGCTTTTGCTTGTGTGTTTAACGTCATTTTACCCCAGCCCGCGCCGCCACCCCTGCAGCGCCTTTTGATTGTGTTTTCGTTTGCTTCTGTGTTCGGTCGGCACGAGTGTTTGGATTATGGGTACCGTGCGAAAATGGTGCCAAGACGGATAAATTAAGGCGAAGTTAAGATATATAGTTAACAAAGGGTTAACAGGACTTTGGGCTGCCGCAGTTGTCCACATAGATTGCCTGGACACGCCCGGCAATGACGAGCGAATGAGCGATAAGGGATGATCCGTTTGATGCGGGGAGTGTTTCGCAGGACTAGCTTCCCTCATCCTGAGGAGCGCCAAGGGCGCGTCTCGAAGGGCGAGGGCGGCGCATCAGCGCCGGATTGCTCTTGGCAACCGAGCGGTTCAATCAAATTGTGAACCGCTCTAGCAGGACGGCATGGAGTAGAGCGTGATCATGATTTAGCCGCGTGTAATGTTTGGCTGTTCATTCCAAATCCGGCTGCGGTCCGCCAAACGCCGGAGCTTTTTGGGACTGGTGGCGCGACCTCTCGCTTCCTAACTCTCGTTCTCCACCAGTTTTGAAAGCAGACATTTGACGAACTCCACCCAGACCCTGTTTCGCCCGTTTGATGGCGGCAACTTGCAGCTTAAAAACCGCATCGTCATGGCGCCCATGACGCGCAGCTATTCCCCCGGCAATGTGGCCAATTCCACAGTGGTGGAGTATTACCGCCGCCGCGCTGCCGGTGGGGTTGGGTTGATCCTCACGGAAGGCACGATCATCGGGCACGTGGCGTCGTCCGGCTATCCCAATGTGCCGGCTATCCATGGTGAGAAAGCGCTGGCCGGTTGGCAACGTGTTGTGGAAGCCGTGCATGGCGAGGGCGGTAAGATCGCCGCGCAGATCTGGCATGTGGGGGGCGTGCGCCGTCCGGGTATTGAGCCTGGAGGCGATACGCCCGGCTACAGCCCCAGCGGCATGGGCAAGCCCGGAAAAGTGACCGGACACGCTATGACGCAGGCAGATATTAATGAGACTGTCGCCGCCTATGCGGACGCCGCCGCCAACGCCAAAGCGGTGGGGTTTGATGCGGTGGAAATCCACGGTGCCCATGGCTATCTGATCGACCAGTTTTTGTGGGACGGCACGAACCAGCGTGAGGATCGGTATGGCGGTGATCTCGCGGCCCGCTCCCGCTACGCGATTGAAGTGGTTGCCGCCGTGCGTGCCGCCGTTGGGCCGGAGTATCCGGTCATTTTTCGCTGCTTCCACTGGGACCAACGAAACTATGAAGCGCGGCTGGTGGAAACGCCGGAAGCGCTGGCCGCCTTTTTGCGGCCTTTGTCAGACGCTGGTGTCGATATTTTCCATTGCTCTACGCGCCGGTTTTGGGAGCCGGAGTTTGAAGGCAGCGATTTGAACCTTGCCGGATGGGCCAAAAAGCTGACGGGCAAACCATCCATCACAGTCGGCAGTGTTGGGCTGAATGCCGAGTTTTTGCCCACCGACCCCAAATCCGGTTTCCAGGAAGCCCAGCCCGCCAGTCTGGACAAACTGACGGAACGGATGGAGCGCGACGAGTTCGACCTCGTAGCTGTGGGCCGCGCGCTGATCGCCAACCCGGAATGGGTGCGGCAGGTGGAAGCCGAGGATTTCGATGGGTTGGCGGCGTATGAAAAGGGCATGTTGGCGGAGTTGGTCTAACTCAATCTCCCGCTCGTCATTCCAGGGTGCATGGAATGCGAACCCGGAACCCAGAGCTGAGAGTTCACCGAACTGGGTTGCGGTTTCGCTGTGCGGCCCCGTCTCGAAGGACGAGGGTGGCGGCGAACGTGGCTGCCGGTTGTTTTGAGGTTTGGTAAGGACGCTGTTGCGCTTGCACTTTGCACCGCTCGCGCTTAGGTTCCGCCGCGTTTTGTTGGGGTGGTTTTGGCCCCACTTTTTTTCTTTGGAGACCGGTTCCATGGCGTTTCTTGCCGATTTGCTTTCGCGCGTAAAACCTTCGGCCACGATTGCTGTTAGCCAGAAGGCGCGGGAGTTGAAGGCGCAGGGGATGGACGTCATCAGCCTTGGCGCTGGGGAGCCGGATTTTGATACGCCCGACAACGTCAAACAGGCGGCCATTGATGCGATAAACCGGGGCGAGACCAAATACACGGCTGTGGCCGGTATCATCGAATTGCGCGAGGCGATTGCGGCGAAGTTCAAACGCGAAAACGGGCTGACCTATTCTCCCGCGCAGATCATCGCGGGCACCGGCGGCAAGCAGATCCTGTTCAACGCCTTTATGGCCACGCTGAACCCGGGGGACGAGGTGATCATCCCGACACCCTATTGGGTAAGCTACCCCGAAATGGTGGCGATCTGCGGGGGCGAGAGCGTCTATGTGGAGACCACCACGGAAAGCAATTTCAAGGTGACACCGGAGGCGCTGGAAGCCGCAATCACGCCGCGCACCAAGTGGTTCATGTTCAACTCACCGTCCAACCCGTCCGGCGCGGCCTACACGTGGGACGAGCTAAAAGCGCTGACCGACGTGCTGTTGCGCCATCCGCATGTGTGGGTGCTGACCGACGATATGTACGAGCATCTGGTCTATGGCGACTTCACATTTTGCACGCCCGCGCAGGTGGAGCCGGAACTCTATGACCGCACGCTCACCATGAACGGCGTGTCGAAAGCCTATGCGATGACCGGCTGGCGTTTGGGCTATGCGGGCGGGCCGCTGGAACTCATCAAAGCGATGGACATGATCCAGGGGCAACAAACGTCCGGCACATCGTCGATCACGCAGTGGGCGGCTGTTGAAGCGCTGAACGGGCCGCAGGAGTTTATCGAAGGCAATAAGGCCGTGTTTGAAGCGCGGCGCGATCTTGTGGTCTCCATGTTGAACCAAGCGCCGGGCATTGAATGCCCGTCTCCCGACGGTGCGTTCTATGTGTTCCCGTCCTGTGCCGGCCTGATCGGCAAGAAGACCGAAGATGGCAAAGTGATCGAAACCGATTTTGATTTCGTCGGCGCGTTGCTGGAAAAAGAAGGCGTGGCGGTTGTGCCCGGATCGGCCTTTGGGCTGGGGCCAAACTTCCGAATCTCGTATGCCACAAGCACGGAAGCGCTCACCGACAGCTGCGAACGCATCCAACGGTTCTGCGCCTCGTTGCGGTAGGGACTGTATCCCCGGGTGAAAAATGGAGGGACTGTGCTCACTGCAGCGCTTTGAGTTTGGTGTCCAAAAATCCGCGCACCAGTCCGCTCTCTGTTAATTCCACCGCACGTTCATAGGCGTGTTTAGCGGCGATTGGGTCGCTTTTGGCCAGCAGGTGCGCTCGTGTGGCCCAGTAAGCCTGATGCTGCGCGACGTCATCGGGGTTGATGCGGTCCAACGCCCTTAGGCCAGCCTGCGGGCCATGTGCTTCACCCACAGCTGCGGCTTGTGCCACCGCTGCGCCGATCGTCGGTGCGAGTTGCAGCAGGCCTTCATAAAGCTGGGTAACGGCTTGCCAGTCGGTCGTGCCGGTTTTGCGGCGGTCACAGTGGACGGACTGGATGGCGGCTTCCACTTGAAAGCGCCCGAGCTTGTTCAAGCGGCTGGCGCGCAACAGTAAGTCTTCTGCACGGTTGAGCCGTTCCGCACTCCAAAGATTCGTGTCTTGTTTGGATAGCGGCACGAACCGACCGACAGATGCACCGGTGGATGGTTGGCGCGCGACCGAAAAGTTGATGAGCGCGGCTAGCCCCAAGACTTCCGGCTCCTCGCCCATGAGTTCCACCAGAAGATCCGCCAAATAGACCGCCTCCAACGCTTCATTGCTTTGTGTCCTGGCAGTGTTGCCATGGCTGTTGGCGTAGGCGCCGTAGATCGCCTCCAACACGCCGTGCAAGCGCTCGGGCATGTCGGTTTGCGTCGGCAGATCAAACGAGATGCGGGCATCGCGTATCTTGCGCTTTGCTCTTACCAGACGTTGCGCCATGGCCGAAGCAGGCAGCAAAAACAGCGCCGCCACGCGGTCGGCATCGAGACCCAAAACGGTTTGCAACATGAGTGGAGTGTGGATGGTGCGGTCCACCGCCGGGTGGGCACATACGAACAGCAGCTTCAAGCGCTCATCGGGAATCTCGTCCGACTCAAGTCCGCTGAAATTGGCGAGATCAAAAAGAGACGTGGGCACGGTGTTGATCACTTCCTGATCCAATGGCGCACCGGTTTTCCAGGCCGCGCTGCGATATCCGTCCGTGAGTTTGTTGCGGGCGGCTGTCAGCAGCCATGCTTCAGGCCTATCCGGCACGCCCGATTTTTCCCAGTTTATCAGCGCGCTTGCGAAGGCATCGGACAGGGCATCTTCGGCGGCTGCGATGTCATGGCTGCGGGTGGCCAGCAGCGCGAGCAGACGGGGCCACGCACTGCGCATGGTCTTTTCCATTTGCCCCCGCACCCCTTGCGGGGCGCGGGGGTGCACAGACTTCGCGGTTGTCAAAGGCGGCTAGCCATGCCGGTCTTGATTTTCCGGCGGCATGGCGGATGGGCGAACTTCAACCTTGCCATAGTGAACCGCCGGGCATTGTTTGGCCCAGTCGAGCGCCGTGTCGAGGTCCGGCACGTCGATCACAAAGAAACCGCCGAGTTGTTCTTTGGTCTCGGCAAACGGCCCATCCTGAATGCGGGTTTCGCCGTCCGCCATGGACACTGTCGTGGCGGTGCTGGCGGGCTGCAGCCAGTCGGTTTCTACAAACACGCCCGCTTCCCGCAGTGCACCGATATAGTGGCCGAAAGCTGCTTTGCTTTCTTCGATAACTTCGGGGGGTACGTCCGCAAAACCGGATGGGTCGCTGTATAGAAATAATGTATAACGCATGATTTTTCCTCTCTTTATGCGGATTTGGTGACGGTTTTTGACAGATTGTCCAGCCCACGTTCGTAGACTGGACCCATCATGCCATCCATGAAAAGGCCCATAACGCGGCCGATCGGGTTCATTCCGAAGTTCATGGTGACGTTCCAAACCACTTTCGTGCCGTCATCCTGAGGGGTGAGCGTGAAGCTCTGGAGCGGTTTTCCCATTGCGCCAAGGTCAATCTGCATGGCCACCGCGCGGTTTTCCTCCAGCGATGTGATGGTCTGGGTGCCTTTTCCTTCTTTTCCTTCAAAGCGGAAAGCTGAACCCACGCCTTCGGTCGGGCCGGATAGGTCAATCTTCAAGTTTGGGTCCGTGTCCTTGTAGGGGTTGAAGGTTTGGAACCCGCTGTTGCTGGACAGCAACTTGTAAATCGCGTCCGGCTCAGCTTGCACAACGGCGCTGCGTTCCACCTGCACGGTGCCTGGCAGCGCGAAGGGTGCAACGGCCACCAGAGCGACTGCGGCCAGTCCAATTCCAATCCATGTGTTCATGATATCTCTCCTGTTTCTGGTTGAAAGCAAAAGCGCTTTCAAAACCATGACGAGCGAGAGAGACGTGGATCGACACGCGCCGAAACTTTTTTTAATTTTTTCTCGATGACTGGGTTTTGGGCAAGAAAAAAGCCGGGCCCGCAGGACCCGGCTATAAGTCTTGGCAAAAGGTTCGGGAGGAAAACCTTACGATGCCTTATCAGGACATGCGGCTGGGAGGAGGTAGCCGACTGTGTCCTTCGGTGTTCGATATGGTTGGATTTAGCTGAACGGACAATGCCTAAACGCACATATGAGCCATGCGCCAACCGCATGGCTGGGGTGTGCTGGTCTAAAACTTCCAATCTTTGGCTTTTTCAAACAAAAAGTCTCGGAACGCGATCAGTCTTGCGGAGTTCTTCAACTCCGCAGGATAAGCAAAATAAGTGTCGAAAGACGGCACATCGGTTTCTGTCATCACGCGTATGAGTTGGGTCGTGTCTTCCACCGAATAGTCTGGCAACAGCGCGATCCCCGCACCGCGCTGCACGGCGCGTTTGATGGCCAGAATTGAGTTGATTTTCAAAACAGGCGTTCGGGCCTGCCCCGCTGGCATTCCGGCGGTCAGTAGCCAGTTGACGTCGCTGAGATAGTTGGGAGCTTCACCGCCCCACACAATGATACGGTGATCGTCCAAGTCCTCGACGGTCTCCGGCTTGCCGAATGTATCGATATACTGCTGCGTGGCGAACACGTGCAGATGCACGGTAAACAGCTTGCGTTGGATCATATCCGGCTGTTGGGGCTGGCGCAGGCGGATTGCGCAATCAGCCTCCCGCATGCCCAAGTCCAATTCGACGTTGGAGAGTTTCAGTTCGATCTCAAGATCGGGATAGCGATCAATAAACTCGTGCAAGCGTATGGCCAGCCATGCGGAGCCCAGTCCCACTGTCGTGGTCACGCGCAACGCGCCCTTTGGGGAGCCGCGAAAATCCGTTAATTGATCGGTTGCCAGTTCGAGGCGGTCGGTCACTTCTTCGGTGGCTTTATAGAGGATTTCACCCTGCTGCGTGAGGATGAGACCGCGTGCATGGCGGTGAAACAGTGGCACGCCGACCTCTTTTTCCAACGCGCTGACCTGACGGCTGATGGCCGATTGGCTTAGATTGAGCGTCTCGGACGCGTTGGTAAAGCTGCCAGCCTTGGCAACCTTGTAAAACGTTCGAAGCTTGTCCCAGTCCATGGGCATGGTGGAGGCCCTTTTACGATAACCGCAATGCGGCGTCGTTGGCGTGTCCAGTATCCTGGACGATCATGCCGCACTGTGAGCGTTTGCCGGGCGACCTGCAAGCACTTCACAAGGCCAATGGGAGCGAAATCTGTTGCCTTTATTCAGCCGCTTCCAAATGGCTTTCCTGCTCAGCCAGGTATTTTTCGGCTTCCAGTGCTGCCATGCACCCCATGCCAGCGGCCGTTACCGCTTGGCGGTAAATGTCATCGGTGACGTCACCGGCGGCGTAGACACCGGGGATTTCGGTGGCTGTGGAGTCCGGCGCGGTCCACAGATATCCAGATGATTTCAGTTTCAACTGATCTTTAAACAGCTCCACCGCAGGCGCGTGGCCGATGGCGATGAAAATACCGTCCACCGGCACAGTCTGTTCGTCGCCCGTGTTGCGGTTCCGGATTACAGCGGCGTTGGCGGATGGCATGAGCCCGTCCTTGCCCTGAATTTCTGTGAGTTCACTGTCCCAGATCACGTCAACATTGTCTTTGCGCAAAAGGCGATCTTGCAGGATACGTTCGGCGCGGAACTCGTCGCGACGGTGAATGACGGTGACTTTGGACGCCAGCGTGGACAGATAGAGCGCCTCTTCGACGGCTGTGTTGCCGCCACCCACCACGATGACGTGTTTGTCGCGGTAGAAAAAGCCATCACATGTGGCGCAGGCCGAAACGCCAAATCCCATGAATTTTTGTTCCGACTCCAGACCGAGCCATTTGGCCTGAGCGCCGGTGCAGATGACCACTGTATCGGCTGTGTAGACGTCGCCCGAATCTGTCTCAGCCCGGAACGGGCGCACATTCAGGTCACATTTGGTAACACTGTCATTGATCACCTCCGTGCCGACGTTTTTGGATTGTTCGAGCATTTGCTCCATCATCCACGGGCCTTGAACGGGCTCTGCGTAGCCGGGGTAATTTTCAACGTCGGTGGTGATGGTCAGTTGTCCGCCCTGTTGCAGGCCGGCGATCATGATGGGGTTCAACATGGCGCGCGCCGCATAGATGGCGGCTGTGTACCCGGCCGGGCCGGAACCGATGATCAGCATTTTTGTGTGGCGATGGGCCATGGCGTCAATCTCTTCGTTTATGCATTTTGTTCGCGCGGGCAGGTGTCTGTCACGGATGCGGGCACTTGCCCGATATACGGAACGGTATGGTTTTGGCAGGGCCGGTTCAAGAGTTGCAAAAAACCATCCCCAACACGCTTGCGCGACTGCTTGTGATCACGGCCTACTGCGCTACGCACGGTGCCTTAGGGTCGGCGTAACTGACGTGGCGGCTTGTGTCGCTTAGTTGCTGCGCTATAAGCACGGGCGTCTCTAGTCCGTCAAAAAGTGTAGTCCCATGATCACCAGCGCTGACGTGAAAGCGTCCCTCCTTGCCAGTTTCGCCGCAGCCGAGCGTCAGGAGACGCCGTACGTGCATTTCACGTTGCGCAATGTGGTGCCTGAGGAGCTGACGTCGCAATTGGCGGATTTGCCTTTTCCAGCGCCTGACTTGGGCGGTGTTTCCGGGACCCGTGAGGCGCACAACAAATCGCGCAACTACTTCGATGTTGAGCACCGGGAAAAACACAGTGTCTGCGATGCATTCACTGAAGCGTTTCAGGACCCGCAGGTGGTGGCGGCTGTTGAAAGTACGTTTGGGACGCAGTTGGACGGAACGTATTTGCGCGTTGAGTTTGCGCAGGATACTGACGGGTTTTGGCTGGAACCGCACACCGATATCGGTGTGAAAGCGTTCACCATGTTGCTCTACCTGTCTGACGGCGAAGGGCATGAAAAACTGGGTACGAGCATTTACGCCGATAAAGACACCCATGTGGGTGAATCCCCGTTTGCGCCCAATGTGGCCATGGTGTTTGTGCCGAGCAACGATACTTGGCACGGGTTTGAAACTCGTCCCATCAAAGGCGTTCGCAAGTCGATCATCGTCAATTATGTGACAAAGGACTGGCGGGCACGGGAGCAATTGGCTTATCCGGAAGCGACGGTGACACCGGCTGCATAATCCGTCCTTAGTCTACGACAACTGCTCTTCCAGCTTGCGTGCGATTTCTGCTGTGGCATCAAGTTTTATGCCCGCAAAGGTTTCCAACGCTCCATCGAAGTTGCGGATAGCGCCTTGCTCCAACATTGCATCCAAGAACTTCTGCAGTTTTTGTTGCAGGCCTTTTGGTCTGTACACATAGACTGGGCTGCCCGTTGAAAGCGCTTCTGACACCATGTTGTGGCTGTCGCCAGTGACAATGAGGCGGTCCGCATAGGCCAAAATGTGCTTGTAGGCATTTTCTGCCCCATCGTCGTACCAGGTGTTTGAACCGGGTGGCAGCGCTGACTGCACTGCTCCTAGCAGTGCGGGCGGCGTGCGGCGCGAAGGGGTGATCAGCAGCACACCTTTGGCTGGCAGAGCGGATTTGAGTTTTTTGGCAAGGTCCTTGCCCATCTTTGCGGTCCAACTCACCGTGCCGGAGTTGCCGCCCAAAATCAGCCCGGTCACCGGCCCATCACTGTGTGAGCGCAGGGTTGCGAACCTTGCCTCTGCCCGTGCGGTGGCTTGCGCCATCACGTCCTCGTCCAAGCCGTGGGGCGATGTGTGAGTGCTGAGCGTTACGGCTTTGCCTGATGGCAAATGATCGTGGACCGGGGCCCAGATAAAGTCCGCGGCGCCGCGCCCGCCCACACGCGGGTCCTTGAGGAATACAATGGCGGTCTTGGGTGCGTGTTTTTTCAGCAAGCGAAGATAGGGCAGTGTTCTGCGCCCGGATGCCAAAACGAGGTCTGGAAAAGGCGGAGCAATCGGACTGTCAGGGCTGTCTGGGGTGTCAGCGGGCGAAACCGGTAAATACGGCAGTGGCCACGCCCACATGCCGGTGGGATGCACCAAGCGTTCGCTCACAGTTGTGGTGGCCTCTGCCCCCCGCACCAGATGACGTGCAATGCCACGGCATTGCACGAGATCACCAATCTTGCCGTCGGTCAGTATCCAGATGGATTGGAAGGTGCGGTTGGCCGTCACGGCATCGGTATTTCAGCTTCTGTTGGTACGTTATAGCCCTTTATAACAGCGGGTCGCTTTGCAATCGTTTTATACCAGCGGGTTAAATTTGGCATTGAAGCCAAATCAATGTTTTGCCACTCCCAGCGGGCGCACCACGGGAAGATGGCCATATCCGCGATGGAGTACTCTCCTGCCACGTATTCGTTGTCAGCCAAGCGTTTGTCCAAAACGCCGTAGAGGCGTTTTGCTTCATCGCCGTAGCGTTTTTCCGCATAGTCGCTTTTGCCGGGGTTGAACTTCAAGAAATGGTTGGCTTGTCCCAACATGGGACCAAAGCCACCCATCTGCCAGTTTAACCACTCAATCGCTTGCCAGTGTCGCACAGGGTCGGACGGCATGAACTTGCCGGTCTTGGTGGCCAAGTAATAGAGGATCGCACCGGATTCCATCATGGACACACCGGTGTCATGGTCGACAATGGCCGGGATCTTGTTGTTTGGCGAAATCTTCAAAAAATCGGGCGCGAATTGCTCGTCCTTCATGATGTTGATTGTATGGACATCATAGGCAAGCCCCATCTCCTCCAGCGCGATGGAGACTTTTTTGCCGTTTGGCGTGCCGAATGTGTAGAGGTCGATCATGGGGGCGCCTTTCGCGGCTGTTGGCTGGTCTGACTGCTTGAAGGCGGAGTTAGATGTACTGAACCGATACGACTTCGTAGGAGCGTGCGCCGCCCGGGGCCGCGACTTCGACGCTGTCGCCCTCTTCCTTACCGATCAGGGCGCGGGCGATGGGTGAGGAGAGCGAAATCTTGCCGCTTGCGACGTCCGCCTCTTGGTTGCCAACGATTTGGTAGTGCTTTTCTTCTTCGGTCTCCTCGTCGACCAGACGCACTGTGGCACCAAATTTGATGGTGTCGCCGCTCATCTTGGAAACGTCGATCACTTCGGCGCGGCTCAGCATATCTTCGAGTTCATTAATGCGGCCTTCGTTCAGGCTCTGCTGCTCTTTGGCCGCGTGATATTCCGCGTTTTCCGATAAATCGCCATGGGCGCGCGCTTCGGAGATGGCAGCCACAATGCGTGGACGGTCTTCGGCCTGACGACGCTTCAATTCTTCGGTCAGGGCGGCGTGGCCCGGAATGGTCATGGGAACCTTTTCCATGAAAGGGTTTCCTTCGTTTGGCACAAGGTTTCTCGTTGCAGCCTTGGCGGTGCAGATCGAAAGCCCAATGTTCGGACAAATCAGGGTATTTTAGCGCTTATTTGCGCCGACCCGGTGGTAGATGACTATATGTGGCGCGAAATTTCCGCGTCAAGCGTTGGTCTTGGCTCTTTTTGGAGTGCAGTTCAGCCCGCAAGCAGTGCGTCAAACTTCTCCAACCCGATGTTGGAACCGCATGCAATGACAGCGACCTGTTTGCCTTCAAGTTCGTCTCTCAATGGGCCACAGGCGGCCGCGAGCGTGGCGGCGCAGGCTGGCTCCGCCATGATTTTAAGCGCGTCCAGCATATCCGCCATAGACTGGCGCATCTCATCATCCTGGATGCGCACGATGCGGTCCACATGGTGGCGTGCGATGCCAAAACTGTCGGGCAATGACATGGGCGCGCCCAGCGAATCGGCAATCGTGTTTACGCCGTTCAACCGCACTGTCCCGCCCGTCTCAAAGCTTTGAAACATGGCGTCGGCGCCAAACGGTTCCACGCCGATAATCGTGCAATCGGGATGGTGATGATGGATGCCACTGGCCATGCCGGAGAGCAGGCCGCCCCCTCCCACCGGTATGATGGCTACGTCGAGATGGTCCACCGAGTGCGCCAGTTCCAACCCACACGTGGCTGCTCCCACTGTCATGTAGGGACTTTCAAACGGGTGCAGCAGCGTGCGGCCTTCATCTTGCACCAGTTGTTCGACCCGCTCGAAGGCTGCGGACACATCGTGTGCCAGTTCGACTTCGGCACCCAGCGCTTTGCACCCTTCCACCCGAACAGGGTCTGCTGCTTTCATCATGACCACTTTGGCACTGACGCCGGCATTGGCCGCGCCCCAGGCACTGGCCAGCGCATGATTGCCCGCAGACACGGCTGTGATACCTGCCGCCTTTTGCGCCTCGCTCATGGCATCGATGGCCAGCAACACGCCTCTGGCTTTGAACGACCCTGCCTGTTGGAACAGTTCCATTTTCATGTGCAGATCAGCGCCCTGCGGCAGGCGCCGGGCAAGGCGGGATGTGTTCAGCTTGAGCGTCGGTGTGGCCACGATGCGCCCCGCCAAGGCCTGTGCAGCAGCTTCGATTGTGAGCAAGTCTGGACCGCTGGGCGTGAAGGAAAGCATAATGTTAAAGCGTTGGTGCGTGTGATCGGTGGGACCGCATCCCTAAGCACAAACGGGTGCGCAGACCAGTGCCATGACCGTCAATTGTTGGAGGATGGTGCTTCGTTCCATTATGGTCGGTGCAGCAAGCGTATGGGGAGGCGCCGCATCATGTTGCCAGAGGCTGACAGTCTGGAGGCGCTTTACAAGCGTTTTCGGTGGGACACTCCTGACCACTATAATATCGGTGTCGATGTCTGCGACCGCTGGGCTGCCACCGATCCGGACCGTTTGGCCGTGTTGGACGTCTCCGACCCCACCAAGGTCCGACAGATGCGGTTTGGTGGCTTGCGGGATCAGTCCAACCGCTTGGCGAACGCCCTGGCCCAGCATTTAGACCGTGGCGACAGGGTCGGCATATTGCTGTCGCAACGGGTGGAAACTGCGCTTGCTCATATAGCGGCGTTAAAACTTGGGGCGGTTTCTTTGCCCTTGTTCAAGCTTTTTGGTCCCGATGCGCTGTTGCATCGCCTGCAGGATTCTCAAGCGCGGATTGTCATAACGGACGCGGACGGTGCGGCTGTGCTGCAGTCCCTGCGCGCCAAACTGCCTGAACTGGGCATGATTATCAGTGTTGACGGACCTCACGGTGATGGTGACGTGCAGGGATTTGATGCTTTATGCGCAGGTACATCCAGCGATTTTGAAGCGGTCAATACGCGCTCTGATGATCCCGCAATTTTGATCTATACATCCGGCACAACCGGCAATCCCAAAGGCGCGTTGCTGCCCCACCATGTCTTGCTCGGCCATTTGCCGGGCGTAGAGATGAGCCATAACCTTCTGCCCCGCGACCGTGACCGCCTGTGGACGCCTGCGGATTGGGCGTGGATTGGCGGGCTGTTGGACGTGCTGATGCCGGGGCTGCATCACGGCATTTGCGTTGTTGCCTGTCGGTTTGAAAAATTTACGGCTGAAGCTGCTTTTGCGTTGATGCGAGACCACAAAGTGCGCAACGCCTTCCTGCCGCCCACCGCTCTAAAAATCATGCGCCAGCATCCCGATGCGGCGGGGTTTGGCCTGAAGCTGCGCTCCGTTGCCAGCGGGGGCGAGACGCTGGGGGCGGAATTGCTGGAATGGGGAGAGGCTGTATTTGGCACGCCGATCAACGAGTTCTACGGGCAGACGGAATGCAACATGATTGTTTCGTCCTGTGCCGCGCTGGCACCGCCGGAACCGGGTGTGATGGGGTTCCCTGTGCCCGGCCATGCGGTGGCCGTATTGGATGCCTGCAGCGGTGAGCGCCTCGCGCACGGAATGGAGGGCGCGATTGGTGTTCTTTCGCCCGACCCGGTGATGTTTTTAGAATATCTGGGAAAACCTGAAGCGACCGAACAAAAATATGTCGACGGACCGGAGGGGCGCTGGTTGCTGACAGGTGATCGAGGCGTAGAGATGCCAAGTGGAGGATTGCGCTTCCTTGGGCGTGATGACGATATCATTAACTCAGGTGGCTACCGTATCGGTCCCGGCGAGGTTGAGGACTGTTTGCTGACCCATGATGCCGTCCAAATGGCCGGTGTGGTGGGAGCGCAGGACACGCTGCGCGGGCAAAGCGTGTGTGCGTTCGTCGTCTTGAACGCGGGCTATGAACCCAGCGACGGGCTGGCCAACGAAATCAGTGCCCATGTGAAGGCGCGTTTGGCCGCTCACGAATATCCCCGCCGCGTGATTTTTGTTGATACCTTGCCCATGACGACAACAGGCAAAATTATCCGCAACCGGCTTCGCGAGATGGTTGAGGCTGGTTAAACAGGATAAGCCCATCCACTGATCGACCGATTCCAATTGGAGACTATTTTATGACGGTTTGCGCAGTTTTCGGTCTCGGCTCGATGGGGTTTGGTTCGGCGGTATCTCTCGTTCAAGCGGGTTGTGATACCTACGGCTTCGATCCTGTTTCGGCCTCGCAATCGCGGTTCATTGATGCCGGTGGCCGCTCAGCGCCACTAGCAAACATTGCGGGCAGCTTGGATTGTGCAGTTGTGGTCGTGTTGAACGCGGCACAGACCGAAGACGTTTTGTTTGGTGACAATGGTGTGGTGTCGAAGATGAACCCGGGTGCGGTTGTGATCGCTTGCGCGACCGTGCCGCCCGCGTTTGCGCGCGAGATGGCGTCGCGGTGCGAAGCACTGGGCGTGCACTATCTCGATGCCCCGATTTCCGGCGGGGCAGTTAAGGCCGCTAACGGGGAATTGACGATCATGGCGGCTGGCACAGATGCCGCCTTTGCTGCGGCGCAGCCAGCGTTGGATGCGATGGCTGAACGTGTGTTCACCGTGGGTGACGAAGCGGGTGCAGGGTCCGCGATGAAGGCTGTCAATCAGTTGCTCGCCGGTGTGCACATAGCCGCCACGGCGGAGGCCATGACATTCGCGATGACCCAAGGCATTGCCCCGGAGCAGGTGCTCGAAGTGATTTCCCAATGCGCGGGACAATCCTGGATGTTTGACAATCGCGGGCCGCACATTGCCGAGGGAGACTATACACCCCGTTCAGCGGTAAACATTTGGCCGAAGGATTTGGGCATCGTGATGGATGTCGCACACGAGGCCAAATTTTCAGCGCCGTTGACTGCCGCCGCTTTGCAGCAGTTCATGGCAGCGGCCGGGTCCGGGCTGGGGCACGAAGATGATGCGGCAGTCGCGAAAGTCTATGCCCGCAACGCCGGTCTTAAGCTTCCCGGCGCTGAGGACTGAGACCTTTCGCCGGGCAATGGAGTTATCTGCCGTTTGGTAAACTGGCCGTTTCAATCGTGTTGTGTCCCCTGTAAAGGATTGAGAATCAGCGCTCCGGCCCCGGACCTAACACCCATGGACCTCACCCAGCTTCAAAGTCTCGTACCGCCTCAGGCTCTGGCGTTCTTGGAACAAGGGTCTTTGCTGGCGATCAACTGGCTGACCAGTCCGGCGGCTTGGGTGCAGTTTATCCTGCTGGTGGTTGCGTTTGGCGCGGCATGGTTTGCGCGCCGTCTTCTCACCCCCATTCTGGTCCGTTTGCTTACGCCTGCGGAGGCGTCCGAAACGTATCTGTCCCAAGCGCTTCGGTTTGCGCTGCGTTTCTTGCCGTTGCTTTTGCCTCTGCTCGCCTATGCCTTCACGGCGATTGGAGAACAGGCTGCCCGCGCCGCGCTGGATGCAGGCGACGTTATCGCTTTTGGCAAGCGTTTCTTCCTGTTCTTGGCAGCGCGCATTTTGGTGCAGCAGATCATCACCGATCCGTTTTTGAAGCTGCTGGGCAAATACCTGCTTGTCCCGGTTGCGGTGCTGTATCTGTTTGGTCTGTTGAGCCCGGTCATCGGTTATCTGGAAGCGATGACGGTGACGCTGGGCAATATCTCGTTTTCCGTTATGGCGTTGGTGCGTGGCGTGGTGGCGGGCAGCCTGTTGTTTTGGTTGGGCCGTTGGTCAAACACTCATTCGGGCGATTACATCCGCAAACAAGAAGAGATGCGCCCGGCCACTCGTGAATTGGCGGCCAAGTCAATCGAAGTAGCGATCTTTGGCGGTGCTTTTCTTCTGCTCATGAGCATTATGGGCATTAATCTGTCCGCGCTCGCCGTGTTGGGCGGCGCTATCGGCGTTGGCCTTGGTTTCGGCCTGCAAAAGATTGCTTCCAACTTCATCTCCGGCATTATCCTTCTGTTGGAAGGGCAGGCGAGCGTTGGTGACTACGTTTCGCTGGACGGTGAGGGGCCCGGTAAAATCATCCAGATGAATGCACGTGCCACGATTCTGGAAATGTTCGATGGGCGTTGGGTTGTGGTGCCCAATGAAGACTTCATCGTTGGCCGCGTCACCAACTACTCGGATTCCGGGTCGGCCAACCGTTACGATGTAACGTTCTCCGTCTCATACGATACGGACATCAACCGCATTCCCGCCATCGTGGAGGCCGCCGCAGCCAGCCACCCCCAGGTGCTCGATGCACCCGAGCCACCGGATTGCGAGCTTCAAGCCTTTGGAGACAGTGGTGTGGAATTTGTCGTGGAGTTTTGGGTCAACGGCATAGACGACGGAAAAAACAAGTTCCGTTCAGACGTCATGTTCCTGATCTGGAACGCGTTGAAAGAGCACGAAATCGAAATCCCGTTCCCGCAACGCGTGGTGCATTTGAAGCAGTGAGTCGGGTTCTGGAGACTGCTCGTCTTTGAAGCCGGGATGTCGACTCTCGCTTATTATTTTAACGCGGTTCCTTTCGCTCAAACGGTGCCGTTTGAACGGGAACGGCTTTGGCCGGATGGTGCACGTCGAGAATGGTTGTCTTCGATAATTCATCCACCAGATTTTCTTCCACGTCAGCCATGATATTGGCAACGCGGTTGTGCAACGCGTTTTCCACGGAGCAACACGAGGCGTCTGTGCTTTCGGCTGGGGCAACGAGACGCTCGTCGAGCGCCAGATAGACGTCTGCCAACGTGATCCCGCTGGGCGGGCGCGCCAACTGCCAGCCGCCCGCGTGCCCTTTTTCCGAAACCAAAAGACCAGCCTCACGCAACCGCCCAAGCACCCGCCGCACAACCACCGCGTTGGTTCCCGCGTGGTCTGCGATCTCGGCGGAGGTTTGTACACGGTCCGGCTGGCCCGCCATGTGGCCGAGCGTGTGGAGAGCCAAAGACAGGCGACTGTTGCGTTTCAAAGACATGCTCCGGGCGGAAAACTGTGCGCTTGTGTAACCAAATTGGTTGCATATTTCTAGTAACTGCATAAGTTACGTGAAATTCCGCAGCAGGAGAATTTTCATGTCCAACCCGCTTTTGCCTGTCACCGTTCTTTCCGGGTTTTTGGGAGCGGGGAAGACCACGCTTCTCAACCGAGTTCTGAACAATCGCGACGGCCGCAAGGTTGCGGTTATTGTGAACGACATGTCCGAGGTCAACATTGATGCAGACCTCGTCCGCGCCGACACGGAATTGAGCCGCACCGACGAGACGCTGGTGGAAATGTCAAATGGCTGCATCTGCTGCACTTTGCGCGATGACCTTTTGGAGGAGGTTGAGCGCTTGGCCGGTGAAGGGCGGTTTGATTACCTGTTAATTGAATCGACTGGCATTTCGGAGCCGCTGCCCGTCGCAGCCACGTTCGATTTTCGCGATGAGGCTGGAAAAAGCCTGTCGGACGTGTCTCGTCTGGACACAATGGTCACGGTCGTCGATGCCGTGAACCTGCTGCAGGACTATTCTTCCCACGACTTTCTCAAAGACAGGGGAGAGGTGCTGGGGGAGGAAGACGATCGAACGCTCGTTCATCTGCTGACCGACCAGATCGAGTTTGCCGATGTCGTGATCCTCAACAAGGTGAGCGATGCCGGGCCGCAGCGTGTGGATGCCGCCCGCAAGATCATCCGCAGTTTGAACGCTGACGCTAAGATCATTGAAGTCGATCAGTCCAATGTCGATTCCTCCGAAATCCTCGATACCGGCCTTTTCGATTTTCAAAATGCCCATGAACACCCAATGTGGGCCAAGGAACTGTATGGCTTTGCAGACCATGTTCCCGAAACCGAAGAATATGGCGTTGCCTCTTACGTTTACCGTGCGCGCCAACCGTTCGTGCCGGAAAAAATCAACGCTCTACTCACCGGGTCTCTGCCCGGCGTGATACGGGCCAAGGGTCACTTTTGGATTGCGTCGCGTCCGGATTGGGTTGCCGAATTTTCGCTGGCGGGTGCTTTGTCTTCCGTGTCTCCACTTGGAAATTGGTGGGCGAGTGTTTCTGCCGAACAGCGGGGTGCCAATGAGAGCGCACAGGCCTATCTCAAAGCCCATTGGATGGAGCCTTGGGGGGACCGTCGTCAGGAATTGGTGTTCATTGGCGCGGGCATCGATTGGGCTGAACTCAAAGCCCGGTTGGACGCCTGTCTGGTGCCTGTGCTGGAAGCGACCAGCTTGGAAAGTTTGCCGGATTACCCAGACCCATTCCCACTGTGGCAGCGGGTGAGCCAAGCCGCATGAGTGTAGCGGCGGAACTCCCACGTGAAGCGGCGACACAGGTTGCTGTTGTCGACCGCACGGAAGCGCTGGACAGTATTTTTCAGCCGGACTGTGCCGCAGCCGTTTGGTACCGTGGGCTTGCGCCGGAATTTGAAGCATGGATTGAATCACTGGCGGCGTGGCATCTTCCGGAGGGTCGTCTGGTTCTACAAGCGAACCGCATCGAGGACGCGGTGGCGCAAGTGTGCGATATGGCCAACATGCCTCACAGCACGCACCGTGACTGGTTGATCTCGGACATCGCCGGGCTTGGGAATCGGTTTGCTGTGCTCATGGGCGTTGACCATATACGGCTGCGGTTGGAACGGGTGAGTGACAACGCCTGCAGCAAATTTCACATCGATACGATGACAGCGCGTTTGGTGTGCACCTATCGCGGAACGGGCACGCAATACGGCGTGGTCAATGGATTGCCGGAGCCTGATTCTATCACCACGACCCCTACGGGTTCGCCGCTCCTGCTAAAGGGCCATTTGTGGCCGGATGCGCCTCCCTTACAGTTCAAACACCGCTCACCTCCCATCAAGGGCAGCGGTGAAACACGGCTGCTGCTCGTGCTGGACCCGGGCGAAGAGTGATCAAACGTCTGGGCAAAACCGTTACTTCTTTGGTTTTTTGCCGTGATGATTTCTTCTGGACTTTCCTGTCTCTCGTTTGGCAACCTTTGGTAACCGATCACGAAACGGAGGAATGCGCCTTGGGAAACATCAAACGTTTTGTATCACTTGCACTGCTGGGCGCTGGGCTTTGCTTGCCTCTTACGGCAGCAAGCGTCGCACAGGATGCCACCAACCGTAGCAAAGCCATGATGGTTTTGGACGCTTCCGGCAGTATGTGGGGCGAGATCAACGGTGTGCCAAAAATCTCCATCGCCCGCAAAGTCGTCGACGATGTGCTGGCAAAATGGGATCCAACGGTCGATGTTGGTTTGATGGCTTATGGCCATCGCCGCAAAGGTGATTGCAGCGACATCGAAATTGTGCAGCCGATTGCACCCCTGAACGCAAGCCGCTTTTCCGACGTTGTGCGCAGGCTGCAACCCAATGGCAAAACGCCCATATCCGCGTCGCTTTTTGAGGCGGCCAAAGCCTTGCGCCATATCGAAGATCCGGCTTCTGTGATCCTGGTGAGCGACGGTTTGGAGACTTGTGAAGCCGATCCATGCGTGATGGCGACCCAGTTGAACAACAGCGGTATCGATTTCACGGTGCATGTGGTGGGCTTTGGGTTAAGCCGTGAGGAGTCGCAAAAGCTTCAATGCGTTGCTGATAATACCGGTGGCAAATTTTTAAACGCCGACAACGCCGCGGAACTGACAACCGCCTTGGCGAAAACCGCTGATTTGGTGCGCGAGAAAGCTGCCCAAAAGCCCGCGCAAGATACCACTCGCAAAGTTGCTTTGGAAATTTCCAAGTTGGATTTGCAGAACCTGAGCTTCGACGTTCAGGAATTCCGAGTTGACAAAACTCTCGGCAAGACCTTCGCCAAGGGCACCTCCAATGGCGTGGGCTGGACGGTGATTGCCAACGACATCTATCGCCCATTCACCAACATGCAAGGCGGTGCCCGCTTCAACGATCTTCCGGGGAATTATGATGACCTGCATGTCGGTTCCGACTTCACCATAGTGTTCGACCGGCAGGTTACGTCCATGTTGGTGGTCTTGGCCAACGACAATGACACGGGTGACGGCCCCAACTTCCAAGAACTTGCCCCACGGGATTTCGTGGATGCGAACAACCCCAATGGTGGCACGCAAGTGCGGATCGAAGACAAGGGTGGCGCCTTGTTCTACTATTATGACATCAATATAACGACACTGACCCATGTGAACGATAATGGGATCAATGATGGTTGGGACTTGGCGTTCTTCGTGTTTCCGGTGGCTAATTGACACGCTTAGGTAGGCCGCTGGCTCGCGCCCGCACCTTTGTTACACAATCTGAAGCGTAATCGCGGTGAGGGCGAGGTAGCGGCTTACTTTTGAAATTGTCACCAATATCAAGAAACTCCACAACGGCTCGCGCATGACGCCGGCTATGACGGTGAGCGGGTCGCCTATGATGGGTGTCCAGGCCAGTAAAAGAGACCAACGCCCATAGCGGCTGTAAAACGTGCGGGCGCGGTCCAACTGATCTTCATTGGCGGGGAACCACCGTTTGTGGCGGAACGTCTGAATGCCGATCCCAAGGTAGTAATTCACCACCGAACCCAGCACATTTCCAACGCTTGCTGTGATCAGAAGCAGCGCCACAGAGTGCTCTCCCGCTGTCAAAAAACCGATCAGCACCAGTTCCGACTGCGCCGGAAAAATTGTGGCCGCTAAAAAGGCCGAACCGAACATGGTGAGATAGGCGAACATGGCAGTGTAACACTTTTTATTTTGTGCCCCCCATCTTTGGCGGAGGCTGTGCCTCGATAAAGTTGGGGACGTGTGGCTTGTCGGTTCTCGCCGTTAAGGCACCGAGGCTGTAGTCTCTACCGGCGTATTGTGTCGAACTTTTTCGCTTTCCAGTTCGCCATGATGTCTCTCACCGGGAGCCCGCCGATATGACTGGATCTGCAGACTTGTTCGCCCCGCGCCAGACCAATACAGGCCTGTTTGTCCAACTCCATGAGAGGGGGTTTGGCGTCGCCGACATAAAACGTGTTCAGCATCTCCATTCTTTGGCGGCCCAGTTGTTTACCGGTCGTTACCGAAAGACAGAGCGCCCATTCTTGTGTCATGCGGTCGGTGCTGCCTCTGCTGCGGCGGCTTTCACTGACGATCTCTAGATCATCATCGCAAACTTGTTTCACGCTTCATTTGATACCGGGCGCTTTCCAAAGCTGGACGGACCGGACCAAAAGCAAGCCAAACGGGATTATATCGCGAAACACGTGGGCCCCCGCCCGCTCGCCCTGATCGAAGAGGCTAGGCGCCTTGATTTTGACAACGGTGGGCCGGAGCGGCTGATGAAAGACGGTGTTCCGGCAAATCATCGTGACGGTCTTTTCATGGCCCTGACCCATGAAGTGGATGACCTGATGGATGGGGGGCTGGTGCTGGCTCCAAAATACGGCTCCTCAATAGAAGAACGCTCTAGATGCTGCGCCGCGCTGGCACGGCAATTGGATGAAGAGCAATTGGCCCAGACCATTGAAGCCCATGCCGAGCGTTACGCCTCATACGCTTGGATGCAGGGACTTGAGGTGGAGAAGTTGTCCGGATACTCCGTTGTTCCGCATTGGCGCAGTTACCTTCGATTGCGTCGCTCCGCTCGTCGTGGCGCGAATATCAAGGTCTATTAATTGTGGTTGAACCCGTTTCCAGTGTCTCCATCATAGTTGAAATGGACAATGCGTCGCTCGTCGATTGGGACGATGTTGGCGCGCTGATCGCAGTCTTGCAGCAAGAAATCGTGACTTACAAAAGCAGTCGGCCAAAGACACAATTTGAACTCCTGTTTGCTCTTGATGGCAGTGACGATGATGCGGCCGCATTGCGGGGCGATATTCTTGAGGCGTGTCCCTCGTTGACCAGTACAGCGACGCTTGTTTGCCATTCACTGGCGGACGGTCGGTATTACGAATTGAAGAACGCTGGAGCGCAAATGGCGACCGGTGAGATTATCATCTTTGCGGACTCCGATATGGCGCCTGAGCCAGCGTGGTTGGCCACACTGCTGGAGCCGTTCTCGGACCCATCCTTGCAAGCGGTGAACGGCTACACCTATCTAGATTATAATGACTTTTTATCGCGTGTTTTGGCTCTGTACTGGGTTTTTCCGTTACGCGATAACGACGATTCAAAGTGGAAACACCGGTCTTTGAACGCAAACAATTGTGCGTTTCGGCGCTCGTGGTTTCTGCAAAACCAGTTCCCATTTCATCTTGGCTTTAAGTTGTCTTGCGGGATGCTGTGGAAGCAAATGGTCAAGGACGGTGTGCCGTTTCGAAAGCTTGAGGCCTATGCGCGTCACGCCCCGTTTCAAGGTTGGCGGTTTTTTGTTTGGCGAGCGCTTGTCACTGGCCAAGACGAAGACCGGCGCTACACGATGCGCACCTCATCTCTCCGGCTGGCGCGAAGTGTTCATGCCGTGCTGACCTTGTTTAAGAAGTTAAAAAAAGCGCTTCGTCGAACCAAATCCCATGGAGCAGAGGTCGGGTTGTCTGCACTGCAAAAGCCAGCAGCGTTTTTGGTCTGGACAACGTTTTTGGTGCTCGCGTTTCTTGGGCAAATTCAACACGCACTTGGCTTCAAAAACAAGGCTCCCGAAATTATCCCAAAAGGCATAGAAGTCAGTTGACTGATCAGCCGCCAAAAATCTCGGTTATTACGCCAACCTTTAATCGTCTGGACGTCTTAAAGCGCGCCGTGTGCAGTCTTGAGAGCCAGTCATTTCCGGACTTTGAGCACATCATAGTTGACGATGGATCGACGGACGGCACCGGAGAATGGTTGTCAGCGCTGACCGATCCGAGGTTTCGGGGTTATTCTTTTTCGGAAAACCGGGGCGCGAACACTGCGCGCAATATGGGCTTGGAAATGGCTAAAGCGCCGCTGGTAGCCTTTCTCGATTCCGATGACGAGTTTTTGGGAGATCGTTTACAGAGCGTTTTTCAGACTTTTGAAGGCGGGCTGGACATCGATTTGATCATCAGTTCCTATTTCCGCTGCGAACGCGGCAAAATGAGAGCCTGTGTCAATGCAGGTGGAAGCGTGACGCCGGACCAGTTGGAGCGCTCGCTTGTCGGATACACGCTGGCCATAGCAGGTTCAGCCATTTCGGCACGTAAAAACCTGCTCCTCGATGCGGGTGGCTTCGATCCTTCCTTGAAGCGTATGCAGGATCGGGATTTGTTATTGCGATTGGCTAGAGATAACAGCGGTCGGTCGTTCGCTTATTTGTCTGACACGCCGGATTGGACCAAGCATGATAGCGAAGATGCGATTTCCGGTTCCTTTGTTGGCTATGCGACCGCTTTCAATGCGTTGATAGAGCGCCATCCGAATTTGGAGACTGGATATCGTGATCTTGTTTTATACAATTTTGCACGAAGGCTGATGAAGGCGCTGCGTCAGGGTCAGCTTGCGATGGCATGGCGGGAGTTTCGCCAAAGCCGCCGAACCAGCGTTCTTGGTGTGCCGCTGCAACGCCTGTTTTCCGCTTATCTGAACGGCCGACGGCAGCGTCGGTCTTTCGCTCAAGGGCACACCTTACAAGATGTTGGCGAAAGCGCCGACCAAAAAACGGTGAAACCAAGGGCGGCAAGCCACGGTACGTGACCATTCAAAAGCCATGCTGCCAGAACGGTTAGAACTGGTGGTGATAACCCACATGGGCTGTAAAGGCCGCGAAGTCGCTTTGGCCAAGCCCATCATGCGATACACTCAAAGAAAACACCCCATCACCGACCGTTAGATTGGCAGACGCCTGGAGCCGCAGGCGCAGTTCTTCTGACCCGGCAGACGTCGTGCCGTTTGTAAAGGTGACCCCATTGCTGGCGTCGAAGTCCCAGACACCTTTGGCACCAAAAAATACTGTAAAATCTTGGTTCATTGCAGGTCGGTATTCAAATTCCGGCCCGAAGGTCATCTGCCCAACATGCACCGATTGGCGGTCAATGATGGCCCCAAGTCCATTGACATAACTGTCCGAGGTCTCGCTGAAGTGAACGACGCGGATGTTCGGCAAGATGGCAAGTTCGTCGCTCATTGCGAAACGGCCGGTCAGCCCCAGTTGATACAATTCGCGGCTCGACCGGAACGTATCAGAAATCCTCACATCGGGTGAAACGCTGTTAGAGGCGGACCCCCAAAGGGCGCGCCCGTCCAATGTGAAATCGTCGAACCGCGTTACAAAATATGGTCCTGCCAACCAGCCATCGCCATCAGCTGACGTGTTGTTTGCCCGGTCTTTTTGGGATGTGTGGTCGTATTGGCCCATAACGCCCACGAGAAAGTCTTCGGTTAAGCGATAGTCAACGCCCAGATGGGCCATGCCCAGACGGGTTGTGGCGACGTCATCGCGGCTTTGGGAAAAACTGGTTTGGAACCAACCGGTAAGCCCCGTCGTTGTGGGATCATCAGCGATGGTGCCACTGGGATGGGCCAAGGCAAATGTTCCGCTTAAGGCCAGGGAGGCATTTCCAGCGCCAGAAAAAGATGCGGAAGGGGACGAAAAACCCGTTTTGCGGCCAAGGCTGAGACGATTGGAAAGGTTAGGTTGGCCAGCGACAATGCGTTCGGCCCGTTGGCGCAGTAAATTGCGCGTCGCATCGGAACTCTCTGTTTGGTGCGTGTCGACCGCAAACCCAAGGTTGAGGCCTGCCCAACGTGTGGTCGCAGTGATGCTAGAAGTTGTGGAGCCGGTAACCGTATAGCCGCCGCTTTCTGGTGTTGGTTTTATCCATGCGGGGGCGTTCGTAAACGACAAAGAGACAGTCTGATAAAACAGTCCAGTGAATTGCACATTTGCGCCGTTACTTAGGGTCGCCGACACTGTGGCTATCGAGCAGGAGCCGTTGCCGTCTGCTGACACCGTTATCGTACAAGACCCCGATGGAGCACTCGCGGCAATTTGTGTAGGCGCAAGCGTTATGGTTACCGTGGCACCGGTCCAGGTAAAGCCTTGGGGGTCCATGGCCATTGCCTGGTTCGGGACCGTTAGGCAGCCTGCGATGGTCAAAGCCGCAAGAGCGCTCTTTGGGCGAAAGGAGTTGAAAGCGCGCTGCCAAGGTGAGCGTTCCATGAACATTTCCAACCGATTCAAAAGGGGTCTAATCCAGCCCCACGTTTGAATGCAATATGGTTAACACTTCTCTAAACGCAGAAACGATTGAGGCTTGCGTTCGCCGCTGGAAAGTACAGCAAACTGTTCAATACTTTGGCACGGTGTTGGATTGGGGAATTTTGCTTGGCTGTAGAACGGTGTTGGAGCGCGTTCAGAGCGGTTCCCAATTTGATTGAACCGCTCGGTTGCGAAGAGCAGCCCGGTGCTTATGCGCCGTCCCTTCCCCACCTAGGGTCGCGAAGGCTTCTTGAGGCCGACAGTGTGAGCGCCACACCTGGATCGATTCTGTCAAAGATAGAAATGATCTCGCGACGCTACAGGGGCATCAAGCCGCTTCGAAGTAACTCTGCAAAGGCCGCACTTCTATCTCACCTTTTATGATGGCTTCGATCGCGTCTGCCACTGCTATGCAGCCTGAGACTGTGGTGAAGTAGGGGACTTTGTTCATCAGGGCGGCTTGGCGCAGGGAGCGGGAGTCGGACAGGGCCTTGGCACCCATCGTGGTGTTGAAGATCAGATCGACCTGACGGTTCTTGATCGCATCTTCCGCGTGAGGACGGCCTTCCAGCACTTTGTTGATTTGGGTGGCGGGTACGCCGTTTTGGGTGAGCACGGCCTGCGTGCCCCGGGTCGCCAGAATATCGAAGCCCAGGTCCACCAGCTTTTGAGCGGCAGGAAGCACGCGTGTTTTGTCGTCACCCCGCACGGAGATGAAGACAGTTCCGCCGGTCGGTAGGGTGTTGCCTGCCCCCAATTGCGCTTTTGCGAACGCCAACGCGTAGTCGTGGTCCAAGCCCATCACCTCCCCGGTGGAGCGCATTTCCGGTCCAAGCAGCGTGTCCACACCCGGGAAACGGGCGAAGGGGAAGACTGCTTCTTTGACCGCGATGTGGGACAAGGATTTCGCATTGGGTCGGTTGGGCAGGATATCAGATAGTTTTTCACCAGCCATGAGACGCGCTGCCAGACGGGCGATGGGTGCGCCGATGGTTTTGGCTACGAAAGGCACGGTGCGGGAGGCGCGTGGGTTGACCTCAAGCACGTAGATCACGCCGTCCTTGATGGCGTATTGCACGTTCATCAGGCCCACCACGTTGAGCGCACGCGCCATGGCGATGGATTGCCGTTCCAGTTCGGCCAAGGTGGCGTCGTCCAGCGAGTGGGTGGGCAGCGAGCATGCAGAGTCACCGGAGTGGATGCCCGCTTCCTCAATGTGTTCCATGATTCCACAAACGTAGACGTCCTTGGCATCGCCCATGCCGCTGTCGCAGAGGCAGTCCACGTCCACTTCGATCGCGTTGGTGAGGTAGCTGTCGATCAACACGGGCGTGTCTCCGGAGACCACCACGGCCTCCGAAATATATCGCTCGAAATGCGCGTCATCGCGCACGATCTCCATGCCGCGTCCACCCAGCACATAGGATGGGCGAATAACGGATGGATAGCCGACGTCTTTAATGATCTCGCGGGCTTGCTCGACCGAGCGGGCAATGCCGTTTTCAGGTTGGGTGAGGTTGAGATCGTGGAGCAGCGCCTGGAAGCGATCCCGGTCTTCGGCCAGATCAATCGCGTCCGGTGATGTGCCCAGAATGGGTACACCCGCGGCTTGCAGAGCGTCCGCAAGCTTGAGCGGTGTTTGCCCGCCGAACTGGACGATAACACCCAGGAATGTGCCTTTTTCCTGCTCAACGCGGATGATTTCCAGTACGTCTTCCGCCGTCAGCGGTTCGAAATAGAGCCGGTCCGACGTGTCATAGTCGGTGGAGACGGTCTCAGGGTTGCAGTTGACCATGATGGATTCCAAGCCAACATCCGCCAGCGCGAAGGCCGCGTGGCAGCAGCAATAGTCAAACTCGATGCCCTGGCCGATGCGGTTTGGCCCGCCGCCAAGGATCATTACCTTCTTGGCCTCGGACACGTCTGTTTCGCTGCGCATAGCGCCGGCAAACGGCGTCTCGTAGGTGGAGTACATGTAGGCTGTGGGGGAGGCGAACTCCGCCGCACAGGTGTCGATGCGCTTGTAGACCGGGTGGACCGACAGGGCAAAGCGGGCGGCTTTTATATCAGCTTCGGTGGAGGACGTGAGCTTGGCGAGCCGCGCATCGGAAAAACCCATGGCTTTCACCATGCGCATGTTGTCTTCATCTTGTGGCAGGCCGTGAGCCGTTAGGCGCTCTTCCATGTCAATTATTTCGCGCATCCGCTCCAAAAACCATGGGTCGATGCGGCAAGAATCGTGGATCATCTCAAGCGATGCTCCCAGCCGCATGGCTTGGGCCACTTTGAGCAGGCGGTCTGGCTTAGGCGTGCCAAGCGCCATGCGGATGGCGTTTTTATTGTCATGATTGTCCGGATCGTCGGAAAAGCCATCGATGGTGATTTCATCCAACCCGTCGAGGCCGGTTTCCAAACCGCGGAGAGCTTTTTGCAGGCTTTCCGAAAATGTTCGGCCGATGGCCATCACTTCGCCCACCGATTTCATCGATGTAGTGAGCGTGTCCGAGGCGGCGGTGAATTTCTCAAATGCAAAGCGCGGGATCTTGGTGACCACGTAGTCAATTGATGGTTCAAAGCTCGCCGGTGTTGCGCCAGCGGTGATGTCATTGTCCAACTCGTCCAGCGTGTAGCCAACGGCCAGACGGGCCGCGACCTTGGCTATGGGAAAGCCGGTTGCCTTGGAGGCCAGTGCAGAAGAGCGGGAGACGCGCGGGTTCATCTCGATGACCACCAAACGCCCGTCTTTGGGGTTCACCGCGAACTGCACGTTCGACCCGCCGGTTTCCACGCCGATTTCCCGCAGCACCGCCACGGAGGCGTTGCGCATGATCTGGTATTCTTTGTCGGTGAGGGTCAGTGCCGGGGCGACTGTAATCGAGTCACCCGTATGCACACCCATGGGGTCGACGTTTTCGATGGAGCAAATGATGATGCAGTTGTCCGCCTTGTCGCGCACGACTTCCATCTCAAACTCTTTCCAGCCGAGCACACTTTCTTCCACCAGCACTTCGTTGGTTGGGGAGGCTTCAACGCCGGTGAGCACGATCTCGTACAATTCTTCGAGCGTGTAGGCGATGCCGCCGCCTTGTCCGCCCATGGTGAAGGACGGACGAATGATCGCTGGCAGGCCCGTCGAAGCGACAGCCTCCAGCGCCTGCATTTGTGCGGTCAGGCGGTGGCGTTCGGTTCGGAACTGTTCGTTGGCTTCCCACTCTTTGAGCAGGCGGGCTTCATCGCCACCGCCCTCTGCACTGCCAGCAAAGTGCGCCTCCCGCTCGGCCTCAAATTCTTTTTTGAGGGCCGACGTGTTGACGAAGGCCGAGCGGGGGGTGGCAAGGCCAATCTTGTCCATGGCGGTGCGGAACAGTTCACGGTCTTCCGCCTTGTCGATGGCAGCCGCTTTCGCGCCGATCATTTCCACGCCGTGCTTTTCCAAAACGCCCATTTTTTCCAGCGAGAGCGCGGTGTTGAGCGCGGTTTGCCCGCCCATGGTGGGCAGCAGCACCAGTTTTTCATCCGGGTAAGCGGCGCGTTCCCGTTCGATGATTTTGGCGACGATTTCCGGTGTGATGGGCTCGATATAGGTCGCGTCAGCCATTTCCGGGTCGGTCATTATGGTGGCCGGGTTGGAGTTCACCAGCACGATGCGGTAGCCCTCAGCCCGTAGGGCCTTACACGCCTGGGTGCCGGAATAGTCGAATTCGCAGGCCTGTCCGATCACAATGGGCCCCGCGCCAATGATCAAAATGGCGTCGATATCCTGGCGTTTGGGCATGGGTCTATCCACAATGTGCAAGCTGGTCCCGCCGTTTGCCTGTGTGCCATGCGCACGCTGTGCACAAGCCAAAGCATCGCTGGGAAGCGCTTGGAAAATTCAAGGTGTCGGCTAAAGCGCTCTATTAGGCAATGTGGCGCAAAATGTAACCCCGTCGGACCGGAATTGGTGGATTTCCAACAGGCTTGCTTTGGGCAAGTGGTTGTCTCGTACCCTAGGCCGTGAGGGCCTTCTTGTTGTGAAACCATTGGCGAATGCGTTTTTGATGCGTGCGGCTCACAGGCACCTGTTGCCCGTCGGATAGGCGGACCGATAAGCGGGCACCCTCCCGCTGAAGGTTGCTGACGTGAGGCTCCGCCACCCACCATGAGCGGTGGGTGCGAAAGCCTGGCACGTTTTCCAGTTCCAAACAGGCGTCTTCGAGCCGCATCAGCAGCATGTGGCTGCCGCGCGGGGTGACCACCCGAATGTAATGGTCTTGTGCTTGTAACGAAATGAGGTCGCGGCCCAGTTGAACCGGTAAACGTGCGAAAAACGCATCGCCCGCTTTCACATTGTGTGGAGCAACGGTTCCCGGCGGGGCTATGTCAACTTTGGAGGATTGGAGCAGCGCCACCAAAACCGTCAGAGCCATCGAGATGCCGCCGCAATACAACAGCAATTCCCGAAAGCCGCGCATGTCGATGCCGAAAAGCCAAATGTTGGAATACCAGACGAACACGGTGATGGGCAGACCAGCCAGCGCACCGCCCAGAATGCGGGCAAGGAATTCGTTGATGCCTGTGGGGGCGAGTGCGCTTGCAACCAGTGATGAAAGGCCGATGCCGATGAAGAAGGTGATCGGTGCAGTAAGGGCCCAATAAACCAACCGTTCGGGGAAGTTCATCAGGTCTTGCGTGTCGAAAGGGCCCGAAAGCCCCAACGCCAAAACCGCTGCACCAAGGCCAATCCAAAACTTCGATGCCATGATGAGTTGTTGCAGTTCACGCTTCGCCAAATGCACAGCACTGTCTTTCACGCACTCATCCCGTTTTTCCGCGAATTCCCGTTTGTTCGGCACTGGATGGCTAGCCTAGCCATTGGTCGCCAAGACACAAGCGGCACGGTCAAAGGCCTGCCGGTCACCCCTCTCGGCCCTTTGAAAGCGAGACGTTCCATGAATTTAACACCCCTGCTCGAAGCTTCGCTAGCCATCCAGATCCATGTCGCCTGTGCCGTTGTTTCTTTCTTTTTGGGGGCTTGGGTGTTGTGGCGCAAGAAGGGCACAGCCCGGCACAGGCAATTGGGCAAGATTTGGGTGGCTGCCATGCTGGGCGTCTCGTTTACCGGATTTTTTATTCACGAGATTGATGGGTTCGATTTTTTCAGCCCTATCCATCTGTTTTCAGTAACCGTGCCGCTCTCCATGGCGCTGGCTATCTGGTACGCCCGCAAGGGGCGGCTCACAGAACACCGGCGCACCATGCAAGGGACTTATTTGGGCAGCATGGTGGTGGCTGGTGGCTTCACCTTCCTGCCGGGGCGATTGAACCATGATGTGTTTTTCGGTGGATCGGCTGTCGACTTGTTTGAAACCGATTATGGCTGGATGTTTATCTTTGCCGGAGTGGTGCTTGTCTCTTTGATCCTGACGTGGATCGAACGGCGGACAAAACGCGCGGATGGCTGAGGCAGTGTCGTGGTGCATGGAAGAACCCGTTTTGCCAATTTCCCCTTCAAATGCCTGCCTAAACCCCTTACGCTTTTTGCAAATTGATCAAGGCCGTTCGAATGAACGGTGGGAGGCTGGATATGCGTTGGCGCGGCAGACGTGAGAGTTCCAATATTGAGGATGTGCGCGGCGGTAGCAGCGGTGGACGGTCTAACCGTGGCGGTTTTCGGTTTCCCGGTGGGCTAGGCCGTGGCCGCGTTGGCAACACACGCCGTGGCGGTCGTATGCGCCGTGCGTCCGGCGGCGGGTTTGGCACGATCATTTTGTTGGTTGTTGGCTTCTTCCTTTTGCGTTCCTGCGGCATCAACCCGCTGGACATGATGGCCGGTGGCGGCGGCTCGTTGATGCCGGAGCCCACCCGTCAAAGTGAACAGGTGCGTGCGCCCAATCCGTTGCCAAACATCAATGGACGGCCGCAAAACAACACGCGCGTGTCCAACAATGATGAGATCAAGCAGTTTGTTGGCGTGGTGCTGGCCGAGACGGAAGACGTTTGGAATGGCATTTTTCAGCAGCAGGGGCGCAACTACCCTGAACCGAATTTGGTGATGTTCTCGCGCTCCGTGCGCTCCGCCTGCGGCTTGGCCAGTTCTGCGACCGGTCCGTTTTATTGCCCGGCTGACAGCAAGGTCTATCTGGATACGGATTTCTTTCAAACGCTAGAACGCAAGTTCGGCGCGCGGGGCGATTTTGCCAAGGCCTATGTGATTGCGCACGAAGTGGGTCATCACGTGCAAAACGTGATCGGTGTGCTGCCACGCTTCAACCAGATGCGACGCAGCATGGGCAAGGCGGAAGCCAACCAGATGTCCGTGCGCGTTGAGCTACAGGCCGATTGTTTTTCCGGCATCTGGGCGCATTTCACCGAAAGGAAAGGCCTGCTGGAAACCGGCGATTTGGAAGAGGCGTTGAATGCGGCCATGCAGATTGGTGACGATGCGATCCAGCGGCGCATCCAAGGTTATGTCGTACCCGAAAGCTTTAGCCACGGCACGTCAGAACAGCGCCGCGCGTGGTTCCTGCGCGGGTATGAGAGTGGCCGTGTCGACCAGTGTAACACGAGAATTTTTGGGTAGAGCCGGTTCCGTTTGAACGGAAACGGCCCTAGGCCCGCTCGCTGACGGCGTCCAGACCCTTTTGCGTCCGTATCAGGTTCACGAAACGCTGGAACAGGTAGTGGCTGTCCTGTGGGCCGGGAGAGGCCTCCGGGTGATGCTGGACTGAAAAGACGGGCCTCCCGGTGAGGCGTAACCCGCAATTGGTGTCGTCAAACAAGGACACATGTGTTTCCTCCACGCCCTGGGGCAGGCTTTCGCGGTCCACCGCGAAGCCGTGGTTCATGGACACGATTTCGACCTTGCCTGTGGTGTTGTCTTTCACCGGATGGTTAGCGCCATGATGCCCCTGATGCATTTTCATCGTCGTTGCCCCAAGAGCCAACGCCAGCATCTGATGACCGAGGCAAATGCCAAATACCGGCAAGCCTGATGCGACCAGCGCTTTGATCTGGTCTACGGCATAGGCCCCCGTTGCAGCCGGATCGCCGGGGCCGTTGGACAGGAAGATGCCGTCGGGTTTCAGCGCCAGGACATCGTGTGCGGACGTGGTGGCGGGGACGACGGTGACCTTGCAATTAAGCCCCGTGAGCAGACGCAGGATGTTGCGCTTTACGCCAAAATCATAGGCCACCACGTGGAACGAAGCGTCGCCACTTTCCGGGGTCACGGTGGCAAAGCCCCGATCCCAAACCCACGGGGCTTCCGCCCAAGCGTTGGTCTCCCCGCTGGTGACGCCGGGCACGAGATCGCGGCCTTCCAAACCCGACCAGGCTGCGGCCTGTGCCTTTAATGCGGGCAGATCAAACGCGCCTTGTGGGTCGTGGCAGATGACGGCGTTGGCCAAGCCGTTTTCACGAATGTGCGCGGTCAGGGCGCGGGTATCGATCCCGCACAGCCCAATAATACCCTTGGCTTGCAACCAGTCGCCAAAGTGACTGGCAGCGCGGTAGTTGGACGGGTTGGTGACCGGCTCGCGGAAGATGGTTCCCAGGACCCGGTCATCTGCCTGTTGGTTGAGCGTTTCCAAGTCTTCGTCATTGGTACCCACATTCCCAATGTGGGGAAAAGTGAACGTGACGATCTGGCCGGCGTAGGACGGGTCGGTGAGGATTTCCTGATAGCCGGTGATCGCCGTGTTGAAACAAACCTCCGCCGCCGCAGTGCCGGTTGCGCCAACGCCATGCCCTTCAATTACAGTGCCGTCGGCGAGCACCAAAACGGCTGTCGCGGTGTGGGCGGCCCAGGGAGATGGGGAAGACGCTGGCGCTTTGTTTGAGGTCTCGTTCGGCGATGTGTTTGGCGTGCTCATACAATCGTGCTCGTGGGTGTGTCTGCTCCGGCAAGCGCCATAACTGGGTTGCGTTTGCTGCATGGGGGATGTGCGCTTGTGAGGCCGCACGTCGTCTTGACCGCGACGTCTACAGCACCCAGTTGTGGCTTGCAAAGAGGGAAGCTTGTCTGCGTGCCTCCTCTCCCACACTGTTTTTGATCAAAAGCATGGTTGAGGGAGGAGCGCGAACAATCCCGTTCAACGCCGTCTTGAGGGGGGCAGAGGAACAATTGACGCTTCGGTGAATTGCGCCCGCCCTTGCGCGGCTGTAGTTTGTCGTGCTGACGGTTCCTCAGGCTGATCGCCGATAGCGATGGCTGATTTGGAGTGAAATGTGATGCGCACTGTGCTGACCGATGGGATGAAAGCGGCCATGAAAGCCGGAGAGAAACGGCGTCTGGCGACGTTGCGGCTTATCAATGCTGCCATCAAGGACCGTGACATTCATGCCCGCGGCAAAGGTCAGGAACGGGTGACAGACGAGGAAATCCTGCAAATCTTGGTCAAAATGATCAAACAGCGGGAAGAATCAGCCAAAATCTATGAAGAGCAGCACCGTTTGGAATTGGCGGAGCAGGAGCGTGAGGAAATCGCAATTATCCGCGACTATCTGCCAGCCCAGATGGATGAAGCGGAGGTGCGCGAGGCATGTGCGGCAGTCGTGGCTGACGTAAACGGCGAAAGCTTGCGCGACATGGGTAAGTGTATGAATGCCCTGAAAGAGCGCTATCCCGGTAAACTCGACGTCGGCAAAGCCAGCGCGGTCGTTAAGGAACTCTTGGGTTAGTCGACGCTGTTTAATTCAAGCTTGGGCCGCCCTTGCATGGGGCGGCATTCCGGCGCACTGACGAAGTATGGCACTCACCGTTGTTCACAACACCCCCGACGAGTTGGACTATCCAACCGTAGGCACCTCCATTCGGGCGGCCTATGGGCGGCGTGGTCTCAAACCACCTCCGCACGATCTTGCGTGGCGCTATCAAAAGGGCTTTGGCAGCGACAGCGTGATCCTATCCGTTCACGACGATGAAATCCGCATTGGGCAGGCGGTGGTCATGATCCGGTCTCTTGGAGACGGTCGCCGTATTGCATTGCTGGGCGATCTATACGTCGATGCCGTGCCAAATGCAGCTTTCGCGGCCATGTTGCTGTACCGAAACCTGCAGGCACTGTTGGAAGACGGGCAGTTTAGCCTCATCTACACGGTGCCCAATCAGACGGCAGCAGATCTTGATCGTAAAGTTTTGGGCCTGGATCAGGTCAAAAAGGTTGAGGTCTCGCTAGGCTTCGTGTTTGGCCGGACGTTTTCCGGTGGCCTATCCGGTCGTGCGGCCGACGCGACAGACTTTTTGCCGGATGAAGGTCCCAGCATGCTCTGGCGCAAAGCTGATCTTGCAAACCGGGTTGCCGCCCCTTGTCAGGATTATGTCGTCGGGCGGTCTCACAATGTCGCCATCCTTGGTGTGACCCGAAAAGTGGGGCCGGTAAAAGCGCTGGTTTTGGCCGCTGCCTATGGCGAAGGTCGTGCGGAGGACTGGAAAAAAGCGATCGGCCAGTGCGCCAAACACACCCGCGGCCGGGTCGTGCTCAATGGCACCGGACGAGCGGCGGTTCCCGGTGTAGTGTTCGGCTCCATCCCAAAACGCTATGGCCGCACGTTCAACGTGTCCTATCGCATTGGCAAAGACGGCGCAGACCTTGCACCAAAGCTACAATTTCTCGATCTGGATGTGATGTAGTCCACCATATATCTGGTGGTGGCGAGCGGCTTGGTGCTAGAGTTTTTAGATGCGGTTTTCCCAAAATTTTCTTGATGAAATACGATCCCGGATTCCCATCGCGGATGTGGTGGGGCGACGGGTTACGTTTGACCGCAAAAAGTCCAATCCGTCCAAGGGAGACTTTTGGGCCTGTTGCCCGTTTCACGGGGAAAAATCGCCGTCTTTTCATTGCGAAAATGCCAAAGGCCGCTACCATTGTTTTGGGTGTGGTGCGTCGGGCGACCATTTTCGGTTTATGACGGAATTGGATGGGCTGAGCTTCCCCGAAGCTGTGGAGCGGCTGGCCGAGGAAGCCGGGGTGCCCATGCCCGCTGTTGATCCGCAGGCCGAGGCGCGGGAACGCAAACGGGCGAGCCTTTACGATGTGATGACCATGGCAGCTGCGTTTTTTCAGCAGCAATTGCAAACTGCCGATGGTGCGAAAGCGCGGGCGTACCTGCGGGATCGGGGTCTGTCCACCGGCGTGCAACAGGCCTTTGGGCTTGGCTATGCACCTCAAAGCCGCTCTGCACTGAAAGAGCATCTTGCCGCAAAAGGTGTTGAGAAAGAAAAGATCGAAGCCTGCGGGCTGGTGGTGTTTGGGCCGGAAATTGCTGTCTCTTATGACCGGTTTCGTGATCGGATCATGTTTCCGATTCTGGACGCACGGGAGCGGGTGATTGCCTTTGGCGGGCGCGCCTTGTCTGCTGATGTGCCGGCCAAGTACCTGAATTCGCCGGAAACCGACCTCTTTTCCAAGTCCAACGTGCTGTACAATTATGCGCGGGCGCGCAAGGCAAGCGGCAAGGACGGCAGTCTGATTGTTTGCGAAGGCTATATGGACGTGATCGCGCTCGCGGCTGCGGGATTTGAAAACGCCGTCGCGCCATTGGGTACGGCCTTGACTGAAAACCAGTTGGAACTTGCATGGCGCATCGGGGGAGAGCCCGTGCTGTGTTTTGATGGAGACGGCGCGGGTTTACGTGCCGCAAACCGCAGTATCGATACCGCCTTGGCCGGTCTTAAACCCGGACGCTCTTTGCGCTTTGCTCTTTTGCCGGAGGGGGAAGACCCTGACGATCTGATCAAACGGGCAGGACCACCGGCTTTTGCTGAGGTGCTGGCTGCGGCTCGTCCTCTGGCCGCCATGCTGTGGAACCGCGAAACAAGTGGTCAGACGTTTGATACGCCTGAAAGACGGGCCCAATTGGAGCGCACGCTGTTTGGGGTGGTTGCGTCCATTGCGGATGAAAACGTCAAACGGCACTACCAGCAGGACGTCAAAGAGCGGCTGGCCGGGTTTTTTGGCACAGGTCAGCAAAACCAAAACCGCAAGGGTGGTGGATGGCAAGGCCGCAGCCAGTCCAGCGGTGCCCGCCCTGCCGCAGGTGCAGGGCAGTCGCGCTTGGCGTTGTCTGAGAGCTTGATGAACTCGTCATTGGTGCGACGCAGCTCAACGCGGCCCTCTCTGCGGGAAGCGACGCTGGTGGTGACGGTGATGAACCATCCCATGGTGGGGGCCGCGTATTTTGAAGCGTTTGCGGAGTTGGATTTTCTCCATCCTACGGCCCGTAGGTTGCACGCAGGCCTGTTGGATATCCTGGCTGAGTTTGGTGCGGAAGCTGGTGCGTCTGATGGGGCGGGTGGCGATCTGACGACGCCTGCGTTGGAAACTGTGCGTGCCCGACTGGAAGAACGCGGGCTTGCGAAAGAGTGGGCCGAACTGGACGAACATGTGCGGCACAACCGGGTCTGGCAGGCGCTTCCTGACGCTGCCTTTGAGGATGCGGCGGATGGCTGGTTGCAGTCACTCGCCTTGTATCAACGTTCGCGCACCCTAAATACTGAGTTGAAGTTAGCCGAGACGGCCTTTGCGGAACTTGGTGATGAAGCCAGTTACCGAAGACTGGTGAGCATTCAGGCTGAAATAGCCAATAGCGACGGCACGGAAGCCTTGATCGAGGGGTTTGGTGTTTCGTCGGGCAGGCCGCTTCGAAATTTTTAGGCGCGCTGAAGTGTCGGGCGTCTGATGTTGAAACCGTCTGGTCGGGGATTTTGACGGTAACCGAAACGTGGCTCATGGGGTGCTTGCCTACAAGGCCCCAAGTGAGGCATACAAAAGCTCCTGTCACACAGCGGACACGCCCCGGAGCGGGCCTTTGGATCCCATGGTTGCGAACCACCGACAGGGTTAATCAGGAATTAACACGCGCACCGTAGGGTGTGCACCGATAAGCTCGCTTGCGATTCTCTCACTTGAGGCGTTTAGCGGCATTTTTTATGAGCGCTGTCGCCTCCCGTTTAGCGGGATCGGGCGCAGCCCGCGTGAAGAGAGACCTTGATGGCAACCAACGCAGCAACCGCAGAAGCAGCACCGGAAGAAACCAAAGGCGCACCAAGCGACCGTCCATTGCTGGATCTGAACAATGATTCCGTTAAGAAGATGATCAAGGCCGCCAAAAAGCGCGGCTATGTGACCGTTGACGAGCTTAACGCTGTCATGCCCTCCGACGAGGTGAGCCCGGACCAGATCGAAGACACCATGTCGATGCTGTCAGAAATGGGCATCAACGTGGTTGAGGAAGAAGAGGCCGAAGAAGCGGCGGAAGAGACATCCTCCGAACTGGTGGAAGCCGGCAAGAAAGCCGTTGCCACCGTTGCCAAGAAAGAGCCAACCGACCGCACTGATGATCCCGTGCGCATGTATTTGCGCGAAATGGGTTCGGTTGAACTGCTCTCCCGCGAAGGCGAGATCGCGATTGCCAAGCGCATTGAAGCGGGCCGCGAAACCATGATTGCCGGTCTGTGCGAAAGCCCGCTGACATTTCAGGCCATCATCATCTGGCGCGATGAACTGCTGGAAGAAAACATCCTTCTGCGCGACATCATCGACTTGGAAGCCACTTACGCAGGTCCCGATGCCAAACAAAATGTGCCCGTGAACCCCAACGCCCCAGCCTCTGTTGCGGAAGCCGTTCGTCAAGGGTCCGGTGGTGAACATTCTCCGGAAGCCATTGCGCGCCGCAAAGCCATCAAAGAAGGCCGCGACCCCGATGAGGCCGCAAAAGAGTTGCTGGCACCGAAAGACGATGAAGCGACCACTGACAACAATGACGACGACGAGGATGATGAAGCAGCGTTGTCCCTCGCCGCCATGGAGATGGAGCTTAAGCCGAAAGTGTTGGAAATCTTTGATTCCATCGCGGGCAACTACAAGAAATTGCGTCGTCTTCAGGATCAATACGTTGAAAAGCGTATGTCCAATGACAAGCTTTCGCCGAGCCAAGAGCGCCGGTTGAAGCAACTCAAGGAAGAGATCGTCGAAGCCGTCAAATCGTTGGAACTGAATACCAACCGCATCGAAGCGCTGGTGGAACAACTCTACGATATCAACAAACGTCTTGTGCAGTCGGAAGGCCGCTTGATGCGATTGGCTGAAAAACACGGCGTGGTGCGTGAAAACTTCCTCGAAGAATATCGCGGTGCCGAACTTGACCCAAATTGGATTCGCCGCATCGCCAATCTGGGTGCGAAGGGCTGGAAAGAGTTCTGCAAAAACGAAAAAGAAGACATCAAAGAACTGCGTGCCGACATCCAGCTTCTGTCCCATGAGACCGGCTTGGACACGGGCGAGTTCCGCCGCATCGTACATCAGGTCCAGAAAGGCGAGCGGGAAAGCCGCATCGCCAAGAAGGAAATGGTGGAGGCCAACCTGCGCCTCGTGATCTCGATTGCCAAGAAATACACAAACCGTGGCCTGCAGTTCCTAGACCTCATTCAGGAAGGGAATATCGGCCTGATGAAAGCGGTCGATAAGTTCGAATACCGTCGCGGCTACAAGTTCTCGACCTATGCGACATGGTGGATCCGGCAGGCGATTACCCGGTCTATCGCGGATCAGGCCCGGACGATCCGTATTCCGGTCCACATGATTGAGACGATCAACAAGATCGTGCGCACCTCACGCCAGATGTTGCATGAAATCGGTCGCGAACCGACGCCGGAAGAGTTGGCCGAAAAACTCGCCATGCCGCTGGAAAAAGTGCGCAAGGTGCTGAAAATCGCCAAGGAGCCGATCTCGCTTGAAACACCGATCGGTGACGAGGAAGATTCGCATTTGGGTGACTTCATCGAAGACAAGAACGCTATCTTGCCCATCGATGCGGCCATTCAATCCAACTTGCGCGAGACAACAACCCGCGTGCTCGCCTCGCTCACCCCGCGTGAAGAACGGGTTCTGCGCATGCGCTTCGGCATCGGCATGAACACCGACCACACACTGGAAGAAGTGGGCCAGCAGTTCAGCGTGACGCGCGAACGCATCCGTCAGATCGAGGCCAAAGCTCTGAGGAAGTTGAAACACCCAAGTCGGAGCAGAAAGCTGCGCAGTTTCCTGGATAGTTAGACCGATCAAAAATTCAGCGGGGCCTTCGGGCCCCGTTTTGCATTCTGTCCTGACTTTGTGCTGGCACGGGAGTCCGGTATACTGATGCAATGAACATTCATGTCACACAGGCAGCCGAAGGGCTGAAACGCAGAGGGTTTACCATCGCTGATGTGGAGCGGATGGTGGAAATCGGTGTGCTTGGCGAGGACGAACGTTTTGAGCTCATCGGCGGAGAGATCGTGCCTATGTCGCCGAAAGGCATTCGCCATGAGCGCGTGAAACAGTGGTTCACGTACGAGTTGGTTCGCGGGTTGCCGGAACGGTTTATAACCATACCAGAAACAACGTTTCGACTGTCGGAAGATACGTTTTTGGAACCTGACTTTGTGGTTTACGCCGCCGCAGACGGGCTGGAAAACCTGTCCGGGAAAACGTGCTTGCTCGCCATTGAAGTGTCGAACACCAGTCTGGCCTATGATCGCGGTCGCAAGGGCGAGGTTTACGCGGAATTTGGGGTCCCTCAGCTTTGGGTGGTCGATGTCAAAGCGCTTGAGACCCGCGTTTTTTCCAAGCCGGCGGATGGTCGCTGTAGCAGCGTGCAGGATTTCAAAACCGACGCCCTGTTGACCCCATTGTTGGTTGATGATTTTTCCATTTCGTTGAAAACCTACGCTTAATAGCGCGCCTGTTGTCGCGTCTTCTTGTTCAGCCTTTGAGGTAGCTCGTGTCCTTTTTCAAAAAACTCTTCGGTGGCGGCGCTCCCGCAGCCCCTGCCCATGAGGTGGTCGAACATGAAGGGTTCATGATCCTGCCGCAGCCTATTCCTGAGGGCGGGCAATTTCGTCTGGGTGCGTCCATCAGCAAAGAGATCGATGGTGAGGTGAAAGAGCACAAGCTGATACGGGCAGACATGTTTCCCTCCGCAGAGCAGTGCGCAGAGTATGCGGTGACCAAGGCCAAACAGGTGATCAAAGAGCAAGGCGACCGGATTTTTCGGTGAGTTTCAAAGCACTTGTGCAGTGCCAACGGCTGTGGCCTAGTCGGCCAAAATCTTACGGCTTTGGACTTTATTTGTGGACCTTCTTTTCAATCCGTATCGCAATTGCGACCAGCACGAGGCTGTACAGGCTAACGGTCTTGATGCTGTGCCAAATCCCTCTGCGGATGCGGCTCGCCCGCTCGCCCTTTTGCAGCATTGTCCCGCGCACGGCGTGACGCCTTTAATCGCCGCTCAAGGGTTGGCTGAAAGAACCGGCGTGGGCGCGGTCTACCTCAAAGACGAAAGACCCCGGATGGGGTTGGGCAGTTTCAAAGCTCTCGGTGCTGCCTATGTGATAGCTCGGCATGCGCGGGAGAGCGGTGCCGCGGATATGAGCCAAGCACTGGCTGGGCGTACGTATGCCACGGCAAGTGCGGGCAATCATGGGATGAGCTTGGCGGCCGGTGCGGGGGTGTTTGGTGCACGTGCCGTCATCTATCTGGCTGAAACAGTGCCCGAAGACTTCGCACAACGACTGCGCGAGAAGGGTGCTGAGGTGCGCCGCGAAGGCGCTGAGTATGAAGCCAGCATGCAGGCGGCGGCAGTAGCTGCGGATGCAGAAGACATGATCTTGCTCTCGGATTCATCATGGGACGGGTACACCGGCCTGCCTCACACACTGATGGAGGGTTACACCGTGATGGCTGAGGAATGCGCGCAGCAGATGCCCGTTCCGCCCAGCCACATTTTCCTTCAAGCCGGTGTTGGTGGCATGGCTGCCGGCTTTGCTGCGAAAGCGCGGGCCGCGTGGGGTGATGATCCCAAGATCATTGTTGTCGAACCGGAGGCCGCTCCGGCGCTGCTAGAAAGCGTGCGCGCGGGCCATGCTGTTGTGACGGAAGGCCCGGTTTCGGCCATGGGACGTCTCGACTGCAAAGAACCGTCCTTGATCGCGCTAAAGGGCTTGATGCGGGATGCGGATGCGTTCGTCACCGTGTCTGAGAATCAGGCTGCGGATGCAGTCGCCGTGTTGAACAATAACGGCGTTGACACGTCTCCCTCCGGTGGCGCGGGTGTGACAGCGCTGTTGCAACCCGCCTTGCGGGGTACGCTTGGTGTGAACGCGAGTTCAATTGCGCTTGCGATCATCAGCGAGGGCAGCGGTGGGTGCGAATGAACGGCTTCACTGAGGCTGAATACCGGCGGCGGTTCACCAAGGCGCAGGACCTGATGCGGGCTGCGGGGGTGGATGCCTTGTTGCTCACCACACCCAGCGAGTTCACGTATTTTGCGGGTTTTTTGACCCGGTTTTGGGAGAGCCCCGCCCGGCCATGGTATCTCATTTTGCCAGCATCGGGGGAGCCGGTGGCGGTGATCCCGGCGATTGGTGAAGTGCTTATGGAACGCGGTTTCGTGCGCAACATACGCACATGGTCATCGCCCGATCTTTTTGACGATGGTGTTTCGCTTTTGGCGGCTACTTTGCGGGAATTGGGAACCGAGCGCGTTGGCATTCCATCTGGCGCAGAAACTCACCTGCGCGTGCCTTTGCATGATTTTGCTGCTTTGAAGGCCCTCTTGCCGTCCGTGGCTTTTGATGACGATAGAGGGATCGTTCGCCAGCTGCGCATGGTGAAATCGGCTGCCGAAATTGAAGCCATCCGGACGGCTTGCCGCATTGGGGAGCGGGCTTTCGCTCGGGTTCATGAAATCGCCCGGGAGGGCACACCTTTGGAGGAGGTGTTCCGGCGGTTTCAGATGCTGTGTTTGGAAGAAGGAGCGGATTGGGTGCCTTATCTAGCCGGGGCGGCGGGGCCGGACGGGGTGGCCGATGTGATCTCACCGGCGACTGACACGCCTTTGGCGAAGGGTGATGTGCTGATGCTGGATACCGGCTTGGTCAAGGCGGGCTATTTTTGCGACTTTGACCGCAATTACAGCGTCGGCACTCCATCCGATCTTGTGGCTGATGCACATGCGAAGTCGGTCGATGCTGCACGAGCTGGGTTCCAAGCCTCCCGACCGGGCGTACGGGTCTGCGATGTGTTTCATGCAATGGACGCGGTCTGCACGGGCGGTTCCGGGACAGTTTCCGCCGGGCGTATGGGGCACGGACTGGGCTTGCAACTGACGGAATGGCCAAGCCTTATGGCACAGGACGAAACCGTGCTGGAAGCTGGCATGGTCCTGACGCTGGAACCCGTTGTCGACACGCAAAACGGGTTCATGATCGTTCATGAGGAAAACATCGTTGTTACCGAGACCGGTGCCGAATGGCTGACCACACCCATCGGGCCTGACATGCCGCGATTGGAAACTGCGTAATGAAAACCTTTGCCTACACGGTTATGCCCGAGGAAAAACGCCTGCCTGCAATCGGTCTCATCGTGCTCCAAAGCGACGAAACCATCGAACAGGATTTCCGGTGGCTTTTTTCACCGCAGGTCTGCGATCTTTACGTCTCCCGTGTGCCAAGTGGGCTGGAGGTGACGGGAGACACGCTGGCTGAGATGGCGCAAACCCTGCCGATGGCGGCCAGCCTGTTTCCGCAATCATTGTCGCTAGATGTCATAGGCTATGGATGCACGTCTGGTTCGTCTGTGATCGGGCCGGACCGTGTGGCGGCACTGGTGCGGGAAGGGCGGCCAAAGACCCATGCCGCATCTGCGGTCACGGAGCCGCTTTCCGCGCTTATCACCGCTTGTAAGGCGCGCGGCATAACCCGCTTGGCTTTGCTGTCCCCCTATATCGAAGACGTAAGTGCAGCGTTGCGAGCGCGCCTTTCTGATGCCGGGATCGAAACTCCGCTCTTTGGGTCTTTTAGTGAAGCGGAAGAGGCGAAGGTGGCTCGCATAGATGAAGCCTCTATCATGGCAGCTGCGACTGCCCTGTGTGTGGACCGGAAGGGCGATTTCGACGGTCTGTTTCTATCCTGCACCAATCTCAAGGCCCTTGACGTGCTGGCGCCTCTGGAAGAAAGCCTCGGCGTACCGGTTATGTCCTCAAACAGTGTTTTGGCGGATCACATGAGCATGTTGGCGGGCATTGAAGTGGCATAAATCCGCCAAGATAAAGCGCAGTCGAACCTACGGTTCCAAGAAACGGTCTCTGAACTGCATCCAGATCTTTTCCCCAATCATACAGTCGGCGGGCGGGCGGCTTTGCGCTTTTAGGACGGGAACGGTGGTTTCGTCAGGCATCGTGCCGGCCAGTTCTAAAACCAGTTTTTGGCGCACCGCTTCTGGAAACTGCGTCCATTCCAACACGGGAATGACGAACGAGCCCGGGCCTCCAGTCACGCAGTCACGGTAATAGTCATCCAGATTGTCTATCGAGAATCGCGAACCCAGCCCTTCACGGGTCATGAGTGGCAAGCCGTTGATGATGAAGCCTTCGTCCAACGCTTTTTTGCGCGCTTCCAAAACTGGAAAACCTTGATTGTTGGGTCCGTCGCCCGAAATATCGATCACGCGCCGATTGGACGTGAACCCATTGTCCTCAAAAAAGGCCGTGCCGTAGCGCAAAGCGCCCGAGATGGATGTACGCCGCATGGCTGTATTGAAATTGGCTGAGATTTTACTAGCAAATGCTCGGGCATCAGCAGGTGTGCTCACCAGCGTCCAATTCACGATGATGCGTTGGGAGCGGGGGCCAGCCCATTCAACGTAAGCCAGTGCGACCCGCCCCAGAAGGCCGGAGCGGATGGCTTTAAGCACCTGCTCGCTGACCAGGGCCTCCGCATAGCCGCGCCGTTGAATTTCCAACTCGCGGGCTGACATGGAGCGGGAGACATCGACGGCCAGCAGAAGTTGCACATCCACTTCGAGATCGGCAGCGTGTGACCGGTTTTGTGGTATGAGCGCGAACATCCACGCTGCGCATAGAGCAATGAAGAGTGTGTTGGGCCGCACCATAGGCGAAGCATGGCGCGCTCATGTACGGGTGTCGAGCGCTCAGGCACGGTCGGATTGTCGCTTTTTCGTGAGGGTGTCAGGTCCCAATCGAACATTCCGCCCCAGATTGGTACCGCTTGTCCTTAGTCTTCATCCAAAAAGGCTTCGACCATGTGAGCCGTGTTGACCGGATCGGTGACCATGAAAAGGTGGCCGTCATCCACCAATTCCAACCGAGCTTTGGGGATAAGCGTGTTCAGCAGACGGGCATTGTTGACCGGAATTAACGGATCATCTGTGCCGGAAATAATCAGTGTGGGTTGGCGGAACCGCCACAACCAACCAACGCTGGTCCAGCCCACCATGGCGAGCAACTGCATAGAATAGCCCGCATTGGAGGTGGCCTTCATGGCGGCGGCGTGTTGCGAGATCAGCGTGGGGTCCTTGCGGAATGCGCCGCCGTAAATTTCTGCTGCGATGGCCCGCATGTAGCCCGGCTCCGTATAGCGCTTTGGGCTTGCCATTTTTGACAAAACGTTGGGTTTGCCAGGCTGCATGATCCAACCGGCGGACGTTGCGCAGAGCACCAGTTTGCGGGTCAGGCTGGGATATTGATGCACGAATTGCTGCGCCATGCCGCCACCCCATGAGACGCCGGAGACATCCACTTCATCATGGCCCAGAATATCACACAGGCGTTTGGCCCAACGGGCCAAGGTGCCGGGGCGATAAGGCAGAGGTGGCAAGGGCGAACCGCCAATGCCGGGCACATCAAAAATGATGCCCTTACGCCCTTCCAGACAGTCGAGAAATGGAAAGGCCAGCTCCAGATTTGCGCCAATACCGTTGAACATCAGTAAGGGTGGAGCCGTGTCTGGCCCGTCTTTCAGGGCGACGCGCAGCATCTGCCCGTCCACATCAATCATCCGAATATCGATGTCGTTGTTCATGCTGTGGGGCCCGTTGGGAGCCCTTTCCAATACGGCTGCTTGCGCCATGCTTCATTCCTTTGCGCCAACCAGTGGTCAGCTTTGTCGCGTATGATGGTTTTCGTGCCAGGGCGCAGCAGTGTCTGGTCAGTCCTCGAAAATATAGGTGCCGGGGGCAGCGCCAAGAGTGGGGTACTGTTTGTTGCCCGGTGATTTGGGTGCGGGCACGGAGTCGCCGGAGGTGCGCTTGAGCAAATCGGCCCAATCCAGCCACCACGAGCCTTCGTGTTTCTTAGCCTTTTGCGACCAGCTTTCGGCGTCGTCTTGAGTGGCCTTGCCCTTCATGTACCACGCCTTTGGGTTGCCGGGCGGGTTGAGCAGGCTTTGCAGATGACCGGAGTTGGACAGGACAAATTCCGTCTTGCCACCAAACAGGCGCGCGGTCTCGTAAACCGCTTTCCATGGCGTAATGTGGTCAGTCGTTCCGGCGATCACATAGGCGTCGTGCTTCACCTTGGTCATGTCGATCGGGTTCCCGCCAATCGACATCCGTCCTGGGTTGAGGAACGGGTTGGTGAAAATCATGTCCAGAAAATCGCCATGCAGCCCGGCGGGGAGGCGGGTCGTATCGGCGTTCCAGTAAAGCACATCAAAGGCCGGTGGCTGGTTGCCCAGCAAGTAGTTGTTCACCCAGTAATTCCAGATCAAATCATTCGGGCGCATCCAGGCAAACATCTTGGCCAGGTCTTGCCCGTCCAAGACGCCGCGAATTTGCGATGCCTGTTTGGCGGCCATAACCGTCTCGGGCGAAACGAGGGCTGAAAACTCGTTGTCATTGGCCGCCATCGTATCGAGCACGCAAACCGCAAGAATGACCTGATTGATCTTGTGGCTTTTGTCTTGTGCCGCCAGCCAGCCGGCATAGCTGGCAAGCGTGATGCCGCCGGAGCATGAGCCCATGATGTTGACACTGTCAGACCCGGTGATCGCAATGGCGGCCTCCGCGGCCTCATCCAGCGCTTCCACATAGGTTTGGAGATCCCATTGTTTGTGTGTTGCGGTTGGATTGCGCCAACTCACGCAATAGGGCTGGATGCCGTTGGCCAACAGAAACCGGATCATGCTTTTTTCCGGTGCCATATCGACGGAGTAGTATTTGTTGATTTGCGGAGGAACGATCAGCAGGGGCCGCTGTTGAACTTCGTCCGTGGTGGGGGTGTAGTGGATGAGTTCCAAAACATCGTTTTTGAACACCACGTGGCCCGGTGTGTTGGCGAGGTTTTTGCCCACTTCAAACTTCGACGTATCGACCGAAGATGGCAGGCCGCCATTCTTGACCATGTCATCGAAGAAATTCTTTACGCCTTTGACGGCGCTTTGGCCTTTGGATTCAAACAGCGTCTTCATCGCGGTGGGATTTGTGGCCAGTGCGTTGGACGGGGCCATGGCGTCCACATAAAGCGATGCGATGAGTTTGGCGCGCGCCGCGTCACGGTCCGGCAGGTCCAGTTCTTCCACCGTGTTCATGACGGCTTTGGACCACGCAAAATAGCTTTGCATCAGGGCTTTGGAGACACCGTTTTCTTTCCATGCGGGGTCGGCAAAACGGCGGTCGCGCGGCTCGGGTGCTATTTCGGACTGGCCGGACATAACACTCATCATGTCAGTGGCCAGTGACATCCATTGCCGTGCGAACGTCTGCGGTTGCGTGGCGATGGCTCTTGCGACACTGGCACCGGCCGCAAACACATCCTGGCCGCGCAGCGCGACGAGGGGGTTCAGTGCAAGTGTCGTTTCGACCGCGCCTTCCAGAAAGTCGCTCGGCTTGGCGGGCTTTTCAGCAGCTTCGTCTTGAGCGGCGTTTGAGCTTTTTTTAGCGGGCATGTTGGCGCTCCTAAGCGTCTTTTGAGGGTGCGGGCGGAACCACCAGGCCGATGTTTTCTGCGATGAGGGCCGGTTTATCGCTGCCCTCAATTTCAACTGTGTTTTCGGTTTTCATCATGAAAGGGCCCTTGGGCGTTTGCTCCCAAGACATGAGCTTCATGTGCAGCCGCACCCGTGATCCCACAGGCACCGGTGCCAAAAACCGAACCTTGTCGAGACCGTAATTGATTACCGCGGCTGCACCTTTCGGCACAATGTTCATTTCGCTGGAGAGGCCCGCCAGAAGCGAGAGCGTCAAATATCCGTGTGCCACCGGCCCACCAAACGGGCTTTCGCGTTTTGCGCGTTCCGGGTCGGTATGGATCCACTGGTGGTCCTTTGTGCATTCGGCAAACTGGTTGACCCGGTCTTGCGTCATGTCCACCCAATCGGAGGTGCCCAAGGCTTCGCCTACTTTGGCGGGCATAGTGTTAAAGGTCAGGCCAGGGTTCATGTCGGTGCTTTGATCGGGCTGGCTCATGATGTGCGCTCTTGTTGCTGTGACTGTCTGGAGATGGCGGTACGTCGTAAATGCCCTCTTTAGGCGTTCATGTTGCGGATGGCCTGATCGCGCAACTCCCGACGCAGGATTTTGCCCACATTGGTGCGGGGCAAGTCATCGCGAAACTCCACATATTTGGGCTTCTTGTAGCCGGTCAGGTTTTTCCCACAGAAGGTGCGCAAATCGGCTTCGGTTAAGCTGTCATCATTGCGGATGGCAAACAACATCACGGCTTCCCCCGATGCAGTGTCCGGCACACCGACCACGGCTGTTTCCAACACGCCGGGGTGGTTGGCGGCAACGCCTTCAATTTCATTGGGATAAACGTTGAAGCCGGAAACGAGGATCATGTCCTTCTTGCGGTCCACAATCTTGGTGTAGCCGTCCGCGTTCATCACGCCCACATCGCCGGACTTGAAGTAACCATCGGGTGTCATCACCTTGGCGGTCTCATCGGGGCGCTGCCAATATCCGTCCATGACCTGAGGGCCTTTGATGGCGATTTCGCCCGGCTCGCCCATGGGCACGTCGTTGCCATCATCGTCCAGAATGCGGATTTCCACATTGGGCATTGGTAAGCCGATTGTGCCGGAGAAGGCGTCTGAATCCGTTGGATTGCAGGTTACGCCGGATGAGGTTTCCGACAGACCGTATCCTTCGCAAATGGGGCAACCGGTGATTTCCAGCCAGCGCTTGGCCACCGCCTCCTGCACCGCCATGCCGCCCCCATTGGCGATGCGCAGTTGCGAGAAATCCAGCTTTGCAAATTCAGGATGATTGTTGAGGCCGTTAAACAGCGTGTTGACCGCCGGGAAGACGTGGAACTTGTATTTGCTGATTTCTTTGATGGTGCCGTCAAGATCACGCGGATTGGGGATCAGGACGTTCACCCCGCCAGTCCGCATGGACAAGAGGCTGCACGTAATGAAGGCAAACACGTGGTAAAGCGGCAGCGCGCATATGAAGGTGAGTTGGCCTTCGGTGGGTTTGCGCTCAAGCCCCGGTTTCATCCAAGCTTCTGATATCAAGAGGTTGGCAATAATGGTCGAGTGCAACAGCGTTGCGCCTTTGGACACCCCGGTCGTGCCGCCGGTATATTGCAACACGGCCACGTCGCTGGACTGGATTGTGGGTTTGTTGAGCCGCATCCCAGCGCCCGCTGCCAAAGCCCGTTTGAACGGTATCGCATCCGGCAAGGAATAGGCGGGGACGCCTTTTTTGACCTTGCGCACCACAAAGTTGACCAGTGTGCCTTTCAACGCCCCCAGCATTTCGCCGATGCTGGCGACGATCGTGTGTTCGATGCGGGTGTCTTTGACAACTTCCTGAAGGGTCGCCGCGAAATTTTCCAAGATAATAATGGCCTTGGCGCCGGAGTCGTTGAGTTGGTGGTGCAACTCGCGTGGCGTATAGAGCGGATTCACGTTTACGGCGATCAAGCCTGCCCGTAAAATTCCGGCCAGTGCGACAGGGTATTGCAGTACATTGGGCATCATAATGGCGACGCGGTCGCCCTGCTGCAGGCCAAGGCCTTGCAAATATGCTGCTATGGCGGCTGATTTTTGATCCAACTCGCCATAGGTCATCGTTTTGGCCATCAGGACATAGGCTTTATCGTTGCGGTATTTTTGGAAACTCTCTTCCAGCAGATCGACCAGTGAGCCGTATTGGGCAATGTCGACTGTTTCCGGAACCCCGGCTGGATAATTTGCAATCCAGTGCTTCTTCATAACGTTCCTCCCAAAACGCTTCGTCTCATTAGACTAAAGCCCAATTGGTCGCAGGTTACAATGTGCAAGTGACGGGAACATACCGGCAAACAGGGTCTTGGAGTTTGGTGCGTTTTGGGCCGACAGCTGCTCAAAAATTGGCGATTCATTGTGCTGCGAGCGCAAATCGTCAATGTTCGGGGCCGCTGGAGCGTCCTGCGCAATTTCAAATTGCGTTCTCGGCATGCCGAAGCACAGGCAAAACCATGGGGAGAGAGCCGGTGAAACAGCTCAGTGGAATGGACGCTACATTTTTGTACATGGAGTCCGATGCGACGCCGATGCATGTCGCAGGTCTGACGCTTTATGAGTTGCCGGAAGGCTTTGACGGTTCGTTCCACGCCCACTTCAAAAGCTTCTTTGCCGGTCGGGTTCACCTCATACCGATCTTCAACAAGAAGCTGGCGCGCAGCGTGATGCAGCTCGACCATCCCGGATGGGTGGATGCCGGGGATTTGGACCTCGATTACCACATCCAAGGGATGCGGCTTCCGGCACCCGGCACGTTTCAACAGTTGCAATCCGTGATTGCTGACATGCATGCGGTGCGCCTCGACCGTAAGAAGCCCTTGTGGCAGTTCATGGTGATTGAAGGTTTGCAAGACGGTCGCGTGGCCCTGTATTCCAAAGTGCACCATGCCGCTATCGATGGCGGCGCGGGCATGGTGATCACGCAAGCGCTCTACGACCTTGGTCCGGTGCCCCGGGAAGTTGAGCCGCCAAAACCGCGTGTGGCTGAGCGAAAACCCACCGTGCCGGAACGCGCGATCCTGGGCATGCACGACATGGCCACCAATGTGGTGCGCCAACAGTTGAAGTTTGCCGAAGCGGTGCCGAAAACCATGGCGCAAATGGCAGACCTTGCCGCTTCGGCGATCAAGAACCCGGGTTCGGTTGGGCTTGTATCTTTGCTTGCACCCAAGACACCTTTTAACCGCACAATCACTGCCGAACGGACATTTGCGGCGCGTTCTGTGTCTTTGATGGATGCCAAGCTGATCTCAAAAGCCACTGGCGCGAAAATCAATGACATCGTGATGGCCATATGCGGCGGTGCTCTGAGGGCGTATTTGTCGGCAAAGCACAAATTACCCGATGCGCCACTGGTGGCGTTTGTACCGATCTCGCTGCGGGCCAGTGGCAACAAAGACCTCAACAATCAGGTCTTCGGGATGAACTGCCCGCTGGCGACAAACTATGGCGATCCGCTCAAGCGTCTTCAGGTTATCCAGCGTGAATCCGGCCAGACCAAGGATGTTGCCGGCAGCGTGAAAGATGCTGCGCCGCAAGATTTCACCATGGTGGGTGCGCCGCTCGTTTTGCCCGGTTTGATGGAACTTTACGGTCAAACCAAATTGGCTGACGTGCTGCCCAGCGCGGTGAACCTCACCATCTCAAACACCGCCGGTCCGCCTTTTCCAATGTATTGCGCGGGCGCAAAGGTGACGTCGCTTTATCCCGTATCGATTCCCATTCATGGAGTGGGGCTTAATATCACGGTGCAGAGCTATATGGACAAACTGGATTTTGGTGTGACAGCCGGTGCTGTCGCCATGCCTGACATAGACCACTTTGCGGATTATCTGTTGGCCTCGTTTGAAGACCTGAAACAGGCTGCTTTGCCGGTTGAGAAAACTGTCGACGCAGCGCCCGAGAAGGTTGAACCGAAGCAAAAGGCGTCTGAAAAACCTGCAAAGAAATCCGCTGTCTCAAAACCGATTGCCGCCAAACCCGCTTCTACCAAATCCGCAGCCTCTAAATCGAGCGCCAAGGCGAAACCGGCGGCATCAGCGAAGAGTGAAAAGGGCACGGACCGCCCGAAAACCGCAGTCAGCCGCCGTCAGTCCTCCAAGCGGCCAGCGACTAAAGCGGCATCAAAGAAAACCGCGGCGGACAAGCCGAAGTGAGTGCGTCACGATTGTCTTGTACACCATGGCGTGCCACGTAACGACGCTCACCGGTCCCGTCTACCGATCTGAACCGGCGCACAAATTTCAGTATCTTTGGGAGAGAGATTTTGACCATGAAACTAGCAACCATTCGGCTCGGCTTTGGCTTGGGCCTTGGCCTGTCGCTTATGGCGGGCAGCAGCTTTGCCGACACGCGCATCACCTATAAATCAGCCAAATCCACATCGTCCTACTACCAGATGGGCGTTCAAATTTCTGAGGCCATGAAGGCCGGCACAAACGGTGAAATGATCGTCACCGTGGAAGAGAGCCAAGGCTCCGTCCAAAACGTCATGGAAGTGAAAGCCCGTGGGGCGGACTACGTGTTCACCACGCCACCCGTTCTGGTCAGCCTCGCTCAGGGCGGCAAGGCGATGTTTAAGGACAAGGGTGACCCCAAGTTTGATACGATCCGTGCTTTGTTTCCGATCCCGTCTTTGACGATGCATTTCGTCATGTCATCAAAAAGTGGCGTGACCGATTTTGCGGGTATGAAAGGCAAGACTATCCTACTGGGCAAAGGCTCTTTCGGCGCGCGTGAAGGCGAAAAATACCTCAAGCTTTTTGGACTTGAAGGCAAAGTGACTTTGGCTGAGGTGGAATTGTCCAACGCTGTGCCCGCGCTGAAAAACGGTCAAATCGATGGTTTTGTGACCGCCGGTTCCTGGCCTGCGCCAAACGTCATCGAAGCGGCCGCATCAACAGGTGTGAACCTGATCTCACTAGACGATGATCAAATCGCGCAGTCAAAGCGCGCCAAGCTGGTCATCCCCAAGGGCACCTATACCGGTCAGAAAGCTGACATCACGACGACATCGCTTCCTGTTGCCGCCTTCACCACCACCGCCATGAGCGATGATGTTGCCTACGAACTCACGAAAACCTTCTGGGAAGGCAAGGATGCGATGGCTGCTGGCGCGCCATGGTGGAATGGTGTGAACAAGGGGCTGATGGGCAATATCACGGGCAAGTTTCACCCTGGTGCCGTGCGTTACTACAAGGAAGCGGGTTTCGATCTCTCCGCCGCACAGCAGTAACAACGGCTTGACGGTCCGGGTCCCGGTGATTTTCAAATCGCCGGGGCTTTTTCGTTTCAAATCAGGTGCTGGATGTTTCCGCGCTGACGCTGACCGGCACGACCTCTAACATGCTCACATCCCCAGCTTTGGACCATGAACCAGGCAGTGATCCTGTCTCTGCGGTCGCGCGCGCGGCCATGCTGGTCTGTGCTGTTTTTCTGGTCGCGTTTCATCTTGCGCTAATCTTTTCAGGTCTTGTGCCCAATCTTGTCAGCCGTCCGCTGCATCTCGCGTTGGCGCTGCCATGGATATTTTTGTTTGCACCGGGCGGGCTTTGGACCCGTGTGAGCGGCATGATGCTTTGCTTCGCCGGGGTGGCGGCTTGTGTTTGGATTGCGGTGCAGCACGATGCCCTGGGGGATCAGTACGGAAGTCTGGATGGTGCGTTCCAGATCGTCATTGCCATTGTTTTGTTGGGTGTGGTGCTGGAAGCCGCGCGCCGGGCCATTGGTTGGCCTTTGCCCTGTGTCGCTTTTATCGCGCTTTTATACGGCCTGTACGGCCAACACATTCCCGGAGAATTTGGTCATTCCGGCACGCCGCTTGCCAGCTATTTGGGAACGCTCACCATTGCCGAAGGTGGCATCTGGGGCAGTCTTGCGGGTGTGTCTGTTGGGGTGGTGGCGATTTTCGTGATCTTTGGGGCTGTGCTCAACGCCGGTGAGGCGGGACAGGGCTTCATGAATGTGGCCTCTGCCGCCGCCGGACGTCTCAAAGGCGGCGCGGCCAAGGTTTCTGTGATTTCGTCCGCGTTGTTCGGTTCCATTTCCGGTTCGGCTTCCGCCAATGTTGCCTCCACCGGGGCGATCACGCTGCCGGCCATGACTAAGCTTGGCTATCCAAAGCGACTGGCTGGAGCGGTGGAGGCCGTGGCGTCATCCGGGGGGCAGATCATGCCGCCCCTCATGGGGGCTGGGGCCTTCGTGATGGTGGAACTCACCGGCACACCCTACACGGCAATCATGGCCGCAGCGCTGCTCCCTGCGATCCTGTATTTTTTCGCCGTGTGGATCGGTATCAACGCCTATGCGGGGCATCACGACTTGGCGGGTCTTTCGGAGGATCAGCGCCCCAGCGGGCGGGATGTATTGATCACGTCTGCCTTCTTTGCCATTCCGTTTGCCGTTTTGATGTGGGGTATGTTTGGGGCAGGGTACACACCGCAATATGCGGCCTGCATGGCCATTGTGACCGGCTTTGTTATGCTGTTCTTCCATGCCGACGGACGCTTCAACTGGCCTCGTACGCTACAGCGCATCGAAGCGGCGTTTTTGAATGCGGCCCGTCAGGTGTCGATGATTGCATCCATCATTTTGTGCGCTTCGATCATTATCGGCGTGCTGTCGATCACCGGTCTGGGAGTGAAAATCACCTCGCTCATTTTGTCCGGCTCCGGCGGTCTGTTGTGGCCGTCTTTGCTGCTCACAGCACTCGCTTGTTTGGTGCTCGGGATGGAGGTGCCCACAACCGCGGCCTATGTCATCTGTGTTTCCGTCGCTGGCCCAGCCTTGATCCAGCTTGGTCTGGACCCACTGCAGGCCCATTTGTTTGTGTTTTGGTTCGCGCTTTTGTCCACGATTACACCGCCCGTGTGCGGGGCCGTGTTCATCGCGGCAGGTATGATTGGCGAGAACTGGTTGAAGGTCGCGCTCACAGCCATGGCGCTGGGGGTTGGGCTCTACATCATTCCGCTCGCCATGATCGCCAATCCGGCGATTGTCTCGCTTGGGGATACACCGATGGCGGCCCTCGTAGCGTTTGTGCAGATCGGAATTGGCCTAGGCTGCATTTCGTTTGGATTGATTAGCGCAACCGGTGTGGTCGCTCGGATGGCGCTTGGCCTGGCGGGTGCGGTCGTGATCTTTTATCCGGCCTTCGCTTAAGCTTAAGACGCTTTCGTTTGCCTCTTAAATGGACATATTTTCCTGTCTTTTTTGTTTTGCGGTGTTTGACAGAACGCCGCACCCATGGTTTCCATTGGGCTCTCAGGTCTGTTGAGGGATAGGGCCGCGTCGATTCTGCGCGTCTTTTGCGATGGTTGAACTCCCGAAAAGAGGAGTGAAGAGCCGGTAGAAGACAAGCCTTGGAGGAATACCCATGACTGAAGCTGTATCGGGCGCGGTTTCCGCTGCGCCGAGCAAAGCGCTCTTGCTTATGGAACTGCGGGCACTGCCCGAACTCGCCTCATTCGCTGCTGCTTTGCCTCTGCTGCTTGCATCGTGTCCGCGTGGTGATGGTCAGCCGGTATTGGTCTTGCCCGGCCTGATCACCACAGACAATTCCACCATCGCCCTGCGCACGCTTCTGTCCGCCTTGGGTTACCCCGTCTATGGCTGGGACATGGGACGCAATTACGGCCCGCTGCCCGGCGTAGAAGAGGGGCTGATCAACCGCGTGAACGAGCTTTACGAAGAGCACGGCCGCAAGGTCTCATTGGTGGGATGGAGCCTTGGCGGCATCTACGCCCGCCAACTGGCGAAGATGATGCCCAACAAGGTGCGTCAAGTGGTTTCCATGGGCAGCCCGTTTAACGGTGATCCCCGTGCCACGAATGCCTGGAAGGTTTATCAGTTCACCAGCGGCCACAAGGTTGATGACCGCGACCGCCACATGGGCGGTGCGATTGCGCAACCGCCAACGGTCCCCACAACGGCTATTTTCAGCAAGACTGACGGGATTTGTGCGTGGCAGAACTGTGTGGAGCAGGACTTGCCCCATACGGAAAATATCCACGTGCGCGCCAGCCATTGCGGACTGGGGCACCATCCGGCGGCGGTATTCGCCGTCGCCGACCGCCTTTCGCAGGGTGAGGGAGCATGGAACCCGTTTGAGCGTAAAGGCCTGCGTGGTTTGATTTTTCCGGAAGTGGAACCTGCAAGGGTTTAGGAGTGCCGATCACGGTCAAGGCGCAACATCGCGTCCCCCCACCCGACCCGCTTCGCGGGCCACCCTCCCCACGAGGGGGAGGGCTGGAGTATGCTTCGCGCTCTCACAGCCACTGACTAACGCAATAGCTTCGGTTGCAAGCCATCCGCTTCGCGGTGAGCCTCTGGTGGTGAGGGTGCCGCGATTGCTGTAAGGCAAGCGGTTTGGGTGGGGGCGCAGTGATTGCTGCCTGCCGCCCCAAAACTAATTTCTAGTCCTTTTTCTCCATGCTTTCGCGGATTTCGGACATGCTGTCTTCCATGCGCTTGCGCAGGATGTTGAAGCTTTCCGTTCCGGTGTCGCGGGCAATCTCGCCGAGTTCCGTGGTGTTTTTGATGGCGGTCTCGAAAGACTTTTTAGCAAATTCCATCTGATCCGATGCCATTTTTGATGGCTCTGTTGGATTGAAGGTTTGGAACATTTGGGTGACGTCTGCCAAGGCCGATTCCAACTGCTCGCGCTGTTTGCTCATGAATTCCTGCGTGCCGGAGGATGTGGCCTGCATGGCGTCCTGAAACGCCTGGATGTTCTTGCGCTGGTGCTCCACCATCTTGTCGACTTCGGGGGTCGGTAGTTTCAGGCTCTCGCCGAATTTTTGAAACATGTCGAACACGTTGCCGGATTTCTCGTCAGCCATGGGGCATTCCTCCGTTTTGCGCATATCGAGACTGATTGAACCAAAAGTGGCGAACCAAAGTTGAGCCTGCGCGTTTCGTTTCTGCTGTGAGTGTGTACCGGGACTGCCGCTGATGCAATTCAACTCAAACGGGTCCATTTGAACGGGAAGGGCACCAGCCCATCAGGTATAGCCCAGTGTGACCAGTATGATGTGCAGCACCAGCCCGGCCAATCCACCGATCACCATGCCGTTGAACCGAATAAACTGCAGGTCGCGGCCAATATTGGCCTCAATCAAAACCGTGAGTTGATCGAAATCCCATTTCTTCACTTGGTCTGAGATGAACAGCGCAACCCCGCTCTTTTGGTGTTCGATCAAGGAGCCAAGAATGCGCACCATCTCGCTGTTGATTTCTTCGCGCAGCGCCGTCTCGTGGGACAAGGTCTCGCCGATCTCCACAAAGGCTGCCGTCAGTCGCTCGACAGTGGCCGAGTCGTCTTTCGACACGTCTTCTTGCAGATAAGACTTCAAGCTGTTCCAAAGGCGATCTGCGATGTCTGCGATCTCCGGACGGGCCAGCAGGTCGGTCTTGATTTGTTCGGTGCGGTTGGCGAAGCGCTTGGATTTCTTGATGCGCTTTACGTAATCTTTGAGGAATTTCTCAAACTCGTCGCGCAACTCGTGTTTAGGATCTTTTTTGACGTCATCCAGCAGCGCGCTGCCCGCTTTCACGAGGCGTTGTAGAATAAGTGCGTCGGCGCGGAAGAAGTTGAACAGGCTTGGCAACTCTTCGTGCACTTTTTGGCGGATCGTTTCCAAAGCCCGCTCGTCATTGAGGAACTTGTGCAAGGCCGAGATCAGGTCGTTTAAGAGTTTCTGGTGGCGGCCGTCATTCACGAAGGAATCCAGCACCCGCGCTGCGATGGGAGCGACCTCGGTTTTTTCCAACTGTTTGGTGATGCGTTGGGCCGCAAAACTGCGCATGCCGGTCTGATCAACAGCTTCCAGCAATTGGGGAACCAGTTTTGCAATAAAACGCGAAAGCTCGTTGGCTTTGTCGGGCGTCGACAGCCAACCGGCCATCTCACCGGCAAAGTCGACTTCGCGCAGCTTGCCGTCGACCGTTTCCCGCTCCAAAAAATTGCGCTCTATAAACCGGCCGAGATTGTCGCCGATACGGTGCTGGTTGTTGGGTATGATGGCCGTGTGCGGGATGGGCAGGCCCATGGGTCGTCGGAACAGGGCAACCACAGCATACCAGTCGGCGATCCCACCGATCGCAGCAGCTTCTGCCATGGCGGCCACGTAGGCGAGGAAGGGATAGTCCTCCTCAAAGACCTTGGCAGCCATCAAAACAACGAGGCAAAAGACGAGCGCCAGCGTGGCCCGGCGCTTCATGCGCGCCAAGTCCTTCAGCTTTTCGCGTTCCGCTTCGCTCAGGTGGTGTGCCAACCCAATTGCATCCGTTTTTTGATGTTGCTGTTTCCTACGCTTTTGTAGGTGTGCGGCAAGAGTGCGGCGCACAAAAGCTCACCTAAACGATGCATTGCAACGCATAAATGTCAGGATGCGAGATAAAAGGCGAAAAAGATTCTTAGTTTAAGATACTGAAAATATGTGCATATTTATCTGAATCATAAAAGATTCTTACGTAAACGGAAAATAATGTTGCAGCGCACAAAAAATGGTCTATGTATTGGGTGTCCCGGGCCGCTACCGGGCGGGGCCAATCCCATAGCTACATCAGGATGGAAGCAAGACCATGACCAACAAAACAACCAAAGCCGCTGATCCCATCAAAGCCGACGAGCTCGCTCGCGGCACCGAGAAAATGACAGCGTCCGCCCGTGAATTCGTCAAGCGCACCGCAGCCACTGCAAAAGAGCGCGCCGAAAACCTTCACGAAGGCACTGAAAAATTCAACACCGGCTTGGAAAGCTCCATGAAGTCTTTCGTCGGTGGTTATGTCTCCGTTCTCGGCGGCATCGCTGATGCGACTTTTGCAAACGTCGATCACGCACTTTCGACAGTCGAGAAACTGGCCGGTGCCAAGACTGTTTCCGAAGCTGTTAAAATCCAGGGCGACTACGTTCGCGAAAGCGCAAACGCCAATTACGAGCGCGTTAAGGTTGCTGCTGAAAGCACACGCGACGTTGTTGTCTCCAACACATCCATGGTGCGCGACCAACTCGCAACTGTGTGGCCTTACGGCAAAAAAGCTGCCTAAGGAGTTTTAACCAAACTGTTTGGAGGGCCGGTCCGTAAGGGCTGGCCCTTTTTGTGGTTTGGGTGGATGTGTGACGCACCACGACCCCCCTCCAAGAAAGACCAGCCGTTCCGCTGCGCATCACGGGGTCTTGCTATCCTCCCCCGCAAGGGGAGAGGAAGGTATGGAGCGTCAATTTCCGATTTCGGCTGATGTCGACTTAGTGTTTGGAGGACCCATGGAGCACTTCTCTCCCCCCTCGCGGGGGAGATGTCGCGTAGCGACAGAGGGGGGCGGGATGTTTGTTATACCCTCTCACCCGGACACCCAAACATCCAACGCATATCGGCCTTGTTTCTCCATGTCGGACATCCAAGCGTCTGCGACGCTGGACGAGACGTCCATGCGTTCGCAATAGAGCAACGAGAGGGTGCGGCGCACGTCGGGTTCCATGCGGCTGCCGTCGCCGCACACAAAGATCGTTGCCCCTTGCTCGATCAAGTCCCACACGCGGTCTTCTTCACGGCGCAGAAGGTCTTGCACATAAGCTCTGTCTTTTTTGACGCGTGAGAAAGCCGTGTGCAGTTCCACCAGCCCGGCCTTGGCTGCGGTTTCCAGCTCTTCTTGGTATATGTAATCCAGTTTCGGATCGCGGCAGCCGAAAAACAGCATGGCATCGCCGTTTGTGATCCCGTTCTTTGCCCGGTGCTCACGCTCCTGCAGGAAGCCACGGAAAGGGGCGATGCCGGTGCCGGGGCCGATCATGATGATCGGTTTGGCGGGGTCTTCCGGCATGTGGAAATCGTCTTTGGTCAGGCGCACCGATACGTTGGGCCGCGTGCCTTCCGCCATGCCGGACAAGTAGTTGGAGCACACACCCTTAAATTGCCCGTCGCCCGATATGGCCGGTTCATTGACCACGGCCACGGTGATGGAGCACGCGTCAGGTTTGTCCGCCGGGCTGGATGAGATTGAATAGTAGCGCGGTGACAGCGAGGGGACGATTTCCAAAAACGCACCGAGCGGCAATTCGCAGGCCGGATGGGCGAACAGGATATCCAGTGCGGAGCGTTTTTTGGTGAACACTTCCTCGCGGTATTTGTCGCCCGCCAGCGCCTCAATTTCCGGTTTGGTTTTCGGGCACTCCGTGTGGCGGGCCAGTGCTGCCATGTCTTTACGGGAGGCGACGGCCTGCAGTTCGACAAATTCCCCAAGCAGTTTCGACAGAGCCATGGGTTGGCCGGTGGGCAACTGGCTGTGTTGCTCCGAGGAACTGGTAAGGCTCACCATCGCCTGTGGGCCAAAGCCAAAGCGCGCTGCCGCGCGCCGCACCAGATCGGGGTCGTTGACCGGAACCACGCTGAGATGATCGCCGGGACGATAGCTCATGCCCTCCGGCATTTTGATTTCGATATGGCGGGTGGAGCGCGGTGTCTGCGAGCCTTTTGGATGGGTTTGCAGTTCACGATTGACCAGGATAGTGCCGGGCTTGGCCCCGGTTTGAACCGCGATGGGATGATTGTCCGTGGTGGTCACTTCTTCCACGGAATAGAGTGGTGCCGCGTTCTCGGCCCCGTCCAGAGCCACTTTTAGGCCCAAGGCATCTGCCACGTCTGTCCAGCCTTCCGCAATCCATTCGGCGAACTGGTCTTCGATGGCGTCCTTGGCGTCGCCCTCGCCCATGGCGCCGATGCGGGTTGCGCCCATCCGTTCCAGTTCACGGTCGATGATGCGGGGTGTGGCTTGAAAGGTCGCAGCCCAGTCGCTGTGGCCGCAACCGAACAGCACATATTTCACGCCTTCGGCGCTGCCGTCCGGCGCACTTTCCAACCATTCCACAAATTGCGCCGCATTGTCCGGTGGCTTGCCGTTATAGGAAGCGCAGGTGATGGCCACCAAGCCGGTTTTAGGGAGTTTGGAGACATAATCATCCAGCGGCGCGAACTTGGTGTCGAAGCCGTTGGCGTCCGCCAGCCGTGCCATCTCGCGGGCGAAGTCCTCCGTCGTTCCAAGGTTTGAGCCATAGAGGATAAGCGCTTCCGTGCCATGGCTTGGGCGCTTTGCTGCTTCTGCCAAGGCATCGGGTTTTTTGGTTTCGGTGTTGATGCCGCCGGGTACTAATTTGGAGCGGAGGATCTCCGGCCGTGGGCGCACTTTTATATGAAACCCATCCGGCTTGATCGACAGGCTTTCCTTGATTTTCAGCTTGTAATTTTGATGATCAAATAGTTGGAACCGCTGTAATATCATAGCGATAACCAGCACGGCCTCTTGCATGGCAAACTGCCGCCCAATGCAGGCGCGCTGGCCGTTGCCAAAGGGTTTGTAGGCGTTGATGGGCCGTCCGGCGATGGCGTCTTTGCTGAATTGTTCGGGGTCAAACGCCTCCGCGTTTTCGCCCCAAACGGATTTATCGCGGTGCAGCATGAGCGCGAGCACGGTCACGAAGCTGCCCTTTTTAAGGTTGTATTTGCCACCGACAATCTCATCTTCATACGGTGCGAGGCCGAAGGCTGGGGCGGTCGGATAGAGGCGCAGCGCCTCGGAGAGGATCTGTTGAATGTAGGTGAGTTGGTTCACGTCCTTGATCGTGGGTTGCACGGAGATATCGCGACCCAATACGCGATCCACCTCTTCGTATGCCTTTTCCAGCACGTTGGGATGATTGAGCAGGAAATAGAGCGTAAAGGACATGAGGCCGGATGTGGTCTCGTGGCCGGCGATCAAAAACGTGTTGATTTGAAATCGGATGTTTTCATCCGACAGGCTTTCGCCCGTTACTTTGTCGACGCCCTGCAACATGTAGTTGAGCAGATCGTTGTTTTCGCTGTCGACGCCCCCGCCGCGCCTGCGCTCGCGGATGATGTCATCCACCAGCTTGGTCATGAAGCCTACATCTTCTTGCATCTGGTTGAGACGCCCGCGCAGCAACTGGCCCTCAAACGGCAGGCCACGCTGCATCATGCAGGTTTCCAAGGTGCGGGTAAGGGCGTCTATGAAAGGGTGGTAGTCTTGCCGGTAAAACGAATTGAACCTGTAGTTGAACCCGCAAATGCCAATCGTATCGAGGGCTACGGCCGTCATGTCGTGGACGACGTCAATGTGATCGTCAGCGTTCAGGCGTTCCCATTTTGTGACCAGTTGTGTCGCCACATCCAGCATCATGGGCATGTAATTGTTCATGGCCTGACGGCTGAATGTCGGCAGCAGTATGTTATGCGCTTTGGACCAGTTTGGCTCTTCCGTATCGCCCGTAAACAGCCCGTCCCCGCCAATAGCACGCACCCGCCGAAGTGAGCCGCGCACGGCCTTGTCGAAGCGGGTTTCGTCGCAAAGCTCTTCAACGATTTTCACGCCGGAGGCGATGTAAAGGGGCTTGCCCATCATATCGAGCTTGAACAGCGGTCCATGCTCCCGACACAGTTCCATCAAGCTTTGAAGCGGGTTGTCCTTATCGACAGAAAACATGTTGCCCACGAGTGCTGTCTTGGGCGGTGTAGGAATGGGTTCCAATTTGGTCTTATCGAGCACTGAATTCTCCCCCGCACGGCGTGCGCAATCAGTTAGGGGAGCTAGTGTTGCCATGGGAAAGAGAAAGTCAAACTTTTGGTGCGCTTGGCCATCCGTCCTGGCGTCTGGCTTTGCCACTTGTTAACCGCGCAAACTGAATTCGGCGGTTGATAGGTCAACGCCTGTAAACTGTGCAGGATTTGGTAAGACTGGAGGGTTGATATTTGATGCCCTTATTCGAAAGGCCTGTGATGATTGTTTCAACCTTCTTGTCTTGGACGGGCCTGCTGCTGGCGGCGGTCGTGACCCTGGGCGGGTTGCAGGTTGATATGTCTGATCGCTCCATCGTCATCAGTGCGACCCCGACGACATTGGTTCTGCATTAAGCAGGCTTTGACCCGCGCACATGGCGGGCGTATCTCCTTCACAGGCGGACACAAACTGTTCGCGTTTGCGGAGGATCAGCGACATGGCCAATACGGCACCACTTAAAGATAAAACTATTTTCATGTCCGGCGGATCGCGGGGCATCGGCTTGGCCATCGCGTTGAGAGCCGCTCAGGATGGTGCGAATGTTGTGATCGCCGCAAAAACCGCTGAACCGCATCCCAAACTGCCGGGTACGATCTACACCGCTGCCGAAGAGATTGAGGCTGCTGGTGGCAAGGCGTTGCCGGTTCTTTGCGATATTCGACACGAAGAGCAGGTGGCTGACGCAGTGGACAAAGCCGTCGAGCGGTTCGGCGGGATCGATATTTGCGTCAACAATGCTTCGGCCATTCAACTGACCCCGACCGAGATGACGGACATGAAGCGCTTTGATCTGATGCATCAGATCAATACGCGGGGCACGTTTCTGGTCTCCAAGATGTGCCTGCCGCATTTGAAGAAGTCGGATAACGCGCACATCCTCAACCTTGCGCCGCCCTTGGATATGTCGCCGAAATGGTTTGGGCCGCATGTCGCCTACACAATGGCAAAGTACGGCATGTCCATGTGCACCCTTGGCATGGCGCAAGAATTTTCCAAACAGAAGATCGCCGTCAATTCGCTGTGGCCGTTGACAGCCATCGATACCGCCGCCGTACGCAATCTGTTGGGCGGTGACGCCATGGCGAAGATGAGTCGCAAACCCGAGATAATGGCGGATGCGGCCCACGCGGTTCTCACCAAACCGTCGGCGCAGTGCACCGGTGAGTTTTTCATCGACGAGTTGGTGTTGTGGGATGAAGGCGTGACCGACTTTGCGCAATACGCCCATGATCCCGACGGCCAATTGGCGGCAGACTTTTTCGTGCCCGATTGGGTGTTTGAAAAATGCTCTACAAAAGTGCTGCGCAGCGCGGGGTAGGGCTGAAATTGAGGCTCACAGAGGTTCATCGTTCTCCTGAACGGTGAATGAACGAGCTGTTCCGTCTGCGTTCAAATGCGGTTCTTTATTCCTTGGTCATGGCTGGCAAAGCGCTCCCCCACTTTGTCCCACCCTCAAGGGCCTTGCGGCCCGCCAGCCCCAAGGAGAAGAACCATGACCATCCAGCTTAAAACAGTTGCAAAATCCGCTTTTCTTGCAGCGGCTATCGCCATCGGCGGCATCGCCGGTCTGGGCGCAACGTCTACGGGCGCTGAAGCCCGCTCCGGCATCAACATCCAAATCGGTGGCCCAGGCTTTTCTGTCGACTTCGGACGCGGATTTGACCGCCACTACGGTCGCCCTCACCGTGGCTACCGTCGCTGCACACCGCGCCGCGCTCTGCGCAAGGCCCGTCGCATGGGTCTTTACAGAACATATGTTCGTCGCGCCGGACATCGTGGTGTCATTGTTGCCGGTAAGCGCGGCCACCGCGGCCATGTGATTGTGGGCTTCGGCAAGCATCGCTCGTGCCCAGTGCGTTTCGTGCGCCCACGCTACCGTTAAGCGCATCGCACACAGCTCGATTCCCCGCGCTCTTCGAAGCGTGGGGATGGTGCAGGCCGCTCCGGATTGGATGATCCGGGGCGGTTTATTTGTGTTGAGCGTCAAGCGTAAGGGTAGAGCCTCGCTATTGCTGCAGGTCCCAGCGCACGGTGACGGTGATGTTGTATGCGTTTTCTCCCGCAGCGATGGGGACAACGGCTGATTCGGCAGACGCTGCCGTCATACGGGCCATGGGGCGCGGTCGAGGCGGACGCCCGCCGGACTCGGAAATTTCCAAGATGCGTCCGAGGGTAACGCCAGCCGCTTGCGTGAGTGTCGTTGCTTTTTCGATAGCTTCTTTCATGGCATTGCTGCGGGCCTGCGTGATCAGCGGTTTGGGATCGCTGGAACCGAAACGGATATTGCCACCATTGTTAACACCCATAGTGACGGACCGGTCGAGTATCTCACCCAGTCTGCTCAAGTCACGAACGCGGACCGTCAGGCCATTGGTGACGGTGTATCCCACAATCCGGGGTGGTTCCTGTGCGCCGTCCTTGGTTTGCTTGGGATAGAAGTAGCGTGGCTGGATGTTGAAGCCCGACGTTTGCAAATCCCGATCCTCAACACCGGTTTCGCGAAAGGACGCCAAAACGAGACCCATGGCTTCGTTGTTCTGGTCCAGAGCTTCGCGGGCGGTTTCAGCCTCGCGCCTTACAGTGACGGATAGGGTCGCCATATCCGGTACGCCAGTGGCTGTTCCAGTGGCTGAAACTGTGATCGTTCCTGGCTTTGGATCAGCCGCAGTGGCTGGTGCGGCCGCAACAGCCCCGATCATCATCGTCGCGACGGCAAGGGATGGCAGAATGGGCTGGCTCAATAAAAATGAAATCATAAATGGGTCTCCAAAAAACGGATTGTGGCGTGTATCGCCCTGTCTTGGCCGCTCAAATCACGTCTTCATGTCAGCAAAACGGCACGTTAATGGGCAAGGAAATGCGCTGTGCTTCCGCAAAGCTTTTCCGCAGCAAAGCCGATGCTCTAAAATAGCGTGGGCATGCTTGTGACCCTATGCAATTCACGGTATCTCCCGCGTGCCGGGTCTGTAGCTCAATGGTTAGAGCCAGCGGCTCATAACCGCTTGGTTGGGGGTTCGAGTCCCTCCAGACCCACCAAAATCATTTAAAAACAATGACTTAAAAAGAAATTATCCCGCTCTCTTAGCCACATTCTATGGGCAGCGCTAGCTAAGCAGTGGGACCTTGAAGAAGGCGACCTGAACAACCATTAACTAAAATGGACGCAGGATTCGCTAGCGTCTTAGCCCCTCAAGTTGCTAAAAAAATTAGCAGATGTTATGTATTGCTCTCTGGAAAAGATCGGCCCGCCGTCAAAGCCATGCACGATTCCCGTCTAATCGCTAACAAGTTTATCGAGAAAGCTAGTGAAAATGCGAATGCGTTTTCACCTATGCAGCTATTGAAACTCGTGTACATCGCACATGGATGGATGCTTGGTCTGTATGGTATTCCGTTGACACGTGACCGAATTGAAGCGTGGAAATTTGGGCCGGTGATTCCAAGTCTGTATCACGCAACCAAACACTGCGGAGACCGGCATGTGATTGGCCAGTTGCCGGTTGATGAGAATGATGAACTGCTCGGCGTTGAGATCGATCTCATCGGTCAGATTTACGATATTTACGGCAAGCACTCTGGCATCGCACTATCAAACTTGACCCACAAACAAGATACTCCGTGGGACAGGGTGTACGTGCCAGGACGAAGTCATATTCCAATTTCGAATGATATAATCGAAGAGCACTACAAAGCTCTTGCTGAGCGACTTCCCGAGTAAGCTCGGTGGATGATGAATCCTTCAGAAGGGATTTAAGCGATCTCAAGCGCCTTCGTGCGCGACTTGAGGCAATAACCAATACCAAAACAGTTTCCAAAGAAGCCATAACTTAAGCATCTGATTCAAAAGCAGATGATGAGGCGTCGGCCATTGCGACTGGTGCGTATGCTGACATCGAGAAAGCTAGGAAGCACGCCGAGGCTCGTTCCATAGTCGAGAAAAACCTCGACTCCAAGGTAAACCGAAAGTTGCGTTGGAAATATGCGAGTTGGGTTTTTTGCTACTTGGTAGCGTATTCCATCTTCGTGGGAGTTGTCCTAATTGCTGCTGGCTGGGGTTTGCTTTGCTTCTCGCTTCCATCGTCTGTTCTTGAATTCTTGGTGGGAAGCACCGCAGCAGCAGCGATCGGTTTGGTTTACGCTGTAACCCACGGACTGTTTGTGAAAAACTGATCTGACGTGTTTTTCGTTGTCGAGCGTCAAGAGAGTTCGGCTCGCTTGCGTAGAGGCCGTTTTTATTAGCCATAAAGCTACGGAACACTACGGAACCTTTGACAACCCTTAGCCATCGTAAGCCATTGACCCTCCTGACTTCGCGCTCGCCCTCCAGACCCACCAAATTCATTTTTGCATAAAAATTATACAGGCTGTCGTTCGCGCCCAATTGTTAGGCAATTTTGGTCTGACTTCAGGCTACACATGTCAATTCTGCCGGAATTTTTGGCGAAGCACGGGTTAAAAAATACTTAATAACAATGGCTTGTGGAATTCGTGCGGGCAGGTCGTGCGGTTGGCACGGGGCTTGATTATTTCGGTGCGTGTATAACAGTCGTACGGAATAGCTTCATGACAACACTCACACGCCGCAACATGCTGCTCGCATCTGTCGCTACGCTTGGCGCAGCTGCCATGCCTGCCTTCCCAGTCTTTGCCGATGGTCACGGCACCATTAAGGTTGGTGTCCTTCATTCGCTGTCCGGCACGATGGCGATTTCTGAAACAACGCTCAAAGACGTCATGTTGATGCTCATTGACGAGCAGAACAAAAAAGGCGGCTTGCTGGGTAAAAAGCTGGAGGCTGTGGTTGTTGATCCGGCTTCTGATTGGCCTCTGTTTGCTGAAAAAGCGCGTGAATTGATTTCCGCATCCAACTGCGATGCCGTGTTCGGTTGCTGGACGTCAGTGTCGCGCAAATCTGTTTTGCCGGTTTTCAAAGAGCTCAACAACATCCTCTTCTACCCCGTCCAATACGAAGGCGAAGAGAGCGAGCGCAACGTGTTCTACACCGGTGCGGCGCCAAACCAGCAGGCGATCCCTGCGGTCGATTACCTGCTGGAGGAAGAAGAAGTTACCCGTTGGGTGCTGGCCGGTACCGACTACGTGTATCCGCGTACGACCAACAAAATTTTGGAAGCCTATCTTAAGTCCAAAGGCGTTGCCGACGAGGATATCCTCATTAACTACACGCCGTTTGGACATTCCGATTGGCAGACTATCGTTTCCGACATCAAGTCGTTTGGTTCTGCGGGTAAGAAAACCGCCGTGGTCTCCACCATCAATGGTGATGCCAACGTTCCGTTCTACAAGGAATTGGGCAATCAGGGCGTCAAAGCGTCTGACATCCCCGTGGTTGCGTTCTCCGTGGGTGAAGAAGAGCTTGCCGGTTTTGACACAGCGCCTCTGGTCGGCCACTTGGCCGCTTGGAACTACTTCCAGTCCGTCGATACGCCGGAAAATGCTGAGTTCATCGCCAAATGGAAAGCGTTCACCAAGAACCCTGATCGCGTGACCAATGACCCGATGGAAGCCCATTACATTGGTTTCAACATGTGGGTGAAAGCGGTTGAGAAAGCCGGCACGACTGATCCGGACAAAGTGATCGACGCCATCGTCGGCATCGAGACGCCAAACCTGACCGGTGGCGTGTCCAAAATGCTTCCGAACCACCACATCACAAAACCTGTGTTGATCGGTGAAATTCAGGCTGACGGCCAGTTTGAGGTCGTGTCCCAGACCGATGGTCTGGTGCCGGGCGATGCATGGTCCGATCACCTTCCGGAATCAGCAGTGCTGATCTCCGACTGGGTTGATCTCAAATGCGGTAACTACAACACGGTCACTAAGGCCTGTGTGGGTGCCTAGCGGTTTTTCGGGCGGTCATTTGATCGCCAGATAACGCTTTCTTCCCCGCCGGATACCATCGCTTTCATCGTGATGTTCCGGCGGGCTTCCATGGAATTCATCTAAAACGTTGGGAACAGCCATGCTGCGGGTTTTTGGCTCTACCATTATCGCCTTTTGTCTTCTTTGGCTCAGCCTCTTTGTCAGCAGTATTCCGGCCCAAGCGCAGAGCAACGACTTGGCCGCGATTGTGGCCGAATTTGCGACGGCCAAGAGCTTCAAAAAGGTTGAGGCCGTTATCGAAAAACTGGGAGCCACGGGCGACCCGGCCGTGGCGCCGGTACTGCGCTCTTTGTCGGCTGGCGCGCTGCGGTTCAGAAAAACCGACGGTCGTGTTTTCATCGTAGAAGGGTCTGGTGATCCTCCGGTCCTGCGAGATCCTCTGACGGGGGAAGGGGTGGATGCCACCGGTATCGCAAGCTCTGATCTTAAGAAAGTTCGCGTCAAAAATTCTATCCGCCGCAAGATTTCTGCCGTCTTATCCGGCCTCACCCTCAAAGCGGCTTCCGTCGAAACGCGCTTGAGAAGCGCCCAGACGATCTTTGAGCGATCCGATGCATCGGCCTTGGATGCGCTGGAGGTCGCACTGGAAACGGAAACGGATGATCGGGTTCGGGAAGCCTTTCTGGATGCCCGGGCGTCGGCCGTCCTCAGCAGTGGCCGTGACTTGGCCGCAAAGAAAGAAGCCATCGCGCGCATCGCGGATCGGGGTGGTCAAGCGTCGTTGGGCTTGCTGTCCAAAAGCCTTGCGACTGCGGACGAGAGTTTGAAGCCGGATATCTCGGCGGGCATCGCCAAAATCGAAGCTAATCTGGCCGTCTGGGCCAATGCGCAAAACATCTGGTACGGTATCTCGCTTGGTTCCGTATTGCTTTTGGCAGCCATCGGATTGGCCATCACATTTGGCGTGATGGGCGTCATCAACATGGCCCATGGCGAAATGGTCATGCTGGGGGCCTACACCACGTTTGCCGTACAAGAGTTGATCCGCGCGTCTGCGCCAGACTTGTTTGCCTATTCGCTCGCCATCGCACTGCCACTTGCTTTCTTGGTCAGCGGGACCGTTGGCTTGGTGATGGAGCGCGGGTTGATACGCTATCTCTATGGCAGGCCGTTGGAGACGTTGCTTGCCACATGGGGCGTGTCTTTGATTTTGCAGCAGTCGGTGCGCACCATCTTTGGCCCCACCAACCGTGAAGTGGGCAATCCCGAATGGATGTCCGGCGCGTTCATGATCGGTGAAATGTCGATCACTTGGAACCGTCTTTGGATCGTGTTGTTTGCGCTGTTCGTGTTCTTCGCGCTTTATCTCATTATCAATCGTACCGCGATGGGTTTGGAAATGCGGGCCGTCACACAAAACCGCCGGATGGCGGGTGCGATGGGCATTAAGACCTCGTGGGTGGACGCGATGACGTTCGCTTTGGGGTCCGGCATTGCAGGCATTGCGGGTGTTGCGCTGAGCCAGATTGGTAATGTGTCGCCCAATCTTGGACAAAGCTACATCATTGATTCCTTCCTCGTGGTGGTGTTTGGCGGCGTTGGCAATCTTTGGGGTGTGCTGGTTGGGGCCATGTCACTTGGCATCGCCAACAAGTTCCTCGAGCCCTATGCCGGTGCGGTTTTGGCGAAGGTCATCATCTTGGTGTTGATCATCCTATTCATCCAAAAGCGTCCGCGCGGCTTGTTTGCTCTTAAAGGTCGGGCGGTGGAATCGTGAGTGTCGTGTCTTCAACTTTCCAGCCCAAATATGGTTTGGGCGTTGGCACACTGTTCGCGCTTGCCGTCATCTTGCTGTCGGCGGTGCTGGTCCCTGTTTTGAATTTGACCGTTGCACCCGACAGTGCGCTGTACGTGCCGGACTATATGGTGGCGCTGCTCGGTAAGTTTCTGTGCTACGCCATGCTCGCCGTTTCGTTAAATCTCGTGTGGGGCTATTGCGGGATTCTATCGCTGGGACATGCCGCTTTCTTCGCCATCGGCGGCTACGCCATGGGCATGTATCTCATGCGCCAGATCGGTACCCGGGGTGTTTATGGCAACCCGATTCTGCCGGACTTTATGGTGTTTTTGAACTGGCAAGAACTGCCATGGTTCTGGTGGGGGTTCGACCAGTTTTGGTTCGCTGCCATCATGATTGTGGTCGCGCCGGGGCTGCTCGCCTTTGTGTTTGGCTGGTTCGCTTTCCGCTCGCGCGTATCCGGCGTTTATTTGTCCATCATTACGCAAGCCATGACCTACGCGCTCCTGCTCGCCTTCTTCCGCAATGATATGGGATTTGGCGGCAATAATGGCCTGACCGACTTCAAAGACATTTTGGGCTTCAACATTCAAACCCGCGAAACCCGCGCGTCGCTGTTTGCCATTAGTGCGGTATTTTTGGCCGGGTTCTTGATTTTGACGGCTTACATCACGGCTTCCCGCTTCGGGAAACTGCTGGTCGCCACGCGGGATGCGGAAAGCCGGACCCGGTTTTTGGGCTACCGTCCGGAAGGTGTAAAACTGTTCGTGTGGACCCTGTCTGCCGTGATGGCGGGCATTGCCGGTGCACTTTACGTGCCGCAAGTGGGCATCATCAATCCTGGCGAGTTCTCCCCGGCCAACTCCATTGAGGTGGTTATCTGGACTGCCGTGGGTGGGCGAGGCACGATTGTTGGCCCGGTCATCGGAGCGTTTTTGGTGAATGGTGGCAAGAGTTGGTTTACCGGACTGTTTCCGGAGTTTTGGCTCTTCGTCTTGGGCGCTTTGTTCGTCTTTACAACGCTTTTTTTGCCCAAGGGCATCGTGGGCGCACTGGGCGATGGTTTGGCTAAACTAAAGCGCAAACCCAAGGTAGGCGATGGGCCTTCCGGAGCGTCGGACACCAAAGCTGGCAGCACAACCCCCACACAGCCGCAGGCGGCGGAATAAAGCATGAGAGAACCTGTCACCAACGCGATGTTGTATCTCGATAATGTCTCTGTCTCGTTTGATGGTTTTAAGGCCATCAACGGCCTGTCGATGACATTGGAGCGCGGTGAGATGCGTGCGATCATCGGGCCCAACGGGGCAGGCAAAACAACGATGATGGATATCATCACGGGCAAAACGCGACCCGATGAAGGTGATGTTCTGTTCGACGGTCGGGTGGACCTGACCAAGCACGACGAGTCCGCCATCGCCACCATGGGCATCGGCCGCAAGTTTCAAAAACCAACCGTGTTTGAAAGCCATACGGTGGAAGACAACATTCTTCTGGCGATGTCCGGCACACAGTCTTTGGCCGCCATGCTGTTTGGCGCTCGCAAGCAAACAGAGACTGACCGCATCGCGGAAATTCTCGACATCATCCGCCTCGTTGACCGGAAAACAGAGTTGGCGGAAAATCTGTCTCATGGCCAAAAGCAGTGGTTGGAAATCGGCATGCTGTTGGCGCAAGATCCCAAATTGCTGCTGGTGGATGAACCGGTTGCGGGCATGACGGATGCGGAGACGATGGAAACGTCGCGCCTTCTTAGAGAAATCGCGCAGGATCACACCGTGGTTGTGGTGGAGCACGATATGGAGTTCATCCGCGATCTGGATGTGAAAGTGACCTGCCTGCACGAAGGCTCTGTGCTCGCGGAGGGCACGCTTGATCACGTGAGCAACAACAAGGATGTCGTCGATGTCTATCTGGGGCGCTGATCATGCTGCGTATTGAAAAAGCCGATCTGCATTACGGCCAGGCGCAGGCTCTGCGCGGTGTGACGCTGGACGTTGGCCCGGAAAAAATCACCTGCATTTTGGGACGCAACGGGGTGGGTAAAACCAGCCTTTTGCGGTCTTTGATCGGTCAGCACCCGCTCTCACACGGTGACTTTACCTTCGACAGCACGCTGTTTACGCGCAAAAAGGTTCATGAGCGGGCGCGGGCCGGTATTGGATTTGTGCCGCAGGGTCGGGAGATTTTTCCGCTCTTGTCTGTGAAGGAAAATTTGCAAACTGGCTTTTCCGCTTTGCCCCGCAACCAGCGCTCCATACCCGAGGAAGTTTTTGAAGTGTTTCCCGTGCTCAAGGAAATGCTGAACCGGCGCGGCGGTGATTTGTCCGGGGGTCAACAACAGCAATTGGCGATTGGCCGCGCGCTCGTGATCAGGCCAAAATTGCTGGTGCTGGACGAGCCGACCGAAGGCATTCAACCGTCCATTATCAAGGACATCGGCCGGGTGCTACAAAAGCTGCGGGACCAGGGTATCGCAATCCTGTTGGTGGAACAGTATTTGGACTTTTGTCGAGAGATTGCGGATTTCGTTTACATTATGGACCGCGGTGCGGTGGTGCATTCCGGCTTGCCCGAAACCTTGGACCAAGCCGATGTCCGGGAACATCTGACCGTTTAGGGGACATTATGCGCGATGGTGTTTCACCTTGCGCGTGAGACGCTGTAAGCCAGACAAACACGATACACCCTGCGACCGACGCCATGTCCGTTCTCCAAACTGTTCAAAGCAACACTGCCCTGCCCAGCCACGCGGACGTTGTGGTGGTGGGCGGCGGCATCGCCGGAATTTGTGCAGCCTTCGAGATGGCCCAAAAAGGTTTGCGCGTAGTTGTTTGCGAAAAGGGTGTCGTTGCCGGTGAGCAGTCCGGTCTGAACTGGGGCTGGTGCCGCAAGATGGGGCGCGATCCCAGAGAGCTGCCCCTGGTGCAGGTCTCCCTCGATCTGTGGCGCAAGATGCGGCAGCGGACGGGGGAAGAGACCGGGTTCCGCGAATGTGGCATCGCCTATCTGTGCGAAACCGAAGCGCAACTGGCAAAGCGGCAAAACTGGTTCAATCAATACGTTTCACTGCACGGTCTTTCCTCGCGCATGATCAGCGGTCAAGAAGCGGCACGCCTGTCACCCGGTGCGACTGTGGATTGGAAAGGTGGCCTGCTGACCAGTGACGATGGCCGGGCGGAACCAACGCTTGCTGTGCCCGCCATCGCGCGGGCGGCGCAGCGGGCGGGCGTCGAAATTTTTCAAAACTGCGCTGTGAGGGGGTTTGAAACCAAGGCAGGGCGCATTGGCGGGGTGGTGACCGAACAGGGTGCTGTGGAATGCGAAGCGGTGCTGGTGGCTGGTGGCGCGTGGTCCCGGCGGTTCCTCGGCAATATGGGAATCGAGTTTCCGCAATTGTCCGTCGTCAACAGCGTCATGCGCACGACGCCGATTGAGACCGGAATTACGCACTCATTGGCGGCGAGAAAGTTCGCGATCCGTAAGCGTTTTGACGGGGGCTATACGCTGGCCCATTCGATTTACAACACGGCTGACATCACGCCCGACAGTTTCCGGTTGCTGACAGAGTTTTTGCCGGTTTTGAAAGATGAATGGCGGGATTTTCGGTTTCGTTTCGGAAAACGCTTTTTTGCGGAGGCCGAGCTCAAGCGGCACTGGCGGTTGGATGAAACCTCTCCATTTGAACAGGTGCGACAACTGACTGCCATGCCCAATGTAGCGATCCAAAAAGAGGCTTTGACCTCCGTTCGAGCTACCTTGCCGCAATTCAAGGAGGTGTCCATTGCCGAAAGCTGGGCCGGTGTGATTGATGTCATGCCGGATGCCGTGCCGGTCATTGGGCCGGTGGACGCGGTGCCGGGTCTGTTTTTGTCGACGGGCTATTCCGGCCACGGTTTTGGTCTCGGCCCCGGAGCCGGGCAATTGGCGGCGGAACTGGTGAATGGCGACACTCCCTGCGTTGATCCCAGTCCGTTCCGGCTCGGTCGATTTCATTGAACGCAGCATTGGGTGTCGAACACTCTGTGTGCTTCTCCAAGGTCTGTGCGCTTTCTTAAAAAAAAATCTGCCAAATAAAATCTGCCAAAAAATCTGCTTGCAGGTTTGCCCTGAGGGTTGTTTGTCGACGCATAAAATCGGTGAATGGTACCGAAGGGCTGTGGGAGGAAACGATGGCTCAATTGCGTTGGGGTTTGATTGGCGGCGGTGAGGGTAGCCAGATTGGTCCTGCCCACCGTCTGGGCGCACGTTTGGATGGTGCGTTCGCGTTTTGCGCTGCCGCGCTGGACCATCGACCGGACGAGGGCCGTGCCTATGCGCAGACGCTCGGTGTTTCCAAGGACCGTGCCTATGGCGACTGGAAGGAGATGCTGGCGGGCGAAAGCGCACGGGAAGATCGTATCGATCTTGTTACCATTGCCACGCCCAACAACACGCATCACGAAATTGCGGCTGCCTATCTTAAGGCTGGCTTCCACGTGTTTTGCGAAAAGCCCATGACGATGACCGTGGAGGAGGGCGAGGAACTCGTGCGCCTCTCCCGTGAGAACGACCGCATATGCGCGGTCAACTATGGTTATTCCGGATATTCCTTGGTTCGCCACATGCGGGCCATGGTGGCGCGGGGCGATCTGGGTGCGGTGCGTCTGGTCAAGGCGGAGTTCGCCCACGGACACCATGCCGATGCGGCTGACGCGGACAACCCGCGCATTCGCTGGCGCTATGATCCGGCGCAGATAGGCCCGTCGGCGCAGTTTGCCGATTGCGGCATCCACGCCATGCACATGGCGTCATTCGTGACCGGCCAGGAGGTTGAACGGCTTTCTGCAGATTTCGCATCCTGCATTCCTTCAAGGATGTTGGAAGACGATGCGATGGTGAATTTTCGTATGGCAAACGGTACGGTGGGACGGTTGTGGACGTCGGCCATCGCCATCGGTCGGCAGCACGGCCTGACCCTGCAAGTGTTTGGTGAGAAGGGCGGTTTGCGCTGGTCTCAGGAACAGCCCAATCAGTTGTTTTGGATGACCGTTGGCGGTCGTTTGGAAACGATTGAGCGAGGGGAAGCAGGCTTGTCGCCACAGGCGGATCGCGCTTCGCGCGTTACGATCGGACATGCCGAAGGCATGCCACTCGCATTTGCTAACCTGTACTCGGATCTGGCTGAAATGATCGTCGCGAAAAAAGAGGGCCATACGCCTGATGCGGCTGCCAATATGGTGCCCACAGTTGAAGACGGGTTGCGCTCCGTTGCGGCCATTCATGCAGCCGTTGAATCGGCTGCCGGCGACGGTGTTTGGACCGATGCGCGCCCACCCATGCTGCGTTGACACGGTTCGTATTGAAACCTGACACTGTGGCGATGAGGGTTTGACCAAAGGCGGAGAGCGCTGTGCGCAAATATCTGTTTGCCAACACCAGTTTTTTAATCGGTGCCGGAATGCTGGTGGCCGCCTTTTTCTGTCTGCTCTTTGCGGTCTTCACGTCTTTAGAAGACGCACAGTATGATGGGGACGGTGCAACCGTGCGCGGTCAGGTGGTTGGCAAACGGGTGGAAAATGTCTCCTCCAGCAGCGGGGAAAGGCGCCCGCGTTTCGTGGTTGTTTATACGTTCACACCTCCTTCCACGGGTATCGCTGTTCAAGGGCGTGCCCGTGTCAGTTCGTCGGTGTTCAATTCACTGGAAGCAAACCAACCGGTGGACGTTGAGTATCTTGTGGCTGATCCCAGTACCAACCGCCTTACGGGTGCGGCTGCTGACACAAGACTTGGCGTGCTTGTTTCGTTGCTGGCCGTGGTTTTTGGAGCCGTTGGAAGCTACATGGTCGGGGCCGGTTGGCGGGCAGCTAAAGGCCTTGTTCACCTGCGCGATACGGGCGTGGCGCACCGGGCGACCGTCACCGATGTTGCACGCACGAACACCAAGTCCAACCAGCAGCGGAATTTTGAACTCGTCTACGTATATGAGGGGCCAGAAGGCGAAACTCTTACCGGAAAATCCGTTCCCCGCGCTCTGGAGATGTTTGACGGCCTGAAAGCCGGAGACGAGATCGATATCGTCGTTGACGTTACGGACCCCACCAAGAGCGCTTGGCAAGACGATTTGTAGTGGGTCTTGCCAAAGCGTTTTTGGTTATCCCCGGCCCACAAAGGGCATGTGGCTGGACATGATGGTCATGAACAAGATGTTAGCGTCGAGCGGAAGGCTGGCCATGTTTACGATGGCATCGCCAATGTGATCCACGCCCATGGTGGGTTCGGGCTTCATGGTGCCATCGGCTTGTGGAACGCCGCCGCTCATGGCCGATGTCATGTCGGAGGCCGCGTTGCCGATATCGATTTGACCGCACGCGATGTTGTGTTGCCGTCCGTCCAGCGAGATCGAGCGCGTGAGGCCTGTAATCGCGTGTTTGGACGCGGTGTAGGGCGCCGAGCCGGGGCGTGGCACGTGTGCGGAAATGGAACCGTTGTTGACAATACGTCCGCCCTGAGGGGACTGATCGCGCATCATCTGGAACGCGCGGTTGGCCACCAGAAATGCGCCATTGAGGTTCACGCTCATCACGTGGTTCCACTGGTCAAACGTCAGGTCACCAAAGTTCGTGCCTGGGACGTTGTTGCCAGCATTGTTGAACACGAAATCCAACCGGCCAAACTCAGATTTGATGCCGGCAAACAGAGCGTCGATTGACGCTTCATCTGTGACGTCGCTGGAAATGGGATGGATTGCGCCACCGGTCTCAGCGGCAACGGCTTCCAAGGCTTCCACTCGGCGGCCGGTGATGACAACGGAGAAGCCGGCATTGGCGAGGGCCAGTGCAGAGTTGCGGCCAATACCGGAGCCGCCTCCGGTGACGAGAGCGATTTGTGACATGGGAGATTCCCCGCAGTGGTGATGGATTGGTGGCAGCCATACCGGTTGTTATGCGGCTTTGAAAGATGCGTGGCTGTTGGGTGGTCAGTTTGAGGCCGATGCTGTTGTTTCGAGCGCATTTTGCGAATAGGGCCCGTGTCGCAAATGGGGCTTGCAAATCGCGACGCAATTTGGCGCTTTGTCGGTTCCTGTTGTTTTGCTGACCCGCCATGCCTCATCCCAGTTTGATCATCGATAATCTGCAATATGCCAACTGGTCGGAAACCGTGTTTCGGCAGATGCAGGAAGGCGGCGTGAGCGCGGTTCACGTCACCATCGCTTATCACGAGCAGTTCCGTGAAACGGTACACAACATAGAAGCGTGGAACCGCTGGTTCGCGCAGTTTCCCGATCTGATCTTTCAGGGCCTTTCGGCGGATGATGTCCGCAGGGCGCAGGAAGAGGGTCGCACCGCGATTTTTTTTGGATTTCAGAACCCATCGCCGATGGAAGATGACCTGGGTTTGATTGAAGTTCTGCACCGGTTGGGTGGGCGGTTCATGCAATTGTCCTACAACAACCAGTCGCTGCTCGCGACGGGATGCTACGAGGCTGAGGATCCCGGGATCACCCGGTTTGGACGGGAGGCGATTGCCGAGATGAACCGGGTCGGCATGGTGATCGATATGAGCCATTCCGCTGACCGGTCCACGTTGGAGGCGATTGAACTTTCCTGCCGACCCATCGCGATCACTCATGCCAATCCGCATTGGTGGCACCCTGCGCTGCGCAACAAATCTGATGTGGTGCTGAAAGCTTTGACCAATGCCGGTGGCATGGTGGGCTTTTCGCTCTATCCACACCATCTCAAAGACGGGACGAAGTGCACGCTGGACAGTTTTTGTCAGATGGTGGCGGAGGCGGCGGGGCGATACGGCGCGCATCATCTTGGTATTGGGTCTGATCTTTGCCAAGACCAACCCGATAGCGTGGTCACTTGGATGCGCAACGGCAAGTGGACGTGGACGGAAGATTTCGGCGAGGGCAGCGCTGCGGCACCAGGTTTTCCGCCCCAGCCGGACTGGTTTCAGGACAACCGTGATCTTGCGAGATTGCGCACCGGCCTGTTGAAAACCGGACTGACAGAGCACGAAGTTTCAGGCATTATGGGTGGCAACTGGCTGGCTTTTTATGAAGACGCGTTTGCCCCGCTCAACGACTGACCCAGCCCAAGCGGCCTGCCACATGAGGGATGTGACATGATGCAAGAGCTCAACACCGCTCAGCCTTTCACACAAAATGGTGCTTACATGCGCGCGCCCGACGATGTGATGCGCCTGTCGCAACTGGGTTCGTTTTTCCCAACCCGTTTGAGCTTTTTGAGGTTGTTGCTGCGCGACTTGGCGGAGGACGATGCCAACGGAATTTGGACTGATTGGTCCATGGATGATGCGGGTTACGGCCACGCCGTCTATTCCGTCAGGCTCGATGGGTATGTCTTCTCGCTGATCGCTCACACGGCTGCACTGGATGCAGACGATCGGACTGATCGGGTGATCGCAGAGGCGTGGGACGCTTGTTTTGTTCTATTCGATGGCGTGCCCAACGCAAATGATATTGCGACGCTTCGCGCGCCGGCCTTGGTGCAGGAGGCGGGACGGTTTGATGATCGTGTTTTGGTGTTGTCGCGCGCCAACAAAAGCGTTCGCCTGTTTGACCACGTGGTGGAGAAACTCGCCGCTGGCGAGCAACCCGACCTGGATCGTGTAGCCACCACCGGCTATTTGATGCGTACCACGGCGGTCTACGGCAATGGAAAGTTCGGCATTGCAGACCGGTCCAAGGTTGCCCGAAACGCGGGTCTGGCCCGCCCGTTCCGGCTGGAAATGCTGACAGTGTATCTTATTCGTGAGTTTACTTTCGCGTTGGCGGAGCACGTCGCTTCCCGCCACGCCGGAGCGGATTGTGCGCTTGCCGGCCCTATCAAGCGCATGTTGGGCATTGGAAACTCCACCGGTTTGGGCATGGCCCCGTTTTTGGTGAACCATCCCGCGCTGTTGAACGCTTGGGTGGAAGCGCGCGAGCAGGCTTTGGCCCGGGTCTGCGCCCAAGAAAATGCCGAGGTCGCAGCCTCGCAGGCTTGGCCGGATTTGTTGGATCGGGCGGGGCATTATCTGACCGCTTGGAAGATACCGGACAAAGATGAGCAAGAGCGGATTGGACGGCTTGCGCAGGCGTTTGAGACGGCCAAGCCGGTCTTCACCGCGATGGTGGATCAGCCATTTCCGTTTGCCAAAATCATAGATCATGCGCGGTCGGTGTCTGTTGATCTGGAAGAGTTGATGATCGCCTTGGCGTTGGAACCGCACGGACCGTTGATCGATGATTTGGCGGATACGATGTCGAGTGACAGTGGCTCAATCCTGGAGCCGTCACAAACACTGGCGGAACTCTGCGCGACGCTGGATACGCACTACGCGTGGTGCGACGCGGACGTGTTTGCAACGCCCGGTGCCATGACGTGGTATGTGTCAGAAGAAAAATCTGAACCGCGCTTTGGGGTCGATGGTCCTCACTTTAGCCCCCATCACAGGCTGCCGTTGGATACCGCCCGGCAGGTCGTTGCACTGCGCGCCGATCTTGAAGACTGGCTCAACACGTCAGATGCAGGGGAGACTGTGGCCGCGTTTTTGTGTGCTCACCCGCAGCATCGCAGGGTGATTCAACGCGTGCAACTGATAGCGACGTACCCCTATGGCGAAATTCGCGATGATCTTGTGTCCCATCGTACGCGGCCCATCGACATGCTGCGCTGCAAACTCTCGTTTTTTGGTGCGGATGGATTTGACCCGAAATCTGATCGTTGGACACGTGTGCGACTGTTCGCCGGTGCGCCTTGCATGGACGAGCTGACGGGGGACACTGCTGACGCAGGTTTTCTGTTCCCTGCCCGCCCGGATGTGCTTGCCGGTGATTGTGCGGAACAGACTGAAGACGTGTCCAATCCGGTGCCTGCGTGACCACGGTTGATCTGTCCCGAAACGAATTTTTGTCGACAGTTCAAAAAGCGTGTGTTGGGGCTGGAAGCGACAGCGCGTTGGCTGCGGATATTGCAAATGCCTGTCTTGAATTAGAGGCAGCGGGCCTTGCCAGTCTTGCGCATCTGCTGCCGCTCTTGGAAGCCGCGGCGCATTTGCCTGCACGGATGGCCGCTCAACCGTACGCCCACTCGCAAAACGGATTTTTCACGCACGAAGTTGTCATGTTGCGCAACGGCGCGTCTGCGATGGACCATCTGTGCTTGGCGACTTTAACCGTTGCGCAATGTGATGATCTGGTCTTGCTTGCGGCGCTTATTGTGTCTGGATGTCGCGCGCGCGGTCGCTTCGCGCGCATCATTGCGCCGGGCATCCCGTGGGCACATTTGGACCACGCTTATGTGGTCACCGCGCCGGAGCGCCTTGTGGGGCCGATCACCGTTCGCTTCGTGCCGGTGGAAGATCATGCCGCACTGGGCTTGCCGCCTCTCCCGGCTCGCTTGAGCGTGGGCATGGCTCATTGGGCGGCGCTTAAAGCGGCTGCCGATGCGGTCTTGGTGCCTGCGAATGACACAACACGGTTGCGCGATGCAGGGGCCGGGCTAAACGACAATGATTGAGCGCGAAGACTGCGCAAGCTCTTGAGGACACGAAAGATATGCCAACACTCACACTGACCGAGGTGGAAGACCTCGCTCGCGCCGCACTGATGGGGGCAGGGGCCAATGAAACCAATGCGAGTGCAGTGGCGCGTTCCACATGGCGGGCGGAGCGTGACGGCGTGCGCAGCCACGGCCTGATGTATGTGCCCATCTATGCCGAGCACGTGCAGTGCGGAAAAGTGGACGGACAGGCGCAGCCTGTTGTCGAGACGCCGAAACCGTCGCTGGTGCGTGTGGATGCGAAATCCGGCTTTGCCCATGCTGCCATAGATGCGGGATTTTCAATGTTTTTGACGGCGGCCCGCGAGCAGGGCATCGCCATGATGAACGTGCACCACTCATACAATTGCGGTGTCTTAGGCCACCATGCCGAGCGCATAGCGGACGAGGGGTTTGTGGGGCTTTGCTTCACCAACGCACCGGCCTCTATCGCACCCACGGGCGGGTCAAAACCGGTGATCGGCACCAACCCGTTTGCTCTGGCCGTGCCGGGTTCCGCGGGCAAACGGTTCGTCATCGACCAGTCCGCATCGGCCATTGCCAAGAGTGAAATCATGTTGCGCAACCGCGAAGGCGAGGCGATTGAGCCGGGCTGGGCTTTGGATGTTGACGGCAATCCCACCACAGATGCCGCCGCCGCGCTCAAAGGCTCCATGGTGCCGTCCGGCGGCGCAAAGGGCTTTGGCGCGGGCTTGATGGTGGAGGTGTTTGCCGCCGCCCTATCCGGCGCGGTGCTGGGCAAGGATGCCAGTCCATTTTCCGGCACGGTGGGGGGACCGCCTCACACGGGTCAGGCGTTCATCGCGATTGATCCCGGTGCCACCTCCGGCGGTTTGTTTGCTGAGCGCATGGCGTCCTTGGTGGAGGCTCTAACCGAACAAGAAGGCACACGCCTTCCCGGTTCGCGCCGCGCGGGTGCCCGGGAGCGGACAGCCAAAGGTGTCGACGTGGACGATGCTCTGCTGGCGCGGATCAAGGCCTTCGTTGCGGAATAGCGCCCGACCCGTTTTGTGGGGTTGTTCTGAACGCTGGCGCCTCGCCGTTTACTCGCCAGCCACGATGCTGCCGTCGGCGCTTGCCATCTTTTCCTTGTTGTTGATCTCGTGGGCCTTTGCCGCCAGCAGTTTGCGCTGGTAACGGCCTTGCACGATGTCGACCAGCAGCATGACCACCAACACGAAGTAGAACGTGCTCTTGGCCATCGGCTCCACGGGGTAGCCGAACAGTTTGAGGTGGGCCAAGTGCCCGCCTTCTGACACCAGCATGATGCCGACGATGAACAGGATGAACAGACCCAAGACTTCGTACATGCGATTGGCAGCCAAGAACTCCGACACCCGGTCAGCCAGCACCAGCATCAAAATGCCTGAGATGATGATGGCGGTCGCCATGATCGCGAACACGTCCGTTAGTGCGATGGCCGACAGGATGGAATCGAAGGAAAAGACGAGGTTCATCAGCACGATCAGCGCAACCGCTGATCCGACGGAGCGGCGAGCATTGCCCTCGGTTTCTTCCAGATCGTGCACGGCCATCATGTGCATGATCTCTTTCATGGCGGTGTAGATGATGAACGCGCCGCCAAACAGAACGATGAGGGAGTGGCCGTTTACGTCGCCTTCCAAAACGCCGGTCCATTGGACGTTGAACAGCGGACTTTGAAAATAGGCGATGGCTTGTATGACGACAAACAAAAGGATGATCCGCAGCGCAATTGCCATCAAAATGCCCCAGCGGCGCACTTTTTGTTGGCTGGCCGCTTCAACCCGTTTGGATTCAATTGAAATGTAAAGCAGGTTGTCGAAGCCCAAGACGGCCTGCAACAAAACCAACATCACCAGTGTGAAAAGGTTCTCAATCGTAAAAATTTCCAACATGGGAACTCCGGCAATAGTCTCGTAATCGTCTAAAATCCTCTAAGCGGTAACGCTGCGGTGAACCAAAATCCAGCCTCAGACGTTTCTTTTTGTAAACCGACATATCATTCTTAAACGACAGGAACTCTCCCCATGTCTGCAAATACATCTGCCGCCGTGTCCGCCCCTTGGAAACATGTCTGGTTGACCGGCGCCAGTTCCGGTCTGGGGGAGTTTACCGCGCGGTCTTTGGCCAAGCTTGGATGCACTGTGTCGATCACCGCCCGCTCCAAGGACAAGCTGGACGCCATCGCGGCTGACTATCCCAATGTGCATGTCTATGAGGCGGACGTGACCGATCACGAGCGGATACTCGCCATCGTGGACCAGATGGAGACGGCCCACGGTCCCGTTGATCTTGCGATTTTCAGCGCGGGGACATGGTTTCAAGGGTCGATCAAAGACCTACAGGTGGAAAACTTCCGCAAGACGTTTGATGTGAACCTCATGGGTACGGTCTATTGCCTCGACGCGATCTTGCCGCGCATGCGCCAGCGCGGTGGCGGCCACGTGTCTTGGATTGCCTCGGTGGCGGGCTATGGCGGCTTGCCCAATGCGGCCTCCTACGGCGCGTCCAAGGCAGCGATGATCCATTTTGCCGAGACCGCTTACCCGGAACTCGCCCGCGAAAATATCCATGTCAGCTTGATCAACCCCGGCTTCGTGCGCACGCCGATGACGGACAAAAACGATTTCCCCATGCCTTTCCTGATGGAGCCGGAAGACGCGGCAGAAAAGATCGTGGCAGGCCTGAAAGCCAAGAAATTCGAAATCGCCTTCCCATGGCAATTGGTCACGATCCTCAAGATCATGAACCATCTGCCCTATTGGCTGTATTTCTGGATCATCAAGAAGGGTGTGTTGCGGGATTGAGGGGAGTTGGTAGCGGCGGGTTTGGATGGGCGGTTTGAGGCCAATGTGTCGGAGGTTGTGAAAGGCACTAACGTCAAGCTTCTTAGGCCATCGACGGTTGGGATTGGTTGTATAGACTTCTACCGGGTTATATGAGAAAATTGATATAACTGGTTAGAGGTATTTAGAACTATGGACCCTGTGAGAAACCCATTCGCCCCTGGCGCAGGCTCACAACCGCCGGAACTTGCTGGTCGAGATGAAATAGTCGGTGATGCCATCACCGCACTGAAAAGAACAAAAATTGGGCGACATGCGAGATCGCAAATGTTGTTGGGGCTACGTGGGACTGGAAAAACGGTTTTACTGAACACTATTGAAAATGCGGCCGAAGATAATGGTTACTTGACATCTGTTATCGAAGCTCCAGAGGAAAAGCCACTCGCAGAGCTTTTATATCCCAAAATGCAACAAGTGCTCCGAAAACTCTCGTTAGTGGAGGCTGCTAAAGCAAAGACGCACGATGCCATGAAAGCACTGAGAAGCTTCGCAAGTGTGTTCAAAGTTCAGATCGGCGACTTATCTGTTTCCGTCGATCCGGAGCCTGGCGTGGCAGATAGCGGATACCTAGAGTATGATCTCCCTGATATGTTTGTCGCTATTGGAGCTGCGGCGAAGGCAGCGAGCAAGGGCTGGTGCCTCCTAATTGATGAGGTTCAATATTTGAAAGAGAACGAGCTTGCTGCACTCATAGTGGCAATTCATAAAATTGGTCAAAAACAACTCCCAGTAATTTTTTTCGGCGCTGGTTTGCCACAATTGGCTGGCCTTTCAGGAGATGCAAAGTCATACGCAGAAAGGCTTTTTTCATACCCGAAAGTTGGTGCGCTTGATGAAGAAGCCGCAATGAGAGCTGTCAAAGGGCCAATAGAAGACGAGGGGGAACAAATTACAATAAGTGCACTAAACAGAATTCGCGAGATTACCAAAGGCTACCCATACTTTTTGCAGGAGTGGGGGTTTCAATCTTGGAATACTGCTATCAAATCTCCAATTAATGAGAGTGATGTTGGACGTGCAACGAAAGATGCCCTCAACAGATTGGACGACGGGTTTTTCCAGGTCCGCTTTGATAGGTTAACGCCAAAAGAGCGTGAATATGTAATTGCGATGTCGGAACTTGGTAAAGGCCCGTACCGTTCTTCAGAAGTGGCCGATCGGTTGGGTGAGCCTCCAAATAAACTGGGGCCTCGTCGCGCGCAGATTATCGCTAAGGGCATGATCTACAGTCCACAATATGGCGATATAGATTTCACGGTTCCAATGTTCGACGATTATCTTCGTCGCAATTGGAGGTCAAAGGTTTGAAAATATCTGTTCTGGATCGCCCAGGACCGTCAGACACCGACTGAAAAATGGTTAAATCAGACCTTTGGGTGATAGATGACAAAGGCCGCGAGGTCCGCATAGCCGCCGTCTGCTCAGTTCCCTCTACCTAAGCCTCCCCCAGTCCTTCGCCAAACATCACCCTCGGCTCAGGTGCCTTCGGCTTTTTCGTCAATTTCATGCCTTTGCGCCAGAGTTTTAACGCTTCCCAGTGGATGCCGGCGACTATTTTTAGGGTCATGAGGGGATAGGCGAAGAAGACTTTCAGCAGGTTTTTGTCGGTGAGCGTGTGGCGCTTTCCGCGAAAATGGGTGCGAAGGGTGGGGCCGTTGTCGGTTTTGAGGGCGACGCCCACCGTCAGGTCTTCGTCCGGGCGGGTGATGTGGAAGCTGTAGCCGCCTTCCACATGGTTGAACGGTGAGACGTAAAACGCCTTGTCGATGGCGTGGGTATAGGTGCCGGACTTCTCCTCACCAGCCTTCAACACATAGGTGAGGTCTTCGCCAAACGTGTTGCGCACTTCGTAGATCGCCAGCACGACGGCATCGTCTGCGTTGCGTCCGTAATAGACCGTCAGTGGGTTAAAGGCGAAGCCTAGGATGCGCGGGTAGAACAGCATTTGCGTGCGGACAATCTCGTCCGCCACGCCGCACTGGTCTGCGATGGTCTTGGCAAATTGTGACAGCGAGCGGGCATCGCGAAAACCGTGGTCGCGCTGGTGCAAACCAAATAGATTGAACCGGTTGACGGAAAAGAGGCGCAGGCGTTTAGAAATCGTGTCGAGATGATCGACATCGACCAACATGGAAAACACGCTGTAGCGCAATTTGTGTTCTACAGGCTGAAGACGCTTGTGAACCACTTCACCGCGATAGAGCGCTGCTTCGACCATAATTACTCGGCCGCCTCGCGCAGCTCCGCAGGGGCGTGGACGTGAATGCGACCGGACTCGTCTGCAACGTTCCAAGGCCGACGTTCCCCGCCCAATTGTTCTGCAACTGCAAGACCGGACTGCAATCCGTCCTCATGAAAGCCGGAGCCAAAATGCGCGCCGCAGTACCAAGTACGGTTTTCACCCTGAATTGACCAGATTTCACGCTGCGCCTGCATGGCGGCGGCATCGAAGATGGGATGGGAATAATCGTAGCGCCCGTGCACGTTTTCGATGGTCATGTCTTGCGGAGGATTCAGCGTTACGAACACATCTTCCTTGGTGGTCAAGCTTTGCAGCGAGTTCATCCAATAGCTGACGCAGAGGTCCCGCTCGCTCAAGGGCAAGCTGCGGTCGGTTTCAAAATCCACGTAGTTCCAGCTTGCCCAAGTGGCCTTGCGTTTGGGCATCAAGCGGCGGTCTTGGTGCAGCACGGCATGGTTTTTCGCGTAGCCGAATGCGCCGAGGAGGGACTGCTCCGCCGCGCTTGGCGTGTCCAACATGCTCAACGCATCGTCGGCGTGAGACGCGATGACCACCTGATCGAAGAGTTCTGACGGGCCGTCCGGCGTGTGGATGCGCACGCCCATGGGAGTGCGTTCGATTTTGCGGGCGGGGCTGGACACACGCACATCGATGTTCGCATCCGCCAACACCTTGTCGACATAGACCTGCGAGCCGCCTTTAACGGTGCCCCAGAGTGGGCGACCCGATACCTGCAAGAGGGCGTGGTTTTGGAAAAACCGGATGAACGATTTGGCCGGATAGCCGGTCATATCATCGGCGCGGCTGGACCAGATCGCAGCCGCCATGGGCATTAGATGCCAGTCGATAAACTCCGTGCTGTAGCGCTCGCGCTGCAGATATTCCATCAGTGTGGTGTCGTCATCAAGCCGGTCGATGGAGGCTGGCGCTTCTTTGAAGAACCGCAGGATGTCACGGATCATGCGCCAGTGACGGATGCTGAAAATATTGCTCGGCTGCGCCACCATGCCCAGCAATGTTCCACCGCAATATTCATAGGCACCGGCGTAAAGCGAAGCGGCAAAACTCATATCAGTGTTATGCACCGGCACTTTGAGGTGATCGAACAGGGCTACCAGATTGGGGTATGTCGCGCTGTTGAAACAGATAAAGCCGGTATCCACCGCCACGGGCTGGCCGGATATATCGATGGTCGCCGTGTTGGTGTGGCCGCCAACTTTCGCGTTGGCCTCAAACAGCGAGACTTTGTGATTTTTGGAAAGAAGCCAAGAGGAGGAAAGACCGGAAATACCGGAACCGATAACCGCGATATTTTGGGAATGCATGAGCCACTTTTCTGTTTGTTCGAACATCGTGTGATGTCCAATTCTTGGCTCCCTAGTAACGTGGTGCCGCGTTCGCGGGTTTCAGGCAAGTGTTTTTTGCCCTTTGGAGGGTTCAGGGAGGTTCTCTATTGCCGCAGCATCCAATTGATTTCACGACGCCAATCCACCATTCGGATCGGCGTGCCGTGGGTCCCGGTATCAAACATGACAAAGCGGGCGGGATAGGCCGGATTGCGGGCTAAAATTTGCTCAAAAAACCGTTTTTGTTGCGCCGGGGCAAAGACGACATCATCGCCGCCATGGCCAAAAAACAACGGGATCGCGCCGCCCGGTTGGGTAACGGTCGCGGATTTTAGAAAATCCGGGTTCCAGAACGAGCCGAGGAAAAACATGCCGTCTATTGATTGCGCCGCGTTGGTCAAGCCCGCCAGCCGCCAGCAGATGCCGCCGCCCATGGAGCCGCAGGCGACGATCAGTTTGGTGCGGGGTGAGCGCTGTCGGTAACTGTTCAACAGGGTTGCGATGTCCTGCGCACCCTTGTCCTCAAAGTCGCTAAAGGACGGCGTGAGCAACAGGCCATTGTTGCGCGTCATGAGGTTTTGCAGGCGGTTGAAATTGCCCCCAAACGTCCAATCGTTGACGCCTTGGCGGTGGTTGCCGCCACGCCCGTGAACATAAATGACGGTGATAGACGCGCCGCGTTCCTTACCAACCGCGTAGGTTTTGAACGTTCCGTTTGCGGACGTGTAGCGGCGCAGTGAGCGCGACCAGCGTACGCGCTCGTTGACGTATTTTTGTTGCACCTTGCGACGGGGAATGCTGTCGCGTTTCATGATATCGCGTTCGCGATCGTAGGCTACGGAGAGATAGGCCCCGTTGCGCTCATTCGCGACTGTTGCCGGGTAGGCGAATAAATTGTCTTTGAACGGCTTCAATTGCGTTTGGGCTTGCGCGTCGGATGTGACGGCCATGAAGCCGGCGACCAAGCCGCAAATGGCACTTGCTACAGGTTTTGCTACACGGTGCATGGCGGGGCGCTCGCTTGGGTTCAGTTCAGTTTTGTGGCCGACGCTGGCGGGGTGATCATACCGCGCGCCAGTTTGGTTTCGCGATGTGAAATGAATGTGGCCGCGCCGACAATGACCCCGCCTCCCAAAATAACGAACGGGTCGATGCTTTCACCGAAAACCAGAAGGCCCAACAGCGTTGCCCAAACCAGTTGCAGGAAGGTGATCGGCTGGGTGACAGAGATGGGAGCCGCGGCCAGCGCCTTGGTCATGGCAAAATGGCCGAACGTGGCGCAGCACGCAGTGATGAACAGCCAAAACAGATCGTGCAGGGTCGGCGTCTGCCAGTCCCAAAGCGCAAAGGGAAACAGGAACAGCGTGCAGAACACCGTCAGAAGCGCAACGATGGTCTGCGGGTCGGTTTTGTCCGTCAGGTTCTTGGTCATAAGGTAAGAGAAAGCAAAGAGAGGCCCTGCGCAGAGTTGGGCCATTTGACCGATTGAAACCTCCTCAAAGCCGGGCCTCAGGATGATGAGCGCTCCAACCAGTCCTGCCACTACGCCACCGATACGGCGCAGCCGTAACCGTTCGCCCAAAAAAAGTGCCGCGCCAATCGTGACAAAGATTGGCGTCGAGTATCCAATGGCCGTCACCTCAGCGATGGGGATGCGGGCCATGGCGAAAAACCATAGGATCACACCGAGCGCATGGGCGAAGCCCCGAAACGCGTTCTGGCGGATGATCGATTTGGCAGGTGGGGTTTTGATCAAGCCGTAGATGGCCGGTGCCATGATGATCAGGCCCATGGCGTAGCGAATGAAGGCCGCTTCCGCCGCCGGAAGATCCGACCCGATATACCGCACAATGCCCGTCACCGCGACGAAGGAAAACGTGCAGGCGATCATCCATGCGATGCCGCTTCTCACGTTAGTCGCTGTCGCGTGTTGGCCGCCGCCGACGGATTCTCGCGGCGTGGAGTGTTTATCCGGAGTGGAAACGGTCAAATCTATACGCTTTTGAGAAGGAAATTGTTTGGTCCCATTGTGCGCCTGCCGCTGGCAAGCCGCAAGGCATCTCACTTCATCTCAAAGGCGTTTGTCGTTTTAGCCCGCGAAACGGTCTGCGTCCTGACCGAACGGTGTCATGTTGTTGGGCAGGGAAGACGACATGCAGCCGCGTTCCAGATCGCGCCAAAACGGGGAGTTTTGCACCATCACGCATTTGGCTTCATAGGAGCGGTCTCCCACAGTGAGGCAGATGATATCGCCCAATTCGCGGCGCGTACCCGAGCGGTCCGTACAAAAACACTCTGGCCATTTGGTCTTGGCCGTGCTGCGGGCCTGTTGCCAAGTCGCACCGTCCGCGTGGGCCAAAGTGGGCATAACAACTGCTGATGCAAGAAGGGAAAAACAGGCGGCGAAGATCGCTAGATGTCTCATATCGAGACGTTAGCACAGCAAGCGTGATCTGCAAGAGATTCACAACGTGCTCAACTTAACGCTTTTGTGGGTATGGGTTGGCTCTGATTGGACTGATACGCGGCGTCAGCCCGCCGGCAAATGCGTGCCCTTAACGGTGCGGGAGTGGCCCCGAAACTCTGCGATGGTCTCGCCGGACTGGTTATGGATTGTCACATCGTAAATGCCGGAACGCGTGGCCCTCTGCCGTTCCGATGCTGTGGCGGTGAGTGTATCGCCCAGATGGCCGGGGGCCAAAAATGTGACCGCACAATGCTGGGCCACCGTGTGCTGGTTGTAGGTGTTGCAGGCAAAGGCAAAAGCGGAATCGGCCAGCGTGAACATCAAGCCGCCATGCGCCATGCCTTGGCCGTTCAACATGTCTTCCCGCACCACCATGGACAGACGGGCGAACCCGGCTCTGATCTCTTCGATGGTTATTCCCAATGCCTTGGACGCGTTGTCTGTTGCCCACATCGCATCAGCGCAGGCCTTTGCCAGTTCGTCAGGAGTGAGATCAGGCATCGTCATTGGTCTTAAACCGGCAAACGCTCATGGGTGGGCAGGCCAGCTTCTATGCAGTGGTACGGCTGCTGGTCTATCGTGAAGATCGCCATCTTTGGCCCTCCATACATGCTGACCGGATCGTCGAGTGTGCCCACTTTGATAATGGCAATTGGGCGTCCGGGCAGAAGTGTTGCCATATGGGTGCCGCAGGTTTCGCAAAAATCGCGGGTGCGCGGGTTTTCCAGATCCGAGCGGGTGAATTTTTTGGGTGTGCCCTTTGTGTATTTGAATCCGTCTAAAGGCATGCCCATGAAGAAATTGGGGCCACCGCCGGTGATGTATTGGCACTCGCGGCAGTGGCATTGGGCTTTCATCACCGGTTTGCCCTCGCATTTGTAGCGCAGTGCACCGCAGTAGCAGCCGCCTTTGATCGATGTGGTCATGTGTCGTTCCTCCCAATGCGATGCATGCAGTCTATGCGCTCAGGGGTGTGCGTCGAGCCAAGAGATGAAATTAGCCGTGGTTTGATCCCGGTTGATTTCGTTGAGGCTCTCGTGGCGCGTATCGGGCAGCAGTGTCAGCGTTAGGTCCGACATGCCTTGCGCCTTCATACGGGTGTGAATGCGCTCCACCGCCTTGCCTTGGTCCGAGCATGGGTCTTGCAGTCCGCCCAATAGATGAACGGGTAGCGTCTTTGGCAGATTGGCGAGGTTCTTGTTGTCGGCAGCGATGTAAATGGCGTCCAACACTTCCAGCCACAGACCAATCGTCACCGGAAAACCGCAAAGCGGATCATTCACATACGCGTCCACTTCGGCTTCGTCCCGCGATAGCCAATCGAACCCGGTGCGGTTGGGGGCGAAGACCTTGTTCCACGTGTCGAAGGTCAGTTTTTTGGCGATGCCGGATGGAACGTCGGAGCCCAGGAACACCTTTTGAAACCGCAAAATGCCGCCATAAACGGCCGCCAACGCACCTGTGTCGACGCCGCTGTTCCAAAGAGTGAGGGCGTTCACCAGCTGCGGGTTCTTGACCGCGTGGGCGAAGGCGAGAATTGACCCCATCGAGTGGCCGAAACTGATCAGTGGCACGTCAGGCCATAGCGACCGCGCGTGGGATTGGACAAGGCTGATGTCATCCAAGACTGCATTCAATGCGCCTTTTGAACCAAAATGTCCCAACGACGTGTCAAAAGCCTTGGTCAATCCATGGCCGCGATGGTCGTGCGCTATCACCGCATATCCGTTCGCGGCCAAAACCTTGGCAAACCGTTCATACCGGGCACAGTGTTCGGCCATGCCATGATTGATTTGTACGATGGCTTTGGCTGGCGCGTTGGGCGACAGGCTCCGCAGGCCAAGCTGCGCACCGTCTTTTGAGTTGAGCGTTTGCGGGCTCCAATCGGTCACGTCAAAACCTCTCCACCCAAGGCCTTAACTCAATTTCCCAAGCCCAGCTTGAGCGGGGTTGATCGATAAAATGCAGATAGCTGTCGGCGATGGCATCCGGGTCCAACATCGAATCCGGTTTGTTTTCCGGGTCGATCCGTTCGGGACGGTCGTGATTTCGGATACCGCCATCAATCACGAAATGGCCGATGTGAATGCCTTGCGGGTGCAATTCCCGGGCCAGGCTTTGTGCGAGGCCGCGCAGGGCAAATTTTCCCATGGCGAAGGTTGAGGAATTCGCAAACCCCTTCACACCCGCCGACGCTCCGGTGAACAGGATGTTTCCCGAGCCCTGTTTGATCATACGCCGCGCCGCCTGTTGTGCCATCAGAAATGCACCAAACGCAGTGACCGAGATTGCGGTGTGCACTGCCTCGGGATCCAGATCGACGATACCGCCGCGCACGCGGGCGGACGGGTTGTAGACTGCGACATCCAAAGGCAAACCCGAGGCATCGGCGGCTTCAAACACCCGTTTCATGTCTTCGTGTTTTGATGCATCGGCCTGTACACAGACTGCACCCGTCTCAGCTGCCAAGTCTGAAAGCTTGTCCACATTGCGGGCCGACAGAACAAGTTTGTGACCGCGCGCGGCCAGTTTGCGCGCCAGAGAGGCTGACAGGCCTTGTCCGGCCCCGATTATAACTGCGGTGGACACGGCAACTCCCCCTCCCAACCTTTTGTGTGGTGTCAGTGGTAGTGCCTTGTGGCCCCGACTTGCAACTGTGGCGGGCCATCTGTCTTGTGTTTGGCCGCCCACCGTCTTAGATCAGCGGCAACAGTTTCCCAACAATTTGCGGTCTGTCGCGCTGGAGCATTTCGGCGATCAAACACCGCGCAAAAAACGCAGAGCAGGTCCCCCATGGCACGTCAATTCATCTATCACATGCAAGGCCTCAACAAGCAGTATGAGGGTGGCAAGAAGGTGCTGGATAATGTGCATCTGTCCTTCTACCCCGACGCGAAGATCGGCGTGCTTGGCCCCAACGGCGCCGGTAAATCCAGCCTGCTAAAAATCATGGCGGGCATCGACAAGGAATGGACCGGTGAGGCTTGGGCGGCTGACGGTGCCAAGATCGGTTACCTGGAACAAGAGCCGCACCTGGACCCGGATAAGACCGTGCGTGAGAACGTGATGGAAGGCCTGTCGGAAAAGACGGCCATTCTTGAGCGCTACAACGAACTCATGATGAACTATTCCGATGAGACCGCAGAAGAGGGCGCGAAGCTTCAAGACCAGATCGATGCGGAAGGCCTCTGGGACCTTGATTCCAAGGTCGATATGGCCATGGACGCGCTGCGCTGCCCGCCGCCGGAGGACTCTGTTGTGCCGCTGTCCGGTGGTGAGCGCCGCCGTGTGGCGCTATGCAAATTGCTGCTTTCAGAGCCTGATCTTTTGTTGCTCGATGAACCGACCAACCACCTCGACGCCGAGACCGTGGCGTGGCTGGAGAAGCACCTGCGCGAATTCAAAGGTGCTGTGATGATCGTGACCCACGATCGCTACTTCCTCGACAATGTAACCGGTTGGATTCTCGAACTTGATCGGGGTCAGGGCATCCCCTACGAAGGAAATTACACCGCTTATCTCGAGAAGAAGAAGAAGCGGATGATCCAGGAAGGCCGCGAACAAGATTCCCGGATGCGCCAGTTGGAGCGTGAGCGCGAATGGATGGGCCAAAGCCCAAAGGCGCGTCAGGCCAAATCGAAAGCTCGTATCAACAAGTACCAAGAGCTGCTCGACACCGCGAGCCAGCGCAAACCATCGGATACGCAAATCGTCATCCCGATTGCCGAGCGTCTTGGCAATGTGGTCATCGAAGCCGAAGGTCTGTCGAAAGGCTTTGGCGACCGCCAATTGATCGACAATCTCACCTTCAAGCTGCCAGCCGGCGGTATCGTGGGCATTATCGGGCCGAACGGTGCAGGCAAGTCCACGCTGTTTAAGATGATCACAGGTCAAGAGACGCCGGATGGCGGTTCCATCCGTATCGGTGACACGGTCAAGCTTGGCTATGTGGACCAGAGCCGCGATGATCTCGATGCCGATGCCACCGTGTGGGAAGAAATTTCCGGCGGTGCCGAAGTCATCAAACTGGGCAAGCATGAAGTGAACAGCCGTGCCTATGTGGGTTCGTTCAACTTCCGTAAGGGCGCGCAGCAGCAGAAGGTGGGCACACTCTCCGGCGGTCAGCGCAACCGGGTGCATCTCGCCAAGATGCTGAAATCCGGCTCCAACGTGCTATTGCTCGATGAGCCGACCAACGATCTCGACACGGAAACCTTGTCCGCGCTGGAAGACGCGCTGGAAGAGTTCGGCGGTTGCGCTGTCATCATCAGCCACGACCGCATGTTCCTCGACCGGCTTGCCACGCACATGCTCGCCTTTGAAGGCGACAGCCATGTGGAGTGGTTCGAAGGCAATTTTGAAGACTACGAGAAAGATAAAATCCACCGGTTGGGCGACAACGCTCTTACCCCAAAACGCATCCACTTCAAGCCGCTGGGCCGATAGGCTTTTCCCGATGGGGTCACGCTTTACCCAAGCCATTGTGCGTGAACCGGGGCGGTCCGTCGTCTCCGGTCTGCGTGCGGGGGGAGGGGATGATCCGACCTTTGAAGGTGTGCTGGCGGAACACGGGGCCTATGTTGCCGCGTTGAAGGCTGCCGGTGTTTCGGTGACTGAACTGGAGCCGCTGGAAGCCTTTCCCGATTCTATTTTTGTCGAAGACCCGGCGTTGGTATTCCCGGCCGGGGCGATTGTTTTGCGCCCCGGCGCGGAAAGCCGGGCTGGCGAGGCTGATGTCATGCGGCCTGTTTTGAACCAGCATTTTGATACGGTGCTCGAACTCGGGCATGGCTTTGTCGACGGTGGCGATGTGCTGGTCACGCCCGGCACCGTGATGATCGGCCTGTCCGCACGGACGGATCGTGCGGGGGCAGACAGTCTGATCGGGCTTTTGGCGCAGCTTGGCTTGAAGGGCGAGGTCTTTCACACACCACCGGGCGTCCTTCATTTTAAGTCGGACTGTTCCTTGCTGGACGATGAGACCGTTCTTGCGACGCCGACACTCGCCGCCAGTGGCGCATTTGAGGGCTTTAAGGTTCTCCTCACACCCAAGAGCGAAGAGGGGGCCGCCAACGCATTGCGTGTAAATGATGCGCTGTTTGTCGGCGCGCAGTTCCCCCAGACCATCGCGATGCTTAGGGATTCGGGATATGCCGTTGTGCCTTTGCCGACGGAACAGATCGCCAAGATCGATGCGGGCCTTTCCTGCATGTCCCTGCGCTGGTGACAGTGTTTTTTAGTGAGCTCACGCTGTCGGGCTTCGCCCTTCGCTACGCATGTGCGGCGCATAAGCGCCGGGCGTCTCTTCGACGCCTAGAGCTAATCACCGCTTCTTTGAAACGTCGATTAGTTCTAGGTTTCTGTTTTACCGCGGTTTCTTTTGCTTAAACGATTCCGTTTGAACGGAAACAGCTCTACGTTGCTCTATCATAGCGTCTTGCGTCTGGTGCAATGCTGCCTTTCTTTGACAAACGGCTTAAGTGAACCTACATCGTCAGTTCGGGTGGGAGACCCGGCCGTCCGCTGGCTTTTAGCTTTGGTGAATTCTCCTGCAGACCGCCCCTAAACTCTAAGGGCAGACTGCGTTTTTTGTTTCTTTATGTGCGATCCTTTTCGCGCCCGAAGATGGCAATGCGGGCCTCATCTTTTGTCGGGTTTGACGAAAGGAAATGGCATGACCACCTCAATTGACACTATGAAACAACAGGCTCGCCGTCTGCGCACCAGCATGGCTGCGCGGGGTGTTCCCCTCACACTGGCCCAAGCTTTGGAAACGGTGGCACACACGCTGGGCCATCGCGACTGGAACACGGCCAGCGCTTTGGCGACCCAAGCCGAGGCTTCAAACACCAACCAAAGCTGGAGCGTCGGGCAGACGGTCGGGGGTGAATACCTTGGCCAGTCGTTCCGGGGCACTGTGCTGGGTATCGCGCAACTGCCACAGGATCGCGAGCGCATCACACTGCGCTTTGATGCGCCTTTGGACGTGGTGGAGTTCGACAGTTTCTCGTCCTTTCGCCAGCGGGTGACCGCGGTGATCGGGCGGGACGGTGTATCGCCCAAGAAGCGCAGTGACAGCACACCGCATTTGCGGCTGACGGCGCAAAACTAAAAACTTGGGGAAGGGTGGCTTGCTGCCCTTCTCAGCACCGCTTTACCGGCGGTCGCACTACTTCCCGTCTTTTTTGGGTTCCAGCATCCTGTCCATAATGTAGCCGCCGCCTTTGGTGATCGAGTGCTTTGTGATCCCCGCAAAGTGCAGGATAACCAGCGGTACAAACAGGTAGCCGAACAGGGAGTGCGACGCGTCCATCACATCATGGACGCTTTGGTTTGGGTTCATGGGCGAGGGGATTTCAAACAGACTGCCCATGTCTACCGGTTGGCCCAGGCTCCAAGGCAGGAGGTAGCCCGTCAGCACAACACCGACGATGGATATCAGGATGCCCCATCGCACGACCTCCGATAGCAGGTTGAGCATTTGATGTTGCTTGGGTTTAGGCGGGCTGCCAAAGGCCACACGCCGGGCAACGCGCCACAACAGGAAGACACCGGCCAGAGCGCCAAACGAGACGTGGATCCACTCCGCATCGCCGCCGCGTTCAAACTCGTGACTGAAAAACAGCACGGTGACTAAGGTTGCTCCCATCCAGTGCCAAAAGATCGACCAGCCGGAATACCCGGCTTGAGAAGGGTCCCGCGTTGGATGGGATGAGAGGTCCTGCTTGTTGGCCAGTGTGCTCATGTCTGTGTGTTTTTTTGGTTCAGTACCGCTCAACTGTAGGCCGACCCGACCAAACTGCCAGTCCAAAATGATGAATTGCCCGCTGACACGGCCCTTTTTCGGAGCTTGGACGGTGCTGATCGCGAATGTGCGCTTTGGCACATGAGGTGCGCTCGACGGCTCAGATTTTTGGTTAATGAACGGTTTCTGAACGGTTGGTTCAGCCGCCTGTCAGGCCTCCAGGGTCACTTTGGGGCCATCAGATCGGGTGCTTCGCATCCACGTTTCACCCGGTCTCCCGCTATCCCGCGGTACTTGCACCCAGAAGGACTGAACCGATGCCCCGCACCAAATATACAGCCATGAAGCCCGAGCCCGCATCACAAGATGACAACCGCCCAACCGGTCCGGTCCAGCCATACTGGTAGGCTTCTGCTGTTTGCTGTCTCCTGTGACAGATTGATCGACTTGATCCCCTGATGCCATCACCAATGTGCCATTTTCTAGCGCCGCGAGTGTCCCTCGCGGCGTTTTGCGTATGTGGGTCGACCATCGGTTTTGTGGAGGTTTGAAAGCCTGAATATCAAGTGAACACACTCTTCAGGTTCGGCTCATCGCGGGTTTGCCAATGTGTGTTTGTCGGGGGCCGGGGCCACACTGACTTTCCGATCTACCGCCCCTCTGATCGGATAGCAGACCGGTCCTCGACAACTTCACAATTTTGGTTCTGAGGAGATCAATCATGACACTTGCAACATCTGAATTCACCACCCCACAAACCCTACCCGTCCCCAATCCTGTTCATGCGCTCAACAGCATTTTGCGTTTGGCCTTCATGTCGCTTCTTGCCCTGTTTGTTGTGATGGCAGCCCCCGTCACGTCCGGACACAGCCAAGCCGAGGCTGGACTGCTCAAGAAGGTCAAAACCGGTGCGAAATTTGCTGGTAAAGGCTTCAAGAAAATGGAGCGCGCCGGTCGTAAAATGTCGCGCAAAAAAGGCATTGTCGGAAAGATCGGAAAAGGCATGCGCAAGGTCGGTCGCGGTGGCCGCAAAGCCAGCGGCGGCGTACGTAAGGGCATCTCAAAGGGCCAGCGCGCTGTCGGTCGGCAGTTGGGCAAATCCAAAGTCGGTCGCGGCGTCATGAAGGTCAACAAGGGTTACAAAAAACTGCGCCGCAATGGACTGAACAGAGCTTTCAAACGCTGCAACGCCCAATGGTGTGAAGACGCGAAAGATGGCATCGACGCCGTTGTGCCAGGCTGAGCCGCTGACGTCTTTATCGCCTAAAATCCACCCGTCAGCGCTTGCTGGCGGGTGGATTTTTGTGTCTTCATTCGAGCGATGGGGCAAAAACTGGAACCGCGGTTTCAAAACCTTTCAAGGTTTGCTCAGCAATCTGAGGGGCAGGGTTCTCCAAGCGCTCGTTGATGGATGAACTGATCAGAACGGTGTGTTCAAGACTGTCGCAAAGCCCTTCGATGCGGGCAGCCAGATTGATTGCTCCGCCCAGCACCGTGAAATCGAGTCGCGTGGCGGAGCCGACATTGCCGTACAAAACCTCGCCAAAATGAATGCCGATTCCAAACTCCAGATCGGATGTCATTTGGTTTGCATCCCTAGCAGCCATGGCTCTCTTGACCGCGCTTTGCGCCGCACGCACGGCGCTTTTGCAGGCTTGCATGTCCGTATTGGTCTCGCTCACGGGGAAAATCGCCAAAACGCCATCGCCGATGAACTTGAGAATCTCGCCGCCATGGTTCTCCACCGCGTCAACGATGACATCGAAATAAGCATTGGCCAGATTGATCATATCATGCGGGGGCAGCCGCTGGCTTAGGCCCGTCCAGTTTCGGATATCGCTGATAAAAATCGCAGCATCGAGCGTTTCGACATCGCCTCGGATGATGTTGCCCTCCAACACCAATTGCCCGGTGCGATGGCCCAGATAGGCTTCGGCAATCGCCATTGCGATCTCGCGCTCTTTATACACTTCCACCACCGGGGCCAGAACATCTGTGATCCAACGGAAGTGGCGCAAATCCCGCTCCACAAACCCTCCGGCACGATCTGTGGTGAAAATAACGCTCGCCGTCTTTTCGTCACTGAACAGAAGCGGGAGGCCATAATAGTCCGTCCCCCCCTCCGCCTTGATCTCATGAAGCACGAGATGGTCATCATGGGTGAGGTCTTCCTCCAAACTGCGCCGAAAAGGAGCCCGGGTTTCGTTGATCACCAGCAAGGGGCTGCCTGCGTAGGAAGGGCGTTTTTCCAGACCATGAGGTGCGGTAATCTTTTCGGTTTCGTCCCGGTCTTTTTGCCAGATCGCGGACTTTGCAGTGATGAGCGGATGCAACGTCCTGATGGAGAGACGCAGACGCCAAACGGGTGCGCCTCCCGCCTCTAAGACGGCACCGAGCCTAGTGGTGAGCGTTTCCAGATCGCCACAAAACCGGCCGTCGGTCAGCAGCCAGTTGATGATGGGACGGGAAGACCATTTGGGGTTTTCGGCTTCGCGGGCTGCGGTATCACTGTGCTTCGACAAAGGAATCCAGGACCCGTTTTTGGCCAGCCTTATCGAACTGCACCGTTAGCTTATTGCCGTCGATGTTGATTACGTCGCCGTAGCCAAATTTGAGGTGAAACACCCGTGCGCCCAATGCGAAACTGCTTTCATCTGCACCAATGACGGATTTGGCGACCAGTTCTCCGTCGATCGTGCGCGGGCCACCGGAATAGGTGGTTTTGTATCCGGAGCGATTGCCCCAATTGGCGTCGGTCTCTTCCGTCTTGTTGGCCTGTGCCCGTCGCCAGCCGGGGGAGGTGTAGCCCGAGCGGTCAAAAGGCCCGGACGTGTCGAAACGGCTGCTGCCATAGCCACCGGCACCGCCCATATTGCCAACGCCGTAGCCGCCATAGGTCGATTGTGCTTCGCGCACTTCCACATGGGCGGGGGGCAGTTCGTCGATGAACCGCGACGGGATCGACGCCTGCCATTGACCGTGAATGCGGCGGTTGGACACGAACCAGACGAAGGCGCGCTTCTTGGCGCGGGTGACCCCAACATAAGCCAGACGACGTTCTTCCTCCAGGCCCGAACGTCCACCTTCGTCCAAGCTACGCTGATGGGGAAACAAGCCTTCTTCCCAGCCGGGCAAGAACACGGTGTCGAACTCCAATCCTTTGGCGGAATGGAGTGTCATGAGGTTGACCGCATCAAGATCTGGATTGTTGTCGGTGTCCATCACCAGTGAAACGTGTTCCAGGAAGCCGCGCAGGCTCTCAAACTCCTCCATGGAGCGGATGAGCTCTTTTAGGTTTTCCAACCGGCCCGGCGCTTCCGCGCTCCGGTCGTTCTGCCAAAATTCGGTGTAACCGGATTCATCCAAAATCTGTTCGGCAAGATCGGTGTGTTTGTCGTTTTCCAGCGCCTCGGCCCAGCGGGCGAAATTGGCGGCGAGCGTTTTCAATGTGCTGCGCTGTTTGGGTTTGAGCTCTTCGGTTTCGACCATTTCGCGCACGGCAGCCAACATGGGAATGCGCCGCGCGCGTGCATGGTCGCGGATCAGGCGGATCGTGGCGTCGCCCAGACCTCGCTTGGGTGTGTTGACGATGCGCTCAAAGGCCAGATCGTCCGCCGATTGGCACACCACGCGGAAATACGCCATCGCATCGCGAATCTCCATGCGCTCGTAAAAGCGGGGGCCGCCGACAACACGGTAGTTCAGGCCCAGCGACACGAACCGGTCTTCAAACTCCCGCATCTGAAAGGAGGCCCGCACCAAAATGGCGATCTGGTTGAGGCTGTGGCCTTTGGTTTGCAGGCTTTCGATTTCCTCGCCGATGGCGCGGGCTTCCTCTTCGCTGTCCCAACCGGCTGCGACCGTCACCTTGTCTTCGGTATCGGCGTCCGGGTCTGCTGCGTCGTTAAATAAGGTCTTGCCCAATCGGTCTTCATTGTGGGCGATCAGGTGTGAGGCTGCTTTGAGGATGTGCGTGGTGGAACGGTAATTGCGCTCAAGACGAATGACCTTGGCGTCTTTAAAATCCTTGTCGAAGCGCAGGATGTTATCCACTTCCGCCCCGCGCCAGCCGTAGATCGATTGGTCATCATCGCCCACGCAGCATATGTTTGTGGCCGAATAGCTGCTGCTTTGTTTCGTGCTGACGCTGTCGGGAAAGCTGTTCCCTTCGCTCCGCATGGCCGACGCATCAGCGCCGAACGCCTCTTCGGCGTCTTGGGTGGGCTGAAGAGAGACCGAGCCACCGTTGTCTCTTTTCGGCATCGCCAGCAGGCGCAGCCACAGGTATTGGGCGACGTTGGTGTCCTGATACTCGTCGACCAAAATGTATTTGAAGCGCGATTGGTAGTCGGCCAGCACGTCCGGCTGTTCACGAAACAGGCGGATCGACTCCACCAGGAGATCACCAAAGTCGCAGGCGTTCAGCACTTTGAGGCGTTCTTGATATTGGCGGTACAGCTCACGGCCCTTGCCGTTGCCAAAAGAGCGTGCCTCACCTTCCGAAACAGCATCCGGACCCAGAGCTTTGTTTTTCCATCCGTCGATCAGGCTGGCCAGTTGGCGGGCGGGCCAGCGTTTATCGTCTATGCCTTCGGCTTGGATGAGTTGCTTGAGCAGACGGATCTGGTCGTCAGTGTCCAGAATCGTGAAATTGGATTTCAGCCCGACCAGTTCCGCATGACGGCGCAGCAGTTTGACCCCAATGGAGTGGAACGTCCCGAGCCAAGGCATGCCTTCGACGGCATCACCGACCATATCACCGATACGGTTTTTCATTTCGCGGGCGGCTTTATTCGTGAAGGTCACCGCTAAAATCTGGCTTGGCCAAGCCAATCGTGTTGCCAAAATGTGCGCGATGCGAGTGGTGAGCACGCGGGTCTTTCCGGTGCCAGCGCCGGCCAGAACCAAGAGCGGGCCTTCGGTGGTCAACACGGCGTCCCTCTGTTCCGGGTTCAAACCTTCCAGATAAGATTGCGCATCGATGGACGGTGCCGTCTGCGCGCGAGCGCCCAAAGCCCGCGCGGCGATGGATCCGCCACCTGACGGGGTGGCATCGTCACCGGGGAACGAGGCGTGATTCTGATCGTCCATGTTCATGTTATGGACTTAGTGGCTTTTGATGCCAAAGGCGAGGGGCTGATCCGTCGCGTTGTTCATTGATGACCGGTTGCAAAGATTAGCAATGTCCAAGCACGCTGTTTAGGGTTGCTGCGTGAGGGCGTCAGCTGCTGCCTCATAGATTTTTGCAAAGAAATGGCCCGACCCAACGGTTTCCGGCGAAACCTCGATATCGACCTTGAGTGGTCCGCCACGCTTCCCCTTCACACGGCTGCGGCGGTAGCAAGTTGTTGGAACAGCCACCCGAATGCCGGTTTTTGGCAACGTACGAAGCCCGGGCGCTGCGAAACAACTTGTCTCCGTGTCGCCGCCATTTTGGTAACCGACCACGGTTGCATTGGCTTGTTGCTGCAGGATCAGGGCCATGATCGTCGCTGCCGACCTTGTATCAGGGCTGACCAAAACCATGATTTTTCCGCGATAGCTGGGATTGCCAAAGGCGACGGCGCGGCTGCGGAGCGTGTACAATCCGCCTTTGCGACGGGCCCTGCGGAATTGGCGTATGGATTCTATCTCCAGGTCCCGGCGGCTGTTGTCAGAATACTGAAGGCGGCGGAGCTGAGCGCGCGATATGGAACGGCGATGATAAGACTGGGCGGTGCGGTGCGAGCGGCGCAAAAAGTAGGACAGGATACGGCTCGCCTCGTTGACGGAGCCTCCGGGTAGGCGTGACAGGTCGAGGATCACGTTATCGGGTGCGCGATCTATCAACAGGCGCAGAACCCGGTCCGTGACTTGCTGTTGCAGTTTTGTGGACGTGAGGGTTTCGACAACCACGACCGCCGTTTTCCCGTCTTTCGTATAGCGCGACCAGACCGGGAGATTTCTCTTTTTGGGATTCAGGAAACGCATGCCAAGCTTTTTGGCGACGGTGCTGTAGTGGTTATGAAATTCTTTCCGGTGGTTTGTGAGCAAGGTGTTGATGGTTATGCCAAGCTCCGCCAATGGCTCCGCTGGTGGGGTGGCATCATTTTCGGTTGAGGCGGGCTGTTCGGTAGAGGCAGTGTAGTCCGGCTGTTGCTCTGGTTCGTCCTGTTTTTCCAGCGTGTCGACACTTTGCAGCGCGGTGCTGAGCAGCAATTGCGTTGTTATGCTGAGCTTGGTCGTGTGCAGCGGTTTGTCCTGCAGACAGCCGTCATGCACTTCGATGCTTTTGATTAAGGAGTGCAGTTCTTTTGGTGTGAGTCCGCGATAAGTGTCGAAGATTTTCTTTTTGGGCAGGTCGCGCGTGTTCCCCAACACGTCTGCAAAAATGCGATTGGGAGAGACGACCAATGGCACGGGATGCTCCACTCGCTCTCGCGTGCGTGCGCCCGGTCGTCCGTGTTTTCTCATCATGGAATGATCGATGCGGATTGATGTGTGCTCGTCGCACACCGCAGCCATCATCTGCTGCGCTTTGACGGCCGCGTTCCAAAAATCCATCGGTCCTTTCACAGACCCCATCACAGCGTTGAAACGGGCATTCAGTTGTTTGGGGCGGGTGTGGGTATACAAGTTTGGATGGTAAGCGCGCAGCAGTGTCCGAAGCAGTTTGAGGTCAGATCGGACGTCCTGAGTGGAAAATGTGGTGGCGTGAGCCGGTTTTGCCGCTGGAAACATCAGAGCAAAGGCCATGACCGTTGCCGCCACCACCAAAACGAAACCACGCATTTTATGCATGAGAGCAAGCATCATCTTGGGCCTTCCACTTCCTAGGTTGGAAGTGGACATGGCTCTATTTACAGTGTCAAGCCGACAGGCTCTTTGGCGCCAACTCGACGCTGTTTTACCAAGCAAACCGATAAAGCGGAACACGGAGACTGTTACGTTTGCACGCCAGCCAATACCGCGCTGGCCGCTTCCACCGCACCGTGGCCATGGTCGGCACCAAGAGTTTTGAAAGCGCAATCAATCGTGCCGAGTACGCCAAGTGTCATGGGCGGGTGCTGATGGCCCATGTGTCCGATGCGGAACCGGCTTTCGGCATCCTCAAATCCAAGGCCAATGCCAAGTACCAGTCCGGCTTCATGTTCGCACCATGCGCGCATTTTTGCGGCCAGTCCCGGCGCAGTTTTCAGGGCTGATACGGCGGTGGATCGTTTGGCCCGGTCGTCGACATTGTGGACGATGGTATCCTCGCCCCACGCGTCAACAGCCGCCCAAATCGCATTGGCGATCCGGGTGTGGCGGGCCCATGCGGCTTTCAAACCTTCTTCGTGGACCACCATGTCGAGCGCTTCGCGCAGTCCGTAGAGGTGATGCGTCGGGGCGGTGCCTGCAAAATACTGGTAGTAGATTTCCGGCTCTTTGCGCGGTGTCCAGTTCCAATACATGGATGGAGATGCCGTTTCGCGCGTTTTGTCGGCTTTGTCATTGAACCACACAAAGCCCATGCCGGGTGGGGTCATCAGGCCTTTTTGGCTGGCGGCCACCATGACGTCGACGCCCCAAGCATCCATCAAGAATTCGTCGCAACCCAAGCAAGCAATGCAATCCACCATCAGCAATGCATCGTGGCCCGCCGCGTCCAAAGCTTTGCGCATGGCCGCAACGTCATTTTTGACCGATGTGGATGTATCAGTCTGCACCGTCAAAACGGCTTTGATTTTGCCGTCCGTGTCAGCGCGCAACGCGTCTTCGAGTTGGTTCATGTCCACGTCGCTGTGATTGCCGAAATCGAGCCTTTGGGTTTCGATGCCCATGCTGCGGGCAAGTTCTCCCCAGCCTTGGCCAAAGCGTCCTGTTTCCAAGACCAGCACCGTCTCGCCGGGATTGATTGTGTTGGCCAGGGCCGCTTCCCATGTGCCGTGGCCGTTGCAAATGTACATGGCGACGTTGTGTTTGGTTTGCGCCACCGTTTTGAGGTCCGGTACCAAGCCGTGGGTGAGGTCATGCAACTCACCTTCATAAATGTTGGGCGATGCGCGGTGCATGGCGCGCAACACACGTTCCGGCATGACGGAGGGGCCGGGGATAGCGAGCAGAGACGGTTGTGAGGCGTTCATGGAGAGGACTTCTTTTGTCTGAAATGCGGGGAGATGCCTTTGGCAGTGCTCCAATATCTATGGCAAGTAAGCTTGCTTGAGAGCGTGGCAAAAGCAACCCGACACGTGCCTTCTAGCGCGTTGTTGACGCGCTAAAAAGTGTTGACGATGGGGTTCATCAAAGTGCCACGGGAGCACAGTGCCACGGAAGCGGCGCGTTGGGATGGATTGCGCGGCGTCTGCTTATCAAGATCGAATGAACCTCTCACAGCGGCATTGGCAGGGTCTGGTTCATGGTTTATCAAACCGCATCATCGTTTTTGGGAGGAAACTACTATGAAATTCGTGAAAAAAATCGCCGCTATGGCTTTGGCCGCATCCGTGGGGGCGACGCTTGCATCTACCGCGTCGTTTGCTCAGGAAGTGACGCTGCGCCTGCATCAGCTTTTGCCACTGCGAGCCACGATACCGGCAAAGGCGATTCAGCCTTGGATTGAAAAAGTGCAAAAGGACAGCGGTGGCCGCATCGCCATTCAGCATTTTCCTTCCATGCAGTTGGGAGGACGGCCGCCAGCGCTTTACGGACAAGCTGCAGATGGTGTGGTCGATATTATCTGGACCGTCCTTGGCTACACGCCCGGCCGTTTCCCCAAAACGGAAGCGTTTGAACTGCCCTTCATGACTGGTGATGCGACCGCAGCCTCCAAGGCGTTCCACGAATATGTGGCCGCCAACGCGATGGACGAGTTTAAGGATACACAACCGATTGTGTTTCACGTGCACGGACCTGGATATTTTCATTCCAACAAGCCAATTGCGAAACTGGATGACCTTAAGGGCCAAAAGCTGCGTGGCCCGACGCGGGTGATCAATTCCATGTTGGATAAATTGGGCGCAGAGCCCATCGGCATGCCCGTACCCGCCGTGCCGGAAGCGGTCTCAAAAAAGGTGATCGATGGTGCCGTCATTCCGTTTGAAGTGACACTGCCGCTGAAAATGTCCGAACTTGTGAACAATCATGCCGGTTTCGCAACGGCGCCCGGCCTCTACACCGCGACCTTTGTGATGACCATGAACAAGGCCAAGTATGACGGCCTGCCGGCTGATCTGAAAAAGGTGATCGACGACAATTCCGGTCCGGAAGTGGCGGCGCTCTTCGGTGCTGCAATGGATGGTGGTGACACTGCCGGTCGTGCTGTGGCGCAAAAAGCGGGTAACACGATTGTCGATCTGGATGATCAGCGCGCCGAGTGGGAAGCTGCTGCCAAGTCCGTTACAGAAGCATGGATCGCTGAAATGGACGGTAAGGGTCTCAACGGCGCCGCTTTGGTTCAGTCAGCCAAGGATTTGATTGCCAAGCACAGCAAGTAGGTTGTTCCTACCGGACTTAGTCAAAGGCGGCGTCCCCGGATGCCGCCTTTTTTGTGCGCGATGCTGGCTTGGAACTTCCACCCTCAATCCAACACCACCGGCACACTGATAGGCCCTCTAAAACCAAAGCCCCTAAACGGCACGTCGCCCGCCAAACGCATGTTTGGGAATCGGTCGAACAGCATGGGCAGCACGATATCGGCGATCATTCTGCGGGCGATGTGGGTTCCCATACAAAAATGGGGGCCATTGCCAAAGGCCTGGTGGCTCTGTTTGGGGCGGTGAATGTCGAACAGGTGCGGTGCGTCGTACAATTCTTCATCGTGATTGGCCGAGGCCTGGATGGTCATCACAACCTTGTTCTTGGCGATGGGTATGCCCCGGATTTCCGTATCCTCTTTGACCAGCCGCGATGACACTTGAATGGGAGCGACCCAGCGTACGGTTTCGTCAAACACATTGGCCCAAAGTCTTGGGTTCGCTTTGGCGTCGGCCAGTTGATCAGGGTTGGAGAGCAGGCCGTAAACGGCGGTGCAAAGCGCATCGCGGGGTTCGTTGATGCCGCCGCCAATGGCGATCTTGATGTTGGAGCGGATGGCTTCCAAAGGCAGAGGATCTTCCGCGCTTATCATGGCGGAGATCGCGTTCACATGCGGTTGGCTCTTAAGGCGGGCGATGGAGGCGTCTATGGCGCCGTTGATTTCTCCGTTGGTGGCGTCGGAACGGATGAACGGTTCATCGCTAAAGCCGAAATTGCCTGCGCCATCGATCAGCACTTGCGACCAACGGCACAAATCGTCATCGCTGGACTGGGTCAGCCCCACTAAATGGCCAAGACATTTTGCAGAGATTGGCGCTGCGAGTGCGCCAAACAGGTCCACCGTTTCGCCCCGGGGCAGGCGGCCGATATAGTCCTCCGCAATGGATTGGTAGAGCGGCAGCCACACGTCACGGATGGCCTTTGCACCAAAGGCGGAGGCCATGGCGTGGCGTTCGCGGGCGTGGGCCTGGCCGTCTTTGCGCATCAGTGTATGGGCTTGGAAGGCGCGTCGCATAGGCGTGTTGGGGTCGTCTGAGGAAAACAGTTCCCAGTTCTCTTTTACCATGCGGGTGTCAGCGGCCTTGGTGAGCATAACCCTGCCGACAGAGGCGACTTCGATGACCGGCGTTTCAGCTCGATAGCGCTGATAGATGGCATAGGGATCCAAGACGAAATCCGAAATCGGCGTGGTCTCATCGCGTGGAAGTGCGGTGGCAGTTTTCGTCATGCGTTTTGTCTCCTTCAGACACCGCCATTGTGCCCGTTGATGAGACCTTGAATCAAGTTGATGCTGGTTAGACAGGCAAAAACTCCAAAGGGCTTGCGTTTAGTTCTTTATCGAACTATATAGTTCTATATTGAACCAAATAGAGAGTCCTCATGCCCCTATCACGTCGCTCGTTTATCGCCATTCTTGGAGGCGGCACCGTGGTTGCCGCTGCCGGCAGCGCCGGTGTTTTTTGGTCTACCCGCACACCCACCAAGGCACTGGCACCCTGGGCCGCCGCCGGTGGATATGCGGACCCGCGAAAGCAGGCCCTGTCCTACGCGATTTTGGCCCCCAACCCGCACAATCTGCAGCCGTGGATGGTGGACTTGTCCGTCGAGGACACGGTTAAACTGTTCCGCGACCCCGACCGCGCTTTGCCGCATACGGACCCTTTTGATCGTCAAATTTTCATCGGCTTGGGCTGCTTTTTGGAGCAAATGACCATCGCTGCCAGCGCTGGCGGATACAGCGTCCTGACGGAGCTTTTTCCCGAAGGCCCCGATGGTCCGGTGGCGATTTCCACGTTTGCCAAAGGCGCTGACAGGGATGTGCTTTTCCAACACGTCATGGACCGCCGCTCCTGCAAGGAGCCGTTCGACATGCGCCCGGTGGAGGCGGATAAAATTAAAGCCCTTGCCGACAGCGCCACCATCATCAGCGATGAAAGCCAAGTGGCACCCTTGCGCGACATCACATGGGAAGCTTGGAAGGTGGAAGCCTATACGCCTCGCACCATGAAAGAGAGCGTGGACGTGATGCGGTTTGGTAAGGCTGAGATTGAAGCCAACCCGGACGGCATTGATCTGGGTGGTCCGTTCTTGGAAACGTTGATGCTCGCCGGTGTGGTTTCGCGGGAGGTGCAGTTGGACCCTGAATCGCAGGGATTTCAGGAGGGTGTAAAAATCTACGATGCCATGCTCAAGGCCACACCTGCCTATGCCGTGCTGACCAGCAAGGGCAATGACCGTAAGGCACAGATTGAAACCGGTCGCCGTTGGCTGCGGTTGAATCTCAAAACCACCAGTCTTGGGCTGGCACTTCATCCGGTGAGCCAAGCGTTGCAGGAATATACGGAGATGAAGCCGCATTATGAGCAGGTTCACAGCCTCTTGGCGCAGGAAGGCGAAACTGTCCAAATGCTGGGTCGTCTCGGTTACGGGCCGACACTGCCGCCCACGCCGCGCTGGCCGCTGGAGAAAAAACTGGTGGCGGTTTAGTCTTATGCGATCCCATTGTGTGGCCGCATGAGTCGGTGATTTATGAATAAGCAAGAACAAGCGGGGCAGGTTTTTGCCCTGTTCAACGAGATCGGTATCATCTCGCAATTGTCGCGCACGCTGTTTGAATCACGCCTGCCGCACGGATTTTTGCTACAGCATTTTTCCGTTCTCAATCACTTGATCCGCGTTAAAAACGGGCAAACGCCGCTCGGCTTGGCGCAGGCTTTTCAAGTTCCCAAAAACAGTATGACGCACACTTTGTCGGGGTTGGAAAAGGCTGGCTTTGTGGAGTTCAAGCCCAACCCCAAGGACGGCCGCTCCAAGCAGGTTTGGCTGACCGATGCGGGGCACAGTTTTCGGGATCAAGCCATCGGCAAACTTATGCCCGATCTGATGGAGTTGGCCCGGGATTTTGAAGGTTTTGACTTTGCCGGCCTGGTTACTCAGCTGGCTGAAGTGCGCGCTTATCTGGACGCGGCCCGCGACTGATTTTTCCAGCGATGTCCATGATCAAGGATTTAGCTGTCATTCGACGCAGATAATCCAAGGCTCGCAGATTTGGGTGACGCAAAGCGGTCATTGCAACGGACTGGGCGGTTATCTCGATAAACCGCCAAATCACCCATGCAATCAACATAACCAATATCGTCGCGCACATGAGCGCACCGGCTACACCGAATGAGGCTACCGTTCCATTGATGATCATATAGCCGACGTGTTGGTGGACCAAATAGAGCGGATAGGTCAGCGCGCCCAAGGCTGTGATGGTTGCAGTAGCGGGAAGCCTGTCGCCCCACGCCACAACAATGGCAAACAGCGCGAGAATGATGCCGTTGGCCGCGATGATGCTGGCGGGAGCAAAGGCATAGCCGTACAGCGCTGCCAGTTCGATATGTTCCGCCAATGCCATGTCCATGGACAGCGTGATGGCAAAGAACAGGCAGATGAAGGATGGGATGGTGATACCCTTTTGGCGAATGTCGTAGGCCAACATGCCCACGACAAACCAAGCGCCGTATCGGGTCACCAGCGCCAGACGCATGGTTCCATTGTCCAGCCAAAGTTCATTGGTTGCGATCAGACCGAGCCAGATGATGCAAAAGCCGATCAAATGCCGTGGTAGAAGGCCGGTGAAAATCGCCACCGTCACCCAAAAATAGAAGATCAATTCGAGCACGATGGTCCAATAGACGCCATCCATGAAAGGGTGTCCGAAGGCGGGGGCAACAAATGTGAGATTTGCCACCAGCATGGCCCACGAAACAGCGAATGGTTCCACAGCGACGGTGGTTGCGTACAGCCATGTCGCCAGTGCTGTGACCACGGCTGCCGCCGCATAGCCCGGCCACAGTCGGATGAGGCGGGCTATGCCGAAGGAGAACCAGTCTCGGTTTTGGGCCGTCCACAGGATCACGAACCCTGATACCAAGAAAAACAGATGCAGGCCGAAATAGGCAAAACGCGTTGCGTCCGGTCCGATTTGGAAATCGGTTGACAAAAATTCACCGCCAGCCGCGCCGCGATACATGAAATGGTAAAGCAACACAGCAAAGGCAGCTGCAAAACGTAATACGTCCAGTCCGGCATGACGACGGATGGGCTCATGAGCCCCATTTTGCGCTGTGTGCTGAATTGAGTTGACCGACATGGCCCGATCGTAGCGGTGATGTCGCCGACACGGGTTAACAGGGCGTTGCAAACCGAATTTGTATTTAAGGGTTTACCTTAAGGGGCAGGGTTAACCCCACCGCGCAGTCGCAGTGAGAAACAGCGTGACCGAAAGCTATTTCAGCGATGCTCTTCCACGCTCAAGTCTACCAGAGCTTTGTTGAAGTTTCTCAACGCCGCCACCTGGGTGGCGTGGCCGATTACGACCGCCTCGTTGCGGGCAGAGACCACTGGCAAACGTCCGTGGCCCGATTCATCGAACGTCCGCAGGGCCGCCTCCAGGGTTGTGTCGGCGCGCAGCACCGGGCGGTCATCTTCGCTGTCGCGCTCGGTTGGTTCGCCGTCTTGTAGCGGGTGCATAAAGCTTGCCACAAGCGTGTTACGCACCATAAAGCGGTGCGGTCCATCGTGGAACATCAGGCCGCGCAGTTCTAACTGCCATTGGAAGATGGATCGCCCGTGCACGGCTTGGTTGATGCCAGTGGCGATGGACACGGTGAGCAGGAGTGCGATGGAGAGCGCGTAACCCCCCGTGAGTTCAAAAACCATCACGGTGGTGGAGATCGGCGCTCCGATTACAGCTGCTGCCACCGCCCCCATGCCCAAAATGGCGTAAATGCCCTGAGACGATGCGAGTTCTGGAAAAGCCTGTGCCGCCAAGATGCCAAAGGCACTGCCGGTCATCGCACCGATGTAAAGAGACGGCGACACCACGCCGCCGCCAAAGCGGGATGCCAGCGTGATGGAGGTGGCCGCCGTTTTGGCCACGATCAAGCCGAAGAGCAGGAGCAGGGGCAATTGGCTTTTGAGCGCGTTGTCGGTCGCCTCGTAGCCCACGCCCAAAACCTCAGGGTAGAATACGGCAATTGCGCCAACCATCAGACCGCCGATCGCCGGACGCAACCACAGCGGGATGGGAACCGAGCGGGCAACCGCGTCCGTGCCGATCATGGAAAACTGAAACAGCACTGCCACAAGTGCACAGACGATGCCCAGAAGGGCGAAGGCCGGAATTTCCAAAAAGGACGTGATCTGATGCGCCGGGATTTCAAACGCTGCCGCATCGCCAAACCAAAGCCGTGACAACACCGTGCCCATAACGGAAGCGATGACGATGGGAATGAAGGATCGTTTGGCGTAATGACCCAGCACCACTTCATGGGCGAACAGAACCCCCGCAATGGGCGCGTTGAACGAGGCGGACACGGCGCTGGCCACACCACATGCCAACAGCGTTTTGCGGCCCCAGTCCGGCACGCTGAACTTGGTAACCAAGGATGTGGCAAGCGTCGCACCCAAATGCACCATCGGCCCTTCACGACCCGCGCTACCGCCAAACCCCAGAGACAAACCTGAAACCAACGCGGACATAAGTCCGGGTTTCAATTCGATATTCCGGCCGCCATAAGCCTTTGCTTCGATTACGTCCGCGACACCGCCGGTCCGACGCGACGGCAAAAACCGTGTGAGCAACCAGCCGATCAACAAACCACCAATGGCGGGTGCGGTAAGCACCCAATACCAAGGCAGTTCTCTTGCCGCGCTGGCCAGGCTGTCCCTCTCAGCGTCAAACCACAGCCATTGCGTGATGACGATCAATTGTCGAAAGACGATGGCCGCGATTGAAACGAGCAGGCCGATTATCAAAGACAACATCCATACGGTATGCTCTCGCGATGCAAGGAAGGACTGAATGTTGGGTCTGATCCAGGCAACGGTCGTTTGAGGGAGACGGCGCAGCAGGTCCCGCATCGAATGTCCGCCTTCCCTTTTCCCGTGTGCCCGAAACCAGCCTACGCCGTTTTGCGCCGAATTTCGATGCGCCTACCCGCATCCTGCGGATAGGGTAAACGGGCGTGGGTAGCCGCCATGGTCTCCACATTTTCCATGATATCGGTGGGGAAGGGGGCAACCTTTGGTCCGCCTTCGCCGCTCATATTGATGTGGAGCGCCAGCGTTTCGCTGGTGGCAGACAACCATCCATCGGCGTGGCGCAACTCTTGAAAAATATGCAGCCGCTTTTCGTCGTGATCGACAATATGAAATGAGGCGGTGACCCGATGGTCCAAATGCAATTCCCGCACATAGCGCACATGGGCTTCGGCAGTGAAAATCGTGTGGCCCCGGTCTTTCAGATAGTTGGGTCCGATGCCCAACTGTTCCAAACCGCCGTCCACGCCACGGTCGAACAGCACGTTGTAAAACGCCATGTTGAGGTGGCCATTATAGTCGATCCAGTCTTTCTGGATGCCCATCAAAGGGGAAACGAAAGGGCCGGAGTGTGCCAAGGAGCCAGACTGGGACATGATTGGTGACCGTTGTTTGATGGGGTGGCGACCAATTGGCGGTGGACCGCCTTTGGCGTTCTGCTAGTTTGGTAGTCCGCGTGAGGGAGAGACACAAGTTGTAAGCGCGAGCGTGTTGCTTGATCCGTGTCCGCTGCATCGCGTTTTTTGATTTTCAGGGCTGTTGGCGCGCGATTGCCAAAGGCACTGACACTGACGGACACTGACGGGCACCGACGGGCACTGACGGGCCTTGATGAAATTGGCATCGTTGAAATTGGTATGGGTGGAGAAGCGATATGGCGCTAGCCGATCTAAAAGAGCAGAGCCGCGACAGTGCGGCCATCGACATTGCGATCTCGGTACTGAAACAGCGCTTTGGCGAGCAACTTCAAACCGGCAAGTCGCTGCGCGAACAGCACGCCCACACCACCACGTATATTCCCTCCCAGTTGCCGGACGCTGTTATTTTTGCTCAGTCCACCGAAGAGGTCCAAGACATCGTGCGCGTGTGTGCACAGCACAAAGTGCCCGTGATACCCTTTGGCACCGGTACGTCACTGGAAGGTGGCGTGAACGCTCCCGCCGGCGGTATTTGTATCGATTTGATGCGGATGAACGCGATCTTAAGCGTTAATTCCGAAGATCTCGACGTGACCCTGCAACCTGGCGTCACCCGGGAAGACCTGAACGTCCATTTGCGGGATCAGGGTTTGTTTTTCCCGATTGACCCAGGTGCCAATGCCAGCCTCGGCGGCATGGCATCCACGCGGGCATCCGGTACCAACGCGGTGCGCTATGGCACGATGCGCGACAACGTCATTTCTATCACGGCGGTGATGCCGGACGGCAAGGTGGTGAAAACAGCCAGTCGGGCCAGAAAATCATCAGCCGGATATGATCTGACGCGCTTGCTGGTGGGGTCCGAAGGCACGCTGGGTATCATCACGGAATTGACGCTGCGGCTATACGGTATTCCAGAAAACATTTCGTCGGGTGTCTGCCAGTTCCCCTCTGTGGAAGCAGCCTGCGAAACCACCATTATGGCCATGCAGTCCGGTTTGCCGATGGCGCGCATCGAACTGCTGGACGGTTTGATGACGCAAATGATCAACGACTATTCCGGTCTGGACAATGCAGCGGTGCCAACCCTGTTTCTTGAGTTCCATGGGACGCATAAGGGGGTTGGCGAACAGACCGAGTTGTTCAACGAGATCGCGTCCGAGTTCGGCGGCTCATCCATCACGTGGGTTGAATCGGTGGAAGCGCGCAACAAGCTTTGGAAAGCGCGGCACGACGCTTACTATGCGATGCTGGCCCACCGTCCCGGCTGCAAGGGCATCGCCACAGACGCCTGCGTACCGATCTCGCGGCTGGCGGAGTGCGTGGCGGAAACTGTCGCAGACGGAGAGGAATGCGGCCTTATCGTGCCGGTGATCGGGCATGTTGGGGACGGAAATTTCCACGCAACGCCTCTGATAATGATGGACGATGCGGACGAAGTGGCGCGGGCGGAAGGTTTCATCGAACGCTTAAACATGCGCACGCTGGCGATGGAGGGAACCTGCACCGGTGAGCATGGCATTGGGCAGGGCAAACGGCGGTTTCTCCAGTTGGAGCATGGCGGCGGCGCCGATGTCATGGCCGCCATCAAAGCGTCCATCGACCCGGATAATATTATGAATCCGGGCAAGGTAGTGACACTGGCTGATGCGTGAAGCCGCTCTTGCAAGTTCCGGTGAAAACCCATGCCTGTTTCCAGTGAGGTAGAGTAACCGTCCGATGCGGCTGTTTGTATTTCTTGGAAGTCTGATCGTGCTGTTGTTGATGGCCGCGCTTGTTGTGCCCCCCTACGTCGACTGGAACCGTTACAAAGGCCAGTTTGAGGAGCATGCCGCGCGGATATTGGGCCAAAAAGTCGAGGTGCGGGGCGCAACCTCTTTGCGCCTGCTGCCGCTGCCCACTGTCACGTTCAACGATCTTGTGGTGGGGGGTGACAATGGCCCCAAGCTGACCGCCGACAGTTTTCGGATGGATTTGGAGCTTGCGCCGCTGTTGCGCGGCAACATTGTCATCGTGGACATGGCGCTCACGAAGCCGGATCTATCCTTGACCGCTGATGCACAAGGTAAGGTGGACTGGGTGGCCCGCTCGCCGGATCTTCCTGTGTCGCTGTCTGGCGATGACGTGCAGGTGGAAAACATTGCGATCATCGATGGCCGCTTGGAAATTGATGATCAAGCGCGGGATCGCAAGACCGTTTTGGACACCATCAACCTGACGGCCTCTGCCAACACTCTGGTTGGACCTTGGCAGGTGAATGGGCGTCTCTCAGCGGTCTCCAGCATCGGCCAAGCGGCCGAGGATGCAGCAAGTGACATCCGCTTCTCGCTTAACACCGGACGCTGGCAAAGCGAGCAGGGGCAATTGGGCTTGCGGCTTACCGTTGAACCCAAAGACTTGCCATACGATTTCGCGCTCAACGGGCCGTTTGTTTTGCGCAATGGCGTACCGTCCATCACCGCCCAATTTACCATTCGCCCCGCCGGTGCAGCGAGTGCGGACGATCGCATCACGTTCCCCAGACCAGCAGCCGACACAGCACTGCCCATTCGCATGGAAGGGACGGCGCTTTTGGTGGCCGGTGGTGTCACCGTTCCGTCTTATCAGTTGGACGTTGGTTCCGGAGACGTGCCCTACACGCTCACCGGGGCGGGTCGTGCCAATTTTGATGACACGATCACCTTTCGGGCGACCGCAGAAGGCCAACAAATCAATCTGGAACAGTTGAACGCCGTCCAAGCTGCCGGGCAGACGGCACCTCCCAATGCGAGCCCAAACGAGGGGGCGGCAACGGGCGGCACCCAAAAGCTCAGTTTGAAGGAGCGCATCGATTTGGTGCGCGCGCTGGCCAAAAAACTGCCACGCTTTTCAGCCGATGGCTTGGTGAGCCTCTACCTGCCCGCGGTTGTTGCAGGTGACACCGTTGTCCGCGAAATCGGGGTGGATCTTCGCCCAACCCGTAAAGACGATGGCGGCGAGGCCGGATGGACTTTGCGCAATTTTGAGGCGCAGTTGCCGGGCCGGACCGAGTTGCGGGCCGATGGTGACGTTTATCTGGGTGACGCGCCGTCCTTTGCCGGGGATTTAATCGTCGCATCCAAACAACCGTCCGGCTTTGCCGCTTGGATCGGTGCGGATGATAATTCGGTAATCCGTACGCTGCCCTCGGCCGGATTTTCAGCCAAGGCGGTGCTGGACGGGGATGGTTTGCGGTTTGATGATCTGGAAGTTGCGCTGGGTGATACGTCGCTCAAAGGCGACCTGGTGCGCACGTTTACGGATGAAGGTCGGTCCTCAATTTCTGCCAGTCTTGCCGGGGAAACGATCAATCTCGACCAATTGGCCGCGCTCTACCGGCTGTTTCGTTCCACAAATGGTGTGCCGTCTGACCCGTCGACAGCGATGGACGGCCTCTTTGGTGGAGAAGATGTGGCACTCAGCTTGGCGGGTCAGACCGTTCTTTTGGACGGTTTAACTGCGAAAGATGTTGACTTTACCGGCCGTGTTGAGCCCGGTGCGGTGCGTTTGGACACTTTGACCATCGGGTCGTTGGAGGGTGCAACGATCACAGCCAAAGGGACCATGGCTGGATTGAAGTCCGACCTCAAGGGTGCGGAAACCGGAGCGCTCGAGATCGGTGTGAGCGGCAGCGACGTGTCACAGTTGTTGCAATTGCTGGAGACACGCATTGGCCCGACCCCAATTCTATCCCGCTTGGCAGGTGCGCCGGAACTGATCGGAGACACTGAACTGTCGCTGATTCTTAAGGCGTCTTCTTCCGGCTTGTCTTTTGAAGGGGAAGGGGTTTCCGGAGGCACGCTGATCACGCTGCGAGCCGACGACATTAGCCTCACCAAGGGCCTGACGACGGGCGGGTTGCAGAGCGCCAATGCGGTGTCTGTTATCCTGGAAAACCCAAACTCGGCTCACCTGTTGCGACAGCTTAATGTGCCGTCGGTTGTTGATTTGGGTGACTTGGAACTGATGGATAGCGGTCGCGGTGCGTTGCGCTTAAAGGCCCGCAAGACCGATCAGGCGACTTATCAAGTGGAAGGCGCTCTGACGCTGCTGGAGGGATATGCAAGTTTTGAAGGGCCGCTGGTACCAACGCGCGTCGGTTCAGACGTTGCTTTGGAAGGTGGTTTGCAAGTCTCAGCGGAAATTAATGATCTCGACGTTTTCACCCGGCGCTTTGGCGTGGCGTTGCCGGGGGGCGGCTTTAGCCAAGCGGCGCAGGGTGAGACGCGCCTTGTTTTCAGCCCCCAGAGCATTGAGGCTCAAGCCTTGGATGCAAAGGTGGCGGGCACGAAAGTGTCGGGCGCTCTGGCATTGGAGATACCAAAGCGCCCGGACGGTGTGGCCGGGGGTGCGCTCGATGCATCCGTTGGCGCGCGGACAGCAGTTCCTAAGATTAGCGGAACTCTCAACCTCGACCGTCTGAGTGCGAATACCGTTTTAGCGCTGGTTCACGGGGATAAGCCCAGCGCATTGCAGGGCATGGCTTCTGCCGCCGGGCAACCCGCTTTGTTGGACCGGTTCAATGCGCAGGTCGATCTGAGGGTGGATCGTCTGGCCTTGGAGCGTGGGATGACGGCTGCATCTTCCGTCGATGGAGGTTCGTTTGTTTCGCAGTTCGCGAGCACCGTGGGCTTGAAGGATGGTGACTTGCGGTTTGACGCCATCACCGGCGCTTTTGCAGATGGTTCTCTTGCGGGCGATTTGTCACTCGGCAAGACGTTGACCGGCCGGTTTGTAAACGGCCAGTTTTCAGCGTCCGACATGCGGGCGGATCGGCTGCAAGCCCTGCTCGCTATTCCACTCAACGTTCAGGGCAAAGTCAGTGGTGCGATCACTTTTGATTCCACCGTTGAACGTGCAACGGAGGGCTCTGCCCAGCCATCCTTGCTTGGTAGTGTCACGGGCAATGGCGCTGTGCGTATTTCAGACGGCACGATCAACGGACTGAACGCCGGTGCGTTGAAGCCTATTTTACGGGCTGCGGACCGGCTGGAAGATGATGCGCTTTCCGGTCGTGGCGCTGATTTGGCCGCATCCACCATTTATGCAGGCAGTTTTGAGTTTGCTGAAACGGAAATCCCTTTTTCGGTTTCAGCCGGTGTGGTGCGCGCGAGCAATGTGCGTTTGACCGACGAGAGGGCCAGTCTGGTTGCCGATATGCGGTTGGATTTGGCGGGCATACCGTCCACCGTAGACCCAAGCCTTACCCTCGACGCCCGGTTGACGTTCGACCCCGGATTGGAAGCGGTAACGGGTGCGTCGCCCGAGGTCACGGTTCGTCTGGATGGGCCGCTCTCCTCTACGGCAACCAAAATTGATGCAGCACTGCTCGATTCCTATCTGGGCCTGCGTTTGAGCGAAAAGCGCGAGCGGGCATTTGAAGCTCAACGATCAGCCATTTTGGAACGGCAGCGGCTGTTGCAAATCGCTCGTCTTTCTGAGTTGAAAGCGCAAGCGCGCCGTCTCGCCCGCGAGGAACGGGAGCGCATTGAGCGTTTGGCCCGCGAACAGGAAGAGGCCCGACGCCGCGAGGAAGCCGAACGCAAACGCCGGGAAATCGAGCAGGCCCGTATCGAAGCGGAGCTTGTGGCAGCCCGAAGGCGTGCCGAGCAGGAAGCGGCTGAGGAGGCAGGCCGTCGCGCCCAGCGTCAGCGTGAGATTGACGAATTGCGCCGCTCCGCCGAAGAGGCAGCGCGGCGTTTGGAACGTTTTCGCGAGACCGAAAACAGTCTGGAAGCGCCCGTTGATCCGTAGTCTGAAGTCGGTGAGTTCGATTTCAAGTTACAGCGGTTCACAATTTGATTGAACTGCTCGATTGCCAAGAGCAACCCTGCGCTTATGCGCCGCCCCTCCCCCACCTAGGGTCGCAAAGGCCTCTTGAGGCCGACAGCGTGAGCGCCACAACTGGATAGCTTGTCGAGATAGAAATGATCTAGGTTTGCTGCAAGCGCTTTTGCAAATCGTCCAGCACGCGCAGGCGCAATGCGGAGGACAGGTTTTCGTCTTCGCCGCGCTTGTTGTCCACGGCGGTGATGAGCGCTGCCATGGACTGACTACGACGTGTTGCGATGTCCTTGAGCCCGTCCCAAAACTCAGGTTCCAAAGTCAGCGATGTGCGGTGGCCGCGTATGGTGACCGAGTATTTTTTCAACATCGTTTGGTCTTGCACGGCGGCTTTGGCGCCGCGTTATTTTTTGCGAAACGCATCCAGCGAAACAACGTCGGCGGATGAAGGTTCTGCGTCCTGTTCATCGCTGTCGGCGCTTGAAGCTTTATCTTCATCTGCGGCAGTGGCCTCGCCCTTTGCAGCCTTGTCCAACTTTGACGCTGGAGAGGGCAGGGCACTGATCACCGGGTTTTCGTCCGTGATGGATTTTGCTTCCTGTTCATCCTGTTCTTCGACAGCTTCAAACTGCAGGCCGAATTGAACGGAGGGATCGAAGAAACCGCGAATGGCGGCAAACGGGATGAGCAGCGATTCTGGAATGCTGTCGAAGGACAAACCGATGGAAAAACCGTGGTCGGTGGCTTCCAGATCCCAGAACTGGTGCTGCACGACGATTGTCATTTCTTCGGGGTACTTTTCCTTCATCCGTGAGGAAATGCGTACGCCGGGATACCCGGTATCGAAAGTGACGTAAAAATGGTGTTCGCCCGGCAGCCCGGTACGGGCCACTTCCTGCAACACTTTTTTGACCACGCCACGCAGGGCTTCTTGAGCCAAAACGTCGTAGCGGATGAGGTCTTCAGGTTCCGGAGGTGACTTGGAATTCGCCATTGCAGGCCTTTTCACGTGGGGCGCTGATGCGTGACTATAACAGCCCTTCCGCTAAGACACACCCCAATTGGTCTATTTTGCATGGGCTTCTTTTAGGGGCCGCAAACAAAGGACGGGGCTCCTACGGAGGTGATTTGCCTCTGAGGCAGGGAGCATGGATCAACCTTTTAAGAGTGGAGGCTTCTGTTGCCAGGTGCCTCCGAACCCCGCCTAAAGGTGTGAACCTCTAGGAGTTAAATTGAAGCTTGTCGCACTGCTTACGCAGCGAGGCGTGCTTCCACATAGTTGTTATCATTTGCAACTACTATAATGGCCCGATATCGGTGGGTACCATGCCGAGCGAAAACGCAGTCTTTACACCCTCGTCGATCCTGTTTCGCCCCCGCCGAATGGCTGGCGCGTGCCAGCAATTGGGTGGAGGCGCCGGGTACCGCCCCCGGGTCCGAATGGCTTATTACAAAGGTCATTTATCGCCATAGCCGGATTTCTCCAGCGAAACCAATATAGGGTTGGCAGCGGCCAATGAAAAGGCCACACTTTACGTGACGGAAACGGAATTGCCCGGAACAGTCCGTCAAAACGCAAATTCAGTTTCTTTTGGAGAGGACGTCCCGTGAGCGAATATCTTGAAGACGTGCAACGCTATGATGCAGCAGCCGATGCCGGAGCGGTGGAAAAAATTGTAAAACACTTGGGTATCGCATTACGGGGCAAGGATTCCTCGTTGGTATCCTGCTCCGACACATCCGAACTCGACCGTGTGCGCGAAAAATGGTGCATGAAGAAGCTCGGCGCGACTGATGTTTCTAAATGCGACGAAATCATCGGCGCCGTGTGCGAAACCATGAAGGGCGACCGCAATAAAAACCGCGTGACGTTCTATTATCTGGTTGCAAAGCACATGGGACAACTTGGAGATTTGTAGGCTTTGGAGTGCTGATTTGTTGAGGGTCAGGCGGATTTCCGTCTTGGCGGCCTCGTAAAAGTATTAGGCCACTATCGGTAATATAAAAAACCACAGCAAAAATTGCTGTGGTTTTTTTGTTTTTTGTGTTGGGATTTCAAATCAGGGGTATTTTGGAGAAATAGAAATGGCTGAAGAAGACAAAAAAGATACGATTACCGTTGATGTGACTGGATTTTTTTACCGACAAGAGGTCCCTTTTACACCGGGTATGAATGTTCTAGATGTCATGAAAGAAGCGGAGATGATAAATAATCCAACGCAGAGCCTTAATTTTACTGCTCCTGCGGATGACAATGGTAACGCCTTTGTTTCTGAAATTACCGTGAAATTTACACAACAGCCGGTTAGCCGTCAAAAATCTGCGGCGGTAATACCACCAGCTGATTTGCTCCGTCCATCTGGCACCTATAGCTATGACGATAACCCGGCGGATGCCAATGGGGACTTTGATGAGGCCAAAGTTATAAAGGTTCCCAGCGTGGGCGGCGAAGTCCCCCAAGAGATATTTTTGGCTTGGCAATACTATGTTTTGGGTGACAAAAAGCTTCTGTCTGGTGGTGACCAAGGAGAACGGTTTATCAAGCCGATGAACCGTAGTGGCGAAAGCCCGGGTCCGATAGTGCTTGAGCCCGGCTTTGAAATCCGCTGGCGTTTGGTTGGAATTGCCGGAATAACCGACATACTGCGAAAAAGGGTTGCCGCTGCAAAAGCGAAGCGCGAAGCTCTCGTTGCTGACACCGGCGATCTTCCGCGCATGTCTTTCAAATCAGTCATGCGAATGGGCGCGTAAAGTATTGTAAGAAAGATGAGAATGCGGGCTATCCACGATAACCCGCATTCAGCATGTTAGCCGTAGACGGCTTCTTTGCCGAAGTGCTTTGTGAGCATGTAGTAGACCACCGCGCGGTATTTGTTGCGGTTGGACTTGCCGTAGGTTTCGATGACCGCGTCAATGGCTTCGTCGAGTTTTGGACCGTCGCCAAGACCGAGCTTTTTGATCAGGAAGTTGTTTTTCACGGTTTCCAACTCGGACTTGTCGGTGCCGGACACAGTGGACGCATCGTCGTTGTAAATCGCTGGACCGCAACCGATGGTGACTTTTGTCAATAAGTCCATATCTGGGTTCATGCCGCATTTGTTTTTCAGATCGTCTGCGTATTTCTCGATGAGTTCGGCGCGTTTGCTCATAAAAAGTCTCCCTTAGCCGCATCGGCTTTTTGGTTTAGCGGGTCGCATTGGCGGATTGGACCTTGCGCGCCTTCTTGACGCGTATTGAAAAATCTCGCGCAGGCCTCCTAGCGGGTTTGACCCTTTGCGTCCAGATTTTGGCTACACTGTTCGGTGGACCCTTCCATGTTTGCTTGATTGACGGTCGCATCAACAGCATGTTGCAGCGGTCATGGCGGTGGCTTCACCGATTCCATGTCGGTTTTTTATTTCTTCACACTCAGAGACGTCGAGATGCGCGCATATTTGGATTTGTTGCAAACCGTGTTGGACACGGGTGTGGACCGTGGCGACCGCACGGGCACCGGCACACGGTCCATTTTCGGGCACCAAATGCGATTTGATCTAAGCTCCGGGTTTCCGCTGGTCACCACGAAGCGCGTGCATCTTAAAAGCATCATCCACGAACTTTTGTGGTTCCTGCAGGGTGACAGCAATATTGGTTACTTGAAGGAAAACGGTGTTTCTATCTGGGATGAGTGGGCTGACGAGAACGGCGATCTAGGTCCGGTGTATGGCGTGCAGTGGCGGTCGTGGCCTACAGGCGCGAGTGGACCCGACGGACAGCCTCAGACGCTGGATCAGATTACGCAGTTGGTGGCGGCGTTGCGGACCAATCCCAATTCGCGCCGTCATATTGTAACGGCTTGGAACCCGGCGGAAGTGGATGAGATGGCCCTGCCGCCCTGCCACTGCCTGTTTCAATTTTATGTCGCTGACGGGCGCTTGTCCTGCCAGCTTTATCAACGGTCAGCCGACATCTTTTTGGGCGTGCCGTTTAACATAGCCTCTTACGCGCTGCTGACCATGATGATGGCGCAGGTGACCGGTTTCAAACCGGGTGATTTTGTTCACACATTTGGAGACGCGCATCTTTATCACAACCATTTTGACCAAGCGCGCCAGCAATTGTCCCGCGCGCCCAAACCGTTGTCCCGCATGCACCTCAATCCCGGCGTGACCGACCTGTTTGCGTTTCAGTACGATGATTTCAGTTTGATGAATTATGATCCGCACCCCGCGATCAAAGCCCCTATTGCGGTTTAGGGAGGGCTAGTCGTGGACATTGTGATCGTTGTTGCTGTGGCAAAAAACGGCGTGATTGGCATGGAAGGTGGCATGCCGTGGCGGCTTTCAACCGATCTAAAGCGGTTCAAGGCTCTGACGCTTGGCAAGCCCATGATCATGGGGCGCAAGACGTTTGACAGTATCGGTAGACCGCTTCCCGGACGGACATCCATCGTGGTGACGCGCGACACGGACTGGCAGTCCCCGGGCGTGGTTGCCATCGATAGCTTAGACAAGGCTCTTGCTGCAGCGGCTGAAATCGCTGCGGCAGACGGTGTAAATGAGATTTGTGTGGTCGGGGGTGGTGAAATCTACCGTCAGACATTGAATCAGGCCACGCGCCTGTGCGTCACAGAAGTGGACGCCGAACCCGAAGGCGATACGACATTTCCACAAATCGATCATGTGCAGTGGACCAAAGTGTCCAGCGAAAGCGTGCCGCCGGGGGAAAACGATAGCGCAGCGACAAGCTATACAGTTTATGAGCGTCAGGACTGACGGGGTTGGACAGCGGTTTTTGCCGGAACAACCCGGCGAATGATGACGTGACTGCGACATACGCTACGGTGGGACTTCGATTTGCTATTAAATCGGCAGGCGCTCGTTGAAAGGGCCTTGGCGCAACCCTATACATCAGGCAATTCAAATTTCGGCATCGACAGCCGCGGATGAACTGCGCGCTCAAACATGCCACTCCAAGATCGTTCCTATCCAATACGAGGACAGTTCATGCCCTGGAGCAACAACACGGGAGGCAATATGCAAAACGGCAACGGAAGCAACGGAGGCCCAACAGGCGGCCCATGGGGGCAAGGTCCCCGCGGACCGCAGCGCCCCCGTGGTCCCGGTGGCGGCAATCAGCCACCGGATTTGGAAGAACTGTTGCGTCAGGGACAGGACAAGCTGAAACAAGTCCTCCCTGGCGGCATTGGTTCGGGTGGTTTTAGCCCGCTCATGGGCGTTTTACTCGCAGTGGGTGCCGGTATTCTTTATCTCTATGCGTCTGCGTATCAGGTGGATGCGGATGAGTTGGCGGTGGAAACGGTGTTCGGCAAGCCGAAGAATGAGATTTCCCAAGCGGGTCTCAATTTCGCTTGGTGGCCTGTTGAGAGCGCCGAAAAAATCAAGATCGTCGAACGTCAAGTTAATATCGGCTCAACCGGTCGCGGCGGCTCCGCACAGGGCCTGATGTTGTCCGGTGACCAGAACATCGTGGATGTCTCCTTCTCAGTTCTTTACTCGGTGGATGACCCGAAGGCGTTTTTGTTCAACGTGAGCGATCCAGAAGGCATGGTCGGCGAAGTGGCGGAAAGCGCGATGCGCGAAATCGTTGGTCGCCGTCCCGCGCAAGATGTGTTCCGTGATGACCGCCAAGGTATCTCGGAAGAGGTGCGCGGCATCGTGCAGGCTACATTGCAATCCTATGGTGCCGGAATTTCCATTCGTGCTTTGAACATCGAAGACGTGGCCCCGCCAAGCGAAGTGGCGGCGGCATTTGATGAAGTGCAGCGCGCGGAACAGAACGAAGATCAGTTTCAGGAAGAAGCCAACCAATACCGTAACAAAACCCTGGGTGAAGCCCGCGGTGAGGCGGCACAAATTCGCGAAGATGCGGCGGCTTATAAAAATCGCGTGGTGGAAGAGGCAAAGGGTGAGGCTCAGCGCTTTATCTCGGTTTACGACCAATACGCACGGGCGCCTGAGGTGACACGGAAGCGTCTGTTTCTCGAGACCATGGAAGCGGTGTTGAAGGATTCAAACAAGGTGATCATGGAAAATGGCGGTGAAGGTGGCGGGACGGGTGTTGTGCCGTATCTGCCACTGAACGAATTGACCCGTCCGCGTGGAGGTACAAACTGATGAGCAATCGTGTCGGTATTATTGCAGGCATCGTGGCGGTTATAGCCGCGTTGTTCTACTCCGGTCTCTACGTCGTCAACGAGCGCCAACAGGCTATCGTGTTGCGTTTTGGTGAGATTATCCGTGTCGAAGTGGAGCCCGGTCTCTATTTCAAACTGCCGCTTGGGGCTTTTGGCCTCGACACTGTGCAGATGGTCGATGACCGGCTGCTGCGGTTTGATCTGGACGACATTCGCGTTCAGGTCTCCGGAGGTAAGTTCTACGATGTGGACGCGTTCTTGACCTACAAGATCTCCGACCCCCGCCGCTTCCGCGAGCAGGTGTCCGCGTCTGTACCACAGGCCGAAAGCCGGTTGCGCACCCGTCTCGATGCGGCTTTGCGCCGTACTTATGGTCTGCGTGGTTTTGAAGCGGCCTTGTCAGAAGAGCGCGGTGCCATGATGCGCGAAGTGCGTGACCAGTTGATCCCGGAGGCCAATGATCTGGGTATTGGCATCGTGGACGTGCGTATCCGCCGGACCGATCTAACCGCAGAAGTTTCGGAACAGACTTTTGAGCGGATGAAGGCTGAACGTTTTGCGGAGGCAGAACGTCTGCGCGCCCGCGGTCAGGAAGCGGCCCGTCGTATCCGTGCTGCTGCCGACCGGCAGGTTGTCGAGATTAAAGCGGAAGCGCAGCGCGAGGCCGAAGTGCTTCGCGGTGAGGGCGAGGGAGAGCGCAATGGGATTTTTGCCGATGCGTTCAACCGTGACCCGGAGTTTTTTGACTTCTATCGCTCCATGCAGGCGTACCGAGAGGCTTTGGATAATGCCGGCACCACATTGGTGCTGTCGCCCAACTCCGAGTTTTTCCGGTTCTTCCGGGATGCCAACGGTATCGCGACGGCGCCGAGTGGGGCAGGGCCCGTACGCGCTCCAGCCGCACCAACGGTGCCGGCTGCAAGCAACTAACACTTACATCTAAACCCAAACCGCGCCCGCAGCACTGTTGGCGCGGTTTTTTTGTGTCTGATTGTATGGGAACGCCGTGACTGGCCGGGAGAAACGAATTTGATTGAGATTGTCAGCGCCTTGGGATTGTTTCTCGCTTTGGAGGGTGCGCTCTATGCGGGCATGCCAGCCATGGCACGCTCCTTGGCCGCGCAAGTTAGCGAAATGTCTGACGCTGATTTGCGTAAGGGTGGTGTAATTGCGCTGGTCATTGGTGTCGGTCTGGTTTGGCTGGTGCGCGGTTAGTCGGATCCAGTGCGGTTATTCTGTATTTCCGATTTCGTGGGGTCGGTTTGCAATCCTGGGACCGGTATTGACCGTAACTGGCACCATAACCGGGAAGTTACAAAAACATGATGCGTGTGACGAAGAATTCACGCTACTGTTCCCGTCAAACGCGCTATTTTATTTGAATGGTCTCGCAGAAGGGGCCGTTTGGTTCAGGAGACTTGTGTATGACCACGCTTGCAACTTTTAGACGCTTTGCACTTGCCGGTGCCCTTGCCATCGCAATGGTTGCAGGTGGCGGCGCAACGCAGCCCGGCTTTGTCGGGCCAGCCCATGCGGCACCCGCGTCTGTGGCGGACTTGGCAGATCGCTTGATTGGTGCGGTGGTCAACATCTCCACATCGCAAAACGTTGCTGGAACAGAACGCCGTGCCCCACGCCCACGGGTTCCGCAGGGGTCACCGTTCCAAGACTTTTTCGATGAGTTCTTTAATCAGGCACCGAACCAGAACAATCGCCCAAACCGCCGCAACCGTCCGCGTAGCGTGCAGTCCTTGGGTTCCGGGTTTGTGATTGATCCGTCCGGCATCATCATCACCAACAATCATGTGATTGCGGAAGCCGATGAAATTACGATCGAATTTACAGATGGCAGTGAGTTGAAGGCCGAAGTTGTCGGCACAGACCCGAAGACGGATATTGCCGTTTTGAAAGTTGAGCCCGCAAAGCCTTTGCAGGCAGTGACATTCGGCAAATCCGCTGGTGCCCGCGTGGGCGACTGGGTGATGGCCATTGGTAACCCATTTGGTCAAGGCAGCACGGTCACGTTGGGTATTGTATCAGCCATCAACCGTGACATCCGATCGGGCCCTTACGATTCATTCATCCAGACTGATGCGGCGATAAACCGGGGTAACTCCGGTGGGCCGCTGTTTAATATGGACGGTCAAGTGGTTGGCATTAACACAGCCATTATCTCGCCCACGGGTGGCTCCATCGGTCTTGGCTTTTCTGTCCCGTCTGATTTGGCGATTAACGTGATTTCGCAATTGCGGGAGTTCGGTGAAACCCGCCGCGGCTGGTTGGGCGTGAGCATTCAGCCCATTACCGATGATATCGCAGAATCGCTTGCGATGGACAGCGCCCGTGGAGCTCTCGTCGCCGGTGTGACGGCCAAAGGTCCTGCTAAGATTGCAGGCATTGCCGTTGGGGACGTAATCTTGTCTTTTGACGGTAAAGAGGTGGCCACCAGCCGTGACCTGCCGCGTATCGTAGCGGACACACCCGTTGGCAAATCCGTTGAAGTGGTCGTGCTTCGCAAGGGCCAGGAAGAGAACGTGCCGGTGACGTTGGGGCGTCTGGAAGACGGCGAAAAGCTGATCGCGGCAGATCAGTCTACTCCCACCGAGCCGGAGGAAGATCCCAAATCTGTCCGCGCCTTGGGCCTTACGATGGAAGATCTCTCCGAGGAAAACCGCGACACCTACGCCATCAATGCGGACGTGGAAGGTGTTCTCATCACCGCCGTCGAAAAAGATACGATGGCGGAAGAGAAAGGCATTAAACCCGGCAGCGTTATCTCGGAGGTTGGCCAAGAGACCGTCAAAACCGCTGCCGATGTGTCCAAGCGTCTTGAAGAACTCAAGAAAGAGGGCCGCAGTAAGGTTCTTCTTCTGGTCGCCTCAAAAGACGGCGAGCCCAGCTTTGTGGTGCTCGATCTGAGCTAAGTCTCACGGGTGTTTGCGGCAAGCGCAGCAGCGTTTGCCGCTATAGCATCAGGCTACAAAATCCGCTCTGCGGTAGCCTTGGATATAGAGCAGGGCGGAAAGGTCGCCATGGTCTATCCGCATCCTGGCGGCTTCTGCCACGACGGGCTTGGCGTGGAGCGCGACGCCGCTGCCGGCGCGGGTTAGCATGCCAAGATCGTTGGCGCCGTCTCCCACGGCGATAGCGTCCCACAGGGGCACGCCGCGCAGGGCGCAGACCTCTTGCAGCGCCTCGACCTTCGCTTCCCGCCCCAAGATGGGCGGCAGGACGTTGCCCGTGAACGCATCGTTTTCAAATGCGAATGTGTTGGCGCGATTTTCGTCAAAACCAAGTGTGCCTGCCACGATATTCGTAAAGTCAGTGAAGCCGCCGCTCACGAGGGCGCAGTAGCCGCCATTGGCTTTCATGGTGGACACAAGTTCGCGTCCTCCGGACACGTAGGAAATGCGCTCCGCCAAGACCTTTTGGATGATGCTGCGTGGCAGCCCCTTGAGCAGGCTAACCCGTTCTGTCAGGGCCGCTTCGAAGTCCAGATCACCGGCCATGGCTTTTGCTGTGATGGCGGCCACCCGCTCACCCACACCGGCTTCTGCTGCCAGTTCGTCTATGCACTCCTGATGTATGAGCGTTGAATCCATGTCGGCCAGCAGCACCGACTTGCGTCTTGTATCGGCTTCTTGCACAACCACGTCGATGGGTCGGTTATCCAAGACGCTGCGGGCGGCGCGTTCCACCGCCGCAAACGGCACTTCAGCATGGGGCAGGGGGATATCGCAGGCGATACCATCGGCCAGAATATACGCAGCCTTTGCGCCCACCGCATCGCGCACGCCGTCCATGATGTCATGATCAAGGCATGGGGTTAGCGGGTCGGTGATTAAGGTGAGAACGCGCTGCGCATCCGGGGATGTGTCAGCCATTGGCAAGGTCCAGATGTGAGGTTAAGCGGTTGAAGCCGGATGCGATTTTGTTAGCGGGGCCAACCGCCAGCGGCAAGTCCGCCAAGGCATTGCAATTGGCGCAGCAGCACGACGGCGTCATCGTCAACACGGATTCCATGCAGGTCTATCCCGTCTTGGACGTTTTGACCGCGCGGCCATCATCCGAAGATTTGGCGCGCGCTCAACACATGCTTTACGGCCATGCGCCGCTGGACCAGCCTTATTCGGTTGCCCGTTGGTTGGATGATGCACGTGCTGTTGCCGAGGCTGTTTGGGCGGAGAGAAAAGTGCCCATCTTCGTGGGCGGAACCGGGCTCTATTTTCGCGCGCTCGACCACGGTCTTGCCAACACTCCGGAAATCAACCCGGACCTGCGTCGTTCCGTGCGGGATGATCTCATAAACCACGGCAGCGATGCGTTGCATCTGCGTCTGCAAGAGCATGATCCTGTCGGGGCGGCGGAGTTGCGCCCCAGCGACGGTCAACGGGTCGCCCGCGCGTTGGAAGTGGTGCTGCAGACGGGGAAGCCGCTTGCGCATTTTCAAGCCCATGCCTCTTCTTCCGCTTTTCTAAGCGGTCGTGATGTTGAGCGGTATGTCTTGATGCCGGAGCGGTCTGACCTGCACGCACGGATTAACAAAAGAGCGCGGATTATGCTCGAAAATGGCGCCTTGGAGGAGGTTGAGGCGCTTTTGGCGCTCGAATTGCCGCCAGAATCGACCGTTTGGCGTGCGATCGGCGTAACACAGCTTTCGTCCCTACTGGCCGGAGAACTGTCGCGGGATGACGCGCTGGAGGCCTTGCGGGCTGCCACTCGGCAGTATGCGAAGCGCCAATCCACTTGGTTTCGGGGACAATTGAATGACCAGTGGAAGGTTTTGTTCACCAATTCCGCAGGGGACACGACAGATCATCCGATTTGAGCGTCAAGTTATTCTTCGATTTAGAAAACTTCTTTACACCCAACTAACGTGGTCAAGTATTGGCCAAAAAAACCGGGTCGGCCGCGACCCTGTCACGCAAATGCCTGGTCGCCCCCGGGCGGGAGCACTATGAAACGTCTAGCTGGTTCAGCGTATTGGATATACAGCGCCGCCACTGTCGGCAGCCTCGCGCTGGCCGTTGTGGTTTTGATGCGCGACCGGTCTGGCGATGGTGCATCTGCCGAGCCCATGCTGTTTGGCTTGCCCCAAAGCGAGCTGACATTGATTTTGATGAGCGCGACGCTGCTTTTCGGGCTGCTTTTTACGCTTCCCTCTCTCAGGCGCAGCCAAACTGTTCAACAAGAGCTGACAGACCGTGCCGCCAAGCTGGAGGTTGCGGTTGTTACCGACCCGCTTACAGGCCTCTATAACCGGCGGTACTTTGAAGACGCATTTGACGAATATCTCAAGGAATTCAGTAAGATAAACGCGCCATTGGCGCTGCTGACCCTCGACTTGGATCATTTCAAGAGCGTAAACGACACTTATGGGCACGACGCGGGCGACGTCGTGCTCAAACAGTTGGCGCTACGGTTGCAAAAACTCACACGCGAGCACGATATCGTGGCGCGAACGGGCGGTGAGGAATTTTGTATCGTAGCGCCATTCCCACAATCCGAGCAGATCCGGCCCTTTGCGGAGCGGGTGTGCCGGATGGTTGCCGAAATGCGCATCGATATCGGGGCTGTGGTGCTTCGGCCGACGGTCTCAATTGGTGTCGCGAGCACGCTTGATGGTGTGTTCACAAAAAGGGAATTGATCAAACTCTCGGATGAACGGTTGTATCAAGCCAAAGAGACCGGGCGGAACAAGGTTTGTGCTTGAGCTTTTGGTGGTTCTCCCCCGGGGGAAGCGTTGCAAGCGTGTTGCTGCGGTCACATTTTCCAATCCAAGCGCGCTTTTTGAGCCATCGTCGGCTTTTGGGCGGTTGACGCCATCAGTCCCGCCTTTATTGTCAACGGAAGAAATCGGGAGAGACATGATGTCGGCCATTCGCATTGTAGTAGTAGGTAAGCGCGTTGGCGCGGTGGGCTAAGGCCTACCGGCACTGCTAACGCGCGTCAGGCTCCTTCGGGGGCCTTTTTTATTGCCTGAATTTGATTGCTCGGTTCGGTTTGCTGATAAGACCATTGGCACATCTCGCACCTGGCATAACGGAGGAACACCCTGAAAGGGTGAGACTGGAAAGAACAACGATGACCCAAACACAGACCCTTGAGCGCCCGTCCGGTGCGCCGGAAGCAACTGCTGGTATCGAAATGACCGGTGCGGAAATGGTGATCCACGCCCTGCGCGATAATGGTGTGACCGATCTGTTCGGTTATCCCGGCGGCGCCGTGCTTCCCATCTATGATGAACTGCACCAGCAGGAAGATATTCGCCACATCCTCGTGCGCCACGAACAGGGTGCGGGGCATGCGGCGGAAGGCTATGCCCGCTCGACGGGAAAACCGGGTGTTGTTCTGGTCACGTCCGGCCCTGGTGCAACCAATATGGTGACGCCGCTGCAAGACGCGTTGATGGATTCTGTGCCGCTGGTGTGCCTGACAGGCCAAGTGCCCACGCCGTTGATCGGCTCTGATGCGTTTCAGGAATGCGATACCGTTGGCATCACGCGGCCCTGCACCAAGCACAATTGGCTGGTGAGTGACGTAAATGATCTTGCGTTGATCCTGCACGAAGCGTTTCACGTTGCAACAACGGGTCGCCCTGGCCCTGTTGTGGTGGACATTCCAAAGGACGTGCAGTTCGCCACCGGTAAATATTTTCCGCCGTCCATGCTGGACAAGAGAACTTATGAACCTCGGGTGAAGGGCGATCCGGACCAAATCCGTCTCGCCGTCACCGCGATGATGCGTGCGAAGAAACCGATCCTCTACACCGGCGGAGGCGTTATCAATTCAGGCCCCGAGGCCACACGTCTGTTGCGCGAGTTGGTGGAACTGACAGGCTTCCCCATCACGTCCACTTTGATGGGCCTGGGTTGTTACCCCGCCAGTGGAGACAAGTGGTTGGGCATGTTGGGCATGCACGGCACGTATGAAGCCAACATGACCATGCACGATTGCGACGTGATGGTGTGCATTGGTGCGCGCTTTGATGACCGCATCACGGGTCGTCTGGATGCGTTTTCGCCCGGTTCCACGAAAATTCACGTGGACGTTGATCCGTCCTCCATTGGTAAGGTTGTCCATGCGGACGTGCCTATTATCGGGGACGTTGGCTTGGTTCTCGAGGACATGGTGCGCATGTGGCGCGAAGTGTCATCGGGCGCACACCTGCCCGACCTCTCCGAGTGGTGGTCGCAGATCGAAATTTGGCGCGGGCGCAACTCGCTGGCCTATACGCCCAATGATGACGTGATCATGCCGCAATACGCCATCGAACGGTTGCACGCGCTCAGCAAAGACCGCGAGACCTATATCACAACCGAAGTGGGCCAACATCAGATGTGGGCGGCTCAGTTTTACGGGTTCGATGAGCCCAACCGTTGGATGACATCCGGTGGTTTGGGCACGATGGGCTACGGCCTGCCAGCCGCGTTGGGTGTGCAAATCGCGCATCCCGATGCGCTGGTGGTGGATATTGCCGGCGATGCTTCCATCCAGATGTGCATTCAGGAAATGTCCTGCGCAGTGCAGCACAACGCGCCGATCAAGATTATGATCTTGAACAATGAGTATATGGGCATGGTGCGCCAGTGGCAGCAATTGCTGCATGGCAACCGCTTGTCCCATTCCTACACCGAGGCCATGCCTGACTTTGTCAAACTCGCGGAAGCCTACGGTGCCAAGGGCATTCGCTGCACCAAACCGGACCAGTTGGACGATGCAATCCGCGAGATGATTGAGACGCCCGGACCGGTGATCTTCGATTGTTGCGTTGTGGCTCTGGCCAATTGTTTTCCGATGATCCCATCGGGCAAGGCGCACAACGAGATGCTGCTGCCCGACGAGGCGACGGATGAAGCTGTTGGGTCCGTCATTGACGAAGAAGGCAAGCGCTTGGTCTAGCGCTTGCCGATACTCCGATCAGTTTAAACCCACACTCTTTCAGGACTTTTCTTTTTCATGAGTGACACTCTCAAAAACCAGGGCCCGGTAACGCAGCCGCCCGCATCGGCCTATTTCATCGCGCCGGATACGCAGATCATTGTGCAACACACATTGTCGATCATCGTGGACAATGAGGCCGGTGCGTTGGCCCGTGTGATCGGGCTGTTCTCCGGGCGGGGCTACAACATCGAGAGCCTGACCGTATCGGAGACCGAGCACGAGAAACACTGGTCACGCATCACGATCATCTCTAAAGGCACGCCGAAAGTGCTGGAGCAGATCAAGCGTCAGTTGGAGCGTATGGTGCCCGTGCACCGGGTGGTCGATCTCACCTTGCTGGCGCGTGACAAGGGGCACGACAAACCCATGGAGCGGGAACTGGCTTTGGTGAAGGTTGCCGGTAAAGGCGAACACCGGGTGGAAGCCATGCGGCTTGCCGATGCGTTTCGGGCGCAAGTCATCGATGCATCGGTGGATCATTTCACGTTTGAGATTACCGGCCGCACGTCCAAGGTGGAGCAGTTTATCTCCATTATGGCACCCATGGGGCTGGTGGAAGTGTGCCGCACCGGAATTGCCGCGCTCAGCCGCGGCCCGGAGGGTATGTAAAGCCCGGTTTGCATTGTATTGGCCTGATGGCGATGTAGGTCCCGTCTGCAGTTTCATATAAGTGAAGTGCAATATGTCACGGAGGTTTTGTTGCCGTCCGATTTAATGATGATGCATCATTTGTATGTCATCACCCGTTGAAGGAAGCACAATGAAACGTTCTGTCTTAACCTCATCAGTGATCGCTGGTTTAGCTGCTGGCGCGCTCAACGCCGCCGCGATCAATACGGTCTCCGCCACAACCGAGCAGCCGCAAGTCATGGTGATCATGGATTCGTCCGGCTCCATGAAACGCAAAATTGGCGCGCGCACCAAAATGGAGATTGCCAAACAGGCGGTGACCGATTTTGTAGCGTCTGTGCCAACCGACCTGCCGGTGGGCCTTATGGCCTATGGCCACCGCCGCGCGAAGGATTGCACGGACATTCAGGTGATGATTCCGCCAGCGGCTGGAGCCGCCAAACAAATTGAAGACAGCGTCTGGGCGATGGCTCCCAAGGGCGAAACACCGATTGCAGAAAGCCTGCGTGCCGCTGCTGATTACATGAACAGCCAAACCAAAACCGCCACCGTTGTATTGGTGACCGATGGCGAAGAGGCCTGCAACGCAGACCCATGTGCCGCTGCCACCGAGCTGGAAAAGTCCGGCGTGGACTTTACGGCTCACGTGATCGGTTTTGGTCTCAACGAAGAGCAAAGCAAGGCCGTGAAGTGCTTGGCCGACAATACGGGCGGTCAGTTTATCGCCGCCAACAACTCTGACGAGCTGGCCGGTGCCTTGGTGAAAACCGTAGTGACAGCGCCAGCGCCGGAACCCATCAAAGTGGCCTCTTCGCGCACCGTTTGGTTTGACGATTTTGATGGCAATAAACTGGGTGAGGAATGGACGGTCGAGAACCCGAATTTGGATTCCCACATCGTTGACGGCGGTACCCTGCTCACGATCAACGCTAACAAAAATAACGGGCCAAAGGCCGTTGATGCGCCCAACCGGTTTAAGGCCGGTATCGATTTGCCATCGGGCGATTGGGATCTCACTGTGACAGGGGTGTTTGAATACTCCACCGGTCGCGATGGATTTTATTTGGGGTTGTCGGACGAAGAGGGCAACGGCATTTTTACTGAGTTCCTGAGCTACAAAAACTCGTGCGGCTATACGCCTTATCTTTATTTGAGCCGTTATACGGCTTTCAAAGAGGTGGCACAGGCCGGTGGCAAATTTGCCGCGAAGTGCGGTGGTAAGTATGGCGACTATGCTAAAGCGGCTGCCTCTCAAGGGTCTAAGCCGGTCACGCTGACATTCTCCAAACGGGGGCGTAAGTACTTCGGCAAAGTCGATGGCGGCCCCTTTGGAGAGATTTATGAGACCCAAACCATGACGCTTTTGCGCGCACCCTCCACCGTGACAATGGGCGCTTGGAAATACGGCAATGGTCCAGGGGACACGGTCGTGAACGTAGACGCGATCAAGCTTGAAACCGTGAACTAGAGCGGTTCACAATTTGATTGAACGCTCGGTTGCGAAGAGCAACCCGGTGCTTATGCGCCGCCCCTCCCCCACCTAGGGTCGCGAAGGCCTCTTGAGGCCGACAGCGTGAGCGCCACAACTGGATCGATTCTATCAAAGATAGAAATGATCCAGTTGCAGTCTGAGACAGTGCGAGCGCCCGCTTGCCCGCACGGGTGGGCGGGCTCTTTTGTTAAAGCGGCTTCTGTTTGAACGAAAACGGTTGTGCGAACGGGAATTTAGGTCAATACTCCTTACCTATTTTCATGCCTGTCTTCTTCGCGGTCTGCGGTGCCAATCATGTCTTTATCCACCTTCGCAGCCTTGCTGCTGTTCTCATTCGTCTCGTCTGTGACACCGGGGCCTAACAATTTGATGTTGTTTGCTTCGGGTGTGAATTTTGGCCTTCGACGCACGGTGCCGCACATGTTTGGCATCGCCATAGGTTTCGGTGTTTTGCTCGGCTGTGTGGGGGCGGGGTTGGGTGCCGTTTTTGCGCTTTACCCGCCGGTGTTCACGGCTATTAAGTTTGTCGGGGCCGCGTATATGATCTGGCTCGCGTGGCGGATATTTAATTCAGGACCGGCGCAGGTTGCCGAGGGCACGGCCCGACCGATGACCTTTATGGAAGCTGCGCTGTTTCAATGGGTGAACCCAAAAGCCTGGATGATGGCCACCTATGCCATGGCCGTTTACACGTCTGAGGGCAGCTATGCCGTCTCTGTTGCTATCGTCGTGTTTGCCTTTGTGGTTGTGAATTTTCCCAGCGTGTCAATCTGGGCGATCTTTGGCATGTCGATGCGGCGGTTGTTGCAAAAGCCTGTGATATTGCGGGTGTTCAACACGGTGATGGCCTTGTCGCTTTTGCTGTCCCTTTGGCCCATGCTGTCCGATGGGTGAAAAAGTTCCTTGTGCCGTCAATCGAGTGAGTTTTCTCACAGCACTTTGGATCAGGTTTTCGTATTTACTGTCTTGTCGGGGATGGGAGCTGCCCTTCGGGAAGCCTTAGATTTCTGACCCCCAAATGGTAGCAACCGTCGATCGCCCCTGAACGGTTGCTTAGGTCCGCCTCCCTCCGTCCGGGGGAGGTGGACCACCTTTTACGGCACCCGCTGGTTTGGTCACCAGCCTCCATGATAGTTTCCGCCTTTAAACGCTGCATCCTGTGCAGCGTTTTTTTGCCTTTTGTAAGTTGCGAGTGGCGTTTGGACTGCGCCACCTGCTTCAGCTTGTCCCGCACTGATTTTGACCGTTGTTTTGCGAGCGGGCTGGCGTGCTGTATAGAAAAGCAAAAGCGCTGGCGGATTAGCTGGCCGGTATTTTACAGCATTTTGAGCCAAGTATGACCCAGACCGCCGACAAAACCCCGCTTTCGGGACTGCCAACCAGCATCGACGCTACCTTGGACCTTTTGACAAAGGGCAATTACGTGGCGGATCGCTCTCTGGCGACGGTCCTGTTTTTGTCTCTCAAAATGGGGCGACCCTTGTTTTTGGAAGGGGAAGCAGGAGTGGGCAAAACCGAGATCGCAAAGGTGCTGGCCGATCAGTTGGACCGTCCTTTGATCCGCCTGCAATGCTATGAAGGCCTGGATGTCTCCTCCGCCGTTTATGAGTGGAATTACGCCGCACAGATGGTTGAAATCCGCATGCGGGAGGCGTCCGGGGCAACCGAAAAATCGGCCATGGAAGATGGCGTTTTTTCCGAGCGTTTCTTGATCCGCCGCCCCATCCTGCAAGCCCTCGAACAGCCGGAAGGACGCGCGCCAATTCTGTTGATTGACGAGCTGGACCGCACTGACGAGGCTTTCGAAGCATTCTTGCTGGAGGTGCTTTCGGACTTCCAGGTTACGGTGCCGGAGCTTGGTACGATTAAGGCGAAAGAGCCGCCCATTGTCATCATCACAACCAACCGCACGCGCGAGATCCATGACGCTTTGAAGCGCCGCTGTTTGTATCATTGGGTGGACTATCCTGACGCGGAGCGGGAATTGTCCATCGTGCGCGCCAAACTGCCCCAAGCGGGGGAAACGCTCTCCGAGGAAGTCGTCGCCTATGTGCAGCGGCTGCGCCAGGAGGAGTTGTTTAAGAACCCGGGCATTGCTGAAACATTGGACTGGGCGACGGCTTTGCTTGAACTCGACCGTGTTGCGCTGGACCCGCAAGGCATATCTGACACGCTGGGTGTGTTGTTAAAATACCAAGACGATATTTCCAAAATTCAAGGCAGCGACAGCGCGGCGATATTGAAGGAAATCCGTTCTGGCGGAGCGTCCGCCAATGCTGCACCGGCCATCTGATCCGGCAATGGAAGGGTCCGACACACCAAGCGAAGAGACCGGAATAGACGCCACTCCCGCGCGGGCAGAAGGCGGACGCCTGCCGGAAAACATCGTCTATTTTGCCAGGACGCTGCGCGATGCAGGGTTACGGGTCGGTCCGGCCAGTGTGGTCGATGCCGTGCGTGCAGCCGAGGCCGCGGGGCTGGGGGATCGGGACGATCTGTATTGGACGCTGCACTGCATTTTCGTCACCCGAAAAGAAGATCATCCGGTCTTTCATGAGGCCTTCAACCTCTATTGGCGCTCCCGCGATCTGGTGGAGAAAATGATTGCTATGTTTTCCCCGATGGCTGACCCGCGCACGCCGCAGGAAAAGCCGAAGGCCGGGCAATCACGTGTCTCCGAAGCTCTGTTTAAGGATGGACGCGAGCGGGAAACGCAGGAACGACCTGAAATCGAAATCGATGCTTCGTTTTCCATGAGCGCCAATGAAGTGCTGCGCACGAAGGACTTTGCGCAAATGACGGCCAGTGAATTTGCGCAAGCGCAATTGGCGTTGGAGCGGCTGCGCCTGCCTGTGGACACGGTAAAGACCCGTCGCTACCGCGCTGCCAATGGAGGGCGCTTGCTCGATCCCCGCGCCATCTTGCGCAAATCCATGGCGACGGGCAGTGATCTTATCTTGCCACGCTATAAGGCCGTGCGCGAGGTGCAGCCCCCGCTGGTGGTGTTGGCCGATATATCCGGCTCCATGAGCCAGTATTCGCGCATCTTCCTGCATTTTTTGCATGCGCTTACCGAAAAGCGGCGGCGGGTGCACACATTCTTATTTGGAACGCGTTTGTCCAACGTCACCCGTGCTTTGCGGATGAAGGACCCTGATGAGGCGATTGCCGATGTGTCCGCCCTCGTGCCGGATTGGGAAGGCGGTACGCGTATTGGCGATACGCTGGCTGAGTTCAACCGGTTGTGGTCGCGCCGCGTTCTTGGCCAAGGGGCGGTGGTGTTGATGATCACCGATGGATTGGAACGCGCTGCTGACGAGCACGATCTGGCCTTGCTCGGCCATGAGATGGGCCGGCTTCAACGATCTTGCCGTCGCTTGATCTGGCTGAACCCGTTGCTGCGTTTTGACGGGTTTGAACCAAAGGCTGCCGGGGTGCGCACCATGTTACCCCATGTGGATGAGTTCCGCTCGGTGCACTCGCTGGATACGATTGAACAATTGTGCGCCGCGCTTGGCTCCGCGCCGATGGCGGGCAATGTGAAATCATTGCACAGCGGCACGAACGTCCTAAATTGATGACAAGGGCTGTTGTCCAGGGCGATGAATAAGAGAGGGTTTGCCGTGAGTGATACTAAGACGCCGGTTGATGCCGGTTTGGCCGATGACGCATTAACGGTCGCGCAGGCTTGGCGGGCCGAAGGCCGGTCCGTCGCACTGGCCACCGTGGTCGAGACCTGGGGCAGCGCGCCTCGGCCAGTCGGCAGCCATCTCGTGATTGATGCCGACGGCAATTTCGAGGGCTCCGTCTCCGGTGGTTGCGTGGAAGGAGCCGTTGTCTTCGACGCGGTGGAGGCAATCGAAACGGGCAAACCCAAAATGCTGGAATTCGGTGTCGCGGATGAAACGGCGTGGGAAGTTGGCTTGTCCTGCGGCGGTCGAATTCGCGTCTATGTTGAACCGGTGTTGAATTGATGGGCGCGTTTTGATGGATGGTGCCCTGTTAAATGCGCTGAATGCGGCACGTGCCAAGCGCGATGCTGTGGCTGTTGTGACCGATCTGGCGACAAGTGAAAAACGTTTGGTTAGCCCTGCCGATGTGAGCGCTGATCCGCTAGGGGATGAAATCGGCGCGCGTTTTTTGTCCGGCAAGTCTGGTGTCGTGACACATGGCAATATTGAGCACTTTGTGCAGGTCTATGTGCCGCCCGCCCGGTTTTTGATCATCGGTGCCGTTCACATCTCGCAGGCTCTTGCCCCCATGGCGCAGGCTTGCGATTTTGATGTGACGATCATCGACCCTCGTACAGCATTCGCCACCCAGGACCGGTTTGACGGCATCACGCTCCACGCGGAATGGCCTGAACATATTTTGAAGGGCCAGCCGCTGGATGCTTACACGGCACTGGTGGCTGTGACCCACGACCCTAAGATTGATGATGTGCCGCTGCAGGCTGCACTGGAAGCTAAGTGCTTTTACGTTGGCGCGTTGGGCAGCCGTAAAACCCATGCCAAACGTTTGGACCGGCTGCACGCCAACGGTCTCGCCGTTGAGCAGACGGACCGGATCGCAGCGCCCGTTGGGTTGGACATCGGCGCAACCACGCCCTCAGAAATTGCGGTTGCCGTGCTGGCGCAAGCCATAGAGGCGCGGCGGCGTCCTCAGACTATAAAGTCTATGCAGGTAGCCGAGACGGCCGCTGCGTGAAGTTTGGGCCCGTTGCGACAGAGCAGGCTGACGGAGCTTTGCTGGCCCATGCGCTCACTGTGGGCAATAGCCGGTTCAAAAAAGGGCGGGTGCTGACCACCGAAGATGTGGCTGCGATTTTGGCGGCGGGATACCCGACGGTCACCGTGGCCCGTTTAGACCCCGATGATGTCGTGGAAAACTTGGCTGCACACCGGATCGCGCGAGCGCTTTTGCACGATGCCAAAGACACGCTTTTTGCGGCGGAACCGTTTACCGGGCGCGTGAACATTTACGCCAAACAAGCCGGGCTGTTTAAGGCGGATGCGGCCCTGGTGGATCAGTTGAACCGTATTGATCCGTCTATCACTTTCGCCACATTGTCCGACGACACGTTTGTCGAAACCGGGCGCATGGTGGCGACGGTGAAGATCATCCCGTTTGCTGTTGCCCGGGCTGCGTTGGAGGTCGCACAGGCTTTGTGCGGTTTTGAGAATTTGGTTGTTTTGCACCGCGTAGGCATATCCCACGTAGCGCATGTTTCGACCGAATTGCCGACCCTCAAATCCAGTGTGATGGACAAGACGCGGGGCACCTTGCAGGCGCGTTTAGACCTTTTGGGCTGCACATTGGACACTGAACAACGGGTGCCGCACACGGTCGAAGCGCTGGCATCCGCCTTGCGGGCGGTGGAGCCAGAAGCTGATCTGATCATCATATTCGGTGCGTCGGCCATCACGGATAGAGCCGATGTTCTGCCAGCCGCTTTGGAAGCTGCGGGTGGCACCGTCCATCAATTGGGGATGCCAGTCGATCCGGGCAATCTGCTGCTGGTGGGGGAGCATGACGGACGGCCCGTCATCGGCGCGCCGGGCTGCGCTCGGTCCCCCGCAGAAAACGGGTTTGACTGGGTGCTGCACCGTCTCGCCTGCGGTGTTCGCGTCGACCCTGACTACGTCACCAGTTTGGGTGTGGGTGGCCTGCTGATGGAGATCACATCACGGCCGCAACCCAGAGAGGCCACGCAGGCGTCCGCCGCGGGGGACGCGGATGATGGTTAAGCCGCGCATTGCAGGGCTTGTGCTTGCCGCCGGCACGTCCTCCCGCATGGGCGCACGCAACAAACTGACAACCCCCTACAAGGGCAGGCCTTTGCTGAGCCATTGCTTGGAACAAGCCCAGAAGAGTGCACTTTCCGATCTGGTTGTTGTAACCGGGCATGAAGAGGCGGCGGTTGCAAACTTGGTGCCGGCTTCCATGAGACGTGTCCATAATCCCGCCTTCGCCTCCGGCATGGCATCCTCATTGGTGGCTGGCATGAAGTCTATCGCGGACGAAGTGTGGGGCGGGGTGATGGTGCTGTTGGGAGATATGCCTTTAGTGACGAGCGAGCATATCAACGCTCTGCTTCATCGATTTTGCGCAGATGGCGAAGGGTCCATTGTGGTTGCGGCTGATGAAGGGCGTGCCGGGAACCCGGTTGTGTTTTCCCGGAGACATTTCGATGCCTTGATGCTGCTTGATGGGGACCGGGGCGCAAAACCTGTCATCGAAGCGCATAAGGCCAATGCAGTTTTCGTCAACATTGGCGAAGCGGCGCGTCGGGACTTTGATACGCCGGACGCGTTTAACTGATTTCGAAGGAACCGGTCATGGACAGCGTCGGCCCGAAACGCAGCTCAAACTGTTGTCGCAAAGCCAAATCCAGATCGTCCATCGTCACCGGCAGTCCCAAATCCACCAGGCTGGTCACGCCGTGCCCCTGGACACCGCAAGGCACAATGCCGTCAAAATGGGTGAGGTTTGGTTCATGGTTGATGGAAATGCCGTGAAAGGACACCCATTTGCGCAACCGTATGCCGATGGCTGCGATCTTGTCCTCCGCCGGTGTCCCGTCTGGCAGGGGCGCTTTTGTGGGACGGGAGACCCAAACGCCGACACGGTCCTCACGCCGCTCGCCGACAACGTTGAATTCGTCCAGCGTGCCGATCAGCCAGTCTTCCAGCGCCACCACATAGGCGCGCACGTCCGGGCGCCTGCGCTTGAGGTCCAACATCACGTAGCAGACCCGCTGTCCGGGCCCGTGGTAGGTGTACTGACCGCCGCGCCCGGTTTTATAGACCGGAAAGTCGGGTGTTCCCAAAAGGTCTTGCGCGTTCGCGCTGGTGCCGGCGGTAAAGAGGGGCGGGTGTTCCAGCAACCACACACATTCGGATGACTCGCTTTTGGCAATCGCCTCAACCCGACGTTCCATGGCTGCAACCGCGCCCTCATAGGCAACGGGTTTTGCACTCACCCACCATTCAACTTCGGCCTTGTCTTCATCCTGTGGGACGAAGGCACCACTTGGATCGCCGCTGGCGAGATCGGTGCGTTTAACGCCGCCGGAATGTGAGAATGGTGTTGTCATCCGGCGGACATGGCAGGCGGGTGCGCGGCTTTCAAGTGCATGGTGGAGGCCGCCATTGCGCTTATGGATTTAACGTCTTGAGCAAGCGTGGATTTCGCTTGTGCCCACCCAGTCCATTTGGTAGCTACCCGCGACCAGTGATTACACAGGCATGTGCGGCCGTGGCGGAACTGGTAGACGCGCAGCGTTGAGGTCGCTGTGGGATAATATCCCGTGGAAGTTCGAGTCTTCTCGGCCGCACCATTATTGAACCCACACCATTCGCTGCGCTCAAGGCTCCGTTGGGGCGGGCTGTTCGCCCGGTTCGCTTTTTGCTCACTGGCGCGTTCAAGGTTGCTCTTTCGAAGCGCACCATTTTTGATTTTAAAGCATTCGCTTCGCTTACGCCTTTGATGGTATGGGCTTTTTGTCTGGCTCGATTTTTGCTTGCTGGTGCTTTCGCGATTTCCCTACCAAAGCGCGCCAAAATTCTCACTTTCGGCTTATCTTGTCGCAGGTTGCCGCCCGCCAATTCAACCTGCTGGTCGCGGTTCAAGCCTGTTTCTCTCATCTGCGCGAATTTTTCAGACTTCGTTTTTTCGTGATCTACCTGCCGGCTGGTTTTCGGTCTGAATGGACTGTGATGCGTCGCTTTGTTGGCTTTTCCGATCCGGCTGACGCTTTTTTTTTCGTCTTTTGCGAGGCTTGTCAGTGTTTTCGTGCGCAACGCTTGCAGCACCGTGTGTCACTGCGAATCAACGCTCAGTTGAACTGACCTGCTCTTCGAATGCTGAATGGTGGCCTTGGGGAGCGCTGTTTGGTTTTTTTTGGTGATTTTCCGTGATTTGGCGCAAGTCATTCAATAAGTTTCGTAGGCGAAACAAATTTTGAATGTCAGTACATTAAGGTTGCGTTAAGTTATACACACTTATAAGTTGCGTTTACGGAACACCCATTCGGTGGGTTGCAGTACCTTATAAAGGCTCGTCATGTCCAAAAAACAGCTTACGTCCTCTGAGACAGTTGGCGGTACCCGCCTTGCATCATCCGCGAGCGATCAGATGCCACTAGACCGGCTGGTGGGCGGCAGCAACGAGGCCGATTTGCTGGCTCTTGAACCACGTGTGCTTTTGGACGCTGCCGGTGCCGTCACAGGCGCAGAGATTGCCGATCATGCCTTTGATGCACAAACCGAACGGGCTGTTGACGAAGCCTTGTCCACCGGTGGCATTGCGCCGTGGAACAGTAGGCCTTCCGACGAGACGCAGGCTCTGTTGGACACGCTGGGCGGTGATGCTGAGCCGCTGAAGGAAATTGCCTTCATTGATGGCGGTGTTGAAGGATATGAGGCGCTCGTGGCATCGTTTGGCCCTGATGTATCAATCCTCGTATTGGACCCAGATACAGATGGTGTGGAGCAGATCGCCGCTTCGTTGAAAGGTCAGTCTGATATCGATGCCGTTCATATCGTCTCTCACGGTCGGTCGGGCACGCTTGATCTTGGGTCTACCAAATTGACAGAAGCTTCCATGGCAGGTCGTCATGTCAACGCAATGTCCACGATTGCGGCGGCCCTCACAGCGGACGCTGACATCCTGATTTACGGTTGTGATTTTGCATCCAACGCGCGCGGTGCGTCTGCGGTTGAGGCCCTCGCAGCGGCGACGGGGGCGGATGTTGCAGCCTCCAAAGATTTGACCGGAAATGCAACCTTGGGTGGTGATTGGGACCTCGAGGTTGAAACTGGTAGTATTGAAGCTGCCAGAGTCTCCGCTTCAATGTTTGAAGGCACGCTTGCCGCACCCCCTGCGCCAACATCAGCGTTACCGGATACAATTAACTTCGCAGATGGCGAATTTCGCATTTTTGTAGCAGGCAACAATACGGACGGTCTCGGTTTTCAAGACAACGGATTTGCTGAAATCGTGTCTACTATGGGTGGGACAGCCACTATAGTAAGCAACAACAACGAATATAACGTGACAGGATCTGCAGGGCCGGGGTCGGCTGAAGCGAGCACGGTCACATTCCCGAATGCGACGGCTACTTTTTCGACAAATCAGTCCGGTCTCACCACGGCGGAATTTAGAACGACAACTGCATCGGGCTTCTTTTCGGGTGACACCGGTGAAGGGATTTATGTCAATCCGGAGCGCAGCAGCAACGCATCGTACGATGTAGATATTGCATTCACCACGCCGGTGAATGCCTTTAGTTTTGATATTGTCGACGCGTTTGACACCATTCCCACTGGAAACCCAGTGTGGGACTACGCGGTCTACGCAGATGGTGATTTGCTTGTGACGCTCCGGGGAGCGTTTTTTGGCGATGATGCAACCGGTTCGGTTCAGGTTGTTTCCGCGGATGGGACTGTACAAGGCACCGTTGGTGCCGGGCAAAACATAGAAAATACTATCAGTTTCGTTACCGCTCAAGAAGTCAACGGCATTACCGTGCGCCATAGTCTGGTCAGTGGTTCTGTATCTCCAGGTGCGCGCGATCCGCACGGCATCGATGGCGTTGTGTTCAGCACAGATATTCCACCGACCGACACTGATGGTGATGGCGTAAGTGACGATATCGACATCGACGATGATAATGATGGCGTTTTGGACGTTCTGGAAACTGAGGGTGCGCAAAGCCTGGAAGCCGTCGCGGTTTCTACCGACTGGACATCATTCAGCGCAACCCAAATGGTTGGCACAATGGCTGTTGGCGGGCAAAGCGTCACGGTGACAGCAGATGGCAATGTCAACCAATTCCAAGTTAATGGAGCGTTGGGCAAAACGAATACCGATGGAACTTTCTCAGGCTTTTCGAATGGGTCAATTTTCACGCCATCGCTAGCGCAAAGCGATTCTGTCGGCGCTGTGTTCTCCGGCGGCTCTGATTTCTCATTTGATTTTGGTGGCGTGACGCTGGTCAATCCTACTTTCCATGTCGCTGATGTTGATAATGCACGCGTCTACGACTTCGGTGCGCCAATTGAAATTGTGTCGCAAAGCGGCGGCTTGACCCTAAATGCCGACGGCCGCGGTTTTTCTTCGGCTACTCTTGGTGAAGGCGGCACGATCCGACTGTTGGGAACGTTTGATAGCGTGACATTCTCGCAGGTATCTGGCGCGACAGATACGTTAGCCTTTACGTTCCTTGCAGAGGGTGTCGTCAATAACTCGGTTCGAGTTGATCAGGATGCGGACGGTGACGGCATTGTTGATCGTCTTGACATCGACTCCGACAATGACGGCCTCACAGACAACATAGAAGCCCAAACAACCGATGGTTATATTGCCCCATCCGGCACCGGCGATCCGGCCAATGGCGGCGATTTCGTCGATCTGAACCGCGATGGTTTTGACGACAACTATGATACGCGACCGGTGACCGCAGCGACCGGTGCAGCTACCGCAGCCGATACCGCCATAACGCCGGTGAATAGCAACGCCACGGCTCCATCTTCAATCAACGTTCAAACCAATACACTCGCTGACTATTTGGACACAGATTCAGACGGTGATGGTGTAGCGGACAACAATGAAAATGGCCTCGGTCAAACTGCAGTTGTGAACGGGACAGCATCAGACAGCAGCACGGATGCCGATGGTGACGGTCTGTTTGACCAATATGAAACCGCAATCGATGGCAATGCCAATGACGGCTTTGTGGTCAATGAGGGGGTGTCAAACCCAGCTGCATCAGGCTCGGCTTATTTGCCCGATGAAGATGCTGATGTCATCGGCGCAACGCCCCTCAACTATGATTTGGATTACCGCGACGCCACAGTGACACCGGACACTGACGGTGACGGCATTTTTGATGATGTAGACGTCGATGACGACAATGACGGTATTTTGGATACCGTAGAAGGGTTCTCAACGAGTTCCCAGCCGACTTTCAGTAGCCCAGTTTGGGAAGTAAATGTATATAATCACACGACCCATGTGCCAGGCTTGTCCAATCCTATCCCTGTTGATGATCAATTTGGTCTCACATTGAACGATGGAACCACTGTGCTGGTTGCAAGTGGCGGTATGGAGGAGTTTCCGGGTGAAGCGCGTATTGAATGGTACAATGGCGGAGCTTCAACCTTACTTCAAACGCTCAATAATAACGGTGGCAACGTTGCTCTGATCGGCGGAACCCCAATTACTGTGCCTTTCATTGTTGAGCACATCATGCAATTCGATGAAAGTAATGCTGGCTTCTATGACATCATAACGCAGAACGGGACCACAGATGATGGTTTTATGGCTGTAAAGGTTGCAGCAGATGGTACTGAAACAGTTCTCATAGCAAATGCATTGTTTTCAACTGCCACGCCCGCCCTTTTTCAGGTTCAGTTTGCAGCTGGCGATCAACTCAAATTGATCAACAATGAATATGGTGCAGTTAATCAGGGCCTAAACATTGATATTGGCGCATCTGCCGCAACACCCTCTGGCGATGCACAAACATTCACATCTGGCTTGGATACCGATGGAGACGGTATTCTTGATCATCTTGATCTTGATAGCGACAATGACGGCATAACCGACAATATCGAAGCGCAGACGACCGACGGCTATGTAGCACCGTCCGGTGTGGTTGGAACGCCCGCTTTTGTTGATTTGAACCAAGATGGTCTGGACGACAATTACGATACGCGAACAGTGGACGCGACAACAGCGGCAGCGACCGAGGTCGACGGCGGCGGCCTGACGCCGGTTAACACTGACGCTACAGATCCGTCTTCACTCGGCATCACAACGGATGCTGTCGCAGACTATCTGGACACAGATTCAGACGGCGATGGCATCTCTGACAATGCCGAAAATGGCCTTGGTCAAACCGAAATTGCCAGTGGTACATTGTCAGACGCTGCAACTGACGTAGATGGTGATGGCCTGTTTGACCAATACGAAACCGCAATCGATGGCAATGCCAATGACGGCTTTGTGGTCAATGAGGGTGTGTCAAACCCAGCTGCATCAGGCTCGGCTTATTTGCCCGATGAAGATGCTGATGTCATCGGCGCAACGCCTCTCAACTATGATCTGGATTACCGCGACGCCACAGTGACACCGGACACAGATGGTGACGGCATTTTTGATGATGTAGATGTCGATGATGACAATGACGGTATTTTGGATATCATCGAACAGCCGTCCCAATTCGATGGTCAATTCGATATCACGCCGCTGGATATAACACAGGCAAATCTGACGACATTCACCGATGCCGGAACAGCCAATGGGCTTGGGGACACCGCGCTCTACAGCAACGTTGCGACGGTGAATGGCCAAGCGGTCAATCTTCTTCTGACTGTGGAAGCTATTGATAGCTCTTCAATCAATGTGAACATTGCCGGTTTCACTGCTGGTGAATATTTCCCTATCATTCTGTCCGGCTCCGATACCAGTTCCGGTGTCAGTCTCTCAATCGAATATCTTGATGCCATTTCAGGATTGCCGGTGGAGGTGCCTGCCGGCCTCACATTCCGCGATATCGACAACACAGGCTCAGGTGAAGCTGTCCAAATTTTGATGGATGAGGTGGATGGTTACACCTTGTCGAAAACACCGACATCCAACATCAGTGCACAGTTCAACGACAGCTCATTTATTACCGGGCAGGAGGGAGCATATCTCAGCTTTGATTCCAACACATCTGGTAATCCAAGTTCGCAAAATCTTTGGGCTTCCGTGAATGTTGGCGCCGCCTCCCGAATCGACTTCAATGTTTTGAAAAGAACAGGTAGCACGGGATACTCTTTCCAGCCGACCGCCTTTACGGACCCAACTAGCTTTGCCTTTGATTATGATGGCGACGGACTTCTGGATAGCTTGGATATCGATGCCGACAATGATGGCATAACCGACAACATCGAAGCTCAAACAACCGATGACTACATCGCGCCGTCTGGCGCCGGTGCAGCCATGGTTGATGCCAACAAAGATGGATTTGATGACTATTATGACACTCGTAGTTTAATCAATGGTGGTGCGGGGCTGAACCTTGGCGATGCCGCTGCGACAGCAGCTGAAACCCTCGTAACGCCCGTCAACACCGATGTCGCTGGTACCACCGGAGTCACCTATACGCCTGACGGTATTGCTGATTATCTGGACGGAGATTCCGACGGCGATGGCATATCTGACAATGACGAGAACGGCCTGGGCCAATCCGAAGTTCCATTCACCACTGCTTCGACCAGCGCCAATGATGCTGATGGCGATGGCCTGCTCGACCAATATGAAACCGCCATTGATGGCAACACGAATGATGGTTTCGTCGTCAATGAGGGCGTCGCCGATCCACTGACTGCTGCGGTTAATGCGAATGGCTATTTGCCCGATGGTGGTGATGCGATTGATGGCGCTGTTGTGCCCCTAACCGCTGATCTGGATTATCGTGATGTAACGCAAGACAATACAGCCCCAACATCAACCGGCGGTACTGTAACATTTGTTGAAGATGTTGCGTATGCCTTCACCGCTGCCGATCTCAATTTTGCCGACACAGACAGCGGGGATGTGCTTGCCTCCGTCCGGATCGACACGCTTCCTGCAACCGGCACACTCTTGCTAAACACCATTGCGGTGACCGCGCTTGATGTGATCAATGCTGCGGACATTTCAAACCTAGCATTCGTTCCGCTTACCAACGAGAGCGGCGCAAATTACACTAGCTTCACATATTCGGTGAACGACGGAACGGCATTCTCGGACGCACCCGCAACGATGACGATTGACGGGACGCCGGCAAATGATGCTCCCATTCCCGTTATTGACCCCGTTGTAGAGGGCGACACGTTTGCTTATGCCGGTGGCACAGTTGACACGCCGCTCTTGGTGGTGAGTACAACGGATCGCTTGGATCCGCCTACACTCACTGTTGGTCAACTCATGGCTGGCCTCGGCATCACGGACATTGAGGACAACGCGTTCGGCATCGGCGTCACACGGGCTCAAGAGGGCAGTGGTGTTTGGCAGTATCAGCGCACGGACATTGCAAACCATCCATGGACTGACTTTGAACCAAATGATCTGGGCAACAGTTCAGATGGTGCGATTCCGCTTGGCAAGGTGCTGCTGTTAAGCTCTCAAACGCAAATTCGCTTTATCGCCGATGATGGGTTCACCGGTTTGGTGGAGCTGGAATACCGCGTGTGGGACCAAACGGTGGGAACCGCGTCCAACCCGCCATCAACGATTGCGGATGACTCCGGTGCCGGAGGGGCTGCCGACACTTCTTCCCTGTCAGCTGACAGCATTCTTGTGGCCGCCATGCTGATAGACAACGATACGGATGGTGATGGCATCATCGATGCAGAGGACATTGATGATGACAATGACGGTATATTGGACGAGGTGGAATGTGCGTCGTTCGACACCACGACCGATCCGCTCAATCCATCGCTTTACACAACCGAAACAGACCTTTCGGGCAGCCTGCCTCTAACCGGGTTGGCACCGATTCAGGGCAATGCGCTGACCTTTGATGCCACGCTCAACGGCTCGGCGGCATGGGTCGGCGGTGTGGAACTTACCACGGGTTTTGGGCTCAGTGAGATCGTTTCAGTTCAGCCTGATAATACCGATTTTCAAAACGGTGACACAGCCGTTTACTCGATGAGTTTTGATCAGGACGTCACCGATTTCTCCATGGTGTTCGGGGGGATTAACAACCAAGATACAGCACGGTTTCAGGCCTTCCGCGATGGCGTGGAAGTGCCTCTCACGTCCGCTAATTTCCTGAATATTGATCCGAATTTGGTTGAAGTTGAACCGAACACGTACTCGACAACGGCCAGTAATGGTGGATTTAATCCAACGGTCAACGATCTTCAATTGACGATTGCCGGGCCCATTGATGAAGTGCGTGTTACCACCGGTAAGTACAACATCTCCAGTGCCACTGTCACACTTGGGTTCCACTCGCTAGCCTACACCAATTTTGCCGATACGGACAATGATGGGCTTGCGGATCACCTCGACATCGATTCAGACAATGACGGCATCACTGACAATGTAGAGGCGCAGACCACTGCGGGATACATTGCGCCCTCAGGTGTTGGTGCTCTTATGGGAGACGCTGATGGCGATGGCCTCGACGACGCCTATGACGCAACGCCCAACGGCACCTCAGATGGTGCTGGCTCCGTTGGTTTGATCCCGGTCAACACGGACAGTGCTGCCGCCGGTGGCGGTGATACGGTGGCGGACTATCTTGATCCGGATTCGGATGATGATGGCATATTGGATGCTGCTGAACGGGGTGATGGCGGCCCGACAGCGGCGGCCTCCGGTCTTTCGAACGCCACCACAGATACAGATGGCGATGGGCTCTTCAACGTGTTTGAGGGCGGCAATGCCAATGACGGTTTTGACGTCAATGACGAGAACCGCGATGCCTCCAGCCTAAACCTTGAGGCTGCTGCGACTGTGAATGCAGGCGGAACGAATGCGGTGCCGTTTACGGCTGATCTCAGCTTCCGCGACACGCCTGATGCGCCCACCATGAGCTTGGACCCCAACAATGATGGCGGAACCGCCGGGGACACCAGTGACGATGGCCCCGATGATGGCGGCTATGAGACGACCTACACAGAAAACGAACCTGGCATCGCCATCGTAGACAGTGATTTCACCATCACTGACCCCGAAGACGATATTGTTGAGTTTGTGGTGACGCTCACCAATGGCCAGATTGGCGATACGTTCAACCTGCCAAGCGTGTTGCCGGGTGGCGTTTCTGTTGCCGTGTTACCCATTGCGACCCTGACTGCGCCCGGTCCCATGACGGTGACTTTGACCGGAACCAACGCAACGACTGCGGCGGACTGGCAATCGATCATTCAGTCCATCGAGCTTACGCCCAGCACCAACGATGTGCACAATCCTGATCCCACACAACGGGTCATCACGATTGAGGCCACCGACACTGAGATGTTGTCGAGCGGGGTGTTGACCAGCCTGATCAATGTTGTGCCTGTCAATGATCCGCCAACGCTTGATTTGGATGACGATAATTCCAGCGGCATCAACGCGGGCAATTCTCGCGATGCGTTTGTCGAAGACGGACCAGACGCAGCGATTAGCTCCGGGGCCCTCATTTCCGATTTGGACGATGCTAACCTGGAAAGCATGACCATCGTTTTGACCAACGGTATGGTGGATGATGTCTTGAATGTGGGCGCGCTTCCAACCGGTATTTCTTTGGTTGGCGCTGCCCCCACTGCGCTGACGGCCGATGGTCCCTTGACTGTGGAACTGACCGGTGTTGCCAGCCTTTCGGACTATCAAGACGCGATTGCGGCGATCACGTTCTCCACCGCGTCTCAAGATCCAGATACGACCGAGCGCGAGATTGAAGTCACCGGTTTTGATGGCGAGGATAATTCGCCAACCCGCACAGCTTTCATATCGGTTACACCTGTCAATGACGCACCGATTCCCATCGATCCCGCGGGCGATCCTCTGGTCCCGGCCGATGTTATGCCGGGGCAGCCGGGTGCTGATGCCAGTGCGCTGACACCGTTTGCAGTTGCTCCCTTTTTCAATGATGTCGACGACGACAATACCGCGTTAAACTTCACGTTAGGTACAGAAACGCCCAGTTGGATGTCGCTCAATGCCAATGGTGAAATTGTTGGCACGCCACCATCCGATGCTTCGCAATTGACGAATGTTACGGGTGGTACAAACGGTGTTTATGAAGTCACTGTAATTGCCACTGATCCAGCCGGCCTGACTGGTGAGACAACCGTGACCTACACGATCACCAATCCGCTGCCGGACGCCATTGATGATGCGTTTTTGGCAACCGAGAACGGGCCGGACGTGACGGGTAACGTGCTCAACGCCAACCCGACCACCGCAGATTTTGATCCCGATGGTGACACGATCAGCGTGACGGAAATCAACAACAATGCTGCTTTCCTGGGTGCCTCTGTTGCCGGGGACCAGGGTGGCTTATTCCGTGTCTTCGGCAGTGGTGATTTCATATTTGAAAACAATGGTGACTTTGAGGATCTTGCCGATGGTGAGACCCGCGATACCGTGATCAGCTACACCATATCAGACGGCGAGGGCGGTACGGATACCGCCAACGTCACCGTGACAGTACAGGGCACCAATGATGATCCAGTCGTGGTCACGCCATTGCGCAACCAGGCGTATGTGGACGGGGAAGTGATTACCTTCCCGACTGCGGCTGCCTTTAACGATGTTGATGGAACGGATGTACTCACCTACACGGCGACGAATTTGCCTGCCGGGCTAAGCATCGATCCGAACACGGGCGTTGTGTCCGGGACCATTGATAACTCCGCGTCACAGTCGTCCGGCCAATCTTCCATTCAGGGCCGTTACCGTGTCTTTGTCACTGCCGATGACGGCAATGGTGGAACGGTTACAGATCAGGTCACTTTTAATGTTTCAAACCCTGTGCCGGTTGCGCAGGATGATGCCGTCACGACGGACGAGGATTCAACAACCGCCTTCAACGCGATCACCGACGACAATGGCAATGGGGTCGACAGCGATACCCTGCCGGACTCTGATGATTTAATTATCAGTCAGGTGAACAGTGATCCGGCGCTGGTCGGCACAGCGGTTCCAGGTGATAATGGCGGCACGCTCACCATCAATGCTGATGGCTCCACCGTGTTCGACCCGGGGGCTGACTTCCAATATTTGGACAATACTGAGACGGCCACCACATCCGTGACATACCAAGTCAGCGACGGTGAAGGCGGATTGGATGAGGCCACGATCACCGTCACGGTGAGCGGTTCCAACGATGCACCCATTCCCATCGATCCCACCGACCCCACGGGACCTACCGATCCAAACGACTACATTCCCGAGCAGTCCGGCTTTGACAGCGCTCCACTGACGGCGTTTGACACATCACCCTATTTCGATGACGTGGACACAAGCGACACGCTCACCTTTGCAGCGACGGGCATTCCAACTTGGCTTTCGATTGACCCAACCTCCGGGGAGATTACGGGCACCCCTCCCTCGGACGCATCTGACGGTGGTCCTGCCTCTGATGGCCGCTATCCCTTCACGATCACTGTGAGCGATGGCGATGAAACTTTCTCGACCACGATTGTCTACACCATAGCCAACCTGCCGCCGGTGGCCGAAGACGACACACTCACTGGCGACGAAGACACAGTGGTCAACGCCAGCTTGTTTGATCCCAATGGCACTGCCACCGGTGACATCGACCCCGATGGTGATGTCATCACGGTGACGCGCGTCCTATCCAGTGCAGCCGAAGGGGATTTGAGCTCTTTGGCTGACGGCACCGGTGTCGGTAGCGCGATTGAAGGCACCAATGGTGGCCTGTTTACGGTGCTGGCCGACGGCACAGTCACCTTCGATCCCGGCAACGACTTCCAGTCGTTGCTGCCAGGTGAAACCGCACTCACCCAAATTGTCTATCAAATCAGCGATGGCGGGGACGTGGGTGACACAGCCGTGGTCAGCTACACAGTCACAGGCCTGAACGACGCTCCGATACCGGTTGATCCGACGCAGCCTGTGATCAGCGATCCGACGGATCCGGGTGCGCCGCCTACGGATCCTGATGATCCGCGTGCGGAGCCTTTGGACCCTCAAGATTACATTCCGCAGCAGACGGAG
>JBCDKS010000006.1:0-190241 GCA_038746275.1 Pseudomonadota bacterium | reverse complement strand
TTTCACATGGCGGCACTGAACGCATCATCGCGGAACGATGTGCACGCCGCGTTGGTGGAGCACTACGCCGCCTGCCCTGGAGAAGACGTGATCGTGCGTTCTCTGGATGAAGCGGATGCAATGGTGCGGCTGGAGGCAGAAGCGCTGGCCGGAAAGGATCACATGGAGATTTTTGTGTTCGGCAATGATGAACACATCAATCTGGTGGCCCGTCTGGACAATCTGGGCAAGGGCGCCAGTGGCGCATGTGTGCAGTCGCTTGATCTGATGATCGCCTAAACGTCCGTCCAGGTAACGGGTGTTTCCAGCACCGATTGCAGACCGTTTATGCGACGATCCAGCCGTTCGCCGCGAAATGCATTGATCTCGCGGGGCACGTTGAGGGCGAAGCCGTCCTCCGCATTTCCCGAGAAGCTGATCTTGGGCAATTGGCCTGGCATGGCGGCTGAAAACAGATAGCCGACCCGAAACAATGCTCCCAAAAGACGTGCTTTCTGCGCCTGTTCCGGCGATGCGATTTTTCGCAAGGCGGGGCTTACTTCGGGGTCCATCAATCCCTCATGCCGGTAATACGTGGCGAGCGCCATATAAGCGCGCCCGGGATGGTCGACGCCCACAAGGTTGGCATTGGAAATAAGGTTGAGCGCTTGGTCACCCCGATAGTCCGGATGGGAGCGCCAAGTGATGTCGGCAAACATGCAGGCGGCTGTTCGATAGCGCTTTTCGTCCGCGGTTTCAGACACGCCAAAGGCCTTAAACGCCTTGCCGGTCCACTGGGCTAACTCCTTGGCGTGAACCGGCGAGCGGGCGCGCAGAAGCGCCCATTCCTCTGCGGCGGCTACGAGCGGGTCGAGCGTGCGCGTGCGTTTGGGCAGGAGCGAATAGAGATAGCCTTCGCGCAGGCCCACGGCGGAAAACACGATGGACTTGGGCTTCATCACCGCCATAATCTCGGACAGCAACACCGCGCCGTAGGTCAGCAGATTACGACGGCTGGAGGAGACAGCCTCGATGCCGCGAATGGATCCCGGTCGATTGTCGGTCAGTCGGCGACACAGCATCTGAGCCTCTTTGGCCGAAATTTCATAATTGTGCATAACGTGGAGCGGATAGTTGTTGCGGGCCATATGCAGCCGCCCCATGGCACGCCACGTGCCGCCCACCGCGTAGAAGGTCTCGCCTTTGGCTTGTTTGAGCTGCGGCGCACCTTTGAGCGCCTTTTTTACCAAGGCACGGGCCGCCTTGCCTGACCCACCGGACTCATCGCGCAACCGCAAGCCACCAAGGGGGAAGGTCGCACCCTCGCCCTTGAACTTGGACCCATCAACCCGCAACAGTTCTACGCTGCCACCGCCCATATCCGCTGCGAGACCTTGCGGCTTTTGGAACCCGCAAATCACGCCATAGGCCGCGAACTGCGCCTCTTCTTCGCCTGTAAGAACGTGAATTTTGTGACCTAATATGGTCTGCGCCTGCTTGATGAAGGCCGGGCCGTTTTCCGCATCACGGGCCGCCGCCGTCGCCATTGTGTAGATTTCGTCAGCACCGGCCTGTTCGGCCAGCACCCGGAAACGGCGCAACGTCAGCAAGGCGCGCTCCACACCCTCTTCGTTCAAGCGCCCGGTGTTGACGAGACCCTCACCCAAGCCGCACAGCACTTTTTCGTTGAAAAACGGCGTTGGGGAGCGCGACAGGCCCTCATAAACCACAAGACGGACGGAGTTTGAGCCGATATCGATGATGCCAACGGGTACGAGTTTGCGCAGTCTGCCCTGTGCACGCAGAACGGATTTTAAAGTCCGGGCGATGGCAATGCCCCCCAATCGTGTACGCTCACACTCGCAAACTCATCGGAGATGCCCGGTCTGACCGGATCGCACCGAGAGCAGCGTGCGTGTGAAGCGCAGCCTATCTACTCAATTTTTGGCAGAAAGCGTCTCTCTTGGGTACATGATCGTTTGCGGTGCGTCCTTTTTCAACGACTTTCCGCGACCGGAGAGGCTGGGGTTGTTCATAAAATACTCTTGGGCGCTGAACGGCTTTTGCTTTTTGCCCGGCTGAATGCGCTTTGCGGTGCCGTCCGGCTGTATTTCCCAGCTTTGCTGGTTGTCCATCAGATTGCCCAGCATGATCTGATCGAGAACCTGCTGGTGCACCGTGGGGGTTTCAAACGGCACCAGAACTTCAACACGCCGATCCAAATTGCGCGGCATGAGGTCCGCTGATCCGCCATACACCAACGCTTCTTTGGAAGGCAGGCCGTGGCCGTTGCCAAAGCAAAACACCCGACCGTGCTCCAAAAAGCGCCCGATGATGGACTTGACGCGGATGTTTTCGGACAGGCCGGGCACTTGCGGGCGCAGGCAACAGATGCCGCGCACCACGAGATCAATCTGCACACCGTCAGCGCTGGCTGCGTAAAGCTGCTCGATCATGGCGGGATCGACCAGCGAGTTCATCTTCATCCAGATTTGCGCCGGTCTGGCGGCACGAGCGTGGGCCCGCTCTCTTTCGATCAGGCCGACCAGACTTTCACGGATGTGACCGGGCGAGACCAAGAGCTTTTTCAACCCCTCGGGACGGGCATATCCGGTGATGAAGTTGAACACGCGCGCCACATCCAACGCGATCTCTTGATCGTCCGTAAAAAAGGAAAGATCGGTGTAAATGCGGGCGTTGGTGGGATGATAGTTGCCCGTGCCGATGTGACAGAAATTGACAAGCTCGCCACGCTCCCGCCGCACCACAAGGGAGAGTTTGGCGTGGGTTTTGAGTTCGATGAACCCGTACACAACCTGCACACCGGCGCGTTCAAGGTCTCGCGCCCAACGGATGTTCGCGGCTTCATCAAAACGCGCTTTTAGTTCCACCAAGGCGGTGACCGACTTACCGTTGTCGGCCGCTTCAATGAGCGCCTGCACGATGGGGCTGTCGTTTGAAGTGCGGTAGAGCGTCTGCTTGATGGCGACAACGTCGGGATCGAACGCCGCTTGGCGCAGAAAACTCACCACCACATCAAAGCTTTCATAGGGGTGGTGGACCACAAGGTCTTTTTGGCGAATGGCGCTGAAACAGTCGCCATTGTGCTCTCGAATGCGCTCCGGGAAACGCGGATTATAAGGTGAAAACAACAGGTCCGTGCGCGGTGTTTTGACGATTTCGCTGAGGTGGTCGAGCGACAACATGCCGTCCAGTTCCATCACTTCGGCGTCGGTGACGTGGAGTTGCTTTTTCACAAAGGCCTGCAGGCCAGCCGACGTATCAGCGGTAAACTCGACCCGGATCACTTGGCCCCGGCGTCTTTGTTTGAGGGCGGATTCAAAGTGCCGGACGAGATCCTCGGCTTCTTCCTCGATTTCCAGATCGCTATCCCGCACGAGGCGGAACATGCCGCGTTCCAGCAGCGCGTAACCGGGGAAAAGCTGATTGATGAACAGGCTGATCATCTCTTCCACGGAGATGTAACGATACGGTCCTTTTTCATCTTTGACAGGCAGCCGCACGAAGCGCTTGAGCGGCAGTGGCACGCGCACGAGTGCGGTCATGGCACGTTTGTCTTTTTTGCGCTCCAGGCGAAAAACGACCGTTAGTCCGAGATTTGGAACGAATGGAAACGGATGCGCCGGGTCGATGGACAGCGGCGTGAGGACGGGAAAAATCGAGGACAGGAAATATTGCTCCACCCAGTCGCGGTCTGCATCGTCAAGGTCAGCGCTTTCAAGAATGTGAATGTCTTCCGCTGCCAGTTCTTTTCTCAACTCTGTGAAAATCTCGTACTGATTTTGCTCCAGCGCGCTGATCTCATTGGTGGCATTAATCAGTTGCTGTTCGGCGGTTTGGCCGTTGTCCGAAACCGCGCTCACGTTTTCACGCACTTGGCCCGCAAGGCCAGCGATGCGCACCATCATGAATTCATTGAGGTTGTCAGCGGAGATCGACAGGAAACGCAGACGTTCCAGCAACGGATGGCGGGGATTTTCCGCCTCCATCAACACACGCCGGTTGAACTGCAGCCAGGAATACTCGCGGTTGATGAAGCGATTTTGCGGGAGTGAAAGGTTCGTGGTGCTTTTGTGATCAGTCACAGACTTTTGCTCCGCGGAGGACCGCCCCCCGGTTTCAGCATCCGTGATGTCATCACTGTCTGGTGCGCTGTTGCTTTCGGTCATGGTCACTCCTGCGGACGGTCTCGTCAGTGTTTGCAGCGCACTGGGCGGCAGCAAGTCCCAAATGGGAAAACACTCTTCACATGTCGGCTATACGGTATGAATATGTGACAGCAGGGTGACGGTCCAGTACTGGCACGGGAACTCTTCGTTGCGCAGTTAAGGCCCGTCGCTTTTTTTTCAGCAGTGCTTGGCTAATCCAACAACCCAGCATCCTTCAACGCTTCGGCAGCTAATTTGCGGGTCACCGCCCTGCCCTCGGCCAGTGACGCGCGGTCTAATCTCTCCACCAAGTCTTGGGCGCAGGCGAGAGACCGTTCCATGCGCACCACAAGATAGTCGATCAATGTGGGGGACACGGTGACCTGTCGATCGGCGAAGAGTTTTACCAAGACGCCGCGCAGCAGATCATCATCGGGCTCGTCCAGTTCCACCAGGTGGGCTGCACGAAGGCGAGATTGAAGGTCCGGGAGCGCAACGCCCCAGTCTCCGGGCCAACGGCGGCTGGTCAGAACCAAAGTGCGCTTGGCCGCACGCATGGCGTTGATGAGGTGAAACAGCCAAGCCTCGCTGAAGGCCCCCTGTTGCAGCCCTTCCACCACCAGATGGTGCTGCGTGTCCGGCAGCGGCTGTTCGGACTGACCGGGCTGTATGAACCGCGCGTCCGCCTGCGCCGCCCAGATGTGGCAGAGGTGGGTTTTGCCGGCGCCCACAGGGCCTGCCAAAATCACCAATTGAGTGGGCCAATCCGGCCAGCCATCAAAAAACTGAACGGCCTTCATGTTGGCCGGAGTGACCACGAGATCATCACGGGCGCTTGCCACTTGGAGCGGCAAATGAAGGGAAAGCTGTTTGGCCACTTCAGTGGTGGGTCCTGATCAAGGCGTGTCTTCAAGGCGTGTCGGGCTTGCCCGAAGACGCACTCGCATGGGGGTTGGCTGCAGCGTCCGGTTTATGACCCAGATATAGCGGACTGGCGAGGTATTTCCGCAGGGCGAAGCGCACCAACACGCCGATGGCGGCTGCCACGGGCACAGCGATCAGAAGTCCTGTGAAGCCCAACAGCACACCAAAGGCCGATAGCGAAAACATCAACCAAACCGGATGAAGACCGACGCTCTCTCCCACCAGTTTCGGCTGCAGAATATTGCCTTCCAAAAATTGCCCCAAGAAAAAAATGCCCGCGATCATGGCGATCCAAAGATAGTCCGGCCAGAACTGAACCAGGGCGACGCCAACGGACAGTATGAGCCCGACAATGGAGCCCACAAAAGGTACGAAGCTGATGAGACCGGCAAACATGCCTATCAACAAGCCAAAGTTCAGACCCGCCAGCGAAAGACCCACGGCGTAAAAAATACCCAAAATGAGACAAACGGAGCCCTGTCCGCGCACGAAACCGGCAATGGCTCCATTGATGTCCGACGCGATCTCTTCGATGTCCGCTTTGTGGTCGCGAGGCAACCAACTGTCGATGCGCGCAACCATGCGGTCAAAGTCCAACAACAGATAGAAGGCTACGATGGGTGTGATGACCAAAAGCGAGATCACGTTGATCAGCGCCTTGCCGGAGTTCCAGATTGACGCGACCAACGTGCTCATGAACCCGGCGCCCTGCGTGAGCAATTCATCCAGGTTTTCGCGCAGGTTGTCGGCGCCTTCGCCCACCAGTTTGCGCAGCCAAGGCATCTCAATTTGGGTCAATTGCGATTGCAGGAGGGTGACGTAACCTGGCAAACGCTCGATGAAGGTTGCCAATTGGTTGGATAGAACCGGCACCACGACCAGAAGCGCCACCACGAAGCAGATCACGAAAACCAGCAAAATCACAAATGTGGCGACCAGTCGGCTGGCACCTATGGCTTCCAAACGATCGGCAACAGGATCAAGCAAATAGGCCAGCACCATGCCAGCGATGAACGGGAGCAGGATCGAACTGAACAGCGACAAGAACAGCGCAAACACCAGAAGTCCCGAACTCCAAAACACCAGTTGACGGGTCGCAGCCGGTGTTAGCAGCGGGTCGTCAGGATCGGCGGAGCCGGACAGGACTGACCCTGCCTCGTGCGTTTCTTGCTCTTGTTTTTGTTCCGGCCGGACACCGTCTTTGGGTTTTAGCGCGTCAGCCGATGTTTCACTTAAAGTCATGATTTTGCACTTTGACCTTTTACGTCGCCTTTGAGGTCTTTTAGACCCGTCAGAGCGTTCGATTTTGCCGCCAGCGACCCCAAGCGCGACCCCGCGGGGGTGCCATGGTGTACGCTTTGTGAGGTTGCTGTCAGCAATGCGCAGCTGCGCAAATAAAGATACACCACACCCGATGCCACAGTGAACCCGGCCACCGCCCAGATCAACGCCGGTTCCGCCCAACCCAATCGAAAGTCAAACGCCAGTTCAAACAACAACACTGCCGCCAATGTGATCTGCAATGTGGTGGTGACTTTGGATATGAACAGGGGCGCAATCGTGACGTGTTTGCCCATTAGGGACGCGATGGCGGCGGCCGCAACCAAGCCGACGTCGCGGCCAACCACGATGACGACGAGCCAAACCGGCAAATGCCCCAAATGTGACAGCGCCACGAAGACGAACAACATCATCAGTTTGTCGGCCAAAGGGTCGAGTATTTCTCCCAGCGCGCTGCGCTGGTTGAACACACGCGCAACGATGCCATCCACAGCGTCGGACAAACCGGCAGCCAAAAACAGTGCAAACGCAGCGCCGTACTGTCCGGACAGCAGGGTCCAGACAATCAAAGGCACAAGGGCGATGCGGCCCAGCGTGATGATATTGGCGACGGTCACTCGGTGCCCTTCCGCAGCGGGCGATATCAAAGTCAGTTAGAAATGGCGTTTCAGACGCAAAATATCAAGAAAATGCACGATTGACACGCTTTGGACAGAGCCTGACAGTGCGTGCATGGGTGGTTTGGAGTGATCGTTTATGATGTTTGGGAGAAACAACAGACAGGGTGTTTTGGCCCTCGGTATCGTCACCGCGCTGGCGTTACCCGTGGCGACGCAGCTCTCTTATGCAGAAGATACGATTGCGCCATTACCATCGGTCAAACTCAGTTGGGATCGCGACCGTCATTCCGGCTACTATTATCCCGAGCCGCAAAGCCGCGAAGTTTATGACTCCCCGCTCGCACCCATGCAAACAGCCACAAAGCGGACGCGGATCGGATTTACGGTGGGCCTAAACGCACAACAGCTCAAACGGGCTTTTCCACCAGGCTATCATATCTTTGCCAAAGGCGCGGAGGGTCAAAAAATGATCATCGTTGCGACCGGGTCAGAGCGCTACAACACGCTTTACCGATTGCGCGCACTGTTGGCAGCACTCACCGCGCAGGCCCGCACGTCGCCTTTGTTCCGGGAGGCCAACCAGCCTGAAAACCTCAACTTTCTCGATTTGGCCCGTTTGACCGGATTTTTGCAGGTGACAATTTCCGACGGGAACACGTTTGCCCATCGCATCGAGTTGAAATGATAAAGCAACGCGCCTTCCAGGCGCGCCAAAGACACAAAAACCTGTGATTATCGGCCTGTTGCATCCCTGTGCGGGGGACGTGTCGCGGCTTTAGGCCTAGGAACGGGACGCGCACAGCGCCAGCTTTCTTGCACACTATACAACCAATTGACGGCCCAAACCCATGTCCAATTCCGCACCGCCGCCCCCAGGAAACAACAAGCCGCCGCTATCGTATGCCGATGCAGGCGTGAGCATCGACGCGGGCAATGCGCTGGTACAGGCCATTAAACCGCTGGTGGCTGCCACGCGCAGGCCGGGCGCAGATGGGTCCATCGGTGGCTTCGGCGGTGTGTTCGACCTTGCAGCAACCGGATACAAAGACCCGCTCTTAATCGCCGCCAATGATGGTGTGGGCACAAAGCTCAAGATCGCCATCGACACCGGGCACCACAGCACAATCGGGATTGATCTGGTTGCGATGTGCGTCAACGATTTGATCGTGCAGGGCGCTGAACCGCTGTTCTTTCTCGATTATTTTGCCACGGGTGCGCTGGAAAATGGCGTTGCGGAGCAAGTGATCGCGGGTATTGCCGATGGGTGCAAACGGTCCGGTTGCGCGCTGCTGGGCGGTGAGACCGCGGAAATGCCGGGCATGTACGCCGCTGGCGATTACGATTTGGCCGGTTTTTGCGTCGGAGCGGTGGAGCGCAATGCGTTGCTTCCCAAAGGCGTCAGCGACGGCGATGTGTTGCTGGGTCTGGCCAGCGATGGTGTTCACTCAAACGGCTATTCGCTGGTGCGGCGCGTGGTGGAGCGCAGCGGCTTGGCGTGGGGTGCGCCCTGCCCGTTTGATGATGATGCGGCGTCTTTGGGCGAAGCGTTGCTGACACCCACCCGGCTCTACGTCCGTTCGGTGCTCGACGCCCTGAAGGCGCATGATGATATTTGCGCCATTGCGCATATCACCGGTGGAGGATTGACCGAAAATCTGCCCCGGGTTTTGCCGGATGGCATGGTCGCCCGGATCGACCTAAGCGCCATCCCGGTTCCCGGTGTGTTTGGTTGGCTGCAACGCGAAGGGCAGATCGAACAAAGCGAAATGCTGCGGACGTTCAATTGCGGCATCGGGCTGGTGGTGGTTGTGCGTGAAAGCAATTCACAATCCATTATTGAGACACTTACAGCCGCAGGCGAAACTGTGGTGCGTCTGGGACAATTGCAACACCGCGTGGCCTCAGCAAACGGCGAAACGGTGCACTACACCGGCAAACTGCGCTTTGATGGCGGGGCATAAAACATGGCCAAGGTTCCTGTCGCCATTTTGATCTCCGGGCGCGGCTCCAACATGGCAGCGCTTTTGCGGGCGGCGTTGGCGGAAGACTATCCGGCGGAAGTCGTTTTGGTGCTGTCAAATGTTCCCAGCGCCGAGGGTATTTTGCACGCTCAAGAAAAGGGCATTCCGTTCAAAATTGTTGATCACAAGGCGTTCGAGACCCGCGAGGAACATGATGAGGCTGTATCAGCGGCGCTCACCGAAGCCGGTGCTGACTATATTTGTCTTGCCGGTTACATGCGCATTTTGACGGAAGCCTTCGTCAACCAGTGGCGCGGGCGCTTAATGAACATGCATCCCAGTCTTTTACCGTCATTTCCCGGTGTCGACACCCACGCGAGGGCGCTGGAACGGGGTGTGCGGGTTCACGGCTGCACGGTGCATTTCGTCAACAATGAATTGGATGGCGGCCCCATCATCGCCCAAAGCGCGGTGCCGGTTTTACCGGGAGATGACGCAGACACTCTGGGCGCCCGCGTGTTGGAGCAAGAGCATGTACTGTTCCCCCATGTTTTGGCTCTGGTGGCCACCCGCACCGTGCGTTGGAGTGGCGACAATGCCGTCATCGCCACCGACGTGGCTGCCAAAGACCTGTGCTTCTGGCCAATGGCGCAACCAGAAACACCTGCCGACTAGCCGTCCCCCCCCCGGCGCCGGAGCTACGCCGCCAAGGCTCGCAACGCGACACGCGTATCGTGGAAGGCGGCTCCGCCATGGGGTGCGATCGTGTCGGCACTGGTGAGCACATTGATGCCCCAGCCATTTTTATGGGCTTTGTTTGGGTGCAGACCTTCTGCGATCAACACACCCCGCTTGGCTTTGTCGGTCACGTTGGCGCGCAACCACACTTCGCCATGTTGGTTTGACAGCGCGACCATGGATTTGTCTGCGATGTCACTGGCATGAGCATCATCGGGATGGATCATTACCGTAGGTTCGCCCTCACGTTTTTTGGAACCGGCGGTTTCTGCAAATGTGGAATTCAAGAACGACCGCGATGGCGATGTAGCCAGCCGGAACGGATATTCCGTGTCGACAACTTCGGTCACGTCCCATTGGTCCGGTAAAGTTGGCATGTCCGACACCGCACCTTGCAAACCCATTGAGGTTGGCGGCGCACCCCAAGGCACGGCTGTCCAATCCGGGGCAAAGCGATATTTTCCATCCGGATAAGCGAAGCCGTCCACAAAGTGGCTTTCGTCAAACGATGGTTGGCAATCCACCCAGCGGTCCCGCGTGATATCTTCCAGTGACCCGCGATTGGAGGTCCTCAACAGACCATCAATCAACTCATTGGCCGTTTTGCCAAAGCCTGGCTTGTCCGACACGCCCAAGCGCTTGGCCAGTTCCTCGACCACAAACAAGTTGGGCCGTGTTTCGCCAGGACCGTCGATAAGCTTTGGACCCAGTATGATGTATTGGTGCCCACCACCGCGATAAATGTCGTCGTGCTCCATGAACATCGTTGCGGGCAGGACAACGTCGGCCATTTGTGCCGTTTCGGTCATGAACTGCTCGTGGACAACGGTGAACAGATCGGACCGGGCAAGGCCCTTGCGCACCAGCTTTTGTTCCGGCGCAATATTGGCGGGATTGGTGTTTTGTATCAGTAGGGCGTGAACCGGTGGGCCGCCTTGCAGGGCCTCAGCGTCGCCGGTCAGGACCCGGCCAATTTTGGATTGGTCCATCGTGCGGATGGACGGATCGACAAGGGAGGCACCCTTGATTTCGCTTGAGTCCATTTTGAAAATAACGGCGTTGGTATGGAAGGCGCCACCACCCTCATATTGCCAAGAGCCTAAAACTGTGGCGATGGACTGGGCCGCGTGCATAGCCACTGCGCCATTGCGCGACCGGGTGAAGCCGTAACCCAATCTTAGATAGGCCCTCGGCCGCTGCGCCAACAGGGCCGCAAAGGCCTCGATTTCTTCCACCGTAAGACCCGTGATTTCCGATGCCCATTGCGGCGTGCGCGGTTGCAAATGTGATTCAAGCGCGTCCGGCACATCGCTGAATTTGCGCATAAAATCGCGATCTGCGTGACCATCACGAAACAGACAATGCATCACAGCGCAGGCGAGCGCGGCATCCGTTCCTGGGCGTAGGCAAAGCGCCAAGTCCGCCTGTTTCATCGTGTCGTTTTGGTAGACGTCGACGACCACGATTTTTGCGCCACGGTGTTTACGCGCCTTCATGGCGTGGGTCATCACGTTGATCTGCGTGTTGACCGCGTTGGTGCCCCAGATCACCACGCAATCCGACACGCCCATCTCGCGGGGGTCTGGCCCCATCAGCGTGCCCGTGCCGGCAGCAAAGCCGGTCCAAGCAGGCGTTATGCAGATCGTGTCATATTGCTTGGACCAACGCATGGCGTGGCGCAGCCGGTGGATCGAGTCGCGCTGAACCAGCCCCATCGTTCCCGCATAAACGTAAGGCCAGACGGCCTCGCTTCCATAGGTCTGAGCGGTTTGCATGAGGCGCTCTGCGACGTGATCAAGGGCGTCGTCCCAAGACACTTCTTGCCAGTTATCGCTCCCCTTCTCGCCTATTTGCATAAGCGGTTTGGTGATGCGGTCAGGGCTGTGAATACGCTCCGAATAGCGGGCAACTTTCGCGCAAATAACGCCATCGGTGTAGGTGTTGTCCTTCGCTCCGCGCACCCGACCAATCGACGTGCCATCGACAACCTCAACTTCGAGGGCGCAGGTAGACGGGCAATCGTGGGGACAGGCGGAGGCCAGCGTTTTGATGTCAACAGGCTTGTTCATGGGGCAGATCGCTCCGGCTCGGGGCGGAAGTTTTCTCCAATCGCGTAGCAATGATATCGGGCTGCGATGGATGTTTGCAGTGTGCAGTGCTAGCGCTGCCCGTGCAACACGGTTGCCACGCCATCCTCATTTTCCGGTCAGGACATTATGAACTATCGCCATGCCTATCATGCGGGAAATTTTGCCGATGTCTTCAAGCACATCCTGATCGCGCGGATGGTGGATTACCTCAAGCGTAAGGACAAAGCGTTTCGGGTCTACGACCTTCACGCGGGGCTCGGCGTCTATAGCCTCGAAGCCGAAGAAGCGGGAAAGACCGAAGAATGGAAAGCCGGTATTGGCGCGCTGTTGGCCGCCAACATCCCCTCCGAACACAAAAAGATCCTGGGTGATTATCTTGATGTGGTTCACGCCTTTGGGGAGAAGGCCTATCCAGGTTCCCCAATGGTCGCGCGCAAACTGTTGCGCAAACAAGATCGCCTTTCGCTTTACGAATTGCATCCGGACGATGCGCCGATTTTGAACCAGAATTTCGCCGGAGATTACCAGACCCGTGTCAACACGCTGGACGGCTGGCTTGTGCCGGGGGCGCATGTGCCGCCGAAAGAAGCGCGGGGCATGATGCTCATTGATCCACCGTTTGAGGACGGCAAGGACTTCGACCGGATGATCGACGCGATGGAGAAAGCCCGACACCGCTGGGCCGGGGGCACCGTTGCGCTTTGGTATCCCGTCAAACGCCGCGATCACACGGACGAATGGCTGGGCAGCCTGCGGGAACGCGGTTTCGATGATCTGATGAGTTTTGAAATCTACATTCGCGAACCGCGTCCGTCTTCGCTGCTGAATGGATGCGGCATGGTAATCGCCAACGCGCCCTACACGTTGCGCGATGAAATGGGGCGTCTGCTGCCTTGGCTTTCGGGCGTCTTAAAACAAGGAAAAGGCGCCGGACACCGGATACAAAACCTGTCCAAGTCTTAGATGGCAAGAAGTGGCGCGCCTTGCCGCCGCGCTTGATTAACCATTCTTGCTGGCGCATGTTCGCGTTTGTGCTAACCGCCCTCTACAGCCGATGAAGGCCGCCATGTTTTTGCGATCCACGCCGAGCGTTCTAACCACCCTTACCCGTATCGCGGCCACCGCTCTGATGGCGCTGGGCTTCACCTTTGCTCAACCTGTCGTCACACCTGCACAGGCGGGCCTGTTGGAGCCGCACATTAATCTGCGCACGTTCCCGCAATGTGATGATGTGAAAGTGCTTGGCCAAGTGGTGGAGAAGTTTAACTGGGCTGAAGACAACACTTGGCATCGCGGGTTTTACGTAACCGACCTTGCCAATCCCCATGAGCGCATGACCCGCACGGGATATGAAATCCCACGCCGCTACTGCCGTGCGCAGGCCGTGTTGTCCAACGGTCACCACCGGCTCATGTATTACCTCATTGAGGGCGGCCAAGGGCTGGCGGGCACGGGCTTTCATGTTGAATTTTGTCTGCGCACTGCTGACGGATGGCGCGTGCACAATGGCGCTTGCCGCACGTTGAACTGGTAGGCCTGTACTCTTCTTTCATCGTCTTAGGTGTTCGTTATGAAATTGCTTGCGTCAGGGCCCTCGCCGTTCGCCGCCAAAGCGGCCTTGGCTGCCCGTCACCTCAATGCAGACGTGACCGTGACCGAGGTGGATGCCACCAATCAGGCACCGGAACTGCTGGCTGCCAACCCGCTGGGCAAGATACCCTGTCTGGTACTCGACAATGGCAAAACCGTCTTTGACAGCCGCGCCATCTTACGGTTCCTGGACCGAGAGAATGGCAATCGGCTGTTCCCGTCAGACCATGCTGCGCTGACTGCGGTCGAATACACCGAATCGCTGTGCGACGGCATTTGCGAAGCCGCCGTCGCCAATATTTATGAGATGCGGTTTCGGCCCGAGGAAAAGGTGCACAAGCCTTGGCAAGAACGCCAATTGGGCAAGATGTATCGCGGTCTCGACGCCCTAATGGCAGACTTGCCCCCATCGTCTGGAGACTTAACCGCCGGTTCCCTTGGGTGCGCCGCTGCCATCTCCTATCTCAACCTGCGGTATCCCGGGGAATGGGAAGACGGACGGTCAGAACTCGCCAACTGGTTGTCTGACTTTTCGGCGGCCAATCCGACACTGGCAGACTTGCTACCAGCCGCCTGACGAGACGCGGGCATAGCCGCTTCCGGCAAGGCTTTTACTCGCATGTCCAGATTTTGAGTTTATTGGTGCCAGCGGTTGAAATTACGACCTTGCAGCGCCATTTGCCGCCCCACACAATAGCATTTGCCGTTCGGCTCTCACTCCGGACTCTGCCCAACGGATCTAATATTTTATGCTCGTTTATCTGCTTTTAATCGTTGGCTTGGTGGCACTGATTTTGGGCGGCGACTGGCTCGTGAAAGCAGCCGTGGGTTTGGCAGAACGGTGGGGCATACCACCCCTGATCATTGGCCTGACCATCGTAGCATTCGGCACGTCCGCACCAGAACTTGTCATCTCCATCAAAGCAGCCTTGAACGATTCCAGCGGCATCGCCGTTGGGAATGTGGTCGGTTCCAACATCGCCAATGTGCTTCTGGTGCTGGGTGTCCCCGCCTTGATCACCCGGATCCATTACGAGAAAAACGATATCGCTGACTCCATCATTTTGATGGTGATCATCTCCGTTGTGTTCGTCTGGCAGTTGATGAACCCACCACTGACCTATCTCGATGGTCTGGTCTTGTTGGCGTTTTTGGCGGCGTTCCTCAGCCTGCAATTCTACAAGGCGCGCAAGCACCAACATGGAGATGAAGATTACAAGGATGAAGTTGGCAATGTTCCCACCAGCATGCCGATCATTCTGGGTTTTCTGGTGGCTGGCCTTGTGGCGCTGCCAATGGGCGCCAACCTGACCGTGAACTCGGCGGTGGAAATCGCCAAGCAGTTGAACGTCTCAGACGAAGTGATTGGCCTTACCATCATCGCCATCGGCACGTCCCTGCCGGAACTGGCAACCGGCATCATGGCCGCCCGTCACAACAATGCCGCTGTCGGCGTGGGCAATGTGATCGGGTCGAACGTATTCAACATAGCGGCCATCATGGGTATCACCGCGCTGGTAACTGACATCGATGCGGTGCCCCACATCTTGGCGCTGGATGCGTGGGTGATGTTGGCGGTAACAGCTATCCTCGTGATCATTCCGATTTTCCATCTTACAATCGGCAGGCGTTTGGGCGCGCTGTTGTTGGTGCTCTACATCGCCTATCTGACGACAACGGCACTGTTTTAGCGTCCCGGTCTGAAAGCCTTTATGGAATTTGAAATACCTAAGACCGCATTGGTGACCGGCGGTTCAGCCCGGATAGGCGCTTCCCTATGCGAAGGGCTGGCGGCGGCAGGCTACAAAGTGGGCGTGCACTATCGTGGCTCAGCACAGGGTGCAGACGCATTGGTGGATCGCATCAAGGCTGCCGGTGGAGACGCCGTGGCTCTTGCAGCCGATCTCACGAACATGCGCGAGACAGAACGCTTATTACCTGACCTTGCGCGAACCTTTGGGCCGGTTGGACTTCTGATTAATAATGCGTCCGTGTTTCAACGGGATGGCCTCAATACTTTTGACGAGGCGTTGTGGGACACCCATTTTGATGTCCATGTCAAAGCACCGGTGCGTCTTTCCGGCCTGTTCGCCGCCGCCCTACCAGCAAATTCCAACGGGTTGATTGTCAATATCATAGACCAGCGTGTCTGGCGGATGACGCCGGACTTTACCTCCTACACTGTGTCCAAGGCCGCCCTATGGGCTGCTACGCAGACCATGGCGCAGGCGCTTGCGCCCCGTATACGGGTGAACGCAATCGGCCCCGGGCCCACCCTGCCAAGCCCACGCCAACAGCAAGAAGACTTCGATGCGCAGGTGGCCGCAGTGCCACTGCAACGCGGACCAAGCCTGCATGAATTCACAAAGACAGTGCTTTACCTTGCACAGGCGAACTCCGTAACAGGTCAAATGATTGCCTTGGACGGCGGGCAACACTTGGCTTGGGAAACACCGGACCAAATGATCAGAGAATAGCTTTTTAAGGTGCCCGGCAATCGCCGATCAATTCAGGCACACGTGTCCTATCCCAAAAACTGACCGGCCCTCCTATAATGGAGAAATGACCGATTCCGCAGCATCACAGCCAAAAGAGCCGTCGCCCGAGGAGGTGAAGCGGGCTAAGCCGCGCGATTCCGGCGATGTGATGTGGGAAGAGACCGTCCCGCCCTCGGACAAGACCGGCGCCGAGGTCATCGGCGATTTGGTGAAACACTTGCCGCCCAAGCCCGGTGTTTACCGAATGATGAACCGCGTCGGCGATGTGCTCTATGTGGGCAAGGCGAAAAATCTGAAAAACCGCGTGTCGAACTATGCACGCGGCGTCGGCCACGGCGGTAACCGCACCGCGCGGATGATCGCTGAAACCGCTGCCATGGAATTCGTGACCACGAGCACGGAAACCGAGGCTTTGCTGCTGGAAGCCAATCTGATCAAACGGCTGCGCCCGCGCTTTAACGTGCTGTTGCGCGACGACAAGTCGTTTCCCTATATTTTGCTGACCACTGATCACGATGCACCGGGCCTTTTCAAACACCGGGGGGCACGGAACCGCAAAGGCGCTTACTTCGGCCCGTTTGCCAGTGCCAGCGCGGTGGGCACCACGATCAACGTTTTGCAGCGCATCTTCCTAATACGCACCTGCACGGATTCGTTTTACGCCGCGCGCACCCGCCCGTGCCTGCAATATCAGATCAAGCGCTGCGCAGCCCCCTGCACCGGTGAGATATCGAAGGAAGACTATGCAGAACTGGTGCAGCAGACGAAGGACTTCCTGAACGGCAAGTCCAAAGAGCTGACCAACCGTTATTCGCAGCGGATGCAAAGGGCCTCCGAGGACTTGGATTTCGAAACCGCAGCGATCTATCGCGACCGGTTGTGGGCGCTGTCGCATGTGCAAGGGCATCAAGGCATCAATCCGCAAACGATCACCGAGGCGGATGTGTTTGCCGTGCATGAGGAAGGCGGGCAGTTTTGCGTTCAAGTATTCTTCTTCCGTACCGGTCAAAACTGGGGCAACCGGGCGTACTTTCCGCGTGCGGATAAAAGCTTTGAAGCGCCGGAAGTGCTCACCGCGTTCATTTCACAGTTTTACGATGACAAACCGATCCCGAGATCAGTGCTTTTGTCCCACGAAATCGCCGAGGGCGACCTGATGGAAGAGGCACTGACCGCCAAGGCTGGCAAGAAAGTGACTGTGGCAACCCCGCAACGGGGCGAGAAACGCGATGTCATAAAACAGGTGATGCGCAACGCCAAAGAAGCGCTGAGCCGAAAACTGGCTGAAAGCGCAACCCAAACCAAACTGCTTGCGGGCGTGCAGGAAGTCTTTGGCCTCAATAAAGTGCCGCAACGGATTGAAGTCTATGACAACTCCCACATCATGGGCACCAACGCGGTTGGCGGCATGATCGTTGCTGGTCCTGACGGTTTTGCCAAAACCCATTACCGCAAATTCAACATCAAGAACGAAGACCTCACCCCGGGTGACGACTACGGGATGATGCGGGAAGTCTTTACACGCCGTTTCGCCCGCTTGTTAAAAGAGCATGGCAGCGCCCAGGACGAGGCCAATGGAAATGCAGACGCGCAAGCCAATGGCACACTGCCACCTTGGCCCGACCTGGTGTTAATCGACGGTGGTGCGGGTCAGCTGTCTGCCGTCAAAGAAGTGATGGACGAATTGGGTCTCACGGACCGGGTCAATTTGGTGGGTGTGGCCAAGGGGCCGGATCGCGATGCGGGGCGTGAACGGTTTTTCCAACCCGGTAAGCCAGACTTTTCCCTGCCGCTGCGGGACCCGACACTCTATTTTATTCAGCGGCTGCGCGACGAGGCTCACAGATTCGCCATCGGCACCCACCGGGCACGACGCAAGAAAGACACGCTGAAAAATCCGTTGGACGAAATTCCAGGCGTTGGCCCGACGCGCAAGCGCGCAATCCTACACCACTTTGGCAGTGCAAAGGCCGTGGGTCGTGCTGCTATAGAAGACCTGATGGCTGTCGAGGGCGTGTCAGAGCGCATGGCCCAGACGATTTTCGATCATTTTCAAAAGGGCTAGAGCCAGTCACCGCTTCTTAGAAGCGCTCATTGCCTCTCGCTTGTTGTTTAACGCGGTTCCTTTCGCTCAAACGGTTCCGTTTAAACGGGAACTGCTCTGACGCGGACGCGCCTACCAGGCAATCCAACCCAGGTTGGAAAACACCACCGCTGCCACATAGACCCCATGGGCCAACAACATGAAAAACACGGCGCAAGACCCCAGATCTTTGGTGAACTTTGCAAATTCGGATTGTTCCGGAGAGATCCGATCGACAATCATCTCAATGGCCGTGTTGAGCGCTTCCACGGTCAAGATAATGCACAGCAAAAAGAGCAGACCCGCATAGGCCAGCGCCCCTGCCCCCACGAGCCAAAACAGGATGATGGATACGCCACACATAACGAGTTCGAGGCGTGCGGCCTCTTCCTTGAGCAGGATGCGCAGACCGTCCATGGAGTAACCGAAGGCCGCGAAGACGTGAGAGAGGCCTTTTTCCTCCATACCCTTTTTCTCAAACCGATCCACGAAAGCCCCCTTGGTTTGTGGCGGTGTGGCAGTACCCAAACCGAACACGAAAAAAGGTATCTGAGATGCCTTAAAACACCGTTGTCGTAACGAGAACGTACTGGTCAGCGATCCGGCTTGCCGATGACAGTTGCGTCATTTGCGCCCGCTTTTGAGCCCGCCAAAAGGGATAAACTGGCGGACGGACGCCATCTCACGGATTTGAACTGAAACCGATGGTTGAATTTGTTGGCTGGATGGGTTTTCACTTTCCCATGAGTGAGCATGCACCCTTGTCTAAACCGGCCGTCGGCGCAGCGGCCACACGGCGCCCGCAACGGCAGGCAGGTCCGTGGAGTGTTCCCAACCTGCTCACCTATGCCCGTATCCTGATCGTGCCACTTGTCGTGCTGTGTTTTGATCTTGAAGAGCGTGGCAAAAGCTCCGACCTCATGCGTTGGTCCGCGCTCGGTCTTTTCGTGCTGGCCAGCGTGACGGATTTTTTCGATGGATATCTGGCCCGCTCATGGCAACAGACGTCGGCCCTGGGCCGAATGTTGGACCCGATTGCTGACAAGCTGCTGGTTTCCGCGTGTCTTCTACTGCTTGCTGCTGACGGGACCATTGCTGGCTGGACGATTTGGGCCGCCATCGTGATCTTGACCCGCGAAATTCTTGTCTCCGGCCTGCGGGAGTTCCTCGCCGACGTGAAAGTGGCCGTGCCCGTCTCCCAACTGGCCAAGTGGAAAACCACACTCCAGATGGTGGCGGTCTCGTTCCTGTTGGCAGGCCCGGCGGGGGACAAAATCTTCCCCTATTGCACGCAAATCGGCATTGGCCTGCTGTGGGTGGCTGCCATTGTAACGCTAATCACAGGCTATGATTATTTCCGGCACGGCCTCAAGCATATGATTCCGACAGACGATGGGCAGGATGGTGCAACATGAGTGAACCGGATGCGGTAAAACTGGTTTATTTCTCATGGGTGCGGGAGCGCATCGGTGTTGGAGAAGAAACGGTGACCCTGCCAGAGCATGTGGTTACTGCTGGCGAATTGATGACTTGGCTTCAAACACGGGGCGAGAGCTACGCAGCGGCCTTAGAGTTTCCAGACATCATCCGTGTGGCCTTGGACCAAGAGCATGTGGAGAACAGCGCGCCCATCGGCGCGGCGCGGGAGATCGCTTTGTTCCCACCGATGACGGGTGGTTGATCGCGCTGTGGTGGACGAGCCTGACACGCGCCCAGCAATCCGCATCAGCGTGCAAGCCGACGACTTTGACATGGCGAAAGAGACCCATCAGGTCACCGAGGGGCGTTTTGATGTCGGGGCAGTGGCGACATTCACTGGCCTTTGCCGTGGCGAAGAAGGGCGGCTCTCCGCATTGGAACTGGAGCATTATCCTGGAATGGCGCAGAAGCAGCTCACCGCCCTCGCCGACCGGGCCGCCGCGCGCTGGCCCGTCGATGCGCTGACCATCCTGCACCGCTACGGCAAACTGGCACCGGGCGAACAGATCGTCGGCATCATTGCAACAAGCCGACACCGCGACGCAGCCTTCGACGCTGCGCGTTTCATAATGGACTATCTAAAAACCGATGCTCCGTTCTGGAAAAAAGAACATGCGGCAGACGGCGCATCCGGCGACTGGGTGGATGCACGCGAGAGCGATGATGCTGCAAAGAAACGTTGGTCGGTCTGAGCCGTTTCAAAGCTCTTCAAGCGTGAGACTAAACCTTTAGCAACGGATGCGGATCCAGCGACCAAAGGCCCAACCGGACCGGCCATTGTAGGAAATAAAGGCCCAACGGCCGCTGCGGTTGTTTACCCAAACGCGCTGTCCATTGAAAATTTCATCAATCTTGCGAAAGCCCGTGCCCGGCCCGGTGCGCACAGCCAAAAAGCCTGAGTTCCGGCTGGGCCGATACACTGTGCTGAGCCCCCGCACGACGCCGTTGCAAGCTTCAGCTCTCTGCGTCGTTGCAACTGTGCCACCTAACGCAAACAGGCTGATGCAGAGTGCCTTGGCAACAAAGAGTCCGGCAAAACGATAAAGATTGGACATCTCTTTGGTCTCCCATTGGTGTCTGTAAAGCGCCCCTAAGATCACTATTGCAGCGCCAAATCGTATGCTCCGCAAGGGCAAAACGAACAAAAAAAGCCCCGGAAACCGAGCGGTTTCCTGGGCTTTTCTTGATTTCTTGCTTGGTAGCGTCAGCCGACGATTTCGATGCCGCTGAACCAGTAGGCGATTTCTTCTGCGGCGGTTTCCGGGGCGTCGGAACCGTGGACGGAGTTTTCACCCAAGGACAGGGCGAACTCTTTGCGGATTGTGCCATCGGCAGCTTCAGCAGGGTTGGTGGCACCCATGACTTCGCGGTTTTTGGCGATGGCACCTTCGCCTTCCAGAACCTGTACGATGGTTGGGCCGGAGGACATGAATTCGGTCAGTTCACCGAAAAACGGGCGCTCGCTGTGCACGGCGTAAAAGCCCTGCGCTTGCGCCAAAGACATGTGGACGCGCTTGGAAGCGACGACACGCAGGCCCGCCTCTTCAAGTTTGGCGGTGATCGCGCCAGTGAGATTACGCGCTGTGGCGTCCGGCTTGATCATAGAAAAGGTGCGTTCGATAGCCATCGAAAAAGTTCCTGATTGAGACACGTGGGAGAATTGGCGAGCCTATAGACCCATGCCCCTTCTGCCGCAAGGCCCGGGCAATCGGGGGTGGCGGATTGCATGCCAGCGACTTGACCATCTCATGGCCCGCCGGCACTTTTAGCGCGATGAGCCTGGAAAGTACGGTGCGCCCCGGTTTCCGTGAGCAGCTTGCCGCGTGTGAGGACGAAGACAGCTGTAACGCCGTTTTTCCATGACCTGGATCATTTCTGTCTTTGACAGAATCCATCCAGTTGTGGCGCTCACGCTGTCGGCCTCAGGAGACCTTCGCGACCCTAGGTGGGGAGAGGCGGCGCATAAGCGCCAGGTTGCTCTTCGCAACCGAGCGGTTCAATCAAATTGTGAACCGCCCTAGTTGGTGGCACAGCAGAACGCGGCAAAGCGCTGAATGCTGAAAGCTACTTCGAGATCGACCATATGGTCATGCCGTCCCAAACCCGCGCATGACTGATCACTGCGTTGGACGTGCTTTAAGCCGCCAAAGCGGCCGGGACCTTGCGGCCTGCGCCGTCATACATGTCCAGCAGACGTTCGAACCAATCTGCCACCGCGCTGTCCTTTGGCATCACATCGCGGGGTGCGCAGGTGCGCAACCATTGCAACGGGCCGAACACAACGTAGTCAGCAAACAGCGGCGTCGCCCCACCTATGAACGGTTGTTTCTTGAGCATTAGTTCCAAAGGCATAAGCGAAGCTATCAGACCGGAATTGTCGTCTTGATCGAACTGAGCCTGAAACTCTTCCAGCGATTTTCCAAATACCTTTTCGCGAGTGGTACGGAAAAACGCCTGATCTTCGGGTGCCAGTGCATTAAAAATGTCCATCAGGCACAGTTTGACAACGGCTGGATGCACCTGCGTCTGCGACCAGGTGATGACCAGTTCCGTCAGTGCTGCCCCGCCCTCACCTTTCAACAGGCTTGGTGCATCGGGATAGGTGGCGTCGAGGTATTTCGCGATTTCCAGGCTTTCTTCGATTACGGTCTCTCCGTCGCGCAATACGGGCACACGCCGCGCTGGCCCGCCTTCAACACCGGCAATACCGGTGAAAGGGGTTGAGATCGTTTCAAAATCCAGCCCTTTGTGAGCCAGGCTCATGCGGGTTTTCCAGCAATGGGGGCTAAAAAGATGCGCCGGATCAGCGCTGCACAATTCGTAGAGTTTCATGGACATGGTTTGGCCTGCAAGGTGGTTTGGCGACGGCGTATCACGGACGATCACGATCAAAAAGGCATGCTGCGGACTGATGGGGGCAAGCCAGATGGTGCATGGACGCGACGCACGGAAAGCCCTATCGCTGGCACCAAGGGTTTTTGCGGACGCGTTTTGGGGTTTAAGTGCTGGAGCGGAAGGAACGGATAGACGCGTTTGGCGCGTTTTGGCTGGTCACGTTTTCCGGGCTGCTGGGGCTCAATCAGGTTCTGGTCAAGATCATGAACACGGGGCTTCAACCGGTGTTTCAGGCCGGACTGCGCTCCTTGCTGGCCCTGCCCATCGTGATCCTGGTGGCGCTGGCCATGCGCTCAAAACTGTCGATCCGCGATGGATCGCTTTTGGGCGGTGTACTGTGCGGCCTCTTGTTTGCCGGCGAGTTCATTTTGCTGTTTTTAGCGCTCGATTACACGACTGTCGCCCGCACCTCGATCTTCTTTTACACCATGCCGTTTTGGGTGGCCCTGGCAGCGCATTTTTTGATTCCCGGTGAGCAATTGACACGGGTCCGCACGGCAGGCCTGGGTTTAGCCATGGCGGGTGTGGTGGTTGCGCTGATGGACCAGTCCGCCACGGCATCGCCCTATGCGCTTTTGGGTGATCTGATGTGTCTCGTGGGCGCGATGATGTGGGCGGGCATCGCCTTATCGGCACGGCTCACCCATCTGTCTCGGTCCACCCCACACATGCAATTGGTCTATCAACTTGCGATATCTGCACCGGTCGTGCTTTTGGTCGCCCCGCTGTTTGGACCGCTGGTTCGGGAGTTTGAGACACACCACTCCGCGATCTTCTCGTTTCAGGTGGTGGTCATTGTGAGTTTTGGATTTGCCGGCTGGTTTTGGTTGCTCGCCCGCTACCCCTCCTCCGATATGGCGAGCTTTGGCTTTTTGGCCCCCGTGTTCGGTGTGTTTTTTGGCTGGCTTATCTTGGATGAAGCGGTGGGGCCACGGCTTGTGTTGGCGCTGGTTTTGGTCGCGATCGGGATCGTTCTCGTCAACAAACGTGCAAGTGTACGCGCACCATGACCGCACCAGACACAACAACTCCTGCGGGCACTAATACGCAGACCCAATCGGCCAATCCCAACAGTGAGTTCGACACGGCCTATTCCTGGGGGCGGCTGATTCTTTCGCTTGTCATCGCCACCGTGGGCAATGCGGGCATGTGGGCTGTGATCCTCTTGCTACCGGCTGTTCAGGCAGAGTTTGGCGTCGCCCGCGCCGACGCCACCCTGCCCTACACGCTCACCATGGTGGGCTTTGCCGTCGGCAATCTGGTCATCGGGCGCGCGGTGGACCGGTACGGCATTACCTTCTCTCTCATCGGCGCGGCGCTGGTGTGCGGGCTTGGATATTTCCTGTCTGCCCTCGCCCCCAGCATGGCGATGGTGACTTTGCTTCACTTTCTCATTGGGCTGGGCACAGCGGCCTGTTTCGGCCCGCTTATCGCAGAAATATCCCTGTGGTTCATGACCCGGCGAGGCATTGCCGTAGCGATTGCCGCCTGCGGAAACTACCTGTCCGGCGTGCTGTGGCCCTTCATATTGGTGCCCGTTTTGGCATCTCATGGTTGGCGCGGTGCCTATGTGGTGCTGGGCGTAACAACACTGGCCGTCATGATACCGCTATCGCTGTTTTTGCGCCGTAAAGTGTCTGAAACTATGACCGCACGTGCCGACGCCGCTTCGGCCATCGCGTCCGCCGCCAGCGGTCTGTCTCCAAGAGCACTTCAATGGTTGCTTGCCGTGGCGGGTGTCGCCTGTTGCGTTGCCATGTCCATGCCGCAGGTTCACATAGTTGCCCTATGCATAGACCTTGGTTACGGCCCCGCCGTGGGCGGACAAATGCTCTCCATAATGCTCTTGGGCGGTGTGATCTCGCGGCTCATCTCCGGCATGGTGGCCGATCAGGTGGGCGGGTTGATGACACTGCTCATCGGCTCTACAGCCCAGTGCATCGCGCTGTTTTTGTACCTGCCGTTTGAAGGCCTCACGTCACTCTATGTGGTCAGCCTAATCTTTGGCCTGTCCCAAGGCGGCATCGTGCCTTCCTACGCCATCATCGTGCGCGAGCTCATGCCCGCCCGGGAAGCCGGAGCGCGGGTTGGCTTCGTCATCATGGCCACAATCTTGGGCATGGCCTTGGGCGGCTGGATGTCGGGCGCGATCTACGACGCAGCCCAAAGCTACACACTCGCCTTCTGGAACGGCATCGCCTGGAACTTTGTCAATATCGCCATCGCCGGTTGGCTGCTGATGAAAGTGCGCAAGGCTGGACGGGCTATCCACGCATCTCAAGTGTCATAACCTCTTGCCAACTTTCATGGCTTCCCCCACAAGCCGCGCATGCTGACCGTTTCTGATCTTACCTTTCGCATGCAAGGGCGACTGTTGCTGGAGAACGCCTCCATGGTGGTGCCTGCGGGCGCGCGCGTGGGTTTTGTGGGGCGCAACGGCACCGGCAAAACGACCCTCTTTAAGCTGATCACAAAGGACTACGGGCCCGAAACCGGCTCCATCGAAGTGCGGCGTGGTATGCGCATTGGGCAGGTGGCGCAGGAAGCGCCGGGCAATGACAAGACCCTGCTGCAAACCGTGCTGGAAGCCGACACAGAACGGGAAGCGCTGCTGGCCGAAGCCGAGACCGCGACGGAGCCGGAGCGTATTGCCGACATCCACACGCGCTTGGCAGACATTGAGGCCCACTCTGCGGAGGCGCGGGCCGGTGCGATCCTGCACGGATTGGGGTTTGATGCGGAAGCGCAGCTCAAACCGTGTTCAGATTTTTCCGGCGGGTGGCGGATGCGCGTGGCGCTGGCGGCGGTTTTATTTTCCGAACCAGACCTCTTGCTGCTCGACGAGCCGACAAACTATCTCGATCTGGAAGGCACGCTGTGGCTGGAGAACTATATCGCGCGCTACCGGCATACGGTCATCATCATCAGCCACGATCGTGACCTGCTGAACACCTGTTGCAACACGATTGTGCATCTCGAACATCGCAAGTTGACGTCGTACAAAGGCAATTACGATTTCTTCGAGAAGACGCGCTCGGAACGGCTGGCGCTGCAAACCAAGATGAAGGCCAAGCAGGACGCCAAGCGCGCCCATATGGAAGCCTTTATCAATCGCTTTAAGGCCAAGGCCTCCAAGGCCACGCAAGCGCAAAGCCGCATCAAGGCGCTGGAACGCATGGGCCAGGTGGCGGCTGTGGTGGAAGATGCTGTCGCCCCCCTGCACTTTCCCTCGCCGGAAAAACAACCCGCCTCCCCCATCATCAACATGGAAAAAGCCTCCACCGGCTATGAGGCTGGCAAGGCCGTCATCGGCGGCATGGACCTGCGCATCGACGCGGATGATCGCATTGCCCTGTTGGGTGCAAACGGAAACGGGAAATCCACTTTTGCCAAGCTTATCTCGGGCCGTCTCGACGTGTTGACCGGCCGTTGCACACGGGCAGACAAATTGCGGGTGGCAATGTTTGCGCAACACAATTTGGATGATCTGATACCGGAGCAAACACCGGTGGATCACGTGCGCAAACTTGTGCCCCACGAGCCGGAAGCGAAAGTGCGGGGCCGGGTTGCCCGCATGGGCCTTGGTGCTGAAAAGATGGACACCAAAGCCAAGGCGCTTTCCGGCGGTGAAAAAGCACGGCTACTGTTGGGGCTGTGCACCTTCCACCAACCGCATCTGCTGATCCTCGACGAGCCGACCAACCATCTGGACATTGAGACCCGCGAAAGCCTTGTGATGGCGCTCAACGATTTTTCAGGCGCTGTCATCCTGATTTCCCATGACCGGCATTTGGTGCAGGCCAGCGCAGAGCGGCTTTGGCTTGTGAACGAAGGCACGGTGGGGCCGTATTCCGGTGATCTGGAAGACTATCGCCGCCTGATTCTCAAAGGCCCCGGCTCGCCTAAAAGCGGGTTGAAGGAAGCAGAGGCCGAGGTGACTACGAAGGAGAAAGACAACGCCAAGTCTGCCGACAAACGCAAACAGAACGCACAAAAACGACTGTCAGAATCTGATACCCGCAAGCGCATCACCCAACTTGAAGGCGTGATGAAAAAGGCCGAAGAAGCAATTACCAAACTCAACAAACTGCTAGCGCAGGCCTCCACCGAGCGCGATGCCAAACGCATCCGCGATATCGCCACCAAAAAGGCAGAGTTCGAACGGCGTTTGGTAGAGGTGGAGGAAGAGTGGCTGGAGTTGAGCGAGGCTGTTGGCTAGAGCCGATCATTACTCCTTTGAAGCACTGACTTCCTCTAGCTTATTGTTTCAAAGCGGTTTCTTTCGCTCAAACGATTCCAATTGAACGGAAACGGCTCTTAGGCCTTCTTCACCCAGCGCCCACCGTCCTGTTGCCAGTAGGTGAGCGTGTGGCTGTCGCTTTTGAGAGCCTTCCAGTGGGTGCGCGCGGCAGACACGGCTTCCATGTCGTGGCCGTCGAACATGATCACGATGCGCTCATAGCCATCCGTTGAGGAAGGCTCCGCCCCGTCCACCAAAAACCGCACATGGGCACCGTTTGGATTGTCGCTGGAGGTGGTTAGCAAGACAGGTTGTTTGGCGTCATTTTCGCTTTGGGTTGCGATGGCGTGGGGCACGAAACTGTCATCCCGGAACGTCCAAAAATGCTCGTCCAAACGGGCGCACGTTTCTTGATGGCCCGCCTGCACCACCACGCGCCAATCCCGATCCAGACTGCGCTCCACCAAGCCAGGCAAGGCATCGTCCAGACGGCTTTCCGTCAGATGGTAGAACAGGATCTCGGTCATGGCGCTGTTGTGGCGGATTATCGGGCTGACGGGCAAGACGTTTTCAACGGCAATCGGCATTTACAAGCCATGCCCTCCCGTGTTGATTGAGAGCCGTTCGCACGCATGGTGCGGTTTTGACGTCTTGGGGAACGATATTTTGACCCGCATTCACACACTTGCATCAGCTTTTCGAGTTGCGATACGGCCCACATCAGCCTCAGCTTTGATCTTAAGCGCCGCGCTCTTGGGCGGGATGAATGGATCCATCGCATCGGAGACGACACCTGCTCCCTTGTGCCAGTTGGATGGCGTTCGCATTGAGTGTGGCACAGGTCGCGAGACGATTACGCGGGCTATGGCAAACCCGGATAGTCGCCGCGCTATCAGTGACAGAGGTCTGGTTGAACGGCTGGTGGCCAATGGGGACGACCGTGAGGCGTTTCGCCGGTCACTGGAACGCAATCGCCGCCAAATGGTACGGTTTGCCCGCGCCAAATTGCGGGACCTCAAACGCCGCCGCATTTCAGCCAACACGTTTGAAAAACATAAACTGCTCTACAAGACCGCCATGGAAACCTACAAAACAGGTCTCCTGACTTACCGCCAGAGCATCTGGCTGCGCAAAAACCGGTAATCTGGCCGCTTTGTTCGCGCCCTATTTTTCGTAGTTGTCAGCCACCAAACGGTCCAGCAAGCGCACCCCAAAACCGGATGCCCAAGTCTTGCTGATCTCATTTTGCGGTGAGCCCATGGCCGTGCCGGCCACGTCCAGATGCGCCCACGGTGTCTCTCCAACGAAGCGCTGCAAGAACTGCCCGGCTGTGATGGACCCGGCAAAGCGGCCACCGATGTTCTTCATGTCAGCATTTTTGGAATCGATCATTTTGTCGTATTCCGGCCCCAGCGGCATGCGCCACACCTTCTCCTTCGTGGTCAGGCCAGCCGTTGACAACTCGGTCGCCAAGTCATCGTTGTTGGAGAAAAGACCCGCATGATGGTTGCCCAGAGCGACAAGGATGGCGCCGGTCAAAGTCGCCAGATTGATCATGAACTGGGGATCGAACTTTTCTTTGCAGTGCCAAAGCGCGTCCGCCAGCACCAAGCGTCCCTCGGCATCAGTATTAAGCACTTCAATGGTCTGACCGGACATCGATTTAACGATGTCGCCGGGGCGTTGCGCATCACCGTCGGGCATGTTTTCCACCAAGGCGATGATGCCGATTGCATTGACCTTGGCCTTGCGGGCCGCCAGTGCGTGCATCAGACCGGTGACCGCAGCAGCGCCGCCCATATCGCCCTTCATGTCTTCCATGCCGCCTGCGGGCTTGATGGAGATGCCACCGGTATCAAAGGTCACGCCCTTGCCAACAAAGGCGACGGGCTTATCTTTTTTCTTGCCGCCGTTCCACTGGATAATGGCCATGCGCGGCGGGTTGCGCGAACCGCGAGAGACGCCCAGCAGCGCCTCCATCTTGAGCTTGCGCATCGCTTTTTCATCAAGGACTTCGACATCACATCCTAAAGTTTCAAGCTTCGCGGCACGCTTGGCGAACTCCACAGGATTGAGCACGTTGGCAGGTTCATTGACCAAATCACGGGCCAGCATAACGCCTTCGGCCACGCCTTTGGCCGCGCTCCAGTGTTTGCGAACGGCCGTGGCATCCGGCGTGATCAGAGTGATCTTGGCAGCTTTTTTCTTCGGCTCGTCCTTTTTGGGCGTTTTATATTGATCAAACCGGTAAGCGCTGAGCACCATTCCTTGGGCGAACCCTGCCTGATGGGCCGGATCCAGTTTGGTTTCATCACCGTCTGCCATGCTTGGCATTTCCAGCATTATGGCGGCTTTTTCCACCTTACCCAGAGCGGCCATTGTGGCTCCACCGATCTTGAGCCACTCATATTCTTCCGGCGCGGCCTTGCCCGTTCCTACAATGATGATGCGGTCGAAATCGGTGCCGGCCGGTGTGATGAGCGTTACGGACTTGGCCAAACCGCCCTTGAACTCGGCAGCTGTCATCGCCCGTGTCAGAACACCGTCGGAGTCCAACACGGCAGCAGCGGGCCCGAATGCGTGTTCCGCATTTGTGAGGACAACGAGTGTGCCATCGGAGGGCGTTTTTGCACTGCTGAAGGAGATGGATAGAAGCGTGGACATGTAAAACACCGGCACAATAAGGGGAATCGATTTAGCGCCTAGTCTTGCCCAGTGTGGGCGGACAAGTAAATGTGACGGCTTCGCCGCTTGCCTGATCTGCGGTAAACGGTTTTACGGCGCCAAAGACCATCGGTGAAGGCGTTGCTGTTTACTTGTGGTCGCTTGGCACAACCAAGCGCCACATTGCGGCCACGCGCTCCGTTCAGGAGCGCCTGTGAGATCACGATCTGCGTTCACAGGTCCCAAACCGGCGGGCACACATGTTATGGTCTAACGCGCTCTGCAAACCGATGATTAACCCTGTTTATTTGGCTGTCGTTAGCCAATACGAGTCATGAACAAACCGTGCAAAAAACGTGTAAAATTATTGCGAAAGAAGCCGGTCGGTTGGCAACACCTAAACCGGTGAACGGCGCGTCTTCCAGCACACCGAAACGCCAGTTCGGTTAGCTTATGTTTTTTGGCAAGTTAGAACGCTACATCTTTTGGAAAGCTCTGGGCGCTGTCACCGTAGCCGGGCTTGGTCTGCTGGGCGTGATCTGGATCATCCGCGCCGTACAGCAAGTCGACGTATTGATGAGCAAGGGGCAAGGCATCGCCACGTTCCTCTTCATGACGACGCTGGGCGTGCCCACACTGGCGGCTGCCATTGCGCCCATCGCGCTTATGATTGGCCTGTCCCAGACGATCACGCGTTTGAACACCGGTTCTGAACTGGTGGTCATGCACACATCCGGCGCGTCCCGCATGACGTTGTTGCGGCCATTTTTGGGGCTGTGCTTCACCGTCGCCTTCGTGATTTATCTGCTCCATCTTTGGATAGCACCCGCATCCATGGCGCTGTTGCGCACATATGTGACCCAAGTGCGGGCAGACTTGGTCTCTGTGATCGTAAAAGAAGGTGCGTTCCAAGACATTGGTAAAGGCCTCACCTTCCACGTGGCCCAAAGACTGCCCGGGGGCGCTCTTGGAGGGGTGTTCATTTTGGACGGGCGCAGCGAAACGGAAACACTGACCTACATGGCCAAGCGCGGTGAAATCGCCAAGTCTGACGGGGAGACGTTTTTGGTTCTCCGCGAAGGTCAGATTCAACGTCTCACCAATGAGACGCAGCAGCTCTCGTCAATCGGGTTTGATTCCTACGCGTTCAACCTCGCCAGTTTTTCCGGTGACCGGCGACGGCGTTCCGTCAGCCAGTTGGAAGTGCCCACATGGAACCTGATGTTTCCCAGCGCCGATGATACGCTCTACAAACAACGCCCCGGGCGATACCGGGCGGAACTCCACACACGGTTGACGGGTGGGTTGTATGCGGTGGTGGTCGGTTTGGTTTTGTTGTCCTTTGTGGGCAATCCAATTTCCAATCGGCAAGGGCAATTCCTTGCGTTCTTCCTAGCCTGTGGCGGCGTGGTTTTTTTTCGCGCCATATCGATTGTGTTGGAAGGCAGCCTGCGCACTAATCCGATGTTAGTTTGGCCGATATGGGCGATCCCGCTCTCCCTGATCGCACTGAACGTATATTTGTTGGCCACAGACCGTGAAGCCATGCCGGAGCGGCTGTCTCTCAAAGTGGATGCGCTGTTTAACCGGATCAAAGAGGCGTTTGGCGCGGCGCAGGTGCGTTACAGGACCCTCAAGCGGTCCCTGCTACCCTCACGGGGCGGTGCAGCATGAACAGGCACACGCTTAGTCTTTATTTGGCCTCAGACTTTGCCCGCAAAGTCTTAGTTGTTTTCATGCTTTTCGTCGGGCTGGTTGTGGCTGTGGACATGATTGAACTGTCCCGCGAACTGAGCCGCAACAATGAGGTAACCGCCTGGGATATCTTTGAAATTGCCGCTTTGCGCGCGCCCTCTTTTGTCGAGAACGTGTTGCCCTTCGCCACCCTGTTTGGAGCGGCGGGTTCATTGATGTTGCTCAACAGCCGGTTGGAGCTTGTGGTGGCCAGAGCCTCCGGCGTGTCCGTGTGGCAATTTCTTGCACCGCTTGCGATCACCGCTGGACTGTTGGGCCTGTTTGCCAGCGTGGTGTATAATCCACTCGCCGCCCATGGCTTGGCCAATTCGCAACAGCGCGAGGCGGCTGCGTTCGGGCGGGTGAAGGCCAATTTTTCCAATCAGACCCGTAACTTTTGGCTGCGCGTTGGCGGACGGGAGCGCGATACGCTGATCCGGGCCCGCGTGGCGGAAAACAACGGCCAGACGCTGACCGGTGTTTCGTTTTACCTCTACCTGCCCGACAATACGCTGATGGCCCGCTACGACGCGGCCAAGGCCCAATACATCATCCAAGACAATGGATCGGCCACGTTCGTTCTCTCCGATGCCAGCCGGTTTGAACCGGGCGGCGACTCAGTGCCCGTTTCCAACCAGATTTTGCCCGTTCAACTGCGAAAATCGGAGCTTCGTTCGAGGTTTTTGCCGGTTGACAAAATGCACATGTGGCAAATCGGTGACTATAGGCAACAGGCGCGCGAAAACGGTAAGCCGACAGCCCCTTTTGACACCCGATGGCACTCGCTTTGGGCGCAGCCTTTATTGTTTATTTCCATGGTCTTACTGGCCGCAACGGTGTCGTTAAGGTTTGCGCGTTTTGGCCAGAACACCAAGGTGATTGCTGCTGGCGTCGTTAGCGGATTTGTGTTGTATGTAGTCGCACGTCTGGTGCTAACTTTTGGGAGCAACGGGCTTATCTCGCCGATCATGGCAGGTTGGGCCCCCGCATTTGTGGCAAGTCTAATTGGTATCTCAGTGCTGTTGCACTTGGAGGATGGGTGAATGAAGCCTTTTCCTTCCACGTTTTGCATGCCGCGTGACCGACGCCACAGGATTTCTACATCCAACGCTTGCCCAACGTCCTCTAATAGACCTGCGCTCTCCGATGCCGGCACGACCGTGCTTTCCTGCTCTCGCAAGAAGTTCTCGACAGCGCTGGTCGGCGTTTTGGCCGCCAGTGTATGGGCCGCACCCGGCCTGTTGGCCGGTGGGTCAACGCAGCCGACGACATCTTCGGATTTGATGGTGCAATTGCAAGCGCTTGCCGGAAGTGTGGCACACGCACAGCAACTGCCAGCGACCAATCCGGACGCCCAATTGCTGCTAACGGCGGACCAACTCGTCTACGACAACGATGCGGAAAAAGTGACGGCGATTGGCAATGTCCGGCTGGACTATGACGGCTACAAAGTCGTGGCGCAACGGGTGGAGTACAACCAAAAATCCAACCGGGTGAAGGCTTTTGGCAATGTCGAAATTTTGGAGCCGAACGGGAACAAAATTTTTGCAGACGAAATCGATCTGACTAACGATTTTGGCGAGGGTTTTGTCAACGCTCTGCGCGTTGAGACGCCGGACAACACCCGGTTTGCCGCCGAAAGCGCTGAACGGTTCCAAGGGCAGAAGACCGTATTCAATCACGGCGTCTACACAGCCTGCGAGGCCTGCAAAAAGCGCCCCAACCGTCCGCCGCTGTGGCAGATCAAGGCCGAAAAGGTCATCCTCGACGGCGTGTCGCGCACGGTTACGTATGAGAAGGCACGGTTTGAACTGTTCGGCCGGTCCATCGCCTACCTGCCCTATTTCAAGCACGCCGACCCAAGCGTGAAACGCCAAAGCGGGTTTCTGACACCCGTAATTGGATATGCAGACCGGTTGGGTTTTTCCTATCGGCAACCCTATTTTTTCGCGACCGGCCCCAGTCATGATCTGACATTGCGCCCTGCATACTACACGCGCCAAGGATTTTTGGGTGATGCGGAGTGGCGGCAGCGTCTCGAAAACGGGATGTACACCCTGCGCCTCGCCGGTATCAGCCAGCAAGAGCGCAATGCATTTGAGTTTGCGCCGGACAACAGCAAGACCTTCCGGGGCATGGCGGCCACAACGGGTAGATTTGTCATCAACCCTCGCTGGTCGTTTGGCTGGAACGTGCTGGCGCAAACCGATGATAACTTTTCGCGCACCTACCGACTGCAAGGTTTTAAGGATCGCGAGATCACCAATCAAATCTATCTGCGCGGCCTGAACGATCGCAGTTATTTTGATCTGTCCGCCTACCAGTTCATCGTTCAAAACGACACGAACACAGACCCTGACAGCACGTTCCTACGGCAGAGCAACCAAGCGATGGTGCGCCCGGTGCTGGACTACAATTACGTCACGACCGGCCAACGCACCGGCGGCCAGATCAATCTGGACGTCAACTTCACCAGCCTGCAACGCGACGACTTAAGTGCCCCGAACGCGACCGCTTTTGCTCCCACCAGCGATCTAAAGACTTACGGCTTTGATGGTGAGACCACACGGGCCTCAGCCGAACTGGGTTGGAAGAAGACCTTTACCTCCGCCATTGGCCTGATGTTGACCCCTTCTACCACCGTGCGCGGTGACCTTACCAGCACAAGCGGGTTTGCAAGTTCGGCTACGCAGGTGACGAATAACACGCTGACTACGGGTGCCGAAGGCCGCTACATGGCGACCGCCGGGCTGGAAGCGCGCTATCCGGTTTTGGTGCGAACAGCCACCAGCAGCCACGTTTTTGAGCCCATCGCCAATGTGTACGCGCGGCCTGATCTCGCGTTTGAGGGGACACTGCCAAACGAGGACGCGCAGAGCCTGGTTTTCGATTCATCATCCTTGCTGCAGCGCGATAAGTTCTCGGGCTATGACCGGATTGAGAGCGGTACGCGGGCGAATTTCGGCCTGCGGTACGCGGGCCAGTTTGGCGCAGATTTCACGCTCAACGCGCTGGTTGGCCAGTCTTTCCATCTGGCTGGCGACAATCCATATGCACGCGAAGATGATCTGACCAATACAGGCGAGGAATCGGGGCTGGAGACCGATGTGTCGGATTTTGTGGCAGGGTTTGGCGCAACACACACGAGCGGTCTGTTGTTCAACACAGAGTTGCGGCTGGACAATCATGACGCCGATCTAAAACGCTCGGACGTTTTGCTGGCCTACGCGAGTGATACGCTCAGCTTGTCCAGCAATTACACGTTCATTGCCGCACAACCGGACTACGCGTTTGACGATGACCGGCATCAGTTGGGTGGCACGATTAACTACCAGTTCGTCGAAAACTGGAGAGCGTTTATCGGTGCTCAATACGACATTGAAGACGGGCGTCTGTTAAACGGCACCATTGGCATGTCCTATCACGACGAATGCTTCACATTCTCGCTCGCCTTCAACGAGACGCGCTCGGTGAGCGGTGATGTGGATCAGTCCGTAAAAATTCAAATGTCATTTCGCACCCTCGGGTCGGTGGAAGCGGCGATTACTGATGATGATGTCTCCGATCTGTTTGAGAGCAATAACCTGTTTTCCAACTGATCATGGTTTTACCGCATTGTGAGACCAACACGTTTGAACGCGGGGACGACACCTTTTCACTGGGCAACTCTTGCCCGATAACCAAGACTGTCATGACAGGCTGACCCGAAGCGGTTGGTTTGTTACGTCAGGCGCACTGTATTCGCCTCATGGCGTTGGTAAACAAGCGGGATTGTTGGATGAAACCGGCTTCTCATACAAAACGCACCCCCAATGCATGGGTTGCCATTGTTGGTCTGTTGGCCGGTTCGGTCGCATTGGGCAGCTGCTCCAGTGTGGACAATCCGTTTGAACGGTCCAACGCACCTGTGCCTCTAACAGCCGAACAGCCGGTAACGCAGGGTGTGCCCGAGGTTGCAACCATCAGCACCCGCGGCGGCACAAAGATCGCAGTTTTAGTGAACAAACAGCCCATCACAACCAGTGCCATTAACCGCCGGATTGCGTTTGTGCGCCTGCGCCGCGTCAAGGGCAACGCCCGCACGGTCGCCCGCACAGAGTTAATCGATGAAGCTTTGAAGATGCAGGAGGCCAAACGCCTGCGCGTCGTCGCCAAGGACCAAGAGGTTGATCAGGCGTTTGCCCGATTCGCGAAACGCAACAAGCTGAGTGTCTCGCGCATGGGAAAGGTGCTTTCGCAACGCGGTGTCAGCCCGCGCGAATTTAAAGAATACATCCGCACCCAAATCAGCTGGCAGCGAGCGGTGGGCGCACGCATGCAGCGGGCCGGTGCCGCTGCGGCCAACCCGAGGAAGCGAAACGCACAGCCGTGGTTAACCGAGGCGGGTGCAGAGGTGCGCGAAGAAAAGGAGTTCACACTGCTGCAGGTGATCTTCAACGTGGCGCGTGAAGATCGCAATCGGTTGTTGAAAGTGCGTCGTCGCGAAGCATTGGAGTTCCGTCGGAAATTTACCGGCTGCGAAAATGCTCGAACGCAGGCGACCGGTCTGCGGGAAGTCGCTGTGCGCGACCAAGGCCGTGTACGGGCGGCCCAACTGCCGCTACGTTGGCGCAAGGACATTCGCGCGACCCAGCCGGGACAAATGACACCCGTGAAGGAGACTGAAAAAGGCATTGAAATCTTGGCCGTGTGTAAAGCTCGCAGTATCCAAACGACCGAACCGGACCCGACCGCCATCTTTGAGGGGGACGATTTGCAGGCCACTGCAACCGCCGAGGGCAAAAAGTACCTTGCGGCTTTGAAGGCCAAAGCGGTGATCGTGCGCCGTTAGCGGCCGCGACAATGGTGCACCCAAAATGACGACAAAACCACTGCCGCTGGCAGTAAGCATCGGCGAACCGGGAGGCATCGGTCCAGATGTGGTTCTGTCCGCATGGCACGGCTCCCTGGAAAAGAGGGCTGAGGCCCTTCCACCGTTTTTCCTGTTTTGCGACCCTGACCAGTTACACCGCCGCGCGGCCCATGTGGGGTTGGAGTTGGTGATCAATATTCTCGACCATCCAAACGCCTTCGATAGGTCAAGCTCGGCGCTGCAGGTTGTGCCCCTCAAAAACGCTCTGGATGGCCAGCCCGGTGTTTGCAACACGTGTGACGGATCGGGGGTCATCGAAGCGATTGACCGTTCGGTTAAGGCCGTTCGCTTGGAACATGCGTCGGGTGTGGTGACCCTGCCGATCAACAAAAAGTCGCTCTACGAGGCAGGCTTCACCCATCCGGGCCACACTGAATATCTGGGCGAACTTGCGCAGCAGCATTGGCCGGATAGCCGCTCCGCGGTGCCGGTCATGATGCTGGTCGGGCCGGATCTAAAGACCGTGCCGGTTACCATTCATATTCCGTTGGCCGACGTGCCGAAGATGTTGACCGCCTACACAATCGTTGAGACTGCATTAGTCGTGGATCGGGACCTCAAACAGCGTTTTGGCATACATAAACCGCGTCTTGCGATCTGTGGCCTGAACCCGCATGCGGGAGAACAAGGGGCCATGGGCAAAGAAGATCAAGCCATTGTCGAACCGGCCATTGCGCGCCTCCAGGCACTTGGCGTGGCGGCGACCGGCCCCCTGCCCGCAGATACGATGTTTCACGCGCGCGCACGCAAAACCTATGATGTTGCTTTGTGCATGTATCACGACCAAGCGTTGATACCGGCCAAAACGCTCGCTTTCGACGAGGCCGTCAACGTGACCCTGGGCCTGCCGTTTATACGCACATCACCCGACCATGGGACGGCTTTGGACATCGCGGGTACAGGCGCGGCAGACCCCTCCAGCTTCGTGGCCGCACTGCACATGGCGCAGCAGATGGTTTCCCAGGAGCACGCCAACTCCAAGGTCGCTTCAATGAGCTCACAATCGGCACCGGCGCCCGCGCCCGCATGAGCCATATTGATGACCTTCCTCCCCTGCGTGATGTGATCGAGAAACATGGTTTGGCCACCAAGAAAGCGCTCGGCCAGAACTTCCTTCTCGATCTCAACCTAACACTAAAAATCGCGCGGGTGGCCGGACCTTTGGAAGGCAAAACTGTCCTTGAGATTGGTCCTGGACCAGGCGGTCTGACACGGGCGCTGCTTGCCCACGGCGCAGCGCACGTCGTCGTCATAGAAATGGACAGGCGCTGTATCCCCGCGCTTAATGAGATTGGCGAGGCTTATTCGGGAAGAGTAACGGTCCACGAGGGTGATGCTCTCAGCGTCGATCATCGAGCCGTATTGGCGGAGACGGGTGCGTTTGGAGATAAGTGCAAAGGCGTCCATATCGCGGCCAATCTGCCCTACAATATTGCGACACCGCTGTTCACGGGATGGGTGGAAAGCCAAGTATGGCCGCCCTTTTGGGATGGCATGACACTGATGTTCCAAAAAGAAGTGGCCCAGCGCATTTGCGCCACACAAGGAGACAAAGCTTGGGGCCGGCTTGGCGTCTTGAGTGACTGGCGGTGTCACGTGGACACAGCTTTTGATCTGTCTCCAGAGGCCTTCTGGCCTCCGCCCAAAGTGACCTCCAGCATTGTCATGGTGCAACCACGACAGCAACTGTTAGACGTGGATCGGGAGGTTCTGCTGCGGGTCACGCAGGCGGCTTTCGGCCAAAGGCGGAAGATGCTACGGCAGTCACTCAAATCATTGGGGGGCGAGACACTGTTGAACGCGGCCGGTCTGGTGGGAACAAAGCGGGCGGAAGAACTCTCCACGGAGGACTTTGTGGCTCTCGCCAATGCTCTTAAGACGCCCGGTTAAGCACCGGCCTATACGTCAAAGCTGCAATGTATTGACGAATGTGTGCATACCCAGACGGCGGTCGCGGCGCAGGCGTTCGGCACATAAAATCGCCTGCACCTCCAAAAAGCTTTTGTTGAGGTCCTGGTTGATCAACACATAGTCATATTCCAGCCAGTGACTGATCTCTTCGGACGCATTTTTGAGCCGTTGCTCAATCACAGCCTCCACATCTTCGGCCCGGCGCTGCAGGCGGGCTCGCAGCTCGGCCATGGAGGGAGGCAGAATGAACACGCTGACGATATCGGCCCGCGCCCGCTCAAACATTTGCAAAGCACCCTGCCAGTCAATGTCAAAGAGCATGTCACGGCCTTCCGCCATGGCGGTCTGCACCGGCTCAATCGGGGTGCCGTAGTAGTTACCGTGGACATGCGCCCATTCCAGCAGGCCGCCGCCATCCCGGATACGCATGAATTCCGCTTCGCTCAAAAAATGGTAGTCGCGCCCGTCAATCTCGCTGTTGCGACGGGGTCGCGTTGTTACCGAAACCGAGAGCGACATCTCATCATCATCACCAAGCAGCTGCCGTGCGATCGTGGACTTGCCCGCGCCGGAGGGCGACGATAGAACAAGCATCAAGCCCCGGCGGTCAATGGAAATGCTGTCTTGCGATGGCGACGCGATCATGGATTTGATCATTCGATGTTGAGGGCCTGCTCGCGAAACTGGTCGATCACCACTTTGAGTTCAAGGCCGATCTCCGTCAGAGCTGTGGAATGCGCCTTGGAACAGATCGTGTTGATCTCGCGATTAAACTCCTGCGCCAAAAACTCCAATCGCCGACCAATTGGTTTATCGCTGGCCAGCAGTTCCCGCGCGGCGTCGATATGGGCCGCAAGCCGGTCCAACTCTTCTTGGATGTCCACCCGTGTTGCCAGCAGCGCGATCTCTTGGTGAAGCCGATCAAGGTCTAGCTCGACCGTATTGGCTTTCACGCGGGCCATTTGTTCCTGCAGTCGGCGTTGCAAGGCATCGGGCGTGCGGGACGGTTCCTCCACCGCCGCCATGTGCAGTTCTGCCACCTTGTTCAATTGGCCGCTTAACGCTTTGGCTATGGATGCACCTTCTGTGGTTCGCATCTCAACCAGTTGGATCAGCGCTTGCTCGAACGAAGCCAAGAGCGCGTCCATCGGGAGGGTGTCCGCGAACGTGCCGGATTGCGTGGTCGCCATTTCCATCACCCCACGAAGCCCCAACACATCAGCGGCACTGGTGGGTGCGAGGTTCGGAAGCTCGTTTTCAAGTTTGGCGACTGTTTCCAGAACAGCGCGCAGGGCAGCCTCGTTCACCGTCGGTACAGGAGAGAGAGCGTCACCGGAAACGGTCAATGCGGCTTGAACGTTTCCACGCTCCAAATGTGCTCCAACCAATTTCCGGGCGCTTTGCTCAATCGCTTCGCAGCCGTTCGGTAATCGAAACCGAACGTCCAGTCCCTTGCCATTGACCGACCGCAACTCCCAAACCCAAGCGAATGAAGACTGCGAAGCCTCGCCAGACTGGCGGGCAAAACCCGTCATGCTGCGCACGCTCAATTGTCCGTGCTTTGGGTGTCGGGGGCCGGGGTCAGGCGCAGACCGGTATTGCCCTCGGCATCACCATCAGACGGAACGGCAGGGGTTTGCGACGTAGCGGGCAGTTTAGGCTTGTCTTGCGCGTCGCGTTTGCGCTGCGCTTCGATCTTACGCCAATTGGCGACGTTGCGATTGTGCTCTTGAAGCGTTTTGGCAAAGGCGTGCCCGCCGGTGCCATCAGCCACAAAGTAAAGATCGTCCGTCTGCAATGGATTCGCTGCCGCTTGCAGCGCCGCAAGACCGGGGTTTGCAATTGGCGTGGGCGGAAGGCCGTTGATCTTGTAGGTGTTGTATGCGGTTTCGCGGTCCAGTTCGGAGCGGCGTAACCCTCCCCGATCCTTGGGCTTTCCCCGTCCGCCCCAGATTCCATAGATCACGGTGGGATCTGTTTGCAGTCGCATGCCCTTGCGCAAACGGTTTACGAAGACAGACGCCACATGCGCACGCTCTCCGCCGATGCCGGTCTCTTTTTCGATGATGGACGCCAGGATCACCAATTCTTCCGCAGACTTGAGAGGCAGATCGGGTTGGCGCGTGGCCCAGACCTGCTCGACAGTTTTGTTGCGCGCTTCCATCAAACGCTCAACCGCTTGCTGACGCGTTGTGTTGCGCCCAAAGGAATAGGTGTTGGGCAAAAGGGAGCCCTCCGGTGGCACCGGTGGAACATCGCCAGTTAAGGTCTCGTCGGCGGCGATACGCTCTAACATGCGCAGTGACGTCCAGCCTTCGGGGAAGGTGATACGGTATTCAATCGCCTGTCCCTCTGTGAGTTCAGTCATCACCTGACGCATGCTCATGCCTGGATTGAATGCGAACTCGCCCGCCTTCAAGGCGCTGGCTTTGCCGTTTGCCTGCACACCACGCAAGAACACTCGCAAAATGTTCTGTTTGGGAATGATATTTTTCTGCTCCAGTCCGGGAATGATCGACGTGAACGTCGCGCCGCGCGGCACCTCAAATGTCGTCGCTTCCCGCAACGGACCCGCTTCATCGAACTGTCGGTCACCATGCAGCACCAGACCTACGGCGGCCACCGCCCCGATGAGGGCCAATGTGAGCATGAAGCTGAATATACGCACCAACATGCCACCGGAACCGCGACGGGTGGCAGGCGCGGCCGCCTTGCGCTCGGACTTGGAATTGCGGCCAAAAGCTAACTTTGAATTGTTGTTTGTCACAGGGAGGAAATTCTCAACACACTAAACCACATATTGAACGGATGGACCCGACGGCTGCCGTCCCGTCGCACCAGACGGAATCAAATCATTGTGGCGAAACGACGGGGGGTTACCTCTCTGCACCACCCCATTCCAAGGAAATACCCAAACTCATTAGGGGAAGTTTTGAGGGCAAGGCCGGCCCTAATTGCTAGACTTTGCGCATGACCAAGGCGGCGTTTGTGCCCCCAAACCCGAACGAGTTGGAAAGCACCGTATTGATCTCCTTGGCCACCGCCTTGTGCGGGGTGAGATCAATCGCAGTCTCGCCCTCCGTCTTATCAAGATTGAGCGTGGGCGGGACCATGCCATCGCGCATCGCCAAGAGGCAGAAGATCGCCTCGACAGAACCCGCCGCACCGAGCAGATGACCAATGGCCGATTTGGTGGACGACATGGACAGGCTGGATGCCGCAGCCCCCGCCAAACGCTCAACGGCCCCCAGTTCCATGGTATCGGCCATTGTAGATGTGCCATGGGCGTTGATGTAATCGATCTCGCCCGGCTCGATTTCGGCGCGCTTCAAGGCAGCCTTCATGGCGCGAAAAGCGCCTTCGTGATTTTCCGCAGGGGCCGTGATGTGGAACGCATCGCCCGACAGGCCGTAGCCGGTCAGTTCGCCATAGATTTTTGCGCCGCGTGCCTTGGCATGTTCGTACTCTTCCAGAACGACGATACCGGCGCCTTCGCCCATCACGAAGCCATCGCGCTGCTCGTCCCACGGACGGGAGGCTTTTTCCGGCTCATCGTTAAAGGAAGTGGATAGTGCCTTGCAGGCGGCAAAACCGGCCAGCGACAGGCGGCACACGGGGGACTCCGCACCGCCCGCCACCATCACATCCGCATCGCCCAGCGCGATCAAACGCCCGGCATCGCCGATGGCGTGCGCACCCGTGGAGCAGGCCGTCACCACAGAATGGTTCGGCCCCTTAAGGCCGTGCATGATGGATACATAACCCGATGCCAGATTGATCAACCGGCCTGGAATAAAGAACGGGCTCACGCGGCGGGGGCCGCGCTCTGCCAACAAAAGTGAAGTCTGCTCGATGCCTTGAAGGCCGCCGATACCAGACCCGATGAGGGTGCCCGTACGCTCCTGATCTTCGTTTGACTTTGGGTGCCAACCGGCATCACTGAGCGCCTGCGTTGCCGCCGCGATGCCATAGACAATGAAGGGATCAACCTTGCGTTGCTCCTTTGGCTCCATCCAGTCGTCTGGATTGTATTTGCCTTCGGCCTGATCGCCCAAAGGGATCTGGCAGGCAATTTTTGCAGGCAGATCGTCGACCTCAAAGTCGGTGACCCGCTTGGCAGCGTTTTGGCCTGCAAGAATGTTTTTCCACGTCTCTTCGGCGGTTCCGCCGAGAGGCGACACCATTCCAATGCCTGTTACGACAACGCGCCTCATGGCTGCCCTCGTCCGACTGATGTGTGAAAAATGTGCGGGCTGACCAGCTCAGCCCAAACCCGCCGACCCTGCTGCGTCTTTTCAGTGAAAACCAGCGAACGGCTGGAAAGACGGTATTTGCTTTGATTGATGCAAAGCAAATGGCCCTGCCAAACGCAGGGCCATCGAAAGCCCGCTGTTAGGCTTTGTGTTTGTCGAGGTAATCGACGGCATCTTTCACCGTCTGGATTGTCTCGGCAGCGTCGTCAGGAATCTCAACGCCGAATTCTTCTTCAAAGGCCATGACCAGTTCAACGGTGTCCAAGCTGTCTGCGCCCAGATCATCGATGAAGGAGGCGCCGGAGACGACCTTGTCTTCTTCGACACCGAGGTGTTCAACAACAATCTTCTTAACCCGTGGTTCGGTATCGCTCATATTGGTTCTCCAGTCGTGACCAATTTTCGGTTGCGCCCTAACTAGATAAGGCGGTGGGGGTAATCAAGCGGAATTGTCCCGCTCGTACACATGCTTTTGGGGCAGGCGCCAGCAGCGCCGCGCGCTAGATCATCGCCATGCCGCCGTTCACATGCAGGGTCTGACCCGTCACATAGGCGGCTTCGTTGCTTGCCAAGAAGACGACAGCAGCGGCCACTTCTTGCCCGGTGCCCAGTCGCTTGGCCGGCACAGTGCCCAAGATCGCATCTTTTTGTTTGTCGTTCAGCGCGTCCGTCATCGGCGTTTCAATAAAGCCCGGTGCCACGCAATTGACGGTGACGTTGCGGCTGGCAATTTCCATGGCCAGCGATTTGGACATGCCAATCATGCCCGCCTTGGATGCACAGTAATTGCCCTGCCCGGGATTACCCGTCACGCCCACCACAGAGGTGATGTTGATGATGCGGCCCGCCTTGCGGCGCATCATGGGGTAGACCGCATCGCGGGTGAGCTGAAATACGGACTTCAAATTTAGATCGAGAACCGCGTCCCAGTCATCATCGCTCATGCGAACGAAAAGGCCGTCCTTGGTGATGCCGGCATTGTTGACGAGAATATCGATCCCACCCAGTTCTTCTTCCGCCTTTGTGGCGAGCGCTTTCACAGAGGCTGCATCGCCCAGATTGGCGGGGAAGATGTGCGCGCGATCGCCCAGGTCGGCCGCGATTTCCTTTAGCCGTTCTTCACGTGTGCCGTGTAAACCCACTGTCGCGCCGCTGGCATGCAGCGCCTTGGCGATGGCCACACCGATGCCGCCGGATGCGCCTGTGACGAGGGCTTTCTTGCCGGTGAGGTCGAACATGGGTGTCTCCGCAAAATTCAAAAAAGCGAGTCGGAAGAATCGGTTGAGCCAATCGGCTTACAGTTCGATTCGGGTCAATCACGCTTGTGCTTTAAAAGCTGAAGGGGCCTTAGGCCAGTTTAGGCGATGGAATCAAGCACCGCGCGCACATCTTCCGGCGTGCCGATGGCGGTGGCTTTGAGCGACCGGTCGATGCGGCGTAACAGGCCGCTGAGCACTTTGCCGGAGCCGATTTCCCACACATCGTCCACGCCTTGTTCGCTCAGATAGGTCATGGATTCGGCCCAGCGCACGCGGCCGGTCACCTGCTCCACCAGACGTTTTGCAACGTCATCGGGATGTGAGATCGCATCGGCCAACACATTGCACACCAGCGGCACGACGGTTGGTTTTATGTCCACCTGCGCCAAGGCTTCCGCCATTTTTTCCGCGGCCGGCTGCATCAACGCACTGTGGAAGGGGGCGGAGACCGGCAGTTTGATCGCCCGTTTGGCACCCGCCTCAGTTGCCTTTTCCATGGCTTTTTCAACGGCCCCGGCATGGCCGGAAATCACCAATTGTCCGCCGCCATTGTCGTTGGCGATCTGGCACTGGCTGTCATGGCTGCTGGCGTCGGCGCAGGCCTCTTCCACCGCCGCATGGTCCAGACCGATGATCGCCGCCATCGCGCCCTGCCCCACCGGCACAGCCGCCTGCATGGCATCGCCGCGAATGCGCAACAGGCGGGCGGTGTCGGAAATGCTGAGCGCACGGGAAGCCGCCAGCGCGGAATACTCCCCCAGGCTGTGACCGGCAACGTGGGAGGCTTTCGTCACCTCAAAGCCGCGCGCTTCCATCGAACGCAGTGCGGCCAGACTGACCGCCATCAGCGCCGGTTGCGCGTTGGCGGTCATGGTCAACTCGTCTTCAGACCCGTCCCACATGATGGCCGAAAGGTTTTGCGACAGGGCGTCATCCACCTCGTCGAAGACCGCCTTGGCCTCCGGAAACGCATCCGCCAACGCTTTGCCCATGCCAACAGATTGGGACCCCTGCCCGGGAAAGGTAAGTGCCAGCATAGGTTTCGATCTCCTCCAACAAACTGCCGTTCGTTTGGGGATTTATCGGGTGGCGGTCAAGACTGTGGGGGAATGATCAGTTGATACGGTGGGACAACCGGGAGGGCGTGTGGACACACAAACGATGCGGCGGCGTCGTATGGGCATCGGGGTTTGCCCGTTGATCCACGCCTCAATAAAAAGGACCCATAAAGGTGGTTAGGTCCGTTTTTCAGATTGATGATCGCATCGAGCACCGCCTGTAACGCGCAAAACTGCGGATCTGGATAGGTGTGAATGGCGCCTATGCGGACAAAGCTGCCGTTCGACGTTGACTTTCAGATGGCTGCTTTCCGGCTATTTTAAATTACAACCTTAGAACTCTACGATGAAGCTTCCGATTTTGCGGCGTAGAGGGGCGAGCATGCTTGCGGCTCCGACCAAGGCTCGAAATGCTATTCTTCTCCCGATGTTAGGTCCCGTCGACATCAATCTGCCTCTTTCTGTGATTGCCCTTGCCTCTAAAGCTTCTGCGTGGCGCGACTGCGTGTATCCAGCCATTTCACCATCAATGAGCCGCCGAGCGAGTTCTGATGCGTCGGCAATTCCCAAATTCATGCCGCGACCTCCCACTGGTGAATGGGCGTGCGCCGCGTCTCCAGCGAGATGGACATTTCCCTTTGAAAAAGTCTCAGCAATGCGGACTGAAATCGTGAATGACCCTTCCCGCCTGACATTGGTAATATCAATCGGCAAGGGCAGCGCATCTAGAGCGTTCTCGCGGCTTGCAACGACGCGATATCGATCTTTTCCAATTGGCACAACCACTGCAACAGTGCCTGGGCCCGCTTGCACAACCGTTAGACATCCTGGATGACGCCAGTTGGCGACGTCGACATCTGCAACTGCCCACTTCTCATCAAGATCAAATCCATCATAAGAAATACCCGCTTGCTCACGAACCGTACTTCTTATGCCGTCAGCTCCGATGGCATGATCGAACACATCTTCACTGCCGTCATCAAACTGTGCAGAAACGCCTTCGGCGGTTTGTGAAAGGCTTTCGAACTTAACTCCAAATTTTACCTCTACACCGTATTGGCTCAAAGCTTCCGCCATGATGGCTTCAGTCCTGTCTTGCGATAAGCAGACCAAATTTGGATGAAAGCTGCGCTCAGATCGAAGTGGCATCTCCAGGCTGAGGCTTTGTCCATGGTAGACGCGCAGGCCATCCATAGCTATTCCCTCAGCAATTAGAGTCTCAGAGGCACCTGAATGGGACAGTGTTTCCAAACTTCGCGGTGTGATGCCGACAGCGCGACTGAGTGTCGATGCGCCCTGGCGGCGATCAATAATCATTGGCTTTACACCCTTGCGCGCCAACTCGATCGCCGCAGTAAGCCCTGTTGGACCTGCACCTACAATCAGCACTTTCATGGTTTTGGCCTCTTAGTTAGATCTGAAAATGACTTATTGGTCATAAAATGACTCAAGGTTCATTAATTGACCTTTGAGTCTACTAATGTCAAGAAAACACTTGTTGTTAGCTGTTTGGCCGGTAGCGAGTTGCACAGTGATTGAGGAAATGGGAAGTGGCAGGTCAGGCTGAAGAAAAGAAGCTCTCTCGATCACAGCGAAGGCGTAGAGACGACATACTGCGGGCCGCTCTCAAAATTTTTGATCAGCACGGTTTTGAAGCCGTCAAAATGGCTGATGTCGCTGAAGAAGCTGAGGTCGCCAAAGGCACGCTCTATTTGTACTTCGAAACCAAGTCGGCCTTGTTAGAAGGCGTTGTTGAAACGGCCATCATGCCAACGCTTCAAAAAATTGGCGAAATGGCGCAGACACACTCCGGCTCTGCACGCGATTTGTTGGTTCAACAAATGCAAGTTGCCGCTGCGCGTATGGCATCCCCTGAAATGAAAATGCTGCTGCGATTGATGATATCAGGTGGCTCAAGGCACAGCGGTATTGTCGATTTCTACTACAACAACGTTGTTCAATCGGGCCTGAACCACTTCAAATCCACCTTAGATCAAGGTGTGGCAAGCGGTGAGTTCCGCCCTGAAATGGGGGGTATTGATCCTCTCGTTCTAGTAGGAGCTCCCATCTACACAGCTGTTTGGAACATCCTCTTTGAAGAAAAGCAGAGCATCGATGCAGATCAACTCGTCAATGATCACTTAGAACTCGTTCTCAAAGGGATATTGAAAGAGCCTTAGCTGTAGTCAAAAGCTGCTATTCGTTGCGCCCTGACAAATGAGCAAACTGGGCTCGAAGCAGCCACTGAGTGTTTCTCCACTCGCTAGACCCAAAAAAGGGGATTGGGCGTAGCGAGAAAAGAGCTTTGCAGCACGATCAGCCCGTGCCGCTGGCGGCCTTGACCCAATTTGGATCGAGACATTTAGTTGGTTGGCGGGCGGGAAAGTAAGGAGTGCTTGGTGAATGCGGGAAAGATCGCTCATCACCGGCCCCCATATGTTTGTGGCGAACCATCCGCATGTCTTGGTGGATGGCTTTGCGCTTGATCATGCGACCACATCGCAGAGACCCGAGACGCAGGACGCCTCTATTTCCAATGGTCACCGTGCCTTTGCAGCCGCCCGCAGACCGGTCACCGTCGCCCGTGGTGAAATTCCTTCGGGGTCGATTATCAATTCCAGCAGCCCACCGGTCTGCGACGCAGCGGCGCGCTCAAAAGCTGCTGCAAAGTCTTCAGTCTTTTCCACACGTTCGGCGTGGAAGCCGCAGGCTTTTGCGATCAAGGTGAAATCCGGGTTGGTGAGAGCCGTTGCGCTGACCCGTTCGGGATAGTGGCGTTCCTGGTGCATGCGGATGGTGCCGTAGCTGCCGTTGTTGAGCACCAGAACCACAAAAGGGGCACTATGCTGCATGGCGGTGGCCAGTTCCATGCCGGTCATCTGGAAGTCGCCATCGCCGGCAAAGCACACCACCATGCGGTCCGGTGCGGCCAGTTTGGCGGCGACAGCGGCAGGCACCCCCGCCCCCATCGCCCCCGCCTGCGGGCCAAGCAGGCGACGGCCACCACCATCTGCCGCACCATAATGCATGAACCGACCCGACCAGATAGCAAAATTGCCCGCACCGTTGGTCAAGATCGCGTCCTTCGGCAGGCGCTCGCGCAGGTGAGCCATTATGATGCCCATGTCCACATCGCCGGGCTGTGGGGCGACCGTGAGCCCGGCGACCCACGCGGCGCGGGCCGTCTGGGTACGCTTAGCCCATACCGGATCACTAATTGCGGGCGCATTGGACAGGCCTGTCATCGCCGCATTGGGACACGAGAGAACCGCTTGGCTCGGCACGAAAATTTTGCCGATTTCCGCTTCGCTGGCATGAATATGGATGAGGTTTTTGTCGAACGTAGTCGGGTCAAACAGCGAGTAGCCGTCCGTCAGCGTTTCGCCAAAACGCACATTGACCGCCAGTAGAAGATCGCTCTCGTCCAAGAAAGCCCTGATCTCGGGTGCCAGCCCGAAACCGGCATCGCCGATGTAACAGCGCGAATGATTGTCGATCAGATCTTGCCCGCGAAAGCTCACCACTACGGGCAGTTCATTGGCTTGCGCAAACTGCGTCAGGGCACGGCGACCGTTGTCGTTCCAGCCGCCCCCACCCGCGATCAACACCGGGCGTTTGGCTGTTTTGAGTGCCGTCATGACGGTGTTGACGTCCATGTCTGTGATGTGCGGCTTCACCGGCGTAACCGGCCCGCGTGGCAACGCGTCGGACGTTTGCACCAGCATGTCTTCCGGCAGGGCAACGATAACAGGACCGGGTCGACCGGACTGCGCCACGGTGAAAGCACGGGAGACGAGTTCCGGCACGCGGTCGGCGTCATCGATTTCCACCACCCATTTGGCCATGGAGCCAAACACGGCCTTGTAGTCCAATTCCTGAAACGCCTCGCGTTGGCGCATGGTGGTTTCAATCTGGCCGACAAACACCACCATGGGCGTTGAATCCTGCATGGCCGTGTGAATGCCGATGGACGCGTTAGTGGCACCCGGACCGCGCGTGACGAACAGCACTCCGGGACGGCCCGTCAGCTTGCCGTAGGCCTCCGCCATGAACGCGCCACCGCCTTCGTTGCGGCAATTGATGAAACGGAACTGACCACCCACATCGTAGAGCGCGTCCAGGACTGCCAGATAGCTCTCCCCCGGCACGCCGAAGCCAATTTCGACGCCTTCGCGCAGAAGGCACTCCACCAGCAATTGTGCGCCGGTGCGATGGTTGGCGGGCGGTGATGCATCATGGGCCATGTGCGCGGGAAACCTTGAAAAAAGAACACAAAAAAGGCCCGGCGAGACTAGCCGCCGGGCCTTAGAATGAAAACCGAAACCGCCGGATTAGCGGATTTTGATGGTTTCGAATTTGCCGTCTTTAACTTCCAGCTCTTTGAAGGAGCCAGTCGCTTCGCCCACAGCGGTAAAGCTCACATTGGACGCACCTTCGTAATCGACCTGACCGCCAGCTGCGAGAATTTCCAGCGCCTTGGCGAGTTCGCCGGGCATGATTTTCTCACCGGGTGCGTTGGCCACGTTCATGATCTGCGCCTGGATGGCCGCACGGTCCGTGGACTTGGCAGCCTGCATGGCGAGGATAGCCAGCGCTGCAGCGTCGTAGGATTCCGGCATGTAAGGGCCGTCGTTCTTTTCCAAACCGCCTGCGGTGGCGATTTCCTTGAACTTGGTTGCGCCATCAGAATCCGAGCCCGGCAGAGTGCCGATTGTACCGTTCAAATCAGCCCCAATGGCTTCGACCAGCGAGTCGCCGATCATGCCGTCTGCCAAAATGAACTTGTCGAATGCGCCCGTGTCCAAAGAGGTCTGGATGATCCCACGACCGCCCTGATCGACATAACCGAACACGGCCAGATGATCGGCACCGGCAGCGGACAATGCGCCCACTTCAGCGGAGTAATCGGCCTTGCCATCTTCGTGGGCGGCGCTGATGGCGATCTCACCACCGGCGGCTTCGAAGGCTGTTTTAAACGAGTCAGCCAAGCCCTTGCCGTAATCGTTATTGGTGTAAGTCACAGCCACTTTGGTGATGCCGCGCTCTTTCAAAACGTCCGCCAAGACCTGGCCCTGACGGGCGTCGGAAGGAGCTGTGCGGAAGAAGTAGCCTTTGTCTTCAATTGTGGTCAGTGCAGGCGATGTTGCGGAAGGCGAAATGGAAATCACACCGTTTGGCGTTGCCACCTGATTGACGATGGCCGTGGTGACGCCGGAGCAGTCTGCACCGAAGATGGCGACCACGTTGTCAGACGTTACCAAACGCTCGGCTGCAGCAACTGCGGCGCCGGAGTCTGTGCAAGTGGAGTCACCGCGCACGGGCACGACCACTTTGCCGTCCAGCAGCTTGCCGGAATCAGACGCTTCTTTCATGGCAAGTTCCGCGGCAGCCGCCATGTTGGGTGTGAGGGATTCGATCGGACCGGTGAATCCGAGGATCACGCCCATTTTGACCTCGTGTCCGTCTGCAAATGCAGCGCCTGTGAGGCCCGCAAGGATGGTAGAGGCAAGCAGCAGTTTTTTCATGGTGGTCTCCCAAAAGATGGTACATGTGCCCGTTGGCCGGGCAGTTTGGCGCGTCAAACGCGAAACAATGATAAGGTTTTAGCGCGAGCTGGCGGCAAAATGCTCTTTTTTGAAATGCAGCGCAACAGCCCCTGCAACAAAGGGTTAGCGCACACGCTTTATGGGAAATAAGACGCGGTAAACAGGGGCTAGATCATTTCTATCTTTGATAGAATCGATCCAATTGTGGCGCTCACGCTGTCGACCTTAAGAGGCCTTCGCTCCGCAAGGGCGGCGCATAAGCGCCGGGTTGCTCTTCGCAACCGAGCGGTTCAATCAAATTGTGAACCGCTCTATCAGAAGCTGTCTAGGGGGTTGAGCGTGCATTTGTTCGCTCCGGCAAGACGCCACCCGGGCTAAAGCGCATCACCAACAGCATCACTGTGCCCATAATGACAAGACGCATGTGCTGTGCACTGTCCAGCAAGTGTTTGCGCAGGTCGCTGTTCTCATCGAGGCCGGACGTGAGGCCTGCCATCAGCCAATTGCCACCCGGCTCCGCCATCACCCAGATAAACCAAACGAGAAACGCACCCAAAACCGCGCCTAGATTGTTGCCTGACCCGCCGACAATCACCATCACCCAAATCAGGAAGGTAAAGCGCAGCGGCTGATAGGATGTGGGGGCAAACAGGCCATCCAGTGTTGTCATCATGGCACCAGCGATGCCGACAACAGCAGACCCCAGAATGAAAATCTGCAGATGGCGGCGGGTGATGTTTTTACCCATGGCTGCCGCAGAGACTTCATTGTCGCGTATGGCCCGCACCATGCGGCCCCACGGGGAAGCCAGCGCAAGAACGCAGAGTGTCAGTATGATCGACAGCACAGCAGTGAAGAGGCCGGCATAGCAGAGTTTAACGAATATGCTGGAGCCGGTGATCACAAAATCCCGCAAGGCATCGGAGCGCGCCGCGCCGGATAAGCCAGCGAGAGCACTTGCGTTAAACCACTCCACCCAAGCGATAAAACTGGGGGAGGCTTGCAGTTCGATTTCAAACGGCACAGGACGCGGCAAGCCGCTCACGTTTTTCACGCCCCGGGTGAGCCAATCCTCGTTCTTCATGATCGCGATCAAAATTTCAGCAATGCCGAGCGTCGCGATGGCGAGGTAGTCCGACCGCAGGCCAAGGGCGACCTTGCCGATCAACCAAGCAATCGCTGCAGCGAACAGACCGCCCACCAGCCATGAGAGTATGATCGGCAAGCCTGCCCCGCCCAGAAAACCGGAGGACGCGGGATTGTCCGCCTCAATCGCCTGCACCGCCGGATCATAAAAGCTGCGCACAAGGAAATAACCGACGACCACGACCAGAATGAACACTGGTGTGCGAAGCACATGTTTGGGCATGAATTGCAAAACGGCCCATGCGGCCATCACTGCGGCCACAGCCAAAACCAGCGCGATCAACATCGTGCCGCCACCGGCAACCCAGGCGGATGTGACGGGCGGTGTGGCGACCAACACGGCAGCCACCCCTCCGAGCGCGGCAAAGCCCATGATCCCCACGTTAAAGAGGCCCGCATAGCCCCACTGTATGTTGACCCCCAGCGCCATAACGGCGGAAATCAAACACAAATTGAGAATGGACAGAGCCACATTCCATGACAGGAACACGCCGACCGTCGAAAGCATGACGAAGAAAATGAGGAAGCCCGTGACGGCACGGACTGTGTTGCTTTGGGTCACAGCACTTTCCCCTTTAGCAAGCCCGTGGGTCGCACCAACAGAACCACCACGAGAATGATGAAAGACACCGCAAATTTGTAGTCCGTGGACAGCAATTGCATCAGACCGTCCGGCTCAAACCCTTCCGGCACGATGTAGGTCAGGAACTTTTTGTAAGCGTAGGTGACTGTGACCTCTGAGAAGGCGATGACAAACCCGCCCAAAATGGCACCAACAGGGTGCCCGACACCGCCGACAATGGCGGCGGCGAACATGGGCAGGAGGAGTTGGAAATAGGTGAAGGGCTTAAAGCTCTTGTCCAAACCGTAGAGCACCCCCGCCATGGTGGCCAATCCCGCTGCGATAACCCAGGTGACGATCACAATTTTGGCCGGTGAGATGCCGGATAGGAGTGCTAGGTCTTCGTTGTCCGAAAAGGCGCGCATGGATTTGCCGGTGCGGGTGCGGTTCAAAAACCAAAACAGAAGCGCGACCAAAATGACTGTGATCACGACGGTCAGCACTTGCGAAGACCGGATGGCGAGGCCCTCGTCCAGTCCTGTCATTTGTCTGAATTCCCGGGCACGAAGCACAAACCGTTCGCCATCGGCAAAGCGCTGATCGTCCGGCCCGATGATAAACCGCACCAGACCGTTCATAACGAACATAACGCCGACAGAGGCCATCACCAAGCGGATGGAGGGTGCTTTGATGGACCGGTAATGGCTGTAGACCGCCCTATCTGTGAGCACGACCAGCAGCGCCGTTGCAGCGATGCCAAATGGCACGGCGAGCAATGCTGTCGGTAGCGGCCCAGCAGACACGCCCCATGACTGGAGCAACCAGGTGAGCAGGATGACGACCATCGTACCGAAGGCCATCGTGTCGCCGTGGGCAAAATTGGCAAAGCGCAAAATGCCGTAAACCAGCGTGATGCCCAGCGCGCCGAGCGCCAACTGCGCGCCATAGGCCAAGCCGGGTACGAGCACAAAATTGGCAAACAGGACCAAGGCGTTGATGAAATCCATGGTTCTCTCTTATCCGCCCAAAAACGAACGGCGCACGTCGGGATCGGCCAGCAGGGCTGCGCCGGTGTCGGTGAACCGGTTTTCCCCCGTCACCAGAACGTAACCCCGATCCGCAATTTCCAAAGCCTGTCGGGCGTTTTGTTCCACCATCAAAACGGCCACGCCGGTTTGACGAATTTCCAGAATACGGTCGAATAATTCGTCCATCACTATGGGAGAAACACCGGCGGTTGGTTCGTCCAACATCAACACCTCGGGTTTGGTCATCAATGCGCGACCCACCGCCACTTGCTGCCGTTGGCCGCCAGAAAGCTCCCCCGCCATTTGAGCGCGCTTGTCTTTCAAGATCGGGAAGAGGCCGAAGATTTCTTCCATGGTGCCGGAAAAATCGTCCGTGCGCAGGAACGCACCCATTTCCAAATTTTCTTCCACGGTCATGCCGGTGAAGACGTTTTGGGTTTGCGGCACAAAGGCAATGCCCTGTGCGATGCGGGCCTGCGGCGACAGGTGCGTGATGTCTCTTCCGTCCAGGGTCACTGTGCCTTCGCGAATGGTCAACATGCCCAAGAGCGCTTTCATAGCCGTCGACTTGCCTGCGCCGTTGGGGCCGACAATCACGGCAATCTCGCCCTTGTTCACACCTAGCGAGCATCCGCGCAGAATATCTGCGCCACCATAGCCACCGGTCAGGTCTTTGGCCTCCAGAAACATCAGTTGGCCGCCTTGTGCAGGTCTTTGTTTTTGAGGCCGCGTCCCAAATAAGCTTCGATCACGGTTTCATCGCTGCGGATTTCAGCCGCCGTGCCCTGCGCCAACACGCTTCCTTCCGCCATCACGATGACCGGGTCACACAGGCGGGCGATGAAATCCATGTCATGCTCGATCATGCAGAACGTGTAATTGCGCTCTTCATTGAGCCGCAGAATCGCGTCGCCAATTTCGCCCAACAGGGTGCGGTTCACCCCTGCCCCGACTTCATCCAGCAACACCACTTTGGCGTCCACCATCATGGTGCGGCCCAGTTCCAGCAGTTTCTTTTGGCCGCCGGACAGGTTGCCCGCTTGTTCATGTGTGAGATGGCCGAGTTTCAAAAAATCTATGACATCATCTGCACGTTCGCGAATTTCCGCTTCCTGTGCCCGCACCGCGCCGCGTCTGATCCATGTGTTGAGCAGACGTTCGCCCAGTTGACCATCCGGCACCATCATCAGGTTTTCGCGCACGGTGAGGGAAGAAAACTCATGGGCGATCTGGAAAGTGCGCAAAAGGCCTTTGCCAAAGAGCGCATGGGGCGGCAGGCCGGTCACATCCTCGCCGTCCAAAACGATTTTGCCACTGGTGGGTGGAAACAAACCGGCGATCATGTTGAAGAGTGTTGTCTTGCCAGCACCGTTGGGACCAACCAATCCGGTAATGCTTCCCGGCTTTACCTCAAGCGTGGCGTGATCGACCGCCTTGAGGCCGCCGAAGCTTTTGGACACGTCTTCAACCCGGATCATACGGCCACCGCACTCTTCACACTGCCGAAGCCGTAAACCATCACGACACCGCCCAAAGAAACCTAGCCAGAACAGAAGGCCGAGCAATCGGTGCGTCGTTAAACCAAGCGGGGGATAGGCGCAAGAATGGGCGCGTTTTAAGGGATGAATTTGGCTCCGGTGGTTCCGCACCACACTGCGCTTTTGAGGAAAAGCGAAGTTCCCGATCCACCGGAGCCAGATCACGGCACGTGCACTCCCCTGCACCCGCCGCAATGCGATGTTTGTTTAGTTCGGCTGCGGCAAGACCAGTTTTCCGCTTTTAGGGACAGGCAGCGCAACCGGTGCCGTTTGAGCCGGCGCATTGTAGATGACTGCGGTTTGCTTCGGTCCGCGCACGGTTGCGGTGGCGAGCGGAGCAGCGGTCTTACCGGTCACCGAAACGGTTGGCGTTGCCGTGTGACGGGGCAGCGTGATCAGCGATGTCTTGGGCTGAATGGCGGGTACAGATGCGATCACTGGCGTAGTCACAGACCTGGGCTTAGTGGGCAAGGATTCAGCGACATCAACCTGTTGGGGAGTGGGCAAAACCACATTGGGCGCTGCGGCAACGGCACGCCGTCTTGCAGTGTTGGAACGCCTGGCCGTTGTGCGGGCCTTACGTTTGGTAACTGGTTTTTTGCGAAGCCGTTTCTTGGCGGGCTGGGCAGGAGCCGCAGGCACGCCCTGTGGCTGGTAAGAAGCGGCTGGCTTTTGCGACAGATAACCCTGTGGTGAAGAGCCACCAAACGAGTGGATGTCTGTGCTCTCACCCGCGCGCCATGCCACCCCTTGCTCGGTCTTGAGGCGAGACGGGTCAGCGTCAATGCGCATACGGCGCAGGACGGCCACGAGTTGTTCGCTGTTCATGTCTGCACGGCAAATGCGCACACGCACCGAAAGCTCCGGCCGTTCAGACACTTTGGTAAAAATTCCCCATGGCTCGCGGCCTTTTCCCGCCACGTTTTGCCAGCCGAAAAGGCATCGCACATTGCCCGCAGCACGGCCCAATGCGTAGCCAAACGGGCCGTAGGCATTGGTGTTCACTTCATTAGACATGCGCATGGTCACGCCGGGAAGTGCCTCCCGCATTTGGGCTTTGATGGCGGCCAACGATCCGCCGTGGGTTTTCATGCCGTTTTTGCGCGGCTTGGGCCAAACGCGTTTTACCACCATGCGAACATCGATCGTGTTCTGGCCGGCTGAGACGGCATCGCCCTTCAACACTATGCGCTGTTTCAGGCCGTTTCCGGCGCGGCTCTGGATCACCTCCAACGGCGCACCGGCGCGCAGTGGCATGACCACCATGGCCTCCTGCACAGGCCGACGCTCGGCCAGCGCATGGGCATAAGCGGTGTCCTTGCTGGCACCAAACACCGAACCAGTGGTCGTAAAATCCGGAAACCGGGACTGATTGCAACCCGCCAACATCAAACACGCCAAAGACAGCGCGATTGGGGAAGCCGGTATAGAAGGCTTAGAAAAAATGGACATATCAGCTCTCAACAAATCAATTATCGCGGTTTGGAACGAAGGCGAGTTTTTGCTTGGCCGCGTTCAAGCCGCGTGTGGTGTCACGGGTGGACAATTGCTGATCCAGAACCGCAAAAATGGACTTGGCGTTTTGGTAGTGGCCCGCATGGAAGTGAGCCCAGCCGCGCAGGAAGGTTAGATCACGGGTCTCACGGACCATTTTCGCGCGCTCATCCAAAGCGTAGACGGAGGCCGCATAATCCTGATTGGCAAAAGCCGCGCGGGCACGCTGCGTCAGCAGTTCCACATCCACGGTGCGGCGTTGCTTGCCGGTGAGCGCATAGCTTTCCGCGATGTCCAAAGCCATATTGGTTTTGCCAGACCGCAATGCGGCGAGAGCCTGTCCATAGGCGGATTCGCGCAAGCCCTTGCCGCCCAACCGGACCGCACTGGCAAACGCTTGTTCTGCTTCCGCGGGACGTTTTGTGTCCAACAGGCACCAACCGCGCATCTGATGATCGGACCCAACCAACGGACCGTAGGTGCGCAGTTTGCGGGACAGTTGCAGACACTGCGAATACCGTTTCGCCTTGTAAGCCTTCGCGATGCGCGCGCGCAGACTGCCTTTGGCGTTGGCCTTTGGCGACTTGCGCACTATTTTGGCAACGCGCTTTGCGCGGGGCTGTTGGAATTTGACCTTGGCAACCCGCTCATACTTCACACCGAAGCGGTTTTGCAGGTAGTCGAATGACGCTTTGTCCTTCACGGCAACAGAGGCCAACGTCAGACCAAAAGCCGCTGTTTCCGTCTCCTCCCACTCAATGGCTTTGGAGAACCAAGCTGAGGCAACCTTCTGCTGTTTCAGGTTATAGGCGTACCATGCCAACGCTTCCGCACCTTCGCCGTTTTGCAAGCCCACCGTCTTGGCTGCAAATAAGCTCAGGTCTTGCTTGGGCAGCACTTTGGCCCTGCTGTTCAACAGCATGGGGGCGTGGGTGGAAATGTAGAGACCGGCAATTTCCGGGGATGCCTCAACATTCGAACGCGCCAGCTTGGCGGCTTGTTGGGCTTCACCCGCCCGCATGTGGGACATGATCAAGCCTTCCATCGCCTTGGCCATGGCTTGCTGGTGACCTTTTGCGTCTTCCTGAGGCTGACTGCCAAACTGCAATGCGCGATGGAACCAGTTACGCGCCTGCGCCCAATTGCTCTGACCAAAATGCGACCACGCAAATAAGACGCTGTCCGGAAATGACTTTGCGTCGACTGCGCGTTTGGCAAACGCGTCCATGCGCGTGGAAAGGTTTGCAGATAGCCCCTCACCAAACTCGGCACTGCGGGCCAGCGCGCCGCGCAAAACGGCGTCTTGCGCTTCGCCCTTCGCAGGGTTTTGTGTCGTCAGTTCAGCATTGCTTTCCAGCAGACGCAGGCTGGCTTCGGTGGACAGCAGTTGTGATGCGCGTTGGATGGTGCCTGTGCGCTCCTGATCGGATTTGGACACGGCCAAAGCGGCTGCAAACGAATCGTACGCCGCCTGTGGACGCTCCAACTGGGCATAAGCCTCGCCCACAAACCAGATAACCTCAACATCGTCACCCAGCATCAAATCCGGATTGGTGTTGGCAAGATCGATGACCTTATCCCACTGGCGGTTCGTCCAGGCCTTGGCCAAGTCGCTGCGATATTCCCGCTGCTCCAATTTGCTGACCAGATCCATCGACGGCACGTAACCAGGCACCGTCTTGGACAGTTTCGCAATGCGGGCTTTCACCTCGTCAATCTTGCCCTTGGAATAGAGCGACCACAGTTCTCTTTCGACACCGTCCTCCGCGGCAAAGATGTTGGCCGGTTGCTTCCAGCCCGGATACAACGTTTTGAGGCGTCTGATCTCAGCGTTCACCCGTTCCTGCTCGCCGCGCACAGCGTAGTAGCGCAGCGCGGAAATGTCTGCCCGAGCCCCGTTTTGCGCACCGAGCGGCAACACACCGTTTCGACCGGTGATCGGAGTTTGCGGCGGGAGAGCAGCCATTTGTGCGGCCACGCGTGGATAGGCTTGGCTTCCGGCTTGGGCTGCCGTGATGTCAGCGGCATGGGCAACGCTGCCGCCCATGGTCGAGCGGGCGGTCAGTGCCAAGCCGACCGAGATCAGCGCGCTGGCGGCAAACAGGCGTGCAGTCATGGTTTTGCGTTGGCTTACCAGCATTGGGGATACCTTTGTTTGGTGGCGACGATAGACAGCAGATGCAGGCTCGCCGGGTAGTAAAGTTTATCGAGTGTGCCGCGCAGATTGGCGGGAAACGGTGTGCCGGACAGGGAGCAGTTCACCAGGGCGGCGATGGCTTGGTAGCCGCGGTCGCGGAACGTGTCCTTGGCGCGGTTCCGGTTCACCTCGATGTGCTTCAAACCCTTGCCGGAGCGCGCCATCCAGTTTTTGCGGATTGTCGTGAGCGCCGTCGCATCACCCTTGCCGTTCCACGCCAGATAAAGCGGAATGCGCACGGCATTATACGAGAAACGGCTGTCGAAATTCGCTGCTGTGCCAATCTTGCCGGAGTTGCGTTTTAGAGCAGACCAATCGGCAGGCAGACCGGCTGCATTTTGGCTTGCGCCCTTGATCAGCAAGTCGCCGCTGCGGTTAAGCGAACGCCAGATAGGGTCGCCCGTCAGCATGGAAATGCGCTCGAAAGCCGGAAACACCCAGTAGGAGAGGTTCAAAACCTCTTTGCCCTTTTGATGCTCGGGCGAGAAACCGTGGGCACCGGGACGCACATAAAGGCCGAACACTTTATCGGCTTTGATAAGCTTGCGCGCGGAGTCCAACACCGTTTGTGCTTCGCTGCGATAGGCCGTGCCAAAACCGGCCTCTGCAGCCTCCAACAACGCCCAAGCGATCAGCACATCACCATCTGTAGCGTTGTTCTTGTCCTTCACCTTGAAGATACGGTTGGGCTGGTAGCGCCATGCAAACAGGGCATCTTTGCGCACACCTAACTTGGTCTTTGTAAACTGCCAAAGCCGGGCGAACGTGGCCGGGTCATCCGCAGCCACAGCCAACAGCATGGCAAAGCCCTGCCCTTCCGAATGACTGATGTTCTTATTGGCATTGTCGATCACACGCCCATCACGGGTGGTGAAACGTGCTTTGTAAGCATCCCACATGGGGTCGCCGCGCATGACACCGTGCAGCGGCGTTTGCAGGGCGTTGGCAGGCAGGGTTACAGCCGCGCTGACGACGAGCGCCAGACAAGCGGCTCCCACATGCTTAAAGATGCACGATAGCAGGTTACCCATTTGGAGCCTCCATCGACTTTGCCGGATGAGATGATCCGTTGGCCCCCACCCGTCGCAGCAGGAGCGAGGAGACGACACCGCCGCACAAAATCCCCAACAACAGGAGCAAGCTGAAAATGAAGTGGTTGTTGGAGAACCAACCGGCCACAATCAGATGCGAATTCCACAGGGAGAAGCCGCGAAGCTGCACGTAGTTCTGGCCGACAATTGTCGATGTCACCGTTCTGTCCACCGCGTTGATGGACGCTGTCTCACCGGAAATGCGGTTGGCTATGGCAGGGCGGGCCAGAAGCGCGACGCCGGAGCGTAAGGCTGCCTCGTCCCGGGCTGTGAGTACGGTCCAAACAGCGCGGTCGCTCCCGGGGGCCATAGTTTGCGATACCAAAAGGTCGGACTGGGTGTTGATGATCACACCGGATTGGGTGCGGTTTGTTTTGCCCAAACCAAAGGCTGATCCGACCAACTGGCTCACTTGGTCTGTGATGCCGATACCTTTTTCGCGACCCGGTTTTGGTTTGTCACCACCTTCGGTCCAGTTGTCGAACAGGTCTTCACGGCCAAGCTGGCCGTCTTGGGCGAGGTTTGTCTGATCTGTGAACGGACGGGCTGCAAACGGTGTCGAAGAGGCTGCGTTTTGCGCCTTAAACTCTTCTTTTGGTGCCACTTTCGCTTCGGCAATGCCCGCAGTGGTCGTGTAGTCCACCCCAACATCCCGCGGCTGACGGCCCAAATTGTAGCTGGCGAACTGACGCTCGGATGTGCCAGGGATGTTTTGCATCCAGGCGGTGGTGAAAGCACCCTTGTCGAAGCCCTTCAAGCGCGACACCATTTTAGAAGGCAGGTCGCTGTAGGAACCAACAATGATCGCATTTTGCGCGTCCGCACGGAGTTGACCGTATTCAAGCTTGAACTTGAGCGGGGTACGGGCCTTCACAGCGACTTGGGTGGCAAAACTGGCAACAGCCGACAGGCCATCATAGCCGGGCGTCGCGACGGAAACCGTCGTTGGCTGCGGTTGGCCGTTGATGACATAGGGGAAGCCAGAGCCGACCGTGCCATCCAGGCTGGGCAAACGCGCCAAATGGGCCAAACGGGGGAAGCGGATGGTGGACTTACCCGAAATCACAAACCGCTTTGGCGCGTTTATCTGAGCGGCAGGATCGCAGGTGCGGTCCGTCTCATTGGGCAAACGGGCTTCGAATTCCACCGTGTTCGCACCGGGCCGGAAGGCCGATAGCGGTACGCGCAACATCTTGTTTTTGTAGACATAGCCATTGGGCCGCGCCATGGCGAAACCGGTTACCGTCACGCCGTTGACGCGCACGATGAACTTGCTGCTGCGGTCCAGACCGGCGGCATAGGCAGTGGCCAAATTGATCTCGGCCTGATCGTAGTCGGCAGCAAAGTAATCCGATGGCAGATCAACCCCGATGCTGCGGCGGTAGAGACGACCGTCAAACTCTTCGCTCGACAGGCCGAACCGGTCAAAACGGATGGGCTCGCCCTTTTCGATAGCACGGCTTTGGTCCAACCGCGCGGCACGTAAACCGGCGGGGCTGCCGCGGAGGGCACGCTTCTGGAACAGGCCGTCCAAGGTCGTTTCATAAGCCGTGTTGGAGGCCAGTGTCGCATCCTGCAACAGGATCAGGGCCACACGTTCGTCGCCATCGCGGGACAGGATTTGCAAACCGGAGCGATCCCGCATCGCGTTCGCGTAGGCGGGTGCCACGCTTTGCAGCGTCGCCAGATCGCCCGTGAAGACGTCAAGGCCTGGGCCTTCTCCGGTTGAATTGGCGACTTCAACATGGGCATTTTCAAAATTGGCATGCACGGCAGCGCGTTGCGCGAGAGCCATGGAACGCTCAACCTGCGTGACGTCGTTCAAGTTCGGCGCGATCAGGCGCATCCGAATTTGGCCGCCCTTGTTACGGGCGAGTGCGGACAGACCCTGCAACGTGTTGAGCACGCTGTTGCCTGCGCCGAAAACGAAACCGGTTTTTGCAGGATCAATGTCCGTCCACAATTCATGGGTTGCACCAATGGAACAATCGACACGGTGGCGCTGCCTAGCCAACACACGCACCGCATTGTAGCCGGGCACGAGAATGTGAGACGGAACTTTGAATTCCAGCGTGCGGCTGCGAGCGGACGACTGGACTGTACGCTTGCCGATCATCACACCGTTGATCTCGACAGCGATGTTGGACGCTTCCGGCATCACCGAAACAGCGTTTTTGTAAGCAAGCCGCAAAGCGATGTCACCGGCGAGCTGTTGCTCAGCGATGTAGACCGGCCACCGGAGACTGGCCGACTCACCATGCAAACGCAGGCCCTGCGCATGGGCGGGCAAATGATAGAGCACCCGCTTTGAACCGCCCGATTTGACGACCGAACCAGTCACCAAAAGAGCATCCGATTTCACCAGCATGGAGCGGGCGTGGGAGGGCGTGCGGGCGATGGTGCGCAGAACCTCAAGCGCCGCATCATTCCTGCTATCCGCCCCCGCTTGTGCGGTGGCAAAGCCGGTCACGGCGCCCGCTAAAAACAGTGGCGCCAGCAGGCTGCGCAACGCTGAACGCGCAATCAACTTGCCCCGGGCATTTGGCTTTTCGCGGGCAGTGGGTGCTTCGATTTGAGGTTTTTTCATCGTGAAACTCGTACCAACTCGACTGTTTGGAGCGTGGGAAAGACCGGCATTTGGGGGCTGATTGCAGCCCCTAGGTCGCCTTGGCCAACGTGTTGGGCACCAAGGGTTCAGACAGGTCATGGTGACCCGGTACCATGGAGGGTGCATCGATGCCGGAGCCAACCGTTCCTGCATTGGGACTGGCGTGCTGGATTGTCTGCGCGACAGGCTCTGTGACACCCATGGTCTCGCGGGATGGGCGCAGATCGTTTAAGGCATAGCCAAAGGCGCGAAGAGGTTGTGCGATGGCCCATTGGATGAACTCAAACGTACCAACCGAGACTCCCCGACCGGTGTGACGGCGCTTGCGCAACCGTTCCAGCGACTCCGTATCCGGATACAGCAGTGTTGCCACAGCCCGATGGTCCAGCGCGCTCAAGCCGTTAAAGCCAACGCCGTATGAGGGACCTTTATCATCGGTAGATGACCAGCGCAGATTGACCTCCAGCGGATAGCCTTTGCCGGGTTTGGCAGCGTTGTTTGAGCCCGTATGGATGGTCAGGCGACCGGTTGACTGGCTGGAGGAGTTGAACGGAACCAAACCGTCCAACGGGCGCAGTCGCATGCCACCCATCGAGCAATCGTCCACCAAAACAGGGTAGGAAGAGTTGCCCACCTGCAGATCGGCGCGGCGTTCCGTGTTGAGACGGTAGTGGCGGCGACGCTCGCGGCGCTCGGCCACGACGCCCAGCGCGACTGCGGAGATGCACAGATTGAACACGCTCCAAAGGGTGACGATCAGCAACAGTTCGTTGCCTGTACCTTCAGACGCAATGCGCCAGAACGCCCATGCGGTCGTGGCCAACAAAAAGGCGAACATCACAAAGTAAGGCAAGGCCATCGGCGACATGTGATTGTGTTCGAGCGTTTCACCTTTGGCCGTCACGTTGAACGACGGAGAGCGGGGATTGAACACAACAGATGCGATTGATTTTACCAGGTAAATCGACTGCACATATTCATAAAGCTCCGAAACCCAAGGCCAGCGGACTGTGCCGTAGACGGCATTTTGCACGAGCACGTTAGAGATCAGGAAAAACAGGGTATAGGCTATGAATTCCTGGAAAGACGCGTTGTAGATCTGAAGATCAAAAAACACGTAAAGCGCAGGCGCGGTCATAAAAATTAGACGCGAAACCGGGAACAACCAAAACAACGGACTGGAAGTGTAAGCCACGCGCTGAGGGACCGTCAGCCCACGACGGAACATGGGTTTCTTAAGCAGCAGAATCTGCAACATGCCCTGACACCAGCGAGACCGCTGACCGATGAAAGACGCGAACGTCTCGGGCTGGAGGCCGGCGATCATGGGTTTGTCAACGTAAAGCGAGTTCCAACCACGGGTGTGCAGTTCGAGCGCGGTTTCAGCGTCTTCGGTGATGGACTGGCCGGAGAAGCCTGCCGTCAATTCCAAGGCTTGACGCTTCAACACGGCAGCGGAGCCGCAAAAGAAAGTACCGTTCCACTTATCAAGGCCCTTTTGGATGACCGAGTAGAACATCTCGTTTTCCGACGGCATGCGGTGGAACGTGTCCAAGTTCTTCTCAACCGGATCTGGATTGAGGAAGAAGTGCGGGGTCTGCACGAGGAACAATTTCGGATCGCGCTGAAAGTGGCCAACCGTGTTTTTCAAAAAGTCCCGGGTGGGGGCATGGTCGGCATCGAAGACAACAACAAGATCACCGTTGGAACGCTCCATGCCGGCGTTGAGATTGCCCGCTTTGGCGTGTTCGTTGCGCGCGCGGGTGAGGTAGTGGACGCCCAGTTGCGAACAAAATTGTTGCATGTCGTGACGGCGCTGACGGGCGGCCTGTGCTTTGGCGGGGTCGGAATCGTGGCATTTTTGATCCGTGCCACCGTCGTCCAGCAGATACACATTGAGACGGGAGGCGGGGTAGTCGAGGTTTTTGGCGGCTGCGAGCGTCATGCCCACCAGCTCCAAGTCTTCATTATAGGAGGGAATGAATACATCCACCGTTGGATAGGCGTTGGGATCACCGATCAAGGGAGCATCGTCGCGCTCAATGGGGTCGGATACAATAAAGAAGCTGATCGCCAGCATGGCGACCGAGTAGAACTCGGCTGCAAACAACAGGATGCCGAAACCAAAATCGACAGAGTCGGATATCGGAGGGATGGTGCTGGTGAGACGCCAATACATGTACCGGAAGACGATGGCAGCCGCGACCGCGAGAAACATGTGTTTCCAAACACCGCTCAAACCCGCCACGCGGATGAACAGCATGGTCGCCAAGCCGCACATGCCAAAAGTAAATTGCGCGTTGAGCCCAACCGGCTGCGTTGCAATTACCAAAATAACTGCAAGCACAACCGCCCACAGCCAGAACATGGCTTTCTTCTGCATAGAAAGTTCCCCACGGAAGCAAAGTTTCCGCACCGCCCAGGTGCAAGTGACCCAACGGTAAGCCATTAAGATTAACGGACTTTTTAGAAGTAGGGTTAATAGACGTTAATTGAATGATCGCCTTAACCCTTCATTTACCATAAATTGAGGGCTCAAACACGAAACTCAGCACGGTTTGGAGCGCCCCAATGAGCCCAAAAACCCCGCCCTTTCAGAAGCCTAGGCCGTGGGCTGCATTGGCCGCCCAATTGGTGGACGTGGCCATGGGTCGGCTGGCCGCCGATACGGTTCTCAAGGGCGGGCGGTGGGTGAACGTCTATTCTGGCGAGGTCATAAACGGCACTGATTTCGCAGTTTCAGGCGGTCGGTTTGCCTATTGTGGACCGGATGCCAGCCACTGCATTGGGCCTGATACACAGGTGATCGACCTTAACGGTGCACATATGGTGCCCGGACTGTGCGACGCACACATGCATGTTGAATCCGGCATGGTGACAGTTGGCGAGTTTTGCCGTGCGGTTATCACCCACGGTACCACATCGATGTTCATCGACCCGCATGAGATTGCCAACGTGCTCGGCCTGCCCGGCGTGCGGCTGATGCATGACGAAGCGCTGGCAATGCCGATCAACGTGTTTGTGCAAGTGCCAAGCTGCGTGCCCTCGGCGCCCGGATTGGAAAATGCGGGGGCTGTTTTAACGCCGGAAGACATCGAAGAGGCGCTCGGTTGGGATAATATCATTGGCCTCGGCGAAGTGATGGATTTTCCCGGGGTTGCCGCTAACAGCCCCCGCATGGTGTCTGCAATTGCTTCCACCATGACGGCACGGCGCACAGTCGGCGGTCACTACGCATCGCCCGTTTTGGACAAGGCTTTTCATGCCTACGCTGCGGGCGGGCCGGCAGATGATCACGAGGGCACACGCAAAGAAGATGCAGTTGCGCGCGTGCGTCAGGGTATGCGGGTGATGATGCGCCTTGGATCGGCCTGGTATGACGTGAAGGAACAGGTGCGTGCCCATACAGAAGACGGGGTCGATCCACGCAATATGATCCTGTGCACGGACGATTCTCACTCCGGCACACTGATCCACGATGGCCACATGAACCGCGTGGTACGGCACGCAATCGAATGTGGCGTACCAGCCGTTACGGCATTGCAAATGGCCACACTCAATACCGCACAACACTTTGGTTTGGAACGGGAATTGGGGTCTATTGCTCCAGGACGCAGCGCGGATTTTCTGATCGTTGGCGATTTGGAAAGTCTGGAAACCGACAGCGTATGGTCGCGGGGCGCAGTGGTGGCTGAGAACGGCGTCATGGCGGTTGACCTGCCGCGTTTTGGCTATCCGGCATCCGCACAAAACACGATCAACATGGCTCGTGATTTGAACGATACCGATTTCGACATCGCTGTGCCAAAGGGCCGTTCAAAGGCCAATGTAATCGGCGTGGTGGAAAACCAAGCCCCTACCCGGGCACTCGTGCGAGACATTCCGAGCGAAAACGGCATCGCAACTGCTAACGGAACCGACGATCTTTGCCAAATCGCGCTGGTTGAGCGCCACAGGGCGACCGGCATGGTGGTGAACGGCTTCGTGAGTGGATTCGGCTACAACCGCCCCTGCGCCATGGCATCCACGGTCGCCCATGACAGCCACCACATGATCGTCGTTGGGACCTCAAAAGACGACATGGCCTTGGCGGCAAACCGGCTCAGAGCCGTGGGGGGCGGCATAACGCTGTTTTGCCAAGGCCGGGAAATGGCCATGGTGGAATTGCCCATTGCAGGCCTGATGAGCCAAGAGCCCGCTGATAGTGTTGCGCAAAAAGCCGACGGTTTGATCGCCGCCATGGCAAAGTGCGGTTGCTCGCTCAACAACGCTTACATGCAACACAGCCTGCTTGCTTTGGTGGTCATTCCGGAATTGCGCCTATCCGATATCGGGCTGGTGGATGTGCGCACATTTGAGAAGGTGGACCTGTTTTTAGAAGAGACGTGAGGGTTGGGGCGCTTCCACTCGAATAAAACCCTTTATGCCTAAGCGCCTAATCAAAGTCGAAGTCAAAAATCTCTCCCAGGAAAGATTTTCGTTTCTTTCTTTTTTTATAGCGGCGGTCATCATATCGGTCGTCGTCTTTATAGCGGCTGCGGTTTCCGTCCCGATCGTCGTACCGGTCCCGCTCACGCTCCCGTTCACGCATTTTGGTCCGTTCGCGTTCCAGTTTGAGCTCTTGCTCAAGCTGTTCTGCCCGCTCTTTCGCACGTTTTTTGGCGTCGATGAGTTCCTGATCCGGATTGCGCAAAGATGTATCTTGCATCGGGCGGCTCAACCCGCCGACGGGACTGGCGGACGTCCTAGCAATAGGTTGCGGGGACGCCATGTCTGCGGCGGACCGGTCAATGATCTTGTCCAACTCGCCTCTGTCCAGCCACACGCCACGGCATTTTGGGCAATAGTCGATCTCAATACCCTGCCGTTCGCTCATTTTAAGTTCGGTTCCGTCAACCGGACATTTCATATTCATTCCCTCGTCTTGGTGGCGGGGCCGATACGCAAGCTTGTACTGCGATGTTATTGAATAATTTGGGCAGCAACGCGCCGCATTCAAGCCCGGTAAGACCAACAATCATGTCATAGCTTCGCAAGCGCGGTGCAAATGGGAACACCGGGTTGTTTGGCGCTACGTGCAAGGACCGTGCACAGGGGCCTTGCAATTGGTCGCGAATACTGTAGCTACCACAGCGCAACAGGTCGGGCTTCCGGCTGGTGGCTGAACGGACGGGCTTTTTCTAGCTTAGCTTAAAGCGCGAAAAAGCAGGGTTGCACCGCTTCCCATCCTCCCGTGTCTCCGCTCTCGACCTTCTTTTGTCACGCCTTTCCACAGTTCCCCCGGGAACACGAAAGCGTCGACGAGGCTTAGCGTTGGAAGCCCTGTGATGACCGCAACTCAGGAAAGGTGGCCCATGGCCCTCTACGAACACATCTTTATGGCACGTCAGGACGTGTCATCCCAGCAGGTCGACACTTTAGTCGATCATTTCAAAGGCGTGCTGGAAGCCAATGGCGGCTCTGTCGTCAAAATCGAAAACTGGGGCCTCAAAACCCTACCTTACCGCGTTAGCAAGAACCGCAAGGCCCATTACGCGCTGATGAACGTCGATGCACCCTCTGCCGCCCTGGCTGAGATGGAGCGCCAAATGCGCATTCATGAAGACGTGCTGCGTTACATGACCGTGCGCGTTGAAGAGCATGAAGAAGGCCCATCGGCCATGCTGCGCAAGAGCGACCGCGATGACCGTCGTGGACCACGCGGTGGCGGCTTTGGCGGCGGTGGCGGGCGTCCTCCACGCGACCGCGATTAAGTTTGATCGCAGAAGCGTGGCGTTTAGCTTCGCCTTCCCTCTTCGATTTTTTGATATTCAGACTTGAAAGAACACACCCATGGTAGCCATCGAGCAAATGCCAACCCGCCGGCCCTTCCAGCGCCGTCGTAAAACTTGTCCTTTTACCGGCGAAAACGCGCCGAAGATCGACTACAAAGACGTGAAACTGCTGCAGCGCTACATTTCTGAGCGCGGCAAGATCGTCCCTTCGCGCATCACAGCGGTGAGCATGAAGAAACAACGTGAACTGGCCAAGGCCATCAAACGCGCACGTTTTCTTGCTCTTATCCCATACGTGATCAAGTAAGGTATCATTTCCTCTCCAAGAGGGATGCACGAAAATAAGTGGCGGCGCGTTTCAGTGCCGTCATCGTTCCAACGCCCTTATAGGAGGGTGATGTTGAGGTGCTCGGGCACCTCTAACTGGCAAACGCTGCACGCGGTGTGCTGCGGGTCCAGGACAGCGAGACGGATTGTATGTCGAGAACGCTTCTCATTGCGATTGCCTTTGGGCTTGCCACGGCGCTGATAAATTTCGCGCCGACCCGCTTTGCGGCAATTGGCATGATGATCGCACCGTTTACTGTCTTGCCAATATTTATGAGCGTTTTGGGCTTTGGCACCGCTGCGGGCCTCGTCTCCAGTGCGGTCGCCACAATCGCCATGGGCCTGATGGCTGGCCCCCTGCCCGCGCTTGCCTTCCTTGCGCTGCTGTTGGCCCCACCGCTTTACGCTGGCCATCTTGCGGGCCTCTCACGCGATGATAGTGGCGAAGAGGAATGGTATCCGCTCTCCGACATTCTGTTTCGCCTCACGCTTTCATCTGCCGCTGTTGTTATTGCCACCGCGTTGATCAGCGGTTTGAGCCAAGATGATATCCTGCGCATGATGACGGAATTGACGACCCAGATGCAGACAGCGGGCGGGTCTGCTCCGGCGGCTGACCCCGCTGCGGTGGAGCAAGCCGCTCGCCAGTTTGCGGCGGTTTTGCCCATCGCCATGCCAGCCTCAATCCTGCTGATGCTGGTGATGAACTTGCATTTTGGCGCAAAACTGGCCCGCGCATTTGGCTGGATGGTGCGTCCGCAAGACCATATTCCCACCGCCACCGGCCTGCCCGCTATCGCCGCCGGCCTGTTTGGTGTCGGGCTGCTCGCATCTTTCTTCGGCGGGCAAGTGGGTGTTGTTGGACAAATTCTTGTTGGCGCCTTTGGCATGGCGTTTGCTCTTGTCGGACTCGCTACACTGCACACGCTCACGCTGGGCAATCCCGCGCGTACGATTATCCTTATGCTCAGCTATTTGCTGCTGCTTTTCATCGCCCCCAGCATCATCGGCATGGTGATTTTGGGCCTTATCGAAACCCTTTACGGCTTGCGTGCCCGCGCTCTGGCTGGCCGCAATCCCTAAACCCGCATTTCACGCCGCAAGGCAAACTTAAAGGACTGGACTCATGGACGTCATTCTTCTCGAACGCATCGCAAAGCTGGGGCACCTTGGCGAAGTGGTCACCGTCAAAGATGGTTATGCACGCAACTTCTTGCTGCCCAAAGGCAAGGCCCTGCGCGCCAACAAAGCCAACATGGCGCATTTCGAAGCCCAGCGTTCCATGCTGGAGGCTCGCAACGAGGAGCGTAAAACAGAAGCGGCTTCCTTTGCGGACCAACTCAACGGCAACACTTATATCGCTGTGCGTTCCGCCGGTGAAACGGGCCAATTGTACGGATCTGTTGCAGCCCGCGATATCGTGGAAACGCTGGCAGAAAACGGCTTCACCATCGGCCGTTCCATGATCGATCTGCGCAACCCGATCAAAGTCATCGGCCTGCACACGGTTACTGTGCAGTTGCACGCCGAGGTGGAAGCCGAGATCGTCATGAACGTCGCCCGCTCCGAAGACGAAGCTGTGCGCCAAGCCGCCGGTGAAGACCTCACACGCCGTGACGCATTTGACGACGAGGACGTGGCCGAAGAAGACGAGCTGTCCATCGAAGACGTGTTTGAAAACGCCGATGAGTTGGAACTTGAGGAAGACGGCAACGTTGTCGAAGCCGCAACTGATGAAGGCACCGAAGGTGCTGAGGAAGAGGCGACTGCTTAACTCACAGCCGCATTTGCGGTTCGCAGCTTAATGCAAGAAGGGCGGCTCGAGTTCGGGCCGCCTTTTTTTGTTTCTGCATTCAAAACGTCAGTCGGCCCCCCACCCGACCCGCTGGGCGGGCCACACTCTGTATCTCCAAGCAATTTACAGCCTGCGTTGTGCCACCCTCCTGCCGGATAGCCCAATATGTTGGGTCAAGGCACAACGCGCGATACCTCACTCAAAATGCGTTCTAAAATGATTGCCTGTTAACTTCGGGGATAGCTGCGGCGCCCAATGAGAATCTTTTCATCGGCAGCGCAGATGCCCCGATTGGGTCTTTTGCGGAGGGTCAATCGGGGTATAAGTCAGGTCTGTTCAGCGTAAATTTAAGACACCCCTTCGCAGGCCTCTTTTCAGGTGGTGCCAGGGACCCATTGACGTTCAAGCAAAGACTTTGGAACCAGCCTATGGCCGACGCCGCTGAAAATATGAACCAAAATGTTGTGCCAGGCCCGACGCCCTATCGGCAGGCCCCGCATAATATGGAAGCCGAACAGGCTTTGCTCGGCGCGATTCTTGTCAACAATGATGCGTTCTATCGCGTATCGGACTTTCTGGAGCCGGACCACTTCCACGAGCCGCTGCACCGTGAGATCTACAAAGTCACATCAGAGATGATCCGCGCTGCCAAACGCGCCAACCCGGTGACGATCAAGACCTTCCTACCGGAACATGAAAAAGTCGGCGATATGACCGTGGCCGTCTATCTGGCGCGGCTGGCGGCGGAAGCTACAACGATCATCAATGCGGAAGACTATGGCCGCTCGATCTACGATCTGGCCACCCGACGCAGCCTGATTGGCATTGGCGAAGACATGGTCAACATCGCTTTTGATGCGCCTGTCGACATGGCACCCAATGTACAGATCGAAGACGCGGAGCGGCGCTTGTTCGAACTGGCCGAGACCGGGCGCTATGATGGCGGGTTCGCCGATTTCGGATCGGCCGTAAACTCCGCTGTGGACATGGCTGCCGCCGCCCACCAGCGTGATGGACACTTGTCTGGCATCGCCACGGGACTGCACGGTTTGGATTCAAAAATGGGGGGGCTGCAACCATCCGACTTGGTGATACTCGCTGGTCGCCCAGCCATGGGTAAGACGTCACTGGCCACCAATATCGCGTTCAACATAGCAAACGCCTACGAAGCGCAGGTTGAGCCGGATGGAACCAACAAAACCATCAATGGTGGCGTGGTTGGTTTCTTTTCGTTGGAGATGGCTGCGGAACAACTGGCCACCCGTATCATCGCGGAACAGGCGGAAATTTCGTCCTCCAAAATCCGGCGTGGCGAGATCAACGAGGCCGAATTTGAAAAACTGGTGGCGTGTTCGCAGATGATTCATCGCCTCCCGCTGTTCATCGACCAGACGGGTGGCATTTCCATTGCGCAACTCGCGGCAAGGGCCCGTCGATTAAAGCGGCAACGCGGGCTAGACTGCCTGATCATCGACTACATTCAGTTGATGCAGGGCAATAAGCGCACCGACAACCGTGTGCAGGAGGTGACCGAGATCACCACCGGCCTAAAGGCCCTTGCCAAAGAACTGCACGTGCCGATTGTGGCTTTGTCCCAACTGTCGCGTCAGGTGGAAAACCGCGAAGACAAGCGCCCGCAATTGTCTGACTTGCGCGAATCCGGGTCGATTGAACAAGACGCCGACGTGGTGCTGTTTGTGTATCGCGACGAGTACTACCTGCAAAACCGCGAACCGGAATACGGGTCCGATGAGCACAACAAATGGCAATTGCAGTTGGATGCCGCGCGCGGCAAGGCCGACGTAATCATCGCCAAACAACGCCACGGCCCCACAGGAACCTCCAACCTCGCGTTCCAAGCGGAGTTCACCCGCTTTACAGATTTGGCCGAAGACGATCGCATACCCGAGGCGTTTGAATAAACGTGTCGACGCCTCACTTTTCAAGCGCACTCGCAGGCAGTCGCATTACGGTGGATTTGGATGCGCTGGTGGCAAATTGGCGCTTGCTGCGCGACCGGGCCAATGGCGCGGTCGCCGGGGCGGTGGTGAAGGCCAACGCCTATGGCTGCGGGATTGAGCCGGTTGTGGAGACGCTGCAAGCCGCGGGTTGTGACACGTTTTTTGTGGCCGTAGGGGAAGAAGGGCTGCGCGTAAAGGCAGTTGCCCCGGATGCCCGTTGCTTTGTGCTGAACGGGCTGTTCCCCGATGCGGCGCCTATTCTTGCTGATGCTGATCTCATCCCGGTTTTAGGGGCACCCGATCAAGCGCAATGGTGGGTGCAGGAGGCAACGCAACGCGGCACTCCCCTGCCCTGCGCACTGCATCTAGACACCGGCATGGAGCGGTTGGGCTTTGACCTCTTGGGCTTGAAACCGCTCATCCAGGACGACGCACTCATGACGCATCTCGACGTGCAACTACTGATGACCCATTTTGCCTGCGCCGATGATGTTGGCCATGCCAAGACCGAATTGCAGATGGAGCGTATTCGTCAGGCAAGTTTGCTGCTGCCTGATGTGCAGGTCTCCTGCGCCAACTCCGCCGCCAATCTCCAGATGGACGGGCTGGAAGGGGCACTGACCCGTCCAGGCATTGCACTTTATGGGGGTGAAGCGCTTAACGATGTCGAAAACCCCATGCAGCCGGTCGTCACGCTGGAAGGCCGCGTCTGCCAAATCCGAATAGCCAGAGCCGGAGAGGCCGTTGGGTATGGCGCGAGCGAGACGCTGACCCGCGATACACGACTGGCCTATGTGTCTGTCGGTTACGCGGATGGCTATTTGCGATCAGGGTCCAACAGCGGCGTGCCGATGCGCTTCGTCGCGCCGGGGGCGAAGGCTGCAATCAACGGGACGGTGCTCAACGGTGTTGGGCGCATCTCGATGGACCTTGCAGCATTTGACGTAACCGATTTGCCGCCGGACAGCGTGAGGACCGGAGATTGGATTGAACTCTTCGGCCCGGCAATTCCTGTGGACGATGTCGCCCGGGCAGCGGGCACAATCGGTTACGAATTGCTCACCGGCCTGTCCCGCCGCGCCCACCGCATCTATCTGCCGGTGCAAGGGTGATGGCCAAGGCGCGGATCGAGTTCATCTGCCAAAATTGCGGAACCAGCCATCCGCGCTGGTCGGGCAAGTGTGACGGCTGCGGGGAATGGAACACGCTGGTGGAAAGCGGTCCTGACACCGGTATTGCCTCGGGCCCCGGTCGTGCGCCGCGCAAGGGCCGGATTGTCGAGAAGGAAAGTCTGGACGGCGAAAGCAAGGACGAACCGCGCATCAGCACCACTGTCAGCGAGTTGGACCGGGTGACTGGCGGCGGCTTTGTGCGCGGGTCAGCCATCTTGTTGGGCGGGGACCCGGGCATCGGCAAATCCACGCTTTTGATGCAAGCCTCCGCCGTGCTGGCGAATGCCGGACACGGAGTGTTTTACATCTCCGGGGAAGAGGCGGTGGCGCAGGTGCGCTTGCGGGCGCAGCGGCTTGGCTGTGCCAAGGCCCCCGTGTCAATGATCTCCGAGACCAATGTCGAGAACATCATCACCACGTTGGAGGCTGAAAAAGGTGTGGCGCTCGTCGTGGTTGATTCGATCCAGACACTTTGGACAGACATGGTGGAATCAGCACCCGGAACGGTCAGCCAGGTGCGGTCGTCAGCGCAAGCCATGATCCGTTTCGCCAAACGCTCCGGAGCGACTGTGGTTCTGGTGGGCCATGTCACCAAGGACGGGCAGATCGCCGGGCCTCGGGTGGTGGAACACATGGTGGACGCGGTTTTGTATTTCGAAGGCGAAGGCGGCCACAATTTTCGCATCCTGCGCACGGTCAAAAACCGGTTCGGCCCGACCGACGAAATCGGTGTGTTTGAAATGTCTGACCGTGGGCTGCGGGAAGTGGCCAATCCGTCCGAATTGTTTTTGGGCGACCGGCACCGGGCTGCCCCCGGCGCTGCGGTGTTTGCCGGCATGGAAGGCAAGCGTCCTGTGCTCGTAGAAATTCAGGCGCTCGTCGCGCCCTCCTCTCTTGGCACGCCGCGCCGGGCCGTGGTCGGGTGGGACAGTTCCCGGCTGGCGATGATCCTCGCCGTTTTGGAGGCGCATTGCGGCGTGCGGCTCGGCGGGCACGATGTCTATCTTAATGTGGCAGGCGGCTACCGCATCAGCGAACCTGCGGCGGACCTTGCTGTGGCCGCAGCGCTGGTCTCGTCGCTGGCGAACAAGCCACTGCCGGATAACAGCGTTTATTTTGGCGAGGTCAGCTTGTCGGGCAATCTGCGTCAGGTGTCGCAAGCGGCAGGACGGCTGAAAGAAGCTGGCAAACTGGGTTTCGATCAGGCGACATTTGCCAGGAGTGGCGATGTGCCCAAAACCGGTTTGCGGCACAATATCATCTCCACGTTAAGCGATCTTGTGGTTGATCTCATCAGTGGTGCCGACAGCACCTTGCAGGGGGACAACGATACTGGCAGATAAGCGCCGCGCAGACCGATGACGGGCACCGGAACGCCGATGGTTCACCTTTAATGCACGTGCCCGATTGCAAATGCCAAAGGACACTTTCATGCCCATCACTTTGCTTGACGGTATTTTGCTGGTCATCGTGCTGATTTCGGCCATTCTGGCGATGATCCGTGGCTTCTCCCGTGAGGTGCTGTCGATTGTCTCGTGGGTGGTGGCCGCAGCAGCCGCGCTCTATCTGTTTCCGTCATTGACGCCTTTTGTGCAGTCCACCGCGCCGGAGCTTTTTGCTAATGCATTGGTGGCACAAGGCGTGTCCGCGCTGATCATTTTCCTGTTGGTTCTGATCATCGTAAGCTACCTGACCATGCTGTTGGCAGATATGATCATCGACAGTCGCATTGGCGTTCTCGACCGGACGCTGGGTTTTTTGTTCGGTGCCGCGCGGGGCATGCTTTTGGTGGCGATCACGCTGATGGGTTTTTTGTGGCTGGCAAACGAACAGGAACCCACATGGGTGGCCGAAGCGAAGAGCAAGCCAATGTTGGTGGCCGTGGGAACCGCAATCCGCGATGCCTTGCCCGACAATCTGGACGAAGTGGTGCAAGGGGTGTTGGGAACCAAAGACCCCGAGACCGGCAACGAGGCCGAACAGGACCCCGAAACAAAAACATAGGCCGTTGTCTGACGGCGCTTGGCCTTACCTGGTGTAAGGCCACTTGGAATTGGTTGGAAAGGCTTCCCGTTTGATCTCTCCCCAAGACAGTTTTCGAGAAGACATCTTCCCGCAAGACGACGACAAGTTCCGCGAAGAGTGCGGTGTGTTCGGCATTTATAGCCATGACGACGCCGCAGCCATCTGCACATTGGGTCTCCACGCCCTGCAACATCGCGGGCAAGAAGCGTCAGGCATTGTTACCTTTGACGGCAACACATTTCATGCGGAGCGCCACGTAGGGCTGATTGGGGATACGTTTACGAAACCGCAAGTCATAGCCCGCCTGCCGGGCCGGTTTGGCATTGGCCACAATCGGTATTCCACAACAGGTGGCGAAGGCATGCGCAATGTTCAGCCGTTTTTTGCCGATTTTGCCGGTGGCGGTTTCGCAATAGCACACAATGGTAATCTTACGAACGCGGGCGATATCCGTCGCGAATTGCAGACCAAAGGCGCGATCTTTCAGTCCACGTCCGATACCGAAGTGATCTTGCATCTCATAGCCACCAGCCAGGAAGAGCGGCTCGTCGCCAAACTGACGGACGCGGTGAAACGCTTGGAAGGCGCATTTTCGCTGGTTGCCATGTCTGCAAAAAAGCTGATCGGCTGCCGCGACCAGTTGGGCGTGCGCCCATTGGTGTTGGGGGACTTGGATGGAGCCTATGTGCTCGCGTCCGAGACCTGCGCGCTGGACATTATCGGGGCGCGGTTCGTGCGGGACGTGGAACCTGGCGAAATGGTCGTGGTGACTGAGACCGGCATCGAAAGCCATTTCCCGTTTGAGAAAAAGCCATCGCGCTTTTGCGTTTTCGAATACGTATATTTCGCCCGTCCAGATTCTGCGGTTCAGGGCGAGAATGTGTATGCCGTGCGCAAAAGGATCGGCGAAGAACTGGCGGCAGAAGCGCCGGTGGAGGCGGATCTTGTCGTGCCCGTGCCCGATTCAGGAACGCCGGCAGCCATCGGATACGCGCAGGCGGCTGGCCTGCCGTTTGAACTTGGCATCATCCGCAACCACTATGTCGGGCGCACATTTATCGCGCCGACCGACAACATCCGCCACATGGGTGTGAAGTTGAAACACAATGCCAATCGCGACCTTCTACAGGGGAAGCGTGTGGTGTTGGTGGACGATTCCATCGTGCGGGGCACAACCAGTCAAAAGATCGTCGCCATGGTGCGGGACGCGGGCGCGCGGGAAGTGCACATGCGCATCGCAAGCCCTCCCACGCTGTCGAGTTGCTACTATGGTGTCGACACGCCGGAAAAACAAAAGCTGCTCGCATCCCGCATGACGCTTGAGCAAATGGCGGACTTTATCAAAGTGGACAGTCTGTCGTTTCTCTCCATTGATGGCCTCTACCGCGCCGCAGGAATGGCGGAACGCAACAACGAACGCCCGCAGTTTTGCGATGCGTGCTTTACCGGCGAATATCCGACGCCGCTGACTGATAAGTCCTATAGCGAGGGCATGCGGGCCGGGCCAGGCGATACAGCCGAACGGCCGGTTTCCATGCTGTCCGGTGGAAACTGAGCCGGCATTGTTTGTGAGACGCAGTTATGAGTGAGATTTCTTCGGCCAATGGCCAAATACCAAAACCGCTAAACGGGCGTTTGGCGGTTGTAACTGGCGCGTCGCGCGGCATCGGCTATCAAGCCGCCTTGGGCCTTGGGGCAGCCGGTGCCCATGTGATCGCCCTCGCGCGGACGGTCGGCGGGCTGGAAGAGTTAGACGACGACATTCGCGCAGCAGGTGGCAGCGCCACTTTGGTCCCCGTCGATGTGACCGATTACGAAGCCTTGGACCGTTTGGGCGGCACGATCCATGAACGGTGGGGCAAGCTCGACATCCTGCTGGGCAATGCGGGCGCGCTGGGACTGGTGACGCCGTTGGCGCAGATGAAACCCTCGGTGTTTGAAGAGTTGATGGCGATCAATGTCACCGCAAATTACCGTTTAATCCGATCGCTGGACCCTTTGCTGCGGGCATCGGACGCCGGTCGTGCGCTGTTTATGACATCGGGTGCGACGGAGAGCCTGCGGCCCTTCACTGGGCCTTATGCAGCATCCAAAGCGGCGCTGGACGCGCTTGTTCGCGTCTACGCAAAAGAGACCCAGAAGACCTCCGTCACGGCAAATCTAATTGATCCCGGCACCATGCGCACGAAGATGCGCGCGCAATATGCACCGGGTGAAAAGCCGGAGACCGTCACGCCGCCATCGGCCATTGTGGATACGGTGGTGCGCCTCGCCTCTCCCAATGAGACGCGCACTGGTGGCATCTTTGAGTTCGAGACTGGCGCTTGGAAGGACTTGGTGTAGACCGCGATTAAACGGAGTGTTTCAACCTCGTTAACCAGTTTTTGTCACACTTATCACCATCGGTGATCGGCGTGTTTTGTTCGGTACGGGCCATCTTGTTTGGCCCTTTGAGCATCGTGTCCGACTCGAAGAGCGAGGTTTATGATGCCAAAACTGTCAAAAAATGCCGTTTCCCACGAGAATGACTTTATCGACATCGATATTTATCTCGAAGAAATGTCCCAGCGCATCGAAAAACTGCGTAGCCTCGTGCCCACACGGGCCGATGCAGCGCCTGCCAAGAGGAAATCAAAGGCTAAATTGGGTAATGGATTGAAGCGCAGGCTAAAATCCGGCGCTTCGGCATGATCTGAAAACCATTTTGCCAAGCGGTGACCGGCATGACGCGTTTTAGCGCATGCGCTCCGACCGTTCCGATATGTCGCAGCGATAGATAATCAAACTGCATATTCATGTTTGATATATGCTCGTTTGCGGTTTAAGTAGTCTGGATTGTTAGACCGGACCACGGCCATGAATGTGCGCACGCTATGCCTAGCCGTTCTCAATTGTTGCGAGAGCACGGGCTATGAAATCCGCAAGTTGGTCTCCGAAGGGCATTTTAGCCACTTCGTCGACGCCAGCTACGGCTCGATCTACCCGGCTTTGGCAAAGATGGAGCAGGAGGGGCTGGTGACGGCCCGCGAAGAGTTCCAGCCCGGAAAACCACCCCGCAAAGTCTACTCGGTAACAGATGAAGGGCGCAGCGCATTTTTGATCGCGCTTTCAAAGCCTGCACAAAAAGACATCTTCAAATCCGAGTTTCTGCTTTTGGCCATGTGCGCGGAAATGATGGATCTGTCCGATGTCCGTCGCGCAATCGACATGCAGTTGGACTATCTGGCGAAAGAGATTCAGCAGATCGATGAAGAGGTGGCGCAGGTTGACCTAGCCGGAGCCGAGTGGGTGGCGGGCTACGGTCGCAGTTGCCTTCAGCAAGCTACCGTCTATGTGCGCGAAAACCGCAAGGCCTTGGAAGCAATTGCAGGCACCGGCCTTCAAGGGCGCGAAACCACCAAACCAACGGGCACCGCTAAGGCGACTGTCGAGGATTCACAGACGGCAGCCGCCGTTGCAGCAGAGTAGGAATTGATTGTGAAAGTACGTGCTTCACAACTCATCGCATTGGGTATTTTGGCCGCCATTGGCGGATGGATGTTCACCGGCGATCTGGTCATTGGCGGACAGGTGGACCCGAACGCGAAAACGATCGCTCAAAGGGAAGAAGCGGAACAAGCCGCCATCTTCCGCGTACGGGTGCAGGCTCTGCAGCCGCAGGAACGCCCGAACCTTTTGGCTGTGCGCGGACGGACAGCCGCCAACACGGTCGTGACCGTACGGGCCGAAACCGGTGGTATCGTCCAAAACCGACCCGTTGAAAAAGGGCAGTCGGTCAAGATTGGCGATCTGCTGTGTGTGATTGATAAGGGCGTGCGCTCCACAACGTTGGCGCAGGCACAATCCACACTGACGCAGGCGCAAGAAGACTATGATGCCAATGTGCGACTGGTGGAACGTGGCTTTGCAACCCGCACCAAGCTGCGCGGTCTGCGCACCGCATTGGACGCAGCCAAAGCCGCTGTCGCATCTGCCGAGCAGGAAATGGGGCGGACAGAAATTCGCGCCACTGTGAACGGCATCATTCGTGAACCCATGGCGGAGGTTGGAGACAACCTTTCGCCCGGAGGCGTCTGTGTCACCAAGATGGATACGGACCCGATGCTGTTTACGGGCCAGGTTTCCGAACGCAGCATCGATCAAGTGAAACTTGGGATGGGGGCACAAGTGCAGCCGATTTCAGGCTCTGCCATGCCGGGCAAGATCAGCTATATTTCGCAGATCGCTGATGCGAGTACCCGCACGTTCAACGTGGAAATCGAAGTGGATAATGCCGCAGGCACCCTTCGCGACGGCATGACCGCCGAAGCGCTTGTAAGTCTGCCGAGCACAAACGCCTACAGGATATCTTCCAGCTGGCTGACCTTAGCGGACGATGGTCAAATTGGCGTTCGCTATGTTGGCGATAATAACGTCGTGGGTTTCCGACCCGTTAGCATCATCGCGGAAGAAGCGGAGTTTATGTGGGTGACGGGCATGGACGCCGGAATGCGGGTGATCACGCTGGGGCAGAACTTTGTCGCAGCAGGCGAAACCGTTGATCCCGTCTCACCCGAGCAAATGAAGCAAATCGAAGCGGACCGCGCCGCCACGGCGGCTAACGGCACGCCGAACTCCGCAAATGGGGAAGAACGCTCATGACCGCCGCTCTCGCCACCATACTGAGCCGCCCCAAGACGGTTCTTGTTCTCATGCTCGTGATGGTGATCGCGGGTGTAATTTCCTACATCCAAGTGCCGAAAGAGGCCCAGCCGGACATTGATGTGCCGGTCTATTTCGTGAATGTGACCCAGCAGGGCGTGTCACCCAAAGACGCCGAACGGCTTTTGATACGGCCTTTGGAAAGCAAGCTGCGTGGCATTGATGGACTGAAAGAGTTCACAGCCATTGCGGCGCAGGGTGCGGCCACCGTGGTGTTGGAATTCAACATTGAAACCGACAAAGACAAGGTGCTCGCCGACATTCGCGACAAAGTCGATCAGGCCAAATCGGAAATGCCCGATGAAGCCGACGAACCGACCGTTGCTGAAACAAACTTTGCCCTCCAGCCGACCATCATCGTCACACTCTCCGGCACGGTGCCGGAGCGGACACTGTTTCAGTACGCACGCCGGTTGAAGGACGAGATTGAGGCGATCAACACGGTTCGTGAAGCTGCACTTTCCGGCAACCGCGAAGAGATGCTTGAAGTCGTGCTGGATCTGGCGCGTCTGGAATCCTACAACATCACGCAGATCGAGCTGCTGAACGCACTGTCGCAAAACAACCAATTGGTGGCTGCCGGTTTTATCGACAACGGCCAAGGGCGTTTCAACGTCAAAGTGCCCGGGCTCGTTGAGACCGCACGCGACGTCTATGCCATACCGATCAAACAGAACGGCGAAGCGGTGGTCACACTGGGCGATGTCTCGGAAATCCGCCGGACATTCAAGGACCATTTTAGCTACACACGGGTGAACGGCGAACCTGCCATCGCTTTGGAAGTGGTGAAGCGGATCGGCACCAACATCATCGAAAACAACGTAGCCGTTCGCAAAGTGGTGGCAGACTTTTCGAAAAACTGGCCGTCCACCATCAAGATCAACTACCTGCTCGATCAATCCAGTTTCATCGACGAGGTTCAGGGGTCGTTGCAATCGTCCATCATGACCGCCATCGCGCTGGTGATGGTGGTCGTGGTAGCCACTTTGGGCCTGCGCTCCGGTTTGCTGGTCGGTCTGTCCGTGCCGGTATCCTTTGCCGTTGGTTTCCTCATCCTCGCCACGGCGGGCATGACCGTGAACATGATGGTGTTGTTCGGCATGGTGCTGACGGTTGGCATGTTGGTGGACGGCGCCATCGTGGTGACCGAATATGCGGACCGAAAACTGGCAGAAGGCATGCCCGCGCAAGAGGCCTATACCCGCGCGGCACAACTGATGTTTTGGCCTGTGGTTTCTTCCACGGCGACGACGCTTGCCGCATTTCTGCCGCTGCTTTTGTGGCCCGGCGTGCCCGGCGAGTTCATGTCCTATCTGCCGATCATGGTGATCATCGTTTTGAGCGCCTCCCTGATGACGGCGCTGATCTTCCTGCCAACAGCAGGCGCACTTACCGGTCAGATCGCTTACAGGCTTGGGCGCCGCGGGGGCGTTGTGGTCCAGTCCGTGTTTGTGTCTACCCTGCTGGGCTTGGCCGTATATGCCCTGGTCAAAGGCGGCATCAATTTGGGCATTGAGCAATTTGCTCAACCACTCGCTGACGGGATTGCAACCGCGCAGGCCGATGGGAGCACGCCAGCCTCCGCGTTGGCTCTCGCCGCCGGTCTTTTGTCTGGCCTCGTGTTGGTGCCGGTCATGATCGGTGTCTTGAGTTTCATGTCCTCCCGGGAGGCCAAGGCCGAAGATCCGGTGACACTGATGTTCACCAGCGCACGGAAGCTGGAAGTCAAAAAAGTGCCCGGCTTTATGGGCGGTTACTTGCGGTTGCTGAAACTGCTGTCCGGCAACATCATCGGTAATGTGCTGGTGATCGGCGCGGTGATTGGATCGGCCATCTTTGTGTTCGGGTTGTTTGGGTCCAACAATGCGGGCGTTGAGTTCTTCGTGGATGAAGAGCCTGACGTGGCCATCGTGTTGGTCTCGGCTCGCGGCAACTTGTCGGCATCGCAGGCGCGCGACATCGTTTCGGAGGTTGAAGCTGTCGTTCTGAACGTCAGCGGGATCAACAATTCCGTTATGACGGCCAAAGCTCCCGGCGGTTCCGGCGGTGGCGGCAGCCCCTTAGGCGGTGTGCAGGACAAGCCGGCTGACGTGATCGGCGAGTTGCAGATCGAAATGGCTGACTTTTGCTGCCGTCGTCTCGCTGTCGATATCTTTCAGGAAATCCGCGACAAGACCGCCAATATTCCCGGCATCAAGGTGGAAGTCCGTAAGATTGAAGGGGGTCCGCCCACCGGTAAAGACCTGCGCCTGGAAGTGCGTTCCACCAACTATGATGACATGGTGAACGCCGTCACCCGCGCCCGCGCGTTTGTTGATGGCTTATCCGGCGTGCAGGACATTGAAGACGGACGTCCCCTGCCCGGCATCGAATTAGAGTTGAACGTCGACCGCGAAAAGGCCGGCCGTTACAATGCGGGCATCGCCGAGATCGGCTCCATGGTGCAATTGGTGACGACTGGCGTGCCCATCGGCAAATACCGGCCCGACGATTCGGAAGACGAGTTGGATATCCGTGTACGCCTTCGCAAAGAAGAGCGCAGCTTGGACACGCTGGACAAGTTGAAACTGCCAACACCGCAAGGACAGGTGCCTCTGTCAAACTTCGTGACCCGCTCGGCTGTGCCTAAGGTGAGCTCTATCACCCGTAAGGACGGCCTCTATTCCATGGAGGTGAAGGCCAACCTGATCCCCGGGTTTGAAGAAAACGGCAAAGCCTTAACGCCCAATGACAAGGTTGCGGAAGCGCAAGCTTGGTTGGCCACCCAGCAGTGGCCGGAAACCGTGCAGTTCAAGTTCAGAGGCGGCAACGAAGAGCAGGAAGAATCAGGGGCGTTCCTCGCACAGGCGGCTGGCATTGCCTTGTTTTTGATGTTCATCATTTTGGTGACGCAGTATAATTCGTTTTACCAAACCTTCCTCACCCTCGCGACGGTGGTGCTGGCGATTGTCGGCGTGCTGATCGGTCTTATGATCACAGGTCAAAAGTTTTCAATCATTATGACAGGGACAGGCGTCGTGGCGCTGGCTGGTATCGTGGTGAACAACGCGATCGTGCTGATCGACACCTATAACCGCCTTCGCGCGGAGGGCGTCGAAGTGCGCGATGCTGTGCTTAAGACTTCTGCTCAGCGGTTGCGGCCCATCGCCTTGACCACGATTACCACCATTCTTGGTTTGATTCCCATGGCACTGCAGCTCAACATGAACTTTGTAACGCAGACCGTTGCCTATGGCGGCATCACGTCGGTGTGGTGGGTACAGTTGTCAACGGCGATCATTTCCGGTCTCGCCTTCTCTACCTTGCTCACGCTGATCATGATCCCAAGCATGTTGGCGCTGCCGACCAATCTGGTGGCCCCGATCAAATGGGCCAATGCCAAGATACGCGGCGATGCTGCCGCGACCAAAGCTGCGGCTTTGCAAGTGGAGGATGAGTTGCCCGACCTGAACGCCATGATGAGCAATGCCCGCAAGGCCATGCCCGTGCAGAAAGCGCGCAATGATGATCAGGAGCCCGGTTCGTTTCCGCAGGCTGCTGAGTAATATCGGCTTCCAATTCGGAGCTAGATCATTTCTTTCTTTGAGAGAATCGATCCAGTTATGGCGCTCACGCTGTCGGACTCAAGAGGCCTCCGCGACCCTAGGTGGGGGAGGGGCGGCGCATTAGCGCCGGGTTGTTCTTCGCAACCGAGCGGTTCAATCAAATTGTGAACCGCTCTAGCACAAAGCCGCGGTGGGGTGACGGTTTCCGGCCTAGGCTCCGCCGTTCTCCCGCTTCGACCAATCCTTCACGCTCAGCGGGATGGTCAGAAGATACAGCCCTGTGAACAGGGAAAGCAGCCACCAGGGGTAGCTGAACAGCAGGGCGATTAGGAGCAGCAGGCCGATCATAAACGGGAATACAAGGTTGCGCGAAATACGCTGTGCGCTGCGTTTTCCAGACCAGGTTGGCAGGTTCGAAACCATCAAGAAGCCCACGAACACCGCGTAGATTGCAGCTGCCACACTGCCGCTCACCGACGTGGTGGCCATACCTGCGTCAGCAAAAATCAAACCGATATAGACCGGCAACAACACCAAAAGCGCACCGGCGGGAGCTGGCACGCCGGTAAAGAAATCAACCACCCATTCCGCTTGATCGTCCGCCTCCAACATCACGTTGAAACGGGCCAGACGCAGGCAGCCACAAATTGCAAATGTGAGCGCGACGACCCAGCCGATGGAACCCAGGAGGTTTAGCCCCCAAAGGTATAAGACCAGCGCCGGTGCCACGCCGAAGTTCACAAAGTCCGCCAGCGAATCCAACTGCTCTCCAAAGGAGGTGGAGGATTTTAAGAACCGGGCGACCCGCCCGTCCAAGGCATCGAGAATGGCGGCGAACACAATGGCCACAATGGCCAGTTCAAAGCGCGCTTCCCAAGCCAGCCGGATGCTGGTGAGGCCGGAGCAGATTGCTCCCAGTGTGATGAGATTGGGCGCGAGAACTCGCAATGGCACGTCTCGCAAGCGTGAGATTTGCGTAGGTTCAGAACCGTCTTCTGTCCCACCGCCTGCGATGTTCTTCTCGTTTGTCAGCTCGCTGGTGTCGTCGCCTAAACCGGTGTCATCACTTTCAAAAAGGTGAGGCACCTCCAACTCTGCATCGGCCTTGGCCTTGGCGCGTTTTTTCTCTTCAGCCAAAAAGTCCGGGAAAGGCGCCTTCATCACATTGTACGGGGTGTGAGGCTGGTGGGGGCGACATCACCGTGTGCAGCCAAGACGGTTTCACCGGAAATCGCCTTTTGGCCCAGCGCGACGCGCGGTGTTGCGCCTGCGGGGAGGAACACATCGACACGGGAGCCGAACCGGATAAGCCCAAAACGCTCCCCCTGCCCCAACGCATCCTCCGGTTTACTCCAATTGAGGATGCGACGGGCCACAAGACCTGCAATCTGCACCACACCGACGGCTCCATATGGCCCGTCGATCACGATGGAATGGCGTTCGTTGTCGGTGGAGGCTTTGTCGAGATCGGCGGATAAAAACAGGCCGGGTTTGTGAACAGATCGCAGCACCGTGCCCCGCACCGGCGCGCGGTTTATGTGGCAATCAAATACGTTCATAAAAACCGTGATGCGGGTGCGCGGTTGGTCACCCAACTCCAGTTCCGCTGGCGGAACGAAGTCCCCGATGCTGGAAATCACGCCGTCAGCAGGGCTGATAATCAAATCATCGCTGACCGGCACTACGCGCTTGGGATCACGGAAGAAAAGCGCGCACCAAATGGTGAGCGCCAAGCCGACCCAGAAAAAGTGCGACCAGAGCAACCACAACAGAAAAGTCGCAAAGGCGAAAAACGCTATGAAGCGATATCCTTCGCGGTGCACGGGCACCATGGCATTGCGCACGGATTTTACGACAGACATGAAACAGCCCCTTTGAAATTCAATTGTGTCTTACAGCGGTGAGGGGCGGTTTGGAATGCGCCGTCTCAATTTGGTGGGTGAGAGCAGCCTTCTCACTGATAGGCGGCATAAGCGCTCTTGCGAAAGCGTCTCCGGCAATTTCCCGCACCAGCTTGCGCCGGATCGCGGTGGCAAAATCCTCAAACGATTCCACCTCCATGAAAAAAGCGCCCTCTCCCCCGATGACTTGCTGGGTGAAATGCTGCTGCAGATCGATGCGGGCAAGAGTGCCCAGATCATATTCCTCCGCATGGATCGCCAAACCGTTGACCGTGATGCCGCTGGCAACGGCCTGATCCCGCGCGAGACCGGGATCATCAAAGTCGCTGGTCCCGTCACCGGATACGTCGATCTTCTTCTTCGCCCCATCGAATGCATTGGACAGGACGGAACCGGTCGAAAAACGCAGGGCACCGGCGATGTCTGTGAAACCGTTAAAGGGACGCTGAAACGCTGCAATTCGGTCTGCAAAACGATTCGAGGAAGATGAGCCGTCGACGAACGACCAGCCTGCCACGACTCGCTGTTGACCTTGCCCCGCCCATGCTACCACAGCAACGGCCATGCCAGAGACGCCCAGCGTCTCTATAGCCGCATGCACTTGCGGATGACGGAATGCGGCCGCCAATCCACCACGCTGCAAGATGAATTCGCGGGCGTCCACGCTTGTGGACGTGTCAACGGCGAGCACAAGTTCCAACGCGACCGACCGTTGCGCTTGAGCGGATGTCGTGTTCATCAAAGCAAACACGCACAGGTTTGCCGCCATGGCGACACTTTTTAGGATCGTTGTCGCGGCGGATTTCATTGGGCGGGAGCCGCCACCGGCGTGCGACCGAGCAAGCCTTCTGTATCGCTTTCGCGGGCACGACGCAGGGCCTCTTCCGCATCAGACGCTTCACGCTGGCGGTTCCACATGGCGGCGTAGAGCCCCCCTTTGTCCAACAAATGCGAATGCGTGCCGCGCTCGGCAATTTCACCGGCTTTCAGGACGATGATCTCATCCGCGTCGATGACTGTCGACAGGCGGTGGGCGATGACCAAGGTCGTGCGGTTTTGCGAAACCACGTCCAAAGCCGCCTTGATCTCCTGCTCGGTTTGCGTGTCGAGAGCCGAGGTCGCTTCATCGAGGATCAGGATTGGCGGCGCTTTAAGCAATGTGCGGGCGATGGCCACTCGTTGCTTCTCACCGCCGGAAAGCTTCAAGCCCCGTTCGCCAACTTGCGTGTCAAAACCTTGCGGCAACCGTTCGATGAAGTCTCCGATCTGCGCACGGTCAGCGGCTTCGCGCACCTCTGCATCGGTCGCATCTATCCGTCCGTAGCGAACATTGTAAGCAATCGTATCGTTGAACAGCACCGTGTCTTGCGGGACCATGCCTATGGCAGCACGCAAACTGTCTTGCTCAATCTCCCGCAGGTCCCGCCCGTCAATTGAGATTGAACCGGACTTAACATCGTAAAAGCGGAACAACAGCCGCGAGATCGTAGATTTGCCTGCACCGGACGGACCCACAATGGCTACCGTTTTGCCGGCAGGAACTTCAAAGCTGATATTCTTCAAGATCGGTCGATCTTCATCATAGGAAAAATCGACGTTCTCAAACACAATTGAGCCGTCGGATGCCTGCAACGGCTTTGCGTTCGGATCGTCTTTCACTTCTTGATCCACCTCCAACAGGCGGAACATGGCCTCAATGTCGGTAAGGCCTTGACGGATTTCGCGGTAGACAAAGCCGATGAAATTCAACGGGACCGACAACTGCATCAGGTACATATTGATCAGCACGAAATCGCCAAGCGTCTGCTCTCCGCGCTGAACTGCAAGAGCGGACATCACCATGCAAAGCAACATGCCGGTTGAAAAAATGGCCATCTGCCCGAAGTTGAGCCAACCAAGCGAGGTCCAGGTTTTGATGGCTGCACCTTCATATTTTTCCATCGAACTGTCGAAGCGGCGGGCCTCCATGCCCTCATTGCCGAAATATTTCACGGTCTCGTAGTTGAGCAACGAATCGATGGCCTTGGAGTTCGCGTCCGTATCCGAATCGTTCATGTCGCGGCGGATTGCGATGCGCCAGTCGCTCGCCTTCACCGTGAACCATGAATACGCCCAAACCGTTACCCCAATCACGAGCACATATTCCCAGCCAAAGAAATAGGCGAAAATGCCCGCGTAGAGCGCGAACTCAAGGATCGTCGGGATAGTGTTCAGGATTGTGAAGCGCACGATAATCTCGATGCCCTTGGTGCCGCGCTCTATCACTCGGGATAGGCCGCCGGTGCGCCTGGCGAGATGAAACCGCAGCGAGATCGTGTGCATGTGAACAAAGGTGCGAAACGCCAGTTGCCGCACAGCGTGCTGCCCGACACGGGCAAACAGGGCATCGCGCAGCTGCGTGAAGCCCCACATGATAAGACGGGCGACATTGTACCCCACCACCAGCATGACAGGTGTGATCAACGCGGCGGGCAACCACCACACTTCGATATCCTGACCGTCCAACGCGTCCGTTGCGTATTTGAAGAAGAAGGGAACGACGGCTGTGATCAGTTTGGCCAGAACCAAAAAAGCTGCGGCGTAAATCACCCGTCGTTGCAGATCGACCCGGTCACGCGGCCACATGTATGGCCACAGATTTGCAAGGGTTTTCAGTGATGTGCGGTCATCGTCGTGGCCGGCTTGCGCCTCTGAGGAGTCGGTGGCTGTCAAAACGGGCTTTCTAAAATTCGGGCATAGCTCATAGAGCCCTGCTTAAGAGATAAATGCGCCAACCAATCACCGCATCTTTGAAGCGTTGACTGGCTCTAGCTTTTTGTTTCAACGCGGTTTCTTTCGCTCAAACGATTCCGTTTCAATGGAAACGGCTCTAAGCGGGCTCTTTGCAGTCATCGGAGGTGCAGCAAAAATCCAGAAAGGCATTGGTGGCAATCGCAACATCGCGCATCAAGGGCTCGTTTACACTGTAGCGGGACCGCGGAGGTACAGTTTCGCAAATTATGATACCCGCCTCAATGAGAACCTTAAGGTGCTGTGACACCGTTGACTGAGCCAGCGGCAAGACTTGCGTGATGTCTTTGCAGCCACAGCTTTCGTGGCGGGATACGTGCCGGATAATATCGATGCGGGCAGGGTTGGCCAACGCGGCAAAGACGGCAGCCATGGCGGACGAACAGGTGTTCGCATCGGCCATGTCCATCTTGCGAAGCTCTTCACCACAGCAACCCATGACCAATCTCCCTCAGCTTGATCTATTCATCGTGTTTCTACGATAAACTAGGGATTCAGAGGGGTGTTTTCAAGTTTAGATCAGGCTGGGCGGGCGCGTGGGCGCTACTGTCAACATGTCATCGCAGTTTGATGGAAGGGCCAGCTCCAGGTCAGTTGATTTCGCGATCCGGCTCGCCTGTCGCGCTGTCCGGTATTTTGAAAATCTGGCCGACATAGATTCGGCTCGGGTCTCGGATCTGGTCACGGTTTGCGTTGTAAATCGTTGTATAACGGATGCCCGCGCCGTAAGTGCGCCGCGAAATACGCCACAGGTTGTCTCCCGGCTTGATGATGACAGCCGTGCCGGTACGCAACGTAGGCGCCGTGTCTGCGATGGGCTCTGGCGTTCTGGCCACGACAGTCGAAACGACCTTAGGCTCGTCAGCAAAAATCTTTGGTGCCCCGGTCAATTTTTCCAGCTTCGCTGTTTGAACCGGCTTAGGGGCTGGCTGCGGTTTGGGTGCTGTTGCTGTCGCCACCACGGGGGCCTCGTGAATCAACGGCACTTGCGCACGCGACATCACCTTGCCGGTCGCGGGCGAGACCAAGTCTACACGGACCGAGTGCTTTCCAGGTTCAAGATCGAAGGGCTTTGCGACCAAAAAACGATTGTCCTGTGTGCCGCGAGCGCTGCCGACGAGCTTGTTGTCGATGTAAACGCGCACCAACGAGCCCCGTTTGACCTCGCCTGCAATAAAAACCTGTTTGCCCTCAACTTCGACGGCCTCGACGATCACCCGAGGGGCGGATTTTGGGGCGGGCTCAGTTTGAGTTTTCACGGGTTCAGGTTTTGGCTCAGTCTTTGCCACCGGTACGACGGCTTTGGGTTCTACCGCTGTCGGCTTTTGTGGTTCAGGAACCTTAGCCACTTCCACTTCTTTGGGCTCGGGTTCGGCCACGAGCTCTTTGACCGGCTCTTTCACCAGTGTTTCCGGCTTTGTGATCACGCGGCTGGGCGCACCGGCTTCGCTGATCATGGCAAGCGCTGTCGTATTGCCCGGCGCTTCGTCGGGTTGGGGCACGTTTAAGATACCGGCCTGTTTGGACAGGACGGGCTTTCCAGAAGGCCCGGTCGCGCGCAGCGACAATGAGTGCCCGCCCGGTTTCAACGAGTTGTTCGGCAGAATAACAAAATCGCCACCGGGCCCGGCTTTCGTCACACCCAAGACTGTGCCATCGGGCGCTATGAGTTCTACACTGCTGTTCGGTTCTGCATTGCCGGCGACCAACAGGGATCCATCCTTCTCAAGTCGCAAAATGTCGAACTTTGGCGGCTCCACCTGCGTGATCTTTTCGGATGCTTTTGCCTCAGTTTCCACAGGTTTTGGCTTTGCGGGAACCTTAGTCTTGGGGGCCGGATCGGCCAAGCGCACGACTTCGGTCTTTGGTTGCGACCAGAAATCGGTAAAGACACCGGCAGGGATTATGCCAGTCGCAACCGCGCCACCGACCGCTGCGCCGGAGCCACCCACCAGATAAAGCGCTTTGATAACAAGAGGGTTCATATCAAAAGTGTCCCGCCCAAGACTTTTTTCTACGGTGCAAACTCAACTGCACCTCTGACCGCCCAAACACAGCATGTTTGCGCCTTTTCTTGGTTAATTTTCTATCACAAATGCGCAACTGCGCCAAAGCTTCGCCGACCGTGCGAGATGAAACCTAATTTTTTCCCGAAGACCCGACGACAAGCAGCCGTGCTGAAACCGATCAGCCGTTTGCTTTGCACCCTTGGATCAGCGAAGGAAACGCACTCATTTAACGGGACTTGCATCATGACCACCCTACCCTCGGTTTGCGTTTACTGCGCGTCTTCGCCCGGCGCGAACCCTGCCTTTATGGAGACGGCCTTCACCCTGGGTGAGGCTTTGGCCAACGCACAGATACGCCTTGTCTATGGCGGGGGCGATAACGGACTCATGGGAGCGGTGGCCCGGGGGGCATTATCCAGGGACGGCGCTGTGTTGGGCATCATCCCGGAGTTCTTGGTCAATTACGAGCAGTCCGGCGGTGCGCGAAATTTGGAGGGTGCGGATATGGTGACCGTGCCTGACATGCACACGCGCAAGCAGCGGATGTTCGAAGAGGCCGACGCGTTCATCGCCCTGCCCGGCGGTATCGGCACGTTGGAAGAATTGGTGGAAATTATGACTTGGTCGCAACTTGGTCGTCACACCAAGCCAGTTTTGGTGCTGGACGTGGACGGCTTTTGGCAACCGCTGACCACCATGCTGGACGCGATGGAAGCGACTGGATTTTTGCACAGTGCGCAGCGCGCAAAACCAAAGGTTTTCAACTCCGTCGAAGCCCTGGGAGCTTATTTGGTGCCCAAACTGGCGATGCCCGCTTCGTAGCCGCCAACGGCTACGCCTTACGAATCAAACCCACGGAGTAGATCGCCAAAGCAAACCACACCAAGGCGAAGGTGATGATCTGAACTGTTGTGAGTTCTTCACCCAACAGCGTGAAAGCGACAATAAAAATGAGTGTCGGGCCGATGTAACCCATCAGGCCAACCGTGGTGAACCGCAATGCCTTCGCGCCAAACGCATAAAGAATGAGCGGCACGGCAGTGACCGGGCCGCAGCCCATCAGCCACAGCGTGTCTTCAACTGACGTGAAAACGTGTCCGCTGCCCTGCCACGCCAGCCAAGCCACAAAGGCCAAAGCGAACGGCAACAGCAGCGTAACCTCCAGAAGAAAACCCTGTGTTGGACCCACCGGCTGAGTTTTTCGAATGTAGCCGTAAAACGCGAACGACACGGCGAGAAACAGGCCGATGAACGGGAACTCTCCGCCTGCCACCGTTCGATAAGCCACCGCCGCCGCTGCCAGCAGCACCGCAGCCAGTTGCAGAGGCGTCAAACGCTCACCCAGCCACAGCCCGCCCATCAGCACCACAATCAGCGGTGTGAAGTAGTATCCAAGCGCCGCTTGAGAGGCGAGATTGATGCTCACCGCATAGATATAGACGCCCCAATTGGCGGCAATGAGCGCGGCGGACACAGCCATCATGAGAACCACTTTACGGTTGGCCAGCAACATTGGCAGTTCGTTCAAGCGCCCCTGCACGGCCATGATGCCGATGGCAAAAGGCACGGCCCAGATGACCCTGTGGGCCAGAAGCTCAGTTGGCGGTATGTGCCGTGTGGCTGCGAAGTAGAGCGGCAGGAAACCCCACAGAACGTAAGCACACGTCGCCATGGCAGCGCCGGTGGAAGGACTTACAACCGCTGGCGTTGCAACAGGAGTGATGGGCCTGGCGGGCGGAACGACCGGCGCGGCACCCGAGTGCGGGTCGCTCACGCGGTGCCCCTAACCAACCGGTAGTTCAAACTATCCACCAACGCCTGGAAACTGGCGTCGATAATGTTGTCGGACACCCCCACCGTCCACCAGCGTTCGCCCGTCTCATCTGCGGATTCGATCAAGACACGGGTGATGGCTTCGGTGCCACCATTCAAGATGCGCACCTTGTAGTCCACCAGTTCCAGCCCATCGATCTCGCTTTGATACTTGCCCAAATCCTTGCGCAAGGCGCGGTCCAGCGCGTTCACGGGGCCGTTGCCTTCGGCGACCGAGAGAAAGCGTTCGCCCTCCACGTCCACCTTCACCACTGCCTCGGAGACCGTGATAACATCGCCAACAGCATTAAAGCGGCGTTCCACGGACGTGCGGAAAGAGTCTATCTTGAAGAATTCCGGCACGGTGCCGAGCGTGCGGCGGGCGAGCAATTCAAAACTGGCTTCCGCCGCTTCATACGCATAGCCCTGCGCTTCGCGCTCCTTGACCACCGCAATCAGCGTGTCCAGTTTCGGATCGGACTTTGAGACTTCGATGCCACGGCGGGACAATTGATCAAGGAAGTTCGACTTTCCGCCTTGGTCCGACACCATGAGATTGCGGCGATTGCCAACGCTTTCCGGCGGCACGTGTTCATAGGTTGTCGGATCTTTGATCAGCGCGGATGCGTGAATGCCCGCCTTGGTCGCGAAGGCAGACGAGCCCACATAGGGCGCTTGGCTGTAGGGCGCGCGGTTGAGCAACTCATCAAACTTGCGCGATAGAGTGGTTATGCCCTGCAATTTTTCAGCATCAATTCTCAGGGAAAACCGGTCTTTGTAATGCGGCTTGAGCGCCAGCGTGGGGATCAGGCTAATGAGGTTTGCATTGCCGCAGCGCTCTCCGATGCCGTTGATCGTGCCCTGCACCTGCCGCGCCCCGGCCTCAATGGCTGCCAAGGAATTGGCCACCGCCTGATCCGTGTCGTTATGGGCGTGAATGCCCACTCTGGACCCCGGGATCTGGGCACAGACCTTCTCAACGATAGACCGCACTTCCGCCGGTTGCGACCCGCCATTGGTGTCGCACAGCACCACCCAGCGTGCACCAGCCTCAATGGCCGTCTTGGCGCAGGCCATGGCGTAGTCCGGGTTGGCCTTGAACCCGTCAAAGAAGTGCTCGCAGTCCACCAGCGCTTCTTTACCAGCCGCCACGGCGGCCTCCACCGACAACTGGATAGACTCAAGGTTTTCCTCATTCGTGCACCCCAGCGCGACCCGCACGTGCAAATCCCATGCTTTTGCGACAAAGCAAATGGCGGATGCGCTGGAGGCGGTCAGCGCTGCCAAACCGGGATCATTGGAGGCTGACACACCGGCGCGTTTGGTCATCCCGAACGCGGTAAAGATCGCTGACTGGGTACGTGGCTTCTCAAAAAACGCGGTGTCCGTCGGGTTCGCCCCTGGATAGCCGCCCTCAATGTAATCGAGACCAAATGCGTCCAGCAGACCTGTGATGGCAATTTTGTCCTCAACCGAAAAATCCACCCCCGGCGTCTGCGCGCCGTCGCGCAGTGTGGTGTCGAAGAGGTATAGGTGTTCGCGGGTCATCAAAATGCTCCCCAAAGACCGCAACGGCCGTCATCTGCTTGCCTGTCCTCGCAGCCAAGCTGCTGCGGGCAAGGCGGGCAGCGCAGGGTGGTGTCGAAGAGGTATAGGTGTTCGCGGGTCATTGGACCGCTCCGTTAAGTCTAAGAAGAGTTTGGACTATGCAGTTTGAGTTTGGCTGATGGAGAACGTGCTCATTGGTGAAACGCAGGACGACGAATCCCTGTTCTTCCAAGAATTGCGTTCGTCTCGCATCATGATTTGTTTCAGCCACCGTTGAGTGTGTTGCGCCATCAACCTCAACGACCGTCTTGGTTTGATGACAAGCAAAATCTGCGATGTATGGACCTATGGGCGATTGTCTGCGAAAGCGGTATCCGTTTAGCCTGAGACCACGGAGTACAAACCACAGCTTTCGTTCCGCTGACGTGGCACTGCTGCGAAGGGACTTGGCGCGCGCTCTGGTGGTTTGGGAGATCCTAGTCATGGGCTAGTGCTTTACGGAACCACCGCCCCCCACCCGACCTTGCTGCGCAAGGTCGGGTGGGGGGCGCGATGTTCATCGCTTTACCTCCCACGTCGTTACACGCTCGCCTGTTTCAGGGTCTTTGCCGTCTTTGAGTTGCACGCCCTGGGCCAAAAGCTCGTTGCGGATGCGGTCGGCCTCGGCCCAGTTTTTGTCTTTGATAAAAGCCAAGCGTTCGGCGACGATTGGACGGATATCAAGCGTGCTGGACTTGGGTGTTAAGTCCAAGCCGACCAAACCCGCTGTCGCCACCAGTTCTGCGCCTTCCAACTGGCCCAGCGTTCTGACGATTGCTGTGCAGTCGAGGTCGTTGGCGAGTTGGTCCACAAAGTCGAGGTTCAACTCTCCCGCACTCGCTCCATCGGCTTTACGGCGCAGGCGGGAGATGACGTTTTCAGCCTCTTCCAACCGCTTGACCGAAAAATCTATCGGCTCGCGGTAATGGGTCATCAGCATGGCCAAACGCACGACCTCGCCCGGCCATGTACGACCGCCAACCTTTGTGGTTTCCAGCACCTCGTTGACCGTGTGGAAATTGCCCAGGCTCTTGGACATTTTTTGCCCTTCCACCTGCAGAAAGCCGTTGTGCATCCACACATTGGCCATCACGTCCGTGCCGTGGCAGCAGCGGGATTGGGCGATTTCGTTTTCGTGGTGCGGAAAAATGAGGTCGAGACCACCGCCGTGAATGTCGAAGGTTTGGCCCAGATAGGCCTCGCTCATGGCAGAGCATTCGATGTGCCAGCCTGGACGGCCATGGATTGTTTGGCCATCAAAAGCGCCGTCCCAGCCGGGTTCGCTGGAACTGGATTCTTTCCACAACACGAAGTCGCCGGGGTTTTGCTTATGGCTCTCCACCGCCACACGGGCACCGGCCTGTTGGTCTTCCAGCTTGCGGTTGGACAGCGTGCCGTAGTCTTCCATTGAGTCCACGCGAAACAGCACTTCGCGGCCCTGCCCGCCTTGCGCGATATAGGCATGGCCCTTGTCCAACAGTGTTTGGATCATGGTCACCATGTCCGTCTTACCGTCTTCGCGGGGCAAAACAAATTCTGTAGCGCGGGGCTGGTGAGTGGGTTCCAGGCAACCGAGTGCTTGCATGTCAGACTGGAACTGGTTGGCGGTCTTTTCCGTGACCTCCCTGATGGCATCATTCAAGCTCATCGAACCGGAGGCGATTGCTTCGCCATGGGTTTCCAACGCGCGGGCATTAATTTTGTCATCCACATCCGTGATGTTGCGGACATAGGTTACGTGCGCCTCGCCATAAACATGGCGAAGCAGGCGAAACAGGACGTCGAACACGATGACCGGACGGGCGTTGCCGATATGGGCATAGTCATAGACCGTCGGCCCGCACACATACATGCGCACGTTTGTGGCATCGATGGGCTCAAACGGCGCTCTGGCGCGTGTGAGCGTGTTGTAGAGTGTCAGTGATGGTTTGGTCTCGGTAGACACGTCTTTCGTCCCATCCTCGTTTGGCCAATTTTTGTACAATCAGCGCCGCTCGCAAGCGGGCAGCGCTTACCCGGTGCCAGCCGGGACGTTCAAACGGGATACAAGAAAAGCGGGAACGACCGGGCCAGCGATTTCGCTAGCAGATAATAATGAAGGAACACTGATACGCGCAGACGAGGCTTGGTGCGGGTGCACCAGCAATCTTGTCAACGGCAATGGTCCGGTTCGGTCTCATGCGCGCCTTATCTGCCAGCTTGGCACGCGCGTCAAGACGGCGATGGATCAGACCAGCCGCATCAAAAGGCTCATCGCCAGCAAGGCCATGATGATGGCAATCAACGTGTCAAGCACGCGCCAGGCAGAGGGCTTTTGAAACAGCGGCGTGAGCCAACGGGCACCGTAGCCGAGGGAAAAAAACCACACAAACGAGGCCAAACACGCTCCCGCGCAAAAAGCGGCTCTCGCCCACCCGTCATATTGGCCGGAGATGCCCCCCACCAAAACCACCGTGTCCAGATACACGTGGGGATTTAGAAACGTAAAGGCCAACAGTGTTGCCAGAGCGGCTTTGAGAGAGGTCGCACCTCTGGTTTCAACTCCCATGGCCTGCGGCTTGAACGCCCGAAATGCCGCGAGCGCTGCATATGCAAACAGGAAAACCGCGCCGGCTAAGGTCACCCAAAACAACAGGTTTTCGTTGGCGCTCACGATGGTTCCAAAACCGGCCACGCCGATTATGATCAAGACAGCATCGCTGAACGCAGCCACCAAACACAGGACAAACACATGTTGGCGCAGCAGGCCTTGGCGCAGCAAAAACGCATTTTGCGCGCCGATTGCAATGATAAGGCCGCCGCCGAGCAGGAAACCCGCAGCGGCGGCTACAATAAGAGAATTCGCCATGATCAAAAAAGGCTTTGCTGCGGATCGGGGTCCGCGTCCGGCTCGGCAGGAGGCGGAACCGCCGGTTCCACCCGTTCCTGTATTTCGGGGCCGGTATTGGCAACCTTGTTCACGGCATCGCTGACCGGGATTGCGCGAAAAAACAGATTATCTACCGGTGTCAGCAGATCCTGCACATCGTACACACCCACATCGCGGCAATTCAGCCAACGGTCAAAGTCTTTGGGTTTAATGACTACAGGCAAACGGTCATGGATTTCACTGAAGGCTTCGTTGGACCGGGTGGTCAAAATACAAGCTGTATCGATCTCGCTGCCGTCCGCACCCATCCAAGTTTCCATCAATGCGCCAAAGGCCATGATGGGCGGCGTGTTAGAGGTGCTGCAGTTCCCGCCCTCCGTTTGCCCGTCTTGCAACAGATTGTCGTTGGAAGGCACCACCCAATAGGGCTGGCTGTTTTGGGTTTTCGATTTGAAACGCCGCCATTCGTAAAATCCGTTGGCCGGGATCAAAACGCGCCGGTGGCGCATGGCCGCTTTGAAAGACGGTTTTTGCGCCGCTGTCTCGCTGCGCGCATTGATGATGAGGGTGAAGTCCTTCGGATCATTGACCCAAGAGGGGATCAGTCCCCATCTTGCCAGCACCGCCTCGTGCGCGCCGTCGTGGCCATTGCGCACAACAAGAATGGGCTGGGTGGGTGCGATGTTACGCCGGGGGGAGAGTTCGGGACCGCGAGCGCCTTCTTCCGGGCGAATCAAATTGAAATAGTCAAACAACTGTGCCCACACGATATCGAGGCCAAACCGTCCGCACATGGATTTGTCTCCCAAATGGTTTGGAGGAATAGTTTTTGGGTTTCTTTCGTGCGGGCAATTGCACACAACTGATGCGTGTTGTGACTGCAGTTTGAAGCCTAGCCAAGCCCATGACTTTACGAAGCCCCATAAAATCCGCACCTCCAAGCCGCCGGTATCCGGCAGCACCCATGATCGGCGTGTGCGCAGCCGTTTGGCGAGGCGAAAAAGTGTGTTTGGTTCGCCGTGCGGCCCAACCTTCCGCCGGGTTGTGGGCGCAACCGGGCGGACTGGTGGAACTGGGAGAGACGCTCATCGAAGCTGTTACCCGCGAAGTGCGCGAGGAGACACGGCTGGTGATCGAGAACCCGGTCTTCAACACCTATATCGACATTATTTTGCGCGACGATAATGGCGCGGTGGAACGGCATTTTGTACTGGCCATGTTCGCCGCCGTTAGCCTATCCGGTCTGGCTGTCGCAGGCGATGACGCCGCTGCCTTGGGCTGGTTTACCCTGGACGAGATGGCCGGATTGCCGTTGACGGGGGACAGTTTGAACCTGGTGCGGGCTAGCCGCACCTTGGTGGTGTGAACTGGGCATCATGCTGTCCCGGCCAAACGTCTTGGCGCATCCACAATTCGCTTGTATGCACGGGGCATGAAAGTAGTCCATTCAATAGTTGCGCTCGCACTCTCGGTGTCAGTAGCCCTTGGCTGTTTAGTAGGGGCTTTCGCTCAACAGGCGGCATCGAACGATGCTCCTGTTACCACTACCGGACCGGCGGAGATCATCGCCCCCTACGATGACAAATTGCTGCGTCTGTCGGAAGTGCTGGGTTCGATCCACTATCTGCGTAACCTTTGTAAGGCCAATGAAGGGCCACAGTGGCGCAAGGTGATGGAGGATATTTTAGCCTCCGAAACACCGTCAGAAAGGCGCAAGGCCAGCCTGATATCTCGGTTCAACCGGGGCTACAACGCGTTCAACGAGGTTTACGGACACTGCACTGCCTCCGCCGTTGTAGCTGCGGAACGCTACGTGAAAGAAGGCGTGCTTCTGTCCAGCCAAATCACCACCCGCTACGGACGCTAGAGCGATTCAGAATTTGATTGAACCGTTCGGTTGCGAAGAGCAACCCGGTGCGTTTTCGTCTGTTAGGGTTGCATTAACCTTTGTTGACAAACCCTCAATACAAACGGTTCCATCACGGCCAGCGCAGCGATAGGTTATTAAGAGTTCGCGCAGGCTTGGGGCTGTGCAGCGAATGAGCGTATGCCATTACACTGGCTGGTCACGTTTACAATTCATGACTTTCCCGGCGGAACAAAAATGCTGCATGAAATACCCGATAATCTCGATGCACTGATCCGCGAAGAGAAACGCCAGGTGGCGGTGGAGCTTATCCAAGACGCGTGGGATAGCGCCATCAATGAGGGTATTGAACCCGGCATCGTGGCGGAATCCGCTATCATCTTTGCTCTGCGCCAATTGTGTGTAGAGGATGGCGACGGATGTGTGGAAAGGCTCGTTTCATCCCTGCGGGAACGGCACCAGAACGGCGAATTCATGCCCGGGAAAAGCCTGCAATAGGCGTGAGCTTTTCCAGCCAATTCATTTTCCTTCCGTTACGTCACTTTACATGTGACCTGCGCATGATACGTTTTGTTGATGGGGCGGTTTTTGGTTCGCTAGCCCGTCAAAACAGGTTGAAATAATGGACGGTTTTTGGGCCCGCATTGTGGTGATGTCGGACACGCTCGTGCCGGGCCGATCCAGCGCGCGGTCCATAGCGGCCGCAGTCATCGTGCTTGGTGGTTCGCCAATCTTGCTGAGCGGACCTGCCGCAGCTGCCACCAAAGTGCCCACACAGACAATCATCGTGCCCAGCGACCCACGCTCCGGCAAAGACGCTGATCCTTCACGGAACACAACCGAGGACAAGCTGGACGCTGCAGAACCGAGTATTCCAGATGATGCGCTCAGCGACCCATCAGCCTCGCCCGCACCAGCAACAACTGCAGACGATAAGGACAACAGCGATGAAGATGCTGCACGGGCTCTGCTCGACCGCGCAACGCCGAACGTTCAAACCGATCTCACCAAACTGCCAGCCCCTGTTTTGGCGACCCGCAACCGGATTCTGGAAGCTGCAAAAACCGGCATCATCGCCAACCTACGACCTTTAATTGGCGAAGGAGAGGATGCAACAACGCTTTCCTTCGGCGGGCTGGAGGGTGACCCGATTGAGTTCATGAAGGAAAACTCGGGCGACGATGACGGCTACGAAATCTTGGCGATCCTCGTTGAAATTCTCGAAATGGGGTATGTGGTGTTTGATCGGGGTACCGAGGACGAACTTTACGTTTGGCCGTATTTCTTCGCTCTGCCTTTCGACAAAATGACACCGGCCCAGAAGGTCGAATTGTACCACGTTTTGACCGCTGGCGACGTGCAGGATTCGATTGGGTTCGGCAGCTACATTTTCTACCGTGTCGGAATCAAACCCGATGGGACATGGCAGTTTTTTGTGGCAGGCGATTAGGCGTTCCAAATTTTAATAGACGTTGGGAAAACCAGCCATGGTGTCGCTGCCAAAACTGCCTAGATAGGGGACATGACACAAACACATCCCACTGCCATCCATCTGCCCGATCGCGCACTTGTGCAAATTGCCGGACCGGATGCTGAGACGTTTCTCCAAAATCTCGTCACCTGTGACATAGCCGGCCTTCAACCCGGACAGTTGTCTTTTGGAGCGCTGCTAACCCCGCAGGGAAAAATTCTGTTTGAATTTTTGATCGGGCGCGATCCTTCCGGCGCGGCAGACGGGTTCGTTGCAGACTTGGCAGCCGATCAAGCCGCTGACTTTGTCAAACGCCTGACGTTTTACAAGTTGCGTGCTGCGGTGACCGTGACACAGTTGGACTTGCAGGTTGGTGTGGATTTGTCGGAAGAAAAAGCCGTTGACGGCGCAATAGCAGACCCCAGACATACCTCATTGGGTCATCGCATTTGGGCCGATACAGCCGCGTTTAGTTCCACCAAGAGCACTTATGACAGCATACGCATGGCAGTTGGTGTTCCAGAACTGGGCAAAGACTTTGCGCCCCAAACCGCTTTTCCCCATGACGTGTTGATGGATCAATACCGGTCGGGCGGCGTGGACTTTTCCAAAGGGTGTTACGTGGGCCAAGAGGTGGTTTCGCGGATGCACCACAGAGGAACCGCCCGCAGCAGATTTGTGCGCGTAACCGGCGCTGAGGACTTGCCGCCAATGGGCGCAGACATACTGGCCGGAGACCGCGCAATCGGGCAGATGGGCGGACATATAGGGCAGCACGGATTGGCGCTGGTGCGCTTGGACCGGGTGGCAAAAGCGTTACACAAAGGCGTAGTCGTCACGGCGGGCGGCGCGGCGATCACGCTTGCATTGCCCGACTTCGTGAAATTCGATTGGCCCGAAGAGGCTGCCTGACTTAAGACGGGGCATGAGTTTAACGGGCCATCGCAGAGCATGAGCAATATTCCCCGCGCGTGGCAGCGTATGCTGTCTGGCCGAAGGCTGAATCTGCTGGATCCGTCTCCGCTGGACGTGGAAATTTCCGACATTGCTTACGGTCTTGCGCGGGTGGCCCGCTGGAACGGACAGACCGAGGGCGAGCACGCGTTTTCCGTGGCCCAACACAGCCTGTTGGTGGAATCCGTGGTCGTCTACATGGGTGCGACCGGCAAGAGCGACCGGCTTTACGCGCTTTTGCACGACGCACCGGAATACGTGATCGGGGATATGATATCACCGTTTAAGGCCGTTATGGGCGGTGCGTACAAAGAGGTGGAGGCCAGACTTGAGGCCGCCATTCACCTGCGGCACGGGCTTAAAGCGCACCCGACGGCAAAACTAAAGAAGACCATCAAACAGGCGGACCGTGCGGTTGCCTATTTTGAGGCAACGCATTTGGCCGGCTTTTCCTTGCAGGAAGCGGAGAAATTTTTCGAGCGTCCCGACTTTCATGCCGCGCTCGACAAAACCTGTGACACGGGTGTTACCGGGCAAGGCGAGAACAGCAGCCCGTTTGCCGCTCATGATTTGGTGCCGTTAAGCACCCGCGTTGCCGAACAAGCCTTCCTGTCGCGCTTTGCTGCCATTGAGGCAATGCCGTGAGCACCGTTCTGGTTTGTCCGTTGGACCACTTGGCAGCGACCCTTCAAACCAGTGGCGCGACGGACCTTGTCACATTTGCCAGTCCCGGCAATTCGCCCACAGGCCTCCCTGCGGACCTTCGTCATCTCGCTTTGGAATTCAACGATATTCCTGCGCCGCGTAAGGGGTACTTGGAACCTCGACGGGAGCATATTGATGCGCTCTTGGAATTCGTGCGGGCTTGGGATGGGCACAGGCCTCTCGTTTTGAATTGCTGGATGGGCATCAGCCGATCCACAGCGGCCGCAGCGCTCACCTTGGCCGCCTTGGAACATCAGCCCGACTGCGCGACCATCGCACGCCGCTTGCGCTTGGCCTCCCCCAGCGCAACACCGAACCCCCTCATGATCGCATTGGGGGACGAAGCTTTGCAGTTGGACGGAGCGTTAAGCCAAGCCATCACGGCCATTGGACGTGGCGCGGAAGCGTGCACCGGAACACCTTTTGAACTTACGGTCGACATAGCGAAAAGAGCCCAAAATGGCTGATGCGCTTTCGCTTGGCTTGCACGCCGCTGTTGTCGCAGTGGATGCCGGCACGCCGCTTGTCCTCACCGTTCCGGGTCAATTGCCCGATAGCACCGTCCGGCCCGGTCTTCCGTTTGGTCCTTTTCAACCCGCAACCCATCGCACGCTGGAGATGGGCCTGCGGCAATGGGTGGAAACGCAAACGGAACTGCAACTGGGTTATGTGGAGCAGCTCTACACATTCGGTGATTTCGGCCGATTTCGTCAAGCAGAGCCCAGTATGCAAATTGCAGGTGAAACTGAAAAGGGCAGTTTAACCGCGCAGCACTTTGTATCGGTGGGCTATCTTGCGCTGGTGAGGACACCGCCCGCCGATCCTGCACAGAGCGTGTTGCGGTGGAAAAACTGGTATCAGTTCTTCCCATGGGAAGACTGGCGCAATGGTCAACCCGCCATTTTGGACACAATCATCTTGCCGGCGCTGGCAGGGTGGGTGCAGGCCCAACCAGACAAGGTCTCAAGCTCAAAAGGCTTGAACCGCATAGCGCGCTTTCGTCTCGCGTTTGGCTGTGACGAACCGGGCATGGCGGGCGGGAAAAATCGAATGCCTGCCATAACTTCTTGGGACGAGGAGCGGGTGCTGGAGCGTTACGAACTGATGTATGAAGCAGGAATGGTGGCCGAAGCGATCACGGACGGACGTGTGGCTCATGCAAACACTTCTGTGCAGCCAACTGCCGCGCCGCAAGCGCCCTTGGGCGAAGCCATGCTCTACGATCACCGGCGCATCCTCGCTACCGCCATTGCCCGTCTCCGGGGAAAACTAAAATATCGACCGGTGGTCTTCGAACTTCTACCGGACGCCTTTACGCTCACCGAGTTGCAACAAACCGTTGAGACGCTTTCCGGTCGCAGTGTGCACAAACAAAACTTCCGCCGCATGGTGGAGAAAGCAAACCTTGTGGAGCCGACAGGCACAACCGCTGCCCAAACCGGCGGCCGACCCGCAGCCTATTTCCGCTTCCGCCGCGCCATCACACTGGAACGCCCCGCACCCGGCTTAAGGATTGCACCAAGGGGATAGCACGGTAGATGCGTATAGCTTCGATCACCCAATGCGGACATCCAAACCCAACTCCAAAGTCGGAGCGCTCATGGTGATTTTGCTGGTGGAGATGTAGTCGACGCCGGTTTCGGCGATGGGTTTGATTGTGTCGAGTGCGACGTTACCGGAGGCTTCTATAGGGATTGCGCCTTCCACCATGGCGACGCCTTGGCGCAACTGGTCGGGGGTCATGTTGTCGAGCATCACGACGTCAGGGCGCTCCCGCAGGGCGACTTCCAATTGTTCCAGCGTGTCGACCTCGACCTCAATTTTGGTCAAGTGACCGGCATAAGCGCGGGCGGCGGAAATGGCCTGGCGCACACCACCGGCCACCGCAATGTGGTTGTCTTTGATCAGGATTGCATCATCCAAGCCGTAACGATGGTTAGAACCGCCGCCGCAGCGCACGGCGTATTTCTCAAAGGCGCGCAGGCCGGGGATCGTTTTGCGGGTGCAGCACACTTGCGCGTTGGTGTGGGCGATCGTCTGCGCGAACGTGGCTGTGTAGCTGGCGATGCCGGAAAGGTGGCAAAGAAAATTAAGCGCGACGCGTTCCGCGGCCAAGATCGCCCGCGCATTTCCCCTGATCGTGGCGACGTCCATGCCCGGCTCCAGCGCCATACCGTCTTTGACATGAGACTTGAATTTCAGTTTTGGGTCGATAGCGGCAAACGCTGCGCGGGCAATGGGCAGGCCAGCAAGCACGCCCGTCTCCCTGCTGTTGAGCACCGCCTTGGCTTTTGCGTCGGCGGGGATAGTCGCATCACTGGTCACATCACCGGCCAGGCCCAAATCCTCCCGCAGCGCCATGCGCACCGCATCTTCGATCAGGATGGGGGAGAGCGCTGGCGGCAATGCATCGGTGATTTTGGACGAAGACGGGCTCATGCAGCCTCCTCCATCTGCGCCATGTAGGCCGCGATCATGGTTTCCGCTTTGGCCAATGTCAGATAGCTGCGTTGCGCCAAGGCCGGGTTCTCGTTTGGATAATCGGTGCGGTAGTGCCCGCCGCGGCTCTCTTCGCGGTTCAAGGCCGCCACCGCGATCAGTTTGGCGGCGATCAGCGCGTTTTCGAACCGCTGGTAGCGGTTGGCGGCATCGAGTTCCATGATCTCACGCAGGCCCTGCATCATGCCGTCACGAGTGCGCACGACACCGAAACTACGGCTCATGATGGCCCGCAAGGTTTTCATGGGTGTTGTGTCTTTTAGCGGATCGTGATCGACCTTCACTTTGGCTTCTTCGTTCCACGGCAAGAGCTTGGGCGCGGGCAGAAGGTCTTGAATGTCTTCCGCGATACGGGCGGCAAAGACGATGGCTTCCAGCAACGAGTTGGAGGCCAAACGATTTGCGCCGTGGGCACCGGTGGACGTGACCTCACCACAGGCCCACAGACCGTCCAACGAGGACCGGCCATTGGCGTCTGTCAGTATGCCGCCCATAAAATAGTGCGCTGCGGGAATGACCGGAATGAGGTCCTTGGCCGGGTCGATCCCAAATTCAACGCAATAGCCGTGAACTGTGGGGAACTCGTCTTCAAAATGCGACCCAACCGCTTCGCGGCAGTCCAAAAACGCACCGCGCCCGGCCATAACTTCCGAATAGATGCCGCGGGCGACTACATCGCGGGGGGCGAGTTCGGCATCGGCGTGCAGTGGAACCATAAAGCGCTCGCCCGAACTGTTGACCAAAGTGCAGCCGTGGCCGCGCAGAGCTTCCGTCGCCAGCGGGGCCGGGTCACGCTCTACATTGATGGACGTTGGATGAAACTGAACAAACTCCATGTCAGCAACGATGGCCCCCGCGCGGGCTGCCATGCCGATGCCGCCGCCGCGCGCTTCCACCGGGTTGGTCGTCACCTCATAAAGATGGCCGACGCCGCCCGCAGCCATAACCACGGCGCGGGCCGGAAGATGCAATTTGTTGGCACCCTGCCCCGCGTCGTCCCGCGCCACCACGCCGGATACGTAACGCCCCTCGCGCAAGATATCCTGGACTACATAGCCTTCCAACACGCGGATAGACGGGGTGTTTTGCACGGTGGTGATCAAGGCCTCCATGATGGCGCGCCCCGCTTGATCGCCCTTCACGCCAACAATTCGGCTTTGGGAATGGGCAGCCTCCCGTGAGACGGCCAACTGCCCTTCCAAATCGCGGTCAAAAGGCACACCGAATTCCAGCAGATCATGCACGCGGTTGGCCGCCTCCGCCGCCATGAGCCGGGCGATGTTTTCATCCACAATGCCCGCCCCGGCCGCCATGGTGTCCGCCACGTGTTCTTCCACCGTGTCGCCCGGCGACACGGCCGCCGCTATACCCGCCTGCGCCCAAGTGGATGACGCCCCGCGCCCGAGCGAACCGGCGGTCAAAATGGTGACCGGTCTCGGCGCCAGCTTGAGCGCGCAAAAAAGGCCCGCCAAGCCGCCGCCGATGATTACAACATCATCGGTATTGGTCCATGTGACAGGGGGCAGGAAGGAGAGTTGTTTGGCCATGATGGCTCTTTCAGTTCGATGGATACGCGCGATAGGCTGTGCGCTGGGTGTGTGTGTTGGGCCGATCAAAACAGTTATGCCCCAATTTAACGAACCGGGCCGGGGAAAACGCCTCGTGAAATTGGGCCGGATCGCGCAGCTCGCTCATGACCTGCAATTCACCCAATGCTTTTGGAACCGACCACGTTTTCGAAGCATCAATCGCCACTTTTTGATTTTTCCGTTGGCAATCTGATGCTCCATAGACCGGCGCACACCGGCGGCAAATTCCATATCGGGCATGCGCCGGCCGAAACGGATCAGTTCTTCAAATTGACCATGCGCTCTACCGCCTGACGGGCCTTTGCTGCCATCATGGGGTCCACGACCACCTCTTCCTTCATCTCCAACAGAGCGTCGAGGATTTTGGGCAGCGTGATGCGCTTCATGTGCGGGCACAGGTTGCAGGGCTTGATGAATTCCACACCAGGGGCCTGTTCTTGGATGTTGGAGGCCATGGAACACTCCGTCACCAACAGCACCTTTGAGCCGGGCTTTTGGCCCAACGCGTAGTCGATCATGCCTTTGGTGGAGCCCGTGAAATCGGCCACCGCCGTCACAGTTGTGGGGCACTCCGGGTGGGCAATGATCTGGATTGCCGGGTCAGCTTCTTTGTAGGCCAGCAATTCCTCCGCCGTGAAACGCTCATGCACTTCGCAGTGACCTTTCCAGGTCAGGATTTTGACATCGGTCTGTTTGGCCACGTTTTGCGCAAGGTATTCGTCCGGGATCAGCAAGACCGTATCAACGCCAAAGCTTTCCACCACGGCCACGGCGTTGGAGGACGTGCAACAAATATCGCTTTCGGCCTTCACGTCGGCAGAGGTGTTCACATAGGTGACAATGGGCACACCAGGATTGGCCTCACGCAGCAGGCGCACGTCTTCTCCGGTAATGGAGTCCGCCAAGCTGCACCCTGCCCGCATGTCGGGTATCAGTACGGTCTTTTGCTCGTTGAGCAATTTGGACGTTTCCGCCATGAAGTGCACGCCACATTGAACAATAATGTCGGCTTCTACCCGCGTGGCTTCCTGCGCCAATTGCAAAGAGTCGCCTGCGATATCGGCCACGCAGTGGTAGATTTCCGGCGTTTGGTAGTTATGCGCCAAGATGGCAGCGCTGCGCTCTTTTTTCAGCTTGTTGATGGCGTAGACGTATGGGGCGTGAACGGGCCACTCGATCTCCGGGATGTGGTGGCGCACTTTGTCATACAAATGGGCTGTCTCACGGGCCACTTCGTCCGTGTATTCCAGCGATGGGCGGGGCAGCACGCCGTAGTCGCGCCCGTTGGACATTTTGACTTGACCCGACGGTGATGATGGCGCGTGCGTGGTGGTGACGGTGTCCGCTATGGCCATGGCTTGATCTCCTTGTGACGCCTCAACCCGCTTTGCCGGTGTGGGTTGTCACTGTGCATGCGCGCTGCGTTCCGGAAACACATGACGCGCTGGGGTACGCTCCCTTGGAGCGCTTGTTATACTCAATATGAGTATAAGTGTGGTTCAAAACAAGCCCGCAAGCGTTATCCAGCTTAGGCCAGCGTCGGAATGCCTGCGAGCGCGACGAAACTAGACGGGCAAAACGCGATTCACAAGGCTTATTGGTGGCCGTTTAAAGCAAGGTTTGACGCAGTGAGCCCTAAAACAGGCTTGGATGAACGAAACGTCGCCAGATGATCGAAGCACCAGTATGGTTTTCGGTTTGAACGGGAACAGGTCTAGACGAAATTCACGCTTACATCGCCAAAGTCACCAAAGCGGGCCGTGATGGTGCTGCCGGCTTTTGCGGGGACAGGTGGTGTGCAGGTGCCGGTTGAGACCCACTCGCCCGCTTTCAGGCTTTTACCCTCGGCCGACAGTGATTGAGCGAGCCAAAGAAGCGAGTTGATCGGATCACCCATCACCGGTTCACCATTGCCTGTTGCCACTTCTTCACCGTCTGCCAGAGCCGTAACGGGTGTTTTAGCGAAGTCTTGTGACGCCCAGTCTGTCACTTCCGGCCCAACAACGAAGGCAACATTGCCGCCAAAGTCCATCGTAACGCCGATGCCGTTTGCGAAATCCTGATGGCCCAGAGCGCGACCAATGACTTCGATGGCGATATGAACCGTGTCAACCGCACCGGTCAGCGTTTCCGCGCTCACCGTTTCGCGCCCAGCGGGGTAATCGCGGGCCATTTTGAAAGCGTATTCCGGCTCGACCGCGCCAACGCAGGGCGTTTTTTGCACTTCACTGCCCGAGCGCATGACAACGGCTTCGACAATGGGACCGTAGAACGGGCCGTCTAAACCAAAACCGGCTTGCGCCGTTGCGTTGGTCGCGCCCACTTTCCAACCCACGGTTTTAAACCCATAAGCTTCAAAGACTGCCGCTTGATAATCCATCGCATCATCGATTGTGATTGCCGGGTCAGGCATCGGCAGCATGCTTTGGACGCCCGTGGTGCGGGCTTCCACCATGGCCTTGGCGAATTCTTGTTTTTGGTCTTGATCGGTTGGCATTGTGTCAGTCTCAATCCATTCATCAAATAATCTGATCTTACTATTCAAATTCTTTCGCTCGCACAGCCCGCAAATTGAAAATAAGGTGCGGGACAACACCAAAGCTTGGGCGACCCGTATCATGACCGCATCCGCAGCACCGCAGCACCAAAGTTCCAGCCCGGCTTGGAAACCGCCGGTTTGGCTGATCATCACCTGCGGCTGCACCATCGCCCTGCTGGCGTTTGGGCCGCGTTCGGCCATGGGCTTTTTTCAAGAGCCCATTTTGCAAGATAAAGCCTGGGGCAGCACCACATTTGGGCTGGCCATAGCAATCCAAAACCTCGCTTGGGGCCTCGGACAACCGGTGTTTGGCGCGATGGCGGACCGGTTTGGCGCCTACAAGGCGCTTGCCCTGGGCGGCATCATATATGCGCTTGGCTTGTACATTATGGGTACAGCCGATGCGCCGATTTGGCTGCACATTGGCGGCGGCGTTCTGGTGGGCTTGGGTGTGGCCGCCGGCTCTTTCGGCATTATCCTGTCCGTATTTGCCCGCAACGTGTCCCCGGAAAGCAGGTCGCTTGTCTTTGGCATGGGCACGGCTGCCGGGTCTGCAGGCATGTTCCTGTTTTCGCCCCTTTCCGTGGGCCTGATTGAGACCGTGGGTTGGTCCCACGCTCTGGTCTATATGTCGATCTTGATGCTTGCCATCCCGGTGCTGGCCATTCCCCTGTTTGGCAGCGGTAAGGATGCGGTGATGTCTCAAGAACAAATCGACCAGACGGTCGGTCAAGCGCTCACTGAGGCCATGACGCACAGGTCCTATCTTTTGTTGATTTCGGGCTTTTTCGTTTGCGGGTTCCAAGTCGCGTTCATCACGGCGCATTTTCCAAAATATCTTGCGGATATCGGCATCGGCTCACACATCGCCGTATGGGCACTTGCGCTTATCGGACTGTTTAACATTCTGGGGTCGTTGGCATCCGGCGTATTGGGCCAGACCTATTCCAAGCCGATGATGCTGGTGTGGCTTTATATTGGCCGTTCCATCGCGGTAACGGCGTTTTTACTGCTGCCGCAAACGGCGACCAGCGTGATCATTTTTTCCGTGGTGATGGGGTTGTTATGGCTGTCCACCGTTGCCCCGACCAATGCGCTGGTAGCGATCATGTTTGGCACGCGGCACTTAGGCATGTTGGGCGGGATTGTGTTTCTGTCGCACCAAGTCGGCTCGTTCCTGGGCGTTTATTATGGCGGCTACCTGCGCGACACCACAGGCAGCTACGATGTGGTCTGGTGGCTTGGCGTCGCGCTTGGTTTGTTTGCGGCTCTGGTCCATTGGCCCATCAAAGAGCAACCTGTGGACCGGGGACTGGCGGCTGCCGAATAACACTCACTGCCGGCAACAACCGAAACTCAGAGTTTGAATATGGAGCAGGTCTGTGTTCCATGGGCCAGCAATTTGCCGCCTTCGGTCACAAGTTTTGCCTCGGAGGTGGCCAATTGGCGGCCTGGATGGATCACGGTGCCCTTGCAAAATACGCGGCCGGTATCGGGCAGGATTGGACGTACAAAATTGACCTTCAACTCCACAGACGTGCTGGCATAGCCAATGGGAGCCAGCGTGTGGACTGCGCAGGCCAATGCCGAATCCAAAATGGTGGCTGCCCAACCGCCGTGCACCGTGCCGATTGGGTTCATGTAGTCTTCGGTGGGAACACCGGTGAAAGTCACTGTGCCCTCATCAACCTCGTACATTCGAAAACCGAGAGCACGGGCAATGGTTGCTGCGGGGTAATGCCCGTTTTTTATGCCGCGCATATAATCCAAGCCGGAGAGTTTGCGAATTTCTTCGACCGGGCTGACGCCGAAACCGGCCTTGAGCTCCACACTGTCCGTGCCGATCATCTCACCCATCGTGCAGTCCAACCCCTGTCGTTCAAATCCGCTCAGGGCTGATAGCCCGTTCCAAACTGCGGATCAAACTGGCCCGCTCGCTGGGAACATCGGTCGTGCGCGGCCCGTAGACATCGCGATGCAAGAAATAACCGGAGAGGGCAAACCCAGCCTGCAAGTCCTCCAAAGGCGCGGCGCTCGCGGCCCGACCCGTATTGAGTAAAAAAGGCGGCAGACGCAGCATTTTATCAGCCCATGGAGCACCGGCCTCCGCGCTGACCGCTCGCCCGGATTTTGGCGACACATACACGAGGTTGGCCGTACCGCCGGTGGCCGCGCAACGCGCAAGGTCGAGGCCAAAACCAAGCTCTTCCAAGATCGCAAGTTCAAAGCGCACCAAGAGTTCGCCCGCCACTTGTGGCAGTTCGAGGCTTTCCAGCACCACTTCCAGCGTTTCGTACAGGCCTTCATGGCCGTCGCGCTCCGGCAGGAGTCGAAGGTGGCAAGCAATCGTCTGCAATGCAAAAGTGGCATGGGCGGTTTCCATCAGTTCCGCGGCACGCAGGCGATCAGCCTCAATGCGGTAGGTGCCCAAATGTTCGTCCAACCGCGCCCGCCATGTGGCACGAACCGAATTTCCCGGCTGGAGAACGGGACGCATGGTGCGTGACCGTCCGCCCTGGACCAAGCCGAGATGACGACCCCGTTTACGGGTCATCAATTCAGCAATGACAGATGTCTCACCGTGCTTGCGGACGCCCAAAACAACGGCATTATCGGTCCATTCCATGGTGGCAGCCTATTTGGGGAAGTCCAACCCCATCTCACGATAACGTTCTGGGTCATCAATCCAGTTCTCGCGCACTTTGACGAACAAAAACAGATGCACTTTGCGCCCCAATAGCTCGGTCAACTCGGTGCGGGACTGGGTGGAGATGGCCTTTATCGTCTCCCCCTTGCTGCCGATCACCATCTTCTTGTGGGCTGTGCGCTGAATATAAATCACTTGCGAAATTTTCAGGCTGCCGTCTTTCAGTTCTTCCCAGCCTTCCACTTCCACGTGGGCGGAGTACGGCAGTTCCTGATGCAGGCGCAGAAACAGTTTCTCGCGGGTGATCTCAGACGAAAGCAACTGGGCAGGCAGATCCGAAACTTGATCCGGCGGATAGAGATAAGGGCCTTCTGGCAGTGCATCGGCCAGATGATCCATGAAGTCATCACAGCCGTCGCCCTTGAGAGCAGAGATCAGAAACGTGTGGTCAAAGGCAACCCTCTCATTGGCTGCCGCCACCAGTGCCAGAAGGTCTTGATGGGGCACACGGTCAATCTTGTTGAGCAACAGGACCTTGGGCAGTTTCACATCGGCGAGTTGGTTCACAATACGCTCCGCATCGCCTTTGATGCCGCGTTCGGAATCGATGAGCAAACAAACAATGTCAGCGTCTTTTGCGCCACTCCATGCGGCGTCCACCATGGCGCGGTCCAACCGGCGGCGGGGCTGAAAAATACCCGGGGTGTCTGCAAATATGATCTGGGATTGACCCCGCATCGCAATGCCGCGCACCACGGTGCGTGTTGTTTGCACCTTGTGGCTTACGATGGAGACTTTGGTGCCCACAAGTCGGTTGATCAGGGTAGACTTGCCGGCATTGGGCGCGCCGATCAGAGCGACAAAACCGGACCGGGTTGCACCGTCTAAAACGGCACCTTCCCCGGTTTCTTCGCCTTGCGAAACCTCTTGGCCACCGCTCATTTGCGTCTCTCCTTCACGGAGCCATCAGGCGTTTTTTGCCAGACCCCTTCCCGCAACAACACGGCCTGCGCGGCCACCTGCTCGGCTTCGCGCTTGGATTTACCTGCGCCTTGCTCACCCGGTTTGCCCTCCAGGTCTACGGCCACCACGAAAGTGGGCGCGTGGTCCGGTCCGGTGCGGGAGACCAACCGATATCGTGGCGTCGCGCCTGTGGTTTGATGGGCCCATTCTTGCAATGCGGTTTTGCTGTCCTGCGTACCTGCCCCAACTTCATGCAGCCGCGAGTGCCACATGCGCTCAACGAAATTGCGGGCAGCCGCGAGGCCTCCATCCAGATACAGCGCAGCAATGATGCTTTCCACCACATCGGCCCGAACGGATCGCATGCGCTTTCCGGTGAGACTGGAAACGTCCGTGCCGGCTTGGATAAAGCGGTGCAGTTCCAACGCATCGGCGATTTCAGCGCAAGTGTTGCCGCTCACCATAGCGTTGAGACGCACGGACAACTCACCTTCGCTGGCATCCGGAAAGGCCTCATAGAGCATTTCCGCTACGCATAGGCCCAAGACACGATCGCCGAGGAACTCCAGACGTTCGTAATGTTCGCCGCCTTTGGCGACGGCACTCGAATGCGTGAGGGCCCGTTTCAGGTTGGCATGATCAGAAAATGTATAGCCAATACCCTCTTCCAAAAGGCCCAGCCTGCTTTCCGGTATCAGGGGACGTTTGGTTTGCGCGGACAAAGATCAAAGACCTGTAAACAACCGGTCCCAACGCATTTTGTCGGGCCAGCGCCAGAATTGCCACGCGGGGACGCCATCTTCCAAAGACAGAAAGATGACCTGCGCTTTGCCCACCAAATTCTCCGACGGCACAAAACCGACGTCAAACCGGCTGTCGAGAGAATTGTCCCGATTGTCGCCCAAGAAAAAGAAATGCCCCGGAGGCACTTCAAACACGGGCGTGTTGTCCACCAAGTTGCCGGGCCGTGTGTTGATGTCGAGCGCCGTGTAAGAAATCCCGGAGTCTAGCGTCTCGCGGAAGGATTGGGCGGATAGAGTGACACCCATATCGGTCTCGCTGAACGTGCCGGTTGCCTCGCGGCGCACGGGTTGGCCATTGATGATGATGGTGCTGTTTTGGATCTGCACTTTGTCACCGGGCAGGCCAATCACACGCTTGATATAGTCTTTGCTCGGGTCCGGCGGATACTTGAAGACGACCACGTCGCCGCGTAGCGGATCAGCACCCCAGATGCGCCCGCTAAAAATGTTCGGGCCGAAGGGCAGCGAGTAACGGCTGTAGCCGTAGCTATATTTCGACACGAAAATATAGTCTCCTACCAGCAAAGTAGGCTTCATGCTGCCGGATGGAATGTTGAATGGCTGGAACAGGAATGTGCGCAAGATCAGGGCAAGAATAAGCGCCTGAATGACAACTGAGACGGTTTCCCAGACCGGGCTTTCCGCTTTTTGCTTTTTATTGGATGCCAAGGCCGTCTTCCTTCGGGCGGTGCCATTGGTGCGGTTGCACGATGTCGCTAAAACCGGATGCACACAGTGCGGCCGGGACCATGGTGGGCTTATGCCGAGCCTGACACAGCACGGCAAGAGCAAGCTTTGCCAGCCATCCTCTTTATGTGGAGTGATCGTCCAAGTGGCTGCGGACGGCAGCAAAGACATCTTCAAACATCTGCGTCGTCAAACGGCCCGTGTTCGTGTTGTAGCGCGAGCAGTGGTAGCTTGAGAAAATTCGGTATCCGCTCACATCATGTTGACCCGCATGCCCAAAAGGGTGCGCCGCAACGCGCGCGTTTAACGTGCGCAGCGTGCTGTCGTGACTGATTTTGCCTAGCGTCACCAAAGCGCGCAAATTGGGCAGAGTTTCGAGCAGGCTGACCAAGAACGGGCGACAGGTGTTGATCTCTTCGCCCACCGGTTTGTTTTGCGGCGGCACGCACCGCACAGCGTTTGTGATGCCGCAACTCACCAGTTCCAGACCGTCTGTGGGCATGGCACCGTATTCACCTTTTGCGAAGCCGAACTTGGTCAGCGTGGCGTAGAGCAAATCTCCCGCCCAATCTCCCGTGAAGGGACGGCCCGTTTGGTTGGCCCCTTTAAGGCCCGGCGCAAGACCGACGACCAGAAGCTGGACGCTTTCGCGATCACTGCCCCTTGCGCCCGCAAGCCATGTTGGCACGGGTGCGTTGTGAAAAGACGGATTTTCGACGCGGTGATGTTCCCTAAACGCGACGAGGCGCGGACAGAGCGGGCAATCCAAGCTTGGTTCCCCCGGTGAGCCGAGCGCCAAGGTCACGCCGGTTTACCGACGTTGCATGTTGAAGCGTGCTTGCCCAACGTCACAACCCTCAGTCGTCGTACTCGTCATCATCATAGTCGTCGTCCCGCGGTGCGCGTACCGGACGTTCGGATGGTTCTCGACCGATCTCATCCTTCAAACTTACCAGATCGATGAAATGGTCCGCCTGACGCCGTAAATCATCGGCAATCATCGGTGGCTGACTGGACGTAGTCGACACTATGGAGACTTTGCGGCCCTTGCGTTGCAGTGCTTCGACCAAACGACGGAAATCCCCATCGCCCGAAAAAAGCACGAAATGATCGACGGTTTCCGCCAGTTCGAGCGCGTCAATGGCCAGTTCAATGTCCATATTGCCCTTCACCTTGCGGCGACCGGCAGCGTCGGTGAACTCTTTGGCGGGCTTCGTGATGACCGTGTAGCCGTTATAGTCCAGCCAATCGATCAAGGGGCGGATGGATGAATATTCCTGATCTTCCACAAGCGCAGTGTAATAACAGGCGCGCAACAGATAGCCTCGCTTCTGAAACGACAGCAAAAGTTGCTTGTAATCGATATCAAAATTCAACGCCCGTGAGGTGGCGTATAAGTTTGCGCCATCAATGAGCAGGACAATTTTTTCGCGTTCGTCAAACATGTGGGTGCGCTCTAAGTTTAAAAGATGATCTCGAGCCCGGCCTTGGTTTGTGTCTTCACCTGCCGCGGCACGGTGCGTGCGCGGCGTAGTGCATGGCTCTTCGAATCGCAGTTTTCTGCTACAAATAACGTCTGATACGCTATTTGGTTTGCGCAAATCGTCTCTTCAAGACGAAACCGACGCGACATAGATGACAAACGTGTAAGCAAAGGCCGCAGGCTCGGCCCGCTCACTGATGGCAATCGAGTCACCAAGTGCACTGTGAATTGCCTTGAATTTGCCTTGCAGAGGGTCTACACGCGCCACATCCCCAGTCCGTCGGCAGGAGCAACGTATGGCACGCGTAACGGTAGAAGATTGCATTGATAAGGTTTCCAACCGTTTCGAGTTGGTGCTTTTGGCCAGCCACCGCTCACGACAGATTTCATCCGGCGCGGCGATTTCTGTAGACCGCGACAACGACAAAAACCCTGTGGTTGCCCTGCGCGAGATTGCCGACGAGCACCTGTCGCCCGGCGATCTGAAAGAGGACTTGATCCACTCCCTGCAGAAGCACGTTGAAGTGGACGAGCCGGAAGACGTGATGGAAGAGACCGCGGAGGTGACCGCAGCCCCTGACGAGCCTGCACCTGCCGATGCACCATCGCCGGTGACGTTTGACAATCTTTCGGAAGAGGAATTGCTGGCGGGTATCCAGGGTTTGGTGCCGCCGGAGCGCACCGACGATTTTTGATCCGGCGCAATCGACCGTCTGATTCTAGGCCGCGAGCGCACGCTTTGCGGCCTTTTTTCTTTTTGGCCGCGCTCAACGCGCCAGGACTGCGCTTAACTTCGTGCGAAGACTTGTTTCTGCTTCCCCGGATGCGCATCATCACAGATAAAAGACGTGATTTTTCGTTCAAAGGCCTCCGGATATCCGGGTGCATCCGACAGGGATGGTGAATTCGCAGCATGATGCGGCAAAACGAGTTGGTTGATCGCGTTTTCGCGTATAACCCAGACGCCAATGAAGACCTGCTGAACCGCGCTTACGTCTACGCGATGCACCAGCACCGCAATCAGACACGGGCGTCTGGCGATCCGTATTTCAGCCACCCATTAGAGGTCGCGGCCATCGTGACCGATCTCAAGCTCGATCAGGAAAGTGTGGTCGCAGCTCTGTTACACGACACGATTGAGGACACCGATTCCACCCGTCAGGAAATCGATGCGATGTTCGGCCATCACATCGGCGTGTTGGTGGACGGGCTCACCAAACTCAAACGCATCGATCTAGTCTCCAAGAAATCCCGGCAGGGCGAAAACCTGCGCAAGCTGTTGATGGCGGTGGCTGAGGACGTGCGGGTTCTTTTGGTAAAGCTCGCCGACCGGTTGCACAACATGCGCACGCTTGGCCATGTTCCGTTAGAAAAGCGTGAACGCATCGCCCAAGAAACGATGGACATCTACGCGCCGCTTGCCGGACGCATGGGTATGCAGGGAATGCGGGACGAATTGGAAGAGTTGGCCTTCCAACATCTCCACCCTGAGCCACATGCCCTCGTGCATGAGAAGCTGGCAAAACTGCACGACAGCAGCCTTGCCATCGTGCGGGAGATCGAAGCCAGTTTGGTGGACAGCCTTGCCGAAGCGCACATCAAGGCGGCGGTGAAAAGCCGAAACAAAAAACCCTATTCCGTTTTCCGCAAGATGGAACGGACGGGCGTGAGTTTCGAACAACTGTCGGACGTCATCGGCTTTCGGGTCATCGTGGATGACATTGATCAGTGTTATCACGCGTTGGGTGTTGTCCACACACGGTGGCCTGCCGTGCCGGGCAGGTTCAAGGACTACATCTCCACGCCCAAGCAAAACGACTACCGCTCCCTCCACACCACCGTGGTGGGCCCATCGCGCCAGCGGGCGGAACTGCAAATTCGCACCCATAAGATGGACGATATCGCCGAGCAGGGCATTGCTGCCCATACGCTGTACAAGGACGGCGTCTACACCGCGCCGGATGTAGATGGCGAAGCGGGGCAGATCGACCACAAAACTGCGGTCAATCAGGAAAGCCGTGCCTATTCCTGGTTGCGGGGCACGGTTGAGTCTTTGGCAGACGGCGACCATCCGGATGAAATCCTGGAACAGACCCGATTGGAACTGTTCATGGACCAAGTGTTCTGCTTCACGCCGAAGGGGCGTCTCATTGCCTTGCCGCTGGGCGCCACAGCACTTGATTTTGCTTATGCCGTGCACACCGACGTCGGCAATTCCTGCGTTGGCTGCCGTATCAACGGCAATCCGGCACAGGTGATGAAAGAATTGCGCAACGGCGATGAGGTGCACATCATTCGTGCCAAAGACCATACACCGCCTGCCGCATGGGAGCATATGGCGGTGACGGGCAAGGCACGAGCGGGCATACGCCGGGCCACACGGGAAGCGCGCAACAAACAGTATTTTGCGTTGGGCGAGAAAATTTTGACCACGACCTTCAAAAGGGCCGGACGGTCCTTCTCACCGGAACAGTTGGAACAAGTGCTGTCCCGGCTGGCGCACAAAACCATCAATGACGCCATGGGCGCGGTGGGGCGTGGCGAACTGGCTCCGGAGGATGTGTTGAAAGCTGTGCACCCGGACTACCAGCACGAGCGCACACGACAGGAAAATTTGGGAACCGCCGAAGGGTGGTTTAACCTGACGGGTGTCACGAATTTGATGTTCCGCATTCCGGGAAAGCAAAAAGAAAAATACTCCGAGGTGGCGCGCAAACTCACGGACAGTCTGCCCATCGCCGGGGCCGCTTCTGACCGGATTGTGCGCCTAGACCCGGATGGCGGGGCTCTGCCGGGGGACCGTATTGTTGGCATTGTCGCGCCCAATGAAGGCATCACGGTCTATCCCATTCACGCGGAAGGGTTGCGGCAGTTTGAGGATGGCATTGAGGAGTGGCTGGACCTGCGTTGGGACATCGACCCGGACAACCTGGAGCGTTTTCCAACCAAACTGGACCTGACCGCCATTGAAGCGCCTGGAACGCTGGCCGAAATTACCGAAGCCATCGCCAAAGCTGACGGAAACATTTCCAGCGTTTTGATCAACTCACCCATATCCGGCCTGACCGATATGGTGATTGGCATTGAAGTGTGGAACCTCAAACACCTGACCCATATTTTAGCGGCCGTGCGGCGGCTGGACGTGGTCAACCGGGTTGATCGCGGGCCCCGCAAGGCCGGTTGAGGGCTGCGCGAAGCTGCACTTCCTCATCCCAATGGACGATATCCAACTACCGACACAATGTGTGCAGATGACCACTGCGCTGTCACATACCCCATGTTAAGGGGCTTGATGATAACTAGCGATTGACGGGTCGCATTGGGGAATAGCCTGCCAGTTTTGAACGTACAAAACCGGAACAGTGAGTGAGTGGACGACGCATGCTATTTAAGAGGCGCAAGCCTGCAGGGTTTTGGGAAATTTTGCGCGTATCCCTGTGGCCGCGTCGCTCTTGGTCCCGTTCCGGTCAATATGTCAGCAAACGTGTGTTGCGATTGACCGCCTCTCCTCACGCCGTGGCAGCTGGTGTTGCGGCAGGCGCCTTCACATCCTTTACGCCGTTCATGGGATTGCACTTCGTGGTCGCCGCAATCCTCGCTTGGCTGCTGCGCGGCAATGTTATCGCGTCTGCTCTTGGCACGTTTTTTGGCAATCCGCTCACGTTCCCGTTCATTTGGGCGGCCGCCTACAAGTGCGGGCATTTTGTTCTGGGCAGCGTTGCTGACAATGACGCACCCGCTATCGGGGACGCCATGAAAACCGTTCTATCGTCTCTTTGGGAAATGGATTGGAACGGCTTTACAACCGCTTTGGACGCCATATGGACGCCGATCCTGTGGCCCATGTTGGTGGGCGGCACTCTCATAGGACCATTTTTTGCGGTGCCGATCTATTTCATCACACGCCGTGCAGCGATCCTGTTTCGCGAGGCCCGCCGCAACAAGCTCATGGCCAAAGCCAAAGCGTTGCAAGAGCGCGCCGTTGCCTTGGCCGAGCGCAAGGCCGCAGCCAATGAAGCCTAAATCATTTCTATCTTTGATAGACCCGATCCAGTTGTGGCGCTCACGCTGTCGGCCTCAAAAGGCCTTCGCTCCGCGAGGGCGGCGCATAAGCGCCGGGTTGCTCCTCGCAACCGAGCGGTTCAATCAAATTGCGAAACGCTCTAGACGCATTGCGGCTGCCGCATGATCATCGGACTAGGCAGCGACCTGATCGATATTCGTAGGATCGAGAAATCGCTCGAACGGTTTGGGGACCGGTTCACCCAGCGGGTTTTCACACCGGTCGAGCAAGCCAAATCCGACCGGCGCAAGGAACGGGCGGCGTCCTACGCAAAGCGCTTTGCCGCGAAGGAAGCCTGCTCCAAGGCTCTGGGAACCGGGATTTCAAAGGGTGTTTTTTGGCGCGACATGGGCGTGGTGAACCTGCCCGGCGGCAAACCCACCTTCGCGCTCACCAATGGTGCAAAAACCCGTCTCGACAGCATGATCCCGGAGGGCATGGTGCCGGTGGTGCATCTCACAATCACGGACGATTATCCGTTGGCACAGGCCTTTGTCATCATCGAAGCGGTGCCGAAGACGCAATAGTGTTTCCGTGCGCGCTTCACCCCTTGTCACGCAGCAGGCGGCCTTTTTCGCGATTCCAGTCACGGTTGCGCTCGGTTTGGCGCTTGTCGTGAACTTTTTTGCCTTTGGCCAAGGCAATCATCAGTTTTGCGCGGCCGCGGTCGTTAAAATACATCTTGAGCGGCACAATGGTCATGCCGTCACGGGCAATCGCTTGGCCAAGACGGGAAATTTCACGGGCGGACATCAGGAGTTTGCGGCGACGGCGCGGTTCGTGGTTGAACCGGTTGGCTTGGAGATATTCCGGGATGTGGCTGTTGATGAGCCAAAGCTCGCCATCTTCGTGACTGACATAGCTTTCGGCAATGTTGGCTTTGCCGTTGCGCAGGCTTTTCACTTCTGTCCCGCCTAACACCAGACCCGCCTCCTGCGTGTCTTCTATGGCGTAATTATAGCGGGCCTTACGGTTTTCCGCGATGACCTTGTTGGTGCTGTCAGGCTTTTTCTTTGGGGCCATGATTGTGTACGCGCAAGCGTGAACTGTCCTTAATTGATGAGGCCGGCGTGGATCATTGCATCGCGCACAAGCGTCTGCGTGCTCTCTTCGATGGGGACCAAGGGGCTGCGCTGGACGTTTGGCATTTTGCCGAGAAGCGAAAGCGCATATTTGGCGCCACCCGGGTTTGGCTCGACAAACAACGCATGATGCAGCGGCAAAAGCCGGTCCTGAATGTCCAGTGCGGTCGCCATGTCGCCAGCGGCCATCGCATCTTGAAATTGCGCGCAAAGCGCCGGTGCCACATTGGCCGTGACCGAGATGCACCCCACGCCGCCATGGGCAAAGAAGCCAAGGGCCGATGCGTCTTCACCGGTCAGTTGAACAAAATCCTTGCCACAGGTGCGGCGCTGCCAACTGGCGCGCGTCACGTCCCCCGTCGCGTCTTTAACACCTACGATATTGCTGTAACCGTGGGCCAGTTTGCCCATAGTCTGAGGCGTCATGTCGATGATCGAACGACCGGGAATGTTGTAGATGATGACTGGCAGATCCATGGCATTGGCGATGGTAGAAAAATGCATCTCCATGCCGCGCTGGCTGGGCTTGTTGTAATAGGGCGTGACCACCAGCACCGCATCTGCACCGACCTTTTTGGCGTGCAACGCATATTCCACGCTTTCAGCCGTGTTGTTGGACCCGGCGCCGGCGATAACAGGCACGCGACTGTCTGCAACCTCAACTGCAATTTCCACGACGCGCTTGTGTTCATCATGGGTCAATGTGGGGGATTCACCAGTCGTACCAACCGGCACAACGCCGTGGCTACCCTGCTCAATTTGCCAGTTCACAAACCCGGCAAACGCCTTCTCATCCAGCGCGCCGTCCTTGGTAAACGGGGTAACGAGTGCGGTCATTGAGCCGCGAAACTGATTGTGCGCCACGATGGGAACTCCTGAATGCGATAGCGCCATAAAAATTGCGCAATGGCCGCTGTAAAGTCGCGGCAACATAGGGATGGCACTGCAAGCGGGCAAGCCGGAATTCAGCGAGTGATTAAGCGCGCTTGGTGCGCGTGCCATTCGCGCAATTGTGAAGGCTAAATATCGCAGGATGGGTGGATTTGAGCGGTTGCGATAACCTTTCGTTAACGGGGACTAAACGCATTTAACCTAGCCTTTCAGCTATCTTCCGTGCGCACCACATCGCGAAGAGTGTTGCCCGGTCCCATTCGATGCACGCCACAAAAACTCAGATACGCAAAGACAAAGACATGACCCAATTTGCCAATGCCCGTTTTGTCAAACCTGCCACGCTGAACCCGGCAGACCATCGCTTAAGCGCATTAATGGCATTAAGCGTATTTGTGCGTTTCACACTGATGGCCCTGATGGCCTTGGCGCTTCTGCTTGCCCTGCCCCAAGGCGCGCGAGCTCTGGCGCAGCCGTCCAAGACCTTTGAGACCGGCCTAAGGGCGCTTTACAACGACCAACCACAAGTGGTGCTGCAAGCGCGGGCGGCCTTGAGACCCGGTACAATCGAACGCAAAACCCTCGACTGGGCCATCGCCATGCGGGGGCGCGGCTACAGCCCTGCCCTGTTGGTGGAAGCGTCTGCCGGTTTGACCAAATGGCCGGGCGAAGTGACGCGGCGCAGGGTGTTTGAGCGCATTTTGATCAATGGCCCGGTCAAGTATTCCGACAATGACATTCGTTATGCATTCTCAAAGTCCGATCCGGAAACGGCTGACGCACGCATCGCACTCGCCTTGGCCGAGTTGAGAGCGGGCAACAAAAAACGCGCAAGGCGGCTGGTGTCCAGTGTTTTCCGGAATGGGCGTCTGACAAAAAACCAAGAAGCGACAATTACATCAAAGCTGAACTCCGTGCTGACCCGAGACGATTACCGTGCCCGGGTGGCGTTCCAATTGAGCCGTGACCGGGTGAACGATGCCACCCGCATTGCAGGTCGCGCGGGCATGACCCGCTTGGTCAAGGCGCGTGCAGCCGTCTTGCGCAAAAAGAACGCGCGGGCCGCCCTTAACGCGGTGCCTCAAAACCAGCGCAAAACTGCAAACTATCTCTACTCATTGGCAAAGTATCAGCGCCAGCAAGGCGATCTGCGGGGGGCGACCCGTACGATTTTAAGTGTTCCGCGCGGCGGGGTGCATCCCAATTTTGCGGACAAATATGCCAACGAACAGCGCATCCTTGCGTCCGATCTGCTGGAGAAAAACGAGTATCAGCGGGCCTATCTCATCTTCAACCGCAATCTGGCAGGCAAGAACGTGCGTAAGATCGAGATGGATTTTGGTGCCGGTTGGGTGGCGCTGCGCAAGATCGGTGACCATAAGACGGCGGCCCGGCATTTTCGCGATGTGCTGAAGCGGGCTAAAAAGCCTGCAAACAAAGCACGGGGCTATTACTGGCTGGGCCGCGCGATGGACGCAGCGGGCAACACCTCCCGCGCCCGCGCCAACTACGTGGCGGCGGCTGAATTCAACACGGTGTTTTACGGGCAGATCGCCGCCAACAAAATCGGCAAGCGCACGCTCAAAATCGAACGACCTCGGGTTACGCAGCAGGACCGCACGGACTACAAGCGCAATGAATTGGTGCAAGCCATAACCCTGCTGGAAGGAGCCGGTGCGAAGAACAGAGCCGGAATTATCTACCGGTTTTTAGGATGGAGACTGAAAACACCGGGACAGCTCGCGATCCTCGCCGCACAGGCCGAGCGGCAGGGCCGTCATGCATGGTCGCTGCACATCGGGCGCACGGCTTTCTCGCGCGGCTTGAAGTTTGAAACCCTCGCCTTTCCTCTGGGTGCTATCCCCCGCAACACAAGGATGCACGGCGCGAGCCTGCCATTGGTTTATGGCGTTGCCCGTCAGGAGAGCGCATTCAAGATCGACGTCGTATCCGGCGTAGACGCCCATGGCCTGCTGCAATTGCTGCCTGGAACCGCGAAGATGGTGTCCAAGTGGGTGGGACTGCCCTATTCCAAGGCACGGCTGACGCGGGACCCGGGTTACAATGCTGAGCTCGGCTCCGCCTTTCTGGCCCGCAATCTAAAACGCTTTAACGGCTCCTACATTCTCACGTTAGCCGCCTACAATGCGGGGCCGAAGCGGCCTGAGGAATGGGTGAAACGCTTTGGTGATCCACGCGGCAAGAGCTTGGAAGTGGCGCTCGATTTCATTGAACAGATACCGTTCCGCGAGACCCGCAATTATGTCCAGCACTGTCTTGAAAACTATCACATCTACCGCACGCGACTGACCAAGTCGCCGCTGAACGCTATTGCTGCGGTCACCGCCGGACGCCCGGGTTGACGCCACAGTCATTCCGTTGCCTAACCTCCCTGCAGCTTTGGCGCGCTCCCCTTGCACTCCATGGGCAGGGCTTTACTCTGAAAAAGCACGAGCCCGCTTAGGGTCGAGACATGGCCAAAGCTGGGTTTGGGGGCACTGGCGTGACGACAACACCGCAGAAAAACGCGCCTGCCAGTGGAGCGCACGGGCAGGCAAAGGCCGCAAAGGGCGATAGCCAAGTGCCGCAAATTGAACGGACTTCGTTTGAAATCGCTGCCAGCGATTCCACGATTTTGCGCGGTTGGCGGTACAATCGACCGGCCCAAAATCAGGGACGGCGCAAGGCGTTGCCGCTCAACCCTCACACCCTGTTATGCCTGCCCTCAGAGCTTGGCAACACGCACGAATATGATGCCTTTGCCCAGCAGCTTATGAGCCTGCCAAACGCTCCCAAGCGCCTTTACACTGTTGACCTGCGGGGTCGTGGTCGATCCAACTTGGGTCCCGGCGGCGATGATATAAGCTTGGACACCAGCGATATCGTCTCCCTCGTGGACGGGCTCAACCTTCACCATGTGGACGTTTTGGTGACGGGGCGCACAATCACAACACTGCTTCCAGCGGCGATCAGCAGGCCCGGCACTTTTAGACGCCTTATCCTAAACGATGCCGCTGCCGAGTTCGATCCGGTGGGCATTGCCCGCTCCACCGCATTGGACCAGCGGGCGAAAGCACCTTCGAACCTCGAAGATGCGGCAAGCCTCTTGAAATCATCACGTGGAGAGAGTTTCACGTCATTGAGCAAAGAAGATTGGGCCGATTGGGCGCGGGCGTTGTACCGCAAGGACGGAAACAGATTGGTTCCGGACCGTGACCCCAAACTGGTGCGCTTGGGCAATTCCGGCGATTTTGAAATGCGGCAGCCAACACTCTGGCAAGAGTTCAGGTTGTTCTACCGCTGCCCGACTTTGCTGTTGCGGGGTGCGGGCTCAGACTTCGTAAGCGAGGCCGTGGCCGAAAAAATGGCTGAGGTGCATGGGAACCTGCGCCATGTCGCCATTCCCGGCCAAGGCCATCCGCTGCGCCTTCACCTGGCTCACCTACCGGAAGCCATCGCAACCTTTTTGGCACTTGAGGAAATCGCGCCCGTTGGGACCGATTAGATCATTTCTATCTTTGAGAGAATCGATCCAGTTGTGGCGCTCACGCTGTCGGCCTCAAGTGGCATTCGCGACCCTAGGTGGGGGGAGGGGCGGCGCATAAGCGCCGGGTTGCTCTTCGCAACCGAGCGGTTCAATCATATTGTGAACCGCTCTAAACCACCCTACTCGGCAGCTTCACCGGCTGTCATACCCTCGTCTTCACTGTGCCGCTCCGTGGGTAAAAATCCACCGGATTGGCGGTGCCACAGCCGGGCGTAGATCCCACTTTGCTTCAGCAATTCTTCATGGGTGCCGTCTTCGACAATCTTGCCCCCCTCCATCACGATGATCCGGCCAAGTCTTTGAATCGTGCTGAGCCGGTGGGCGATGGCCACAACCGTCTTGCCCTCCATTAATTCCGAAAGGTGTTCCTGAATCGCGGCTTCCACTTCGGAATCGAGCGCCGAAGTCGCCTCATCCAGCAAGAGGATTGGCGCGTCCTTTAAAAACACGCGGGCCAAAGCAATGCGCTGACGCTGACCGCCAGAGAGTTTCACACCCCGTTCGCCAACAAAAGTGTCGTAGCCGGTGCGGCCCTTCACGTCCTTTAGTGCGAGGATAAAATCGTGCGCCTTCGCACGTTTCGCGGCCGTTTGAATTTCCGCCTCTGAGGCATCAGGCCTGCCATAGGCAATATTATCGCGGATAGAGCGGTGCAAGAGTGCTGTATCTTGGCTGACAAGCCCCATCTGATCGCGCAGGGAACCCTGAGTGACACGGGAAATGGTGTGACCATCAAGTGTTATTTTGCCTTCATCGACGTCATGAAACCGCAACAGCAGGTTCATGAGCGTGGTCTTGCCGACGCCAGACCGGCCAACAATGCCGACGCTTTGGCGTGCTTTGACCTTAAGATTGAAATTATCGAGAACCACATCGGAACCGGGGTACGAAAAGCCAACCCGGTCAAAATGAATGTCGCCAACAACAGGCGGCAAAAGCTGGGCGTCAGCATGGTCTGCAATGGTCGGTTGGCGCGCAATCAGCGCGGCAGAATTTTGCACTGTGCCAAAATTGCGGAACAATCCGTTCAACAGGCCCAGTAGGCGGTTCAATAGCAAATTAAGCCGCAACGAGAGTGTTAAAACTACGGCCACCGCGCCAGCGCTGAGACTGCTTGTCGAGAAAAGCCAAATGGCCAAGCAGGTGATTGCGGTCAACATGGCAATAGAAATAATCTGGCTGGTAATGCGCAACCCGGAGATGGCCCGTGTGAACCGGCGCAGTTTGCCCAACATGTGATCGTAGGCGTCGTGGATATGACGGTCGTTTGCCGCGTCTGCATTGTTGATTTTGATTGTGCGGATGTTGTTGTAACCATCCACCATGCGCCCACTCACCACAGATGCGGCTTCTGCGCTTGCACGGCCCCTGTCACGGATACGCGGCACGAAATAACGCGCGTTGGCTAACACAAGCACTATCCAAAGCAGCACCGGCAGCATCATTCGCCAATCCAGAGAAGCAATTACAATCAATGTGGTTGTCGCGAAGACGGCAATGAACCAGATTATCTGCAGGAGGCTGACCATAAAATCGCCCGCCGCTTGCCCAGCCTGCCAGACTTTTGCAGAAACACGCCCCGCCATTTCGTCATCGAAAAAACCAACGTCCTGTCGCGAGACAGCACGGTGGCCTTGCCAGCGCACCAGGGTGAAAAATCCGGGTACGACGATCTGCTCCTCCAACAAGGCCATCATGGCGTTCATAGTGCGACCAAAAATAAGAACGCCCAACATCACGAGCAGCAGCCGGTGGTTATCCTGCCAGATCGCAGTTGGACCGCTCGTCTCCATCATGTTCACGAGCACACCAACAAAGATGAACAGGGCAGCTTCCGTAATGGCTGTCAGACCACCCAGCGTCAGCATCAAGGCGAATGCCAGCGGCATTCGCCGGGCATAGTGCCAGATAAACGGTAAGCCGCCGGAGGGCGGGGGACCGGGATCGGGCCATTCAAAGGGTTGAGCAAAACCCTCAAAAAAGCTGAAAAACCGGTCAGCGAGCTTGCGAAGGAAGGATATCAATTGCGCCTATTCCGCCGCCTCTGGTTTGGAAGCATCCTCGTTGATCGTGCTTAAAAAACCGCCGGACTGACGGCTCCACAGGGACGCATAAAGACCACCTTCCCTCACCAGAGCGTCGTGCGTGCCCTGCTCCACGATTGCTCCCTTATCCAGCACCACCAGCCGATCCATATTGGCGATTGTCGATAGACGGTGGGCGATGGCCAAAACGGTTTTGCCCTCCATCAGATTGAACAATTGCTCTTGAATGACCGATTCGACCTCGGAATCGAGTGCCGAGGTGGCTTCGTCCAGCACAAGGATCGGCGCGTTTTTCAAAAACACCCGCGCGATGGCAATGCGTTGGCGCTGGCCACCGGAGAGTTTCACACCCCGTTCGCCCACCTGTGCGCTGTATCCTTTGTTGCCGTCACTGTCCTCTAAACCCAAGATGAACTCATGGGCATTGGCCCGCTTTGCTGCGGCAATGATCTCATCATCCGAAGCCGTTAGACGCCCATAGGCGATGTTTTCGCGCACCGATCTGTGCAGCAAAGAGGTGTCCTGCGTGACGACCGCGATCTGCGAGCGCAGGCTTTGTTGGGTAACATCGGCGATGTTGTCTCCGTCGATCAACACCTCGCCATCTTCCACATCGTAGAGACGCAGCAGGATGTTCATCAGTGTGGTTTTGCCCGCGCCGGAGCGGCCAACGAGACCGACTTTCTCACCCGGTTTGAGAGCAAGGTTCAGTTGCTCCATCACCGTGCCGTGCTTGTCGTATTGAAAGCGCACGTTTTGGAAGGTGATGGAACCATCTTTCACCACGAGGTCTTTTGCCCCCGGTTTGTCCACCACATCGCGCGGGCGGGCGATGGTGTTCATCCCATCAATGGCCATGCCGATATTTTCAAACAGCCCCGCCAGTTCCCACATGATCCAGTGGGACATGCCGGACAGGCGCGTGACCAACGCAGCCGCCACAGCCACAGCGGCCACGGTCGCAGAACCGTTGAGCCATTGCAGGATCGCCACCACGCCCACCGCCACCAGCAGGCCGTGGTTCAAAAGATCCAGCGTGATGTGCATGCCGGTGGATAAACGCATTTGCGGATGCACTGTCTTCAAAAAGCCGTCCATCGACTCGCGGGCATAGTCGATTTCTCGGCCCGCATGGGCAAACAGTTTGACCGTTGCGATATTAGTGTAGCTGTCCACCACCCGGCCCGTCATAAGGGAGCGGGCGTCCGCCTGACGCTTAGAGATCGCTGCCATGCGCGGCAGGAAATACCACATGGCAACGCCGTAGAGGCTGACCCACACCAAAAACGGCAACACCAGAAGCATATCGAAAGAGCCGACGAGCACCAGCGCACCCAAGAAATACACCCCGATGTAGACGAACACATCCAGCAGTTTGACGACCGTCTCGCGCACGCCCAGCGCCGCCTGCATGACTTTTGTGGCCACACGGCCCGCATACTCGTCCTGATAAAACCCCATGGACTGGCCCAGCATGTAGCGGTGGGCCTGCCAGCGAATGATCATTGGGAAATTGCCAAACACTGTTTGGTGTAACAACACCGACCAGATTCCCGCGATGATCGGCACCACGATCATCACGATGAAGGCCATGAACCAAAGCCGGCCGCTCTCCTGCTCCAAAAAGGTATCGCGGTCCGCGTTGGAGAGCCACTCGACGATGTTCCCGACAAAGCCGAAAATCGTGATTTCCAGCACCGCAATAGCGATACCCAAAACCATCACCATGGCTAGATAGGGCCAAATATCTTTGGAATAATGCCAGCAAAACGCCACCAGACCTGCAGGAGGCTGCTCTGGTTCTTGCGGTGGAAACGGGTCCACCCGCTGCTCAAACCATGTGAGCACTCTGTCAAACATCATTGCGGCCTTACGTTTGCGCTGGAGGAAGCACCTTACGTGGTGCCTTGCAGTGACATTATCAGAGTTTGGCGCGATAGCGATGACAGTCTTGTGCCAGATGTGTCACAGGCAGAGACAAGCCCACGATTTGATTTCATCTCCACCCCGGCCACCCAATCATGACAGACCAGACCCCCTTAAAGGCATCCATATCGGTTGTGCTGTTCCAGCCGGACATACCGGGCAACACGGGTACCATTTTGCGATTGGCCGCCTGTTTTGATGTGACGGTCCACGTGATCGGTCCCGCGGGCTTTCGACTGGACGATGCCAGCCTGCAGCGTGCCGGGATGGACTACCTTGAGCGCGCAAGCCTGGTGCAGCATGTCGATTGGGCGGCGTTTCAAGCTTGGCACCAACAAACCGGAGGACGCATAGTTGTGTTCTCCACATTCGCGCAGAAGACTTACACCGAGTTCAGATTTCAGGCTGGAGATCTTTTGCTGTTTGGTCGCGAAAGCGCTGGCCTGCCCGAACTGGTACACAAAGCGGCGGACCACCGCGTTCTTATCCGAATGGCCGGGAGCGGGCGATCCCTCAACTTAGCCGTCAGTGTGGCGATGGGCGTTGGGGAAGCTCTGCGGCAGCTGAGCTGATCCAGTGGTAAATTGCTGATACTTCGGTCCGTTCAATTGTGGTCCGTCAAATCGTCATTTCCATGCGGATATGCATGATGCCCGCATCATCGAAGGGCTCGCCGGTCGTGGCAAATCCCAAACGTTCGTAAAAACCCGTCGCATGGGTTTGGCTGTCCAGCGCGATGACAGGGGCGAGCCTGTTTGTCTTTGCATACGCCACCAAATGCGCCACCAGCGCGGCACCATGGCCACCGCCACGAGCCTCTATCAACACCGCGACGCGCTGAATTTTGGCCACGCCGTCCATCAGGCACAACCGGGCAGTCGCCACCGGTTGGCCTTGCAAGCGACCTAGAAAATGAATGGCATTTGCGTAGTCGTGTTCGTCGATTTCCATATTGAGAGGCACACCCTGCTCTTCAACAAATACCGCATGGCGGATGGCCAAGGCCCTCTCAATCTCGCTGGGCTCTGAAATCTGCTCAATGATGAAACCGGACCGGGTGAGCGTCATAAATCGGGCTCGTCTTTTATCGAGTTGAGGACGCAGTCTGTTGTGTTGTCAGACCTCGACATGCTGTGGCACATCGGCGGTACACATTCACGCTATCCGATGACACTCCATGCGCAAACCACACGATCTGCCCGCCGGTCTCCCCGAAAATCTAGAAGAGAAAAAAGCAACGGCAAGGGCGTGGTTTGAAAGCCTGCGCGACCAAATTACGGCGAGCTATGAAGCCTTGGAACGGGAAGTCGTCGGCCCGCTCAGCGACCATGAGCCCGGCTCGTTTGAATTCACCCCCTGGCAGCGCGACGAAGGCCGTGGTGGCGGGGGCGTGATGGGCATTATGAAGGGCCGCGTGTTTGAGAAAGTCGGCGTACACTGCTCCACCGTGTATGGTGAGTTTTCGGAAGAGTTTCGCAAGCAAATGCCGGGGGGTGCTGATGATCCGCGCTTTTGGGCGTCCGGCATTTCGTTGATCGCGCACCCGCAGAACCCGAACGTTCCGGCCGTTCATATGAACACCCGTATGGTGGTTACTTCGCGCCAATGGTTTGGCGGCGGTGGCGATCTCACACCTGTTCTCGATGCGCGCCGCACGCAGACTGATCCCGATAGCATTGATTTTCATGCCGCGATGCAGCGGGCATGCGACGCCCACGCGGTGGCAGACTACGCAGAATTCAAACAGTGGTGTGACGAATATTTTCACCTAACCCACCGCGATGAGCCCCGCGGTATTGGGGGCATTTTTTGTGACTACGTCCACTCATCCGAACAACAAGGTGGATGGGATGCCGACTTCGCCTTCATAAAAGACATCGGTTTGGAATTCTCCAAAGTCTATCCAAAACTTGTGCGTCGCAACATGGAGACGCCATGGACGGAAGACCAACGCGAAGAGCAATTGGTGCGCCGTGGCCGCTACGTGGAGTTCAACCTTTTGCAGGACCGGGGCACGATCTTTGGCCTGAAAACCGGCGGCAACGTCAACTCAATCCTGAGTTCGATGCCGCCAGTTGTGAAGTTTCCGTAAGCCCACCGCACAGCCACAGCTTACCACCGCGTATCGACCCTGCGCGGTATGTGGCTTTAATAGCTGTACCGGTCAGCCCGATTGGAGCGCCGCACGCGGCGGTTTCGATCTTTGATAATGTTATCATAGATCCCCAAACGTCTATTTGTCTCGCGCACGTAAGCGTTGATACGCTTAATGTTGTTGCGCACCATGGCTTTGAATTCGACCCCGCAATTACAACCTCTTGGAGCTTTGTAAGTGATTTTGCCGTTCGCACGGGTGAATTCACCGCCTTGCGAACGGACCAAGTCTTGCAGTGCCGCCATGTTGCGCCGGGAGTTCCCGTAGCGGCAACGGCGATAGCGGTTTGTGATCCGGGTGTAGCGGTTCGCCCGCTGGTTTTGGCCGGTCGCAAGGCGTGTGACCTTTGGTGGACGTGTGCAGGAGCGGAAATTGATGGTGTAGGAATCAAAATCGCCCCGCGCTCTTCTATCCGTGCGGGGACGGGATGCGCTGCCGGGACGCCTGACTTGTGGAGCGACAGCAATGCCGCCACCGCCGCTGTAGCCCAACTGCCGCAAAGAGCGGGAGAGCCCACGACCCACAAACAGAAAACTGCGATTGCGGGGGTCAACCTCACCGGACTTTACGGAATTGTAGGTCGCGCCCAGCATGTTGCCGTTATAACGGGCCATGACGCGCAGATCGCGGCGGCTGAGTTGCGCCACGATCAGGCTGCGGTCGTTGGCTCTATCGGACCAAACGCGAGGGCTTACCCCAATTTTCACACGTTTGGGTTTTTGTTTGCGGGGCATATCGTTGATAAAGAAAAACGGGCCGTTTGTGGTCAACAAATCCAAGCTCTTAAAACTGAACTGGATATAGTAGTTCCCCGTCTCGCTGGAGCGGATGACGCTCAGGCGATGATCATCGACTTTGGTGTTTGCATAGCGACCCTTGATGATCCGACCATCCGGGTGCTGCCAACTGATCGTTCCGCGGTATTTCCAGTCGTCAACTTCTGCTGCGCTTGCTCTTTGCAGCCCCAAGACCGCAATGAGAGACAAAGTGGTAAGTAATAACTTGGCAAACATCGGGCCAACTCCGATCCTTTATTTTCGGGCGCTTCGATAGGCTACTCAAAACGAAAGATGTTGCAAGCGCTTAGACGGGTGCCGTAACGTCACCTAACAGGTCTTGGGTCGTTGCCTTAAAGTCCAAGTTGACCCAGCGTGCTTCCAAATCGGTTAGTGTTTGCGAGATCTTAGGACCGGGTTCAAAACCCAATTGAAGCAGGTCGCTGCCCCGCACAGGAAAGGTGGGTTTTTCCCATTTCATAAGCCATTTCAGACGCTTTTGTGCCTTATTGGCACCATTTCCGTCCGATGCGATGAGCAACCGAAGCCGCGCTTCGACTGCACTTGTGTCTTGCCAATAAAGCCATTTGTGGAAATCTGGCTTCTTTAACTTTTTGTCAGGCATCGGCGATGCGGCCCACGCCAGAAGACGGTCGCGGACCTTGTTGGGCAGTTTGAGGCGCGTGCTCATGGCGTTCACGCGTTCGGTGTTGGGGGGGATGATAGCCATCAGCCGCAACAGCGCGTCCGGCTGCCAGTTTTTCTCCCTTTCGACCCGCACCAAACTGTGGATTGTGTCGATCCCCCAATTTTCGCTCTCTTCCAAGACGGTAGACAGGACGCCGGTTTGGCGCATCCACAGCAAAGCACGGCTGGGGTCGGGCGCGGCGAGCAATTTGGACATTTCCTGCCAAATGCGTTCAGCAGACAGATTTCGCAATCCGTTTTTCTCCCGCACGCAGGCACGCAAACCATCAGCATCGGGCCGGAACGCGCCATACCAAGCGAAAAAACGGAAGAAACGCAGGATACGCAACCGATCTTCGCGGATGCGGTCCAGCGCATCGCCGATGAACCGAACCCGCCGATTGATCAGATCATCATATCCGGACAGAGGGTCGAACACTGTACCATCAGCGTCGCAATAGAGCGCATTCATCGTGAGATCGCGTCGCTGCGCATCCTCCGTCCAGTCGGTGCCAAACCGCACGACGGCGTGGCGCCCATCCGTCTCAACATCGCGGCGCAATGTGGTGACTTCATACGCATCATTGTCGATCACCAATGTCACGGTTCCGTGGTCGATCCCGGTGGGCACAGATTTGATCTTGGCTGCACTCGCCCGTTTCACCACCTCATGGGGTTCCAACGTTGTGGCGATATCGATGTCTCTGACGGGTTCATCCAAAAGCGCGTTACGGACGGCACCCCCGTTCACGCGCGCTTCGCCGCCAGCGCTCGACAAAAGGGCCAGCACCTTCTGGACCGATGGCTGGAAAAGCCAAGGCTGATCGATGCGCTCAACCACCGTATAGACGCTCCTGCACCGTGTTGATGATCCCTGCCGTCACGCCCCATATTCGGCGTTCGGTTTGCGCGGGCGAATGTGCCGCGTTTTGCGAGCGGGCGTAGTTCATCACATAAAAGAATCGCTCATTGCCTTTGAATTCCAGGCTTTCAGTGGTCAGATTTTCACGATCCATCAAAAAGCGCAGCGGCACCTCGAAGAGTTCCGCCACCTCGTCTTCGTTAATGGCGAACTGAGGTTTGCCGCGCACATGGGCAATGACCGGTGTAATCGCGTAACCCGAGCCGGAATAGTATGTGCCCATCGCGCCCAGCACGGTTACATCATTTGGCATAAGCCCTATTTCCTCGTGGGCCTCACGCAGTGCGGCTTGGATGGGCGTTTCATCGCCATCGATCTTACCACCGGGAAAAGCGATTTGACCCTTATGGCTGTTCAGGTGCTGCGCCCGTTGGGTCAGCAGAACCGATGCACCATCGTCCCGGTCCAACACCGCGATCAAAATCGCAGCGGGCTTAAACGGCGTTTGGCGTTCCACCGGATCATAGTCAGGGTTCAGCCGGTGGTCGCCGGATATGGCGGCTAGAACATCAGCGCGGCTTTCAAACCGCTGTTTCACACGCGCGGTGAATGCATCAAAGCTGTAAAGGTCTGGCGGATTGAGAGCGGAGGATTGCAAGCCGGCGGTGCTCACGCGCTCTGTTCGGCCAGTTGGGCCGCTGGCATGACCGGAAACACGCAGCCGTTTGAGCGGAGCGCAAACATGGTTTGTCCGTCCACATCGATCTCTTCGCCGTGGTTGATCAGTTCGTACATGACGGGCCGCGCCAGCAACGCCTCAAGGCGGCCGCGCACCAAAACATAGGGTTTGAGCTGATCGGTTTCGCCGACAATATCGAACCGCAAGGGCGTGTCCTCACCGGCTTCGATCAAGTCTCCCACATTGGTGCGGAATGTGATGACCGGCTCGCCATTCTTCTTGGTGTGGTTCATCTCCACTGCCACGAAGGGTGCGTCTTCGATGGTGATGCCGACCTTTTCCACAGGCGTGACGAGATAGGTTTTCCCGTCCTCATCCTTTCGCAGAACCGTTGAAAACAAACGCACCAATTGTGGGCGGCCAATAGGCGTCCCTAGGTAAAGCCATGTCCCGTCGCGCTGAATGACAATATCAAGGTCGCCGCAGAAGGGCGGATCCCACTTTTCAACGGGAGGAAGGCCTTTTCCCGCGTGAGAGGCCCGCGCTACCAGAGCTTCCAAGGCGCTTGTGGGGCTGTCGGTCAGTTTTGCCACATTGGGTCGTTTGGTGTTCATGATGGCGATCTGTTCCTTGTTTTTGGTCTTGCTGAGCCGCGTTTCTGGCCATCATGTTGGGCCGTGATTCTGCCCCGCATTGGCTCACGAAATAGTGGCTTATGCATCAGATGTCAGCATGACACACTGGCGTTTGAGCACGAAAGAGCCAAGAGTACGACCGAACAACGCACAGCACCCCTCTAGTCCGTCGCCTGATCCCAGCCACTTTCTCTCCCACCCCGACAAAGGCCAAGTCAGACCAAATCAGACTCCGCCGGGCCAAAACAAAGGTGCGGCCCCGCAAACCCGAACTGCAAAAACGCCGTATTGTTTCCAATACTAGAGCCACCCGGTCGCCGACGCGCGGTCCCAATAGCGAGCCCAAAAATGAGCGAAATGACCCGCCCTCCCGAACTCGATGAGAAGGCGATCATCGCCGAAGCCGAAGATGCCGTTGCCAAAGTGACCGAGGCCCGCGCAGCTGTGGGGACGGTGATTTACGGACAAGAGGATGTCGTCACCAATGCGCTCACGACCGTTCTGGCCGGTGGTCATGCCGTACTGGTGGGCGTACCGGGACTGGCCAAAACCAAGCTTGTGGACACACTGGGCACCGTGCTCGGTCTCAAGGCCAATCGTATTCAATTTACGCCTGATTTGATGCCATCCGATATTCTTGGTTCGGAAATTTTGGATCAGGACGACGCTGGAAAGCGTTCTTTTCGTTTCGTCAAAGGGCCGATCTTCGCCCAATTGCTGATGGCTGATGAGATCAACCGTGCAAGCCCACGCACCCAGTCAGCATTGCTGCAGTCCATGCAGGAATATCACGTGACGATTGCGGGTGAGCGGCATGATCTGCCAGCTCCGTTCCACGTGCTGGCGACGCAAAACCCGTTGGAGCAAGAAGGCACATATCCGCTTCCCGAGGCCCAATTGGACCGGTTTTTGATGCAGATCGACGTGGATTACCCCGATCTGGAAGCGGAACGACGCATATTGCTTGAAACCACCGGCAGCAGCGAAGAGGTGGCGAAAGCCGCCCTGACGACGGAAGAACTGATGAATATTCAGGCATTGGTGCGGCGTATGCCGGTCGGTGAAAGCGTTGTTGAGGCCATTTTGGGGATCGTGCGTTCCGCCCGCCCCGAAGACGGCAACAGCGAAGGGCCACGCGCCCACATCGCTTGGGGGCCAGGTCCCCGTGCCAGCCAAGCACTCATGCTAACCGTCAGGGCGCGGGCGCTTCTTGATGGTCGATTGGCGCCGTCCGTAGACGACGTGTTGGCTCTGGCAGAACCTGTATTGCAGCATCGCATGGCGCTGAATTTTGGGGCTCGCGCAGAAGGCATCGGTGTCCGTCAGGTCATTAGCGAGTTGAAGCGGGCGTGGACGTAGACGATCACGCGCGACGCTCCCTTGTCGTCATGCTTGTCGCCCAACACTTTTTGAATTTCTAACCGGAAGCGCATTTCTTGGCTCTCACAATAGGCACCCAAACAGACAGTGATTTTGGCACGGGTGTGCTGGCGCGTGCCCGGATGCGAGCGGCTTTGGTGCCGGATCTTTTGGTGGAGGCCCAGCGCATTGCCAACACGGTGGTGAGTGGCTGGCACGGCCGCAAACGTCGGGGTTCGGGCGACAGCTTTTGGCAGTTTCGCCCGTATGACGTCGGCGAATCGATGGCGCGAATCGACTGGCGACGGTCTGCCCGCGATGACAGCGTTTTCGTTCGCGATCAGGAATGGGAGGCTGCGCACACTGTTTGGGTTTGGGCGGACAACTCACCTTCCATGTTGTACAGGTCGGAGGCTGCGGCCGTCAGCAAACAGTCACGCGCCCTGGTGCTGGCTTTCGCCTTGACCGAGGTTCTTTCCCGCAGCGGGGAGCGGGTTGGCTGGCCGGGTGTGACCAACCCAATCGCAAGCCGCCGTGCCGCAGAACGGATCGCCGCGGAAATTTCGATGGCCAACCCATCCGCCGAAGTGGCTTTTCCCGCGACGGAGGGCCTGCGCGGGCGCAGCGAGTTAGTGATTTTCTCCGACTTTTTAGAGCCGGTGGACAATACGATTGCAAAAATAAACGCGGTTGCCCGCCAAGGCATTCGGGGCACGCTGGTTCACATCATTGATCCGGCTGAACACACTTTTCCGTTTCGGGGCCGAACAGAGTTTCGTGATCCTGAAACCGGTTCGACACTGACGTTTGGTCGGGCGGAAACGATTTCGTCCGCCTATATCAACCGCTTCCGCGCGCGGCAGGATGTACTGGCAGAGCGCTGTCGTAAACTGGGCTGGAACCATTTGGTGCACACGACAGACACGCTGGCGTCCACAGCGCTCGTGGCGGTGCACACGCGTCTGAGCGGTATGAGAGGGTGATGGAATGAGCTTGTTTGGATTGAGCTTTGCCGCACCTGCCCTTCTTTTTGGGCTGCTTGCCCTTCCGTTGATCTGGTGGTTGCTGCGCCTCACACCACCGCGCCCGCGCGAAGAGGTGTTTCCGCCGACGCGCATTTTGGCTGAAATCGAAAAACAAGAAGAAACGCCGGCAAACAGCCCATGGTGGCTAACCCTGCTGCGCTTGCTCATGGCCGGTCTGATCGTGCTGGCGCTGGCAGAACCTATTCTAAACGCCCGCGAGGACCAGACCAGCGGAACCGGCCCTGCCCTCATTATGCTGGATGATACATGGTCCACAGGTGCTGATTGGGATGCACGGGTTGTGACCACCCAGCGCTACTTGGAGGAATTTGCGGCAGCCGGACGTCCCGTGGCGCTTGCGTTCAGCAGTCTGGGTGCGCGTGCTGATTTTACGCCCGGAGCAGCATCTGAGTTGCAGCCACTGGTTGCCGCATCTGAGCCCCAGCCTGTGCAACCTGACAACCTGGCACTTGCCGCCTCTTTGACCGCTTCGGAAGTGGCATTTGGGACAATCGTGCTTTTGTCTTCGGGCCTGAACGAAACTAATGCCCCCGAACTGATGGCTGCAATCACGGCCAAAAGCGCCGGGGAAGTGATCGTCGTGCGCGCCGAAACGTTGACCACACGGGCCTTGGGGCAACTTGAAAACCGACCTGACGTTTTGGTCGCTCCTGTGGTGCGCGCAACGAACGGAGACACAGCCGCTGGCACCGTCGGCGCCTTCGATCGTCAAGGGCGATTGCTTGGCCAAGCGCCGTTTTCTTTTAGCGCGGGTGATACAGTTACGAACGCGGAGTTCGCTTTGCCGGTGGAACTGCGCAACGACATCGCGCGGGTGGAGATCAATGGATCATCCACCGCCGGTGCCGTGCAATTGCTGGACGAACGGTTCAGGCGCCGTCGCGTGGGCTTAATCGCCGGTGGCAATGCGGATCGCGATCAACCGCTCCTGTCGCCCCTCTATTTCATCTCGAATGCGCTGGCACCTTTCAGTGACGTGCGCGAAGCCGACAGCGCCAATGTGGTGGAAACCGTTGAGCGCTTTTTGAATGAGCGCATTTCTACGCTGGTGCTCGCCGATATCGGGCGGATACCGACCGCTGCCGAAACCCAGTTGCGGGAGTGGCTGGACAATGGCGGGACGCTGATCCGTTTTGCCGGCCCCCGATTGGCCGCAGCGGAGGACGATGAACTTGTGCCGGTCACTCTTAGACGCGGCGGGCGCAGCCTTGGCGGCACGCTAACATGGGGCACCCCGCAAAAAATCGTATCCTTTGAGGCAGACAGCCCGTTTGCCGGCATTCAGGTGCCCGAAGACGTGGCAGTTACACGGCAAGTCTTGGCGGAACCAGGCATCGATTTGCGCGACAAGACATGGGCAAGCCTTGAAGACGGCACACCCTTGGTGAGCGCTGCACGGTTTGGCAAAGGCACTGTGATTTTGTTTCATGTCACAGCGGATGCCAGCTGGTCCAACTTGCCTCTGTCGGGCGCGTTTGTGGACATGCTGCGCCGCATCGTAGCCGTTTCAAACGGGTCCGTGGCCACCGAGCAATTGCGCAGCCAAACGGTTTCGGCCAGTGCCGAAAACACTGACGCAAGCACTACGCCGCAAGCAGTTATATCCTTACCGCCTTTGCAGGTGCTGGATGGATCGGGCCGATTGACGGGACCCGGTAGCGATGTGCGTCCTCTTGAGACTGGTACAGGCACGGCGATAAATGTGAGCTTGGAGAACCCGCCCGGTCTCTACGGAACCAATGACGCCTTCGCTGCGCTCAACCTGTTTGGAGAAAACGCCCAATTGACCGCCCTGTCTGACTCAGACCTGCCTGCGGGTGCACGCACCGTCGGCTATGTAGAGGCCGAGCCGTTCCCGTTCAGGGCATGGTTGTTTGCGGCTGCATTGCTGCTTCTGGCGCTCGATTGTCTTGCAGTTCTATGGATGGCCGGTGCATTGCGGTTGCCGCGCTTTGGTTCCGCTGCCCGGCTGCGCGGGGCTTCTGTTATCTTGGCTTCAATGCTCGCGCTGCCTTTGTTTTTGGCGAGCGCACCGGCCTTTGCCCAAACCGCATCCAGCGACGCAAATGCTGTCATCGATTTTGAAAACACGCTCAAAACGCGCATTGCCTATGTGCGAACCGGCGTTTCTTCGGTGGATGCCATCAGCCGTAAGGGACTGACGGGCCTGACCCAGTTCATCGCCTCACGCACGTCTTTGGAGCCAGGGCCGCCTGTGGCCGTCGACATCAGTACGGATGAGTTGGCGTTTTATCCGCTGCTTTACTGGCCCATTTCCACGGATGCCCCTTTGCCAGATTCTGAGACCATGGCGCGGATTGATGCTTTCATGAAGCGCGGTGGCAGCGTGTTGTTCGATACCCGCGATCAGATTTCGGGCGGCTTCGGCTCGTCCCGCCTGACGCCCGAGACCCAACGCTTGCGGGAGATACTGGCAACACTCGACATTCCACCGCTCGAACCTGTGCCGGAAAACCATGTGCTGACGCGGGCGTTTTACCTGCTCAATGTGTTTCCCGGTCGTTATCTAGACGGGCGCCTATGGGTGGAGACAAGCCAGCGAGAAGATGAACAAGACGCAGACCGACCGGCCCGCGCCGGCGATGGGGTGTCTTCTATCTTGATCACCGCAAATGACATGGCGGCCGCTTGGGCGGTTGAGCCGGACGGTGCGCCTTCGCTGCCCATCGTGCCGCCCAATCCGACCCAGCGCGTCTACGCCTATCGGACCGGCGTCAACATCATCATGTACACGCTGACCGGCAACTATAAGTCCGATCAGGTGCACATCCCCGCTCTGCTGGAAAGGCTTGGCCAATGAATGCCTGGTCGGTTACCCTCGCTCCTCTTTTCCCCGTCTGGGTTATCGCACTCTTGGCGGCTGCGGCCGGTTTGCTTGCCCTGTTCGGTGTTATTCAAGGCGTTCGCGGGCGCTTTCTACGGCTGGGCGCATTTGCAGCGCTGACGCTTGCGCTGCTCAATCCGTCCTTGCTGCAAGAAGACCGTGAACCGCTCAAGACCGTCGTCTCGCTGGTGGTGGATGAATCTGACAGCCAAAAACTGGACGGTCGCGATACGCAAACCGAAGAAGCGAAAGCCGGACTTAAAGCGCTGTTCGACCGTTTTCCGCAGTTTGAGCTTCGCGAAGTCATCGCCCGCAATGGCGGGGCCGATACGGCGGATGCAACCACCGCGCTTTTCAGCGCGTTACGTTCCAGCCTGCGCGACGTACCGCCAGACCGTGTGGGCGGGGCTATCTTTCTAACCGACGGTCAAGTGCACGATGTTCCGGAAAAGGCCGAAAATCTGGGCTTTGACGCCCCCCTTCATGCGCTCATTACCGGCAAAGAGAATGATAGGGACCGCCGTGTTGTGATCAAGCGCGCACCGCGCTTTGGCATCGTGGGCGAAAACCAAGAAATCATCTATTCGGTGGTGGACACCAATATCGACACACAAGGTGGTTTGGTGGAAGTCCGCTTTTTCATCGGTGGCGAATTGATGTCGGTCGAGCAAGTGGTGCCCGGAGAGGACGTCAGTTTCTTTTTCGATGTCCCTAATGGCGGAAAAAACGTCATCGAACTTCGGGCCGATGTCGCCGATGGCGAGATTACCAGCGTCAACAATCAAGCCTTCACAGTGATGGATGGCATTCGCGAAAATCTGCGCGTTTTGTTGGTGTCCGGAGAGCCCCATGCGGGAGAGCGGACGTGGCGGAACCTTTTGAAATCCGATGCATCGGTTGATCTGGTGCACTTCACGATTTTGCGCCCGCCGGAAAAACAGGACGGCACGCCGATCAATCAGCTGTCTTTGATCGCGTTTCCCACGCGGGAATTGTTTATCGAAAAGATCGACGAGTTCGACCTGATCATCTTTGACCGCTACCAACGGCGCGGTGTCCTTCCGGTGCTCTATTTCGACAACATCGCACGTTATCTCACGGATGGCGGCGCCATCCTCGTGGCGGCGGGCCCTGAACACGCAAGCGTGGCCAGCATTCATACGACGCCGCTCTCATCCGTTTTGCCCGCCGTGCCAACCGGCACCGTGGACGAAGGTCCTTTCCGACCGCAGGTGACGGAACAAGGGCGCAAGCACCCCGTCACACGCGATCTGCCGGGGCTGCCAGCGCTCGACAGCAAAAACGCACCCGACTGGAGCCGCTGGTTCCGTCTTATTGAAACGGTTGATCCGCAGGGTAATGTGGTGATGAGCGGCGGTGCGGACAAACCGTTGCTGGTGCTTAACCGGCCAGGCGAAGGGCGTATTGCACTTTTGAACTCGGACCATGTTTGGCTGTGGGCGCGGGGCTTTGAGGGGGGCGGACCGCACTCGCAATTGCTGCGCCGGCTCGGCCATTGGCTCATGAAAGAACCGGAACTTGACGAAGAAGCATTGCGGGCGGAGGCCAGCGCCAACCAGATCACCATACGTCGCCAGACCATGGGCGATGAGCCGGGTGACGCAACCCTGGTGACGCCCACTGGCGACACCGTCCGCGTGCCACTGGTGGATCAGGGCAATGGTGTTTTTGAAGGCGTATTTACCGGAGGCTCGCTCGGTCTGTACCGTGTGGGCAATGGAGAGTTGACCGCCCTTACCCATGTCGGGCCCGCCAATCCGAAAGAATATGCGGACATCGTGTCCACCGGCGCCCTGCTGGCACCCATGGTGGACGCGACGCGGGGTTTGACACAACGCGTATCACACGAAAGCGCCGCGCGATCCTTGCCACGCCTCGTGCCTGTGCGGGGCAACAGCGCTCGCTCCGGCAATGGCTGGATGGGCATTCGCACCACCGAAGCTAGCGTTCTCAAGGGCATCACACAGGTGCCACTGTTGGCTGGTTTTTTGGGTCTCGGTATTCTGCTTTTGGTTCTTGCGGGAACGTGGGCACGCGAGGGGCGGTGACCGCTACACTTCGTAACGTGTGACCGGCCCTTCGATACCTTGCATGGTTGCTCCGTTCAGCGGGCACACGAGTATGCGTGACGGGTCAGCTGGCCTTGGCATGGGCGCAGCCCCTGCACGGACAGATTGAAAACCGAACGGCCTGTAATAGGCCAAATCGCCCACCAAAATGACGTGGTGAATGTCTGCGCTTTTGGCCTTTTGCGCACACTCGGCCATGGCCATCCGCATGAGAGCGCTGCCAATTCCCTGCCCAGACCGGCTGCGTACCACGCCCAAAGGGCCAAGCATCCAAACCAGAGTACTGCCCCACAGCACTTTGGTTATTCGAACTGAGCCCACCAACCGGCCATCATCTGCCTCTGCGACAAAAGCCAGATCCGGTTCGAATGGCAGACCTTCCCGAAGGGCATAGGCTGCACGAGCGGTCATTCCCGGGCCGAATATATCCCAAATGAGAGCTTCAACGTCATGTGCTTCTGCGGCCGTTTCCAGCCGGATGTGCGAATATTTGGTCATGGGGTTTACCGGATCGAAAACCCTTCGCGCCTGATTTCATCGGCCGCAATGGCGGCACAGGCTTAATAAGAAGGGGAGTTGAGCGTGCTGTCTTCGCCTTAGCGGCTTTAGAAGACAGGGTGGCGTGCGCAGACGTGCGCGGTGCCACGTGCGGCGGCACCGGTTAGCGAATTCGTCGTCGAAGCCGGGCAGATGTGCTCATTGTCTTTTCAGGTCCCAGTGGATGCGGATAGGCAGCCTACAAGAGGCCCTTGTCCGGTAGCCAGTCGGTATCATGAGGTTTGTGGCCCGTCCATGCAAAAATGCACACCAAACATGAACCCCTTCTTTTCAGTTGAAGGCGCAGCCCCACGCGGCCACATGTGCACCATGTGAAATGATTGAGGATGCAATATGGGACTGCTTGTTGACGGTGTCTGGAAAGACCAGTGGTACGATACCAAAAATTCTGGCGGCAAATTCGTGCGCAGCGATGCCGGATTTCGCAACTGGGTGACCGAGGACGGCGCTGCTGGCCCAACAGGCGAAGGCGGCTTCAAAGCCGAACCGGGTCGCTATCACCTCTACATTTCCCACGCTTGCCCTTGGGCCAACCGCGCCGCGATTTTTCGAAAACTGAAAGGGTTGGAGAGCATGATCGACGTTTCGGTTGTCGATCACTTCATGGGCAGCGAAGGCTGGACCTTTGATGAGGCCAAAGATGATCTGGAAGACACGCGGGACCAGTTGGGCGGGCGCAGTCGCATGCATCAAGTCTACACAGCCGCGAAGGCCGACTATACGGGCCGTGTGACCGTGCCGGTGTTGTGGGACAAGCAGCGCGAGACCATCGTTTCCAATGAATCCAGTGAAATCATCCGGATGTTTAATTCAGCCTTCAACGCGGTGGGAGCGACGGGTCCTGACATGTATCCCAAAGCGCTGCGCGACGAGATCGATGCGCTGAACGAACGTGTCTATCACACCGTCAACAATGGCGTTTACAAATGCGGCTTTGCCACCACGCAGGAGGCCTATGAAGAGGCGTTCCAGCCGATGTTTGAAACGCTGGATTGGTTGGAAGAGCGTCTTGCTAGTCAAAAATGGCTGGTCGGTGATCAAGTCACCGAAGCCGACTGGCGCTTATTCACGACTCTGGTGCGGTTTGATGCGGTCTATGTGGGGCATTTTAAGTGCAACCGGAACCGGATCGCTGATTTCCCCAATCTGTCAAACTACACTCGGGCGCTGTACCAGTGGCCAGGCGTGGCAGACACGATCAACATGGATCACATTAAGCACCATTATTACGGCAGCCATGAAACGATCAACCCAACGCGTATCGTGCCGGTCGGTCCGGCAATCGACTTTATGGCTCCTCATGATCGCGGGCGGTTTGATTGACGTGGTAATCGCACCTACCAGATATCCGCTCTTGGAACGTCGTGCAGTACCTCCTGCAGGCGCTTGGCGGTGGATGCCGTTGTGGTCGCAGGCAGTGCGCTGATCGGGAAGAAGCGCGCTTCGGCAATCTCGTAATCAGGCTGTTTGTGGCTGGTTTGGTCACCCCATCGACACACAAACAGCACCACGTGATCGAAGCGCGAATGCTGGGTGTTTCGGTAAATGTGAAATATCTCTGGTACAGATTTGAGTGTGATATTGGCTTCCTCGTGCAATTCTTTGATCATGGCTTGCACGGCGGTCTCACCCCGCTCGACACCGCCACCGGGAAAGTGCCATCCTTCAACATAGGTATGGCGTACCAACAAAACCTCGTCCCGGTCGTTGAAGACGACGGCTCTCACGCCCAAGGTCATCACACGGGTGAACAGGCCAAACACAATGGCAAGGCGACCTGCCAAAGGCCGCGGCAGACGGGCCAGAACTTCGACAGCGATGGATTTTAACACAGACATGGCGTCTTTCTGCGTGTTTGGGTCTAGCGAACGAAGCGCGACGAACCATGAGGCTTTGCCGACACCCAAAAACACGTTAGTGCGGCACGATGTTTCGCCTTGTCCACCTTTCTGATGTTCATTTGGGACCGCTGCCCAAGGCGACGCGTCGCGAACTCGCCTCAAAACGCATTACCGGGTACGTAAACTGGCACCGCAACCGGCGCGATGCCATGGGCGACGATACGCTGGAAAAGCTGATCAGCCATGTCCATAAGGCGCGAGCAGACCACATCGTCATCACAGGCGATCTCATCAACCTTGCGTTGGATGAAGAAATTGACCTGATGGCGGATTGGTTGGGCACAGTTGGCGCGCCGAAATCAGTGACCGTCATCCCCGGCAACCATGACACTTATGTCCCTGGCGCGTTGGCAAAAATACGCAGGGCTTGGGCACCCTATATGTCCGGCGATGGGGCTCATGAAAGCCAGTTTCCTTTTCATCGTGCCATGACTGATGGCGACGGAAACACGCCTGTCAGTTTGATCGCAACAAACTCCGGACGTGCAACGGCACCATTCATGGCCACGGGATCATTTCGACAAAGGCAGGCAAAAGCACTTTCCGCGCTGTTAGACGACACTGCGCGAAGCAATCGCTTTCGGATCGTGTTGATCCATCATCCGCCCTTTAAGGGCGCAACGCATTGGAATAAAAGGCTTATTGGTGCATCCCGCTTTCGCAAAGTGATACGGAATCATGGTGCTGAATTGGTCCTGCACGGCCACACGCATATTGAGAGTGAGGAGATGATCAACGGGCCGTACCAATCCGTACGGGTGATCGGTGTGCCATCGGCCAGCCAACAAGCCCGCCCGGAGCGGGTCACGCATGACGGGCATGACAGGCATGGCAAACCCGGGGCGCAATACAATCTATTTGAAATTACCGAATTGAACGGCTCGGAACCATCAACCCATGGGAAATGGTCTGTTCAGTTTGACCAATTCGGGTTTGCGGACGGCGCGGATGCGGTCACACACTTACGGCGCACCGAGTTTGATATCCCGGACAGCAAAACCATCGCTCAAACGTAGCCGAGCGGACTTCTTAAAACGCGTCCGGCACCAGTGTCACGGCTGCGAAGGCGATTCCGATCAGCGTGGCAATAACGCCGACGAAAAACCAAAACACGCTGCGCCAACGCGAACGGGCCTTGGATGGTGCGGAGCCATTGGCGTTCGCTGTGCTCACAGAAGCCGCGTCAGCTTGCGCTTTTCCGGCAGCCGTCTTTGCGCGGGCATCCTCCCAGTCGCCGTCCATGGCGCGCTCCCGTTCCAACACGCGCGATGCAATGTAATGCGAGACGTGATCGGCCATGGCGGACATTTCATCAGCCTCTTCCAGCACAACGCGTCCGCCACGTCCGTCTTTTATGAGGCGGTAAAGGCGCTTGTCAGCGCCCATAGCCACGAAACAGGTAGCATCCACCCACATACGCGGGCGGTCTCCACGGGTGACCACGAGATCAAACCGTTCATCAGTCGGCTCCACATCGTCCAAAACCGGGCGCACTTCATCGGCCAGAAGCTCAAGACGGGCGCGCTCGGCCTCTTTCATTTCGACGACAACGTCATCACGCTCAGCCTGCTGGGTCTTCACATCGTAAAGAGCCGCTTTGAGCGTACGACGGGGAGTCGTACCGGCTGCGATTTGATCAGCCGGGGTGTCGGTGCTGTCTGTCATCGTATTTTCCCTCTTTGCTCATGTGCTGAGACCTCACAGACCCCTTTGGGCACTTTCACCGTCGCAATCGCCACTCCATCACTTTCATGCTGCAGCAAAGGTCAGAAAAGGTATTTGCTCACCAGTTTGTCGCGCTTGTACACGTCATCGAAGAAGAGCGGCACACCGTTTTCGTCAATCCATGCGGTGAAATAGGCCAAATGGACCGGCATTTTGCGCTTTAAGTTGATGCGTGTGCGCTTCTTGCTGTCCACGATGGGCCGGATGCGATTAACGTCCATACCGCCCTGCAAGGAATAGAGTTTCTGCGCAAACTCCAAAGGTTTCTCAATTCGGATACAGCCTGCTGAGAACGCCCGTGCGTCTTTTGAAAACAGGGTTCGCGAGGGCGTGTCGTGCATGTAGACGCTGAACTTGTTGGGGAAGATAAACTTGACCTGACCCAGCGCATTCCTTGGCCCTGGCGGCTGGACAATTGTGAAGGGGAATTTGCGTGGGTTCACCGTGCTCCAGTCCACGGCGAACGGGTTAAGCGGCGTCGCATTGGCGCCGTAGCCGCGAAACAAGTCATAGCCCTTCTCGTTCAAATAGTTTGGATTGTTCAGGATTTTGGGCAGCATGTCCCGTCCGGCAATCGAAGCTGGCACGGTCCAAGTCGGGTTGAATTCCGCATAGGCGATGTTGCTGGAAAACATGGGCGATTGGTGAAAAGGTTTGCCCACGATCACGCGGCGATTGTCCACGATTTTACGACCGCGCATGACGAACAGTTCAAAGCCCGCCTGATTGACCAGAACGTGGGTATCGCCCAACTGGCGCGGCAGCCAGCGCCAGCGCTCCAGATTGATTGCCAGTTGATTCACCCGCGTTTGGGCGGAGATGTTTAAGGCACGAAACGTGTTTGGACCCGCTACGCCGTCTGCGGTCAAACCATGGCGCTTTTGGAAGTGCATCACCACTTCCTTCAAAATGTCGTCGTACTGGTTGTTATCCGGCATCGCCAAACCGTCATAGCCACGGGCTGACAGGTTGGCACGCATCTCGCCAACCCGCGGCGAGTTCATTCCGGGCTTAAGCGTTTCGCCTTTAGAAATCGGGTCCCATCCGCCACGCAGCAGCAGGGCGCGATATCCGGCCAGCATCTGGCGCAATTGCGCATATTGAGGGTGATTGGGGCGCAAGGTGCGCAACATTTCAGTTGGACCAATAGACCCTGCCCCCTCAAGCCATTGGGTGAAGTCTACTTTTTTTCGCTTGATGATGATGTTGGGGTCCGTCACCGAAGGTGTGGTGACGCCGGAAAAAAGGTCCAATCCGAATGTTAAAAAGGTGTGCGAAAGGGCCAATTCCAAACGTGCGGTGTCTGTCTGGCTGGCAATGCTTGTAAAGCCGCCAACGCCTGCCAGATATTCCGAAGGGTCGAGACCGTCTCGGTATGAATTGGTGAGTTCATCAATCAGTGCATTGCCGGCGGGCGTCACCGTGGTGCCATTGGTCCATAGCGGCTGGTAACCACGCGCTTCGTATGCGGCGCGCATGCGTTCTGTTTGAAAACTGCGGCCGGACCATTCCACGGAGTTGCGCTGCAACTGGGCAGAAATTGCATCTGGGCTGCCCGCACTAGCGTTATGGCTTGAAAACGCAATACCCGTGGTCACAACGACGCTCAACGCAGCGGCGAAAAGGGCTGACTTTGACTTGATCATTAGACTGTCTCCACGGACGCTGTTGGCAGGCTGTTGCGATGCGTCGCTAAGTTTAACCTATTGACTGCCGCTACGTCAGCACAAAAGAGTGAATTCGGTTGCGGGTTTAAAGCCCTGCGGCCTTCCGGATCGCCTGTTCGGTTGCTTCAGGCGCTTCCTCCGCAGGCGAATGCCCAACGCCATCCAGCAGTGTCACTTCAAACGGCGCTTCCAAAGCCTTGGCTTGCTCCACCGGCAACACACCGTCCTGCGTACCCCAAAGAACCTGCATGGGCACGCCGCACTGGGCCAAAGCAGCCAACGGCAAGACCCCTTGCTTTCCATCACGCGCCATGGATGCACCGATTTTCACCAGCGCCTCAACCAAACGCGGCTCCTGACGCGCTTGGTATTGAAGGGTCACCGCCTTTTCCGGCACCTCAAAACCGGGGCCAAAAAACCGGGGCATCACTGTGCCCAAAGCCTCTTTCGATGCCGCCTGCGCCCACTCCATCAAAAGATCATGATTGAAGGTCTCGCCAAAGCCGCCGGGAGCCAGAAGCACCAAGGCTTGTACACGGCCCGGTGCAAGCAGCGCCATCAATGAAGCCACCGCCCCACCCATGGAATGACCCACGATCACGGCTTTTTCGATGGTGCGGGCATCCAGCTCATTCAGCACCGCCTCGGCCGCCAGTTTTGGTGGACCGAAGCCGGGATAATCCAAACTCGTGCCGTGGCCGGGAAGATCAAATGCCAGCGTTTGCATGTCGTGAGACAAGCGCGTTTGCAGCGGCCGCCATTGCGCCGCCATACCCCCAAACCCATGCAAAAAGACGATGGGAACGGTGTCACCGACCGCAGCCTCACCGGACCGAAGCCCGGTGTTGTCGATCTCAATAGCACCCAAACGGGCGCGGACTTTGGTTTCCGCCGTCGCCATCACAAGTCGCCGGACAACGCACGGTTGGCTGCGGAAACCAGCGCTTCCAATGAGGCCGCCACAATGTTGGAATTGATACCGACGCCAAACCAGCGCTTTCCAGTCCCGGTGTCCTCCACCTCCATGTAGCAAATCGCTGTTGCGTCGCTGCCCTGTTGCAGGGAGTGCTCGGAGTAGTCCGCAACAGAAATGGACAGGCCATAGGCCTGATTGAGCGCGGCGGTAAAGCCATCCACCGGTCCGTTACCCCTGCCCTGCAATAGGGTTTTGATGCCCTTATCGGTGACAGAGACTTCCACCTTGCGACCGCCAGTTTCCGCATCGGTCAGGGTTGCGTGGTCTTCGTAGCGCAGGCGCCCTTCCGGCTGCTCGACATAGCGCTCCATGAAACGCTCGTGAATGCGCGCGGACGGCAGTTCAACGCCCTCCTTGTCTGCAATGCGTTGCACTTCATCGCGCATCTCAACTTGCAGGTTGCGCGGCAATTTCAGTCCGTAATCGGTCTCCATCACATAGGCGACGCCACCCTTTCCCGACTGGGAATTGATGCGGATAATTGCCTCATAGGTGCGGCCAACGTCCTGCGGATCAATGGGCAGATAGGGCACTTCCCAAACATCGGCATTGGCCTTTTCGATGGCCTTCATGCCCTTGTTGATCGCATCCTGATGGGAGCCGGAAAACGCTGTGTAGACCAACTCGCCCACATAGGGATGGCGCTCCGGAATGCGCAGCTGGTTGCAATATTCGTAGACGCCCTTGATGCGCTCAATATCCGATACGTCCAGTTGCGGATCCACACCTTGGGTCATCATGTTGAGCGCCAACGTCACCAAATCGACATTGCCGGTGCGCTCGCCATTGCCAAACAGCGTACCCTCGACACGGTCGGCACCGGCCATCAACCCAAGTTCCGTTGCGGCGATGCCGGTGCCGCGGTCGTTATGGGGATGCAAAGAGATGATGATATTATCGCGGTTGTTCAAATTCCGGCCCATCCACTCCATCTGATCGGCGTGGATGTTTGGCGTGGACATCTCCACCGTTGCGGGCAGGTTGAGGATAACTTTGTTGTCCGCATCCGGCTGCAGCACTTCGGTCACCGCATTGCAGATGTCCAACGCGAATTCCAGCTCTGTACCGGTGAAGCTTTCGGGCGAGTATTGATACCGGAAGCCCTCTTTTCCCTGGGGCGTTGCGGACGCCATATCAACAATCATCTTGGCGGCGTCCGTCGCGATGCGCTTGATGCCCTCCCGATCCTGATTGAACACGACCCTGCGCTGCAACTCGCTGGTGGAGTTGTAGAAATGCACAATAGGTGTTTTTGCGCCCTCAAGGCTCTCAAACGTGCGGGTGATCAGTTCCGGCCGGCATTGCACGAGAACTTGCAGGTCTACGTCATCGGGCACATTGCCCTGTTCCACACACCAGCGGGCAAAATCAAAGTCGGTTTGCGAAGCAGAGGGAAAGCCGATCTCGATCTCTTTGAACTTCATGTCCAGCAACAGGGCGAACATGCGCGCCTTACGCTCATGCCCCATGGGATCGATGAGCGCCTGATTGCCGTCACGCAGATCAACCGAGCACCAAATGGGCGCCTCGATTATGGTTTTTGACGGCCACGTGCGGTCAGGCAAATCGACCTGCGGATAGGCCACGTAACGTTTGGATGCTTCCATCAACATGGTGTGTCTTTCTCGTTTTTTTGGGATCGCAACCATCAAAAAGGTGCTGTGTCGTTAGCCCGGAGCGTTAGCGCGATTTGCACGTTACAGCCACACTTGCGATGGTGTTAGACCGAACCGATCTGCACGTGGCAAGAACGGTCTTGATACTGAATTTGCGGGTTTTGGGGGCTGATGACCGATGGGATGTCACTGCACATCCGGTGGCGGTCGCATTATCGACCGCCGGTTGCCCCCTTTAACAAGGCAAGAGCCGACGGCCGCCACTAAGCAGTAGCAGCGCAGATGGGATCGCTAGAGGTGATGGAAACCGGACCATGGCAAAACGCTAATCGCCGCCACCGCACTTGGCAAGCGAATGTGGTGGTTTTTTTGCTGATGTTGGCTGGCCTAGCGTGGGGCGGTATGCCCCTTACAAAGTCCGTTCAGGCGGCCGCGGGCAAGGTGCAACAGAATGAACGACCGTTGTATTTTTGGGCCATCGCAACGGTTCCAACAAACGATGTTCAAACCACCCGTGGGAAAAAAAGCGCAACCGGCGAACTTTACGCCAAGTTCATATACCGGATTCAACCGATCTGGTCTCGCCATGGGATGAAATTGCTGAGACATGGGCGCTTGAGCATCCCCGTATATCGGTCGGGGTCCAGAGCCGGGACGTCTACGGTCTACGGCTCTCTATTGCGCATCAAAAGCCGGGAGCAGTTCAACGCTTATTTGTCCGACCCGGACTATCTCAGACTTAAGCCCTTGCGGCTGGCCGGCGTGACAGACCTTGCCATCGCTGAGGCATACGGACCTGAGGGCGGAAGGTTATTTGAAACCCTTATGGGTGCACCATCTGACGACGGCTTGTCCGCCTTAGTTCTTGAGTTTGCTTCGACACAAAGCGATGCACAATCCGCGCAAATCCGCTGCGACCGGGGCGTTCATGGCTGTTTTCAGCTGACGGACTTGGAGGTTTTCGTTGTGAAAGGAACGCCACCGGTTTGGCTGACCGATGTGCAAACTGTGACCTTTAGGGCTTTGCAAGCGGACTATCATGAAGGCCCGACCTGGTCTTTGGACCGCTAGATCATTTCTATCTTTGATAGAACCGATCCAGTTGTGGCGCTCACGCTGTCGGCCTCAAGATTCTTTCGCGACCCTAGGTGGAGGGAAGAGCATAAGCGCCGGGTTGCTCTTCGCAACCGAGCGGTTCAATTAAATTGTGAACCGCTCTAAGCCCACCCCAGCCAGCGCAAGCGCCTACCTGGCTCCCCGGCGTTAACCACTCATTAAAGTTTGAACACCGGCATTTACTTTATCTGTTAAGCTTACGATCAAGGCCTTATTGTCGGGCAACCATATGGACTGCCACCGTGGTGCGGTGCCACAGTGACTAAGCGAGGGGACTAACCGATGAACACGTTTCTTTTGACAACTGCTACTGCCGTGTTGGGCACATATATTATGTCTTCCAGCGCTGCATTTTCGCAGGAGTTGCCGCCTGCAAACGCGGCTGCGGGTACGTGCTGGGCCAAGGTTTTATTGCCCGCGCGTTATGAAAACATCCCGGAAGAGGTCATGGTCCAACCGGCCAGTTCCAGCTTCCGTAAAACACCGGCGGTGTACCGCGAGGTGGCCAAGGAAGTTTTGGTTCAGGAAGAAAGCTACGAGTTGATTCCTGTGCCTCCGGTCTATGAGACCGTCTCCGAAACTGTGCTGGTGCAGCCGGAACAGGTGGTGAAGACGATCATCCCGGCGACTTTCAAGACCGAGACAAAGCGCGTAAAAATTTCTGAAGCACGGGTTGAGTGGAAGGTCGGTCGGGGAGCCTATGAAAAGATCGACGAAGCCACCGGCGAGATTATGTGCCGCGTGGAAATTCCCGCCGTCTTCAAAACGGTAGAGCAGCAAGTCATCGATCAAGCATCGCAGACCAAAGAAGAAGTTATTCCCGCACAGTATGCGACGGTTGAACGCCGCGTGATGCGCACACCCCCGACGACTAAGAAAAAAGTGATCCCCGCCAAATACCGCACGATCACGATCAAGGAACTGGTGGAGCCGGAGCAATTCGAGGTCGTCCAGTCACCCGCGCGGTTTGCAACCATCCAAAAGCGCAATCTGGTGCAGGCAGAAGCTGTGAAATGGCGTGAGATACTGTGCGAAACCAACACGACACCGGCTGTTGTGAAACGCATTCAAAATGCGCTCATTGCCGCCGGTTACAACCTAGGCTTTCAGCCGGATGGCAAATTGGGCGAAGGCACGCAAGCGATCATCCGCCGGTTCCAAGAAGACAACCAGTTGCCGACGGGCGGCCTGACCATCAGCACAATTGAGCGTTTGGGCATCCGGCTTTAGAGCGGTTCACAATTTGATTGAACCGATCGGTTGCGAAGAACAACCTAGAGCTAATGCGCCGCCCCTCCCCCCACCTAGGGTCGCGAAGGCCTCTTGAGGGCGACAGCGTGAGCGCCACAACTGGATCGGTTATATCAAAGATTGAAATGATCTAGAGGCGGTCAGCGATTAAAAGAAGCGGTGATTGGCTTGAGAGGCAGCAAAGCTCTGCTGCGGCTCAAAAACTGGTGTGAGCCTGCACAAGATGCAAAAACAATCAAGCCGCCGCAGAAATAGCATTCTGTGGCGGCTTTTTTGTTTTAAACAATGGCATCTTTACTCCGGTCATTTTCAATCCCGGAGCATTGAAGTCAAGCCTTAGCCTTTTTCTTCGTCCGAGCTTTTGCGGCTGGTTTTGATCTGGCCTTTTTCAACACGCTTGGCATGATCTGTCGTGCCGCCGGCAGCCAGGATTTTGGACTCGCCTTTCCAGTTTTCACGTTCGGCTCGACCGGGGAACCCGACACCGTTGCTCAACCAAGTCAGCTCTGCTGCCGTCATTTTGGCGACCTGATCAAAGTGGTAAATGCCGAGACGGAACATTTTTTGTTCAATGGCGTTGCCCACACCATCGATTAAAGTGAGATTATCAGGCTTACCACCACGGGCCGCCTTGAGCAGCCCTTTTGGCTCTTTGCCCATGTCACCCGCTTTAGCCTTGCCAACGCTGGAGCTGACGGCGCCTGATTTCACGCGTTTTGCAAAATCCGTCTGACCGCCTTTTGCGAGCGTCTTGGCTTGGCTGACCCAATCTTCCCGCTCTATACGCCCGGGAAAGGCCAGAACAGTGCCGTAGTTCTTCTGATCTTTCTTGGTCCACTTTGAGATCTGGGCGAACGTGTTCACGCCCAGACCGTTCAAACGGCCTTCGTTTTGGGGGCCAATGCCCTTGATGAGTTTCAAATTGTCCGGTGTGGCTGCCAGTGTGGCGGTTGGCAGAGCGGCACGGGCGGCGTCCGCATCGCCTTTCGTTGGCTTGGCGGATGCTTTCGCGGCGGTCTTGGCCGCTGGCTTTGCTTTAGCCGCTGCCGGCTTCGCTTGAGCTTTTGGTTTTGAGGCCGATTTCTTGGCAGCCGGTGGGGTTGCACTTACCAGAGAGGCGGGCGGTGTTGGCGTCTCAGCTTTCTCAACTGGGGTAACCGGCTTGGCAGGCACGGGCGGTTTCGGCACAACGGGAGCCGGCGTAGCAACTGGTTCAACCGTCGCTGCGCGGGCGGTTGCCGCTACACCACCGGCGATGGCCGCGCCTCCTGCGATTGCAGCGGCAGAAGCTCCCGCATCCGCACCGGTGCCATCCAGTTCGGCTTCATCTGATCCGCCAAACAAGTTCCGCAACAGGCAGCCCAAAACGCAACCTAGAATGAATGCGATGGCCATCAGCAAGATGGTTTGAATGATCAGGGCAACCATGGTGTCGAAGTTCCTTCTTATGCTCGTTTCGAGCCGGTTTGCGCATCAGCGGTTTAAGGGCATTTGGTTTGTCGCCGCGGCCACGCCAGCCAAATTTTTGTACGTCACAACACGTATGTGTCACGCTCAGCCGACGTGATCAAATTGCTTTTGAGTCAAGAGTGTTTGCGTTTTTCCGTTGCCCACCAACCTACGATCAAACCGATCAGGAAGGCGATTATCAAAAAAACCAAATATTGTTCAGCCAGATACCACATTGTGCATCTCCTAGGTTGTCCGCATCTTTCCAACGCTTGTGAGAAGACGGACTGCGTGATTGCAATTCCGCCCGGCGATCAAATGCGCCAGGCGGATTTTCTGTTTCAAAGCATCAGTCTTTGGACAGTATCTTGAACTCGATGCGACGGTTCTGAGCACGGCCGACACGGGTACCGTTGTCCGCGATGGGGAGCGTTTCGCCGTATCCCTTGGCCGATAGGTTGGCGGTATCAACACCCTTTGCGGTGTAATACTCAATCACAGAACGGGCACGTGCTTCGCTGAGTTGCTGATTGTAGTCTGCCGCCCCGCGTGAGTCGGTGTGACCGCCGACCTCGATGCGTGTACCTTCACACGTTGCCAAGCCCTCGCCCAACCGATCCAAAAGCGGAAACGATTCTGATTTGATGACCGCCCGGTTGGTGTCAAACAAAATCTTGTCACCGGCAAAGAGCGCTGCAAAATCCACGTCACACACCGGTTCTGGCGGTGGCGGTGGCGGGAAGCCGATCAGCTTTGTCAGTGTAAAGTTGGATGGCAAAGCTGTTTCCAACTCTGCGCCGATACGATTGGCCTCTGCTTGGGACGTGGTGTCACCTTGGACGAACACCGATGTGTCCGACAGACGACCAACACCCCCGTTCAACTGTCCAACGGCCTTTGTCACAGCACTGGTAGCAGCGGTGTAATTGGCGGGAGCGCCCAATGCGAGTGTCTGGGAGTCGGTAACCGTTCCACCGATGATTGTTTCGGCAGCAGCAATGTTGGCTGCTTGAATGGCCTCAGCGGGTGCTGAACCGGCCACAAGTGTTGAGTTGGTGCCGCGAGTGATGGACCAAACATACGGGGACACTGTGGCTAGAGCAGGCGCAGGCTCAGGCTCAGGCTCGGGCTCAGGCTCCACTGCGGGTTCTGGCTCCGGTTCTGGCAGCGGAAAGGCGATGCGGCTGGTCAGCCGGAAGTTTTCCGGTTTTGCAGCATTCAGATCAGCTTCGATCTGCGTCGCCTCTTGCTCCGAGGACGCCCTTCCCTGCACCAGCATGTTGCTGCCGGTAAGACGGGCCAAGCCTGTCTCAAGCTTTGACACGCCGGAGATAGCGACGGCAACAGCGTTGCCAAAGTTTGCCGGTTCCCCAGACGCCACGCGCTGCTGATCTTCAACAGCACCTGCGATAACGGATCGCGTGGCAGCCGCATTGACGTTGCCCACGCCGCGATTTGGCACGAAACCGCCAATGGTTGTTCCGTCTGCCGTCTTTTCCAGCGACCAAGAGTAGGGCGTGACGGCGGCTGGCTGAATGGCCCGCTCACCCCATGCACCCTCGGATAGGTCAGCAGCGATCGCGGTTTGCGCCTCTTGGTAGCTCAGCACAGTGTTGGCACGGCCTTTCACGGACAGCGCGTCGTTTAAGAGAGACGTTTCTCCGTCCTTTACGAAGCCAAGGAGGGACAGACCTTTTCTTGCGTTTGCCAGATACCCATCAGGCGCTCCACGAATGATGGTCATGCGATTAACAATTGTCGCATCGGGGTTCAGCGCCTTTGCGTGGGCAGCGATATTGTCCCGCGCGACGCGCGTGGGCGCCATGCCACCCAACACCACGGACGTCGGCGTTTTCTTCGCGCTCCATACGTAATCCCCGCTCACCATGGGCGGCAAGATGTTGGCTGTCACATTTGAGGGGTCCCCCTCCAAACCAGCGGCCACATAGCGTTGCGCCGCCATAAAAGAACCTGACGTGCTGGCAACGCCCGCAATCGTGGCATTGCGGTCCGTCAGACCAAGCGTCGCTTCGCTAAAGCGCGGAAGGCTGCCGATGGTCCCGGCGGTCAGGGCTGTGAAATCGGAAGGCGCGCCCGCCGCAACCTTCATCTCGTCCACAACCGTTGCGCGGGGCAATGCAGACTGAACCTGTTCCAGCACGGTGGCGCGCGCCGCTGCATTGGGCACATAGCCGTTCAATGTCACCGTGCCATCCTTGAGATCAGCGCCCCATGTGTAAGGAGACAGGGTCGGCGGCACGATGTTGCTGCTGGCCACCGTCAAACCCGAGGGAGGTGATTGCAAAGCACCTGTGGCTGCGGTGAATGTGTCCAAGCTCGATGACACACCATCGACGGCAAGGTTTCCATCGCTCAAAGATACCGAACCGTTTGAGAAACGTGGCAACTGGCTCAGCGCAAAACCGGTATATTCCGGAAATGAGGTGCCCGCACCAGCAGCTATGTTCATCTCATCGGCGATCTCGGCACTGGGCAAGGCGGCCTTGGCTTGGCCCACAATGTTGGTGCGGGTCTCTTCGTCTGGCACGAAACCCGACAGGGCAAGGTTGGTCCCGTCATAGTCCGCTTTCCAAGTGTAAGGCGAAATTGTTGCCGGTTTGATATCGGAAGAGGCCAACGCCAATCCTGCTGGCAGGGTCCCTGCCAGTGCAGCTTTGGCCGCGATGAAATCAGCCGCTGTTTTGGAAACACCTGAAACGTTGAGCGCCAAATCCGTGAGGGCAACCTCGCCACTGGAAAACCGAGTCAATTGCTCAAGAGCAAAGCCACCGCCCTGCTGAAACGCATCATCCGCGCCGCTTGAGAGCACCTGTTCATCCACTATTTCCGCATCCGGCAGAGCTGTCGAGGCGGCCGCGACGAGTGCGGATTTCACTTCTGCTGTTGGAACGGAGCCGCCCAAGACAATCTGACTGCCATCGTATCGGGCGTTCCACTCGTAGGGAGATTGAACGGGTGGTGTGATGTCTTTCAAGGAAAGTGTTGCGCCGTCCGGTATTGCGCCGTCCAAAGCTGCGTTAACCGCAACAAACGACTCACGGTCTTTGGCAATGCCTGAGACGCTTAAGCCCATGTTTTCCAGGCTCATTTCGCCGCTTGTCAGGCCGTTCAACTGGGCCAATCCGAAGCCTGCCGCTGACACCAAAGCCGACGGCGCACCGCGCGCCATCTCTGTGTTGTCCGTCACCGTTACGCCTGGAAGTGCAGCGCCTGCCGCTGCAACGATTTCAGCGCGAACCGTTTCGCTGGGCACGAATCCGGTTAGTTCAACAGAATTGCCATCGCGGCGCGCGCGCAGCATGTACGGGTTTTGGATGGCCATGAGGTTTGAACCGTCGGCCACGACGCGCACATCATAGGCCTCGTCGGTCAGGAACTGTGCCTCGGATTGGGCCGCTTCGCTGGGCGCTGCACCTGAAACAGTTGCATCGCGCCCGTCCATCGTCACGGTGGCCCAGCTCTGACCCTGCGCTTGCAGTGAAGCCTCAGCCTGTGCCTTCAACTCGGTTTCGATGTCTGCCGCTTTCCACCAAACAGCGAGGGCAGACAGAATGGCGATGGTGAGGAATCCGGGCCAGATCCATTTTTTCCAATGACACATAGTGTGCAGCTCCAAGTGCTTTGCGCGCAACGAGATTAAACACCCCGGCGACACATGAAAATCCGTCAAATCTAAAAGAGACTTCAACCTGTAGAGAACGCGGAGATGCGCTGCTCAACCAAAAACGATTGGGCATCGTCCATGCAGCTTGGCTGAAATTGCTCCCACAGATGTACGTCCAGAAATATGGCTGAAAGTTTATCTAACGTCACGTAAAGATCAAGACGCCGTCAAGCTTCGCTCACCGGAAAGACCGGCCATCAACTCAGGTTCCACACATAAAAAAAGCCCCGCCGGTCTCCCGGCAGGGCTTCTATCTTCAAATCAGGGTTAGCTGATTAGAAGTTGCGAACCACGCGGAGGTGGTATTTCTCGCCGCTGTCTTCGATGCGGACTTCTGGCTGCACGGTCAAACCAGGGACGACACCCCAAGCTGCACCCACTGCGAAGTAGTCCTGACCGGCGTCAGCTTCTGTGTACAAGGCGTAAACAGAGAGGTTGTCCATGACTGCATAGTCAACGCCAACACCCCAGTTGTAATCACCACCGGTGATGCCGTTATCGTCCTGCAGGTAGATGGTTGCACCGTCAGCACCGATGTAGAAGGCTTCCAATGTCAAACCTTCGATCGGGGACACAACTGCGTCCACGCGGTAAGCCATGTTTTCGGTGTTTGAGTCATATGCAACGCCTGCGGACACAAAGCCCCAGGAACCACCGTAGCGCACACCACCGTAGAAGTTTGGATCTTCAGCGCGGTCTGTACCGGACTGAACCTGTTCCAAACCGATTGTGGCACCGAAACCGTTGGCCGAGTACGTGTACTCGAGCATGATAGACTGGTCGAACACATAGAAACCATCGTTGATGGCGCCGTTCAGACCGTAGACGCCGCTACGTGCCCAGAATGTATCGTTGTAACCGAATGCAAGACCACCGAGGCTGATCAGCAGACGGTCGACACCGACGTTGGCATCCACTGGGTCATTGTCTGCACCCTGAAGGCGGATGTAGGAATTCAAAGGACCGAGGTCTGTTTCGTTGCGTGCCTGAATGTTCACACGGGCACGATAACCCCAATCACCCTCAGAGCTTTCGCCGTCGAGGCTGTCTTCGCGTGTGTCGTAATCGTATTCGACACGAGCTTGACCACGGATGGACAGGCAAGTTTCGGTGCCGGGAATGTAGAACCAGCCGGAGCCGTACATGTCGCAGACTCGGACGTATTCAACGGGCTCTGGCTCAGCGATTGGTGCGTCAGCAGCTTGTGCGCCGGACACTGCAATCATCGCTGCAGCAGAACCCAAAAGAAGGGATTTGAGTTTCATTGGTTGATCTCCAGTAAGAACCATTTGAGAGAGGGACATGCCCCATGTCGGGTCAGACACAAGAGCGCCCTATCCCTCAGAGGAACCTACTCGTGACGACGGGTAACGCAATGGCGCAAAGGTTCATTTGGGGACTGGCGGGGCTTTCGAAATCATCTTGTTGCAAAAACAGCACGGTTTTGGGTCACGGCCTGTGTCCGTCTGTTAACAATCGGTAAATCCAGCGGTTAAACCAGCCAATTTAGGCTCGAAACAGAAGAATCGGCGGAAAATTGAGAAGAATCGGGCGCCGCCAGTGGATTGCCAGTGGATCGCCAGTGGATCGGTTGCGGTTCTGTTGCGGTTCTGTTGCGCATCTGGGGGCTCAAAAGTCAGAATCGATCTGGCTCAAACGGCGACAGATCCATATTGGGGGAGTGACCGGAAATGATCTGCGAGAGGATGCGCCCAGTTTTTGGGCCACCGGTTAAACCGACATGATCGTGGCCAAATCCAACAAAGGCGTTTTTTATGCCCGGCACCTCACCGATCAGCGGCATTGAGTCTGCCACAGCGGGGCGGTGGCCCATCCATTGCGTCTTTTCCTTCCAGGTCAGGCCCGGCATCGCGGCTTTTATGCTGCGTATGAGGAAATCGAACGGTGCTTGGGACGGTTCGGACTCCAGGCCGCCATATTCCACAATGCCCGCAAGGCGCAGACGCCCGTCCATAGGCGTGGCCACAAATTTGCCGGCGGCGATCATGGTGGGCACTTTTGGCATTATATTGGGTTCCCACAACTCGATGTGGTAGCCGCGCTCACTTTCCAGCGGAGCGACGATCCCAAGTTTCTTGGCCAGCGGGCCAGACCACGCACCGGTGGCCACAACAGCCGCATCACACGCAATCGTTTCACCGCCCGCCCGGACGCCCGTAACAGCGCTATCTTCGCGCACGATATCGGTCACGTCAGCTTTTATGAACTGACCGCCATTGGCCACCACGTGCGAGGCGAGGTCTTTTACGTATTGGCCCGGATCGGTGATGCGCCCGTGACCGCCCAGTTTGGCAGCGCATCTAAAAGATGGATCGAAGGTTGGATCGAAGTGCCTGACAGACCGGCCTTCCAAGACATCCCATTGGAAACCGTGCGCCTTTCGAATGGTCCAGCCAAACGCGTCGTCATGATACTCGGCGCGGCTTCTATATAGATACACGTAATCGCAAGGCGTGATCCATCGCTCGGCGGCTGTGCCAGCGGCCAGTGCCTGATGGTCCGCCAAGCTGTCACCTATGATACTCATCATGGCTTCCGCCCGCCGGTTCACCGCTTCCTCGTTGGCGTGACGCAGATAGCGCAGGAGCCACGGGGCGAGTTTGGGCAGGTAAGACCACTTTAAAAACAGCGGTTGATTGGGGCTGAGCAACATGGCCGGCGCTTTGGCCAGCAGCCCCGGCACCGTGACCGGCACGATGGCACATGAAGCCAACACGCCGCCATTTCCAAAGCTGGCTCCCTGCGCCGGACCGGCCTTATCGATCAAAATGACCTTGTGCCCGTTCCGTTGCAGCCACAACGCTGTTGAGACGCCGACAATGCCCGCACCGATGATCGCCACCGTGCGGGGCTTTGGGCCGTGTTGTTGCAAGCGCGTCTCCTCAACTGTCCGGCGATCATTGGCCAGAAATTCCAGTGCTGCAATGACCAACGTTTTGCATGGTGGCTTGCTGATCCGCGACGCGGAGTTGACCCAAATCAAGGAATGCCGGGCCGTTCACCTTACGGTGCTTCCATTCAACAGGAGAACTCCATGTATAAAAACATTTTGGTGCCGATCGCTCTTGATCAGGAACGCGATACGGACTCTGCGCTTACCATCGCGCACAGTCTTTTGGCAGACGGTGGCACGATCACAGTTCTTACGGTGGTCGAAGAAGTGCCCGCCTATGTGGATCAATATCTGCCGGCAAATCACTTTGAGACCCAGCTGGAAGAGGCGCAGAGCGACCTCCAAGCCAAGTTGAAAGACGTCACGGGGGTAAAACCCGTCATTCTGGTTGGCCATTCCGGGCGCACCATTGTCGACTATGCGGATGAAAAAGCCATCGACTGCATAATAATCGCGTCGCACCGGCCCGAGTTAAAAGACTACTTCCTCGGCTCTACCGCCACCCGTGTGGTGCGCCACGCCAAATGCGCGGTGCACATTACCCGGTAGTTTGCGGGATCGCATTTTGGCTGCGCGGCACCTTTTGAAGAGTTGCAAAGATGGACACCGGCATCAGGTTTCGGCATCAATAGTGCCTGACTGTTTTTGAACGTCCGCAAAAAGACGGACGCATCCGGAGGAACACCCATGAAAAACATCAAGCTGCTTGCGCTCGCCACCGCGATGACCGCGTCATTCACCCTGCCCGCCTTCGCGGTTGAGTGGAACGTTTCCCTTTGGGGCAAGCGTCGTGCCTTTACCGAGCACGTCGAAAAACTGGCCGAATTGGTGAAAGCCAAAACCAATGGCGCGTTTACGCTCAACATATCTTATGGCGGCCTGTCCAAAAACCGTGAGAACCTTGATGGTATCTCCATCGGCGCTTTTGAGATGGCCCAGTTCTGTGCCGGTTATCACCGCGACAAGAACCCAACGATCACAGTTTTGGAATTGCCATTTTTGGGCGTAAGTTCGCTGCAGATGGAGCGCAAGCTTTCCATGGCGCTGTATCAGCATCCGGCTGTGCAAAAAGACCTGGGCCGTTGGAATGCAACTTTGCTGATGCCGTCACCCCTGCCCCAGTATAACATCGTCGGTGTGGGCGATGCGCCCAAGACGCTGGCCGATTATGCGGGTCTGACCGTGCGGGCCACCGGCGGCATTGGCGCGGCGATGAAACAGGTGGGAGCTGTCCCTACGTCCATGTCCGCCACGGAAGTGCGTCAAGCGCTCGACTCCGGCGTTGTCAAAGGCGTCGCCTTTGCACCCCACGCCCATATGTCCTTCGGCACCATCGAAGGCGGCAAATGGTGGACGACCAACCTGAACCCCGGCACCGTGAACTGCCCCGTTGTCGCCAACACGGATGCGCTGAACGGCCTGTCCGATGCGCACCGCAAGGCGTTGATGGACTCCATCCCGGAAGCACTCGACCACTACCTGACATTCTATGAAGAGCAGACGATGGCAAAATGGGGCCCAACACTGAAGGAAAAAGGGATCGAAGAGATCACCTATACCGATGCCGAGATCGCCAGCTTCCGTCAGAGCGCTGACGGCATTGCAAAGGCCTGGGTTGAAGAAAATGCCGGTCGCGGCCTGCCCGCACAGGAACTCTTCGATATGGTCACGAAAATGATCGCGGAGAAAAAGGGCTAAGCCCCCCGGCCCCGAGTCAGGTTCAAGTTAGGTTCAGGCGCGAGACGGAGACGAGAGCCATGGCTGCAGGGTCCTCTGTGGCGACGGACGATAGCTCCCTATCGCGCCTCGACCAGACGTTTTTCAAACTTGAAGCATGGCTGGCCCTGATTTCCGGGCTGGCCGTCTTTTCTCTCATGATTATGGCAGTGGTTTCCGTCACAGGGCGCAATTTTTTCAACGCCCCCCTGCCCGGCTATGTCGACTGGATTGAGCAAGCCATGCCGGTGATTGCCCTGACAGGCGTAGCTTACGTCCAGCGTCTGGGCGGACATATCCGCATGGACCTGTTCGTCGCCATGGCCAAAGGCCGAACGCTGTGGGCGATAGAGTTTCTCACCGTGGCGTTGATGTTGGGTGTGACGCTCCTGCTGCTGTGGGGGTCATGGTCTCACTTTGGACGGTCGTTTGATTTTGCGGCGCCGCTTTGGTCACGGGATTCGTCGATGGATATCGCAATACCATTGTGGCCCGCCAAGTTGATCATACCAGTGGCCTTCGCCGTTTTGGCCGTGCGGTTTTGTTTGCAGCTTTGGGCCTATGCCCGCGCGTTTGCCCGCAATGATGCCCATCCGGTTGCCGTTCCCCTCATTGAAGATGCCGCCGCTCAAGCCGCGCGGGAAGCGGCCAGTGTATCGGACGCGGTTATAGACAGTGACGGCGCTTCTCAGTCCGGGAAACGGGCACAATGACCCCCATCGAAATCGGCATTTGGGTCTCCGCCGGCATGTTGGTCATGGTCGTGCTGGGGATGCGGGTTGCTTTTGCCGCCGCCATTGCCGGTGTTTTGGGATTGGTATGGATTTTTTGGGCCAAAAAGGGCTACCGGTTCGACGAATTGGATTGGGCCATCACGGTGGCGGCCAAGACCGCCGGTCAGGTGCCCCATTCCAAAGTGGCCAGCCAAGCGCTCTCGCTCATCCCAACCTTCATTTTGATCGGATATCTCGCCTACCATGCGGGGCTTACAAAAGCGCTGTTTGAGGCCGCAAAGCGCTGGCTTGGCTGGTTGCCGGGCGGTTTGGCCGTCGCGACGGTGTTTGCCACAGCAGGCTTTGCAGCCGTATCCGGCGCGTCGGTTGCCACGTCAGCCGTTTTTGCCCGCATCGCCATCCCGGAAATGCTGGCCAATGGCTATGATAAGCGCTTTGCGGCCGGCGTTGTGGCGGCGGGGGGCACGTTGGCCTCGCTCATTCCACCTTCCGCGATCCTGGTGATATACGCCATCATCGTGGAACAGGATGTCGGTCTGTTGCTGTTGGCTGGTTTTTTACCCGGGGCTGTGTCCGCCGTGATCTACGGCTCATTGGTGGTGGCACTGGCGCTGGTGATACCCAATTTCGGGCCGCCGATTGGTGGCTATAAATGGAGCGAACGGTTCACGTCGCTGCTGCCTGCCACACCGATCTTCGCGGTGGTCCTCATAATCATACTGTTTGTGTACAACCCATTTGGCGGAGACGCGTGGGGCACACCCACCGAGGGCGGGGCCATCGGCGCGTTCATCGTGTTTTGCATGGCGGTTTATCGCGGCATGCGGTGGCCACAGCTCAAATCAGCTCTGCTGGAAACCGCCAAACTGTCGGTCATGATCTTCACCATTATCTGGGGCGTGTTGATTTATGTGCGTTTTTTGGGCTTCGCCCAATTGCCGGTGGCTTTTTCGGAATGGATTGGCGGGCTGGAACAAAGCCCAATGCTGACTCTCATCCTTATCCTGCTGGCCTATGCCGTGCTGGGCATGTTCATGGACGCCATCGGCATGCTTTTGCTGACTTTGCCGGTGGTCTTCCCCGCCGTAATGGCACTCAACGGTGGCATGGACGTCTCAGCCGCCGACTCTGCCTTCGGCATGAGCGGTCCGCTCTGCGCGGTGTGGTTTGGGATATTGGTGGTCAAGATGGCGGAGCTGTGTTTGATCACGCCACCCATCGGCCTCAACTGCTTTGTTGTGGCTGGAGTGCGCAGCGATATCTCCGTTCAAGACGTCTTTAAAGGTGCGTCCCCCTTCTTCGTGGCCGACGCCATCACAATCGCCGTTCTGATCGCCTTCCCCGGCATCGTGTTGTGGCTCCCGCGCCTTTCGATGGGCTCGTAGGCAACTCATGAGCCATGTAATGAGCCAGACAATTCTGGGATTGAAGCTGTGTATTTAGTGTGGGCTGAGCAGGGGCTTGCCAATCGCCTGCGGACCATCCTGACCTATCTTCATCTGGCGGAAAAAGCGCAGGCGCCACTGTATTGCTGTTGGGAAGCCGACGAGCATTGCCCCGGGCTGTTTCAGGACTATTTTGAACCCCTGTACCGACCCATCTTTGGCCAAGCGCACTGGGACCATCACATGACGTTGCGAGACGTGATTTCCTTTCGCGGTCAGGGGTATCCAACAGACATAGCAGAAGCGCACGGCGTAAACCTGTCAGACGCGCAACATACCGCGCTTTACGAAAAGCTGGTGCTCAAGCCGGAACTCCGGTCCCAGATTGATGCATTCGCCGACAGTGTCGATATCGGTTCTTGCATCGGGCTGCATATCCGCAGAACAGACCACGTGAAAGACGCAGTCTCTCAAACGGGTGGATATGCTGACGACAACCAGTTCATGACACAAATCGAAGCGCTCATCGCGCAAGACGTACAGGCCCGCTTTTTTCTGGCGACGGACAATGCGGAAACCCAACAGACCTTTCAGGATCGGTTTGGCGAGCGCCTCGTTATCTACAGCTCCGTGCCACGGTCGGACGCACTGCGAAAGACCTCTCTGCGCCACGCCATCTTTGACGTGTATCTGCTTTCAAAATGCCAGCGGATTTTTGGATCGACCTACTCCAGCTACTCACAATTGGCGCATCACCTTTCCGGCGGCCGCGCCCCTTTGGAAATGCTGACCGCACGCAGCAAAATGTAAAAGTGCGATCAACTTCGCCGATGTGACGAGTAGACGCGCAAATGGGTTCGAAATTCAGAGGAACCATGCCTTGCCGATGGGATTTGACCCCAATTTCGTCGGCTGGCCTCAAAAAAGGCCTTGCACCGCCGTGCTTTGAGATGAATGTAACCTGCAACTGACGCAGCCTGAACACGGAAGATCAAGCGCATGGAAAATGCCCGTAATTTTTATATCGATGGACGCTGGGTTGCCCCTGCTGACGGTCGCGCTTTCGACGTGATTGACCCGTCCACAGAGGAGGCTGCCGCTCAAATTTCACTGGGCGGTCAGGCCGATACAGATGCCGCCGTTGCTGCCGCAAAAGAAGCGTTTCCCAAGTGGCGCCTCTCCTCCAAGGCCGAACGGCTGGACCTTCTGGAGTCTATTTTGGCGGTCTATGCCCGCCGTTCGGATGAAATCGGCGCGGCGATCAGCTTGGAAATGGGCGCCCCCATAGACATGTCCAAAGTCCAGCAGTCCGGCACCGGTTCGTTTCATCTAAAGGCGTTCATTGAGGCCTTGAAGACGTTTGAATTTGAGCGCCCCTTGCGACCGGGAGAAGATGACACCCACATCATCCACGAGCCCATCGGCGTTTGCGCTTTGATCACGCCATGGAACTGGCCGATGAACCAGATCACGCTCAAGGTGATCCCCGCACTGGCGACCGGTTGCACCATGGTTTTGAAACCCTCCGAACAATCGCCACTCTCGGGCATTTTATTTTCCGAGATCATGCATGAAGCCGGTGTGCCCGCAGGGGTCTACAACATGCTCAATGGCGATGGCCCCGGCGTCGGCAGCCAATTGTCCGCGCACAAAGACGTGGACATGGTGAGCTTCACCGGCTCCACCCGCGCTGGCCGGGCGATCACGGTGGCCTCTGCGGACACGATCAAACGGGTGAGCCTGGAACTGGGCGGCAAGGGAGCCAACCTTGTGTTTGCCGATGCCGACCCCAAAGCTGTGAAGCAGGGCATCATCCGGTGCTTCAACAATACAGGCCAATCCTGCAACGCCCCCACCCGCATGTTGGTGGAGCGCTCGCGCTATGATGAAGCGGTGGAACAAGCCAAAGACGCGGCGGAAGCCACCAGTGTGAAAGCGGCCTCAGAATCAGGTCGGCACATCGGGCCTTTGGTCTCCCAATTGCAATTCAACAAGGTGCAAGACCTCATACAAAAAGGCATCGACGAGGGGGCTCGCCTTGTCACCGGCGGTGTTGGACGTCCTGAGGGCCTTAATCGAGGCTTCTTCGTGCGGCCAACGGTGTTTGCCGATTGCACCAACGACATGACCGTAATGCGTGAAGAAATTTTCGGGCCCGTTCTCTCGATGATGCCTTTCGACACCGAAGAAGAGGCCATCGCGATTGCCAATGACACCGACTATGGCCTGACAAACTACGTGCAGACCACCGATCCGGACAAAGCAAAGCGCGTGGCGCGGGCTGTGCGCTCCGGCATGGTGGACATGAACGGCAAGGGTCGCGGCGCGGGTGCACCTTTTGGTGGCATGAAGCAATCGGGCAACGGTCGCGAAGGCGGCACGTGGGGCCTGGAAGAGTTTCTCGAAGTGCGCGCCATCGGCGGTTGGCCGACAGAATAGAAGCTGCCAGGCGTTTGAATCGGCACTCTGATATCAATCATTGCTTCTTTGAAGCACTGATTGTCTCCAGCTTATTTATTTAACGCGGTTCCTTTCGTTCAAACGGCACCGTTTGAACGGGAACGGCTCTAAAACCCTACAAAACGGGCCACGTCGGCGACCGGGCGGCGGCGTGACACCACCGAATTGGCAATGAAATCATCGTCCGGCCAACCCAGTGCGACGCAAGTCAGGATCACCTGATCGTCCGGGATGCCCGCGACTTCCCGCACGACAGGGCTTTGCATAATGCCTTGGCCGTTAATGACCGCGCCAAGCCCCTTATCCCAGGCAGCCAGAACAAGGCCGAATGTCATCGCTCCAGTGTCGAAATGGGCAATCGTGTTCTTGAGCAAATCCCTGTCAAAGCACACGACGATGGATACCGGCGCATCGAACTGCCTGAAGCCGCGCATCACCCAATCTTGCCGCCGTTCGGCATCGTGACGTTCGATGCCCATGGCTTCAAACAACTGCACGGCGATTTCGATCTGCCGTTTGCGGTGGTCGCCCTCATAGGCTGAATAGTCTTCGATCTCGCGGCTGGGTGTGACGTTGGCCAACATGCGTTCGCAATTGCCCTGCCGCACCCGTTCCAACGGCTCACCGGTGAGCACATGCAAATGCCAAGGCTGTGTGTTCATCGAGGACGGTGCGCGATTGGCCAACTCAATCACGCTCTCTAACAGCTCCCGCGACACCGGCTTGTTCTTAAAACCGCGAATGGAGCGGCGATCCTGAATAACCTGTTCAAATTCCATGCTACTGCTCAATCAATTGGTCTGCTGTCGCCTTTCCCATGCCACAGAACGCGGTCCATGGCATCACGCTGGATCATTTCTATCTTTGATAGAAGCGATCCAGTTGTGGCGCTCACGCTGTCGGCCTCAAGAGGCCTTCGCGACCCTAGGTGGGGGTGGGGCGGCGCATAAGCGCCGGGTTGCTCTTCGCAACCGAGCGGTTCAATCAAATTGTGAACCGCTCTAAACACTCCACTTTTTGAACAGCTTGTCCGCTTTTGAGGCAGTATTGCTCGCGGACGATATTGCGCAGTTCGTCGGCTATCGCATGCTCCGTGATGCCTGTAAGCCGAAGGCGTGGAAAAAAGACTGGGCGTTTGAGTTGTGACAAAGGACAGGAACGCCCAAGGCATTTTGCTCATGGTCTTATCCATGGCGGCGTTTGCGCTGGCCGACACGCTGGTGAAACTATCCGCCTCCACGCTCTCCCCCGCGCAGGTGTTGTTTTACCTTAACGGTGGCGGGCTGGTCTTGTTTGCCGCGTTGGCCGTTGCCCGACACGAAAGCCTCGTTCATTCCCGCGCTTTTGCGCCAATACTATTGCTGCGGTATTCGTCCGAGGTGGCGGGCATGGCGGGAATGGTGTTGGCGCTGACCTATGTGCCGCTTTCCACGGTGGGCGCGATCACACAAGCAGCACCCATCCTGGTGGTGGTTGGGGCCGTTTTGTTTTTGGGCGAACAGGTCAGTTGGCGACGCTGGACCTCCATTGCCTTTGGATTTTTCGGGGTCCTCTTGATTGTGCAGCCTGGCACTGCCGGTTTCGATCTCACGATCCTATGGGCCTTGCTGGCGCTGGTGGCGTTGTCCATTCGGGATCTGACGACGCGGCTCACACCGGACGGCATGCCGTCCACCACATTGGCCACCTACACGATGATCGCCGCCCTGCCCTTTGCCATCGCTTGGGTATTTTATAATGGCGAAAGCCTGTTCCCGGCACAGACCAATTGGTGGATCGTCTTGCCCATGGTGGGCCTGGGTGCGCTTGGTTATATCCTGCTGATAGCATCGCTGCGTTTGGCAGAAATCTCGGCAGTGACGCCATTCCGATACACTCGCATCATTTTCCTGCTGGTGCTTGGTATCGTCGTCTTCAACGAAACGCCCAGCGCTACGATGCTGGGCGGCGCGACGCTCATCATAGCGTCCGGCATTTATCTGATGTGGCGCGAACAGCGGTTGAAGAAAGGCACGACCTAGATCATTTCTATCTTTGATAGAATCGATCCAGTTGTGGCGTTCAAGCTGTCGGCCTCAAGAGGCCTTCGCGACCCTTGCTAGGGGGGAAGGGCGGCGCATAAGCGCCGGGTTGCTCTTCGCAACCGAACGGTTCAATCAAATTGTGCACCGCTCTAACCATCAGCACTCGGCACGACTTACCACACCATCCCACCGTCACTGTGCCGGTTGTGCTTCCGGTCGTTCTACTGACAACATCGCAGGCTCAGGTCGGGTAATGCACAGCCGCAGAAGCGGCGGGACTGTCAGCAGCGTCAAGAATGCCGACATGGAAAGGCCGCCGACGACCACGGCTCCCAAACCTCGATAGAGCTCTGATCCTTCACCCGGGAAAACAATCAAGGGCAACATGCCCATGACGCTGGTCAGGGTGGACATGAAAATGGGGCGGATGCGGTTGCGGGTTGCTTCTTCGATGGCTGCCACCGGCTCCATGCCATCCTCTTTCAAATGGTAGAGCGTTTGGTGAACGATCAGGATCGCGTTGTTGACCACAATGCCCACCAAAATGACGAAACCGAGCAGGGTGAGCATGTCCAGTGGTTGCGTCTGGTAAAGGTTGAGCAAGGCCAAACCGCCCACGCCACCCGCTGCGGCGACCGGGACCGCAATCAAGATCACAAGCGGAAGCACAAAGCTTTCAAACAAGATCGCCATCACAAGAAAGACGATGATGAGTGCGACGATCAAATTGATCTGAATAGCAGACCACGTTTGGCTGAGTTGGTCCGCAGTACCGGAAACACTGAGGCGAACGCCTTCCGGAATTCCCTGTTGTTGCAGCGTGGCAACGACTTGCGTTTGCAGCAGTTCTACAGCCTCCTCCAGCGCCAAAGCGTCAGAGGGGCGGATTTCCAGCGTGATGGTTCGCAGTCTGTCTCGGTGTTGAATTTCGGTCGGCCCTGCGGTCAGCACCACATCGGCCAGAGCCGAAACGGGTATGATGCGCCCGCTTGGAGTGACCACGGGATAATTGCCCACGTCCTGCGTTCTGGCGGCGTCGCTGATGGTGGTATCGCCTTTTAAAACCAAATCCACGCGCTCCGCGCCCACGGTGATTTCAGCCACGCGCAACCCATCATTAAAGGCGTCCACGGTGGCAGCGAGGCCAGAACTGTCGAGGCCCGCATCAGCAAGGCGGAGGCGATCCGGGAACAAACGCACTTCCGGTGCGCCCAACTCCAATCCCGGTTTCGGGCGGAACTGGTGTCCTTGAGATCGCGGCAAAAGGCCGGACACAATGCCGGCGGCCCTTCCGGCCACGCCCAGAATGTCGTTCAAGTCTTGTCCCGAGACGTTCAACTCAATGGCGCGGCCACCACCGACACCGCGGCCAAACAAAGATGGTTGGGTCATAAACCCGAACGTGCCCGGTTCAGCAAAGATCGGGCGGCTGAGAACGGGTATCAGTTCCCCCGCACGTTGGCCGTCTGTTGCCGCAGCGCCGACGAACGAGTTGCCCGGTGTTGCAACGAAAAAGAAGTTGGAAATTGTTGGTACGCCCTCTTCCGTCTGCGTGGCGGGCGCGGTTTCCCACAAAGGTTTAGCCACCCGCTCAATACGTTGAGCAATGGTTTCCGTCGTATCAAGATTATAGCCCGGTGGTGGGATGATGAGGCCAAACACCAGGTTCCGGTTGCCCTCCGGCAGATATTCCAAACGGGGCAAGAATGCGTAGCTGGCAAAGGCCGCGCCGCCGGCGATCACAGCCACCATGAGCAGGCCCACGGCACGAAACCGCACAGTCATACGCACATAGGCCATAACAGCGTTACGGAAGCCACGGGCCAGATGATCCAGCCCCCAAATACCCATAGGGCGCTGATCTTTTTGGCTCAACAAACGGCTGGCGAGGGCTGGAATGACGGTCACCGCCACCACGAGGGAGAGCAGCACGGAAACCGAAATGGCCACCGCGATATCGCGGAACAATTGCCCGGCCTCCAATTGCATGATCAAAATCGGCACGAAGACCAAAACAGTCGTGAGAGCGGAGACGAGAATTGCACCCCACACCTGGCTCGCGCCTTCATAGGCCGCATCGCGCCTGCTTTTTCCCTGTTCGCGCAGTCTGAAAATGTTTTCCAGCACCACGATGGCGGCATCGACAATCATGCCCACGGCGAAGGCGATGCCCGCCAGCGAAATGACGTTGAGCGTGCGGCCTGTGATCGCCATGACGACAAAGGTTGCAACGATGGAGACAGGGATGGACAGGGACACGACCAGCGTTGCCCTCGGGGACCGTAAGAACAGCATCAAGATCAAGGCCGCCAAGACCCCACCGATCCATATGTTCTGCGTCACCAGCGAGATCGCACCGTCAATGTAGATCGTCTCGTCATAGACCTGCTGCATGTTGAGTTGCGCGTCTGCAATCGGTCCAGCTGACAGTTCGGCCAAAACGGTGCGTAACTCTTCCATGACGCTGATGACGTTGGCACCGGATTCGCGCACAACGTTAAACGCCAATCCTGGTTGCCCTTTGAAACGCAGCCGCGTCGTGGGTTTTTTGAAAGCAAAGCCAACGTCGGCCACATCGCTGATACGGACACGCCCGATGCTGCCGCCGGACGCACCGGATCGCAGCACCACATCGCGGATGGCTTGTTCGGTATTAAGTATCCCTTCGGTGCGCACCACGTAGCGGCGTTTGCCCTCGTCCACGTCTCCAGCGGAAATGGAGATGTTCTCGGCGCGCAACACGCGCACCACTTCCGGCACGGTGAGTTGATACCGCGACAAACGGCGTGGATCGATGACAACTTGCAGTTCGCGGGTGACGCCGCCGAAAATGTTGACGGCCGACACACCTTCGATGCGCTCGACCCTGTCCTTGATGACATCTTCAACGAAGTCGCCATAGGTGGGCATGGACCGCGTGTTGCCGTCCTGTGCGGTCAGCAAGACCCAGGCGATGGGGCTATCATCAGAGCCCGACGTGTTCAAAGACGGTTCGTTGGCCTCGTCCGGGTATCCACTCACGCGATCCAACCGGTTGGAGACCAATAGCAGCGACTGGCTCATCTGTGTGCCGACCGCAAATTCCAGCGTCACTTCTGCCCGTCCGGTCAAAGACCGCGACGTCATGATTTCCAAGCCCTCGAGACCCCGTAGAGCCTCTTCCTGCGGGTTGACGATCTCGCGCTCGACTTCGGAGGGTGCGGCGCCCGGCCAGACAGTTTCGATCACCACGATTGGTTTGCGCACGTCCGGTGCAAGCTGAATTGGGATGCGCGACAGGGCGATGCCGCCGAACAAAATGGCGATCAAAACCGCTGCAATAACAGCAATGGGCCGATCAATGGCAAAGCGAATGATATCCATCAGTTGGTCGCCACTTCGTTGGGGGTAATACTCTGCCCCGGACGCAAACGTTCATTGCCGCGCACAACCACCTGATCGCCCTCTTGCAGGCCGCTCAGCACTTCGTATCGACCGCCCAGTGCGACACCAATTTGAACGGTGCGCGGCTGGGCTTTCCCTTCCGCCGCGACAAAGACCGACCAGCCGCCCCGTCCCTGCACCAAGGCGTCCTTGGGAACCGAAAGGACGCTGCGCGCTTCGCCGATTGGAACTTGTACGGTCAGCGCCTGCCCCACTGCCATGTTGCCGATGGCGGACAGGCCGGGCGAGGTGAACCTCACAGACCGGGTGCGGGTTGACGGGTCTTCCAGCGGCAGCACCGCGCGCAAGTTAAGCGACAGATCCTCACCGGTCTCAAAACCGGCCTTCATGATTTGACCCGGCTGTAATGACTTGACGTAGCGGGTGGGAACACTCGCCTGAATTTCCACCGCATCAATATCGATCATCCGTACAACTGACGAGCCGGCTTGGATGTAGGCACCGGGGATTGTGCTTACCTCGATGATGACACCGGAAAACGGTGCCATGATCTTGCTGCGGTTGAACCGGTACTGCGCCTCTGCCAATTGCGCTTTGCGGCTCTGTTCGCGGGCTTCGGCTTCTGCAAGCCGGGACCGGGCGACCGAGAGTTCGGTTTCCGCATCGTCGAACTGACGCTGGCTGACGGAGCCTGATTGCTTGAGAGCAGCGATGCGGTCAAAGCGGGCTTGTGCGCTGGCAGTCCGCACCTTTGCTGTGGCAATACTCGCCCGCGCCTCCGCAATTTGAGCCTCAGCTTGCGCTATCACAATGCCGGACAGTTCTCCATTCAGTTCCGCCAGCAGATCACCCTGCTTTACACGGGACCCGGCCAGCACGTGCACCGCATCCACGTTGCCCGCCACGCGGCTGGCAACAGCACCGTCGCGGATGGTGACGATTTCAGCAAACACCGGGATGGTTTCAGACACTTCACGCATCTCAACCGTTTGCACGCCGACAGCTGTTGCCCGCCCTTGGGCCTGCAATGGAGCGCTGTCGAATGCTGGAATTGCCGCGAGCATTAGGAAGCCCGCCAAACCGGCTCGAATGAGTGTGCGCACGGGAAACTCCTAAAACGGCAGTATCGACCAAACAAACGTGCCGGCTTTTAAACGGGATAGCGACGCCTTGGGTTTCACAATTTGACGCCTGTTGTTGATCACGACGCTTGTTTCGCTTGCGACGCTGGTTTGCTCATAACGCCGGAAGCGAAGAACACGCCGACGGCGACCAGCGCAATACCCACGACTTTTAGGGGCGTTACGAACTCGCCCAAAAACGCGACGCCACCAAGCAGTGCCAAAATGGGAGTAAGCGCGCCAAAAGCTGCCGTTTCCGCGGAGCCCAAAATCTGCACGGCATAGCCAAACAAGAACATGGCAAGAATGCCAATTAGGAAACTTTGGAGGATCGTCATCACCACGATGTCACCCAAACTCGCATTGGCAAAGGTGACGTTGCCCGTTGCCAAAAGCAGGGGCGACACAAGAACTGTGCCCCAGAACATGCCGATAACAAGGCCGTGTAGGGGTGTGAAACCACTTTGGCGAAAGATTACGGAGTAGACCGCCCAGCAACCGGAGCCGCCCAAGAACATGAGATGGCCCTTCCACGCGTTTTCGTCGGCTCCGGCCACGACCTGCCAGAGGCTCACCACCACAGCACCACCGAGGATCATGGCCAACCCGATGCGGCGGCGCGGACCCGGCACCTCTCCCGCAAGCGCGTAGGCCGCAAGCGCTGTCCAAAACGGCAACATGCCCGGTGCCAGCGCACCACCGTCTGACGCCGGCGCGTAAGCCAAACCGAGGGACACAACAAAGGGAAAGACCGCACTGGCCCCCACCATGAGCATGGCAGCCCTTGGCCAGGACTGACCGTGGGGCCAGATGCCGAGCCTCCACATAAACGGCGCCATGACGATAGCGCCCGGTATCAGCCGCAAAATGATCAGTTCTTCGACCGTAAAACTGCCTTGAACTGCAAAGCGCGTGACCAGCATAAAACTTGCCCAGATGGTGACGGTCGCCACTGCGGCGATCAAGCCCAGCGTGCGGGTTTTGGGGAGGTTTTGGAGCGGATCCATTGGGGCGGTCTTTCGAGCGGGGCATTTCGAACGTGAGTAAACGGGATTACAGGGCACTGCGCCATCCCCCAATAGGCCCCCATCAGGCGCTTAGTGTGCTTGAAAAACGCTCGGTGAGGCGGAGGAATCGGCCTCCCACCATGCACAAGCGTCAATTTCGCTTGTAAACGTCCGATTTCGTAAGCATTGTCGCGCGGTTCTGGGAGGAAGCATGACCGAAAACCATCGTCCGTGGGCGGCTTTTTACGGCCCGTCCGTTCGCACCGAAATAGAGACCGCAGATTTTCGCACCGTTGGCGATATGATCAGTTCGATAGCGAATCTCTACGAAGATCAACCCGCTTTCACCACCTGCTTGCCCAACGGCATGAACGGTACGCTGTCGTTTCGCCAAGCCGATGACATGTCTGATGCGCTGGCGGTGTATTTGCGTGAGATCGCCGGTCTGAAAAAAGGCGACCGCGTTGCCTTGCAGGTTCCCAACGGGCTGTCGTTTCCGGTGGCTGCTTTTGCCATTCTCAAGGCGGGCTGCGTGCTGGTGAATGTGAACCCGCTCTACACAGCCCAAGAAATGGCCCACCAGTTTGATGACAGCGACCCGCAAGCCCTGATCGTAGTAGACGTGTTTGCTGATAAGCTGACGGATGCTCTTAAGGCCCACCCGATCCCCAATGTGATCGTCACGCAGGTCGCTGAGTTCTTCCCCGCCATGCCCCGCGGCATCGTGCGGCTGGTGCAAAAGCACTGGGACCGCACACTCGCCCCGATCACTGTGCCCCACATCCGCTTTCCCAATGCTGTTGACGCTGGCGCGAAGAAACGGATGCAAGACAAGGTCTCGGTGGAAGAGTACCGCGCCGAGGTTTCTCCCCACGACATTGCTTGCCTTCAATATACCGGCGGCACAACCGGCGTCTCCAAGGCCGCGATGCTGAGCCACGGCAATTTGATGATGAACATGGAACAGGCCATGGAGATGATCAGTGGTGTGGAGAAAGGCAAAGAGGTCGCGCTGACCGCCCTGCCTCTCTACCACATCTTCGCGTTCACCGTGAATTTGCTGGGCTTCTACTATTTGGGCGCACGCAACATTTTAATCCCCAATCCGCGTCCGCTCACCAATCTTAAGCGTGCCATGGAAAACTATCCCATCACGTGGATGAGCGGTGTCAACACGCTGTTCAACGGCTTGATGAACGAGGTTTGGTTTCAGGATTCACCACCCAAACATCTCAAGTTTGCGTCCGCGGGGGGCATGGCCTTGCAAAGCTCTGTGGCGGAACGCTGGGAAGAGGTGTCCGGCAAACCGGTGCTCGAAGGTTATGGCCTGACGGAATCGTCCCCCGTCATCACGTTTAACCCGCTTGGTAAGACCCGCCCCAATTCAATTGGCATTCCGGTTCCGTCGACCGAGGTTCTGTGTGTGGACGAAGCGTGGAAGCCGGTTCCCACGGGTGAGTCGGGCGAAATTGTAGCCCGGGGACCGCAGATCATGCTGGGTTATTGGAAAAAGCCCGATGAGACAGCAAAAGTTCTCAACGATGGGTGGCTTGCCACGGGCGACATCGGTCAGATGGACGAGGACGGGTATTTTTACATCGTAGACCGTAAGAAAGACATGGTGCTGGTCTCGGGCTTCAACGTGTTTCCAAACGAGATTGAGGACTGTTTGGCGCGCCATCCCGGCATTTTGGAAGCCGCCGTCATAGGTGTGCCCGACGGTGCATCCGGCGAAGCGGTGAAGGCCTTTGTGGTGCTCACCGACACGACGCTGACGGGCGACGCGATCCGCGCCTACTGCAAGCAGCATCTGACCGCATACAAGGTGCCCAAGGTGGTGGAGGTGCGCGATGACCTGCCTAAATCCAATGTCGGCAAAATATTGCGCAAAGACCTTCGCAACCAAGAGATCGCGCTGCGCGCAGCGTCTTAGACGCCTCCTATACATTCAGCCAATTTCAGGAAGTCATTTCCCATGGTCGGACAATTTGAACAGGCAATTCTTGCGCTCATGATCTTCGTGATCATGCTGGGCATGGGGGCTTCCTTGACGCCCCGCGACTTCGCATTGGCGCTCAAACGCCCCTACGGTTTGATGATCGGCGTGGTGTCGCAATATGGCTTCATGCCGTTTATCGGCTTCCTGCTCGCAATTCTGCTGCCGGTGCCTGATCCCATCAAAATTGGCATCTTGATCATGTCGTGCATGCCCGGCGGTACCACGTCCAACATCTTCACTTATTTCTCGAAGGGCAATTTGGCACTTTCGGTGTTGATGACGGTAACGTCCACCGTGTTCGGCGTGATTTTGATCCCCATCGTGCTGGTGGTTTATGCGGGCGCGCTGGACGTGGACATCCCCCGTGAAAACATCATCGCAACGCTTGTCTTGCTGCTGGTGCCCGTTGCCATCGGCATGGTGCTGCGCAAGTTCAACGCCAATGTGGGTGCGGTGACGGAGTTTATGGGCTCCATGCTGGCGATTTTCTTCATCGTGTTTTTGATCGTCTCTTGGATACCGCGCAATTTCACCTTCCTGATGGAAACCGGCTGGGCCACCTATGTCGCCTCCATCGCGATTGGCCTGATCGGCATCACCGTTGGCTACTTGTTTGCCAAGGCGCTGCGGCTACACCCTCGCAACGCGCGTACGGTCGGTCTTGAAACCGGCATCCAAAACGGCCCGCTGGCCATCGCGATCATTGCATTCACCTTCAGCGGCACTGAGCAACAGGCCATCAACGCAGTGCCCGTCCTCTACTCGCTGTTCATCGTCATCGTTTCCACGCTGATCACGCTGTACTTCCGCCGCGCCAACACGGCGGCTGAGCAGAAAATGCCCGATGGACTGTTGTAGGCTGAGCTTCTTTCTGCTGGCGAAATAGTCGGTGCAGCTCGGGGCGCGGAACAGCCGAGAGCCTGCTCGACAGGGACATTTCTTCTGCTGGACCCCTGCCAGTAGGCTTATGGGCCGCTGGCGACATCCCGCTCGGCATCGGATTTCAAGTCTCCGGACTACCACGGCACCCGCCGTTTCGGGGTGTGAACGGTCTCAAGCTGAAGGAGGCTTGGGCCAACGGCATGACCGCTCATTTCGGCTCTTCCATTCCCGGCTTTCCAAACGTCATTTTGATCCTGGAGCGGTTCAAAATTTGATTGAACCGCTCGGTTGCGAAGAGGTCGCCGGGCGGCCAGCCCGCCCCATCGGAGGCTTGAGCGCAGCGAATGCCGTGAGATCAAAAGTGGCGGAGAGTTTGGGAGAGATTCCAGACTCTGCGCCAGCGAGCGAAAAGCGAGCCGGGCGGCCAGCCCGCCCCATCGGAGGCCTGAGCGCAGCGAATGGCGTGAGATCAAAAGTGGCGGACAGGAAGGGATTCGAACCCTCGAGACGGTTCCCCGCCTACGCCCTTAGCAGGGGCGCGCCTTCGACCACTCGGCCACCTGTCCGCCGCTGTGGTTATTGGAAAAGGTTTGTGCGATCAAGGTTTATCGCGTGCTTTGAGCGGCGCAAGACGCGTTTTGTTTTTGGGGGCCTTCATGATCACCTTGCACCACCTCAACAATTCCCGCTCCCAGCGCATCCTGTGGCTGTTGGAGGAAATCGGCGAACCTTATGAGATCGTGCACCATCAGCGCGATAGCGTCACCAGCCTGGCGCCACCGGCGCTGCTAGCTGTGCACCCATTGGGCAAGTCGCCCATGGTGGAGTTGGACGGCCGGTTGATTTCAGAGTCGGCGGCCATTGTGGAAGTGCTGTGCGCCCGTTTTGCGCCGCAGATGATACCGGCGGCACAGGATGATGCGTTCATCACACATCTGGAATTGATGCACTTTGCCGAAGGGTCGGCGATGACACCCGTCTTGCTGGGGCTGTATACAGGCCGCTTGGGAGATGCCGGCGCGCCGTTGCAGCCGCGTATTCAAGAACAACTCACCAGCCACTTTGCTTATATGGAGACAATGCTGCGCCCGTCCGGACATTTTGTGCTGGATGCATTATCCGCAGCCGACATCATGCTCTCCTTTCCCGCCGAGATCGCCATGCGCCAGAAGCGTGGCGCGGACCTGCCCAAACTGGCAGCCTTTGTGGAGGCCATGCACGCCCGCCCGGCCTATCAGCGGGGTTTGGAAAAGGGCGGGGACTACGCTTACGCCTGATGGGGTTTTGAACCGCTTCAATGTTTGAAAGTGGACGCATAGCGGTAGTCCTATTTTACAACGGTGATCAGCCAGACGACAGGCAGTGATGTGAATAGGAATGTTTGACTCTTAAATGAGAACAAAATAGGAACATATGCAGATAATGTGAACAGATACGTAGCCAGATACGTAGCCAGATGCGGGCCAGATGCGGGCCAGATGCGGGCCATGAAACGAAGGGAGTTAAGCCGTTATGCCAGCGCAGTTTGTTCCCAATCATCGTGCGAAGGCTACACAGCCGCTGGGTCATAATGATCCCATTGGTGCGCCACGCGACGGGCATGTTGGCTCAAATGGCGAAGACAGCGTGTTTGATACATTGCAAGCGGCCATTGAGACGCTGGAGGGGCGCACGAAGCGGTTTTCAGCTGTGGATGGTGCGGGCAATGCCCCGTGGCAGCTGGGATATGCGCCGGTGGATGCTGCCTTGCCCGACCACGCGCTGGCGGTGGATGCATGCCACGACATCACACCCTTAAAGCCATACGATGTGCCGCAGGCTGCTGGTTTTGCTTTGGCGCTGCTCAAACGCCTGCCCCGCAGCGGGCCAATCATGTGGTGCCAAACCGCGTTTAACGGGCGCGAATACGGGCGGGTTTATTCCCCCGGGCTTTTGAACTCTGGATTTTTGGGAGCTCACTCTCACGGACCACAGCCTGCCGCTTTGCTGGCAGACCGGTTGTTTCACATCACCGTACCGAAAGACCGTGACCTCGCTCTCGTGTTGGAAGAATGCGTGCGTGTGAGCGCTCTTGCCGCCGTAGTGGGAGAAGGCCCTGCCCCGGATTTTACGGCCTCGCGGCGGTTAACACTGGCTGCGCAGGCCAGCCGCGTGCCCTGCTTGATTATCAACACGTCCGGTGTGGTCGGCGCGAGCGCGGCAGCGACCCGCTGGCGCGTTGCCCCCATTGCCGGGCCGCCGGACGCGGATGATCCGCAGGGCCCGGGGCAGCCCGCATGGTCCATCACCCTTGCCCGATCACGGGGCGGTGACACCGCCCAAAACCCAACCAGCGGCCAACCAATAGAGATTTTCTGGAATGACGCGACGCATAGTTTCAATCTGGTTCCCCCATTTCGCCGTGGAGCGACAGATGCGCCTGCAAGCGCGGATGGCGCTCAACCGGATGGATCAGCCAAGGCCGTTTTGGGAGGTCGATGAAACCCAAGGTGAAAGTGCCGTTGCACGCGCGGACCATCCGCTTGTGCTGGTGCAACACGGGGTGCGTGGCACACGCTTGACCGCCTGCAGTTTGGAAGCCTTGGACGCCGGCGTGCGGGTGGGGCAGATGCTCACCGATGCCCGAGCCGCCTGCCCTCTTTTGCGGGTGGAAAGCGCCGACCCTGAGGGCGATGAAGACATGCTGCAACGGCTGGCGCTGTGGTGCAGCCGCTACACGCCCATCACCGCGCTGGACACATCCCACCCGGACAATGACACCCACATCGCTCATGGTGGACGGGATTTCGGTTTGTTTTTGGATACGAGCGGCTGTGACCATCTGTTTGGCGGCGAAGCGACCCTGCTGGCGGATTGCCAGCGGCGGTTGGCGGCCATGGGGTTCACCGCGCGTTTGGCCATCGCACCAACACCGGCAGCCGCACATGCCTTGGCCCGGTATGGCACGGACCGGACGATTGTGCCGGATACGGATATCAAGCCGGATGACGCAACCAGTCTATTGGCCCCTCTGCCGGTGGACGCGTTGCGGCTGGATGGAGACCGCGTGACGCTGCTGCGGCGGCTGGGCTTAAAAACCGTGCACAGCGTCGCGCGGGTGCCGCGTCAGGCTTTGGAGCGGCGGTTCCGCGCCCGCAGCGACGCAGCCCATGTGCAATTGCGCGTGGACCAGATGAGCGGAGCAATCCATGAACCGCTCGTGCCCATGCGCCCGCCCGCGCCATGGCGCACCCATATGCCCTGCCCCGAACCGGCGCTCGATATTGCCGCCATACGGTTTGCGCTCACCCATTTGCTGGAACAATTGTGCGCCCGTTTGGAAGAGGCCGCTTTGGGAGCGCAAGGCTGGCGGCTCACCGCCTATCACGCCGATGGTGGGGCCAGCAGTGTTTCGGTGCGCTTGTCCCAGGTCGGGCGGGTGCAGGCCCATGTATTGCGCTTGTTTGAGGATAAGCTGGAGCGCATTGACCCCGGCTACGGGGTCGACGCTTTTGTGCTGGAAGCGGGGGATTGCGCGCCCTTGGCAACGCCGCAAACCAGCATGGTGCACCATGGGCAGGAAGAAGATGAAGCGCTGTCGGCTGAGCTTTCCGGGCTGGTGGACCGCCTGACCAACCGGTTTGGCGAGCGCAGCATCACCCGCGCCCTGCCCTTGCGCAGCCATGTGCCGGAACGGGCATGGCGCATGGTGCCTGCCTCGCAGGCCATGATGGCTGGCAAGTCAGCAGGTGGTTCCGCAAGGGGTGCAGCCGCCCCCTTGCGCTGGGAAGAGGTTGCCGCACAAACCGTATTTCGCACCGCCAACCGTCCGTTTCGGCTGTTCGACCAGCCGGAGGAAGCGCAGGTGCTGGCGCAGGTTCCAGACGGGCCACCGCTGTCATTTACGTGGCGACGTATCACCCGCCGCATCGCCCGCGCCCGCGGGCCGGAACGCATCGCCCCGGAATGGTGGCGCGACGGACCGCGCGGCACGGTCATCCGCGATTACTATGAGGTGGAAGACCTGGAAGGCCGCCGCTACTGGCTGTTCCGCAAAGGCACCTACAACCAGGAAGGCGCCCCACCGCTTTGGTTCGTGCACGGGGTGTTTGGGTAGTGAAAAGGCCACCGGAAAATCCGCCGATTGCTTTTCGCAAACCTGTGGTGCCTAGGGCGACGCTGGCAAGCGACGCACAGGCTTATGCGGAGTTGCAGTGCACCACGAATTTTTCGTTCTTGCGGGGAGCGTCGCATCCCGGTGAGTTGGTAATTGCGGCCAAGGCCATGGGGTTAAACGCCATTGGCGTGGCAGACCGCAATACGCTGGCCGGTGTTGTACGCGCCCATGCGGCAGCCAAAAAAGAGGGGCTGCGCCTGCTGGTGGGCGCGCGCATCGACACGTTGCCGGACGGGTTTTTGCCGCGCCACAAAAACGGTAAGAACGAACGTCTTTCAGACAGCGCTTATAAAGACGCGCCGCCGGGGTTTTCCTGCCTGCTCTATCCCACGGACCGTGCCGCATGGGGCCGGTTATGCACGCTGCTGACCAAAGGAAAACGCATCGCCCCTAAGGGCGAATGCCATTTGACATTTGATGATCTACTGGGGTCGTTGGAGGGGCAGGCAGTGATTGTAATTCCGCCAGAGGATGGTGTTGAATTTTCAAAGCAACCATCGCGCCCCCCCACCCGACCCGTCTACGCCGGGCCACCCTCCCCACGAGGGGGAGGGCTGGAATGCGCATCCAGTTATACAGACCCCAAAAAAAACACCCAAAATTTGGCTGGCTACAGCCCTCCCCCTTATGGGGAGGGTGGCGCACTTGCCAACGGCAAGAGCGTCGGGTGGGAGGCGCGATGTTTGTCACAAATTCAAAGTCCCGAACCAGTCTCCAACTTCATCACACGCCTCACACAAATCGCCCGTGTCGCCCCGGGCCGCACGTGGCTTGCGGCATCCATGTTGTATCGGGGGGATGACAGGCGGCGGCTTATCCAGTTGGCCCGTTTAAGCAAGCAAGCCAATGTGCCTTTGCTGGCCACCAATGATGTGCATTACCACCTGCCGGAGCGCCGCCCTTTGCAGGATGTGATCACCTGTATTCGCGAAAAATGCACGCTTGAAACCGCAGGCTTCAAACTGGCCCAAAACGCTGAGCGGCATCTGAAACCGCCGCATGAGATGGCGCGCTTATTTGCCGATTACCCTGAAGCCATCACGGCGACGCAGGACATCGCACAACGCTGCACATTTTCATTGGACGAACTCGCCTATCATTATCCCGGCGAGCCTGTGCCGCCCGGCAAGACACCGCAACAGCATCTGGAAGACCTGACATGGGAAGGGGCGAAGCGGGTCTATCCCGATGGCGTGCCGAATGCGGTGAAGGTGACGTTGATCAAAGAATTGCAGCTCATCAAGAAGCTCGATTACGCGCCTTATTTTTTGACCGTCAATGACATTGTCGCCTATGCGCGCAGCGTTGATATTCTGTGCCAAGGGCGCGGGTCAGCCGCCAATTCTGCGGTGTGTTATGTGCTGGGCATCACCTCGGTAGACCCTTCCAAAATCAGCCTGTTATTTGAGCGGTTCTTGTCAGAAGAGCGGCGCGAGCCACCGGATATCGACGTCGACTTTGAGCACGAGCGGCGCGAGGAGGTGATCCAATATATCTACCGGCGTTATGGCCGCCACCGGGCGGCGCTGGCAGCGACAATCATCACCTACCGTCCGCGCTCCGCCGTGCGCGAAGTGGGCAAAGCGATGGGGTTGAGCGAGGACGTCACCTCCGCCCTCGCCTCCACCGTGTGGGGGTCTTGGGGCAAGGATATTCCCGAACAACAGATCAAAGAGACGGGGTTGGATCTGGCCGATCCGCATTTGGCCCGCACGGTGGAACTGACCCATGAATTGCTCGGTTTCCCACGCCACCTGTCGCAGCACGTGGGCGGCTTTGTGCTGACGGAAGACGCGTTGGAAGAGACCGTGCCCATCGGCAATGCGGCCATGGACGAGCGCACTTTCATCGAGTGGGACAAGGATGACATTGAAGAATTAAAGATCATGAAGGTCGATGTGCTGGCGCTCGGCATGTTGTCGTGCATCCGTAAATGCTTTGATCTTCTGCGCGCCCATTACCGGCTGGATTACAATCTCGCCAATCTGCCGCGGGAGGACGCGGCCACCTATGAGATGCTCCAACGTGGGGATTCACTGGGCACGTTTCAGGTGGAAAGCCGGGCACAAATGAACATGCTGCCGCGCCTTAAGCCGAAGGAGTTTTATGACCTCGTCATCCAGGTGGCGATCGTGCGACCCGGCCCTATTCAGGGCGATATGGTTCACCCTTACTTGCGCCGCCGCGACGGACTGGAAAGTGTGCGCTACCCCTATCCGTCCCCGGACCATGGGCCCAAAAACGAATTGAAAAATATTCTGGGGCGCACTTTGGGCGTGCCGCTGTTTCAGGAACAGGCGATGCAAATCGCCATCGATGCAGCCAAATTTACGCCCGATGAGGCCAATCTTTTGCGCCGCGCAATGGCCACGTTTCGGCGGGTCGGGACCATCCATACGCTGCAAGAGAAGATGGTGGGGCGGATGATTGAGCGTGGCTATGAGCCGGACTTTGCGCGGCGGTGTTTTGACCAGATTAAAGGGTTTGGCGAATACGGATTTCCCGAAAGCCACGCCGCCAGTTTTGCCCATTTGGTCTATGTGTCTTCTTGGCTCAAATGCCACTTTCCCGATGTGTTTTGTGCCGGATTGCTGAACGCCCAGCCCATGGGTTTTTACGCCCCGGCGCAGATTGTCCGCGACGCCCGCGAGCACGCTATCGAGGTGCGCCCCATCGATGTGAACTTTTCGCACTGGGACAACGCGCTGGAAGAAAATCACGATGGCAGCCACGCGGTGCGACTGGGCTTTCGGCAGGCCGATGGTCTGCGGCGGGATGTTATGGAGCAATTTTTGCAGATGCGGGCGGAGGAAATGTTGAACCGCCACCGCGCCCTGCCCTTTACATCGCTCGAACACCTGCGCCGTCGTACGGGGTTGAGCGTTGCGACCTTGGAACGCCTGGCCGCCAATGATGCTTTTCGTTCGTTGGGACTGGACCGTCGGCAGGCGCTTTGGACGGTGAGGGGTTTGGTGAGCGATGTGCAATTGCCGTTGTTTGCCGCCGTCGACACCGACGCTGCAGGTCCCGACGTGCCAGTCGCCCTGCCCGCCATGCGCAAGAGCGAGCATGTTGTCGCCGATTATCAGACCCACCGCCTGTCGCTAAAGGCGCATCCCTTGAGTTTTCTGCGCGACCGCTATCGCAGACAAGGCATGATCGCAGCGGGCGATCTTCTTTCCATGCGCAACAAACAGCGTTGCACGCTGGCAGGCGTGGTGCTGGTGCGCCAGCGACCGGGCACGGCCAAGGGCGTGCTGTTCATGACGCTCGAGGACGAAACGGGTGTTGCCAATATCGTGGTGTGGAAGAAGGTCTGGGAGAGTTTCCGGCAGGTGGTGATGACCGCACGACTGGTGAAAATTACGGGCGAAGTGCAACGGTCCGGCGATGTGATCCACGTGGTCGGCTACAAACTGGAGGACCTGACGGATGATCTGGACCATCTGTCGGAAGCCGATTTTCCCGAAATCGTGGCCCGTGCGGACCACGTACGAACGCCCCTGCCATCCCATGCCGGCGGCGTCTCATCACAGGCCAAAAAGCGTGCGCGTCTCGAGGCTGCCGGACGGGGCATCGACACGATTGCCGACCATGTGCCGATCCCGCTGGCCCATGCCGATGAAGTGCGGCACCCGCAAAATGAACGTGGCGGTCGCTCCCGCAATGAAGAGGGCATTCCGCTCCATGTGGTCACAGGCCCGGGGCGGGCAAAGCTGGAAAAACCGCGAAAGAGCCCGCTTAGCCGCAGAGACCCGAAACCGTTGCCCGCAGCCGATCCGCCGCAACCTTCCAAAGCCCGCCACCCGCGCAATGTGCGGGTAATCCCAAAGAGCCGGGACTTTCATTAGAAGACTGCGCTCACGCTGTCGGCCCTGAGGGCCTGCGCTTCGCGGGAGCGGCGCATCAGCGCCGGACGGCTCTTCGCCGTCTGAAAACAAATCCACGCTCACGCTGTCGGCCATAAGGGCCTTCGCTTCGCGGAAGCGGCGCATCAGCGCCGGACGGCTCTTCGCCGTCTGAAGACAAATCCACGCTCACGCTGTCGGCCCTGAGGGCCTTCGCTTCGCGGAAGCGGCGCATCAGCGCCGGACGGCTCTTCGCCGTCTGAAAGCAAATCCACGCTCACGCTGTCGGCCCTGAGGGCCTTCGCTTCGCGGGAGCGGCGCATCAGCGCCGGACGCCTCTTCGCCGTCTGAAAACAAATCCACGCTCACGCTGTCGGCCCTGAGGGCCTTCGCTTCGCAGGAGCGGCGCATCAGCGCCGGACGCCTCTTCGCCGTCTGAAAACAAATCCACGCTCATGCTGTCGGCCCTGAGGGCCTTCGCTTCGCGGGAGCGGCGCATCAGCGCCGGACGCCTCTTCGCCGTCTGTGGCGGGAACGAAGCCCAAAAAAAATTAAACATGAACAAAAGCTGCATGACGGCTTCAGGATCGGTTCAAGCAGGGTTTGACATTGTGATCTGGCAGCATCGCACCACACTCCTTTCGCTGCACCACTTGCAAACACAAGATCATCGAGGACCGATCCATGCCAACTCTCAAAACCATCATCGCAGCCGCCATCACAGCCACCACACTCACCAGCGCAGCCCCTGCCTTGGCCGGTGACGCCGTCTGCGGCACTTACGTTTTTGCCGGTGCTTACCAAGTTAAATCAAACGCCCACCGTCAGGCCAATCGCGTTGGCGGCACCGTGCTGGACCTCGACCGTTCCAACAGCCCCAATGCGGGCAAAGGCTACTGGGTTGTGGCGCAAGGGCCCTTACAGCCATACACCGCCCGTCAAGTGCGCAACCAATGGCAAAACTGGGGCGTTCATGATGCCTATACCGCAAAACGCTGCTTCTACGTCAGCTACAACTACTGAACAAAATCCCAGACAGGCCCGAGACAGGCCCGAGACAGGCCCGAGACAGGCCAGTTTGAAGCGCTTCCCTCCCAAGCATGCGCCGCTCCCAAGGGCGCTGCTTCAAACATGACCTGAGCTGCATGAAGGGCGTCGGTGCCTCCAGAACCGGCGCCCTTCATCGCGTGGGACATGGGGCGCACCCTTGGTTCTTTCGATCTCTCGAACTAAAATTCTGTGCGTGTGATCATGTACACAGCCTTGTCATTTTGCGTGAGGCATACTTCAATTCTCAAAACCAGAACTGTGAAATCCAGGAATACCGAGGAGCCCAATCATGAAAATTCTTGCAACCGCCGCCATCACTCTTGCCCTTGCGGCCACCGCTTTCACTGCCGACACGGTGACAAACACAGCCCCCGCGCAAGCGGCTGACAGCTGTGGCTTCTTTGCCTTTGCCGGTGCTTACCAGAGCCGCAGCCGGGCAAGACGTCAGGCCAACCGCGTGGGCGGAAACGTCTGGAGTGTGGACTTTTCAAACAGCCCCAATGCTGGACAAGGCTGGTGGGCGGTGGGTCGCGGACCCGGCAGCCGTTCCCAGGCCAACCGCTGGAAGCGCCAATACCAAAACCGCGGCGCGTCGTCTTATGTGGCCAACCGCTGCTTCTACGGCGAATAGGTTTCAGCGCCTTCAAGGGATAACGACAAACGGGCGGCCACCACCGCCCGTTTTTTATTGCAGTTTTTCCCCCCGCCGCCTCAGGCACTCCCCTCAACCGTCATGCGGTTGACATAAGACTCGCAAAAACACGCTTATCCGTCCCTTGCGGACGCCACCGGATTTGTCATGCCTACCACCAAAGCCGCCGTCCGCGACCAGTTGGGCGAAGCCGTTCACCAGAACAAGGCGTTGAGCCGCAGCGGTTTCGTCGAACGGCTGTTTTCGTCCGCGTTCACCGGCATGGTCTATCCCCAAATATGGGAAGACCCGGTGGCAGACATGGCAGGGCTCGACATTCAGCCGGGCGATACCATGATCTGCATCGCATCTGGCGGGTGCAACGTGATGTCCTATCTCACCGCCGATCCGGGACGCATTTTGGCCGTGGACTTATCGCCCGCCCACATCGCCCTGCTGGAACTGAAAAAAGCGGCCGCCCAATCGTTGGGGGATCACGATGCCTATTTTCAGGTCTTCGGGCACGCGGACCGTGTCGGCAGCGCAAAGCTGTTGCGCCAGCAGGTTTTGCCCAAACTGACGGAACGGGACCGTGCCTATTGGGAAGGGCGCAAGGGCATCAGCAGTTGGCTGACCGGTCGCAGGCCGTTGGACCTGTTTGATCGCGGGTTTTATCGCCATGGCCTGCTGGGCTGGTTTATCGGGTCCGCCCACACGCTTGCACGCTTGTTTGGCGTCAAGGTCAAAGATGTGCTGCACGCCAAGACGCTGGGCGGGCAGAAGCAGTTTTTCGACACGCAGATCGCGCCGCTCATCGACCGCAAACTAGTGCGCAAAATCATCAACAACCGTGCGTCTCTTGTTGGTTTGGGCATGCCGCCGCAACAGTATGAGGCGCTTGCCGGGGCGGCCGATGGCGACATTCAAGCCGTGTTGAGGGAACGGCTTCGTAAGCTGATGTGCGACTTCCCGTTTCACGAAAACTACTTCGCTTGGCAGGCCTTCGGACGTCGATATGAGGGCACGTCCGGGTCTTTGCCACCTTACCTGCAGCAGACCCACTTCGCGCGTCTCAGCGAGCGGGCTGATCGGATCACCCCGCTCAATCGCTCCTTCACCGACGTTTTGGCCAACCAACCGGCCGGTTCACAAAACCACTACATCTTGTTGGACGCGCAGGACTGGATGAACGATGAACAACTCAACGCTTTGTGGGCGCAGATCACCCGCACTGCTGCGCCGGGGGCAAAAGTCTTGTTCCGTACAGCGGGCATTCAAAGCATCTTGCCGGGTCGGGTTGACCACAACGTGTTGGACCGTTGGGACTACCGCGCGGCACGATCGCAGGAACTAACGGCACAGGACCGCTCAGCAATCTATGGTGGAACGCATCTTTATGTGTTCGCGGGCTGATCATGGACACGAAGCCACCATCACCATTGCCATCGCCCCTACTTGAGGCAATGCCTGAGGCCGTTCACCACGGCGATTTGATGGACGGCGTGTATCGCAATCAGCGGCATGTCTACGATCTGACCCGCAAATACTATCTGCTAGGCCGTGATCGACTGCTGAAAGAACTAAGGCCCCAGGGCGGCGATGCCGTTTTGGAGATTGCCTGCGGTACTGGGCGCAATCTGGCGAAGGCGCGCCGACTGTTTTCCGACACACAGATGTTTGGATTGGATATTTCTGCAGAAATGCTGAAATCCGCACGGTTAACACTCGCAAAGGACATCGTGGCCAATCGGGTGCAGTTAGCGCAGGGCGACGCTTGCGCATTCGATCCACAGACGCTTTTCGGGCGCCCGTCCTTTGACCGCATCTTCATCTCCTACGGCCTGTCCATGATACCGGATTGGGAAGGCGCTTTGGAACAGGCGGTGGACGTTCTCGCGCCGGGCGGATCACTCCATGTGGTGGATTTCGGGCAACAGGCGCGGCTGCCAACGTGGTTCAAGAATGGGCTTCACACATGGTTGGCGAGGTTTCATGTGACCCCGCGTATCCATCTCGAAGAGGCGCTGGCAACCGTGGCCCGGCGCTGCCACGGCACGACAACGCTCACCCCTCTTTACCGAGACTACGCATGGCTTGGCGTTGTGCGATCTGGCACGAACAATACAGGTTAAGCCTCAGTCCCTATGCAACTGTGCCGGTCCGTGAAAAGGTTGGGCGAGCGCGGTACTGAAATCTCATAGGGCAAGACACAATGGGCGACGCCTCGATCCTGACGCTCAACGCTGGATCCTCTTCCGTAAAATTCGGTTTGTTTTCCGCAGCCCATGAACCCACAGCCCTGTTCACCGGCCAGCTGGACGGCATCGGTACGGACGCGCATCTCAAGGTGAAGCGGGCCGATGGCACGGTGATCATCGACACCGATATCACAGAGGATGCGGCGCCTGATCCCGGCGCTGGCCTGCCTATCCTCTTGGCTGCACTGGATGACATCTTACCGGATTTGGTGGTGGAAGCGGTGGGGCACCGGATTGTCCATGGCGGTGTGGATTTTGCCGCTCCGGTGGTTCTGACCGATGACACGCTGAACCAACTCGACGCGCTCACGCCGTTTGCGCCGTTGCATCAACCGCACAATCTGGCCGGGGTTGCCGCAGCACGCGCCGCGTTTCCCAATGCGCCGCAGATCGGGTGTTTTGACACAGCGTTTCATCGAACACACCCGTGGGTCAACGACACATTTGCCCTGCCGCGCGCTCTTTATGACAAAGGAGTGAGGCGTTTCGGCTTTCACGGCCTGTCCTACGAATACATATCCGGCCGGTTGGATGAAATCGCGCCTTTTTATCAGGATGGAAATGTGGTCGTTGCCCATCTGGGAAACGGTGCCAGCATGTGCGCCATCCGCGACGGCCACTCGCTGGGGTCCACAATGGGCTTTTCCGCGCTTGATGGCCTGCCCATGGGCACGCGTTGCGGACAATTGGACCCCGGTGTGGTGCTGTATTTGATGCACCAGATGAAAATGGATGCGGCAGAAATTGAGCACATGCTCTATCGCGAGTCCGGGCTGCTGGGTCTCTCGGGTGTATCAAGTGACATGCGCCGTTTGCTGGTCTCACAAGAACCAGCCGCTGCACAGGCGCTGGACTATTACGTAACCCGCATTCGACGCGAAATTGGCGCGATGGCTGTGATCATGGGCGGCTTGGACGCCGTCGTGTTCACGGGCGGTATCGGCGAAAATGCGTTCCAGATCCGCGAGCGGGTTTGCGAAAACATGACTTTTTTGGGCATGGAATTGGACGCCACCCGGAACCGTGAAAACGGCCAGGTGATCAGCACAGACCGAAGCCGCGTGCGCCTGTTCGTCATCCCCACCAACGAAGAACTGATGATGGCTCGCCATGTAATGCGGTTGGGCGTGCGTTAAGAGCAGCCAGGCATGTTGGTTCAACCGGTGGCGCATTGAAAATGCGCTATCGGTTGTCGCGGCTCAATACAACGTCTTCGCCTGCCGCTCTTGCAAACCGGCATCATAGGTCTTTGCGTCGAAGTCTTGGACCACCGACCGGACCAGTTCTCCCGCCTTGGGTAAATTTGCCGGGTCTATGCGAGATTCGGCATCCCACAATCCAGCTCGTTTGATCGCGCGAGCGCATTGGAAATACATGGTGTCGATCCTCACCACCACAGCCGTAACAGGGCGCTGACCGTTGACAACAAAGCCATCGAGCAGGTCCGCATCTGCCGTCACCAGGGCTTGGCCGTTAATGCGAAGGCACTCGTTCCACCCCGGGATGAGAAACAGCAGCGCGACCCGTGGATCGACCACGATGTTGCGCAGTGTGTCCAAACGGTTGTTGCCGCGCCTATCGGCGAAGGCCACAGTATGATCGTCCAAAATTTGCACGCAACCCGGACCATCGCCCCGAGGGGAGCAATCCATGCCCTCCGGCCCGATACTGGCAACAGCGAAAAACGGAGCCGCCTGGATGAGCCGACGGTATGCATCATTGATGACCGCTGTTTCCTTGGCCCGCGCCATGGGAACCGCTTCTCCGTAATGGGCCAGCAAATCGTCCAGCGTCGTGATTGGTGTCGGCATGGCTTTCCGCTTTCGAGCACACGTGTCATTGAGTGCGATTGCTACCGCCAAATCAATTGTTTGGATAAAGCGGCCCTTCCCCGACATCCATCCCGACGGCGGGGACAACAGACGGGCAGCTTACCGAAACCTGATCACATGTTTGGATAAAGCGGCCCTTCCCCGACATCCATCCCGACGGCGGGGACAACAGACGGGCAGCTTAC